>CAVWAW010000010.1:0-589487 GCA_963753035.1 uncultured Acidobacteriota bacterium | reverse complement strand
CGAAAGAGCGAATTTGATGCCGTCCTCGGCTCAGACCAGAGAGGAGCAGAAATTCACGCAGGAACGAACCTGAACATTACAATACCCTCGAAATTGTATGCGGCCGTTGCAAAAGTGTAACACTAAGCCTTTTGTTGTCGGAGATTTCTACCATGGTCGAGTGACCCGGGTCATAGCCGCTTCCTGGATCGGGACCGATACTCTCCGGCAGTTGGAATCAACCAGGAGCAAGGAGGTGTCGCATGCAATCATCACGTCGCAGGTCGATGTCATTCCTCGCTCTGACTCTCGTTGTCTTGAACTGGTCGCCCCGAATGGCCGCATCACAAGGGCATGACCCAGCCATAGTCGACTTCGAGACGCTCGCCTGCCGTGGCGCGGCGGCGTGTTCGGCGTGCCACGTCGCCGCCGATTCTCGACACGGTGCCGATTCGGACGACGGACCGGTCATCGTGGGTCTGTGGTCGGCAAGCATCATGGCCTACGGATCAGATGACCCTTTCTTCCAGGCCAAGGTCCGCAGCGAGGTTCTGCGTGCGCCTGAACAACGAGAACTCATCGAAGCCAAGTGCTCTGCCTGCCACAACCTCAACACACCGTATCCCGATGTTCAGGGTCAGATCGTCGGCGAGGACCCTCCGGAACAGATGATTTTCAGCGAATGGCACTCCGGTGGCTTCGCGAGTTTTGAGGATCCCACCGATTGCAGGCAGTGCCATTTGCCCATCGAGGATGACGGCCCAATGGCCGGCCGGCCGCTGTGGTTCGACGAGCGGGCCCATGCTTGGCACGCCTTTGTCTGCGCGAACACCGAATCGTTGAGCCTGCTCGCAATGGAAACGGCGCTGCAGGGAGGCGACCCCGCGCCGCTTCTCGCCTCCGTTGACGCCGGCCGCGAGCTCCTGAGCCACTCAGGGGAACTCGAACTCCTTGGCGCCACCCTCCACGACGGGACCCTCGAGTTCGCCATCCGGATCGGCAATCTGACCGGGCACAAACTTCCGACCGCTTTCCCCTCGCGCCGGGTCTACCTGCATGCGGTGGTCAAAGACCATCGCGGCGAGATTGTCTTCGAATCCGGGGCCATGATGCCCGACGGCCGGATCAGCGGGGTCGACTCTGACGAAGATCCCGGTGCCTTTGAACCCCACCATCGCACCATCTCACGTCCCGATCAGGTCCAGGTCTACGAGGCCGTCATGGGAAACACCGACAATGACGCCACCGTCACCCTGCTCCGGGCGTCGCAGTACCTCAAGGACAACCGGATCGTTCCTCCGGGTTTCGATCCAGTAACGGCTGCCGAGGACATCCGACCGGCGGGCTACAGCTTGAACGACCCGGACTTCGGATTCGGGCACGACGAGATTACCTATCAGCTCGGCGCTCTCGCAGGGTCCAGATACCACGTTGCGGTCGAACTTCGCCATCAGGCCATCAGTTATCCCTATCTGAGGGACCTTGCCGAGTTTTTGGACGACCCGGTCATTTCCCGTTTTCTCGATCTCTACGATGCGGTGCGGCCGGGTTCGGAATTGATCGTGGCGTTGATCTTCGACGTCGGCGACTGACCTCAACAACCCCAGCGAATGTGCCTTGAAACGGGGTGCATTCGGCGCTCCACCAGCCACCTGGGAATACATCGGCGCCTGCGCACCGATCCCGATCCACCATGAGATCGATGTGGACGACGTCGTCATCGAGAAAAGGCTTCTCGAGCAGGCGGCACGATACTTCTGAAAAAAAGTCTGCCCGCTTCAGTTGACCTCGTCGTCTCCGGGACCGTCGAGAAAGTCCGGCAGTTGGTAGCGGCCCGCGGGAAGGAGATCCTGGTCTTCGTCTTCCCGTACTGCTGCGACGACGACGCGCTCCCTCAGAGAGTCCGGCAACTCGCCGACGAATCGCGATGGATCGAGGAGAACATCGACCCGGTAGCGATCCCGGGCGAGTTCGGGTCTGAGGAGATAGAGCCGGTCGCGGGCGCGGGTCACGGCGACATAGAAGAGGCGTCTCTCCTCCTCGATGTCCTCGGCCCGGGCGCTTGGGAAGCGACCCTCGGACAACCAGATGACAAAGACCGCACGCCACTCGAGGCCCTTGGCCTGGTGGGTGCTCGAGAGGGTCAGAACCTCGTCGGCTGGGCCGCCGACGGATTCTTCGCCTGAAAGATCGTTGAGAAGAGTGATCTCGGCTAGAAAGGCCACCATGTCGGGATAGCCGTCGGCAAAGAGCGCGAGCTGTTCGATGTCCTCGAGCCGGTTTCCGGCATTCTCGAGATTGCCTCGCGCCCAGTCGCGGTAGAACTCGGACACGACGAGCCGGACGGCCTCTCCGGGTTGACCGAGAAGCTGCGGTTTGGCCAGTTCCTGGAGCAGGGCCCGGGTGACGGCCAGCGATGTCCGCGCGGTCTTCGGCAGATCGACGGTGGTGGGGTCGAGGTGGAGCAGACGTTCGAACGGGTTGGTCCCCGCCATGGCCTGCCAGAGCCGTGCCGTGAGCCTCGGTCCGAAGCCGGTGCGGAGCTTCATGAGCCGGGCGAAGGAGATCTCGTCGCGCGGATTGTCGATGAATCGCAGGTGGGCGAGGACGTCCTTGACGTGGCGTTGCTCGAAGAATCGCAACCCGGAGCGGACCTGGAACGGGATGTTGCGGCGGGTCAACTCGACCTGGAGATCGAAGGAGTGGGCAGTGATTGCGGTAGAGGACGGCCATCTCCTCGAGCTCGATGCCCTCTTCGCGCAGCTCGAGGACGGTGTCCGCCACCCAGGACGCCTGGATTTCAGGGCTGGGCACGACGACCTCCGCAGGCATCTCCCCGTCCTTGCGGATCGAGCGGAGCTCCTTTTTGAACTGACGCTCGTTGTGCTCGATGGAGGCGTTGGCAAGGGCGAGGATCGGCGGTGTCGATCGGTAGTTGGTCTCGAGACGGAAGACGTTGCAGCCCTGGTGGCGCTCAGGGAAACTCAGAATATTGTCGAAGTCGGCGCCGCGGAAGGCGTAGATGGACTGGGCATCGTCACCGACGACCATGACGTTGCGCTCGGGCCCGAGCATGGCGTCGACGATGTCGGCCTGGAGCCGATTGGTGTCCTGGTACTCGTCGACCAGGATGTGGGTGTAGCTCGCGGCGAGCCGGCGCCGGACATCGGGATAGCGCTTGAGAAGCAGCAGCCAGTTGAGCAGAAGATCATCGAAATCCATGAGATCGGCGTCGCGTTTGCGTTCGAGATAACGCTTGAAGATGGCGGCGATGATCTCGGCCTGGTCGTAGAACTGGGGCGCCCGCTTGAGCAGCACATCCTCGAGCTCGCAACCGGTGTTGATGACGATAACTGTAGACATCAACGAGCAGTCGCGGTCGGGGCAACCGCCGATCGGGAACCTCCGGCGAGACGTCGGCCAGGGCGTGACCCATGAGATCGCCGGCGTCCTCACGGTCGAGAATGCTGAACCGAGGGGTGTAGCCGACCTCTTTGGCGTGACGCCGCAGGATCCGGTGGCCGGCGGAGTGGAATGTCCCTCCATGCACCCGCGCGGTGTCGCGTTCGAGGAGGCGACCGACTCGGTCCAACATCTCGCGTGCAGCCTTGTTGGTGAAGGTGAGCAGCAGGATCTGACCGGGCGAGACCCCATCCTCGATGAGCCGGCCGGCGCGGTAGACCAGGGTCCGGGTCTTACCGGTGCCGGCGCCGGCGAGTACCAGCATGGGTCCGCCGGGGTGCATGACCGCCGCATACTGTTGTTCATTGAGATCGCTGGCGTAGTCCACCCGACGACGGCCGGTGAGATCCGTCCGGTCCGCCGGGCGGATGCGATCACTCATGGGAGGGCGACGTGGCCCAGGGTGCAGCGGTCGAAACTCAGCTTGAGATCCCGCCCGTAGATCATGAGGGTGGCCTCGAAACGACCGCCCGCATCGAGGATGGCCTCGACCGCTTCGATAAACGGCGCCGGTATCCGCACGGTGAGGATGTCGTCTTCCGCCGCGGCTTCACTGGCGAGATTGATGGCCCAACCGAGGGCGCAGATCGACGCTTCTCTGGTGGTGCCGGCGACGGGTCCGATCTGATCACGTCCGCCATAGGCATAGGCGGCGATACGCTCACCCTGGCGGACAAAGGCGGCGTGGAGACCGCGCTGCTTGAGCCAGTACTGGTGGTCGGTATCGCGGACGATGTTGCGGTTGAGTCGATCGATGCGATCGAGATCGGCCTGACCGCGACGGTTGAAAAGATCGGTGGTGACATCGCGCCCATCCATCAACCGCGACAGTGCGTGGCCGATGCGCGGCGCTTCGGTGGGCGGGATCGTCAGTTGATAGACCGGCGCCACGGGCCGGAAACCATGTCGCAGGAGCAGACTCTGCGCCACCCCCTGGGTGGGGACGACGGTGAGAAACTCTCGGGCACCCGAACGCTCACCGTAGATCAGCATCCGCTTGATGAGCGCGTCGCCGGCGCCGCGGCCGCGATGCTGCGGCAACACCCACATCTCGGAGATCACGCATTGGCGTGACCGGACGTGGCCGGCGGCGAAACCGACGGTCTCGTTTTTGTCCTCGGCGGTCTGAAAGCCGTCCGGATCGCGGGTGATGAGGTGGGTCAGATCGGGGTCGAGTTCCATATCGAGATCGAGGATTCCGCTGTGCCTCGGAAAGGCGTCGAGCTCGGCGGCGACGGCATCCCGGAGCACCGCAAGACCCGGGAGTTCTTCTCGATTTGTCCGCCGTACCTTGATTTTCGCCACTGAGCCTCCAGAAGCAACGAGGGTCAGCGGAGTGTAGCAGAGAGAAGGGTCTACAATGGCTTTCCCAAATCGCTCATCGAGGTGGATATGCCGAAATTGCTGGATCGACAAGCGAACCATGACGAGACCTACGAGGCGAACCGGGATCACTGGCTCAACGAGCTGCGGATCATCGAGGCACAGCGGCGCACCATTGCAGCCGGTGGAGGTGAAAAAGCCGCCGCGAGACAGCGCAAGGCGGGCAAACTTCTCGCTCGGGAGAGGGTGGCGGCACTCATCGATGAGGGGTCGGAATTCCTCGAGCTCGGGAGCTTCACCGCCTGGGGCATCTACGAAGAGTGGGGCGGTGCGCCGGCGGCGGGCGTGGTCACCGGACTCGGCACCGTCAGCGGCCGCGAATGCGTCATCGTCGCCAACGATGCGACGGTCAAGGCGGGCGCCTGGTTCCCGCTCACCTGCAAGAAGATTCTCCGGGCGCAGGACTTCTCCATGGAGAATCGACTGCCCATCATTTATCTGGTTGATTCCGCCGGTGTTTTCCTGCCGATGCAGGATGAGATCTTCCCCGACCGCGATCACTTCGGGCGGGTCTTCTACAACAACGCGCGATTGTCGGCCGAGGGCATCTATCAAATCTCGGCCATCATGGGTTCGTGTGTCGCCGGCGGCGCATATCTGCCCATCATGTCCGACGAGGCGCTCATCGTCGAGGGGACCGGGACCATTTTCCTGGCCGGGTCGCACCTCGTGACCGCCGCCATCGGCGAAAAGATGGGCAATCAGGAACTCGGTGGGGCCGAGGTCCAGGTCGACATCTCCGGTGTGGTCGATGATCGGTTCCCCGATGACAGTTCCGCCATCTCCCACATCCGGGCGCGGATCGGCGAATTGGCGCGTCCCGCGCAGGCGGCCTTCAGCCGGATCGAGGAGCGGCCGCCTCTGGCCGATCCCGAGGAGATCCTCGGGCTCATGCCGGTGGATCGGTCGAGACCCTACAGCACCCACGATCTGCTCGGCCGGATCCTCGACGGCTCCGAGTTCACCGAGTACAAGGCAACCTATGGGAGGACCATGATCTGCGGCACCGGCCGGATCGGCGGCTGGGCGGTCGGGATCGTCGCCAATGATCGGCAGATCGTCCATCGCCGGCGGGGCCTCGAGAAAAGTGAACGAGAGATGCAGATCGGCGGCGTGATCTACTCCGATTCCGCCGACAAGGGTGCGCGCTTTGTCGAGCTCATGAACCAGAAGGGGATCCCGCTGGTCTTTCTCCAGGATGTGACCGGTTTCATGGTGGGGTCCAAATCCGAGCGCGAGGGCATCATCAAGGATGGCGCGAAGCTGGTCAACGTGGTCGCGAACTCGGTGGTGCCGAAAATCACCATCTTTGTCGGCAACTCCTTCGGCGCTGGCAACTACGCCCTCTGCGGCCGCGCCTACGGCGCCCGCTTCTACTACGCCTGGCCGTCGGCGTCGATCTCGGTCATGGGCGGCCAGCAGGCGTCGAAAACCCTCCTCGCGATCCAGCTCAAGAACCGCGGAGACGACGTCTCCGACGAGGAGAGGGAGAAGCTGTTGGCCGAGATCCAGGCGCGCTATGACGAGGCAAATGATCCGCGTTATGCCGCGGCCAGGTTGTGGGTTGATGAGATCATCGATCCCAGACGCACCCGCGACGTCATCATTCGAAGCCTCTCCGCGGCGGCCCACCAACCCGAGATCGCACCCTTCAAGGTCGGCGTGCTGCAGACCTGAAGATCGGCTCCTGCGCCTGCGCCTGCGCGGGTGAGGTCCCTCTGCGTCTGCCGGTGACACCGACAGTGCCTACCCGACGGTGAGCCCGTCGGCTGAGCTGGATTTGTTACTCAGGCTCAACGCATCCGGGGGCCGTCGATACTCGACCTGAGAATCACAAAACCATCCGTGGATTTGTTGATACACTTGAGCAACCAGCGATACGGTTGATTCCGAATCGCTGGTAGGCCGAGTCGCAAATCGTGGAGGGCAATCCTCGCCCACCGGCAGCGGTGTGGAATCGGAGCCACGGGAATGACTAGAAAAATATTCGTACGATCCTCAAGCACCTTGATATGGGGCCTTGGTTCAGTCTTGGCCCTGGTGGTCGTTCTGACGGCCGCTTCAGTGGGAGCGCAGAGCGTCCCCACGGGCTACCAGGATTACTTTGTTCTCGGCTTCGAGCAGCACGTCTGGGACATGATGGACAAGGTGCGCATCGGTGAAGGCGCTGCTGCGTTCGCGGATGGGATGGACTCGGTGGTCACGGCCGTCGCTTCGGCTGACAACCAGGTTCTCTATTACGATCACTGGGAAGACGGTCTCGAGAGCGATATCCTCACACCGAGCCAGGGGACGACCCTCGTTCTGGGCGACAGCAACCCCGCCAACGGCTCCGCCTGTGATTACACCACCGATCCCCGGGTCGCGCCGTGCAACAGCACCGACGATGACGTGCTCTTCGAAGGCACCTTCCTGACCCTCAACTCCGATCAGGGACTCGGTTGCGACCGGATCGATTGCTCGGTTCCCCTCAACCCGAGGGACCCCGCCGACGACATCCGCTTCGACGGTGGCGACCGCATTGTCACCAGCGGCGGCCCGCTGTCGGTGATCCACAACCAGAATCCGCTGACCCAGTACATCGGCGGCGCCACCGAGAACATCTCATTTCAGACCGTCGAGGCCGCACGCTCGTACTCGATCCCCATCGGCGAGGACATCTATGGCGGCGACCCCAGCCCGACGCAACCGTTCAAATACGTCGATATCGGCCTGGTGGCCTTTGTCGATGACACCGCGGTCTATATCGACAGCCCGGGTGAACAACCGATTTCGTTGGTTCTCAATCGCGGCCAGAGTTACAGCTCTCTTGGTCTCATCGATGACAACCCGGCGCCGGCGATTGTGATCAACGCCGGCACGAAGGTCTCGACAGATCGGGGTATCACCGGTTTTATCCATACCGGCAGCGACGGCAATTATGCGACCCGGTTCTACACCCTGCTTCCGGATCTGCTGCACTCGACCGATTATGTCATCACCGCACCGGGGGACAACCCGGGCGTCAACGGCAACCGGCCGGCAAATATTTACATCTTCAACCCGGATCCCCTGAACGCCATCGATGTCACGGCGACGGACTCGGTTGGCTCCACCGTCATCAGCATTCCAGCCAACCAGGGCATCCCGTACTCGGTCGGCTCAGGGCGCAACGTGCCGTCCGGGTCGACGGTCCGAATGGTCAGCGATCGACGCTTCTGGGGTGTCAGCGCCTACGACTATCTGACCTGGGCGAGCGATTGGGGTCATTCGTGGCTCGCTCGTCGTTTTCTGACCGGGATCTACACCGTCGGCTGGTCGCCAGGCAGCGTCGACGGATCGATCAACAGATCGCCTGTTTATGTCTCGGCGACCCAGGACACGACCCGGGTTCAGATCGATCTCGACAACGACGAGGTTTTCGACCAGGTCGATCTCGATGGCAATGGCGTTGCCGATCCGCCCGATATCGCCGCGGGCAACATCTACCTCGTCGATGCATTGGAAGCGCTGTCGATCTTCGACCACACCGATTTCGACAATACCGGCACCCGGATCGTCGCCAACAAACCGGTGGCGGTGGCGTGGGGCCAGGAGACCGATCTGGGAGTGCTCGGCGATGCCAGCCTCGACACCGGCTACACGATCTACCCCATCAACGAGCTCTTTCTCGATCCGGTGCTCACCATCGAGAAGCTCGCCGATTCCGAGACCGTTCCGCTCGACGGGGGTGTCGTCACCTACACCCTCAAGATCTCTTCCCATGGACATGGGCCCCTGACCGATCTTCTGGCCTACGATGTTCTTCCGTCCGGCGTTCAGGGGACGGATTATGTGCCAGGCTCGACATTGATCACTTATCCGAACCTGGCACAGGACACCGCCGATCCGGTGGCTTCCATCGATCCCGAAACCGGGAGGGATCGTCTTGACTGGGCCCTTTCACCCGACACCATCGGCCAGGGCCAGTACATCACCATCCGCTACCAACTCGATCTGCCGCCGGCGGCGGTTCCCGGTCTTCTGACCAACACCGGTCACGCCCACGGAACCCTCGGATCGAGTATCTTTTCGCCCATCTCGCTGGAGTCGGTGGTCCAGACCGACGCCACCATGACCAAGACGGTGAGTTCGGTGGATCCGCCCCAGGTCGGCGAACCCCTCGTGTACGTCTTGACGGTGGAGAACACCGGAACGGCGAACGAAACCGGCGTCGTGATCACCGATCCGATTCCTCCGGGAACCTCTTTCCTCGCCGGGAGCATCATCGATGGCGGGTCGTTCACCGGCCGGTACGATCCGGCTCAGAATGCCGTGGTCTGGACCGCCGCGGTCTTCCCCTTCTCGAGCGGGCCCATCGATCTGGAGTTCGCAGCCGTCATCAACCCCGGGGTTGAAGCAGAGTCCGTCGTGTTGAACGAAGCCGGCTATGAAAGCGATCAGACCCCGTACTTCCTCGCGCGAGCGACCATCGCCACCACCGGACCGCGACTCGAGTTCGAAAAGCGCGGCCCCGCGGTGCTCCACCCCAACGAGACGGCAGTCTTCGAGATCGTGGTCCAAAACACCGGCGTCGCCGCCGCCAACGATCTCACCATCGTCGATGAGATCCCGATCAACACCAGCTATCTCGCCGAGTCGATGGAGTTCTCGCTCAACAGCGGCCAGTTTCAGTCGCTGACCGATGCGGCGGATCCGGATGAGGGGCGCGTCGTCGGTAACGGAGTGGAGTTCACCGAGACTTCGCTGGGACCGGGTGAAGACCTGATCTTCCGATTCCGCGTGGTGGTGGATCCTGGAACGACCGGTGAGTTTGTCAACAACCAGGCCACCATCTACTCGACGGAGTTGCCTCCGGCAGACACCAATTTGGTGCAGATCCCCATCGTCGGCGACGCCGTCATCACCGGTCATATCTTTCTCGATATCGATGGAGACGGAACCCAGGATCCGGGTGAGCCGGATCTTGCCTACGTCGATGTCGAGGTCATCGACAGCCAGGGCAACACACAGACCGTGACCACCGATTCTGACGGCAACTACTCGGTGATCGTCGAGGCCGGCAGCGCGACAGTTGATGTCGACGAGACCGATTCGGATTTCCCGACCGGGGCGACGCTGACCACCGCCAACGATCCACAGATCGTCAACGCCGTCTCGGGCTCGAGCGTCGCGGCGACACCGGTGGGTTATGAGCCGCCACCGCTGAGTTTGAGCAAGATCTCCGACGCCCGGAATTCCGAGGTCGCGCCCGGGCAGGTGGTGACCTACACCATCAGGCTGACCAACAACACCGATATCACTCAGACGGGGATCAGCATCACCGACCCGTTGCCGGCGGACACTCAATACGTCGCAGGGAGCTCCCAGGTCTTCGTGCCTGGTGGACCGGGTTTCCGCGTCACAGAGTACTGGCTGGATCCCCCAGGGCCATTCACCGGGAACACCTACGATCTCACCCTTGACCAGGATCTCGCGGCGGACTATTTCGTCATGGTCCGTGGTTCGGATGGGAACGGCGGCAACGGCAACGGCGATCGACGAGGACCGGATGAGGACTACGTCTCTCTGACCGCTGATCCGTCCGGGACCGGCGACCTCGCAGCTAGTGGCGCCGCCGACCGCCTGTCGTTCACCCGACGCAACAACGTCGACACCTGGACCGGGGTCATCACCGTGGTCGAGTGTCTGTCGGATTGTTCCACCGATGGGTTCCGGCTCATCGGTGTGGACCGAATCACCCACACCGGTTCCTCAAGCGGTTCGGCAACCTTACCGACAGGCAATTGGACCGATATCGCTCAGGTGCTCCTCGTGGGCGGCTACAACGGCTCCGGATGCGACAGTACAGAGACGGATTCGAGGCGGCACAACAGCTGTCATCTTCGTTTTGTGCCATCGGGCTCGAACGCAATCTCCTGGTCTCGTCTCTCTGGGTCCTCGGGGTGGAACGCAGTCAGCACGGTCATGGCCCTCGAATGGGGATCGAACTGGACGGTGCAGAACGTACGGGTTCAAGGAAACAACGGTGGCGACGGCGCCGATGAGCTCGATGAATACAACACCGCACCGATTCCGACCGAAGTGGTGCGGGCGAATACCTGGATCTGGGGCTCGGGATTCACCAACGACAACGGCGTCGGCGATACAGCTGAAGGTTGTCTCGTCACCCTCGGCGACGGCGTCAACCAGAACTCCAACGAAGACCAGGTCGCCGTGGGCATTGAGTTCAACAACAATGCAGTGGATTTCCAGGTCTACGCCATGACCCATGGCGATCTCGCGACCGACCACGAATTCGTTCCCTCCGGCAACAACAATGATCTCATCGTCGACATCGGCGTGAATGGGACCGGAAGTGAGCGCATGGCCGTGGTCTTCAATGGAATGGACGACAACGACGCCAGAGACTGGCCGGCGTCGATCTTTTCATCGAGATACCTTGATGATTCGACCATTCGGATGCAGCGACGCTTTTCGGATTACCGAATCTCTGCTTGGGCGCAGGGCATTGATTTCAGCGAGATCCGCACCGTGGAATCATCCGCTCCCGGTGGTGCACCGCCGAACCTGGTGGTCCCCGGCGACGGTTACACGCTCGCACCCGGAGAGTCTCTCATTGTGACCTTCCAGGTCACCGTCGATGCCGATCCGAGCGAGGCCCAGATCGTCAATACCGCCGCTGCGAGTACGGTTGAAAATCCGAGTCAGATCGATGCGACCGCCACTGATGACGTTGTGCGCGTCGGCGTCCTCGTCGAACCCAACAACGCCGGCTACGGCGTGCCGGGCACCTCGCTGACATACAGCCACACTGTGGTCAACACAGGTGGCCGGGTCGACTCGTTCGACATCACTCCGGTGACCGGTCTCGGTTGGCCTGTCGAACTCATCGACCCGGCCACCGGCGCAGTCCTCGCCCAGGACCTCGATGCGGATGGGGTCTGGGATAACGGTGTCACCATCAACACCGGCAGCGTCCCACCGGGTGTGTCCGTGCCCTACGACCTGCGGGTCACCATTCCGGTGGGAACGCCGGTCGATACCCAGCAAACGTCGGGTCTGAGAGCGACATCGGTTCGCAACCCGGCGGTCTCGTCGGCGGCGTCGGACGAAACCCTGGTGGTCGATTCGCTCGGACAGATCATTCTGACCCCGGACAACAGCGGGATCATCACTTCGCCGGGGACGGTGGCCTACGCCCATCATGTGGTCAATCGCACCGGCGCCCCGGAGACCATGAATCTCTATGTTCACGACAGCGATCCCGCCAATTGGACATCGACCATCCACTGGGACACCAACGGCGACGGCGAGTACACCCCCGGTGTGGATCTCGAAATCCAGAACACCCGCGAGCTCGAGGATGATGAGTCCCAGCTGATCTTTGTTGTCGTGACGGCTGCTTCGGGTCTGAGCCACGGCGACACCAACGTCAGCAACATCATTGCCGAATCGTCAACCAACCCGGCGGTCCTCGATGGCGCCACCGACACGACGACAGTGCTCGATGCACCCATCGATTTTGATCTTTCTGGTGGAGGGACTCGAATCGTGGAACCGGGGGATTCGCCGGTCTTCCCCGGCAGATTGAGGAACCTCGGCGATGTCGACGACGACTTCGAGTTCACGATCACGGCCGCCGGCTATTTTGGTGATGACGAACTGGCCCATCCGACTCAGCTCTTCATCGACACCAACAACGACGGGGTCCCTGATCGCAGAATCGCCGAGGACACGGATGGCGACGGCGACTGGGACTTTGTCGATCCGGCTTACGACACCGGCCCGGACAACAACCCGATCGTGCCGCTCGACGCGGGCGGCAGTCTAGCCTACGAACTCATCCGACCGGTTGACCCGGCGCAGGGACCCTACCGCGATCCGGTGACCCTGACCGCGACATCGACGACTTCGGGCGACAAGGACAGTGTCACCGCCACGAATATTCTCGTCACCGAGAGCCACGCCGTCGTCGCCTCGTTCACAGCCTATTCGGCGAACGAAAAGGTCGTGGTGGAGTGGATGACCGCGTCGGAGGTCGGCACGGTCGCCTTTGATCTGTATCGCCGCGACTCCCACGCCTCGAGCTTCAATAAGATTACCAAGAGGCCGCTGCGCGGCGTGCTCCACGCTCCTCAGGGGGGCGTCTACCGAACCCTCGATCCATCGGGAATCCGCGGCAGAACGGTCGAATACCTGCTCATCGAACGCGATGCGTGGGGCGGGAGGACCAACTACGGACCGTTCTCGGTCCACCCGGAAAATCTCTCAGCGGCAGATCCGCGACGCTCCGGACCAGTATGGAACGGGGTCGACGAGGCGGAGATCAGGCAGAGCCGGATTCGCGCACCCGGTCGTGCGCAGGAAGACCCGCCGGGAACGCCATCCGGGAAGGCCAAGATCGCGGTGCGTACCGAGGGTCTGATCTGGGTGTCGACGCCGGAAATCGCAAACGTGCTCGGCATCGACATTTCTCTCGCCGAGACCGCGGTGGCCAAGGGGTTGCTGCGTTTGACCAACCGAGGTGGCGAGGTGGCATGGGTGCCGGAAGAGGGTGGATCGGGACTTTACTTCTTCGGTGAGACCATCGACAGCATCTACACCCTGGACAATATCTACTGGCTCGAGATCGAGACGGGGCAGAACATGGAGCCGATCTTCGGCAATCCACCCGTTCCACAGCCCGGAGGGAGCTTCGTCGAGTCGTTGCACTTCGAACACGAGCAGTACCCGCTCACGGCGCTGATCGACGATCCCGAAGGTGATTTCTGGATGTGGGAGGCGCTCATCCCCGGGAACGCGACTTATGGGATCAGGACCTTCGATTTCGCCACTCCTGCGGTTGCGGCCGTCGAGAACAGGGCAGAGATCGTCATTCACCTGCAGGGGGCGGTGGACTCGGATGTTGACCCCGACCACCACCTACGGTTCCGCCTCAACGGAGTTGAGCTCGGCGAGACCCGGTGGGACGGGCTCGACGATTGGACCGCCTCTTTCTACTTCCAGCCGGACCTGATTGACAACCCGACCAATACTCTCGAGATCGAGGCCGTGGAAGCCCCTGGCCTGGATTTCGATGTCACATACCTCGATGGGTTCGACGTGAACTATCGTCGCGCCTACAGGGCCGAAGGGAATCAACTCCTGGTTCCTTCTGCCAAGGGACGGGTCATCACGGTGGAAGGATTCAGCGACCCTCAAATACAGGTCTTTGATCTCTCCGATCGCCTGACCCCCGCCATCGTGACCGCCACCACCATCGACAAACGCGATGGTGGTTTCACCGTCAGTTTCTGGGCGGCCATGGATAGCACCGAATACCTGGCAGTGGTGCCGGCTACGGCCGCCGCGCCTCACGCCATCACCCGGGACGACGCCTCGAGTCTCGCCTCACCCGATAACGAGGCCGAGCACCTGATCATCGCAGGCCCGGGCCTCGCCGGTGCAGCTCAGACCCTCGCAGACTATCGATCGAGCACCGGAATGGTGTCCCAGGTCGTGCGGCTCGAAGATGTCTATGACGAATTCAACCACGGCATCGCGAGTCCCTGGGCGATCCGGGACTTCATCAAACGAGCGGCGACCACGTGGAAGTACCCGCCGCGATACGTCCTGCTTGCCGGCGACAGTTCATACGACTATATCGATCGTCTCGGCTATGGCGCGAACCTGGTGCCGGCGCCCCAGGTGAGCACCGAGAACGGGCTCTTCGTGTCTGACAACATCCTCGCAGATTTTGCCGGCAACGATGCTGTGCCGGATGTGGCGATCGGTCGATTGCCGGCGCAATACGCCTCCGAACTCACCATCTTCATCGACAAGATCATCGCTGTTGAGAACAGCGATTCATGGTGGAAAAACAGTACCTTGTGGGTTGCCGATGATCCCGACGATGGGGGCGAATTCAGCCTGGATCTCACTACGCTTATCGACGGGTTGGCGCCGCGGTTCTCCACCTATCGTATCGATCTCGAGATCGTCGGTCTTACCATGGGCCGTGATTTGCTGGTGAATCGAATCAACAGCGGCGCGGTCCTGATTGGCTACCTCGGCCATGCCGGCCTCGACAGCCTCGCCGCGGATCCCGATCTCGAGCTCGCGTTGCTGACGACGCTTGATGTGGCGAACCTCAACAATGAGGACCGACTGCCGGTGCTGACGGCGATGTCCTGTGTTCTTGGGCGCTACGACATGGTGATTGGCGACGGTTTAGCGGAGGCGTTGTTGCTCCACCAGGGGGGAGGGGCCATCGCGGTGTGGTCGCCGTCCGGGCTGGTCATGAACAACGACAGCGTTCGCCTCGGTGGATTCTTTAACGAGACGATATCGAAGAGTCCCGGCCTGCGTCTCGGTGACGCTGTTCGCGTGGCTCTCGAGAAGTACATGCGCCCCGCGGCGGCGGATCCCTCCGTAGCGAGAATTTTTATCCTCCTGGGCGATCCCGCCCTCGATCCGGGTTGGTAGGCGCCGATGAATCAGGTTGAGTGGATGGAGGAATACCGGCGGCGGTTGGCTCGGCGGCGGGTCCCGATCTCGGTGACCTTCGAGCTCACCCGTCGCTGCAACCTTCGCTGCATTCACTGTTACCTGGGGTCGCAGGAGGCCCAACTCGAGGCGGCCTCCGGAGAGCTGGACACCGCTCAGGTCAAGGGGATCATTGACGAGATCGTTGCTGCCGGTTGTCTCTATCTTCTCCTGACCGGTGGCGACCCAATGATGCGCAGGGACTTTGGCGAAATCTATCGCTACGCCCGCGAACAGGGACTCATCGTCACGGTGTTCTGCGATGGCATGCTCGTGGACGATGCGATCATCGAACTCTTCCGTGAGTTTCCACCACACATGGTGGAGATCAGCGTCTATGGCGCTTCGGAGGCAACCTACGAAACCGTCACGAGGGTCAAGGGTTCCTTCAAGCGTTGCTTTGACGGCATTCGCCGTCTCCTCGATGCCGGGATCCAGGTCGGTCTCAAGACCATCCTCATGACCGTCAACGTGGACGAAATCGAAGCCATGCGCGAAATGGCCGACGCGATGGATGTGATGTTCCGGATGGATGCCGCGATCTTCCCGTGCATGCCCACCAACGACCACAGCCCGCTCGATCTTCGGGTGGACCCGGGGTTGGCCGCTGCGAAAGAACTCTCGGGCAGCGAGGCCGAGCGTAGTTGGCGGAAGTACATGGCCGAGCGCGAGAGCCTCCCGCCGAGCGAGAGTCTCTTTGTCTGCGGCGCCGGGGTGACCGGGTTTTGTATCGACCCATTCGGTTGGGCTTCGCCGTGCCTGATGATGGGGCACGAACGGTACAACCTCCTCGAACGAGGAGTTGATGCGGTATGGAACGACGAACTGAGTCGACTGCAGGAAAGGGTGCCACGATCGGAGTACGCATGTTCAAGCTGCGAGATGCGGACTGCCTGCACCGTCTGCCCGGCATTCAACTATTTGGAAACGGGTGAAGAGGATGTACGGTCGGATTATGTCTGCGCGACGACCGTTGCCCGGTGGCAACACCTCACCGGGAAGAACAGCGGCGGCCTGCCTGTTGTGCAGTCGGCTGCCGCGGATGGCGATTGAGGAGGGTCCCACGGGATGAAAGTCCGTGTGAAGAACGACAAGCGTCGAGAGAGTCGAGAGCGTCGAACGTACACAAAACCCGAACTGCGATTCATCGACCTGGTCGCCGAGGAAGTCCTCGCGGTCGGCTGCAAGATGAACGGGTTTTCGTCGATGGCCGCACCCTGCAATGCGAACAACTGCGTCAGCACCGGTTCGTGAATGACTGAAACCCCCGTCGGCAAGGAGCGGTCAGGAGTTCTTCAACGTCAAGAGGGAGTCGTCATGCGGCGAATTGCCGATGAGACCCTGCTCGTGCCCACGTCCGGTGAGCTTGCCCACCTCCAACGAATATTTGTCCTCGATCCGGTCGGTGAGTTCGTGTGGAAACTGCTCGATGGAACCCGAGACTTCGAGGCCATCTTCCTCGGTGTGGCCGATGAATTCGACGTGAGCGAGTCCGAGGCGAAGGCCGACATCGAAGAGTACGTCGATGCCCTCCGGCAGGCCGGTCTGATCACTGACAGCGGCCCTTCTGCTGCACCCGAGGCTCATGGCGCCCCCCCTGAATCTCACGATCGCTGACGTCGCCTTCTCGATGACGATCCCGGCGGGAGTCGAGATCGTCGAGAATGATCCGGCGTACCAATATTTTCTGAGAGCTCCCGACACTCACTCGGATGTGGTCCCCGTTCCGATTCGCCTGACCTTCGATGAGCCGCCGGATGTTGAAGGACTCCCAGTCGTCTTTGACACTGGTGATGCATGGCAGGCTTACCGCGACGGCGATGGTGTGGTGCTCAGAATTCAGGCGCCCGCCGGATTCGGCGAACACCTCTGGGTTGCGCGTCTCAGCGCCGATGGACTGCCGCACGATCTGTTTTGCGGCTCGGCGTGGGTGAGCCGCCACGGCGATCAAACCGTCTTGACCAATCCCCTCCGCTACCCTCTCGATCAGATTCTGATGATGTATCTCGGGGCGAGCCGCAGCTGCATGATCGTCCATGCCGCCGGGCTTCACCGCGGTGGGGTCGGAGCTCTCTTTGCCGGCGTTTCCGGTGCGGGGAAGAGCACCTTGACCGGCCTGCTGAAGGGAGTCCCGGATCTCGGACACCTGAGCGATGACCGGGTCGTGGTGCGAAAGACGGCCGGTGGCATTCGGGTCTACGGGACCCCGTGGCCCGGCGAGGCCGGAGTGGCGGCCAACGAGTCCGCTCGTCTTGGTTCAGTGGTGCTGTTGCGTCAGGCCGATCATCATCGGCTCCGCAAACTCGAACCGAGGGAAGCGCTCGAACGATTGCTCCCCATGGTCTCCATCCTCTGGTACGACGCTGATCTCGCCACCGGCGCATTGGCCTGGTGCGGTGAATTGCTCCGCGAGGTCCCGGCTTATGAACTCTCGTTCAAGCGTGATGGAGGGGTTGCCGAAACCATCGAGGAGTTGCTGCCTCAACCTGTCGGGTAGCGGGGCCCCGCCACCCAGGGCACAATGGTTGAGGTTCCCGGCAGTTCCTCGGGCAAACGCTCGAGGATGCTCTCGGCGGTGGTCTCCGGCGGCAGGTGAGCCAGAACAAGCGCATCGCAGCCCAACTCGGGCAGGAGCTCGATCCAGTCCATGAGGTGGCCGTGACCACCGAGCCGTGCGGCCACCCGGGTGCCGGGATCGATGAACGAACAATCCACCACCGCGACCTCGGCATCGAGGAGGCCGGGATCGTCGCGGAACGGCTCGACGGTTCCGTCGCCGGCGAAGACCATCGCGGGCCGCGGTGATGCGCCGTTGCTGAGAGCCCACCCGAGCGACGCGGTGTTGTGACGAACCGCGAATGCCCGGGCCGAACCACTCCCGGCGAGCTTGATGGTGGTTCCGGGCGAGGCGCTCACCATCGCCTCGTCGAGATCGACGCGCCGGCGAACTCCATCGAGATCGGGCCAGATCTCGAGCGCGGCGAGAAGTTCGGTGCGGCGTCCCTCCGGGACCACGACTCTGGTCGGACGGCCGCCGTGTCGACGGGTGTGCGCCGAAAGCCAGGCAATGAGCCCGGCGACGTGGTCAGAGTGACAGTGGGTGAGAAGGACGGTCTCCTGAGCGGCGAGCAGAGCGGAACACCGTCCCATGTCGATGGCGGTTTTGAATCGGTCGATGGCGAAGGCCGTCGCCAGCGCAGCGATGGAGACGCCCGCAACCGATGTTCCCGGTGTGTCGAGTTGCAGTTCCCAGAGATCCGCGGAGACCGAGGGGAAACGCACTCGATCGCTGTCGGGCCGGTGGCTCATGGCCGGACCTCGATGGAGACCTGGGCGAGAATCTCGCTGCCGTTGCGGGCGACATATCGAACTTCGTAGGTGCCGGGCCTGGATGGCGCGGCCAGAGTGAGTGGAGAACCCTCGGTGATGGAGGCCCACTCGAGAATGCGGCTGGGAGCGGCGCCGGGCTTGCTGATGGAGATGATGTCGCCGGGCGCGGCCGGCCCAGCCCAGACGATTTCGAATCTGACGCCGGCGGTCGCTGTCGCGGGAGCCTTCAGCTCGATCGGCACGGCGGTGACTTCGATGGCGGCGCGGGCGCGGATTTCGCCCTTCTCGCCGTCAACGTACCGCAACTCGTATTCTCCAGGAACGCTCGGCGCGCGCAGCAGCGATGGGTTGCCGTCTTCAACCCGCGCCCACTCGAGGTATTCGAGATCCGGAGATCCGGCCTGCGCCAAACTGACGAAATCCTCCTGGTCTTCTGGACCCACCCATGCCACCTCGAACCTCTCGCCCGGTGCGACACGGGCCACAGAGGTCACGTTGGCCTCCGGCTCAGTGACCAGCAGCGGGTGTCGGGCGGCCACCGCCAGGGTGACGCCATCGACAATGATGAGGTCGAGTTCGGCGGCGGTTGACGGCCCGGCGATGCGGCCCGCAACTCTCTCATTGACCGGGATGCACGAGATGAGATCGGTCGGTGCGCCATTCCTTCCAACGAGACCGACCACGTTCTCGGAGCTCACCAGAGCCGACCAGCTCACCACTACGTCCTCGCCGATGCCGAGCTCATCGGGTGCCGTGAGCCCGGGGTCTGCCGAGACCACGGTCACCGGCTGACGGGCTATTACGCGGCTGAACTCCCCCGATTCCTGGCGAAGCATGACCAGGTCGAGTGAACCGATCATGGCCGGTGTATCAATCCATCCCCCGCCGTCGAACGGTCCCGGGAACCGAGTGAGGGTAGCGCCGGTTGCGTCGACGAACTGCAACTCCGCATCAAAAGGCGGGGAGCCGGCGACTTCGATCCAGGCAGTGGATCGAGAATACACCGGGTCACCGGTGATGCCGACGGCGACGGGTTTTGGTTGACCGAGATCGAGGACCGCAGTGCGTTCGACTCCGGCCGGCACGAGGAGGTTCCTGAACTCGATCCGGCCCCCGGTATCCGGTTTGACCGCCAGCCGGTACCGTCCGGCCGGGAGATCGAGGCGGGCCTCTCCCACGACTGACGTGGGATGGGCCTCACCCGTGGCCTGATCGAAGATCTCGACCCGCGCGACGGTGGCTTCGGTTTCACCCGGAGAGAGCTGCAGTGCGACGTGGCCGTTTGGACGGGGACGGTCCTCCTGATCGAGGATCGCCCAACGAAGGGCGTCGACGAGCTCCTCGGCGCTGGCCGCGTTGCGGATGGGAACCCCGCCGAATCGGTCGAGGACGGACTGGTCGAGGCCGAGACCGACCATTCGGAGTTCAGCGGGGTGATCCGCGGCGGCGAGCGCCGCCACGACCCTTTGCGGTCCGCTGCCGCATTGGTCGTCGCCCGAAGTCACCACGACGATCCGTCGGTTCTCAGCCGCCGGGTCGAGGTCGCCAAGGGCTGCCAGTACCGATGAGATGAGGGGACGGTATCCGTGTGGCCTCAGATCGTCGAGAGTCCGGATCCATGCATCCTGATCCATCTCGGCCGGCGGAAGACTGAGGCTCGTCGTCGAGCACGATTCAACGGAATCGACCGATGGGTCCCCCCCGGCAAGCCGGAGACCGATCGCGAGGTTCGGCCGGGCGGCGGACGCTTCGGCCACGACCGCAACCAGCGCCTCGCGAACCGTGGCGTAAATGGGACTCCCACCGACTCCCGGACGGTGCATCCCGGCCGACGCGTCGAGGACAACCTCGATGGTGGAGGGGGGCGTCGAGGCCGCGGGGGTCCCGAGCGAGAGGATGACAAGAAGAAAAAGCAGGCGGGGCACCCGCTGATGATATCGAATCCTCACCTGCGGAGGCTGAACTGACCACATCTGCGGCCGACCGGTGGGAATGTCGGGCGAGTCTCTGAGATTGTTGTTCGAGTAGGTGTTCCGGACGGTTCGGAGCTCTCAAGACCGATTCTCAGTCTTGCTTGAATAATGGTAGGATCATGACGCCGTTGAGGCGATCGGTCCCCTGGATCAAGGGGTTCCGGAGGTCGCGCGCGGTATGAGGGGCCGACCCCGGCCACTCATCGAAGGGACATACAACGATGATCGTAGGAGTTGTCAAAGAGACCTTCCCGGGTGAGGCGCGCGTCGCTCTCGTCCCGGTGGGTGTTCAGCAGTTGACCCGAGCCAAACTCGAGGTGCTGGTCGAGGCGGGCGCGGGCACGGCGGCCGGTTATGACGACGCGGCTTTTTTGGAAAAGGGCGCGACTCTGGCGGCCGACCGAGCGGATGTCTGGAAACGGGCGGATGTGATTCTTCAGGTCCGCTCCCTCGGCGCCAATCCCGATGAAGGGAAGGCCGATCTCGAACAGACGCGTTCGGGGCAGGTGGTGATCGGCGTCTGTGAACCACTCACCGAACACGATGCCAACCGGGCGATCGCCGAAACCGGTGCAACGCTCTTCTCCATGGAAATGATGCCGAGGATCACCCGCGCCCAGAGCATGGACATTCTTTCGTCCATGGCGACCATCGCCGGCTACAAGGCGGTTCTGCTCGGGGCGGATGCCCTGCCCAAGCTTTTCCCGATGATGATGACGGCGGCGGGCACCCTCGCCGCGGCGCGAGTTTTTGTTGTCGGCGCCGGCGTCGCGGGCCTCCAGGCCATCGCGAGCGCGCGCCGGCTCGGCGCCGTGGTCCACGCCTACGACGTCCGCCCGGTGGTCCGCGAACAGGTCGAGAGCCTCGGCGGCAAGTTTGTCGAGCTCGAACTTGCGACAGACACAGCAGAGGACGCGGGCGGTTACGCCAAGGAACTCGGTGAGGACTTCTACACCAAACAGCGCGAGATGATGCTCAGCGTGGTCGCCGAAAGCGATGTGGTCATCACAACAGCCGCGATCCCGGGCAGGAAAGCTCCGATTCTCGTCACCCGTGAGATGGTTGAGGGTATGCACCGCGGCTCGGTCGTCGTCGATCTCGCCGCCGAACGCGGCGGCAACTGCGAACTCACTGTACCGGGCGAGCGTGTCGATCATAACGGCGTCATCATTCTCGGCCCGCTCAACATCCCATCCGACGTGCCCTATCACGCAAGCCAGATGTACTCGAAGAACATCACCACCTTCCTCCTTCACCTCGTCAAGGAAGGGGAACTCGTGGTGGATCTCGATGACGAGATCACCAAGAGCACGCTGATCACCCGCTCAGGCGCGGTGGTCAACGAGCGGGTTTTGGAGGCGCAGGGCGCCTCGGCCAAAGGGAGTGAAAAAACATGAGCGACTTCGTCATGCTTCTGACAGTCTTCGTGCTGGCGATTTTTGTCGGTTTCGAAGTCATCACCAAGGTGCCGCCGACCCTGCACACGCCGCTGATGTCGGGTTCCAACGCGATCTCGGGCATTTCCATCATCGGTGCCCTGATCCTAGCCGGGGCCATCGACAGCCCCGAGATCTCCAAGATCCTGGCTACCATCGCCGTCGCCTTCGCAGCCATCAATGTGGTCGGTGGATTCCTCGTCACCAACCGCATGCTGAAGATGTTCAGCGCCCGCAAGAAGTAGGGGAGCGGCAATGCTTTCCCAGCACGTCGTCAACATCGTCTATCTCGTGGCCGCGGTCCTCTTCATTCTCGATCTCAAGTGGATGGCGCACCCGCGGACCGCAGTGCGCGGTAACCGCGCCGGCGCCCTCGGGATGGCGCTCGCCATCGCTGTGACGCTGCTCAGCGATCGCTACGATTGGACGTACATCCTCATCGGCGTGGCCGCCGGCTCGCTCATCGGCGCCGTCGCCGCCATGCGGGTCAAAATGACCTCGATGCCCGAACTCGTCGGTCTTTTCAACGGGTTCGGCGGCGCCGCTTCGGTGCTCGTTGCGGGTTCGGCCATCATCGCCGCCGTCGCCTCGCCCACCGCCGATACCGGGCTCCAGATGCGGATCGCCACGGTGGCCTCGGCTTTCATCGGCTCGATCACCTTCTTCGGCAGCTATGTCGCCTTCGGCAAGCTCGGCGAGTTCCTCGCCGTCAAATGGAAGCTCTACGCCTGGCAGAAGGCCATCAAGTACGGATTCTCCTTCACCGTCGCGGCGGGTGCGATCGCCTATGCCGTCATCGCCGCAGACGCCGATTGGCCGGCGTGGCTCATCGCCGTTTGCGGCATCCTGATCGGTGGAGTCCTGCTCATCAAGAAGGAGCGCTTTCCTGGGATGGACGCCCTCAAGATCGGCTCTGCCGTGGCTTCGGTGGGACTGGCCGTTCTGGTCGTCATGCAGCCCGGGAACACCGCGCTCTTCTGGTTGCTGGTCATGGTTTCTGGCGTTCTCGGGGTGATTCTCACCCTGTCCATCGGCGGCGCCGATATGCCGGTCGTTATCGCGTTGCTCAACTCGTACTCGGGTCTGGCCGCGGCCGCCACGGGTTTTGTTATCGACAACAACGTGCTCATCATCGCGGGATCGTTGGTCGGGGCCTCGGGCATCATTCTCACCAACATCATGTGCAAGGCCATGAACCGGTCGCTGGTCAACGTGCTCTTCGGGACCATGGGCCCCACGGCAGACACTCCCGACGCCGATGATGTCTACCGCAGCGTCAAATCCACCAGCGCCGACGAGATCGCCATGCTCCTCGACGGCGCCCAGCGGGTGGTCATCATTCCGGGTTACGGCATGGCCGTTGCCCAGGCCCAGCACGCGGTGCGCGATCTCGCCAACATCCTCGAAAGTCGTGGCGCCAACGTCGAGTACGCCATCCACCCGGTGGCCGGACGGATGCCCGGCCACATGAACGTCCTCCTCGCCGAGGCCGATGTGCCGTACGAGGCTCTGGTTGAGATGGATGACATCAACCCGACCATGGCTCAGGTGGATGTCGCCATCGTGGTCGGCGCCAACGACGTGGTCAATCCCGTTGCCCGCACCGATCCACAGAGCCCGATCGCCGGGATGCCCATCATCGATGTCGACAAGGCGCGGACCGTTGTGGTCATCAAGCGCAGCCTGAGTCCGGGCTTCGCCGGGATTCCCAACCCGCTCTTCTCCGCCGACAACACGCTCATGTATTTCGAAGACGGCAAAAAGGCCATCCTCGATCTCGTCACCGCGGTCAAGGAGCTGTAGCTTCGATCCCGATCCCGATCCCGATCCCGATCTCGAACGACCCACTGCCGCCGACCCTGTTGGCGGCTTTTCGTATCCGGCCATCGCCGCCATCGAGAGCGGCTCTCGTTGACGTCGAGTGTCCGAATCCGAGCCGTGCCTACGGCACGCCAGTGGGTCTTACGATCCGCGCCGCCGACATCGCGTCATATCAGTCCCACCCCCCGCCCCCGACCCGCCCGCCCTCAGAAATCCAAGTTGACCTCGCTTTGCTCGGTCCCCTCGAATTTCTGAGGGGCGGGGAGAATAATTCCATCGCAAATCGAAGAGAATCTGGGTTCATCTACGAGCCATCTGCAATGGTGTGATGGGTTAATCAGTGCGATGGCCTTTGCGATGAACTTTGCGCGCTTGGCGTCTTGGCGGTGGGAAACCGAGCCGGTGACCTGCGCCGTCGAGCCAAGGCAATGCATACAAGTTCTGAGGTTCGCTCCGTTAACATGGGCGCGTGGACGCCACGCGAACAAACGAGCCTAGGGTCGCGAACCTGCTGGCCGAAGCTGAAGCCCTCGAGGCTCGCGCCGCAACCGAACGGGTTGCGTTTCTGACCAAACTCTTCGGTGACGGAAGCCGCGCCGCAGGGCGTCTGCTCGATGTCGGTTGCGGCAATGGATATGCGGTGAAGGAATGGAGCACCCAAGGTCTCGACGCGGTGGGCGTCGACATCTCTCTCTACCGGCTTTCACGTTGGGTCGGCGAACATGCCGCGTCCAATCGACCCTTCGTCATCGCCGACGCGACCGCTCTGCCATTCCGGAGCGGAGTCTTTGACCGGGTGGTCTCATCGGGGATGATCGAGCACGTCGGCGTGGAGGAGTCGTCCATGCCCTACACCGTGGCCGCCCGGCCCGATCGGGAGGAGAAGCGCCGGCGGGTCGTGGGCGAAATTGCCAGAGTCGCCGACTCCCGAGCCGCGATCTTGATCGACTGGCCCAACGGTTCGTTTCCCGTCGACTTCTGGCACGGCGACGGCCTCGGCGCGTTCCGCATCCATGGCGTTCCGGATGTCTTGTTGCCGTCGTTCGGAGATCTTCGACGGTGGGCCGAGCGGTGCGGCCGGCGAGCCACCTTGCGTCCCATCACAGGGCGTCTCGCGTTCCGTCAGGTCGGGAGCCGCTGGTGGGGTCGATGGCTCGCGCCCTTGATGCGCCTCTATCTTGGAAGCCTCGATGTGTTGACAAGCATGGGGATGGGCCGGGTCACGGCTCCCTTCTACCCTTATCTCGTCGTCGAGATCCGAACGCGAAGCGCTTCGTGACCCCGGGATCGCCTACTGCCGGCCCTCGCGAAAATCGGCAATTCGGCGCCTGATACCGTTTTACTTTTCACTCCTGAGCCGATGCCAGATCTTCAATCCGGGTGGTGAAGGTCTCAGAAGAAACCGTGCGTCCATCGGGCAGATGAGCGGTGACCCGCCACAACACCTCGGTTGTGGAGGTCGGGATGGCTTCCAAAGGAAGGTCGTATTCCGGTCGCGTCAGCCCTTTGACCGTGCTGAGGATCTCCAGCTGCGGATCGGTGGCGATGAGATCGTAGCGGGTCCCGGTCGGGAGCGGCGCTCCACTCGAGGCGACAGGCGGCTCGAGGAAGCTGCTGCGTTCCAGGAGAGGCGAGAATGCTGTCGATACCTGGCTGTTGACGGAATACGGGCGCGGGCGAGGCGCCTTTTCTGACAAGCCACGCGGCGCTCAGACCCACACCGATCAGCACCGTGGCAGCGATGGCCGGAACGAACACTTTTCGCCACGTCTGCCATCGTCTACCACGGCTCAAGGGGATCACGGGGGTTGACGATACCCGATCGGGAAGGACCATCTCCCGCGCCAACCGCCAGATCATCGAGCACTCGCTGCACTCAGTCAGATGGAGGATGATCGGCTCGTTCTCAAGGGGATCGAGATCGCCGGCGGCTGATTCCCACAGTTCGTCTTTGCTCGGACAGCCTTCCGGTGCGCAACTCGGGTACTCTTCGGCGAGCGCCTCTCTCAGGCGGTTGAGTTCCTCGTCTGTGAACACCTTCATGGTCTGAGCCCCTTGCCGGTCAGACAATCCCTGAGGTTCTTCATCCCTCTGTACAGTCGATTGTCAGCGCTCTTTTCCGAACAGTCGAGCCGCTCGGCGATCTCGGGGACCGGGCACCCGAGCAGATGCAAGGTGACCGCCGCGCGGCGCGTCGGGACGATGTCTTCGAGACAATCGCGGATTTCCCGACCCAGGGACCGCGAAAGCGCGTTTCGTTCGGGGTCGGGTGCCGAGCTTTGATTCCCGAGCATCGCTCTCTCCATTCCCGTCTGTTCGCGGCGCCGGCACCGGCGGCGGATCTCATCGACGGTGACGCCATGGGCGGCCTTCAGAAGGTATATCGAAGAGAAATCGGCTTTTCCCTCAGCTCTCTCCAACTTTCTGATCAACTGGACCAGGACATCCTGGGCGATATCGTCGGCCTGGGACGCGAGATACGGCGGACAACTCCGACGGACCGCCCGGCGCACTCTGCCCACGAGCGCCTCCATCGCTTGGCTCTCCTCCTGCGGAGGTTTCGGCAGAGGGGATCGATCTTCGAATGACATCGAAGCCAGTTTACTCCGAAATCGAGCAGATTCAGGGGCCCACCGGAGTGTTTGCAGGAGGCGTCGGATATTATGGGAGCGATGGTTGTCCGACGATTTCGTCATCTCCTGCTCGTTGCAATTCTGCTTTTGGTGGCGGCATCTTCCGGCGCCCAGGCGCCGTCGCTCGAGGAGTGTCGCGCCGAGATCGAAAAGAACCCGGCGAATCCCGTAGCCTACTACTGTGTCTATCGATCGGTTCTGGCCTATGGGCGCCAGGATGAAGCCGCAGCTCTGCTCCGTCAGAGTTTTGACGAGAATCCCGGGGTCTTCCGGATCGAGCTGCTCCTCGCCTGGATTGACCGGATGCGAGGCGTGCCGGGTTCCGATGATCTGCTCCGCGAGGCCATCGATGGGATGGAGTCAACCGGCGACGCCCACGGCGTCGTCTATGGCGGCCTGGACCTGGCCTTTCGGCTCGGGGAGAAAGGGGAATTCCCCGAGGCGGAAGCCCTCCTCGAACGATGTGCTCGTGCGGCCGAGAAGACCGGAGATCCCAAGATGGAGGCCAGAGTCTGGATCGGCCGGGCCGCTCTGGCCCAACGACATTCTGACTTCTCGCAGTGGCTCCACCTGACGCGCCGGGCGGAGCAAGTCGTCTTCCCCGATGGCCCGTACGACCTTCAATGCGCCGTTCTCGACAATCTCGGCGCCGCGTACTGGTACCTCTGTCGTTATCGAGAGGCGTTCGATGCCTTCGAGAAGGCGGCGCGGATCCGCGAGCGGGCGCATGACGTCTGGGGCCAGGCGCGGTCGGTATACAACATAGCCCTGTGCGCCGGGAACCTCTTGAGCGAAGGGGAGATGGAGATCGGCGAGTACCGGCGAATCCTCGAGCTCGGCCATGATCTGGCGATCGAAAGCGGGAACTTCACCGCGGAGGCGGGATTGACCCTCCTCCTGGGAGGGCAACTCACGGGAGCGGAGGCTCTGTCGCACTTCGATCTGGCCCTCGAGACCGCGCGTGGTCGGGGACTGATCCAGGTCGAGGTCAACGCCCTGCGGTTTTCCGGGGTCGCCATGGCCGAGAAGGGACCCTCGTTCCGTGAGGCAAGCGAAGAGCTTTTGCTCGAGGCCCGGGAGAGGGCCCGTGAGACCGGTCAGTATTTTCTCCTGGGAGAGGCGCTGGCCGACCAGGCCCGAGTCAAAACATGGTGGGGGCCACAGGAAGAGGGGATTGCGGCCCATCTGGACGTGCTGGATCTGATCGAGCGGACTCGGGCTCCCCAGGTCGGAGGCGCCATCCGGGCGCAGGCCTTTTCTCATTGGGCGGGCGTCTACTACCGGCTCGCCGGTCTTCTCCTCCAGAGGTCTGCGGCGTCGGCCACCCCTGACGAGGATTGTGCCCTGGCATTTCAGAACCATCGAACGCTTCCGAGCGCGGGAGTTGCTCGAGATCCTCGAGGCGCCAAACCGGTATCGTCAGGACACCCTCGAGAGTGCCGCCTATTCTGAGCGCGAAGAAGTGCTCGCGCGGATTTCTCAGGTCCAGCGTGCGCTGTCGGACTTCGATCTCGACCCCTTGGATCGGCAGGATGCCCTGAAGGAGTTGGACGATCTGGAGGCCCTCGAGTCCGACCTCAGAGATCAGCTGCTCCGCGAATCACCGGCATTTGCGGCCGTTCATCAGCCGACGATCCCCGATCTCGCCGAGGTGCAGGCCCTCCTGGCGCCGGATCAGGCGCTGCTGTCATATCAACTCTGGGATGGCGAATCGTCAGCGCGGCTCCCGCTCGAGTTCGGTCGATCCTGGTTGACGCTCATCACCCGGGAGCAGGTCGAGGTTTTCGCGCTCCCCGCTCGCCGAGATCTGCGCGGGCGGGTGGACATTCTCGACGGGTTGCTTTCGTCGAGAGATGTGGCGGGAGACTCGTCGGTCAAAGCATCGGTGCGGCTCTACGAGGATCTGTTGCAGGAGGCTCTGGCGACCCTCCCCGCGGAGATCCGAACGGCTGGTCATCATCCCGGACGACGTCCTTTTCCGCTGCCCGTTTGGGGGTCTTCGCGGCGTCGGAGGACGCGCCTCCCATCGGCAGCCGTTTCGAGATCTCGATCGTCCCCTCGGCTGCCGTTTGGGTTCATCTCAAGAACGACTCCCTCGAGCTGCCTCCCGGTTCGACGATCGGCCGCGCTGATCTTCTTCGCTCCCGCAATCAGCGAAAGTGACGCAGAGGGGACCGTTTTCCGCGCCGCCGATCCCTGGATGGAGGGCCTCAGGCTCGCCCCTCTTCGCCATGCCGAGCACGAGGCCCGGTCCCTGAAGCGGGTCGCCGGCAGCGGCAGTCTGATGCTCTCGGGTGCTGATGCCAGTGAACGGGCCCTGAAGGAGATGCCTCTCGGTGATTTCGGGATCATCGACCTGGTGACCCACGCGGTGGTTGACGAGGAGCAGCCCGAGCGGTCGGCGATTCTCCTGGCGCCGGGTTCCGAGAGTGAGGATGGGTTCCTTCAGGTTCGCGAAATTCGCCGATCTCGACCTCGACGGCCAACTGGTGATCCTCTCGTCCTGCCGAAGCTCCTCGGGCCGAATCCTCGGCGGCGAGGGGGCGCAGAGCCTGGCCAGGGCCTTCCTCCAGGCCGGGGCCGGGGCGGTCCTTGCCAGCCTGTGGCCGCTCGAGGATGAGGAGGCGTCGATCGTGTTCAGCAGCTTCGCCAACGAGCTCGGTCGGGGACGGAGCGTTGCCGGCGCCCTGAGCTCCGCCCAGCGTGCTGCGATCGACGCCGGGATGCCCACCGCGAGTTGGGCCGGGCTGGTGATCCTCGGCGATGGCGACCTCAGTCCGATTTCCGCCGGGGTGCCTCGGATCCGGGCGTGGATTCTGATCGGTTTTGCCGGAGCCGCCTCGGTTGGCGCATTCCGAATCATGCGGTCGCGCCGACGAGGTTTGCAGGGCTCATAGATCTTCCAAGCAACAATTTTGGACATCAACTGAGGGAATTCTGATTTCCGGTCGATAGACGGTCAGAAACACTGAATTTCGTTCTGCCGGAATTCGGAAGCTCCAAGGAGGATGCAATGCGCTCAGTATTGAGAATCGTCACAACCATCACCTTTGTGTTCATCGTCGCCGCCATGTGTGGTACGGCATGGGCTGAGCCCCCGATGGGACCGGTGACCATCACCGCTTCGAACCCGGGCGACCAGTACACGCCTGCGCGTCGCCTGGGACCACGAGCACAGCCAGTGGCTCGCGGTATGGGAGCAGGACGTCTCCGGCGTGCGCCAGATCGTCGGCAGGATGGTCAACTCTGACGGCTACCCGACCGGCAACTCGTTCTTCATCTCCGATGCCGCCCTGGACCAGACCGATCCGGACGTCGTCTACGATCCCGGGCACGACCGCTACCTGGTGGTGTGGACCAACCAGTTCTCGGCGACCGACACGCGACATCACCGGACGTTTCATGCCGTATTGGCGGTCTCGACCCCGCGCTGCTGCCCTTCGGAATCGAGTTCCCGACCTCGCTCCAGTTCGCGCCGGCGCATCGAGTACGCGCCGTTCCCCGGTCAACGAGTACTTCGTGGTGTGGGAGAACCTGGTGGATTTCGACCCGTCGACGATCAGGGCCAAGCGGCTCCACCCGGACAGCGGCAGCGAGATCGGACCGTCGTTCGAGGTGGTCGGCGACGCGACCTACCAGCGCCGCAAGCCGGCCGTCGCCTGGAACGCCGACGCCGGCCGCTATCTGGTGACCTACGAGCGCTACGAGGGCACCGCCCAGGAAGACGTCTACGCCGCCAGCGTCTCCTACAACGGGACCGTCTTCAGCCCAGATCTCGGGATCGCGGGCTACGCGCCGGAGGAGAATCAGATCGATGTCGCCGCCTGCAACGGCAGTTGGATGGTGGTGTGGAAGGGCGGCAACGATGCGAACGGCTAGATCTACGCGCGCCCGGTGGCCGGTGATCTCACGCTCGGAACGACTACCAACGTGTCCGGGGTCGCCAACTTCAGCCGCTGGCCGGCCGTTGACTGCGTCCCTCACGGCGTCGGCTTCTTCACTGGTGTGGGAGCTCACGTTTCGGGACCTATCACGAGGGAGTCGTCGGGGCGTTTCTCGGTACCGACGGAACGCTGACGGATCAATTCAACGTGATGGGTTCAGGCTTGGGTGAAACTCGGAATTTCACTCGCCCCGCGGTCTCGGTCGGTGACTACTTGAATCGCGCCTACGTGGTCTGGGAGACCGATCGCGCCGATCTCGTCCACGTAGATCTTGCCGGTCGCTGGGTCGAAATGGTGCTGTTTGCCGATGATTTCGAAACCGGCAACACTTCGCGTTGGTCGGTGACAACTCCGTAACAATCGAGGGGCGGATGGTGGAAACCAAGGGGGACCATCATTCGCCCCGTTGCTTTCTGTCTCGTTCAGGTGAAGCTCGCGGGGGTCAGCCTGAGAGCGGTAGCCTCACTGTCATTTTCGCGCCTCCGCCCGACCGGGCGCCGGCAGTGACGGTTCCTTGATAGGCCTCGACCACGGCGCGGACGATGGATAGCCCGAGGCCGGAGTGGCCGCCATCGTTTGGATTATCAGGTCGGTAGGAGAAGAAGCGGTTGAAGATCCGCTCGTAGTGTTCTTCGGGGATGCCGGGACCCTCGTCCGCGATGGTCGCAACCGCCTGCTTGTTTTCGACCCGAAGGGTGATGGTGACGGTGCCGTCGGCGGGTGAGAAGCTCACCGCGTTGGCGAGAAGGTTCTCGAAGACCTGGGTCAGCCGGTCCGCGGAAGCCGTGACTTCGACTTCGCGATCGGCCAGAGCCACTGTGAACTCGGGGCCACGTTTGCCGCGTCGCAGACGGAATGCTTCGACGAGGCCCTGGAGGAGTTTGTCGAGAGAGACCGATTCGAGGTCCTCCTCGTCAATTCGCGCGTCGATCCGCGAGATCTCGCGGGCCTCGTTGAGCAGTCGCTCCATGCGGGCGACATCGTGCTGGATCATGATGAGAAAGCGGCGCCGCTCGCCGGGTTCATCGACCTCGAGAGCCATTTCGGTGGCTGATCTGATGGCCGCGAGTGGATTTTTGAACTCGTGCGACACATCGGCGGCGAACGATTCGGTGAACTGGAGGTGTTCCTCCAGCCGTCTCGTGAGTTCGGCCAGCGCCCGTTCGAGATCGCCGATCTCATCGGTTCTCCTGCTCGGTTCGAAACTGCCGCGGAGGCGGCCGCGCCGGTCGAGAATCGCCTCGGCTCGACGGCGCAGTCGGCCCAGTGGACGGGCGATGGTGGTCGCCATGAGCAGGGTCAGCACCATTGCCACAGCGAGGCTGCCGAGAAAGACCCGGAAGACATCGAGACGGACCGAGTAGAGAGCCTGGAGGATCCGCCCGGTGGACTGTGAGACGAGCACCGCGCCCTCGACCACTCCGTCGATTCGTACGGGGATCGCGATATAGAGGCTGACCGATCGTTGGCTCCCCGGAGTGATTCTCGTCGTGGCGCCATAGCGACCGTCGAGGGCGTCTCGGACTTCGGGAGCGTCGAGGAAACTCGCAGGCTCCCAGGTGTCGCCTGGATCGTCGACCGGCGGTTGAGTGAGTCGCCGTAGAGTCCGAAAGGGGAGGGAGCCGATGCGGTAGAGAAACGGCGCCTCGGTGGATTGCACTGCGGGCTGTTCGGGGGGTATGGACTCGTCGCGCCGTGGTCCGAGGCTGGCTGAATCGGCAAAGAGTTCGCCCCGGCGGTCGACAACCCTCAGACGGGCCAGATGGCGTTGGCCGAGTTGAACCAGAATGCCCTGGGCGTCGGCGGATTCGAAACTCCCGGTGGCTTCGATCGCGGCAGCGAGCAGCCGACCCTCCTGGCCCATGGTTCTCTCCTGGGCTTCGAGAAGGTGTCGTTCGTAGGTGTCGAGGACGAGAACACCGGCCATGGGGAGAAAGACCACCAGCACGTTGAACGCGAGCAACCGGATGGAGATGCGTGAGAGCCAGCGGAGCGATGCCATCGGCAGGGTCTCCGGAGAGGTCAGGCGGCGAGCCGCGAGAGGCGGCCGCCGATCATGATTCGGGGACCTCTGTGTAGCGGTAGCCGAGACCGTAGACGGTCTCGATCTTGTCGAAACTCTCGTCCAGACCCGAGAACTTCTTGCGGATGCGCTTGATGTGCGAGTCGATGGTCCGATCCGAGACATACGTGTCGTGCGGATAGCCCTGTTCCATGAGCTGCTGGCGGGTCTTGACGTGGCCGGGCCGACGAACCAGGGCGTTGAGCATCATGAACTCGGTCACCGTCAACGGGACCGTCTGGGTGCCCCAACGGGCCGTGTAACGGCGCAGATCGAGGACCAGATTTCCAATGGTGAGAAGCTCCTCTTCATCGGTTGAGGCTCTTTCGTTGAGCAGCGACAGCCGGCGAAAAAGTACCTTGACCCGCGCCACGAGTTCCCGCATTGAAAACGGCTTGCACAGGTAGTCGTCCGCGCCGAGTTCGAGACCGAGAACGCGGTCGAACTCCTCGTCCCGTGAGGTCAGGAAGACGATGGGGATCGTCTGCGACAGGGTGCGCAGGCGGCGGCACAACTCGAGTCCATCCATACGGGGCATGATGATGTCGAGGATCACGAGATCGGGGAGGTTGGCCTCGAATGCCTCCCAGGCGGCGAGGCCGTCTGCAAAGCTCTCGACGTTGTAACCCTCTCGTTTCAGGGCGAAGCCGACGTTCTCGCGGATATTGAGTTCGTCTTCGACGATTGCAACTGTACCTGTCATCCATCAACAGTAGCGAAGTGGCGAAACAGGCGCAACGAAAAACGGCGCCGCAGAGCGGCGCCGTTGGGAAAATTCGCGGGTCTGAGTGCTGCGATTACTTTGCTTCGGAGGTCTTGGTGGCGGCGGGAGTTGTCGCCGAAGCGGCGGCCGGCTTCTTCGCGGTCGCGGCCTTCTTGGCGGCGGGTTTCTTCGCACGGGTGGCCTTCTTGGCAGCGGGCTTTTTGGTGGTGGTGCTGGTGCGGGGTTTCGGCGTCTCGGTCACACGGAGATTGTCGATGGCCGCGGTGAGGTTCTCCACGCGCTCGGTGAGAATATCGATCTCTTCCTTGGTGGGGACACCCATGCGGTGGATGACACTGGTCATCTTCTCATCGAGGGTGCGCTCGAGGGTCTCCCAGTAGCTTTCGGCGACGACTTTGACGCCGGTGACGGCGCCCTTGGCCTGCTCGACCCTGTCCTTCCCGACCTTCTCGAACTCCTGGCCCTTCTTGACGAGGCCCTTGAAGACCTTGCCGCCCTCTTCCTGGGCGGTGGCGACGGCGCCGAGTCCGGCGAGCCAGATCTGGTGGGCGTTCTCGGCGATTTCGGTTTGAACTTGCTTGGCTTTCTTTTTGGCGGTCATCTGATCCTCCTTGCCGGCTTTCCGGCTCGTGTGGCGCTCGTGCGCCGGTTTTTTTGGTTCTTACCGGCTTTGCCGCCCTGCGGCATTCCCGATGGCCAGAATATAACGCGCTGCGGCATGAGTGTCAAGGGTTTTTTGCCGCAAAGCGGCAAAAAATATCTAACACATTGGTTTTCCAATAGGTTGTTTTCGGATTCAAAGTGTTATTTTGGGCTGAATTCAGTACGATTGCCGTAGTGCGTATGTCGCAGCGCGGCAATTGCCGGGATCGATCGATGAGCCTGGTCGCTCGTGGATTCAGTTGCGGATGCGGATGCGGGTTGGTTCGATCGCCCACGAGACGTGGGCGCTACAAAGGGCGCTGCGATGCTTTGCCGGCGTCCCGCCGGCGATGGCGGTGTACCGATGCGGGTTGGTTTTATCACCCACGAGACGTGGGTGCTGCAAAGGTCGCTGCGATGTTTGTAGCGCCGGCGTCCCGCCGGCGATGATCGTGTACCGACGCGGGTTGGTTCTGTCGCTCACGAGACGTGGGCGCTGCAAAGGGCGCTGCGATGCTTGTAGCGCCGGCGTCCCGCCGGCGATGATCGTGTACCGACGCGGGTTGGTTCGATCGCCCACGAGACGTGGGCGCTGCAAAGGGCGCTGCGATGCTTGTAGCGCCGGCGTCCCGCCGGCGATGATCGTGTACCGACGCGGGTTGGTTCCATCGCCCACGAGACCTGGGCGCTGCAAAGGGCGCTGCGATGCTTGTAGCGCCGGCGTCCCGCCGGCGATGATCGTGTACCGACGCGGGTTGGTTCTGTCGCTCACGAGACGTGGGCGCTGCAAAGGGCGCTGCGATGCTTGTAGCGCCGGCGTCCCGCCGGCGATGGCGGTGTACCGACGCGGGTTGGTTCCATCGCCCACGAGACGTGGGCGCTGCAAAGGGCGCTGCGATGCTTGTAGCGCCGGCGTCCCGCCGGCGATGATCGTGTACCGATGCGGGTTGGTTCCATCGCTCACGGATACGGATACGGCCTCTGCCCTCAACCCCGGCCTTCTGGGTCGCCGTGACGCATTGGCGTCCCGGCGACCCAGCGTCGCACCATCGGCGTGGTCACTCGTGGGTTGATCGGAAGGTCTGTGACCACGCCGATGGTGCGCCGGCGGCCTGGCTCGTAGCCGGGAGAGCTGACCGCATCGCGCGTCCCGGGGGAGCCCGGCATGGACCTTGTGCGGGGCAAGACGCGCCGCCGTGAGGGTCTTCTGGCACAAAGCCATGCCCGGCACCCCGATGGGGCGCGGTTTTCCACTTGGCCTGAACCGATTGGGAGGCTCGTTGTTTACTGAGGACTTCGGCTAGGTGCGGATTGGGTAATCGCGAGTCCGGAGGGTCATGGCCAAGGATGATTGGGACTCTGACCTTGGTGAGATCCCGATTACACAGGAGTTGATTGGAAAGACCCGGGACCATTTCGCGTGGTAAACGAGAGCGGCGTCGGACAGGCGTGCGGCGCGATGCGGATCGACGAGGGCTCTGATGGGCCGGCGGGACGCCGGCCCTACAACCATCGCAATTGCGATCTCGGGTGGAGGAGGCGCCGAAGCATGGCTCGGGCGTCGAATCCGGTTGACTGTCGAGGCGTCGTGCATGAACAACCAGGAGTGATCAAGCTGCCCCGGTCGCTGCCCCGGATTACTCCCTCAGTCCCATCCGTCGGGGTAGGTGGTGTCGACGTTGATGGCTGAGTTGACCAGCTCTTTTGCGGCCTTGGCGTAGGGCAGCAGGGCGAAGAGACTGCCCTTGGAGAGTTTGAGCTTACCGCCCATGAGGCCGACGATGGGATCGGTCTTGCCGGCGAGGACGCTCTTCCACGTCGCTGGGTTGGCTTTGATGTGGTACGGCGCCTCGTCGAGATCGGCCTGAGTGGCGGTGGCGGCGCCGCGGCAGTCGCCGTGCCAGAGATCGGCGATGACGATACGCTCTTCGGGGATCCCCATGTCTCCGTCGACGGTCATGATCATCCCGATGGCGCCTTCCCACTTGGTAGCGGCCTTTTTGTAGTCGGCGTTGGCATTGATCGAGTCGGCCCAAAGATCGGCCCAGTCGCTGGTGAAAATTTCGGCTGCCATGGCACTCCTCCGGTATCGGTTGAACTCGCCGGTCAAGGATAGCGCACCCTCTCCCGTGCCCGTATCGATCTGTCGTCAGCTGACTCGAGTTACTGTCTCGTCAATCCAAGTACGCGGTCCGTTCGGGAGTTCCGCCGGATTCGGCCCGGTCACATCGCAGCGGGTCGCACAGCCGAGAGACAGCGACTCCGGTGCCGCCGTCGGCGACATACACCCTGCAATCGGTGATGCTCACCTGTCCCGCAGAGCCGGCGGTGGTGAGTTTCCCGAACTCGAACGGGTCGGTCGGGTTCGAGACATCCAGAACAAAGAGGCTTTTCGAGAGCGTTCCGACATAGGCCTTCCCGCTGCCGACTGCGATGCCATAGGCGTTGCCGTGAGTTGAGTGCCACCCGACCTCACGAGGATCGCTCGGTTCCGAAACGTCGATGATACTGAGCCCGGCCTGGGCCGCCGCGATGAAGGCGAAGCCCTCTTCGACAACGATGTCTTGGCCATAGTCGCGGTCCATCGACGCGATTGGGACTGGGTGGTCCGGATCGGACACGTCAATGACCCAGAGATCGCTCGAACTGACCAAGAAGACGTGATCCCCGGAATGGTCGATACCCCGTGAGGTTCCGGAGAGTGTCACCGAACTCAACTCAACCGGAGCTGCGGGATTGCCGAAATCGATGATTCTGAAGTCCAAGGCGCCGTCGGCGACGTAGGCGAGTTCGTCGACCACCCGGAGATCATTTGCGATCAACGTCCCGGGGTCGAAGAAACTGATCTCGATCGGTGCTGACGGGTTGCTCGCGTCGATGACCCGGATACCGGAACGCTCGTCGGCAACAAAGACGAGGTGGTCGACGACGTCCAACCTCCGAGCGGTCCCGGGTGTGTCGATGGCGCCGACCGGTATGAAACCTCCATCGGGATTGGCGGAGAGGATTTGCAGACCGTTCGATCCACTGGCGAGGTAGAGTCGATCACCGACCCGTTTGACATCGTACACCGATCCGGATGCGGGGAGCGAGCCCATCTCGGCTGGAGCCGGCGGGGTTCCGATATCGATGATCCGGAGGCCTTCGTTCGCCGCCGTGACATAGGCGAGGTCTTCGGAGATTGACAGCCAGGCCGAAGAGCCGTCGACTGCAAGGGAGCTGACCAGGCTGGGATCGGATGGTGTTGAGATGTCGAGCACGAGGAATCCGCTTTCCCTGGCCCCGACGTAGGCGAAATCGCCGGCCGCATCAACCCCGATCGCAACCTCGCCGATCTCGAACAACCCGACCCGGACCGGTGTAGCCACACCTTGCACCTGAAAGATCAGCAGGCCTTTCCACGGGTCGGTCACGAGTGCGTAATCGTTCCACAATGCGATGTCCCATGCCTGTCGCGGCCAGTGCTCGACCCACACCGTTGCGGGATTCGTGGGATTCTGAATGTCGATGATCCGGAGCCCGCCCAGATCATCCGCCAGATACGCGCGGTTTCCCGAAACCTCGACGTCGTAGGCAAGATTCTGGGTATCCAGGCTGGACACGCTGAAGGGTTGTTCGGGGGATGCGATGTCAACGATGTGTAGACCCTGGTTGTAGTCGGCGACATAGGCGAGGCCGTCCTGGATCGCGACGCCACGCGGTCGGCCGGGCGTCATGAGGTGGGCCACTTCTCTCGGGTTCGATGGAGTGCTGACATCGATGATCCGGAGTCCGTGTTTGTCGTTGGCGACAATCGCGTGGTCGCCGCTGACGGCGATACCGTGGATCGCCCCTGGCAGGGTGACCTCGCCGATCGGATACGGGGACGCGGGGTCCGAAACATCGGCGACTCTCAGCACCGATCCGGTTCCGTAGAAAGCCAGATTTCCGGAGACAGCCACCGCATTGGTCGTGCCGTACGGCCAGCGATCCACAAGCTCGGGACAGTCCTTGGCCACGACTGCTCCTTGGATGCAACTCAAGAAGACTGAGAGCAAGACCGTGAGTCCTCGGATTCGCGATCCAGGCGAGTGTTCTGCCATGATCCGACCTTTTGTCAGTATGTTGCCGCGATCAGAATCAAGTGTCAAATCGAGACTATCACGGGATGTGCGTAAACTTTATGAGTTCTCGGCATGAGGCAGTTCTGTGATGGACCTTCGATGCTCGGTGGCCAGTTGTTGACCTGGTGTCTTCGTGATTGAGACGATCTGCTCCGGACCCGGACCCTGATGCCCTCAAGCCCATACAAGCCCTCAAGACCTCACGCCCCCTTTGTCGCCTTCCTCATGGCCTGCCCACGAAACCGCCCGACATACTGCCGGAAGGGATTCGTCACCACCTTGGGGATGGGCAGGTAGACAAGGCGGCCCTCCGTTTCCTGGGTGGCGTCGAAGAGCCGGTCCGCGACCTGGCTGACGTTGACTCTCGCGAGATCCCTGCGGCCGAACGCGTTGGCGAGATAAAGCGGCACGAGGTTGCGCGCCTCGGCTTCGTCAAGGTGGATTGTCCACGGTGTGGGTTTGTCATCGAGAGGCCAGCGTTCGTGCAGGATTCGGTAACGCTGGCGAACGGTGTGATCGAAGAGCCGGTTGAACGCGGAGCCCATGAGTTTGGAGTTGATGCAGCGGATGGCGGGGACATAAAGCCCGTGCTGGCGAATGGGGGCGCCCTCGCCGATCTGGTCGAGGGTCCCATCGATGCCGTCCTTGAGGTGGGCGAGATCGGTGATGAGCTCGCCGCCGGCGGTTCGGATCCGCAGGGCGAAAAGCCAGAAGGGCACCAGGTCGAACCCATCGCCGGTAGCGTTGGCCCGCGAGTAATCGACGGTTTCCTTGCGGCGGCCGGAAACCCGGCAGACGCGGTGGCAGTTGTGGCAGAAGTGGACGACGGCATCGCTGTCGAAGGCGAACTCGTGGCCGCAGGTGGGGCACTCCATGGGAATGAAGTGGAGACCGCGGCCGGGGTCGCGCGCGGGTTCGGGCAGCTCGGTCAGGATCTCGTCGTCAAAGGTGGGCGCTGGGCCGATGACCGATCCGGATGCGCTGTCCACCAGGAGGGTCTCGTGGATGCGGGGCCCAGAGACCTCGACGACCCACCAGGGTCGCCAGACAACGGCGCTGGTCTCCCTGATGAAGCGCGAGCCGAGACGAATCGAGGCGACGGAGCGGTCGAGTTGCTTGCGGTCGAGGCGACCGAAGGCCCGCTTCAATACCTTCTCATCGAGATCGAGGGCCAGGCTCCGCTCACCGGGAACACAGTCGGCTGCGGGTTTGAGGGCCTTGAGATAGGTCAGCTTACCCATCTCGGGAAGCTTGAGGACCGACGTAGATGCGGCCGACGCCTCGATGGTGGCGATCTTGAATCGAAGGACTTTTTCCTGGTCATCCTTGCGCCGACCGAACCCCGCCTGGTAAAGGGTGCCCATCCCGTGTCGATAGGGAGACAGAAACCGGCGGGTGCGGCCGAGATGGAGCTGGCGGGCGAGTTTGGCCCGAAAGGCATCCGCCTTTTTCGCCACCATGGCCTCGGCCGCGGCCGCCGCAGCTTCGACCTCGGGTCGGGTGACGAGCGCGCCCGACGCTGTGGCGTCGGTGGCGGCGGCCTGAACCATGGGAACCGATGCCTGGAAGAGCCTGAGATAGTGTTGGTAGCGATAGTGATCTAGCAGGGCCTCTTTGAGCTCGGCCTCGGTCGGAGTCTTCTCGGGGAGAGTCAGGTAGAGGGTCTCCTCCTGCCCTGCGAGTAGGTGGTCGCTGCCGCAGAATCCGCAGTGCGCCATGTGCTGGAGCACCGGCACCGAGACATCCGCGCCGCACTCGGAGCAGCGGACCTCGACGGCGTAGCCGCCCGCCGCCTCATCGGTTTCGTCATCCGTCTTCGGTGAGCTGGAAGCGATGGATGATCCGTTTCGTTGGCCTTGTTCCATGGCCGTCGTTGACTCGGGTGACTGTCGAGAGGCCGCATCCAACGCCCCGCCCACCACCGCCAGGGGGTTGTGCGGCGTGTAGATCGAAGCCCAAATTCCTCCGATCACCATGAATGGTACGAAGTAACCGAGCGAACCCATGGTGCCGGCGATGAGCAGGCTGGCCTGGGCCATGAGAACCCCGAGGGCCGTTTCCAGAGTCGGGCGGCCTGCAGCTGCAAGCCCGGCGCCGGGACACAGGGCGTTGAGGCCGATGGCTGCCGCTGGGGGTGCCGCACGCGAAGCGAAGACAAAATGGGCGACCAGCGCCGCGATGGGGGGGCCGAGAAGTGGGATCAGGACCCAGGCGGTGCTCATGCTTCTCCGGTCCCGAGTGAGCCGGGAATGCCGGCGGTGCCGGATGGTTGTACGAGGCATCGACAGCCCGTCGGGGAAATAGAATGAAAACGTGTCATCTGACACTTCCATGATAACCGCCCGAAGGTCGTGCCGGGGGTCGTCGCAAAACCAAGACCGATGGAGGATCCATGCTGGAAGTACGAAATCGTAGAGTGATCGTTACAGGCGCGTCGAGTGGGATCGGCATGGATGCCGCCCGGTTGCTGCATGAAGCGGGTGCGGAGGTCTGTCTCGTGGCGCGTCGCGGCGAGATCTTGGAAGAGGCGGTGCAGGAACTCGGCGAGCGCGCCTGGTGGCACGCGTGCGATGTCTCTGACGCCGCCCAGGTTGAGGCATTGGCGGAGGCGGTCAAGGCCCGTTGGGGCGCCGTGGACGGTCTCGTCAACAACGCCGGCATCGCCCCCATGGCGTCCCTGGAAGACACCGATCCAGAAACCTGGGACAGGGTCTTCGAGGTCAACGTCCGTGGCCCGTACCTCCTCTGCCGTGCCCTCGGGCCGATGCTCAAGCAGGGCGAAGCCCCTGGGGTGGTCAATATTTCGTCGTCCCTGGCGGATCGTGCGATTCCGGGGATGATGGCCTACAACTCCTCCAAGGCGGCCCTCAACCACATGACTCGTTGCCTCGCTCTCGAGTGGGCGCCGACGGTCAGGGTCAACGCCATCATGCCCGCGGTGGTGGACACCCCGATCCACGATGGACGCGGGATGAGCCATGAAGATGTCGTTGGCATGGGCGCCATGCACCCGTTGGGGCGCATTGGTCAGCCTCGCGACATCTCCTCCATGGTGCTGTATTTGCTCTCGGATACCTCCTCCTGGATGACCGGCGCCATCATCCCCATTGACGGGGGCATCCTCGTCGCGTAGGCGGCTGATCCGTAGGTGCTGGTTGATTCAACGCACATTGGAACCGCAAAGGCGCAATGGTCGCAATGGTTTCGCAAAGTATTTCTTGGCCCATCGCACTGTTCCGGTATTCGTCTCACGATCCGGTTTGGTGGGGGCCCGGGTCAATACAGCGATGCTTAGCGGAATCCTGGCGTTCTTTGCGTCTTGGCGGTTCCAATTTCTGCTCCGGATGCTCACCGGTTGCTACCCGGGTGCGACGATCTCGATTCGTCGTGCATCGCCGGCTTCGGTGGTGATGACGATTCGCCACACTCTTGCATCACGAGGGATCCAGGTCGCGAGGACGTCCTTCGGCCACTCGACCGCGGTAACTGCTTCCGGATCCGACAGCACATCCTCGATGCCGATTTCGCGAAGGTCCGAGATCTTCTCGCCAAGGCGGTAGAGATCTACGTGGTGGACCGCTGTGATCCTCCGATCCTCGCAGCCATAGGTTTGGAGCAGGACGAAGGTGGGTGACGAGACATCGGTCTCGTCGCCTCCGAGGGCGCGGACGAGCCCGCGCACCAGGGTGGTTTTGCCCGCGGCGAGATCGCCTTCGAGGAGGATGACATCGCCCGGCGCGAGGCGGCCTGCGAGGTTTTCGCCACAGGCCTCGGTGATCCCTGCGGAGTCGCTCTGGATGGTTTCGATCATCGTGATGGACTCCGCCTACTCGTCCTCGTCGGCGTCCTCGAGATCCTGCCAGGCTTCGGCGAGCAGGCCCGGCAATTCGCTCGCGGGCACTGCGGCGGGGTAGATCTCGCCGCCAATTTCTCCGGCGCGTCCGTGGAGCCAACAACCGACCAGGGCGGCGCGCAATGGTTCCAGCCCCTGGGCGAGCAGGGCGCCGATGGCGCCGCTGAGGACATCGCCGGAGCCCCCGGATGCGAGACCCACATCGCCCGTCGGGTTGACCCATGCCTGACCGCCCGGTTCCGCGATGATGGTGCCGTATCCCTTGGCGACGACGATGGCGCCTGCGCGGCGCGCCGCTTCGCGGGCGGCCTTCAGGCGATCGGCGAGCACGTTTTCGGTCGATGTGCCGAGAAGTCGCGCGAGTTCGCCGGGGTGCGGAGTCAGAACCGCCTGCACCTCTCGGGTGGCGAGTCGCTCCGGGTTTTCCGCCAGGAGATTGATGGCGTCGGCATCGAGGAGAAGGGGACCATTCCAGTTATCGAGGATCCATTCTAGGGTCTTCTTCGCCCCTGCTCCGGTTCCCATTCCCGGTCCGCTCGCGATGGCCGTCATGCGATCGAGCATGTTCTCCAGCCCCTGGGGTCCGGCGACAGCACCCGCGTCATCGGGCTCCATGGCGTGAGTCATGGCTTCGAGACAAGCGGCGTCGACCACGGGAACTACCGGCTCAGGGACCGCCATGGTGACGAGACCTGAGCCAACGACTACCGCCGATTTGGCCGCCATAGCCACAGCACCACCGCGGCCCTGGGAACCTGCGACGATGAGGAGGTGACCGAAACGGCCCTTGTGGGCGTCCGGGCTCCTCGTCGGAAGCATCAGCGAGATGTCCTCGTCCTCGGTCATCCACAACGAGGACCCCGCCTCGAGTGCGGCGGGCGGGATGCCGATGTCGACCACCGCCACCTCGCCGCAGGCGATACAGGCCGGTGGCAGGACGTGGCAGGTCTTGAGCGCAGCAAAGGTCACCGTGAGATCGGCCGGCAGGTGCGGTCCGGGGATTGCGGACGAGCTTCCGTTGAGTCCCGTCGGAACATCCACTGCGACCACGGCAAGACCGGAGGCTTCGACCAGTTCGACGAGTGCGGCGTAGCGACCCGCGAGGGGGCGGTCGGTGCCCGTGCCGAGGAGCGCATCGACCACGAGATCGGTTGGCTCGTCGTCAAGAAAGGCCTCGACGAGGGAGAGGTCGTCGTCCTCGACAATCGCTATGGGCACACCGAAGGCCTCGGCCAGGCAGTGGTTGGTTGCGGCGTCGGGGCTGAGTTTGGCCGGATCGCCGAGGAGGCAGAGCTGGACATCGAGACCGCCGTTGTGGAGGTGTCGCGCGGCGGCAAAACCGTCACCGCCGTTGTTGCCCGGTCCGCACAGGATGAGAACACTACGCGCATCGGGGAAGCTCTCACGGATGGCGTCGACCACGCCGGTGGCGGCGTTCTCCATGAGCACGATCCCCGGGACGCCGAGGTCCTCGATGGTGTGGCGGTCCGCCTCGCGCATGGAGTCGTTGTCGAGAATTGGGAGCATGGGGTCCTCCTCGGTGCGATTGTACGCTCTCACCCGTGCCCGAGGCAGCGTGATGGCAATTTGAATCGGCGGCCGCCGCCGAAACGCAAAATGGAACCGCAAAGCCGCAAACGTCGCGAAGGTGCCGCTAAGTTTTTCGAGAGCCATCGCAGGGTTCATCGTGTTTTCAGGGTCGGAAGGGGCCCGGGTCAATACTGCGATGCGTTGCGGGATCTTGGCGTGCTTCGCGTCTTCCCGGTTCCAATGTGCCTGCCGGTGCGGACCATGGTTTGAGGGAACCCAAAACTGCCGGCGACCGAGAATGAGATGGGATCGGTGTTTTATCCGTGTGATCTGTGGGCGCGGCTTGCGTCGGCTCTGTCCGCGACCCAGATGAGGACCGATACGCCCAGCGCGGGGAACATGGGTTCGATGCCGAAGGGGTACCCGGCATCGCCGGCGGCGAGGATCCACCCCAACGCGACCGCCGCGGCGCCGGTCATGGCCGTCGTGGCAGCTGCGGGGCTGTAGCGCCACCTCGGCGGGAGATGAACGCCGACGACGGGGAGAAGGAGCGCCGATGTCACCACCGAGCCGACATGGTGCCAGACCGTGATCGCCGAATCGAAGACCAGCGCGCCGACGGATGCGAGGAGGGCCGCAAGCGCGAGTCCGTAGCGGGTGCGTCGCCGTTCGTTCTCGGGTGAGGTCGGTGACGATGCCACGTCGTGTCCGATCGTGGTCGCCGACAGAAAGAGATACGAGTCCAGCGTCGACATGACCGTGGCGAAGAGGGCCAGGGTGAAGACCGCGGCCATCCACGGCGAGAGCACCATCTCGGCCAGCGCCGGGTAGGCGGCAAGCGGATCCTCGAGACCCGGCAGTAGCACCCGGGCCGCGAGTCCGCAACCTATCGAGAAGAAATCGAAGAGCGCCCACAGGCCAACCGAGACGATCACACCGGAGCGTGCGACGGACGGCGACCGAGCGGCGAAAACCCGCTGGTAGAAGCTGGGCTCGACCATGGTCTGCAGGGCGATGAGGTACCAGACCACGACCGTCTGCCAGCCGAGGCCGCCATCCCAGCTCCGGTGCTCGGTGGGCAGCGATCCCCAGAGCCCGGCGAGTCCTCCGGTGTGGGCCAGCGAGGCGACCAGGAGCACCGCGAATCCGAGATACATGAGACCGAATTGGAGGATGTCGGTGCGCACCACCGATCGAAAGCCGGAGATCCCGACATAGACGGCCGAGAATGCGGCCCCGACAGCGACCGACAACCAGGGCGGCCAGCCGGTGAGCTGGGTCAGCAGGGTCGCGAGCATCAACAGGTAGGCGACAGGGACAGTCAGGGCAAAGATCGCCGTCGCGCCGGTGAGCCGCGCGCGTCGACCGTAGGCGCTCAGGAGAAGATCGGGGATGGATGCCGCACCGCTCGACCGCAGCCGCGGGGCGAGCCAGAACGCGAAGATCAAGGCGGCCGCATAGTAGGGGAGACCGAAGACGACCCAGGTGGAGATTCCATAACGCCAGGCATACTCGCCGACACCGAGGATGCCGCCGTACCAGGTGGTGACCAGGGTTGCGACAAACGCCGGCAGGGTCAACCTGCGGCCGGCGAGAAGATAGTCGATCCCACCCGCCGACGGACCGCCGCGCGCCATCAGCAGAACGACGATGGCATAGATCGCAACAAGGATCAGGGCAAGGCTGGGCACGGGGACAGTGTAGCCTTCACCGATCCCGATCTCCGATCCCGATCCCGATCCGCGATCCCGATTCTGAATCGGCGTCCATATCCGACTCAGGATCCGGAGCAGACGTTCGTCGGGATCGGGATCGGGATCGGACAAGGGAGCGAGAACGGAAACGATTGCGGAAAGACCCAATGTGATGCACGACAATGGGCGGTCCGCGCATCCCGATGTACACTTAATGCGAACCGAGTCCGCCAACGGAGGTCCGTTAATGCATATCAATGACATCCTCAAGGTCGCTGTAGAACGCAAGGCTTCGGATGTTCATCTCAAGGTTGGAGCCCACCCCGTTCTTCGGATGGATGGGCGTCTCCAGGTCATGACCGAATTCAAACGACTCATGCAGGAGGACACCATCGCCATGGCCTTCTCCATGATGTCGTCGCGTCAGAAGGAGCGATTCAAGCACCAGCTCGAGACCGATATCGCGTATTCAGTGCCGGGACTGGGTCGTTTTCGTTGCAACATCTTCCAGCAGCGCGGGTCGGTCGGGATCGTTCTTCGTCTGATCCCGTCGCGGATCCAGACCTTCAAGGAGCTCATGCTGCCGCCGGTGCTGGAAAAGATCTGCGAAGAGCAACGCGGACTCGTCCTGGTGACGGGAACCACCGGTTCTGGTAAGTCGACCTCGCTCGCTTCGATGATCGACTACATCAACACCCGTCGCATCGAGCATGTGATGACCATCGAGGATCCCATCGAGTTCCTCCATCGCGACAAGAAGTCCATCATCAACCAGCGCGAGGTGGACGTCGACACCAAACAGTTCTCGGTCGCCCTGCGATCGGCCCTGCGTCAGGATCCCGATGTCATTCTCGTCGGCGAGATGCGTGACTACGAGACCATCGAGACGGCGCTGCTCGCGGCCGAGACCGGCCACCTGGTGCTGTCGACCCTCCACACCCTTGATGCCACCGAGACGGTCAACCGCATCATCTCGGTCTTCCCTCCCCACCAGCAGAAACAGATCCGCATCCAGCTCGCGGCGGTGCTCAAGGCCATCGTCTCCATGCGGCTCCTGCCGCGAGCCGACGGTCTGGGCCGGGTCCCGGCGGTCGAGGTTCTCATCGCGACGTCCTATATTCGCGACTGTATCGAGAACAAAGAGAAGACCAAGCTCATCCGCGATGCCATCACCCAGGGCACGAGTCAGTACGGGATGCAGACCTTCGACCAATCGCTCTACCTGCTCTACAAGAACGGGTTGATCACCCTGGAAGAGGCGCTCCGCCGGGCCACCAACCCCGACGAGTTCAAACTCAAGATCCAGGGCATCCAATCGACCTCGGATATGTCGCGTGAAGATATGGATGGTGTGCTCGAACTTGGGACCGACACCTCGATGGATCCGTTTTCGGAGGAATCGCCGTTCGAGTTCGGAGGAAACGAATAGCGCGAATAGCCGGAGGCTATTCGAAGTGTTGAGTTATTAGTGTTGAGTTTTTAGTTTCATCGCAAGCGCTACCAGCGATGCTGGTCAGAATCGCGATGGATAACTCAAAACCAAAAACTGATAACTAAGAACTTATGGAAAAGAATCCTGCCTACGACAAGGCTCTCAAGCTCATCGCCCGGCGCGACCACTTTCGCGCCGAGCTTGCCGAGAAGCTCCGGCGCAAGGGCTTTGAGGATGACGATATCGAGCCCGCCCTCGAGCGGCTCGACGAGCTCGATCTTCTCGATGACGAGCGCCTCGCGGGACGTTTTGTCGAGTTTCGGGCGGTGGACCGGGGTTGGGGTGAGCGTCGGCTGGCCAACGAACTCCGCAAGCGCGGGGTGGACGGCCATCTCGCCGAACGGGTTTCCCGGCTCGATGATGAACTCCACGATCGCGCCCTGGAAACCGCCCTCCGGCGGGTCGAGGTGCGGGCGAAACCAGGGTGGTGGCGGCTTCCCGAGCGCCGGGCTCGTCTGGTAAGCTCCCTCATCGCTCGCGGCTTTGAAACCGATGTCGCCTATGGCGCCGTCGCCCGGCTCGCGACCGAAAGGGAGAGTTCTGACAATGAAATCCATGACCAGCCCGGAGATCCGGGCCGCCTTTCTTGACTTCTTTGCCGAGCGCGACCACCAGGTCGTGTCGTCGTCTTCGTTGTTGCCGGCCGGTGACACCACCCTGCTCTTCGCCAACGCGGGGATGAACCAGTTCAAGGACACCTTTATCGGCCGCGAACCGCGGCCCTACAGCCGCGCCACCTCGTCGCAGAAATGCGTCCGGGCAGGCGGCAAACACAACGATCTCGAAAACGTCGGCTACACCGCACGCCACCACACCTTTTTCGAGATGCTCGGCAATTTCTCCTTCGGCGATTATTTCAAAAAGGACGCCATCCAGTTTGCGTGGGATCTGCTGGTCGATGTCTACGGCATGCCCGTCGAGCGGCTCTGGTTCACGGTCTACACCGATGACGACGAGGCCGCCGCGCTGTGGGAGGAGATCGGCGCCTCGCCCGATCGCATCCTGCGGTTCGGCGAGAAGGACAACTACTGGGCCATGGGCGAGACCGGACCCTGCGGGCCGTGCTCCGAGATCCACTTCGATCGCGGCCCCGATCCGCACGCGCCGGGCCGCGCCGAACTCGTCAACGGCGAGGGCGACGACATCATCGAGATCTGGAATCTCGTCTTCATGCAGTTCGACCGCGATCCGAAGGGGAAGCTCGAGCCGCTGCCCCGCCCCTCCATCGACACCGGCGCCGGACTCGAACGCATCGCCACGGTCATGCAGGGAGTCGAAACCAACTACGACACCGATTTGTTCGTGCCGCTGCTCGATGCCATCGGCAAGCTCGTGGAACGGCCCTATGATCCGGCCAGTGATCTCGCCCCCGCCTACCGGGTGATCGCCGATCACATCCGGGCATCGGCGTTTCTCCTGACCGACGGCGTCGTGCCCTCCAACGAGGGACGCGGCTATGTGCTGCGCCGGATCATCCGCCGTGCGTTGCGCTACGGCCGCAAGCTCGGTCTCGACGGCGCTTTCCTCCACACGCTGCTGCCTGTGGTCAACGAAATGATGGGTGAGCAGTACCCCGAACTCTTCGAACGCCACGAGATCGTCGCCACCCAGCTCGAGCAGGAGGAGCGCCGCTTCGCCCGCACCCTCAACGCCGGCACCGACATCGCCGGCCGCGAACTCGAGCGGATCAAGCGCGCCGGTGAGACGGTGGTTCCCGGCCACGTGGTCGTTCGATCTCTATCAGTCCCGCGGCATCCCTGTCGGAGCTCATCGAGGAGTTCGCCCAGGAAGAGGGGCTCGGACTCGACCGCGAGGGTTTCGACGAGGCCCTGAAAGCCGAGCAGCGAACGCGGTCAGGCGTCGTGGAAGGGCGACCTGCCGTCCCGGTTCTGCGACGACTACACGGATCTGGCCGACGACGGGATCGCCTCCGATCTTTGACGGCTACGGCAAGCTCCAGCTCGAGACCAGGGTGCTCGCCCTCCTCGGCGAGCGACGGACGCGAAGACGAGCTCTCTGCGGGTGATGAGGGTGAGGTCGTCTTGCAGACGACCCCCTTCTTCGCCGAGTCCGGCGGCCAGGTCGGCGACACCGGCGACCTGACCTGGGAGGGTGGCCGCGCCCTTGTTCTCGACACCCAGAAACCCATCGACGGGCTGATCGTTCACCGCATCGAGGTCACCGAAGGCCGGCTGTCTGAAGGGCGCCGAAATCACCGCGACCGTGGCCGAGCGGCAACGCCTGGACACCCAGCGTAACCACACCGCGACCCATCTGCTGCACGCGGCACTGCACCAGGTGCTCGGCGACGCCGCCCAGCAGGCCGGCTCCCTGGTCGAGCCCGACCGTCTGCGCTTCGACTTCTCATGGGACGGCCCGGTCAGCTTCGACCAACTCCAAGAGGTCGAGCGGCATCGTCAACACCGAAATCGTCCGCAACCGGCCGCTCGACAAGCGGATCATGCCCATCGACGCCGCAAAGGCCATCGGCGCCATGGCGCTCTTCGGCGAGAAGTACGGCGACGAGGTTCGTGTCGTCACCGTCGGCGACGGCGAGTTCTCGCGCGAGCTCTGCGGCGGCTGCCACGTCGATCGGACCGGCGACATCGGTCTGTGCACCATCACCGGCGAGCGGGGCGTGGCCGCGGGGGTGCGGCGCATCGAAGCCGTCACCGGTCGCGGTGCGGTGGAGTTGGTCCAGGAGCGGACCCGGCTGGCCAACGATCTTGCGGCTCGGTACCAGACCTCCTTCGAACAGCTTCCCGGATCTGCTCGACAAGCGCGAACGGCAGCTCGCGGAGCTCGAAAAAGAGGTGAAGACCCTCAAACACAAGCTCGCATCGGGCGATGCCGGGGTCGAGGAGATCCGCGAAGAGGTCGAGGGCGTGACCGTGCTCGCGCGCACGGGCCCCCGAGATGAGCCCCGGCGAGCTCCGCAATCTCGCCGACACCATGCGTCAGAAGCTCGGTTCGGGAGTTGTCGTGCTCGGGATGGAGTCAGGCGGCAAGGCGACCCTGCTCGCCGCTGTCACCGACGACCTCACCGATCGAGTCAAGGCCGGTGATCTCGTCCGCGAGCTCGCCGCCGTCATCGGCGGCCGCGGCGGCGGCAAACCCAATCTCGCCCAGGCCGGCGGCCCCGATGTCGGCCAAGCTCGACGAGGCCTTGGCGAAAGCGCCGGAGCAGGTCAAGGCTCTCCTCGCCGGGTAGGGGATCGCAGGTTCACCGCAAAGGCGGCACGGACGCAAAGCGTTGCGATGCATTGCGTCCCTTGCGTCTTGGCGGTTCATTTTCTGCGACCCTGCTATCTTGGTCGGGGCTAGTTTCCAAAGGATCGAGGTATTCATGTCGGAACCCAAGATCGCGGGCACCGCTCCGGTTGTGCTCCAGCTCGAAAGAGGCGTCTATTTCTGGTGCGCTTGCGGGCGCTCGGAGACTCAGCCGTGGTGCGACGGTTCGCACGCAGGTTCCGGGATCAAACCGCTGACGGTGGAAGTGGAAGCAAAATCCACTCTGGCGTTGTGCACCTGCAAGCAGACCGGCGACAAACCGCGCTGCGACGGCTCGCACAGCAAACTCTGACCTCACCGACACCGCCGCCCTCATCGGATGCGATGTCTCTGCGCCGCTGCGTTATTTTCTGCGATGCTTGGCGTTCCTTGCGCCCTTGCGGTTCACTTACCCGGGCACACTCTTGGCATCCAGAAAAGGCATCATCGCCCGAAGTTTCTTACCGACCTCTTCGATCTGATGTCGGTGCTCGGTATCCCGCCGGGCGTTGAACGCGGGTCTGCCCGTGCGGTTTTCCTGGATCCAGCGGGTGGCGTACTCGCCGTTCTGGATGTCGCTGAGAAGGCCGCTCATCCGCTTCTTGACCTCGTCGGTGACCAGGGTGTCGCCGCCCAGGTATCCACCGTCCTCGGCGGTGTCGGACACGCTGTAGAACATATAGGAGATCCCACCCTGGTACATGAGGTCGACGATGAGCTTGAGCTCGTGGAGGCACTCGAAGTAGGCGATCTCGGGCTGATAACCGGCCTCGACCAGGGTCTCGAAGCCTGATTTGACGAGGGCCGAGACGCCACCGCAGAGCACCGCCTGCTCGCCGAAGAGATCGGTCTCGGTCTCCTCGGTGAAGGTGGTCTCGATGACCCCGGCGCGGGTGCAGCCGATCCCCTTGGCGTAGGCGAGAGCGTCGGCGTGGGCGTGTCCGCTGGCGTCCTGTTCGACGGCGATCAGACCAGGTGTGCCAGCTCCCTCGGTGAAGACTTCGCGAACCCGGTGGCCCGGCGCCTTGGGCGCGACCATCGAGACATCGACAAAATCGGGCGGGTGGATCTGGCCATAGCGGATGTTGAAACCGTGGGCGAACATGAGGGTGTTGCCCGGCTCGAGGTTGGGGGCGATAGCGGTTTCGTAGACCACAGCCTGCTCGGTGTCGGGTACCAGGACCATCATCACGTCGGCCTCTCGACAGGCGTCGGCGGTGGACATGACCTCGAGCCCCTGTTCCTCGGCGGCCGCCCAGCTCGAGCTCGACGGTCGAAGACCGACGATGACGTCGGGCGCCGCTGTCTTTGAGGTTGAGGGCGTGGGCGTGGCCCTGGCTGCCGTAGCCGAGAACGGCGATGGTTTTTGAATCGAGGCGGTGCAGATCGGCGTCGTTGTCGTAGTAGAGCTGTGCCATGTTTGGGTTCCTTCAGCTGGCTTTCTCGAGGGGGAATCGCTGCTCGGCCCAGGACGAGCGTTCGCAGTGGGTGTCGAGGACGTTCTCGGCGCGGCCCATTGCGACGACGCCGGCGCGGACCATTTCGATGATGCCGAAGGGTTGGAGAAGACCGGCGAGCCCTTCGATTTCCGTTTCCTCTCCGACCACCTCGATGACGATGGAGGATGCCGCCGCATCGACGATCCTCGCCCGGTAGTGACCGCACATCTGAAGGATCTCGCTTTTGGTCTCGGGAGTTGCCTGGACCTTGATGAGGGCGAGATCGCGGGTGACATAGGGTGTGCCGTTCATGTCTTCGACGGTGATGACGTGGATGAGCCTGTTGAGCTCGCGCTTGACGTGCTGGGCGTCGGCCTTGGTTCCCTCGAGGACCATGGTCATCCGCGAGACCTCGGGGCGGTCGGTGCGTCCCACGGTCAGGCTGTCGAGGTTGAGACCCGGCCGGCGAAAGATGCTCACGACCCGGTTGAGGACGCCGGGGCGGTTTTCAACGAGGGCGGTGATGGTGTAGCGGGTTTGCATGTTCAGATCTCCTTCTGCTGGGCAAGGTCGGGTTTCGGGCGTCGGATCATGTCGTGCAGGTCGGAGCCGGCCGGCACCATGGGGAAGACCACGTCGTGCTGTTCGACGACAAATTCGATGAGGAACGGTCCGTCGGTGTGTTCCTGGGCCTGGCGGACCGCGTCTTCGATCTGCGATCGTTCGGTGACCCGGGCGGCCGGGATCCCGTAGGCCGCGGCGAGGGCACAGAAGTCCGGACTGACCATCGGTGTCTCGTTGTAGCGTTTCTCGTAGAAGAGTTCCTGCCACTGGCGGACCATCCCGAGATAGCCGTTGTTGACGAGGGCGATGTTGATCTTGACCTTCTCCTGGACCGCGGTGGCGAGTTCGGCCATGGTCATCTGGAAACCGCCGTCGCCGGCCACCACCCAGACCTCGTCGTCGGGACGCCCCATGGCGGCGCCGATCCCGCCGGGAAGACCGAATCCCATGGTTCCCATGCCGCCGCTGGTGATGAGGGCGTGCTCGGGGCTGTGAGCGTAGTACTGGGCGACCCACATCTGGTGTTGGCCGACATCGGTGACCGTGATGGCCCTGCCTCCGGTGAGGGTCCAGAGATCGTGGACCACCTCGGCCGCCTTGAGCACAGGCGACTGGAGGACCTGGTTGAGGAGCTCCCGCTCCCCGGACTCGTCCCGCCAGCGTTTGATGCGTTGGACCCAATCACCGTGGTCGATGGGATCAAGATCTTCGAGCAGTCCGGTCAGGGTCTGCCGGAGATCTCCGGCGATCCCGACATCGACTTCGACGTTCTTGTCGATCTCCGATGGATCGATGTCGATATGGATCTTGCGCGCCTTGGGGGCATAGGTGGCGAGATTGCCCGTCACCCGGTCATCGAAACGCATCCCGAAGGCGAGCAGGAGATCGGATTCCTGGACCGCGTGGTTGGCCTCACCGGTTCCGTGCATCCCCATCATCCCGAGACAGAGTGGATGATCCTCGGGGAAACAGCCCTTTCCGAGCAGGGTCAGCCCGACGGGGGTTTCGGTCCTCTCGGCAAACTCCCGGAGTTCGTCGACGGCGCCGGAGAGCAGCACGCCGCGCCCTGCGAGGATCACAGGACGCTCGGCGGACCGGATGAGGGTCCTGGCCCGGTCGACCTTCTCCTCCAACGCCATGGGCACCGGTTGGTAGCCGGGAAGCCGGATCTCGTCGGTGGGGTAGTGAAACTCGGTCCGGGCGGTCTGGACATCCTTGGGCAGATCGATGAGCACCGGGCCCGGGCGCCCGCTTCGGGCGATGTAGAAGGCCTCGCGGATCGAAAAGGCGAGTTCCTCCACCGAGGTCACGAGATAGTTGTGTTTGGTGATCGGCAGCGTCACACCGGTGATGTCCGCCTCCTGGAAGGCGTTGTGTCCGATGACCGAGGTCGGAACCTGGCCGGTGATGCAGACCACGGGAGACGAGTCGAGCATGGCGGTGGCGAGACCGGTGACCAGATTGGTGGCGCCGGGTCCGCTGGTCGCAATGGCGACCCCGACCTTGCCGGTTGCCCGGGCATACCCGTCAGCCATGTGCGTCGCCCCCTGCTCGTGACGGGTCAGCACATGGTGGATCTGAGGATAACTCGAAAGGGAGTCGTAGGTGGGGAGGATCGCTCCGCCGGGGTAGCCGAAGACCAGATCAACCCCTTCGCGGATCAAACACTCCCAAACGATTTCGGCGCCGCTGAGTTCCATGTGCCGTTTCCTCCAATAAGAAAAAGCCCCCGGGGTTTCCCGGGGGCTTGTGACGGTTTGGATGGTATAAAAAATCCTACGTCAATGCCCCCGGGTTCAACCCGCAAATAAGAAGCACAAGGACGAGGCTGGCGAGAAAAACTGAGGCCGCCGCACGCGCGGTTTCGATCATTCGCGGGAAGCTGCCGGTGGCCTTCATGAATTTTGATTATGTGTTCGGGCCGCTTTGGTGTCAAGCGGTATACTCCTCGCGGCCGTGGATCGAGAGGGATCGATCCACGAGATTGGACCGGCCGGTTGCGCGTTTCAGGGGGCCGAGGTCGGAGCGGGACTCAGCAATGAACGAATCGACAGAGCACTCGAAGCAGGTTCCTTTGATGAGGGTCTGTGGGACGGGATCGCTCTTTGACGCACTGGGTGACGCCATCGCCTATCGGAGTCTGGAGCCCATCGATCCCAGGCTCCCGGGGTTGTCTTCGCTCAGGCAGCCTTTGGGCCTGAAGGCAAACCGGGTGCCGCGCAAAGTTGAGCCCGCCTACGGTCGGGTCGTGGCGGAGATGCTGCGTGCGGCCGGAACCCTGGCGGCCGGGTTCTCCGGGATCGAGAGGCTGGTTCTGATCGGGGATACCGAGCACAACGACGGTGGTGCGTTCGTCAACATCTGCGATGCGCTTCGCTGCCCGGGTGACGCATTCATCTGTTCCGAGACCACGGACGAACCGGCGCTTGTACCCATCAATCGAGGAGGCAGGCGGACGCTCTATCTGGCCAATCGGTGGCGGTTGATGGGCGGCTTCGAAGCTGAGCTTGCCCGTCGTGGTGTGACAATCGGTCACGGGACCGTGGTGGTTGTCGACATCGACAAGACCGCCCTTGGGGCTCGAGGTCGGAATCACCGACCCATCGATACGGCGAGGGCCGCGGCCGTGCTGCGGACGGCGCGCATGATCCGCGGTGAGAACGTCAACCGCGATCTTCTGCTGGCTGCATACAGACATTTCAACCAGCCGCGGTTCCACACGTTCACGACCGACAATCAGGACTATCTCGCGTACATTGCGATGCTGGTCGAAGCTGGATGGAGTTCCATCGAGAAGCTTCGCGAGGAAATCGTCCGCGGCCGACTGGTCTCGTTCGGCGACCTCCTGGGCTCGGTCACAGCGACCGTCGAGAGGCTTCCGAATCGCTTCCGCCGGGCGCATGACGACGTGGTCATGGCGGTGACCCTTGGAGACCCGACGCCGTTCAAGGACTTCCGCAAGGCCGAGTACCGCGAAACGGTGGATCGGATGACGCCGACGGGCAAGGCCGTAGACCCGGCGACGCTGCTCGTGACCAGAATCACCCTCACCGCAGAGGTGTGGCGAAGGTTGAAACTCTGGCGAGATCGTGGCGCATTGCTCTTCGGGCTGTCGGACAAACCCGATGAGGCGTCGTTCCCATCGCCCGATCTCGAAGCCGAGGGTTATCTACCACTGCACAAGACCCGAGCCCTGGTGGTGGGCGAGCGCTGAGCCCACCAGAATCTGTGCGCAGTACGCCGATCATCGCAGGCGAGACGCCTGCGCTACAAAGACGTCCGCCGCCTTTTGTAGCGCCCGCGTCCCCGCGGGCGATGGAACCACCACGCATCGGCTCACCACCGTCGCAGGCGGGGACGCCTGCGCTACAAAGGATCAGTCAGCCAGAAGGATCGCCCGGAGTTCCTCGTAGACCGGTTCGATGGTGGTCACCTGGCGCTCCTTCTCGAGGTGGACTGCGAGACGATCGGGGAGTTCGATTTCCGCCCCGATCACCGGTTCGACGACCTCGCGGAATTTGGCCGGGTGGGCGGTGGCGATGAGAATGGCGTCAGTGGGCTTTCGGCATTCAGCGAGTTCCCGTGCGAGGCCGAGCCTGCCCACCGCGGTGTGGGGGTCGAGGATCCGTCCTGTGGCGTCGTAGACCTCGCGGATGCACCGCCTCGTTTCTTCGTCGTTCGCACTGAAAGCAGCGACGTCACGCCTGAGGTGATCGAGGTCTCCGCCGTAGAGATGGATGATGCGGGTCAGGTTCGACGGATCTCCCACATCCATGGCGTTGGAAATGGTTCGCTTGGATGGGCGAGGCCGGTAGCTACCGCTTGCGAGGTACTCAGGGACGACGTCGTTGATGTTGGTGGCGGCGACGAAGCGGTTGACCGGCAGCCCGAGACGCTTCGCCATGAGGCCGGCGGTGAGATTACCGAAGTTGCCGCTCGGGGTGCAGATCACCAGATCGCGATCGGACGGGGGAAGCTGCGCCCACGCACCGAAGTAGTAGAAGATCTGCGGCAGGAGACGCCCGATGTTGATGGAGTTCGCCGAGGTCAGGGGCGCCCGGCGGCGGAGATCGCCATCGGCAAAGGCGGTTTTGGCGAGCTTCTGACAGTCGTCGAAGGTGCCTTGGACGGCCAGTGCCCGGACGTTTTCGCCGAGGGTCGTAAATTGCCGTTCCTGGAGCTCGCTCACCTGTCCGTCGGGGAAGAGGACGACGATCCGGGTGTTGGAGAGACCCAGGAACGCATCTGCCACCGCGCTGCCGGTATCTCCCGAAGTGGCGACGAGAACCGTCAGTCGCTCGTCGGCGCGGTTGCATGCGCGCATGGTCCTCGCCATGAAACGCGCGCCGACATCCTTGAACGCGAGGGTGGGCCCATGGAAGAGCTCGAGCAGATGGATACCGTCCGCCAGGGCGGCAAGGGGAATCGGGAAGTCGAGGGCGCTTTCGACGATCTCGTCGAGGGTTTCGTTGTCGAACTCATCGCCGAGAAGATGCCGCGCCAGGGTCTTGGCGATGGCCACAAAATCCGCGCCGCTGAAGGATGCCAGGATTGAAGGCGGGATCGGGTCGAGCTTCCGAGGCGTGTAAAGCCCGCCGTCCGCCGCCATGGACTCGAAGAGCGCATCGCGATACGCAATGGACTGATCTCCGCCGTTGGTGCTGATGAGCTGCATGGTCAGACCTTCATTGCTGCCGGCGGTGCGCTGGACGGGAAGAACGCGTCGTGGACAGCGATGATGGCTGCAGCCTGATCGTCTCTGGCGACCACGAAGGAGATGTTGAGCTCGGAGGAGCCCTGGGCGATGGCCCGGATGTTGATCCCGCCATTGCCGAGCGCGCTGAAGACACGGCCGGCGATCCCCGGGATGCGACACATGGCTTCACCGACCACTGCGATGATCGAGAACCCGGTCTCCACCACCACGTTGTTGACAAGCCCGGCGCCGCGCTCCAATTCGAACTCGGCGTCCACCTGGTGTTGGGCCTCGTCCACCACGCCGGGTTCGACGGCAAAGCAAATGGAGTGTTCACTGGAGGCCTGCGAGATGAGGATGGCGCTGATGCCCCGCCGGGCGAGGACCCCGAAGAGACGAGATGCAATCCCCGGCACCCCCACCATCCCGTCGCCCTCCAGGCGGAGCAGCGCCACGTTGTTCACCGCCGAGATGCCGCGAATCAGGTTGCCGTTGCCATGGTTGTTTTCGACCACTCTTGTTCCGGGGAATGAAGGGTTGAAGGTGTTGCGGATGACGATGGAGATGGCGTGGGCGCGCGCCGGGCGAAGGGTGGGGGGATAGACGACCTTCGCGCCGAAGTGCGACAACTCCATGAGTTCCTCATAGCTCATGGAGGACAGACTGAAGGCGCCCGGAACCATCCTCGGGTCGGCGCTCATGACGCCGTCCACATCGGTCCAGATCTCGATGCAGTCCGCTCGAAGGGCAGCGCCGATGATGGATGCCGTGTAGTCGGACCCCCCCCTGCCCAGGGTCGTGGTGTCACCGCCGGCGTCGGCCGCGATGAACCCGGTGACGATCTGGGTGGGGCCGGTTGAGGCGAAATGGCCGCGGATGCGTTCTCCCGTCACCTCCATGTCGACCCGCGCGTTGCCGAACGAGCCATCGGTCACGATCAGGCCGCGTGCGTCGCAGAACACGGCTTGGGTGTCCCTGGCGCACATCGAGGCCGCGAGGAGCCGTGCCGAGAGACGTTCGCCACAGCTCAGGACGGTGTCGCAGGTTCGCGGCGAGCACTCTCCCACCAACGAGGCACCGTGAAGCAACCGGCCCAGTTCGTCCAGCACCGAATCGATGTCGGTGGAGATCTCGGCAGCTTCGTCTGCGCTCAAGAGTTCGCCGGCGGCTTCGTGATGACGAGCGCGGAGGTCCTCGAGCCGAGCGTGGTAGTCGTGGCCCGAGGCAGCCTCTTCGCCGATGGCGACGAGGGCGTCGGTGACGCCACCCATGGCGGAAACGACGACCGCGACACGATCGGTGGTGAGGCTCTCAATGACGATGTCGGCGACGGCCCTGATTCTCTCGGCCGTGGCGAGGGACGAACCACCGAACTTGAGGATTTTCATCGCTTGCGTCCTTTCAAATAAAAAACCGCCCCCGGTTGGGGGCGGTGTGACTCGAAAGAGAATCAGCCCAACCGGGTTCAGCCGTCCGGCCCGATAGTCGTCGTGTGAATGGTGTTCATCATTCTTCGACGCTACCGCGTGCGTTGCGGTTCGTCAAGCCGAACCCGGTTTTTGACTTCTGTGATGAGCGGGGATACTGTCGATCGTCATGGAACTGAAGATTCGTCTGCACCATTTCTCGGGAGCCACCACCCTCGCTCTTCTTCTTCGCGAGTGTGATTGACACCCGGTTGGGCAGGCACCTGGATTTCACCGCCCCCCAACCGGGGGGCGGTTGGTTTTTTGGGAGACGAACATGAACGATACAACCTTTGTCACGAGGCCGCTGCGATCGGACCGGATCTCCAAGGGGCCGGAGTGCGCCCCTCACCGCTCGTTGCTCAAAGCGACGGGTGTCCGCGACGAGGACATGGCCAAACCATTTGTTGCGGTGGTCAATTCCTACGCCGATATCGTCCCCGGACACGTCCACCTCAACGAGTTCGCCAAGATTGTCAAAGCCTCGATCAAGGAGGCCGGCGGGGTGCCCTTCGAGTTCAACACCATCGCGGTCGATGACGGAATCGCCATGGGCCATGGCGGGATGAAGTTCTCGCTGCCGAGCCGCGAGCTCATCGCCGATTCGGTGGAGACCATGATCTCGGCCCACCAGTTCGACGGCATGGTCTGCATCCCCAACTGCGACAAGATCGTCCCCGGAATGCTCATGGCGGCCATGCGCCTCGATATCCCGACGATCTTCGTCAGCGGTGGTCCCATGCCGGCCGGGCGGACCGCGGACGGCCGGACGGTGGATCTCATCAGCGTCTTCGAGGGTGTCGGGGCCTTCAAAGCGGGGACCATCGACGAGGCCGAACTCAAAGAACTCGAAGACAACGGTTGCCCGGCGTGCGGTTCGTGCAGCGGGCTCTTCACCGCCAACAGCATGAACTGCATCTCAGAGGCCCTCGGTCTGGCGCTGCCATTCAACGGCACCGCTCTTGCCAACAGCGACGAGCGGATCGCCCTCGCCGACCGAGCGGGATGGGAGATTCTGCGCCTCATCGATTCCGATCTGACGGCGCGAAAGGTTGCGGTGCCGGAGGCCTTCGACGACGCCTTCGCCCTCGATATGGTCATGGGCGGAAGCTCCAACACCGTGCTCCACCTCCTGGCCATCGCCTGTGAGGCCGGAATCGACTATGACCTCCACCGACTCAACGAGATCGCCGATCGAGTGCCTCAGTTGTGCAAGATCTCACCGGCCTCAAAGCTCCACATGGAGGACCTCCACCGTGCGGGTGGGATTCCGGCGCTTCTTGCCGAACTCCACCGGGCGACCGGCATTCTCCACGAAGACCGGCCGACGTCGGGTGGGCCGTCCTTCGGTGAAGTCCTCGCCGGTGCGGAGCCGACCGATCATGACGTGATCCTCTCCTTTGACCACCCTCACTCAAAGACCGGAGGTTTGGCGGTGCTCTTCGGAAACCTGGCCCCCGAAGGATCAGTGGTGAAGACCGGCGCGGTTGATCCCGTTATGCGTCGCCACAGCGGTCCGGCGAGGATCTACGAGTCGCAGGATGACGCCCTGCGGGGAATCTATGCGGGCGAGGTCTCAGCCGGTGAGGTGGTGGTGATCCGCTACGAGGGCCCATCGGGCGGACCCGGGATGCAGGAGATGCTGAGCCCGACCAGCGCGATCATGGGGATGGGGCTTGGTGAGAGCGTCGCGCTCATCACCGACGGCCGATTTTCGGGGGGACCCGGGGCGCCTGCATCGGTCACATCAGCCCCGAAGCGGCCGCCCGTGGACCCATCGCGGCTCTCGAACCCGGCGACGTCATCTCCATCGATGTCGATGCGCGGACCCTCGACGTCGCGCTGAGCGATGAGGAGATTGCGGCGCGTCTCGATGCGCTGCCGCCGTTCGAGGTAGCGACCGAGAGCCGCTGGCTCAAGCGCTACTCGAAGATGGTCACCAGTGCCTCGACGGGAGCGGTTCTCACGGCCGACTGACGGTTTTCAACGCAAAGGCGCGAAGGCGCAAAGGCGCAAAGCCATCGCAAATCAACGCAGAGACGCAGGGGCGCAGAGACGCAGAGGCATCGCAGACATCGGACCCGAAGATCACGGCGGAGTCGGTGACGGTCGGACCGCCACCACCTGTTGATCGAGCCGGCGCTCCGAACACCAGTGTTCGTCCCGCCGGCCCGATCAACAGGCCGCCACGCCTACGGCGCGCCGGCTCCGCCTTGGTCCCGCTCTCGATCAGTTGGTGTGCGAAATCCTCGAAGTACTGGGGGCCGGGCGGTCGTGCCGTAGGCGTCCGACCGGCCGGTTGGCGACGATCAGACCGAAAGAGCTCAAGTCGGTACTCGGTCCGATCCGTGGCCGATCGCGATGGAATGCGATGCTCTGCGCCTTCGCGCCTTTGCGTCGAATCGCGATCAAATGAACCACTCCCGAGGAATCGCGCCCACCCCTGCGATGGATCTCTGCGTCTCTGCGCCTCTGCGTTTTTTTCTGCGATGATGCGATGTCTGCGATGATTGGCGATCCTTGCGTCCTGGCGGTTCATTCCTCGCTGGCGGCGACCGCGGTCTCCAACGCGAGCTCGATCATGTCGTTGAAGCTCGTCTGCCGGTCTTCCGATGACATGGCCTCGTGGGTGCGGATGTTGTCGCTGACGGTGCACACCGCGAGGGCCTCGACGCCGTGCTCGGCCGCGAGGGGATAGAGCCCGGCCGACTCCATCTCGACCCCGAGGATCTGGTACTTCGCCATGAGATCGAAGATCTCGGGCTGCGGGGTGTAGAAGAGATCGGCGGAGAAGATGTTGCCGACGTGGTACGGGCAACTCCCGCGCTTCGGCGATATCGACGGCGTGGCGGACGAGGTTGAAGCTCGCGAGGGCGGCGAGGTCGTGGCCCATGAACCGGGTCCGGTTGACCCCGGAATCGGTGGAGGCGCCCATGGCGATGACGATGTCGCGGAGTTTGACATCGGGGTGGGACGTGCCGCAGCTGCCGACCCTCATGATGCGTTTGACACCGAAGTGTTCCATGAGCTCGGAGAAATAGATCGAGGCCGAGGGAATCCCCATCCCGTGCGCCATGATCGAGATCTCGAGACCCCGATAGCCGCCGGTGAAGCCGAAGACATTTCGGACATCGCAGACCAGGCGTGCGTCCTCGAGAAGTTCTCGGCGATGTACTTCGCCCGGAGCGGATCGCCGGGCATGAGGACGGTGGGGGCGAAATCGCCGGGTTCGGCGTTGATGTGCGGTGTGGCCATTCGTTTCCTCCGAGTGGAAAGTATAGCGAGTCTCATCCCGCGTCCGCATCCGCATCCGTTCCCGATCCCGATCCCGATCCCGATCCCGTTCCCGACGCAGCGTCCGCGTCCGCATCCGTGCCCGCGCCCGTACCCGTGCCTCGTGCCCGATGGTGCAGCGCGCGCCACGACCTCGGTCGTCGACGATCTGGTCCGGGAGGCACAATGGATCCGCGGAGCCGCAAAGGTCGCAGAGTTGCCGCCAAGGATGCAATTTGACCCATCGCAGGGTGCCGAGGTCCTTCAAGGGCCGGGGGCCGGGTGAACAGTGGTCGTATTCGCCTCACACCTCTCCTCGATCACCCCCACCATCGCTGAGCAAGTCGTGAGTCTTTGATTGCAGGTAGTTCCTCGCTTTCCGGATGGCCCCAGGGACTTCGTCTAGACGGCAATTGATAACGGCGTGGCGAGATCCCGGAAACGCAGCAATTCCCTGACAATACTCGCCCAGGATTCACGGATCACGACTCAAAGCTAGCGGCGTCTACTACTGTGATCAGTCGCGGGCTAAGAGGCTACTCTTGGTGGCATCCAGAATTCGGCATCCAGAATTCAGCATCCGTTCCTACCCTCTCCAACCCGGCCCACGCACCACCCTCCCTGGCTTCGCGCCGGTGTGCTCTCCGTGATTGATAACCGGTGTTCCGTTGACAAAGACATGAACCATCCCGGTGGCGTACTGGTGAGGCTCGACGAAAGTGGCGTGGTCCTGGATTTTGTCGGGGTCAAAGACGACGACATCGGCAAAACAGCCCTCCTCCAGGAGACCCCGGCGATCGAGCCTGAGATTGGCCGCGGGAAAGCCGGTGAGTTTGCGGATGGCCTCTTCGAGGGGCAGAACCTGCTCGTCCCGGACGTACTTGGCGAGGAGGCGGGCAAAGCTGCCATAGGCTCGAGGGTGGGCGTTGCTCTTGAGGAAGACGCCCTCGGCGGCGGGAGAGGCCTCGTCGGAACAGAAGCTCACCCACGGCAGGCCCACCGCTCTTTGGAGGACATCCTCGGACTGGCTGAAGTAGATCGTGTCGACCCGCGATCCGTCCTCGACGATGAGGTCCATGGCGGTGACTTCGGGCGAGGTGCCGCGGATGGCGGCCACCTCGGCGAGGGTCTTGCCGGTGTATGGTTTGAGTTCCTCGGTGTTGAAGCCAACGAGCAGGATGTTCTCCGGTGAGCCCGCGCCGAGGTACATATTCTCCCAGGTGTCAGATTCCTGCAGCATTTCCTTTGCGATGCGTTTGCGCAGCGTCGGGTCGGCGAGGCGCGCGAGGGAGGAGTCGAATCCACCTTCCTGGACCCACGGCGGCATGCTGGCGTTGAGCCCGGTGGCGCCGGCCGGGTAGGTGTAGACATCGGCCGTGATCTCGACCCCTTCGGCTCGGGCCTGCTCGATCAGGGCGACGGCGTCATCGAAGAGCGGCCAGTTTTTCTGACCGGAGGACTTCAGGTGGTAGATCTCGGCGCGAACACCCGTTTCGCGAGCGATGGTGACGAGTTCATCGATGGCCTCGATGAGGTGGGCGCCCTCTCCACGGACGTGGGAGATGTACATTCCATCGTATTCGGCTGCAACTTGAGCCAACGAGAGGAGTTCGCCGGGTTCGGCGAAGCTCCCGGGTGGGTAGATGAGCGCCGATGCGACCCCCATGGCGCCCTCCTCCATGGCCGATCGAACTACGGCGCGCATCTCGTCGAGTTCTTCCGCGGAGGGGTCCCGATCGTCATAGCCGATGACCATCTCGCGGGGGGTTGCGGCGCCGATGAATGATGCGACATTGGTGGAAATGCCACGGTCCTCGAGGAACCGAAGATACTCATCCAGCGTGGTCCATTCGATGTCGAATTTGATGTCGCCCTGGCGGCGGATCGCTTCTTCCTTCATGGCCTGGTTGAGGGGGCCCATGGAGTTGCCCTCGCCCATGACCTCGAGGGTGACGCCCTGGCGGATATCACTTTGCGAGTGGCCGTCCTCGATGAGCGACACGCCCGCCCACGAAAGCATGTTGATGAAGCCAGGAGCCACTGCCAGACCCTGGACATCGATTTCGGTGATCCCTTTGGCTCGTCCGAGATCGCCGATGGCAACGATGGTGTCACCGTCGATAGCGAGATCTCCCACGACGCCGGGCGTTCCGGTGCCGTCGTAGAGGGTGCCGTTGCGCAGGACCAGATCGTATTGAACCGGTGGGGCACACCCGGTGAGCGCTGCGATGACGAGGACCGGACTCAGCAGTCCGGCAGGGATTCGTGTGGCGAGTCGGCGGAGCGTGGTCATGGGGTCACCTCACATACTTGATCACCGTATTGTCGCCCATCCGATGCGAGGACGTTACACAGATCGGGTTCGAGGAATCCTCAAGACCGGGTTCAACGGGCGGTGAAGTCCGGAGAGGGCCGGTTCCGGTCATGTCTTTCCGCCACCGGTGCACAGAAAACCGGCGGCCGGAGGCCGCCGGTAAGGTCTGGATGTTGCGATGGAATTAAGAACTCAAAATTAAGAACTCAAAACTGCTTTCACCCTTTCGGCTTCATCCAACACGCCAGCGCCGGCAGCAGCACGATGGCCCCTAGCATGTTGAGCAGGAACATGAAGGTGAGCAGGATGCCCATGTCGGCCTGGAACTTGATGGGCGCGAAGATCCAGGTGGCGACGCCCATGGCCAGGGTGATTCCGGTGAAGATCACTCCCACACCCGTGATTCTCAGGGTCTCGAGATAGGCGGTTGGAATGTCCAGACCGTCGGCGAGGAAGCTCTTGAACCGGCTGTAGATGTAGATTCCGTAGTCGACGCCGATGCCGACGCCGAGAGCGACCACCGGCAGGGTCGATGTCTTGAGGCCGATCTCGAGGTAGGCCATCAGAGCGTAGGCGAGAATCGACACGAGAGCGAGGGGAATCACGATGCTCAGGGTCGCCTTGATGGATCTGAATGTGAGGAGACAGAGCAGAATGATGGCGGCGAAGACCCACATGAGGATGGGGAACTGGGCCTCCGAGACAGCCTCGTTTGTGGCCGCCATGACACCGACGTTGCCGGTGGCGAGGCGGAACTTGATGTCCTCGGTTCCGTGTTCGTCATTGAACGCTTTGACCGCGGCCACGACCCGGTCGATGGTCTCGGCCTTGTGGTCGACGGTGTAGATGTAGACCGGCATGATGCTGCACTCGCCGTTGAGCAGACCGGTGCTGGTGTCGATGTAGGTCACCGCCTGGGCCATGGTCGAAGGGTTGCGCGGCAGTTCGCGCCATTTGAGCGACCCCTCGTTCCAGCCGGCGTTGATGATTTTCGCCACCATGCCGATGCCGAAGACCGACTGGACCCCATCGACGTTTCGGATCGTCCACTCGAAGTCGTCAATGAGAGTCATGGTCTCGTACTCGGTGCAGGCTTCGGGGTGGGTCTCGATGATGGTCGTGATCACGTCCACGCCGATGGCGAAGTTGCTGGTGATGACATCGGTGTCGATGTTGTACTGCGAGGTGGCTCTGAGTTCGGGGACCCCGGCGTGGAGGTCGCCGATTTTGATCTGGGTCGCCTTCCACCCGCCGGCGATGAAGAGCACCGCCGCAATGGCGATGATAACGGTCGCGTTGCGGGGGGTCGCTACCTTGGCCAGCGAGGTCCAGAGGCGGTCCAGATGGGCGGCGCGATCAAGCATCTTGGCCATGTAGGTCTCATCGAGACGGACATAGGACAGCAGTACCGGCACCAGGATGAGATCGGTGAGGATGATGATGGCGACACCGAGGCTTGCGGTGATGGCCATTTCCTGGATCATCCGGATTTCGATGAGCATGATGGTAATGAAGCCGATGGTGTCGGACAGCAGCGCGATCCCGCCGGGTACGAGCAGGCGGCGGAAGGTCGAGCGGGCGGCCGCCAGACTTTCCGATCCCTCGGCGACCTCGGCGCGGAAGGCGCTGACCATCTGGACGCCGTGGCTCACCCCGATGGCGAAGACCAGAAACGGCACCAGGATGGACATTGGGTCGATCCCGAAGCCGAGGAAAGTGAGCAATCCAAGTTGCCAGATCACCGCCATCAACGAGCAGCCGACGACGATGACCGTCATCTTGAAGCTCTGAGAGTAGACATAGACGAAAACCGCAGTGATGGTGAAGGCGATGAGGAAGAAGAGCACCACCCGGGCTGCGCCGGCGGCGATGTCGCCGATGACCTTGGCGAATCCGATGATGTGGTAGTCGAAGGCGGCGCCCCTCGGATCGGCGCTGTACTTCTCGCGGATGCCTTCGAACTGGGACGCCATTTCGATCACATCGAGCTTTTCACCGGTGTCGGGATTCACATCGAGGAGCTCGGCGACGATGATGGCGGCGGAGAAATCATTGGCGACCAGCCGCCCCATGTAGTTGGACTTGAGGATATTCTCGCGGACCCTGGCGAGACCCTCGGGGGTGGATTCGAAGTCGGCGGGGATGACGTTACCGCCCGCGATGCCGTCTTCGACAACCTCGGTGAAGCGGACGTTGGGTGTAAAGAGCGACATGACCCGGGTTCGGTCGACACCGGGGATGAAGAAAACCTCATCGGTGACTTCGGCGAGAATCTCGAAGAACTCGGGGGTGAAGATGTCGCCTTCTTTTGCTTTGATGGCGATGACGACTTTGTTGGCGCCGCCGTAGGCGTCGCGGTACTCGACAAAGGTCTGCATATATTGGTGTTTGAGGGGAAGAAGCTTGGCGAAGCCGGCATCGATCTTGAGGTGAGAAGCCTGCCAGGCCATGACGATCGTGAGTACGAGGAAGAGAACGACCACCGCTTTGCGGTGATTGAAGACCAGATTGTCCAACATCTCTTTCATGGTTGTCTCCCCCTCATTTCGCCGCGGCGGCGAGTTCGGTGATCGTCGCCATTCGGACTCCGAACTCTCCGACCATCAGCAGCGAGCCGTCGGTGGTCTCGACCACGGTCGAGATGCCGAGCCGATCGGGCTGCTGGTGGAAGTTGAATTCGTGGCCCTCATCGGTCGAGACCAGGACAGCCCCGCCCAGACCGGCGATGACGATGGTCCCGTCATCGAGTCGGATGCCGCTGGTGAGCAGGGCCACCGTTCCGGTCGGGATCTCCTCCCAGTTCTCGCCTGCGTCGTCCGATCGAAAGAGGTGTCCTCGGAGACCGTAGATAAGGACGGCATCACCGTCCAACGGCAGTACGCCGAAGTACGATCCCTCGTAGGGCGATGGGAGTTCGAGCCAGTTCTCGCCACCATCGTCGGAGCGGTAGGCATAGCCGGCCTCGGCGGCGAGGTAGAGCTTTCCGTTGTCGGCGCGGGCGAGTTCGTGGAGGTGCCAGTCGGTTTCGCCGATGGGTTCGAAGTCCCAGGTCAGCCCGCCGTCGGCTGTTCTGAAGTGACTCCCATAGGCACCGAACGCGATGCCGTTGTCGGCATCGGCAAACCAGACGCCGAAAAACGGCGCCTCGTCTTCGGGTGCGCTGTAGACCTGAGTCCAGGTGTCGCCCCCATCGGTGGTCCGGATGATCACCGAATCGTGGCCGACGGCAACCCCAACCTCGTTGTCGACAAAGGCGACGGCGGTCAACATGACTCGGGTGGGAACCTCGACCTGTCGCCAACTCGCGCCATCGTCGGACGAGATCAGGATATGGCCGCGTTCGCCGACCGCCACCAGACGGTCGGCAAGGACGACCGCGTCGAGCATGAGCGATTTGGATGCGAGCGGCGCCATGACCGAAACCTCGAGTTCGGCTTCCTGGGCTTTCGCGATTCCTGCTCCTTGCGCCAGCGCGACGACCAACAGGGCGACCAGTAGGGCCCAGCGGTTCGCAGCGCAGCGCGCGATTTCAAGACGCCCGGTCCGGCGGGCGGAGTCTATGCCCGATGAGATGGTGTCCATGGTTGGCTCTCCAGAATGGTGTGGTCAAAAAGCGAGCGGGCCGTTGCCGGCCCGCTCGGCTCTCAATCTATGGATCAGCGCTTACCCGAACGGCGCAGCGCCGCCGGGGAGTAGTCCTCGAGCGAGCGTTTGATGAAGAATTGGTACGGTGCGTTTTCGCTGTTGAGGCCGACGGCCAGGTAGCGGCCCGCCTGCAAGTCGGTGTGGACTTCGAGTGAGGTCCAGAGGGCCGGCACGTTGTAGTAGCTCATTGCGTGCCCTTCGGACACGCGCCACAACTGGTCGCGTTGGTCATAGCAGTCGACGACCACGATCTGCCAGCTGTCCTCGTCGAGATAGAAGGTGCGGCGCTTGTAGATGTGGCGGGAGCCCTCTTTTAAAGTGGCATCCACCACCCAGACCCGGTGCAGCTCGTATCGCACGAGATCCTGATTGATGTGGAGGGGCGTCAGGATCTCTCTGAACTTCACGCTCGGGTCCTGGAGCTTGTAGGAGTTGTAGGGAACGTAGATTTCCTTCTTGCCTACGAGTTTCCAGTCATAGCGATCGATGGCGCCGTTGTACATGTCGAGTTGATCCGAGGTGCGCATGGCGTCGGCGGCGGTCCCCGGGTTGTCATAGGCCACGTTGGGCGCGCGGCGCACCCGTCGCTGGCCCGGGTTGTAGAGCCACGCGTTGCGGTGCTCCTTGACCTGGTCCATGGTTTCGGCGACGAGCAGGATGCCACCGGCAAGACGCGCCGGGGCCATCACTTCCTGTTTGAAGAAAAAGATCCGGTTGTTGAGATCCGCCTCGGTCATTCCTTCCATGCTGTATTGCATGTAGAACTCGTCGTGGAACTGAACCAGAGTGTAGCTTCCGCCGCGGGTCGGGGCCGCCTGGCCGATGTCCCGGGCGGCGCTGTCAGCGCGGTAGCGCGTCAGGTGGTTCCAGATGACTTCCTGGCCGTTTTTTGGGATCGGGAAGGGGATACCGTTGATGGCGCCGGTGATGCCGTTGCCGCCCGGAGCGAGCTCCGCGGTCTTGGCGTTTTCAATCGTCTTGTCGTAGATCCGTTGGGGATAGGCGGCGCTGCGGTGAGTCGGGTAGACGTTCATTTCGTAGGTATCGGGATAGGCCTTGAGGAGCGCCTGTTGCCCCGGAGTGAGCTTGTCGGCGTAGCTGGACATGTTCGCCGCTGTGATGGTGAACATGGCCGCATCGCCGGCGTACGGATCGACGTAGTGCTTTCCGGGTTCGTATCCGGCCGGGAATTCGGTGAGGCCACCGGTCCACGCCGGGATGGTCCCGAGTTCATTGCCGGCCTTCTCGGCGCCCATGGGTGTGAGTTCGTTGCCGAGTTTGGCGATTTCTTCGGGCGACAGCCCGGCCCACAACGTGGTCGTCGAGCAGACGGCGAAGACCAGTGCGAGGCCGAGGATGATTTTCGGATTCATACGCATTTTTCTCTCCCTTCCCCTAGAACGAGAACTTGACAAAACCGCCGATGAAATCGCGGTCGTTGATGAGGTTGAAGCGACTTGCGCCCATAAAGGTGGTATAGCTGAGGTCGATCTGCCAGGCGTTCTGGTACTGGGCCTGGATACCGACGGTCAGGGCCATCCGACCCTCGAGAAAGCTCCCGCCGGGGCCAGGCGTATTGCCGTACGGGTCATGCGCCCAGGCGAGCCTGGGGGACAGGCCCCACGCGCCGATTGCATTGAAATAGTCGAAGCGGGTGGCGAGCCGGTAGCCGGTGGAGAAGTCGTCGGCAAAGTGCTTGGCTTCCTCATACGGTTTGCCCGCGTGGGCCCCGCCCGGCAGCGAGTGGATCGGGTTGCCGCTGGTGTAGGTGCCCGGGCCATCGAAGCGCAGCACATCCTTGGACGGCATGTCCCAGATCTTGTTGAAACCGAACTCGCCGACAAAAACGGCCTGATCGGCGCCGAGGAAGTTGGAGACGACCTTGGTGAAGGTGAACTGGAGCTGTGAGGAGTCGAGACGGCGGTAGCCGATGACCTCTTCCTCGAATCCGAGCCCGCCGGGGGCGACCTGGTTGGTGGCAGCCAATCCGGCCGAGATTGGCGACAACGCGGCGAAGAGGACCTCGACGTCGTCGGCCTGATAAGGCGCATCCTGACGGTAGGAAACCTCACCCTGGAAGGCGACACCCGAGGTGCCGAGCTGGGCGTTCCAGCTGAAGCCGTAGAGTTTCATGTCTTCGGGATAGGCGGTGTACCACTGGGCCGACTGAGCGTAGATCGAGGTCACGCCCGCCTGGGCGGCCTGGGCGGCTGCAGCATCAGCCGCGGGGCTGACTCCGGGAGGCACACCCAAGGCTGCGTAGATCGCCAATGCAATCCCCGGCGCCGCTGCGAGACCCTGTCCGGCAGCCTGCTGGGTCCCGGTGATACCGTTGATGGTCGGCAGCCGGCTGTGGACGTTCATGAAGTAGAAGCCGAATTCGGTTCCACCCAGGCTCGGGAGGTACCACTTCAGCGACAGACCGTACTGCCCGCCGTCCTTGGCTTCCTGCGTGTCACCGCGGGGAACGCTCATGAAAGGGTACGGGTACAGGGTGTCCCGGTCCGGCCCCATGAAGAATGGCTGCTCGCCGGTGTCGGGGAAGCTGGCGAAGGCGAGAAAGACGTTTTCGCCGCCGGGGCCGGCGAAGTCGTTGGTCGAGAAGTAGGTTCCCGGCGGGTCGATGACGATGGGATCCCACTCGTACTCGTAGAAACCCTCGACGGAGACGTTGCTGGACAGGTCGAAGGAGGCCCAGACCATACCGACGGGCCGGAAGGCCTCGCGGAGTTCGGAGCCCGGGACCCGCAGAGCGGAGACGTCAACCGGATTGATGACACTCAAACCACCCTGGATGAAGGTGCTTTCACCCCAGTTGAGAACCTGACGGCCGACGCGGATTTCGCCGATGGGGAACTGCCACCACAAGTAGGCGTCGAGGAGCTCGGTGCGGCTCCCGGCCCAGTCGAGGGCGTCATCGGTGAGCTCGGTGCGCTCGCAGCAGTCGCCCATCAGGGTGAAGTCGTAGAACGCCGAGGCGCGGGTGAAGAACCCGATGCTGTAGTTGGAGCCGAGATCGTAGGAAAAACCGAAGTCGACGGTGGCCTTGGGTGTGTTGCTGACGATCCCCTTGTCGAAGTTGAGGTTACCGTCATCGCCGTTGACCGACCAGGCGGTGCCGCCCTCGAATGGGCTGATGATCGCCATATCGCGGTCCTGAACGCGGAACCGGGCACCGTACGACACGGTGACGTCGAGGTTGAGCGTGTACTTGCCGGAAGAACCGGACAAATCGATGGCCTCGCCGGGCATGGCAAAAAGACCGATGATGGCTGCAACAAGAATGAATTTCCCTGTCGTACTCAGCCGGTGTGAAGAAAAATGACTCATCTCCCCCTCCTCTATGGTTGGTTCACCAAATAACCCGCCGGACTTTCGCTCTTCGGGTTCACCTTGCGGCAACTCGAAGGGGACTCCAGCGGGAAGATTGAATCTCAAATTGGGTGTCGGGTAACACAACAGAATCTGTTTCGACGCGGTCGCGCTCATGACGCTCGAGCTTCGTCGCAATTCGCATCCCTTCCCCGGTCCCGAGCCGGGCGGTGAGACGTGATGACTCCGTTTAATGTGCCGCCCATGAGCTTAACACAGGCATGTGTGAAATCGCGTCTGCTGAATTTGGAAATAGCGCCTTTTTGAATTGGACTGTGAGGGGGGGAAAATCGTGATCAGTCTTCGTCGAGATCGATGTTCTGTTCATCGACGAGATGATCCACCAGGAGGGTCTGGAGGTGGTTCCTCGACAGATGGATGCGATCGAGGAGTTCGGCGGCATCTTCGGCGGGCATGGGGCGGGCGATGTAGAAACCCTGAACCTGGTCGCAGCCCATCTCGCGTAAGGCCTCGAGTTGACCATCGGTCTCCACACCCTCGGCGATGGTGGTCTTGCCGAGATTCCGACCGAGATCAATGATGGTGCGGACGATTTCCATCGAGTCCACATCATCGAGCATCCTGGTCACGAAGGAGTAGTCGATCTTGAGCGAGTCGATCTCGAATCGCTTGAGATATGACAGCGAAGAATAACCGGTTCCGAAGTCGTCGATGCTCAGCCCGATGTCGAGGGCGGAGAGCTGATCCAGCATGGCCGTGGCGTGCACGGTGTTCTCCATAAGGACACTTTCGGTGACCTCCAGTTTGATGTCCCTGCCGTAGAGACCGTTCTGGCGGAGGGTGTGGTCGATTCTGGAAACCAATTCGAGCTGGAGAAACTGGGTGGTCGAGATGTTGAGGCTGATGGAGATCGGCGGGTCCATTCGGTATTGGACCTGCCACGGCCGGACCTGACGGCATGCGATGTCTGCGACAATGCGGTCGATCTGGACCGCGATACCCATCTCTTCCGATGCCGGAATGAATTCGCCTGGGAGGACCAATCCGCGGGTCGGGTGGTCCCACCGTGCGAGGACCTCGAATCCGACGAGGTTGCCCTTGTCGAGGGAAATGATCGGCTGGTAGAAAGGCCGGAACTCTTTTCGAGTCACGGCGCGTCGCAGATCGTTCTCCAACTCGAGGGTGGCGACCACCTCGGCGTGCATTTTTTCATCAAAGACCGCGTACCGGTTCCGACCGAGATCCTTGGCCCGGTACATGGCGTTGTCCGCATCGCGAAGCAGATTCTCCGGTTTGTCATAGCCCGGATGCCACATGGCGATCCCGGTGCTGACGGTGGCATAGGCCTCTGTTTCGTTGAGTTGGAACGGGACCTGAAACTCCTGATGGAGGCGTTCGGCGATGCTGGTCGCATCCCGGACCGACTCGACGTCCTCGGCGACGATGACGAATTCGTCGCCGCCGAACCGACAGACGGTGTCGCTGGGTCGGCAGATGGATCGAACCCGATCGGCAATGGCCATGAGCAGCTTGTCGCCGACGAGGTGGCCGAGACTGTCGTTGACGGTCTTGAACCTGTCGATATCGAAGAAGAGCACCGCGAAGGGCTTGTCCTTCATCCGCGACGCCCGGGCGAAGGCGTGGCGAAGGCGATCGAGCAGTACCGTCCTGCTGGCCAGACGGGTGAGTGGATCGATCAGGAGGTTGGTGCGGGGCTCCTCGAAGGTGATCTCGTCGTCGGTGACGTCGGTGTGGCGACACACCAGGCGCATGGCCTCGCCACCTGAATCACGAACCGCTTCGCCGCGCATCATGAAGCGGCGGAGAGTCCCGTCGTGTGTGATCAGCCGATAGTGTTCTTCGAGCGACTGCAGCTCGCCCCGCGCCGCCGACTCGATGAGTTGGCGGATTCGATCGCGGTCTTCTTCGTCGACGAACTCGAGCCAGCTGTCGATGTTCGTCTGTCGGGGAACATCGGGCCCGATGAGAGCGGCCCATTCAGACGAGAGGGTGAGTTCACCGGATCGAACATTGACGTCCCAAAGCCCGTCCTCCTGTCCACCACAGGATATGAGGAGGCGTTCGTGGCTCTGACGGAGCTCGGCGTAGGCCTTCTCCAGCTTGAGAAACTCGGCTGCGATGTGCTCGTGGACGCGAATCCGCGCCTCGACCGAGGCCGGTTCGAGTGGTTCGGTCAGGACATCGCACACGCCGCTGTCGAGAATCGTCGAGACTTCGGAGCTGGTGTAGGAGTCGACCACTGCCAGGATCTGGCAGGTGGAGGCCAATCGCGTGTCGCTGTGGATCTGCTGGACCAGATCCTGGGCGAGTCCATCGGGCAGCCGCCAATCGATGATCGCCAGATTCGGGGAGAACTCGACGCAATCGACATCGTCAATCTCGAGATGATCAAAGGTCATCACCGAGTGGCGCCTCACCTTGAGCATGGAATCGAGAAGGGACCGCACGTCTTCGTCGTGCGACACGATGAGGCACTTCAGTAGCGGCCTCGGCCCGTTGGACGGGGCCGATCGGCTCACCGATGTCTCATCACTGCGCCGTTTGAGATCTTCCGGCGTCAGTTCAGCCTGTTGAGCTGAAGGGTCGGACGGATTCATGACACTCCCCGCCCCGCATTATAAATCGGAATCTCGACAGACGTGTATGAAAATACGCAAAGTCCGGAGAAATAGAATTTCAGTTTGGTGGGCGGCGTGCAGGCGAGACCCGAAAACCCACGGCGCTGATTCAACTCCCGTTTTGATCCGGTAGGACCGTGACTTCCTCGATGGCGTTGACCGACCGGCCCGGTGGTTCGCAGAAATAAGCGTGGAGCTTGGGGCCGGTCCAGATCTTTTCGAGGCCGGCCCTCTCGAGCCCCTGCTGGATTTCGGGTCGTCGCGAATGGACGAGATAGACGGTGGGTTGGGTGCACTGATCGAGTCCGGTGACTCCTGCCGGTGCAGGTCGGAGAGAGCCGTTGGCATTCGCCCACTCGCTGTAGGTTCTGAGAATGTAGTTGCTTCGAAGCTCGTCCCCATCGGTACTCAGGATCGGTACCGGTCTCTGGAGGTAGAACGAGACCGAAGGACGCCAGCTCTTCAATCCCAGGACTTCGGTCTCGGCCGGGAGCTCGGTTTGAATCATGGTCACCAGGGCGCGTTCCGATCGGAGTTCGGCGAGCACCGTGATGACCGGAAAAAGAACAACCGGGAGAGCGACGAGGGGTAGGCTCAGCGCGGCGACGAGCCCTGGGCCGTTTCCCTTGCGCAGCGCGACAAGCGCTCCGATGATCGAAATAAGGCACAGCGCGGCCATCAGAAATGCCGGCACGGGGAGGGCGTTCTGCAGCTCCGGGGGAACCCGGCTCTTCTCGAGAGCGCCGACTCCGGCGGCCGCCATTGCGAGACCGAAGAGGCTCCAACCGGCGAGAGAGATCATGGTTGTTCGTCGAGGCAAACTCGAACCGGGGGCCCACCGGGAGGCCAACAAAAGGGCGACCGCGGGCATGAGCGGCAGGATGTACTGGGGCAATTTCGAGCGTGAGATCGAAAAGAAAACGAGCGGGACCAGAAGCCAGATAAAACTGTACACCCGCTTGGCGTCGATCCCGCCGTCCAGACGACGGCGGCCGAGGGCCAACGGCCACCAGGGGAAGAACCCGACCCCGGCGATGACGAGGAAGTACCACCACGGCTGGGTTCGTTGGAGTTCATCGCTGCTGACGCGTTGCCAGGTCTCGGTGATCGCGACGTACTCGAGGTAGCCGGGAAGACGATCCTCCATGAACCACACCCACGGGGCGATGATGGCGGCCATCAGCAGCGGGCCCAGCGGATTCCACACCGACCACGAAGCTCGGCGCCAGAGTGCGTAGGGCGCCGCGACCATGAGAGGGACGGCCAGCGCGACCGGGCCCTTGGTCAGGACTCCGAACCCGATGGATGCCCACGCAACGAGGGTGTAGAAACGGTCGGGTCGCCCGGCGACTCGAGCCTCGATCGCGGAATAGAACGCGAGTAGGGTCGAGGTCACGAAAAGCGCGAGAAGGCTGTCGAGGATGACGATCCGGGAGAATGCGAGGGGTAATGGCGCCACGGCGGCGGCGATCCCGGCGACCCACCCGGCCTCACGGCCGTACCAGCGCCCGCCAAACCAACCCACGAGCAGCGCCGTGGCCAAGGCCGAAAGGAAAGGGACGGTCCGCGCGGCGAGCTCGGTCGGGCCGAGGACCTCCATGACCGCGGCCGCGGCTGCGAAGGAGAGCACGGGTTTGTCGATGTAGGGAAGTCCGTTGAGATGCGGCAGTACATAGTCGTTGGACTGAGCCATCTCGCGGGCGACCTCGCCGTTGCGGCCTTCGTCCTGGTCTATCAGGGGGTAGCTTCCGAGTCCCCAACCGAGACCGATGACCACCACCAGCGACCATGCAACCAATAGGGGAGGATGTCGGTTGCTGATCATGCGGATTAGGAGAGTCCTTCGTTGGGCGCGTTCGCGACTGGCACCGGAGCGCCTTCACCATAGGTGGCGTCGCACCAGAGATCGAGGGCGAGGAGAGAGAACAGCGGTTTGCGGTGATCGGTCTGGCGGCTCATGTGCTCGTCGATGAGGTGAGTCATCCCGGCGGGGTCGAGGAGGCCGCGCGTCTGGACCCTCTCAACGGAGAATCGTTCTCGGAGCTGTTCGCCGAGACCGTGCAGCAACCATCGTGAGAACGGGATGTTGAAGCCGCGTTTCCGGCGTTTCAGCACTTCCGGAGGCAGGCGCTTCTTGACCGCCCGCCTGAGGATCGCCTTGGTCGTGATCCCCTGGAGCTTGAGCTTGGACGGGATGCCGGCGACAAACTCGGTGAAGTCGTGATCGAGGAACGGCGTGCGGGCTTCGAGGGAGGCGAGCATGGTCGCCCGATCGACCTTGGTCAGAAGGTCGTCCTGGAGGTACATTGTGAAATCCGAATAGAGCAGTGTCGCCAGAGGATCCGGGAGGTTCTTCCCTTGCACTCGCGCCTTGGCCGAACCGAACGGGTCATCGGCTGCCAGCATCGCCATCACCTGCTCGGAGAGGATCTCGGGGTGACGTTCGGGACGCAGGCTGCCGAACCAGGTGTGGTGGCGCTCGACGAGTTCGCGTTCGGCTGCGGCCGAGAACCGGCTCAGGAGATAGTCCGGGCTGACGTTCCCCATGGACACGGGTAGCATCTTGCGGATCCCGGCGATCAGCGACCGGCGGACGACTGGCGGCATCTTGCGGTACCAGCCGGCGACCCGGTTGCCGATATAGGTCGGATAGCCGGCGAAGAGTTCATCGGCGCCCTCACCCGAAAGCACGACCTTGACCTTTTGAACCGCAAAGAGGGAGAGCAGATGGGTCGGAATGATCGAGGCGTCACCGAGAGGCTCGTCAAAACCCACCGCGACCCGGCGCAGTCCATCGGCGAGGTCGTCCTCGGTGAGGACCAGCTCGTTGAAATCGGCCTTGAAGAACCGTGCGGTTTCTCGCGCGAAGCGCGACTCATCGAAATTGAGGTCGGTGTGGCCGAGCGAAAAGGCCGGGACTCCGGGTCCGATCTGGTCGGCGAGATGGGCGAGGACCGCTGAGGAGTCGATGCCGCCGGAAAGAAAGACTCCGACGGGCACATCGGCGCGTCGTCGTCGCTCCACCGCCTTGGCCATCCGGCGGTCGACCTCTTCCGCGATGGCCGCCGGGCTCATGGAGGCGATCTCGGGCTGGTTGAAGTGGTCGGCGAGATCCCAGTAGCAACGCACTGCGAGCTGTCCGTCACGGACGGTGAGGACGTGGCCGGCGGGGAGTTTGCGGATGCCGGCGATGGGGCTCAGCGGCGCCGGAAAATAATCGTGGAGGAGATAGCGACGAAGGGCAACAGGGTCGACCGCGCGCGGCGCGTCCGGGTGGGCGAGGATGGCGCGCAGCTCGGAGCCGAAGACCAGTTGACCGTCGTTCCACCAGTAATAGAGCGGTTTCTCGCCCGTCCGGTCGCGGCCGAGGAAGAGGGTCCTAGTGCGTTCGTCCCAGACGCAGAAGGCGAACATCCCGTTGAGGTGGTCCACGAGATCGACGCCGTACTCCTCGTAGAGATGGGGGATGACCTCGGTGTCGACGTGGGTGCGGAAGGTGTGGCCGCGGGCCTCGAGATCGGGCACGATCTCCCCGGAGTTGTAGATCTCGGCGTTGGCCATGGACCAGATACTGCGGTCCTCGTTGGCGTAGGGCGGCGAGTCGGCGGCGACATCGATGATGGCGAGCCGGCGGAATCCGAAGTCGCAACCCTCGGTGAACTCGTAGCCCTCACCGTCGGGGCCGCGATGAATCAGGGTTGAGGCCATTCGGCGGACGATCTCGTGACGTTCGGTCGGGTCGCCCTTACCGCCGAAGATTCCTACCAGGCCGCACATTCCGCGCCTCCGATTTCGATCTTCGGAAAGTATCGCATGTTTTTTTCACGAAACAGGAGCCGTCGGCGCGCAGCGCCGACGGCTCCTGTTTCGTGAAAAAAAAGAGAGTCAGCCCTTGCTCGCAACCACCACTGTCGTTTGGTGTTCGCTCATCTTGATCGGCTCGGCCTCCTCGGCCGGAACTCCCATGTACTCGGCGACCGACGATACGATTTTGGAGTACCAGACGGTGGCGGTGACCGTGACCGTTCCCGGCGGCAGATCCTCCGGAAGCGTCCACGTGAAGGTCTCGTTCTTGGCCTCGAGCGGAGCCAGCCGGTAGTCGGTCCCGAATCCGGCGGTGTTCCACTGGGCCACCGTCATCCGGCCCTGCTCGTCGAGATAGGGCAGCCGGAAGATCCGGTCGCCCGCCGGGACGTCGCCGTCGCGCTTGATCCCGGCGAACCCTTCGATTCCCTTGATGTCGCCGATGTCCTGATAGGCCATGGCGTCGGCGGAAGCGATGGTGAGCTCCTCGCCTTCGAATCCCTTGGCATCCACTCGCGAGGTGGTGGGTCGCGCCGGATGCATCCACGGCTTCGACGTGGAGCCAGACCACGCGCTCTTCGGCCGAACCCGACGGGATCATGTGGCCGGCCTTGGCGTTGACCACCGTGGCGGTGAGGATGATCTCGCGACCGGGTTTGACCTCGAGTTCAGATGGGTGGATCCGCACCTCGACGGCGCCCATGAGCTTGCCGGTGTCGTGTGCGCCGTGGAAGAGGTGCTGGCGGATATCGGGGTGGTCGACGCCACCGGTCTCGGGCGCCGAATTGCCGGCGGCCGGCGGCATGTGGCAGTCCTGGCAGACGATGCCGGCCGCCGCCTGGGGGCTCTCTTTCCACTCGAGATGGGTGGCCTTGACCCAGAGTCCCCACGGGTCCTTCTCGTTGTGGCAGGTGCCGCAGAACTCGGCGGTGCCGATATAGGGATTGACCACGATCTCGTGGCCCGGGCTCTCGACCCCGGCGCGGGTTCCCTGGGTGCCGGCGGCCGGATCGACGGTGAAATTGAAGTTGAACGGCACCTCGCCGTCGTGCCCGGTGATGGCGTGGCAGAGGGCGCAGCTGACGCCTTCGTTGGCGCGGGTTCCTTCGGCGGGTGGTTTTGGTGGGATATCGCCTGCGAGGAAGGCGAGGGGCGCGTGGCAGCCGTTGCAGCCGGCCTTGACGCCGGCAACCTTCTCGACCTTTCTCGGAGTGCGGGAGGGCGAGTTCGAAATACTCGATCTCGTCCCAGTGGTGGGTGAACGACTGAGACATCATGGCCTGCTGGTGCTGTCTGGCGATATCGACGTGGCACTCGGCGCAAACCACATCTGACTCGAATGCATCGTAGCTTTGCGTGCCGAGCGCCGCATCACCTGCTGGGGATCCTGCACGGGCGACCAACGCAACGACCGCGACCACGGCCAAGGGAATAAACCAACAACAGCTTTTTCATGTCGGACCTCCTCTGTCAGTGTTGGCGAAATTCTCAACACCGATTCCTGTTTCGAAGACTGAACCTCATCTCTCCCGGTGTCAATTTGAGGGTTTGTGGAAACGTGGAAATTCTGGTGACGCAGAGATGTCCGCTGCTGAGATTCGGCGGCGCGGTTACAATATCGCCATCGATACGCGAAACGGGAGGCGAAGAAAATGAAATTTGCAGCCATCGGGTGTGGGGTGCTGTTGGTGATCCTTGGGATCGTCGCGATGATCGGTGTCGGCGGATACAACCGGTTGGTCTCGCTGGAAGAAGGCGTCGACTCGGCGTGGGGCCAGGTCGAAAACGTCTATCAACGCCGGGCGGATCTGATCCCCAATCTGGTGGCCACGGTCAAGGGCTCCGCTGAATTCGAATCTGAGACCCTGACGGCGGTCGTCGAGGCCCGCGCCAAGGTCGGACAGGTCAATTTCGAAAACGCTCCCGATGCAGCCCAGATGCAACAGTTCCAGGGCGCCCAGGACGGTCTGAGCAACGCGCTCTCGCGGTTGCTGGTCGTGGTGGAGCGCTACCCGGACATCAAATCGACCCAGGCTTTTCGTGATCTTCAGGTCCAACTCGAGGGCACCGAGAACCGGATCGCGGTCGAACGGCATCGCTATAACGAGGTGGCGCGCGATTTCAATACCATCCGGCGGACCTTCCCGACGGTGTTCATCGCCAACTTCTTCGGGTTCGAGCCAAAGGCCTACTTCGAGTCGGTCGAGGGAGCCGAGACCCCGCCGGTGGTGGAGTTCTGATCCGTGCCGGATCTCGATTCACTCTTCACCGAAGCCGATCGGCGCGCCATCGCCGAGGCGGCTCGGACCGCAGAAGGCAGCACTTCGGGCGAGATCGTCCCCTTTGTAGTGGGGGTTTGCGATGACTACCCCGAGGCCGGCTGGAAGGCGGCCGTTCTCGGCGCGCTGACCGGAATGGCCGGCGGGGTCGCCGTGCACTATCTCGGAGGATTCTGGGGCGGATCTCTCTGGCTTTGGGTCGTTCTTCCTCTCCTCGTCTGCGCCGTGGCCGCGGCCCTGCTGGCCCGGATCTCCGATGGCGTTCGTCGGTGGGCGATCGGCGGTTCGACACTCGAATTCCGATCGCGTCAACGTGCGGAGCGCTGCTTTCTCGAGGAGGAGGTCTTTGCCACCCGCGATCGGACCGGAATCCTGATCTTTGTCGCCGTTTTCGAACACCAGGTCGTGGTCATGGGGGATGCCGGGATCAACCGCGCCGTGCCCGAGGGGGCGTGGGACCACGTGGTCGAAGATGTGATCGCAGGCATCCGAGCGCGAAAACCGGCCGAGGCTCTCATCGGAGCCATCGCTGAATGCGGTCGGTTGCTGGCGGAACACCGGCTGGAGATTCGGTCCGGATGACACCGACGAGCTTCCCAACGAGCTTCGGATTCAACAACGATGACGGCCCGTCGGTTTGTCGTCTGTGTCGTGATCATGGCCGCGGCGCTGTCGTGCTTCGCGCTGGAGGTCCCCAAACTCGAAGGTCGGGTCATGGATCTTGCGGGGATTTTCTCATCCACCGCGGTCGCTGCGATGGCGGCCGAGTCCGAACGACTGGAGCAGGAGAACGGCGCTCAGGTCGCGGTGCTCACCATCCCGAGCCTCGAAGGACAGCCCCTCGAGGATTACTCCATACGGGTAGTCGAGGCGTGGAAGCTCGGTCGGGAGGATCGGGACAACGGTGTGTTGATCCTCATCGCCCGCGATGACCGAAAGATCCGCATCGAGGTTGGTTACGGGCTCGAGGGCGTCCTCCCCGACGCTCTGTGCGGCCGCATCATCGACAACGCCATGAAGCCGGCCTTCCGTGAGGGAGATTTTTCGGGCGGGACGCAGCGGGCAGTCGAGATGATCTCCGGTCTCGTCCGGGGTGATCCGGAAGCATCGGCGGCGCTGCCTGACACAGCCATCGGCTCCTCTGAAGCGATGCCCCTCCTCGTCATGGCGGTGATTTTCTTCAGCGTCATGAGCGTCTTCACTCTTTCTGCACTGTTCACCAAGGGCGGTGGGGCCTGGTTTCTCTACCTTTTCCTGGTGCCGTTCTTCTTCGCCTTCCCCGGGGCCGTTCTCGGACCCAAATGGGCCATGATCATCGTCGCGGTATGGTTGATCGGATTCCCCATCTTGCGTCTGTTGATCTGGCACACCCTGGCGGGTAAGGAGTTCCGCACCTCCAATCCCAAGTGGACCACCTGGACGTCGTCGGGCGGCGGCGGGTGGAGCGGGGGTGGCGGATTTTCGGGCGGCGGGGGATTCTCGGGCGGCGGCGGCAGCTTCGGCGGCGGTGGCGCATCAGGGGGTTGGTAGAGCGCAGAGCGCCGGTTCGTCTCTTCGGGCCCATTGCCGATGCGGATTCGCGTTGCGCATCCGAGGTCACGAGAGAGGCGATAGCTGCTCGACACCAATGATCGGCGTGCGTCTTCGCGGTGATAGATGAGGGGGACGGATCGCCACACCCCTTGGGGCGAACTGACACGCGTCCGAGATTCAAAATCAAGAAAGACCCAACAAACGGCGGTATCGCCACCAGGCGGCGGGTTGGCCCCGATCTTGCTCAACGGTGGGAAGAAACCAATCGTTCGGATCGTAGGTTTGTCGCGTCGGTTGCATCAGGATCTGCGCTCCGAGCACTCCAACGGTTGGAAAATGGAGGTCCATCGTGAAGAAATTTGTTGCTCTCGTCACTGTATTTCTTGTTCTCACCGTGGCAGCGGTTGCCGTTGCCCACCATGCGGCGGCCGGGATCGTCGATGAAGACATCTACGCAATGATTGACGCCCTGGTCGCGGACACGCCACACGGCGAGATGACCCTGGACGATCTCGGCAGCGGCATGACCGAGATTTCGATCGACCAAGTGACCCTCGTGTCCGTCGAGCGCATGATCGAAGACGACTTACTGATATATGCGTCCATGCTCGATGGCGATGTGACTGTCCAGATCACCTTCGCCGGGCCGCGCGACGTTGAAATGGTCATCCTCCAAGAGGAGTAGCCCCCTACTCCTCACTCCCCCCGGGCCGGTCGGTTTGACGCACGCCGGCCGGCCCGTCTTTTGTTCACAGCCCCGGCCTTCTGGGCCGCTGGGACGCATTGGCGTCCCGGCGACCCAGCGTCGCACCATCGGGGTGGTCGCGCGTGGGTTGATTGAGAGGGCTGCGACCACGCCGATGGCACGCCGGCGGCCTGCCTCGTAGCCGGGAGAGCAGACCGGATCGCGCCTCCCGGGGGAGCCCGGCAGCGCCATTGTGCGCAGCGTGTCGCGGTGCCGGGGGTTCGTTCCGGCACAATGGCGTGCCCGGCACCCCGAGGTGGCGGGATTACCCCCTCAGCCGCGCCTTTGTCAGCGCCTCGAGCCCTCCGGCGAGGATCAGTTCCTGGGCTGCGGGACCAACCGGGGAGAGCTTGTACTCCTCGTTGTTCCAGGTGGCGATTGCCCGTTTGAAGTCCACTGCCAGACCGCCGGCCGGAATCGTCTTGGTTCCCGCCTTGGCTTCGGCATCGAATGCGGCGAGGATCGCCTTCGCCAGCGCGGGTGACTCGATGCAGACAAAGGCGTTGTTGAACGCGTTCCTGAGATAGGTCTGGGAGAAGCTCGCCGCGATGACCATGCGGATGCCACGGTATTTGAGCGCGGTGGCGGCCTGCTCGCGCGAGGAGCCGGTGCCGAAGTTGCGTCCGGCAACGAGTATGTCGCCCTCGGCCGCGACCTCCTGGAAGGCGGGGTCGTAGTTAGCCATGGCGTAGCCCGCCATCTGATCGGGGGTGAGATCGTCGCGGTAGGTGACGTCCTTGCCGTAAATTCCATCGGTGTTGAGGCTATCCACGGGCAGCAGAAGGACGCGTCCCTCCATGCGTTCGGGGAAGCCGTCGAGGATGGCTACCTCCCGAGCCGGCGGCGTCCAGCCGAGATCGGTGAAATTGTATTTTGGCAGCGACGAACCGAAATCGTCGGGACCGGTGATGAACCCGGCCAGCGCCGATGCCGCGACCACGCTCGGGCTGGCCAGATAGGCCTCGGCGTCGCGTGAACCCATCCGCCCCTTGAAGTTGCGGTTGGTCGCCGAGATCCCCACCTCGCCGGCCTCGAGCAGCCCGACCCCGAGACCGATGCAGGCGCCGCAGCCGGGGGGCAGCGCCCGCGCTCCCGCCTTGATCAGATCCCGCCAGATCCCCTTGGCTTCGGCCTCGGTCTGGACCGATTCCGAGGCGGCAGCGACGTAGAGCTCGACCTCATCGGCGACTCTGCGGCCGCGGAGCACGTCGGCTGCCTCGGCGAGATCGTCGAGGCGGGAGTTGACGCACGACAGAAGATACGCCTTTTGAATCGGCAGCCTCTCTTCCGCGATATCGGCCACCGACCGGATGACGCTGACACTGTCGGGCCCGGCGACATGGGGTGAGACCTTTCGCAGATCGAGGACGATCTCGGCGGCGTAGGCGGCGTCTTCGTCCGGAAGCGGCGGGTTGGCGTCCCACTCAGCGATCATTTCACCGGTGAGGCGGTCCTCGATCTCGAGGAGTTCGAGGACTGCGGCGCGTCCGCGCAGATAGTGCGAGGTCGTCTCGTCGTAACCGAACCATCCGACCAACGCCCCCCATTCGGTGGTCATATTGGAGATCGTCATCCGGTCGTCCATGGACAGAGTTGCGACACCGGGGCCGTGGAACTCCACCGCGGCGTTGAGCACCTCGCCCGAGTTGTAGAGCCCGCAGAGGGTGATGATGACATCCTTGCCGGTGACTCCCGCCCGGAGCTTGCCATCGAGCACGACCTTGACCGACCGCGGCACCTGCCACCAGGAGACGCCGGTCGCCCAGATGGCGGCGGCGTCGGTGCGCACGACCGGGGTCCCGACGGCGCCTACCGCGCCGTACATATTGGAGTGGGAGTCCGAGGCGACGACCAGTGCGCCAGGGTGGACAAAGCCGTTCTCGATCATGAGTTGGTGGCCGATCCCGGCCCCCGCCGGGTGGAAGACGATCCCCTCTTCGCGGGCGAACGCCTCGATCTTGGCGTACTTCTCGAGGTTGGCTTCGGTCCGGTCCTGGACGTTGTGGTCGAGGGCGAAGACCGGCTGCCGGGGATCCGCCACGTGCTCCGCGCCGATGGTGCGGAACTTTGGCAGCACCGCCCCGGTGTTGTCGTGGGTCATCACATGCGCGGGGCGGACCGTGACCATGTCGCCCGCGAGCACCTCGGCGCCATCGGGCAAGCCGACCGCGTGCGCCTGAACTACCTTCTCAGTGATCGTCTGTGGCATTCCTTCGCCCTCCTGTCCTTTCCGTCGCGACTGGGTGCCTGGCTCCAACTTTGTTCGCCGCGAACAAAGTTGCGTGCCTGGCTCCCGTCCCATCGCCTTCCCGCGGAGCTCTCGTGATCTGATCTATCACGGTGCACACTGTCAACTGTCCCATCAACTCCCGTACATCGTCGAACTCCTCCGTCCGATTGATCGCCGCCTGCATCCGCTCGACGTCTTCGGCGGTGGCGATGCCCTCGGCGAGGGCCTTGAACTTGCCCGAGATCTCGTCGTTGGTCAGCGGATTGCGAGGATCGCCCTTGGGGTAGTCGAGTTCTCTTGTCGACCTCGCGGCCGTCGGTGGTTCTGATCACCACCCGCACCCGCTGGAGTTCGGGGAAGACCGCCTCGATCTCGGGGTCGGCGATGACCTTGACCTTGGGCAGTTGGGCGCGGATCTTCTCGTCCATGATCTTGGCGTCGGTGAACTGGAGCGGCGTCACCTGCCGGTCGGCCACCGCTGCGGCGATGACATAGGGCAGGGAGTGGTCGGCGGTCTCCTTGGTGCGGGGATCGTATTTGGATGGGTCGGCGAGGATGTCGGCCGCCCGCGCCAGCGAATAGATGGTGACCGTCTCGACCTCGTCTGCCGCCAGATCGTTGTCCATTGACGAGATCCAGGGTGGCCGAGATGGGCGCGTGGGTCAGAGCCTCGGTGGGGAAGAACTTCATTCCGCACTGGAGGATCCGCCAGCTCTCACCGAGACCGTCGGTGAGAATCGGGAACTTCCACTCGGTCGAGAAGACGTGGCTGAAACCCTCCTTGCCGTCGAGGACGTGCTCGGGCCCGGTGTAGCCCTTCTCGGCGAGGAGCGCGGCGATGACCCCGGACTGGGTCGCCATGGGGTCGACGGTGTTCTTCATCATGGTGAGCTTGCCGGCGGTCACCGATCCCGTGGTGCAGTGGCGCGAGGCCGAGATGCCGATGGCGTGCTGGATCTGCTCGGCGGTGAGACCGAGCATCCGGCCGGCGACGATGGGCGAGGCGGCGGCGGTCAGGGTGGCGTGGTGCCAGCCGATCTCGCGGACGCCCGGAAAGCTCACCTCGCACAGACGCTGCTCGAACTCGTAGGCCAGCGCGATGCCGACCAGGAGATCGCGGCCCGATCGGCCCGCCGCGTTCGGCGGCGGCCATGGCGGCCGGGATGATGTCCGACGGGTGCGACGGATCCTGTTTCCAGTAGATGTCGTTGTAGTCCATCACCCGGATCATGAGCGCGTTGAGCAACGATGCCGAGACCGGATCCCATTTTTCGCCGGTGACGAGCACCGTGGCGTCGCCCGATCCGGCGCACTCGCCGAGGACCTCTCGGGCGATGTGGACGTCGTGCTGCTGGGCGCCGCCCAGGGCGCAACCCACGGAGTCCATGAGAAAGCGCTTGGCTTCGGTCACGACCTCGGCCGGCAGATCCTCGTAGTTCACGGATGCGGCCCACTCGGCCATGGTGCGGGTGACGTTTGGCATTCAGAATCCTCCGGAGAGTCGATGTGTTACTGAGCGGCGAGATTGTACCTCGGTCCAGCGGCGATTCGGTATCGCGGGATCGGTGCCTGGCTCCAACCTTTGTTCGCCGCGAACAAAGTTGTGTGCCTGGCATCCGCTCCCATCGCGTTGCCGGGATGAGAGGGCCTACTCCCCAAACGTGAAACTCTTGTCGATATGCCGCTGGATGTTCTTCTCGAGCAGGTTCTTGTGGTCGAAACCGTGGATCCTGAGGTAGTACTCGGCAGCCTCGATGAGAACGCGCTCCGGGATCAGACCGATGAGCTCGATCCGGCGGATATCGACACCGTAGCGGGCGGCCTCGAGACGGATGTTCTCCACGGTCCGATAGAGCGGCGACGCCTTGAAGTTGGTGATGGCCACCGACAACATCGCTCGGTCGGTGGCGGGATCGAGGGCGCCGTGGGCGCGGACGATGCCGCCCGAGGTGTCGGCGATCTCGTGGGCCACGGCATGGGCGATGGACTCGTCCCGGCTGCCGAGAAAGACGTTGAAGCTGAGCAGCGGATAACGGGCGCCGATGATGGTGACTCCCGATGCGGCGGGAAAACGATCGGGTCCCAGATCGGGTTTCCAGCGCTGATCCTGCATCTTGGCCTCGAGGCCCTCGTACTCGCCCTGACGGATGTTGTCGATGTCGCGCCGGTAACGATAGCGGGCGGACTCGGCGTAGAGGTAGACGGGGAGGTTGAATCGCTTGGCCACGAGTTCGGCGAACTCGTCCGCCCAGACCTTGGCCTCCTTCATGGTGGCGTTCTTCAGGGGAACGAAGGGGAAGACATCGACGGCGCCGACCCTCGGGAACTCGCCGACGTGGTGGCGCATGTCGATGCGGTCGAGGGCCTGCTCGTAGAGCGCGAGGCCGCCCTCGAAGATCGCCTCCTTGGTGCCGGTGAATGAAAAGATCGTCCGGTTGCGGGCGTGGTCCATGGCGACATCGAGGAGGATCAGATTGGTGATCCCTCTGAGCCGGTCGGTGATCTCGTTGATGAAAACCGAATCGGTGCCCTCGCAGATATTGGGGATGGCGGCGATGATCTGGTTCACACTCTGCTCCAGTCCTGCATTCTCAGAAGATGCCGAGGAAGACACCGGCGGCGATGGCCGAGCCGATGACGCCGGCGACGTTGGGTCCGAGGGCGTGTTGCAAAAGATAGTTGGTCGGATCTTCTTCCTGACCGACGTGGTGGACGACACGCGCCGAATCCGGGACCGCGGAGACACCGGCGGCGCCGATGAGCGGGTTGATCTTGTTGATTGAAAAGACATTCATGAGTTTGGCGAAGAGCACTCCACCGGCGGTGGCGATGGCGAAGGCGACGCACCCGAGGACAAAGATCAGGATGGACTGCTCGGTGAGAAAGACCTGGGCGGTGGTGGAGGCCCCGACGGCGACCCCGAGCAGAATCGTTGCGGTGTCGAGAACGGCGCTCGACGCGGTCTTGGACAGCCGCCCGGTGACCCCCGATTCCTTCAAGAGGTTGCCGAAGAAGAGCATCCCGAGCAACGGAAGTCCGCCCGGCGCCACGAGGGCCGTGACCAGCAGACCGGCGATCGGGAAGAGGATCTTGTCGCGTTTCGGGACCGTGCGGCCCGGTTTCATGCGGATAAGTCGTTCTTTACGGGTTGTGAGGAGCTTCATGATGGGAGGTTGGATGACCGGCACCATGGCCATGTAGGAATAGGCGGCGATGGCGATGGGACCGATCAGCGACGGCGCCAGACGAGATGACAGAAAGATGGCGGTGGGACCGTCGGCGCCGCCGATGATGCCGATGGCGGCGGCGTTGGCCGGCGAGAAGCCGAGCTGCATGGCGCCGAGAAAGGTGACGAAGATTCCGACCTGGGCGGCGGCGCCGAGAAAGACCGAGCGCGGGTTCGACAGTAGGGCGGAAAAGTCGGTCAGGGCGCCGATGCCGAGGAAGATCAACGGGGGAAAGAGCCCGGTGCGAACGCCGAAATAGATGAGTCCCATGACGGAGGAGGTGGTCGTGTTGAAGGCGTATTCGTGGGTGACGGGGTCGATCATGTAGACCGAAATGGCGTTGAAGATGTGCAGCGGCAAGGGAATATTGCCGATGAGAACGCCGAAGCCGATGGGAACCAGGAGCAACGGTTCGTACTCCTTGGCGACGCCCAGGTAGATGAAACCGCAACCGATCCCGAGCATCACCAGATTGAGCCAGCTGAGGTTGGCGAAACCGGTGCCGGAAAGCACCTGCGCCACATAGCCGTGGAGCCGGCCCGCCCGGAGGTCCTTGTTGAACACACCAGGTTCGTACTCGGCGACGGCGCCTACGCCATCGAACTCATCCACGCCGACCACTCGAAAGATCGCGCCGCGTTGACCATCTTCATCGAGGAGTTCGCCCTTGGCGCCGGGATCGAGACCGACGATCTGGTCGGTCCAACCGTTCATGATGGCGAAATAACGATTCGACGGCAGCTCTTCGAAGGTGAGAAACGCGATCTCGGGGTTCTCGACGGCGGCGTGGTCGGCGTCTGAAGGGTGGGCTCCGGTGCTCAGCTCGTCGATTCTCGCCACGGCGTCGAGCTCGCCCGCGAAGATCACGGTGAATCGACCGACGACCTCGTCATTCCACTTGCGGAGCGTGCCTTTCGACGGCGGCAAAATGGCGCCGTCCTCGCCCGGTCGCCGCGCGGTGAGACCCGACCGGCTGCCTTCGGGCAAGCGGATATAGGAGTCGTCGGTGAATCGGATCTCGAAGTCGGGACCGGCCGCGGCGGGGAGGGGCGCCGAGACCATGAGCAACCAACCGACGAGCAACAATACAAGCAGGGAGAAGCGTTTCGTGGTCATGGGGAAGCCTAGAGAGTCGTCATTTTCGGCCGTGCGATCTCGACCAGTGGGTCGCCCTCGCCGACGGTGGCTCCTTCGGCGACGAAGATCTTGCGCACGGTGCCGTGGTGCGGAGCGGTCACCACGTTTTCCATCTTCATGGCCTCCATCACCAGCAACGGCTGACCCGCCTGAACGACATCCCCCTCCTTGGTCTGGAGCCTGAGGATAAGACCGGGCAAGGGAGCAGCCACCGCACCGTGCGTCTCGTCGGCCGGCCGGGTGACGGCCTTCGGCGGAGCCGCGGCAGCCGCGGGTGTCGTCGGTCGCTGGATGGATGGCGATGCCGGGCGGCGACCGATCTCGACGAGATCGACATCGTAGGTGGTGTCGTCGACCACGATGGTCGCCCGATCGGAGGTGATTTCACGGACCCGGGCGCGATACTCGCGGTCACCGATTTTCAAGATGTAGTCACTCATCGGCGGTCTCCCTGGTGCTGCTGCGGCCGATGCGGTTGAGTCGGCGTTCGATCTCGAGGACGGTGGTGATGACGGACAGGATTTCCGGATTGACGGGTGGGCCGACGGCCGCCTCCGGCGAGGTCGCGGGTCTCGGTGCCTCATCCGTGGTCGGCGGGGGGTTGAAGATCTGATCGATGCGACCGAGCGCGACGATCAGACCCGCGGTCAGCAGGAGCCCGCTGAAGACCACCGCCATACCGAGACCGGTGATGGTGAGTGCGTCGGAGAGGTCCATGCTCTGCTCTTCCTAGAGGGGAATGTTGGAGTGCTTGACGGCCGGGTTCGACTGCCGTTTGTCGGCCAACATCTCCAGGGCGTTGATGATATGCGACCGGGTCTGGGCGGGAACGATCACGTCGTCGATATACCCCTTTCGCGCAGCGGTGTAGGGGTTGGCGAAGAGATCGCGATACTGCTGTTTGAGTTCCTCGGCCTTCGCAGCCCGGTCATCGGCCTCGTCGAGTTCGGCCCGGTAGATAATCTCGATGGCCCCGTCGGGGCCCATGACGGCGATTTCGGCGGTGGGCCAGGCGAGATTGATATCCGACCGGATGTGCTTGGAGCTCATGACGCAGTAGGCACCGCCATAGGCCTTGCGCAGGACCACCGTTATCTTCGGCACCGTCGCTTCGGCGAAAGCGAAAAGCAGCTTGGCGCCGTTGCGGATGATGCCGCCATACTCCTGGGTGGTACCGGGCATGAATCCCGGAACATCCTCGAGCGTGACCAACGGAATGTTGAACGCGTCGCAGAAACGGACAAACCGCGCACCCTTGATCGAGGCGTTGTTGTCGAGCACACCGGCGAGCGCCTGAGGTTGGTTGGCGACGATGCCGGCGGATCTCCCATTGAAGCGGGCAAAGCCGACAACGAGGTTGGGTGCAAAATCGGGCTGGATCTCGAGGAAGCCGCCGTCATCCACCACCCGCGTGATCACCTCTCGCACGTCGTAGGGAAGGTTTGCGTTGTCGGGAAGCAGGAAGTTGAGATCGGCGTCTTCCCGGTCAGGGGGATCAGCGGTGGCCGCATCGGGGGGTCGTTCGAGGTGATTTTGGGGCAGGTAGGCGAAGAGAGAACGAAGCGTCGCGAAGGCCTCGTCCTCGGTGCCGGCGACGAGGTGGGCGACCCCGCTCCGGCTGGCGTGGACATCGGCGCCGCCGAGCTGGTCGATAGTGACGTCTTCGCGGGTGACCTGCTTGACCACTTTGGGGCCGGTGAGAAACATATACGACGTGTCGCGGACCATCATGACGAAATCGGTGATCGCCGGCGAGTAGACGGCGCCGCCGGCGCAGGGGCCGAGAATGAGCGAAATCTGTGGCACCTGGCCCGACGCGAGGACGTTCTTGAGGAAGATGTCGGCATAGCCGGCCAGGGCGTCAACGCCCTCCTGGATGCGGGCGCCACCGGAGTCGTTGAGACCGATGATGGGTGCGCCGGCGGTCACGGCGAGATCCATGATCTTGCAGATCTTCTCGGCGTAGGCCTTGGACAGCGAGCCGCCCCAGATGGTGAAGTCCTGGGAGAAGATGAATACGCGCCGGCCGTCGATGGTGCCGTGACCGGTGATGACGCCGTCGGTGAGAGGGTGGTCGGCGTCCATCCCGAAATCGGTGCAGCGGTGGGTGACAAAGGCGTCGAGCTCGACAAAGCTGCCCTCGTCGAGGATTTTTTCGATCCGCTCCCGTGCTGTGTACTTGCCCTGAGCGTGCTGCTTCGCGATGCGCTTTTCGCCGCCTCCCACGAGGACCTGCTCGCGCTTGTTGGCGAGGTCGAGGAGCTTGCGTTCGATGGTCATGGATCCTCCATGGGGCCGGGTTCGGCGACACCAAATCAACACCGGCGGTCCGGGCGCGGCGCGCATTCTGCCGTTTTCGGGCGGGCAGTGCAAATGTTGATTGAAGATATCACGGGCGTGGAACCCTCGGTTCGAGGGGATGGATGGTTTCTCGATCATCGCGTGGAAGCCATGGGATTGCCTCCAGAAGTGCGCTTACTCGTTTCTCGTCACTGGTTTCTCGTTCATCGCACAAACGTCATGGGGTTGCCCCAGGAAAGTGTTTGACACCGATTACGACTTCGTCGCAACGACCGAGCGACCGCAACGAGCAACGAGCAACGAGCAACAATAGAAAACGGGCCCGCTCATGAGAGCGGGCCCGTTGAAGTGTCAGAGTTCTGTCAGTCGAACAGCGGGAACGGCCGCGGCATGAATGGGTCGAAAGCCGGGATCATCGAGAAGAAGTGCGGGTTGATGTCCGCCTGCCCGTAGGCATCCGGCAGCACCGAACCCGACTCGCCGAGCGGGAACATGGTCTCGATGCGGACTGGTCCGTTCATGTCGAATTCCAGACACTGGGCGTAGGTGGACCTGGCCGACCACGGAGTTTGCCACATCTGGCCGAATACCTGGTGGCTGTAGGTGATCCAGCCCCGTTCAGCGCCGTAGGGTCCCAGACCCATGTCGGCGAGCACGTTGTCGAGGGCCAGGATGATGAGATCCTCGGCTGTGGTGGGTTTGCCCGAGTCCGATTTGTCCTGGAACCAGTCGTAGAAGCATGGCAACGCACAGCCCGGGCTAAGGGCGCGAAGAAGAACATTGAAATTGACGGAGTCTCTTTGAGCGCCGTAGTCCAGACCGGCGGTCGTGAACTCATCCTCGAAAGTCAAACGCAGGACTTCCTTGATCCACGCATCCTGGAGCACCCAGGCGTCTGCACGGGCGGTTCCCATGCGCCATTCGGCCGGGCCACCATCCACGAAATGACCGTCCCATGCCTGGAGCATGTCCACCGCAGCCTGCCGATCCGCGGTTGGATCCGCCGCGACCGCAGCTGAAAACGCATCGGCGACGAAAGACCAGGTGTTGCCGCCGCCGCCGAAGCTGTCGGTCGTGGCGATGTTGAGGGCGAGGTCGCGCACCTCCTCGAAGGTCAACTCGTCGTGTGTCGAGAGGTAGTCATCGATGACGCACGCCCGGTGGGCGAGCCCGAGATAGTAGCCATAGCTATTGGGGGCATTGTTGTAGTCGGCCTGAGACTTGTTGTTCCAGCCGCCGTAGTAGCCCTGGGCGGTGTTGGAGTCGTGAACCCGTGCCCGGCGCTCTCCGGTCCACTCGGTGGTGCCGTCGGCGATGGATGGCAATCTCGGGTCCACTCCAGCGGCCCGGATCGGATCATAGCCTGACATCCAATACGCGATGTTACCGTCGCGGTCAGCATAGGTCGTGTGCTGACTCACGGGGAAGATCTCGATTCCAGCGTCGAACTCGGCAATGCTCTCCGCACGGGCTAGGTGAAGCATTGTCTCGATCGCTTGAATCTCTTTTTCCCAGTGTGAGTAGGCCCATGCCACCGCCATTGCCGGCGGATTGGTGGGGTCATAGGGCATGGGGTCGACGACAGGGCCGTGCGAGCTCCGGGGGATCGGAATCACCACATCTGCTTCGCCGAAGACCTTGATGGTTTCCAAACGGACGATGTTGACGCTCTGGGGAGCTTCGATATAGAAGTCAACGGTGTGGGCGTGACCGACCTGCATCGACCATGCGTGGTGCGGGGTGCGACCGATGGGGAAGCCGGGCGTGCCCGGGAAGGCCATCCCGGAAATCTCGAGCCCGCCGCCGCGGATTGAACCTTCCTGGATGATCGACGGTGTCGAAAAGCCCATCTGCGGTCCGGAATACAGCATCGGGTTGCCGGTGGCGGTCCTGTCACCCGAGATGGCCCATGCGTAGCTGCCCATTTTCACACGGGCGTTGAGTTCCTCCATCTGCCGAATCAAAGTGGTGGTTCGGGAATTCAACCGCCCGGTGACGTCGGAGAAACTCGGCAACGCCATGATCTGTTGTGCAAGTGCCGGATCGAGGGCCTGAGCCGGGGCCGATTTGACGCCCGAGGGGATCATGGTCTGGGCATCAGGGTCGTTGATCCAACGCAGGTCCTGGAACATCAACCCGTACTCGGTTGGGTAGGCGGCTCCGAGGGCCTGCACCAATCCCGCGTTGTCGAGTTGGCCCGTCGGACCGATCTGGCCTTCGGGGTCGAATCCGCGCAGGTGCAGCGATACAGTGGCCATTACATCGTTGAGTGCCCATGGTGCCGGAAGCACCGGGAGTCCGGGACCCCGCAACACCGATTGCAGGCCCAACAGCCAGTACTCGTACGGCATCTGCATCCAGTTACCCGCATAGAATTCGGAGATGCGCCGGTTGATGCCGGCCGTATAAGCGGTGAGGACGGTCTGGGCATCCTCCGAGAGTCCGCTGAACATTGCGGCGTATTCGTCGTCCGAGTAGTCGATCGTGCGAAGAAAAACGTCGCTCGAGATCATGCTCGAACCCAGAAGCTCGGAAAGCCGTCCGCGTCCCTGACGCCGGAAGATGTCCATTTGCCACAACCGGTCCGTGGCAACCTCGTAGCCCATCGCTTCAAAGACGTCGTACAGCGTTCCGCCCTCGATGAACCAGATGCCTTGACCATCCCGAGTGACGGTCAACGGGTCGGTGGTGACGCTTTGACCATCGTTGACGGCGACCATGCCCGAGTTGTTGACTTGGGCGGTCTGACCTGTCGCGACGACCGCCACGGCGACGATCAACAAAGTGAGTTTCCAAACGGACGCCTTCATGCTTTCGCTCCCTTCCAACAACATTGACACCACGACGATGACGACCTTCGAAATCGCAATGGTCCCCCGGTTAAAGAGAATGTACCAGCGTTGAATATAGCGCTGCCGCAGCGATGTGTAAACGATAGGGCTGGGATTCGCAGAACGCGAGGCAAGAAAGACAGGACTTGGGAAATGAGACTTGAAAATATGAGCAGGTATGAAAGAAAGCCGGAACGAGTGAAGGTGAGAGGGTCCGGGCGCGACGAGATCGACCATAATCCTCTTTTCCATTCTCGGTCTCTCACGTCTGACCTTCTGACCTTCTAACTCTAACCCAAGCCCGCGTATCATGGCGGCCGGAGGCACCCATGAGCAAAGACCGAAGAACCGCGGCCTGTCTCGCGGTCGGTTCGGAGCTGCTCGGTGACGAGAAGCTTGATCGAAATTCGTTGACCATCACCCGCGCCCTTGCCGGCTATGGGATCGCCGTGGATGAGAAACGGGTCATCGGGGATGATGTTGAAGGGATCGCGGCGGCCGTTCGAGATCTCCTCGTCAGTCATGATCTCGTGGTGGTGACAGGGGGACTCGGTCCGACGGCCGATGACGTTACCCGCGATGGGGTCGCCCGGGCCCTCGATCGGCCGATTCGCCAGAGCCGCGAGGTCGAGCGATGGGTCCGCGATCGATATGCCGCTCGCGGCCGCGAGATGCCGGTCTACGCACCCGCGATGGCCCGGGTCATCGAAGGAAGCCGGCTGCTCCTCAACAACCGCGGCACCGCTCCCGGCATGCTCATCGATCTGCGCGGCCGGCTGTTGGCGGTTCTGCCGGGCCCGCCGTGGGAGATGGAGGAGATGCTCGATCGTGATCTTCTGCCCGAACTCGTGTTGTGGAATCCAGGCGCGGTCCGGGTCCGGCGAACTCTGGTGCTCGGAGGGGTTTTTGAATCCGATGTCGAGGAGAGCGTGCGCCATCTCTACGATCGATTCGGCCGCGAGAATGTGTCGATCCTCGCGTCCTACGGCGTGGTTCGCCTGGTCTTGAGCGCTGAAGGCGAGGAAGGCAGCGCCCGGAACCACCTGGATGTCATGGAACGCGCGTTCAAAGAGGTTCTCGGCGACGATCTTGCCGGCGTTGATGCCACCGGTCTGGCCGAAGTCGCCATTGAGGCGCTGCGGCGACGCGGTCAGACGCTCGCCACGGCCGAGAGCTGCACCGGCGGTCTGGTGAGCGCCCGACTGACCGATGTGCCGGGGGCGTCGGATGCCTTTGTCGGCGGTGTGGTGTCCTATTCCAACGACGTCAAGGAACACCAACTTGGGGTTCCAATCGATGTGCTCGTGGATCACGGCGCGGTTTCCGAGGAAGTGGCGCGCGCCATGGCATCCGGGGTCCGTACCCGGCTCGCAGCCGATTGGGGGATCGGGATCACCGGGATTGCCGGACCGACCGGAGGAACCGAGGACAAGCCGGTAGGGCTGGTTCACTGGGCGGTTGCCGGACCCGGAGGCGTCTGGGCCGAGCACCGGGTCTTCCCGGGTGATCGCTCGGTGGTTCGCGAGTGGAGCCTCAACAGCGCCCTCGATCTCCTGCGCCGCCGGATGGCTGCAGACTCGCCGTGAGCGACGGTGCCGCGGTGCGCGCCTTCGTTGCGCTGGAGATGCCTGAGCGGATCCGGGAGGTGATCAGGCGCGAGCAGCACAACTTCAAGTCCGAGCTGCCGCGCGCCCGATGGACCCGGCCCGAGGGTCAGCATCTGACTCTGAGGTTCCTTGGCGAGACGTCGGCGGAGAAGATGACCCGGTTGAAGAAGGAGATCTCCGAAAGGGTGGCCAACATGTCTGCGGTCACAATTCGCCTTCATGGCGCCGGTTTCTTCCCGTCGGAGCGCCGGCCGCGGGTCGCCTGGATCGGCGGAGAGGCCACGGGCGGAGCCGCGGTGGCCGCTGCGGTGGAGGATGCCGCGGTCGCCTCCGGGTATCCTCGCGAGAATCGGGAGTGGTCGCTGCATTTGACCCAGGCCCGCCTTGACCGGGCCTGGCCACGAAACGCGGTGGAGCGATTCATCGAGTGGGGGAGAGGCCTCGAACTCGATCTGTTTACATGCAGGGAGGTTGTGCTCTTTTCAAGCGATCTCCGACCGGGTGGTGCGGTGTACACTCCCCTGGAGAGGTTTCCGCTGGAATGATGGTTGAGCTTGCACTCGTAGGATTTGCCTACCTCGTGGGCTCGATCCCTTTTGCCTACATATTCGTTCGCTACGTCACCGGCCGCGATGTCCGCCGTGAGGGATCGGGCAACGTCGGCGCCACCAACGCCCTTCGATCGGCGGGGTGGAAGGTCGGTGTAGCGGTCACCGTGCTCGATATTGCCAAGGGTTCGCTGGCGGTTTGGGCGATGATGATCTTCAACCCCGAAAGCGCCTGGCTGGCTGCGTCTATGTTGGCGGTCGTTGCTGGCCACTGCTTCCCGCCGTGGCTCCTTTTTCGTGGCGGCAAGGGGGTGGCAACCGGGTTCGGCGCCTTCCTGGTGATCGCCCCGTTGAGCGCGGCAGCGGCTTTCGGAGTGTGGATCGTAATGTTGGGGCTCTTCCGGTGGGTTTCACTGGCATCCATGACGGCCACGGCGAGCTTTCCGGTTCTCATCCAGTTGCTGGATCACCCCGACTGGGTCACCCTTGCATCGGTTGCTGCGGCGGCCATCCTGATCATCCTTCGACACCATTCGAACATCCGCAATCTTGTCACTGGGAAAGAGCAGCGTCTCGGTCCCGGATTCTGGAGGTAGTGCATGAAGATCACCGTTTTCGGTGCCGGTTCCTGGGGCTGCGCTCTTGCACATCAGATGGCCCGCCGCGGGCACGATGTGCTGCTGTGGGCGCTCGAGCCCGAGGTTGCCGCAGGAATCAACGCCGATCACCGGAACCCGATCTTCCTCACCGATGCCGAACTCCACCCTGCGATCAGAAGCACCAGCGATCTCGAGGCAGCGGCGATTCACGCCGATGTCTGGATCTGGGTGGTGCCGGTCCAATTCAGTTGCGCGGTGATGGAACGGCTCGCACCGTATCTGCGGCCTGAAACGGTTGTGGTATCGGCGTCCAAGGGAATCGAAACCGAGAGTCTGCGGCGAATGGATGAGTTGGCGGCGGATGCGTTGGGCATCCCCGAGGAGAGGTTTTGTTGTCTGTCCGGGCCGACCTTCGCCATCGAAGTCGTGCGCGGCGATCCGTCGGCCGCCGTCCTCGCCTGCCGGGACATGGATCTCGCACGCAGGCTCCAGGAGGAGTTCTCGGACTACCACCTCCGGTGCTATGCGGGAGGTGATCTCATCGGTGTCGAGTTGGCCGGTGCTTTGAAGAACACCGTGGCCATCGCCGCCGGGATCATCGATGGTCTCGGGTTGGGCGCCAACACCCAGGCCGCCCTCATGACCCGCGGTCTGCACGAGAACACCCGCCTTGGAGTTGCCCTCGGCGCCGAGCCGGACACCTTCCGCGGTCTCGCCGGGATGGGCGACCTCGTGCTGACCTGCACCGGAGGCCTGTCGCGCAACCGCCAGGTCGGCCAACGCCTCGGGCGAGGGGAGTCTCTCGACGAGATTCTCGGCTCCATGCGGGAGGTCGCCGAAGGCGTGAGGACGACTCCGGCAGCCGCCAAACTCGCCACCAAGCTCGGGGTCGAGATGCCCATCACCCAGAGCATGGCGCGGATTCTGACCGGCCAGATCGACCCCAAAGACGCCCTCAAGGAGCTCATGACCCGCCAGCTCAAGGTCGAGACGCAGCTCTAACGCGACGCCCGATCCTGTCCTCAACGCCGGCCTTTTGGGCCGCCGTGACGCTTGTAGCGCCGACGTCCCGTCGGCGATGGTGGTGTAACGATGCGGGTTGGTTCTATCGCCCGCGGATACGGACCCTGCCCTCGGCACCGGCCTTCTGGGCCGCTGTGACACTGATGCGTCCCAGCGGCCCAGCGTCGCACCATCGGCGTGGTCGCTCGTGGGTTGATTGGGAGGGCTGCGACCACGCCGATGGTACGCCGGTGGCCTGCCTCGTAGCCGGGAGAGCTGACCTCATGGCGCTCCCCGGGGGAGCCCGGTCCGCATTTTGTGCGCGAGGCGAGGCGGTGCCGAGAGGTCGTTGCTGCACAAAAACGGACCCGGCACCCCGTTGAGGCGGGGTTTTCCGCTCGCAATGGAGGCTACGGAGAAATCGCCTCACGGTGTAGGGTTGACCAACCGCCAGGTCATGGCTCGGACTTCACATCGACTAATCACCGCTCCTGAACGACCCGGAGGTGACCGATGGACATCGGGTCCAGGAGGGCGCATCGATCGCTGATGACTGCCCCTGATTGCTGTCGCTGTTTCCTGACGCTGATTCCTGGCGCTGCCCCGGACGCCGGCTCCTGTCGCTGGCGTCTGCCGCTGCCTCGGACGCTGCTCCGCTAACGGAAACGGTCAAGCACGTTTCGCGCTTTCTGTCAGTCAGAACGCCATACGCTCCGCAGCCCTGCGATGAAATTCAAAATTCATAATTGAGAATTCATAATTGGGGTAGCGGGCGGGCGCGAAGCGGCGGCCCGCTACCCCATCCACTTGTCCGGACCCGTGTACTCGTTCCGCGGAACCCGGAGCCCGGGCACGAGATCGCGCTCGGGCACGATGACGATGGCTTTCGGGTGGGTGGGACAGGCGAACTCGCAGAGACCGCAGCCGGTGCAGGCGCCCGATCCGACGAGAGGCCGGCAGCCGATCATCATGAGTGCTTTGTCGGGATAGGGGCACGCGTCGTAACAGCGGGTGCAGAGTTCGCCTTTGAAGGTGATGCAATGCCTCGGATCGACCTTGGCGATGCCGATTCGGACTCGCTCCGGACCACCCTCGGGGGCGACAAGGGCGCCATCGGGACACGCGGCGATGCACGGGAGATCGTCGCACAGGCGGCACGGTTTGACGTTCGGGTTGATGGCGGGCAGCTTTCGTCCGTCCTCTTCCTCGATCGTGATGATGGCCTCGACCGGACAGACCGGAATGCAGTCACCGCACCGGGTGCAGGCGGCGAGAAAGCCATCGTCGGGGGCGAGGGCGCCGGGTGGTCGAAGTACTTTGGCGGGGTCCGGTTTCCCGGCCTTGGCGACGACCTTGGAGGCATCGCGGAAGGTGTCGAACCACGAGGTGAGAAAGTCGCGACGGGAGGATCGGTTTTTCTCGCTCATACCGCAGCTTCCTCGGGGATGGGGATCTCCTCCCAGGCGACGGCGTCTTTGATGCGGAAGATCTCCGTTCGTTCGATGGCATCGGCGACCAGGCTGTCGACATCGAGTCCCGCCTCGGCGGCGTCGAGTTCATCGGCGAAGGACTTGGTGGCGGGGTTCTCGGGCATGAGGAAGGAGCAGCAGTCGAAGTGGGGGAGGATCGAAAGCTCGAATGAACCGGCCATCCTGGCGATGTTGATGATCTGTTGTTTGTCGAGACCGATGAGCGGTCTGAGCACCGGAAGCGATGTCACGGCCTCGATGGCCGCCATGTTCTCGATGGTCTGGGACGCCACCTGGCCGAGGCTCTCGCCGGTGACCAGCGCGCGGGCGTTGAATCGGTGCGCCGCCCGTTGGGCGAGCCGGAACATGAACCGGCGGTAGAGCAGGACCCTGAGCGGGGCCGGACACCGGGCCGCGATCTGTTCCTGAATCTCGAGCAGGGGAACCATGGCGAGTCGAGCTTGACCCTGGTAGCGGTTGAGAACCCGCACCAGATCGTGGACCTTTTCGAGGCTCGCCGGATCGGTGCGAGGGACCGAATGGAAATGGACGAAATCGAGTCGCATCCCACGCTTCATCATCATGTAGGCGGCGACCGGAGAGTCGATCCCGCCCGAGAGCAGGCAGCAGGCTCGGCCGCCCACCCCGACGGGGAGGCCGCCGGGTCCGGGGACTCTCTTGGTCCAAGTGAAGATGCCCGTTCTCATCGACCAGAACGTGAATGGTGAGATCGGGACCACTCAGCCTGACCGGCCAGCCGGTCTTGTCCTGGACAAACGAACCCAACGAGCGCTCGATCTCGGGCGTCGTCATGGGGAAGGTCTTGTCGGAGCGAAGGCAGCGGACCGCGAAGGTGGCGGGTGAGAGACCTTCGAGCTGAGGTTCGATGGCGGCCTCGAGATCGGCCATGGTGAATCCGGCGTGCTCCACGGCCATGATGGCGCCGAGACCGAAGACCGTATGCAACCGGCGCGCGGCTTCGGCGAAGTCGACCGGTTTGGAGAAGCTGATGAGGACCCGCCATGCCGGTCGGGTGACCGCGGCGACGGGGAGGTCAGCCAGGGCGCGCCGGACGTTTTCGGTCAACTTCCGCTCGAACCACTTGCGGTTGCCGCCCTTGAGGCTGATCTCGTTGGTCGTTGCAAGGACTTGGGTGACGCGATTCATCGGGGAAGGATACTCGATACCGGATGCTGGATGCTGGATCCATCGCTCGGAGAAACCGCAGATAGCGCGCCGGCGGCCTACCTCTGTGCCGGTAGAGCAGACCTCATCGCGCGTCCCGGGGGAGCGCCGATGCGGGTTGGTTCCATCGCCCACGAGACGTGGGCGCTACAAGGGGCGCTGCGATGGTTGTAGCGCCGGCGTCCCGCCGGCGATGTTGGTGTACCGACGCGGGTTGGTTCAATCGCCCACGAGACGTGGGCGCTACAAGGAGCGCTGCGATGCTTGTAGCGCCGGCGTCCCGCCGGCGATGGTGGTGTACCGACGCGGGTTCGTTCATCGCCCACGAGACGTGGGCGCTACAAGAGGCGCTGCGATGCTTCGTAGCGCCGGCGTCCCGCCGGCGATGGTGGCGTACCGACTGCGGCGTATGGTTCCATCGCCCACGGATCGCGTCGGGGGTGCAAGGAGAGCTGCCATCGTCGTTGGCGTCAGCGTACCCGCCGGCGATGGTGGTGTACCGATGCGGGTTGGTTCTATCGCCTACGAGACGTGGGCGCTACAAGGAGCGCTGCGATGCTTGTAGCGCCGGCGTCCCGCCGGCGATGGTGGTGTACCGATGCGGGTTGGTTTTATCGCCCACGGATACGGATACGGCCCCTGTCCCGGTCGCTGCCGTTGTTCCGGACCATGCCCACAGCGCCGGCCTTCTGGGCCGCCGTGACGCATTGGCGTCCCGGCGACCCAGCGTCGCACCATCGGCGTGGTCGCGCGTGGGTTGATTGGAAGGGCTGCGACCACGCCGATGGCGCGCCGGCGGCCTGCCTCGTCGCCGGTAGAGTAGACCGCATCGCGCTCCCCGGGGGAGCCCGGTCCGCATTTTGTGCGCGAGGCGAGGCGTAGTCGGGAGGTCGCTCCTGCACAAAAACGGACCCGGCACCCCGATGGGGCGGGGTTTTCCGCGTGCCCGGGTCGGCTTCTGCCACTGCCGTCGACAGGCTGGAAGCCTATCGCTACACAGGGGCCGTTCTGGGTGGTGTAGCGACAGCCATCCTGGCTGTCGACGATCGCGCGCCGGGACGCGGTCACGGTCACGGTCACGGATACTGCTCCGGATGCGGTCGCGGTTCCTGTGTTCCTCCAGCACCGGCCTTCTGGGCCGCCGTGACGCTTTGGCGTCCCCAGCGGCCCAGCGTCGCACCATCGGCGTGTCGCTCGGAGGTTGATGTGGAAGGGCTGCGACCCCGCCGATGGCGCGCCGGCGGCCTGCCTCGTAGCCGGAAGATCTGACCTGCAATCGCGCGTACCCGAGGGAGCCCGGTAGCGCCGATTGTGCGGGGCGCGGTGGCGGAGCCGGATGGCGGTTCCAGCACAATGGCGTACCCGGCGCCCGACGAGGGGGTCGCTGCGATCGCTTGCTACGCGCCGGCGTCCCGCCGGCGATGGTGGTGTACCGACGCGGGTTGGTTCTATGCGCTTACGGATATGGACACGGCCCCTGTCCCGGTCGCTGCCGTTGTTCCGGACCATGCCCACAGCACCGGCCTTCTGGGCCGCCGTGACGCTTTGGCGTCCCGGCGGCCCAGCGTCGCACCATCGGCGTGGTCGCGCGGGGTTGCGGGGAGGGCTGCGACCCCGCCGATGGCGCGCCGGCGGCCTGCCTCGTCGCCGGTAGAGCAGACCGCATCGCGCTCCCCGGGGGAGCCCGGTCCGCATTTTGTGCGCGAGGCGAGGCGTAGTCGGGAGGTCGCTCCTGCACAAAAACGGACCCGGCACCCCGATGGGGCGGGGTTTTCCGCGTGCCCGGGTCGGCTTCTGCCACTGCCGTCGACAGGCTGGAAGCCTATCGCTACACAGGGGCCGTTCTGGGTGGTGTAGCGACAGCCATCCTGGCTGTCGACGATCGCGCGCCGGGACGCGGTCACGGTCACGGTCACGGATACTGCTCCGGATGCGGTCGCGGTTCCTGTGTTCCTCATCACCGGCCTTCTGGGCCGCTGTGACGCATTGGCGTCCCGGTGGCCCAGCGTCGCACCATCGGCGTGGTCGCGCGTGGGTTGATTGAGAGGGCTGCGACCACGCCGATGACGCGCCGGCGGCCTACCTCGTAGTCGGAAGAGCTGACCGCATCGCGCGTCCCGGGGGAGCCCGGCATGGACCTTGTGCGGAGTGGGACGCGTCGCCGTGAGGTTCTTCTGGCACAAAGCCATGCCCGGCACCCCGATGGGCGCGGTTTTCCGCGTGTCCTGGTGCGGGCACGGGCACGGGCACGGAAACGGGCACGGAAGCCGGGAGATCGGCGACAATGGACCATGACCGTGTTCGCCCTCACCGAACGCGACGCCGCCCTTGCCTGGGCGCGCGCGTTCAACACCCACGATCCATCGGTGTTGGCGCCGATCCTCGCGGAGGATGTGCGGGTGATGTCGCGGTGGGTGGTCAACGACCTCGTGGGTCGGGATGGGTATCTCGGCTACCTGAAGTCAAAGTTCGCGACCTTTGAATCCGCCGGGACGGTCGTTCGAGTCGAGATCGGCGAGACCCCCGGAGCGTCGGTGGGCACACCGGGGAGACCCTGTGCGCTGATCGAACAGGACGGTTTGCTGCTCGCGACGGTCCTGTTCGACGTGATCGGTGGGAAGCTGAGCCAGATCTCACTCGGTCCGTACCCGCCGCCGGAGGAATGTCGCCGATGGGGGGAGTTTCCGGGTTTCGATTTCGATGAGGGCCTCGTCAACTGAGGTTCGTCAAGGGACCCCGAAACGGACCGTTTACGCCAGGGTCTGGTCGATGAGCCGGAGCAGGATCTCGAGCAATCCCATTTGATCCAGGCTCTCGGGATTGGCGAGGAAGGCGTCGAGTTCGGCGTCTCGCCCGGCGAGGTGCGAGAGACCGTCCACGAGTTCGTCCGTGATGGTGCCCTTGCCGAGCTGACTCATGGACCAGGTCAGCATCTTGTGGTCAAAGGTGACCAGTTCGCGCCGATCGCTGATTTTCTGTTGATGGTAGGCGAAACCCTCGATGCTCGGCCAGATCTCGGTCGCCGTGGTGAGGTCCTTTTCGGCCAGGCGCCAGGTGGCGAGTTGGCCGCGAATGGCAATCATGGTGAGCTGCTCGTCGAGTCGGACATGCTCGTAGACCGGCGACTTCATGATGATGTCGATGGCGGCCTCGACCTCCTCGAGCGCGGTGTCGTAGCCGGACGCGGTTGTCGGCGCCGGGTGGGCGAACGCGAGTCCGAATGGGCCGATGGTCTTGCGAAGAGCGATGGCGATTTCGAGACGTGAACCGGGCTCGATCTCGGGTCGGGGTGTTCCCGTTGGAGCGGCTCGATCCGGTTTCGGGGCAGGAGGGGCGGCGGCGGGTCGCGCAGCCTCTCCACTCCTGCTCTCCTGCAGCTCGATTGCGCGTTTGACCAGGGTGTCGGTGATCAACTTGTGTTGGTTTCGGACCTTGGCTTCGATCTGGTCGTCGGTGGTCAACGCCGGGTCGAGGGGAATTTCGCGGCTCGTCACCAGCCGTCCGCCATCGTAGACGAGTGTCCGAATTCTGACCTCTTCGCCGGGAATCAACTCGGTCTGGATGGTGAACTCTCTGCCGAGGAGTGCAATCTTGTCGATGACGCCGCTCATTCGCAGTCATTCAATCACGGAGCGACGCGGACGGCAACCTCGATGAATCAGAGCGGGGTGCGCGGGAATTGCCGAAATCAGTTTGAGGATGAACTACCGGCAAACGGCTTTCGGACGGAGAGGGTCTATTGCTGAACCAGCGGTTGTTCACCAGTTTCTCTCGGTGGACCATCCCCCTCGAGCATGGGTATCGTCTCCGCCCAGCGGAAGGCATCGCCGGACTCGAAACCGTCAAAGAAGAGATTGCTCAGGGTCGCAACCGTCACGATGGAATCGTCATAGGCGCCGGTCACATAGAGATGGTGTCCATCCCTGCTCGCGGCGATCGAACTCGCGCCGTTGAGCCCTTCGACGAACCCCGTACCGTTCTGCAGCAGTTCGGTGAATCGGAGTTCGGGTGAATCCGACGCTCGTTGGAAGAGCACGATGGAATCATCGGTGGAGCCGGTCACGCATACGAGTTCCGAGGAGACATCGAGAGTGACGTCGGACGCGCCTGCGAGACCCTCTATGCCGGCCTGGCTGTTGCTGTAGACCGTCTCGGGATAGAGCAGGCCGGTGCTGCTCTCACGAGAGAACACCGCCAGGGCGTCGCTCCACCTGCCGGTGGCGAAGGCAAAGGCGCCGGTTTTGTCGAGGGTGATGCTCGAGGCCCCGCTGAGGCCGGTGACCCCATTGACGCCGTTGGGAAGCCAATCCACGAAGGCGATGGCATCCTGGGTCGGGTCCTTGGCGAAGATTGTGATGGCATCGTCGATCTCCCCGGTCGTATAGACGTGCCGGCCATCGGGGGAAACCGCAACATCGGAGGCTCCGGTCAACCCCGGGGAACCGTAGTACGAGGATTCGACATCGCTCAGGACCAGATCGTCGGATGTTGCGCTGCGGCTGAAAACGGCAAGAGAATCCTCGAACCTCCCGGTGACGAAGACCAGCGTCCCATCGGGGCTGACCGTCACCGCGGATGCTCCGCCGATACCCCAGATGCCATCGACGTATGACACGTAGGACCTGACAAAACCGAGGCGCCCGAAACTGACCCTTCTGAACACACCGAGCGAGTCATCGAGCTCGGAGGTCACGTAAACATGCCGGCCGTCGGGGCTCACGGCGATGTCCGATGGACTTCTCAGGTTCTCGACCCCGTCGACGCCGTCCTGGTGGTATTCCAGAAAATTCAGCGCGCCGGTTTCGGGATCCCTTTCAAAAACGACAACCGCATCGTCGAGGGCGCCGACGACATAGACGTTGGTTCCATCGCTGCTGATCGCCGCTGCGCTCGCGCCGCGGAGACCCTGCACGTCGCCCTGACCGTTGAAGATGGCGTCGACCATCATCAGGATGCTCCCCGAAGCTGGGAGCGCGAAAGCCAAACACACGACGAGGGTCTTGGTCAGCTTGCGGATTCGTGATCCGCCGCCCTTATGTGCGCGCGCCGCGTCGCGAGAATGTGGTCCCGGATCGTCAAGCATGCTTGAAACTCCCCGCAAATATTCATGGTCCGATTCTCAAAAACCGGGCCGTTTCGATTTCAGTGGTGTCAGTGTGCCATGTCCGAGTAGCCTTCACCAAGTGGGTGGTGGACTCTGAAGCCGATTCCCGGTGACTGCTCGACGTGGCGAAGAGCGATTTCCCAGAGAGCGGCCTCCTCCGGGTCAGAGCTGAGTTCGGTCATGAGGCGCAGGCCCTGGGAGTTGAACGGATACAGGCGGAGGCTTTCCTTGGCCTCTTCACGTGCGAGTCGAATGTGTCCGGTGAACGCCGCGGTCCGGGCCAGTGCGAGGTGGTCGCGAAAGAGGGATTTCCAATGGCCGTATCGGTGTGTCCAGGTCTCGCCGATCGTCGTCGCGTCGACGAGGAGAACCGAAGCCACGTCTGGATTGCCCTCCAGTTCCGCGGCTTCGAGGAAGAGAGACGTCGATGTCGCTGATGCGACGAGCTTCGTCTCGGTCTGAATCGATGCGGCGATGCTCCCCATCGCTGCCGCCGCAACGACGACGGTGACGAACAGCCAGGGTCCACGACCGAGCGTGCTTGCCGGTCTGGTGGCGGGCTGAATCGGGCGGGTGATGCTGACGGCAAGAAAGACCAGGAGAAAGAACTGGAACTTGTTGTACGGAATCTCCGTGAAGAAATCCGTGCCCATCGCCGCAACGATCGCCACGAGCTGAGCTGTCAAAAAGGCAGCGATCGGGTCTTGTCGGCGCACTGCGGTGACGGCGGTACGCGCGACCACGACGATCAGGAACGCCGACCACAGGACGAGGCCCGGCCAGCCTCCTTCGCCAAGGATCTGGACGTGGTCCGAATGGGCGCGCCGGACCTGAAATCTCTCATCAAAGGCGGTTTCGGGGTTCACCTTTCGATAGACCGGATACATGGTCTGCCAATCGCCGAGACCGACTCCGAATGGGTTGTACTTCACCATGTTGAGGGTGTTGATCAGATACGTCCCTCGATCGGATTGGAGATACGCGCGGGGTGATCCCAGATGGCGGACGACCGACTTCGTTTTGTCCATCGCTGCGGGGTTGACCGCGAGACTACCGAGAACGACCAGGGTGCCGACAGCGAGGACTGCCATCGTCCGGCCGACCGATCCACGTGAAGACAGCGGCCAGAGCACTGCAAGCACGAGCGCGCCGATGAAGAGCGAGAAACCGGCGGTCCGGCTCTGCAGACTCACCAGGTAGACGAGTTCCACCACCAAAAGGACCCCGAGGAGGCTCCTCAGTCCAACTCGTTGCTTCTCGACCGAGAACGCGGCGCCGGCCAGGATAAAGATCTGCCCCAGCACCGAAAGTGCCGCCGGGTTCTTGTAGCCCATCAAGGATGGGTTGCCGACTTCACCGTAGGGGTTGATCGCTGCCGGCGCGATCCCGGGGACGAAGCCCTGAATGACACCGATACAGGCGACCACGCCGATGCTCAGGATGAGGGTGTTTCGCACAAATCTCGGGATCGTCGGTGTGATCGTCGTCCACGCGAGCAGGACCAGGAGTAGCAGGAAAAGCAGCGCGTACTGGGACATCTCATAGGCCCAGTTCTGGGGAACCATGACCCACAGCCGGGTGAGACCGAGATAGAAAAGCAGGAGCGACAGCGAGATCACACCCGGATCGGTGATGAACGCCGAGAGCTTTCGGCTGTCGATCCGTCTCCCCAACAGCAACAAAACACCGAGGACCAGAGCCCAGCAGAGAATGCTGATGGCGTCCTTCTTGGGCTCGCGATACAGGATGGCTATCACTTCACCGTGATAGGTGGCGACTCGGTAAAAAAGCGCCGGAATCACCACGGTGGCGGCAAGGAGGACTCTCAGACACAACTCGCTTCCGGGGACGGGCTCTGCGGACCCCGTCGGCAAAATGGCGGGGGCGCGGTCAATCACGCCGGGCTGCCGCCAAGCCGACCGCGAGGTAGCGGAACTCCTCGATGGTGTTGTAGAGATGAGCCGAAAACCGAACCGCCCGGCGTCGAGGGTCCGACCAAATGGTGATCGGGACTTCGATGGAAAAGGACCCGAAAAGCCGCTCCTGGAGCGGATCCATGCCTCCCGTGGGCAGGGCTTTGCCGGAAGGACGAGAGAGAAGGGGAACGGCCGCCATCGAACCGATCATTCCGCCGGGACACGGTGGCTCGATGCCCAGGTGCGAGCAGAGATGGTTCAGCGCCTCGATCGCCAGCCCTCGATTCCGCGATCGAATCTCGGACCAGCCGCCGGGAACCATCGCCGAGAGGGTTTCGATGGCCGTGGGCACCGTCAACCAAGGGGTCGGATCGCCGGTGCCGGTCCAGTCGAACTCGAGACGAAACCGGCTGCGGTCGATGAGGGGAGCCCCGGCGCCGTGGCTGGTCACCAGGGGATGGGTTCTGTCCCGCCAGTCCTCTCTGACCTGGAGAAACGCCGCGCCCTTCGGCGCGCACAACCACTTGTGGCAGTTACCGGCGTAGAACGGCGCGCCGATCGCCGCCAGATCCAGATCGAGCATTCCCGGTGCGTGTGCTCCATCAACAATCACTGTGACGCTCCGGTGCTCGAGTTCGGCAACAAGTTCCTCAATCGGGAAGACCAGACCTGTCGGGCTGGTGACATGGTCGATGATCGCTACGCGGGTGCGGGGCGACAGACCTCCGATTACCGTTTCGATCACCTCATCCGGTGAGGTGAGAGGGAAGGCCAATGGGACCTCGACCAGGCGGGAACCGGTCCTTCGAGCCATCACCTCGGCGGCGTTGCGGCACGCGGGGTAGCCGTGGTCGGTGACGAGGATCTCGTCGCCGTTTTGCATCGGGATCGCCGCCAATGCGGTATTGACACCGGTGGTGGCGTTGTTCACAAAGGCGAGGCCGTCCGGGTCGGTCTTTAGAAACGCGGCGAGATTCGAACGGGCTGCATCGAGCAAATCGGGGAGCTCGCGGATGAAGAACCGCACCGGTTCGGCCTCGATCCGCGCCCGTAGCTCGGATTGAGCCTCGAGAACTCTGATCGGGCATGCTCCAAATGATCCGTGGTTGAGAAACACGATCTCGGGATCGAGGAGCCAGCGCTTCGCAAGGACGGATCTCTCGGGGATTTCCATGGGTTCCTTTGTCATTGATGCATGATACGGCGCAAATCTCATATGGGAGAGGGTTTCGTGTACTATTGCGAGGTTGTCTCAATAAAGAGATGTGAAATCGTCGCCGACCGGCGATCTGGAGGCGAGACCCATGGCCGAGAATGACCGACCCGACGACCCGAATGACAGTGCGGAGGCGACGGAGCAAACCCAGTCGATCCAAGGCGAAGGACACGATGTGACCACCCGCCCCATCGAAGACGACGAGACTCTGAGCGGATCGGGAACCCCGGTGCCGGACGACCGGCCGGCAGGTGTGCCCGATAGCATCGGCCACTACAAGATTGTCGGCAAGCTTGGTGAGGGTGGGATGGGGGTGGTCTTCGAGGCGGAGCAGGAACGGCCGAGGAGGCGGGTCGCGCTCAAGGTCATGCGATCGAGCCACGCGGTGGATGCGCTGCACGCCAAGATGTTCCAACGCGAGGTCGAGACGCTCGGTCGACTCAAGCATCCCAACATCGCGGCGATCTACGAGTCCGGTCACACCGAAGACGGCCGCGATTTCTTCGCCATGGAGTTGGTCCAGGGGCGGACGCTGGACCGGTGGCTCGCGGGCCGGCCATCCCTCGTGACCGAAGCCGAACTCCGGCTGCGGCTGCGCCTTTTTCAGAGCATCAGTCAGGCGGTCCACTACGCCCACCAGCGCGGCGTGATCCACCGCGATCTCAAACCGTCGAACATTCTCGTCACCGACGACGCCGCGACCGCATCAGGGAGCCTCGAACACCTCGGTGGCGGGGGTGCCGGTGGTCAAGATCCTCGATTTCGGGCTCGCGAGAGTGACCGACGCCGATGTCCAGGCGGCCTCCATGCTCACCGAGGTCGGGATGATCAAGGGAACTCTGCCCTACATGTCGCCCGAGCAGGCTCGCGGTGATGCCGAGGCCATCGATGTCCGAACCGATGTCTATGCCCTCGGTGTAATCCTGTATGAGCTGGTGGTGGGCTCGCGGCCGTATGACGTCGGCCGCGCGTCCATTGTCGAGGCGATTCGGGTGATCTGCGAGGAACGCCCGGAACCCATGAGCCGGGCATGGACCGGCAGCCGCGCGCCTCGACCCCGATGTCGAGACCATAGCCGGGAAGGCGCTGGAGAAGGAACCCGACCGACGCTATGCTTCGGCGGCGGCCCTGGGCGATGATGTCGACCGGTTTCTCGAATCGCAGCCGATCCTCGCCAGGCCGCCGAGCGCGGTCTACCAGATTCGCAAGATGGTTTCGCGCCATCGGTGGCCGTTCGCCTTCGCCGCTTTTTCACTGGTCCTGGTGGTGGCCTTCGGCATCGCGATGGGTCTTCTCTGGGCCGACTCGCAGCGGAATCTCAGGCGTGCCGAAGCCGCCGAACGGGAAGCCGCGCGGGAGGCGGAAACCGCGACCCGGACATCGGACTTTCTCATCGGGATCTTCGACAGTTCGAACCCGGAGAGTACCGTCGGGCGAGACCATCACCGCTCGTGAAGTCATGGACGAGGGCGCGGCTCGGGTCCGCGACGAGCTCGCGGACGAGCCCCTGACCCAGGCGCGCCTGATGCACACCCTCGGCAAGGTCTACATGAGCCTCGCGCTTTACGACGACTCTCGCAGCCAGATCGAGGGCGCTCTCGAGCTGCGCCGCGAACACCTCGATGACGGTGATATCGAGATCGCCGATACCCTGCACCAACTTGCTCGGGTCAACGAGAAGCTCGGCGACCCGAATCGAGCCGTCGCAATCTACGAAGACACGATCACCAGATATGAAGCGCTCGGTGACGCCGGTCGGGATGGCCTCATCGACACCCTGGGCAACTATGGATGGTTGCTTGGCGATCTCGGTGAGATCGACCGCGCCATGGCCCTGTACAGCCGGGCCTTCGATCTGGTTCTCGCCGAGGACCCGCCGGATGAGGAGCGCCTCATTTCGCTCTACAACAACCGGTCCTCGGCGGCCATGAATCGAGGCGAGTTCGATGCGTCGAGGCAAGATCTGGATCGAGCCCTCGAGCTTTCGCGTCGGCTCTTCGGCGACGACCATCACCAGACCGCCAATGTCCTCACCAATCTCGGCGTCTCAACTCGAAAGCGGGGACAGATGGGTCCGAGGACTACCACCTCGAGGCGCTGCGGATCTACGAGAAGGTCTATGGTCCGAATCAGCCCGGATGTCGCCCGCATGCTGGGAAACCTCGCCATCGTCCATGCCGACGCCGGAAGCTTCGACGAGGCGTTGCCGTACTTCGAGCGCTCGCTCGAAGTACAGGAGGTCGATCTACGGGCCGGATCATCCCTACGTCGCTCAGGCGCTGACGAACTACGGGCTGATGACAGCTCCAAACCGGCGACCCGGATGCGGCGGTGGTGGCGCTCCAGCGGGCGGCGGACATCCGGGCCGGTGTCGGTGTCGAGAACATCTCCACATCCTTCACCCTCTACCACCTGGCCACGGCGAGGGCCGAACTGGGTGACCTCGAGACCGCCCGCCAGCTTCTCGAGCGGGTCGTCGCCATCGATGAGCGGATCTTCGGTCCCGAGTCCTCCGATGTTGCCGACGATCTCGATGGTCTGATGGAGATCAATCGCGCCCTGGGCGACGAAGCCAGAGCACGCGAAATCGAGCGGCGGATGAATGCGATCAACAAAAAGCTCGAGGCCCAGGATTCGAGCGGGTGACGATCAACCGGCGTTGATCACGGCGAGGATTCCGCGGCCGAATTTCTTCGCTGTGTGCGGGCCGATACCGGAGACCTCGAGAAGTTCGTCCTCATCCGATGGGCGGGCGAGACTCAGGGCGGTGAGAACCCGGTCCGTGAGGATGCGGAAGGCCGGTACGCCGCGCTTGCGAGCCTCGGCCAGTCGCCACTCCCGGAGCTTCTCGAAGAGCTGCACCTGATCCCCGTCGAGGTTCGAGAACCGCTCGGTGGGCGCGGGACCCGCTCGACTTCCCCTTCGATCGGGTTCTGCCCCGCCCCGTCATCTTCTTCGTAGTTGGGCGTGACGGCGCCTCGACCACCTGGATCGAATCGGCGACATCGGCTCGGGCCAACCGGCCCGCTCGGGTGAGAAACACCCGCTGGAACCGGATCGTCCTGCCGTCCTTGACAAAGGAGTCGGCCCGCATCTCCACGAGACCCGCTCGGGCGAGGCCGTTGAGCAGAGCCTCGAAGGCGCCTCGGCCGGCGGCGCCGCCCACTCCGAGTTCTTTGTGGAGCTGACCGGATGTCGCACCGTCACGGCTCTTGAGCAGACTGATGATCGCCGAGAGTTGTTCGACCTCCCGGGTCGTCGGGTCGCGGAAGGTGGTGGCGAGACAGTCGTCGGACGCGCACTGATCGCAGATGCCGCACGGGGTCTTGGGATCGTTCCGGTCACCGAAGTGCTCGACCATCCGCACCATGCGGCAACCGTGTGCCGGAGGCGAATCGGATCATCCGTTCGATCTGCGCGTGGCGGTGGGCTCGCTGGGCCTCGTAGGGCTTCTGCCAGTCGTCCTTGCCGCGGGCCGCGTTCTCCTCGGGTCGACGATGGCGCCGTGGTGAATCCAGAGTTTTTCCAGGGCGGTGGCGAAGACCTCCGGTTCGATCCCCGTCCTGCATCCGGATCTCTGTCTGACGGCCGTGGCTGCTCATCGAGGGCCGAGAAAAGCCTGGCCAGAACTCGGGGCTCGGGGTAGTCGCGATCGAGAAAGAACTGGTGGGTGTGACGATCGGCCCACGAGTAGAGGAGGATCGCCCGAGCCATCTCGCCGTCGCGTCCGGCGCGGCCGATCTCCTGGTAGTAGCTCTCGAGGCTGCCCGGAAGCCCGGTGTGGATCACGGTGCGGATGTCCGCCTTGTCGATGCCCATCCCGAAGGCGATGGTGGCGACGATGACTTCGGTTTCGCCGGCCTGGAAGCTGCGCTGCACCCGGTCCCGCCGGGCGCTGCCATGCCGGCGTGGTAGGCGGCGGCAGGGAACGCCCCGCTGAGCTCGGCGGCCAGGGCCTCGGTCTCCTTGCGGGTCGGGGCATAGACGATGGCGGGACGACGCGCCGGATCGGTCAGGATCTTCTTGACCACTGCCGGCCGGGCCGACGGCCTGGCCTCCACCACCTCGACCGCGATGTTGGTTCGCCGGAAGCCGTGGATGAATTCGAGGGCGTCGGGGATGCCGAGTTGCTCGATGATGTCGCGTTGGACCATGGGGGTGGCGGTGGCGGTGAGGGCGATGACCGGCGTCGGACGCAGCAGCGGCAGCCGTCTCCCCGAGCATTCGATAGTCGGGCCGGAAGTCGTGCCCCCAGTGTGAGATGCAGTGGGCCTCGTCGACGGCGATGAGCACCGGTTTGCGTTTGGCGAGCATCTCGGGAAAACCGGGGACGCCGAGCCGCTCGGGCGCGACGAAGAGGAAGTCGAGTTCACCGGCGAGATAGGCGTTGCACACCGCGCGCGACTCGAGCCGGTCGCGTCCCGAGTGGATCCGCTCGGCTGCGAGTCCGCGTTGCTTCAGCGCCTCGACCTGATCCTCCATGAGGGCGATGAGCGGAGAGAGCACGAGGGTGGTGCCGCCCCTGGCGAGCCCGGGAAGCTGGTAACACAGGGACTTTCCGGCGCCGGTGGGCATGACCAGCAGCGCGTCGCTGCCACCGGTGACCGCGCGACAGACGTCCTCCTGCAGCGGCCTGAAGGCATCGTGGCCCAAGGTGATTCGCATGAGATCTGCGAGTCCGTCGACGGGGGTCGGTCCTTGTCTGACGGCTCATGGTGTGATGGACCCTCCTCGGTGTCGATTGGATTCTATCAACGACCACGCAACCGGGTGTTCTACACTTCACAGACCATGATCATCACCATTGAATTTCATCCCTCGCAGTCAGCCGGGTGTCGATGTGAAGCCCGAACGTCTGGTCCTCGTCCTGGCCGCGGTGATCTTCCTGTGGTTTCTCGGCGCGCACGATCTGTGGGCGCCGGACGAGCCCTTCTTCGGCGAGGGCGCGCGCGAGATGCTCGTCGACGGCCAGTGGCTGGTGACCCACGTCAACGGGGTCGTCAACAGCCACAAACCACCGCTGTTTTTCTGGTTGATCGCCATCTTCTCGCTGCCCCTGGGCGCCGTCACCGAGTTCACCGCTCGATTGCCGTCGGTACTCGCCGCCCTTGGGACCCTGGTCCTGGTCATGCGCCTGGGTCGACGATGGTTCGGTCCGAGGACCGCCGCGCTCGCCGGGGTGCTGCTGGCGACCACCTATATGTTCTGGGACAAGGCGCGCTGGTCCCAGATCGACTCGCTGCTGTGTTTTCTGATCTGGGTGGCGCTCTCGGCCTTCGCAGACTTGGCGATCGGGCGATGCCGACGGCCGGCGGGCCGGGGCGCTCTTCTGGTGCGCCGCGGCCCTTGCGGTTCTCGCCAAGGGTCCGGTGGGTCTGTTGCTCCCCCTGGGAATCGTCATTGTCTTTCTGGCGGTGGAGCGTGATCTCGGTTCGCTTGCGACGTTTTGCCCCGCTGCTCGGACCGTTGGTCTTTGTTCTCGTCACCGGCGCGTGGGCCATGGCGGCGACGCTCTGGGGGCCTGCCGACTACTCGGTGATCGGGGCGCTGCGCGAACATTTTGTCGAGCGGGGGATGCATGGGATGCACCATGTTCAGCCGTTCTGGTACTACGCCGAGCGGTTGCCGCTCTCGCTGCTCCCGTGGACGGGGCTGCTGCCGGGGGCGTTGGTCGTGGCCTGGAGGAACCGACGCAACTCGGAGGGGTTGCGACTTTGCCTCGTGGCGGCGGTCTTTGTCGTGGTCTTTTTCTCCATCTCCACCGAGAAGCGTGATCTCTACGTCCTGCCGGCGTTTCCGGCCATCGCGCTCATGATGGCGGTTCTGGTGGGTCGGATCTCCGGCTGGCGGGAGGGGTTCGAGGACGCCACGACCCCGGATCGAAGATGGGTCACCGTCGGGCAGGCCATCGTCGGTGGGCTCTTTACGCCTCGTCGCAGTCGCCGTGCCGTTCGTGAGCGACCGTGTCGAGTATCTGCCCGGTTGGATGGTGTATCTGCTTGGAGCGGTTCTCCTGGTCACAGGAGTGGCGGCTCTTGCCACCGCGGTGCGCGGCCGGGCCTTGGATTCGGTGGTGGCCACCGCAGCTGGAATGGCCGTTCTCTATCTCGTCGCCACCGCATTGGTCTACCCGGCCATGGAACCGCGAAAGTCGTCGCGGACATTCGCTCTCGAGACCAAAGAGATCACGGCCGAGTCTCGGGCCGAGGGTCACCGTGTCGTGGCCTGGCGCGCGGGCAACATCCCCATCGCCGTCGCCTTCTACTCCGATGGGCTCTACACGGTCGAGACCGACGATGTCGATGTGCTGGCCCGATCACCTCCGTCAGGAGGCCCTGGTCTACGCGATTGTGAGAACGGACCAGACTCGACGAGGTCCCGGCCGATGTCCGCGAGGGCTGACGGTGCTCGACGAGCAGCGGTTGAGCCGGAAGGACCTCGCGCTCGTCGCCAACCGACCGAGATAACGTCGCGCCATCGCAGCATCGCAGTTTCACCGCAAAGATCGCAAAGGACGCGAGGCCATCGCAATTGAGAATGGGTGATGCGTTGCTTCTGCGGGTGTCAGACTTCGTGGCGACGCTTTCTCGGCCGGTAGGTGAGTGAAGGGCAGGCAGGATGCCTGTCCCACGAGACGTGGGCGCTACAAAGGGCGCTGCGATGTTTGTAGCGCCGGCGTCCCGCCGGCGATGGTGGTGTACCGATGCGGGTTGGTTCCATCGCCCACAGATACGGATGCGGCCTCTGTCCTGGTTGCTGCCGCGGCCCCGAGACCATGCCCTCATCGCCGGCCTTCTGGGCCGCTGGGACGCTTTGGCGTCCCGGCGGCCCAGCGTCGCACCATCGGCGTGGTCGCGCGTGGGTTGATTGAAAGGGCTGCGACCCCGCCGATGGCGCGCCGGCGGCCTGCCTCGTAGCCGGAAGAACAGACCGCATCGCGCTCCCCGGGGGAGCCCGGTAGCGCCATTGTGCGGGGCGCGGGGCGGAGCCGGGATGGTGGTTCCAGCACAATGGCGTACCCGGCACCCCGATGGGGCGGGGTTTTCCGCGTGGCCTGGTCGGTTTCGGTCACGGCGTCGGATACTGCCGCGGTCCCGGTCGCTGAATCCTGCCCCTGCCGCTGCCCCGGACTCTGCCATCGTCACCGGCCTTCTGGCCTGCTTCGTGGCCGGAAGAACCAGGATGTGGCGCGCCTCCCGGGGGAGTGCCGTTGCGGGTTGGTTCTATCGCACACGAATCGTGAGCGCAACAAAGGGCGCTGCGATGTTTGTAGCGCCGGCGTCCCGCCGGCGATGGTGGTGTACCGATGCGGGTTGGTTTTGTCGCTTACGGATTTGGATGCGGCCTCTGTCCCGGTCGCTGCCGCGGTAGCTGCCCTCATCACCGGCCTTCTGGGTCGCCGTGACGCCAATGCGTCCCAACGACCCAGCGTCGCACCATCGGCGAGGTCGCGCGGAGGTTGCGGGGAGGACTGCGACCACGCCGATGGCGCGTCGGCGGCCTGGCTCGTAGCCGGGACAGCAGACCGCATCGCGCTCCCCGGGGGAGCCCGGTCCGCATTTTGTGCGCGAGGCGAGGCGTAGTCGGGAGGTCGCTCCTGCACAAAAACGGACCCGGCACCCCGATGGGGCGGGGTTTTCCGCGTGGCCTGGTCGGCTTCTGACGCTGCCTCGGACGCTACCTGAAGTTGAGCCGCACCCCGACCCGAACCTCATCACGATCGACCTCGACCTCTTCCGGACGTTCCATCCCGGGGAGGTACACATAGTCGATTTCGCCGGTGAGGTAGATCGCTGTCAGGCTGAAACGCCGGCTCAGGAAGAGCTCGGCGCCGAGTTCGAAAGAGAGTCCGTCGAGATAGTTGCGATAACCCTCGCTGAATACGCCGTAGTCGGCGTAGTGGAGGAATGCGCTGAGATCGAAGTGTTTGGCGATGCCGGCCTTGAATCCGCCGCCAAAACCCATCCCCGGATCGCTGAAGGTCTCGCCCCCGAGCTGGGTGAGGATGTCGGTGTTCTGATATTCGAAACTCAGGCCGACGAGGAAGTCGAGGGGGGAATTCTCGCCCTCGCGGATCGGGATGCGGTACATGGCGCCGAGGGTTCCGAGTTGGATGTTGAGGTGTTCGCCGAAGTTGGGAAGGTCATAACTCGCCGAATTGAAACGCCCCCACAGGACGAAGTGTCGGGAGATCTGCCACGAACCACCGATGGCGAAGGCGTTGTCCGAATCCGACGAGTTGCCATAGATCTCGATCGAGCTGTCGATGGCGTACTCGGCCTCGACAAAGGTGTAACTCAGCGGTTGCCGGTCGTCGGCGAAGCCGGCGGTCGCAGCGATTGTCGTCAACGCCAAGAGCATTGTGAGTGTTTTCATGATCCGTATTATGCCAAAGCGCCGGCCATCGTGGTCAAACTCAACAGGTCAGGTGCAGTGCGGCCGCTACATTACGCCCTTCGGCTGAGAAGCGGTTGAATGCTTCGATCGCTCTCCCGGTGCGATCGACCACGACCTCGGTTCCGATTCTCTCGAAGGCCGCGATGGTCTCCTCCTCGACCGTCACCATCCCGATGGCGCCGGTGCCGAGGCAGACGATTTCGGGCCCTGCCTCGATAATGTTGGCCAGGTCGACGGGCGCAAAAATGTGGTTTCCGGCGGTTCGCCACCAGGGTGAGCGGACAACTCCGCCGACGATGATCATGTCCTCGGAGTAGGCCACTCCATCGATTCGGACGTTCCCGAAGCGAAAGTGATCGATGCGCATGCATCCATGATAGATCGTATTTCGCCGGGAACGAATCTCGTGGGGATGCTGAAGAGGACGTCGAGCCCCTGAAGAAGCTCGTCTTCAGGGGCTCGAGGTGATCCGATTATGGTGTCGATGTCGTCCAGTTGTTGGTGTTTCCGGTCTCGAAATTGTCGGCGAAGAGGCCGTCCCCACCGGCGCTGTAGTCGGGCGGGATGTCGGTGCCCGCAACGATGCCCAGGGGCTGGTAGTTGGAATACCCCGGGAAGACGTGGCCCAGGTGGTTGTTACCCATCCGGCGGATGAGAATCTCGGACAGGACCCGTCGGAAGTCGGTCGTCACCGCGAGATCGGCGTTGTCGAAGAGTTGGCCGGGCCCGATGCCGGGCCACGCTCCGTGGACGCCGCCGATGGCGTTTCCGGAGATGACGATCATGGGGTTGCCGTGGCCGTGATCGGTGCCCCTGTCGGCGTTCTCGATGAGCCGGCGACCGAACTCGCTCTGGACGACCATGGTCAGGCGCTTGGTGTAGTTGTTGGACGCCGGCGCCGTCGAGGTCGGTGTAGAGGGCGGCCAGGCCTTGCGCCAGGGTGGCCATGATTCCTGAAAAATATCCGGCGCCGTCTGTCGCCCTGACTGACGTGGGTGTCCCATCCGCCGAGATCCAGGGTCGAAACGCGGAGGCCGAGGTCGAGTTTGATCATCTGCGCGATGACCTGGAGTCCGTCGCCGAATGAGTCCGATGGATAGACCGCGCCGTTGCTCGGGGTGTAGTTGCCGCTGGTGTTGAGCTCGACGATATCCATGGCATCGAGGGCCTGGAGACCCGATGCGTGGAGCCAGGTGTTGTCGCCGGTGTACATGTGCCGCAGAGCGACTCGCTGGGCGTCCCGCCACTCCCATGGACCGATCTGGAGGTTGAAGGAATCGGGGTCGCTCATGTTGATGGTGTCGCGATCACCGAGCAGCGAGGTCGCCTGGAGGCTGCCCACCGAGACCGAGGGCATGATGATCTCGGGAGGCAGATTGTGGGCGCTGGAGAAGTGCCGGGCGAGCCAGCCGCTCGCGGTGGTCCTGACTCCCGGCGTTCCGCGTTCGATGTACTCCATGGGAGTCGAAGTGGCTCCGGCTCGCCTCATCGAGACCGGTGGCGTTGATCACGGCGACGTGGCCGTTCTGATAGAGCTCGTGGAGCGGTTGACACGCCCGGTGGAAACCCGAAACTCCGTCCAGGGAGAGGGCTGAGTCGGAACCGCTGAGAGGAACCGCGATATTCGGGCGGGCGACCTCGTAGTGGCCGCGGTCGGCGCCCGAAATGGGAACGACCATGTTGAGGCCGTCCATCCCGCCGCGGAGGAAGACCACAACGAGGACCTCGTCGTTGATCGCTGCCGTCGGGATCGGCAAAGGCCAGCGAAGGAAAACGGGAACCGGCCATGCCGGCGATGGCTGCCGAGCAACCGGTGACAAATCCACGTCGTGTGGGTCTTCTCATCACTACCTCCAGAGGAACGACGGGGACATGAAGATCAGGCCGACCATGGATCGCAGGCGGTCCTGGGTGTCTTCATCCGAGTCGAGGGGGAGATCGAAATCGGGGTTGTGACCCTGCGCCATGAACTCGACGATCTCGTGGCGCTCCGCGGCGGGCATGGGTCTGCCGAGAATCCGGGTGATCCAGAAATCCGCGAGTCTGGTTGGCGGTTCTGGTTGCGGTCGGGCGTCTGAGCGAGAACGTTGAGGCGGTGGATATCGCTGTCGTTGCGGACATCGATGAGCCAGTTCATCAGGCGCCAGGTCATGACCCGGGGGGTCGCGCTCTGCCAATCGTCCTTGTGATCCGGGAAGCCGTTGGGCGCCCGCCATCCGAAGAGCGGCTGACCCGCCTGGTCATAGCGCCAGAGCAGGGTCCCGGTGTCGCTCGTCGTCAATGGCGTAGTAGAACCTGCCGTCGGCGGCCCGGACCGCGCTCGACAGGATTTCCAACGGCCGCTTGATCTTGTCGCCCCAGGTCGTGAGAAAGCGACGGGTGAAGGACGATGGTGCGAACGACCTGAGCCAACTGATCGGGGGCGGAGGCCTCGGCCTCGAAGACCGCCGCCGCGGCATCGATGACCGCCGGGTCGGGGTTGTCGCCGATGAGGCGGTGAGCCAGTTTGGTCGAGATGTGGCGGGCGGTGCCGGGGTGCGAAGCGACCACGTCGAGTACGGTGTTGCCGTCGAAGAGCGCCGGCTGGTGGTCATCGATATAGGTGCCGAGGACGTTCTTCTGGAACACAGTCGTGCCAATCGGCCCGGTAGTCGAAGAGCCCGGTATCGAAGTCGAAGGTCCAACCGGTGAAACACCTGGTGGCTTCGAAGACATCGTCGTCGACATAGGCGATCGGCACACCGCCCGGACCCGTCGGGACCTGGCTCTGCTCGCATGACGCCCATGTAGTGGTCGGCGCCGAGGGTGTGCAGCTCGAAGAGTTCGCGAGCCCAGTTCTCGTTGGGTCCGGCGTTCGAGGATGTGTAGTTGTCGAGGTAATAGAGCATGGCGGGATGTTGCGCCACCTCGCCCGAGCATGGTTCGGAAGTTGCCGAGGGCGTTGCCGCGGATGACCACCCGGTCCCAGTGGGACCAGACCGGTGCCGCCCATGAATCCGGGCCGTAGACGTTGAAGTGGTTGTGCCAGAAATCGGTGAGGACCTCGAGGAGTTGGCGTTTGCTCCACACCGCCCGAAGCATGGTGGCGCGTTCGACCTCGTAGTAGGGCTGACAGCCTGACATTCCACGGAGGATTCGATTCGACGTGGTCCTGCCAGAGCTGTGCCAGCGGCTTGATTGAGGGTGGTGAAGCCCGATGCCGCGATCGCTGGTATCGCAGTCGCTGTCGTTGATGCCGGATCGGGTCGAGCTGCTGATCGACCCAGATCTGGAGGCGCTGCGCATCGTTGCCTGAAAGGGCGTTGAACTCGGCGATATCGTTTGGCCGGGGGCCGAAACCGAGGCGATTAAGAGCGATGACTGCGGCCGATGGAGGTGCCGGCAAAGCCTTGGTCGACTCCTTTCGCTCGCGGTCTGCCCAGACTCGCGCATGTGGGTCGCTCCGCGATGCATGGTGATGCCTCGTCGGCGCCGTGGTGGTCGTTTCGATGGCATGCGTGTCGTGCGGTTGCGTGCGTGGTCAAAGAGCTCGCGCCGACTGTGTTCTTGAGTTGAGTCGACAGGTTTCATCGCCCCTCCAGGTGGTGATCCGCTGTTTTCGGGCTTTGAGGTTCGGTTGCGATTGCCGACGGTCATTGTATGAGGGGAAGGAAGGGCTGGCGGTGTCCGACATCACAGATTCCTGGTCTCAATACAGCCGTGCCTAGAGTCGCGTCGATGGGTTTCTTCGAAATGGGTAAATGGGCTCCGACCTTGTAGGATGGGAAAGGAGACGTGTGGGAGGGGGATTGTCGATTGGACAGCGCAGCAAAACACCAGATTGCGACGGTGATCTTGGCGAGGAACGAGGCGCCGACGGTGGGCGCTGCCGTGACCGGCGCGATGGGCCACAGTGCCCGGGTCGTGGTAATGGACGGACATTCCACCGATGAGACCGTCGATATCTCGAGGGGCGCCGGTGCGGAGGTTTACACCGATCCGGGAGCGGGCAAGGGCGCGGCGATTCGCGCGAGCCTCGAACTCGTGACAGAACCTGTGGTCGTTTTCATGGATGCTGATGGGTCGCACGACCCCGATGATATTCCCCGCCTGGCCGAGCCGGTTCTGAAGGGAACCGCCGATCTCTGTGTCGGAAGCCGTTTTACGGGCGGATCGGAGGAGCTGTCCATGACCTTTGGCCAACTCATCCGAACCATCGGCAACATCGCCATGAATGTCGCCATCAACGAGCGGTGGCACGTCCGACTGACCGATACCCTCAACGGTTTCCGCGCCGGGGTGAGAGAGGCGCTGATTGCGATCGATCTCAGGGCCAACATCCACACCATCGAGCAGGAAATGGTGATGAAAATGCTGTTGGCGAACTACCGGGTCGTCAACGTGCCAACCCACGAGTACCCGCGCCGGTTCGGTGAAAGCCACATCAAGATCTGGCGCCAATGGCCGCGTTTTGTCGGCAACGTGGCGGTCCACGTTGTGCGGCGGACGCAGCCAGTGAAGAAGCGCTGACCTCGACGCGCGTCTCTACTTCACCGCCACCGCATACATTGACAGTCCGAAGTTGGTCCTGCCGACCTTGAAGTTCGTGAAGCGTCGTCCGACTGCAAAGGTGAGCGATTCCCTGGTGAAGGGCGAGATGTGGTCGCTCCTTCGACGGGTGATGAAATTGTGCGCCTTCTCGGCGGCGATCCAGGTATGTGAGTCATACGGAGGAGTGAAGACAACGAGGACGCCGCCGGGTGCGAGCACCCGGTGAAGCTCGTCGAGGATCGATTTCGGATTCTCGGTGTGCTCGAGGGCATCGATGATCAATGCGCCGTCGATGACGCCTTCTGCAAGGGGTAGGTCGGTGTCGAAATCCACAGCCAGGGGCTGTGACCCACGGCTTCGCGCGTTGTTCAGGAGCCTGAGATCGATGTCGCCCGCCAATGCGATGTCGCCGGGCCGCTTGACCTTCGAGATGATCCTGCCCGATCCGCAGCCCAGGTCGAGCAACACCGCTCCATTCGCCAGATTGGCGAAGGTAGTGCGGATGATTCCAATCTTGCGGAGGTCGATCCACCGGAAAAGGGCGTCGTTGTACGGTCGATCGTAGTAGTCGGAGAACGACTCACGTTGCTGGCGTTGGGTGTCCGGCACCTGGGAATGGTAGCAGAGGCTGGTATATCCTGATGGTGGAACTCCCGGCCTTTGGGAAGCCGTTCGCGAGGAGGGTTGATGAAACCGACCCGCGCTGCGTGGTTCTTCGTCGTCGGTCTGCTCTGGCTTGTCCTGCGTGGAATTCTGCTGCAACCGTTGCCGCAGTTCCGCACCGACTATGTAGCTGAACACGGTGGGATGTTGCTGTTGATCCCGTTGATCTCGGTCGTGGCGAATCTGACGATGCCGTTGTATTTTCTGTCGTTTCTTCGCCACCACCGGTTCATCCGGCAGCGACTTCTCCGGTTCGCGACAGTCGTCGCGTTGGTGGCGTCGCTGGCGTCGTTCACCCTGGCGGTGGCGTCCCTGGTCGCAGCCGTCAGGGGGATCCGAGCCCCCGATTGGCCGTTTGTTCTCTCCTCACCGAGGTTGCTCCAAGCCAACCTGCTCTTCCTTGTCGGATCGCTTCTGCTCTTTCTCGTGGCGTTTGCCCGATCGGACGCAGGCAATGCAAGGCTCCGGAAGGCGGCGGCGGTTGGGGCGATCGGAGCGATGGTCAGTACGATCATGGTGGTGACCTGGGTTTTCTATCTCCGCTTCCCGGATCTTCTCGACTGGTACCCCGCCATCAGCAGGGGACTGGCTTCGAGACTGACGGGACTTGCCGCCGCCGGGGCGTTGATTTGGTTTCTGGAAACTTTCGCCACGACCTACGACGACGGCGATGCCCGGGTCGATCACGACTGAATCGTATTGGTCTCAGGGATTGCCGAGAACTGCGATCACGCCCGTGTTTTGTGTGCCACGGCTATTCGCAGTACAATTGCCGGGTGTAGACGAAATCGGCCTGAGACGGCCCGCGCGTCAGGACAACGAGCCGGAGGGCGAGAAAAACTGGTGAGCATTGATCTTCGATGAACTCATGCTCTGGCCGAGCGGAGCCAAGATCCTCTTGGTGGTTGTGCCGGTGCTGCTCGTCATCATCGTCGCCCTGTGGTCGCGGCTGCCCGGATCCGGGCAGCCCCAACCGGCCAAGATCCACCCAGGAAACGGGGCGATCGAACGGTCGACGCGGCGCCTCGAGCTCGATTTGGAGGGACAGACCGAGTTCTTCCAGGTCTTCTCCAGTTTGATCGGGGAACTCCACGCCCAACGCCAGATCCGCCAGATCCCTCCCATACTCGTCAATGCGATGGTGCGGATGTTCCGACCCGAAGTGGCGGTGGTTCTGGTTCGCAGGAGGAGCACGATCACCGAACCCGATCGCGAGAACCGCATGATCGTCGCCGCGATCTCGACGGCTCAGCGTCAGATGAAGGTCGGTATGGAGGTTCGCCTCGGAGAGGGTCAACTGGGAGTTGCCGCCGCCCGCCAACGGGTGATGGTCCGCAAAGGACTACGAGGAGGAGGGATCGCTGAGCTACAGCGTCAGCCAGGACAGCGGCCAGCCCGATTTTGATGTCGTCGCTCCCATGATCTGCGGGTGACGAAACCCTCGGGCTCGTGGCCATCGCCAGACCCGAACGGCACAATTTCAGTGAACGGGAGATGATGGAGATGATCGCCAGGTTGGGTGCGCTGACCTGGACCAACCTCGAGGCATATCGCAACGTCGAGATCGCGGCCGAGGTTGACGGTCTGACCGGGATCTTCAACAAGGCGGCCCTTCTGGTCAAACTCAGCGAAGCCGTGTTCGAAGCTCGGAACAAGGGCGAAAAGGTCTCGGTCTTCCTCTTCGACATCGATCACTTCAAAAACTACAACGATCAAAACGGGCACCTGGTGGGTGATCGTTTGCTTCGACTGCTCGCCAAACTGGTGCGGGACAGTGTTAGATCGGACGATTACTTCGGTCGGTTCGGCGGCGAGGAGTTCGTGCTCGTCATGTCCGGCAGATCGGCGAGCCAGGCCATGTCGGCCGCCGATGTGATCCGGCACCGGATCGAAGAGTACCCGTTCGAGGGCGAAGCGACGCAGCCCAATGGAAGATTGACCATTTCCGGTGGCGTCGCGTGCTTTCCCGACGATGCCGATGACAGCGTCGAACTCCTCCGGAATGCCGATACCGCGCTTTATGAGGCAAAGAACTCCGGTCGAAATCGGGTCTTTCGTGCCGAGCCCACGGGGCTCAACCCGATTCTCAGGAACCGCCCATCGAAGCAGGATCCGAGTCGGCAGGGTGGGGCCAAGGCGGTCGGCAGATACGACGATCCCGGCAAGGTTCCTTTCGGGCGCGAGGGCGACGACTGAAGCCTGATCAAAAAAATGCGTCGTTTCCGGGCGGAAACCGGATACAATCCAGCACATGAAAGTGGATGTTCGGCACGTGGATGATGTGATCATTGTGGATCTCGAGGGCCGACTCGTCATGGGGGTCGGCGACGAGTTGCTTCGCGAGGTGATGGACGAGATCATCGCTGAAGGTTGGAGGAAGATCATTCTCAACCTTCGTGAGGTCACCATCATGGACAGCTCGGGGATCGGCGAGGTCGTGTCCAGCTGGAAGCTGGCGCAGCGTTTCGGAGGTGCGGTCAAGCTCCTGCGGCCGACACCGAGCGTCACCCGCACACTTCGCCTCACCCAATTGCTGCCCCTGCTCGAAGTCTTTGACGATGAAGACGCGGCTGTGACCAGTTTCGACTGAGGGTCGTCGCGCTCGATCTGCGCATCGTTGAGGCGGGGGGACCCGTTCCTGGAGGTCAAATGTTTTCAGTGTTCAAGGCCGGCTATCGCGATGAACTCGACGCCATCCGTGATGCGGGAACCTACAAGGAGGAGAGAGTCATCTCTTCGCCGCAAAGCGCTGCGATTCGGGTTCCACAGGGCGAGGTCATCAACTTCTGCGCCAACAACTACCTTGGTCTCGCTGACAACCCCGAGATCATTGCGGCCGCGCACCGCGCCCTCGATGAGCGGGGATTCGGCATGGCGTCGGTGCGGTTCATCTGCGGCACCCAGGACCTGCACAAGGAACTCGAGGGGGCCATTTCCGCCTTCAACGGCACCGATGACACGATCCTCTACTCCTCTTGCTTCGATGCCAATGCCGGACTCTTCGAGACCATTCTCGGAGCCGAAGATGCGATCATCTCCGATCAGCTCAACCACGCTTCGATCATCGACGGTGTGAGACTGTGCAAGGCGGAGCGGTTCCGATACGCCAACTCAGACATGGCCGAGCTCGAAGAGATTCTCAAGAAAACCCAAGCTCATCGTCGTCGGTTGATCGCCACGGACGGCGTCTTCTCCATGGACGGATTCCTGGTCAAGCTCGACGAGATCTGTGATCTCGCGGAAAAGTACGACGCCATGGTCATGGTCGACGACTCCCACGCCACCGGCTATATCGGCCGCACCGGACGGGGAACCCCCGAGCACTGCGGAGTTCAGGGCCGTGTTGACATCATCACGTCGACCCTCGGTAAGGCGCTCGGTGGGGCCTCCGGCGGCTACACCACCGGCCGGCAGGAGATCATCGATCTGCTCCGCCAGCGATCCCGGCCCTACCTGTTCTCCAATACCCTGACTCCGTCGCTGACCGCGGCCGGTGTCGCGGTTTTCAAAATGCTCTCGGCCACCACCGAGCTCCGTGACAAATTGATGGACAACACGCGGTATTTCCGCTCGAAGCTCGAAACCCTGGGTTTCGATGTACTGGAGGGATCCACGGCCATCGTGCCTGTCATGCTTTACGACGCCAAGCTCGCGTCGGACTTCGCCAACGAGATGCTTGGCGAAGGCATCTATGTGATTGGATTCTCCTATCCGGTGGTCCCCCAGGGCCAGGCGCGAATCCGGACCCAGATCTCCGCGGCGCACGAGCGCGAGCAACTCGATCGCGCGGTGGCGGCGTTCGAGACAGTCGGAAAACGACTCGGAGTCATCTGAAGCATCGGCTGGTGGACTCGCCGGCGCCTCCCGAAGAGGCGTGGACCGAGATGGGAGGTGACGGACCGCCGCTGGTCCTGACTCACGCCAACGGGTTTCCTCCAGAGACCTATCGAATCATCAGCGAGGCTCTGACGCCGCATTTCTCCGTCGCGATCTTTGCCCAGCGTCCGCTGTGGTCCGCCCAGGATCCACGTGAACTTCGATCCTGGCGCCCCATGGCCGGCGACCTCGCGATGGCCGTCAGAGAAAGGGCTGGAGGGCCGGTTGTCGCAGTGGGTCACAGCCTCGGCGGGGTTCTCTGCGCGCTGGCGGCCGCCCGCAATCCCGAGCTCTTCTCGGCGCTCGTTCTTCTCGACCCCGTGATCTTCACCGGTCTTCACGCGTTCTCGTGGAGTTGGATGAAGAGACTCGGTCTGGGTCGCCATTTCCCCCTCGTCGAGGGCGCCTTGAGACGCCGCGACGCCTGGCCCGATAGATCGACGGTACGTGCGTCCTGGTCTCGGAAGTCGGTTTTCAAGAGGTGGGATCCGCGGGTGCTCGATGATTACATCGAGGCGGGTGTGATCGACGGACCCGAGGACTCTGTGATCCTGAGGTATCCCAAAGAGTGGGAGGCGAGGATCTTCGAGATCTGTCCGCACGATGAATGGGCGAAGCTCCACAATGTCGCTGTACCCACCCTGGTCGTTCGCGGTGAGACCTCGGACACATTGATGCCCGGCGCGGCGCGCCGGATGGCCCGTGAGATGCCCGATGCGCGGGTGGTCGAACTCGAAGGGACTTCGCATTTTCTTCCCATGGAGAAACCGGATGAGGTCGCGCGTCTGGTGATCGAGTTCGCCGCGGGTCGCGTCGATACTTAACGCAGAGACGCAGAGCATCGCGCCATCGCAGTTTTACCGCAAAGAACGCAAAGAACGCAAAGACCATCGCAAGGGGCATCGCATTGTTGACTCACCGCACCATCGCTTCGTTCCAACGCAGGCTGAGAGCGAAGAATGCCTCGTGTCTTCGGGCCTGCTGCGTCCTGTGGGGCGTTGCCTACTCATCCTATATAGTTGGTTGACAGCGTTGGGAGTCTGGCTTGGATGGAAGAGTTTTTCTTGCGGCCCTGATCGCGTTTGGAACGGTTGTCGGCGGGGCCACCGGAGTTTCCGCGGATGATGAGCCGTGGATCATCACCGAGGCCGTGGTTCTGACCGAGCCGATCGAGTTGGGTCATGTGATCGTTCTGGCGGGTGGGTCGCTGACGGTTCGTGATCTCGGGGAGCCGGGGTTGCGGATTCGCGGCCACATCTGGGTCGTGGGTGACGGGTGGGTTCGCCTGGAGAATTCGGTCATCCAATTCATGAGCGTCTATCACGGTCAGTACTCGCTGGTCGGCGCAGAGAACGCGCAAATCGACATCATCGATTGCGACTACCGCGTCCCCAACGGTGTCCAGCATGCGCTGATGGTGGCGGAAAACGCCCGGATGAGTGTCGAAGACACGGACTTCGGCGATGTCCAGTTGCTTTCGGCGCACGACGCACTGCTCGAGGCGAGACGGCTCACCGGGAACTTCGAGGTTCTGGTGCAAGACGACTCGACCATGGTGCTCGAGGACATCCCACGGATTCCCGATGCGGGCAAGATCTGGGTGTGGGTCGAGTTTCCGGCCGGTTCCGTGGCCGAGTACTCGCCGCCGATGCCGGGTTTCATCGAAAGTTGGACTTTTCCGCCACCGGGATCGACGGGGATCTCCCAGACCGCGACCGTGAATCGTTGTGAAACTCTGCTTTGGCCCATGCTCGTTCGTGAGAACAGTACCGTCCTTCTCCACGACATCTCCCAGGACAACTGGATAGTCGTCGGCTTCCACATGCCAAACGACAGCGTGGTCGAGGATTTGTTCAACGACCGGTTTTACGCCGACCACACCCTCGATCTAGAGGATCGCGAGTTCCGGCTCGTCAATGCATCCATCGACACCTGGAACCTCTATCCCCAGGCCGACGCACACGTCACGGTGCGCGATTCTCACCTCGGTGAGATCCTCAGCCTGGAGAACTCGCGGGTGTGGATGGAGCGCACCACCATCGACGGGACGGGAGGGTTCTTCGGCGCACGGGATACCTCGAGGATCTCCGCCAACGGCTGCCACTTCACCTGCACCATTGAATCCAGCCAGGAGAGCACCATCGAGCTCCGTTCGAGCCTCGTCGATCCCTATCCACACGATCCGACGGGAGCCTGGACGAGATTCGGCGCCTATGACGACGGCCGGCTCTTCGCCGATCAGACGCCGGTACTGACGACTCCGGCGCTCGGCGGCCGCGGTTTGATCGCCGTCACGTATCTCCACGAGCCGCCGCAGTCCCCACCGACGGTGAGCGCGACGCTGGTGGGCTCCGCTGCACAATTCAGCCTCGATCCCGAGGTTGCGGCGGGGAGTTGGTGGCTCGAAGCCACCGACCGAACCGGCGGTGCGCCGATGCGCATCGGCGGTGGAGAAGAGTACGTGGAGGATGGGATCCTCGGAACCTGGTCCGGTGCCGACTCGTCCCTCGACTACCGTCTCCAAACCACCCTCACCGACGGTCTCGGAAGAACCCTCGTCGGCAACCTCGTCGTCTCCGGAACCAACCCCCGCGTCCGATAGACCGTCGATTTCCTTGAAGAACGAGGGTTGTAATAGGACACGGATGAACACGGATCAACACGGATTTTTCTCCAGGCTGAGTCCACGTTCCGGGGGGACAAACGACTTCGTGGAGATGTGGAGGGAAACGCGATTCCGCCGTTGATCGGACGTGCCGTTCAATCTCTTGTTCGGCAGGTGCATCGTCGAAGCGAGCCGAACGCCGGGGCCGAACAATGGATTGAGGGGCACTCTCGGGTAACAACGATGGGAGCATCGGATTCGGATGCGCGTTTCCCGGGGCGCAGCACCGACTACGAAAAGAGAGCCAAACACCGCCGGCGCACCTGTGTTTATCGCCGTTCCTCAAGCCACCGATGCCCTGGCGGAGTATGCGCCGATCACGCCTGCGGTTTTCTGCCGCGAAAGAGCAGACCGACGCCCCACGGGGAGCCGTCGAAGAGGCGATCGATCGAGAAGGTCCAGCGGACGAAATTGACCAGCCAGCGCTTTTTGCCGAGATCGGCGACCTTTGCCAGAGTGGGATCCTCGTCGAGTGCACCCCTGTTGTGGAGGCGCCGGCGATTGACCCGCGTCATGAAGACGTCGTCGTAGAATCTCAGCACAGGCCAGCCCCAAACGGTGACCTCGGGCTCGAGCCCGGCCGCGCTCAGCATTTTGGTCATCCCCGGTTTGTGATAGCGCCGGAGGTGACCGCCCCAGTCGTCCCAATCGGACCACTGGCCGGGATCGGCGGGAACCGTGCCGCAGAGCCACCCACCGGGAGACAACACCCGGGCGAGCTCTCGGCTGGCGGCGGCGTCGGCGGGAACGTGCTCGAGGGTCTCGGCGGACGAGATCGAGGGGAAGGTGTCATCGCGGAACGGGAGATTGGTGATGTCGGCGACCACGGGCAGGACGGTGGTGCCGACGCCCGCGGTTTCGGCCCGGTGGGCCACCACCGCCAACGACCTCAGAGACATGTCGCCAGCGACCACCGTTGCGCCGGCGCGGGCGAGAGTGATGCTCAGCGACCCGACTCCGGCTGCACACTCGAGGTGGAGCCCGCCGGGAGGGACGCTCTTGAGGATGGCGTTCTCGAGGCGGTCCTCACGGTGAGCATGCCGCGGACCGAAGAACTCGGGGTCTGCACCCCATTCTGCTTTTCCCATGATCGAACTCTACCAAATAGTTTAAAATTAAGAACTTAGAATCGAGAAATCACCGGTTGATGATCTTTCGTGCGACCTGTTTGACCGGGAGAACCCGGTCGAGCTTGTGGCCGATCCGAATGAGTTGGTCCACCACCGCCGCCTTGCCTGAAGTGTTTTTGTAGCACTCACCGCACCGGGGCAGGGTTTCGAAATCACGCTTTTTGAAGGCCTCCATGAGTTCTGGAATCCGATCGGAAGCGAGGATTTCACCCACCGTCTGGGTTTTCATGTCTCCGATGGCCTGCGACCCGTCGTAGTCATAACAGCAGTGGGTCACCCGGCCGTCGGAGAGCACGACGAACCAGCGGAACGGGTAGCCCTGAAAACAGCCGTAATACTCCTCGTGGAGATCGGTCGCATCGGTTGTATCGAGTCCCTCGCAGGTCTTTTCGATGATTGTCGCCTGGGGGAAACGATCGATCTCGAAAAAGGTCTCGAAGTCCATGATGGTCTCTTCGGAGGTCTTGAGTGAAACCATTTTCTGGATCTCGACGCGGATCTCGTGTCCTTTGGAGATCTCGAGGAAGGTTCTGATATTCGCAACCACCTCATCCCAGCGGCCGCCCCGGCGGATCTCGGGGTAGACCTCCGGGCTGACGGTGTCGACGCAGAGGCGGATCCGCTCCAGGGAGGTGGCCAGAAGCTCGCGCCCGTAGTCGGCATCAAGCATCATGACGTTGGTCGAGACGCTGACCCCCGGGAAGAGATTGATGGCCTCGGCGAGACGAGGATAGAGCAGGGGTTCACCCATTTCGTGGAGCCATCGCGCCTGGATGCCGTTCTCGCGGAAATCCGCGGCGATCTTTTCGACGAGCCACCACGGCATGTCGTCTTCCGGCCGGCCCAGATTGCCCATGGGGCACATTCCGCAACGGAGATTGCAGCGGCTGGTCAGCTCGACGCCGATCTTGGCGGTGGAAAGGTCGAGAATCGGTCTCATGGAGGGAGTGTAGCAGGAAGTCTGTGGCGGGATGCGAAAGGGTTGGTACTATCGCTTGCATGCTTGATGATCTCGACCCGATCTGGGTGGACACTCGTGACGGCGTCCATGAGGTGGCGGAAACGGCCCGTTCGGCGGGTTGGTTGGCCCTCGACACCGAAGCGGATTCACTCCACTCGTATTTCCACAAAACCTGCCTCGTCCAGGTGACCGCCGACAATCGCAACTTCGTCATCGATCCGCTGGCCATGGACTCGAGCGATCTCGACCCGCTCTGGGAGGTCGTCGAGGATCCCGAGATACCGGTGTTGATGCACGGGTCGGACTACGACATCCGGGTTCTCGATCGCGACTACGACACCCGGATCCGGGGGCTCGTCGACACCCAGGCCATCGCCCAGGTCCTGGGCGAGCCGAAAACGGGTCTTGCGGCTCTGTTGGAAAAAGAAGAGGGCGTGGTTCTCGACAAACGGCACCAACGCGCCGATTGGGGCAAGCGCCCCCTGACGAGGTCCCAGGTCGTCTATGCGGCTGCCGATACCGCCTTTCTGGGGAGTCTGGCCACCAAGCTCCGGGCGCGTCTCGAAGAACTCGGTCGGTGGGAGTGGGCCCTGGAAGAGTTTCGAAAGCTCGAGCTGGTTCGCCACAACACCGTCGAGCCGAACCCGTTGGCGTTCGAACGTGTCAAGGGGGTACGGCCGTTGCGGGGTGATGATCGCGACCGCGCGTTCTCCCTCTACGAATGGCGCGAGGTTGAGGCGCAGAAACTCGATGTTCCACCGTTCAAGGTGCTCGGAGCCAATACCATGGTCACCCTCGCGGTGGAGCCGCCGGAGACCGCCGCCGACCTCACCAAGGTGAAGGGGATCGGTCCCAGGTTTGTCCGCCGGTGGGGCGGTAGGGTGATGAAGTTGATCAACCAGCCCAAGAGAGCTCCACAGTGGAAGCGGGGTCCGCGGCAGCAGGAGACGGCGCCCGTCGTTGTGAGACGGATGAAGCGGCTCGCTTTGGTCCGGGACGAGGTCGCGGCTGAACTTGCTCTCGATCCCGGGCTGGTGTGTCCCAAGAGCTGTGTCTTGGCGGTGGCCTCGCACGAGCCGCGGTGTGCCGATACCGCCGATCTTCGTGCGGCGGGTCTCATGGGTTGGCGCCTCGAGCTTCTCGGCCCGAGGTTCATTGCCGCCCTCGCTGATGAGTGACGTGCCCCGCGCGATCGTGGCTGTGACAACGAGGTCACAGATCCGCTGAACCCACCACCCTTTCGTGTTAACCTGCGCCTTCACGAACCCGGAGGAACAATGGCACTGAGAGACGAAAGCCTGGCGTTTATCGGCTGCGGCATGATGGGCGAGGCCATGGTGAAGGGACTGTTGCGTGAAGGTCTTGTCGATCCGCGGCAGATCATCGCCAGCCACCCCCGCCCCGAGCGTTGTCTCGAACTCGAGAATCGATACGGTATTCAGGTCACCGACGACAATGCGGAAGCGGCGGCCGATGCCACCTTTGTCGTTGTTGCCGTCAAGCCGCAGTTTCTCGGTGAGGTCGTGAATGACCTGGACGGTGTGCTCAACATGGACGCGACGGTTCTCTCTGTTGTCGCCGGCGCCACGATGGCGCGGTTGGGATCGGATTTTGGTGTCAGCCGGGTAGTCAGGGTCATGCCGAACACCCCGGCGCAGATCGGTCGCGGCATGTCGGTTTGGACGGCCACCGGCACCGTCGATGAGGTCGGACGAAAAAAGGTGCAGGTCATTCTTTCGGCTCTCGGGGCCGAGGAGTACGTGATTCACGAGAACGAACTCGACATGGCCACCGCACTGAGCGGAACGGGCCCGGCCTTCGTCTTCATGTTCATGGAGGCCCTCGTTGATGCCGGGGTTCACATGGGGTTCTCGAGACGCGTTGCCGAGAAGCTGGTGTTTGAGACCGTGCTCGGCGCCGCCGAGTTCGCCAAGGGCGAGCCCGATCACCTGGCCAAGCTGAGGAACCAGGTGACGTCACCCGGCGGGACCACGGCTGCGGCTCAGTACCAGCTCGAGCGGGGCGGGCTCAGGACCGTGCTCTCCGACGCCGTCTGGGCCGCCTATCGCCGCTGTCAGCAGCTCGGCGGCACCGCCGAGACCGACATCAATGGCGGTCCGCTGTAGCATCCAGCATCAAAAACCGGGGCGTCGCCGCCCCGGTTTGATCCGCGTTCAGCGCCTGACGAGATCGAAGGCCTGGAAGGCGGGAATGAATCGCTGGATCCGCTCTGCGATCCGGATCTCCCGGAGGCGTCGCGCCTGTTCCTCATCGAGGAGGAGCTCGAAGCCCTCGACATAGACCCGGTGGACATCGGCGAGGGATTCGCCGAGGAAACGGCGCTCGATCATGAGCAGACCGAGTTCGGTGGGGTCTGGAGCGCCGGCGGCGAAGAGATCCTCGATCATCGCCTGCACATCGGCGATCTGTTGACGCAGCGGTTCTTCAGCCGCGCGGTGATCGGTCCACAGGACCTCCCACGCGTCGGCCTGTTCGGCATCGAGATCGAGGAACTCGATGACCAGATGTCGAGCGCCGTTGACGATCGGGCCGGGGTCTTTCTCCGGCGGCTTTTCCTGGGCCGCGGCGGGCATGGCGAGGGCAAGCAAAAGAATCGGCAGGAACAGGCGTTTCATGGGCACTCCTTCTGGTCTCGGTCTTAAGATCCCCGATGGTCACCGCAGCAATGGGCCTCGTGATCGTGGGTGAGACGTCGGCGAGGCGATGAAGTTGACACCTGGTCCGAATTTTTTGCCGGGGTTCGGTGCATCGTCGGCGTAGCCGGTTTGATGGCGAGAATTTCGGGGTTCATCATCGGGCCGGTGTAAAGTAGCGCCGAAGGGAGCGCATCAGGATGATTACCCTCACTCAAACCGCCCGCGACAAGATTGTCGAGTTTGTTGACGATGCCGATGACGAGTGCATCGGTATTCGCGTTCTCGCCGCCAAAGTCGGGCGCCACACCTTTCGCTATCAAATGCAGCTGACGCGCGAACAGGACGCCATCGATGGCGACACCCGGGTCGATTTCGACGGTTTCTGCGTCGTTTTGGATGCTCAGACCGCCGAGCTCATGGCCGGCGCCACCCTCGACTATCTCAAGCTCGAGACTGGAGAGGGTTTCGAGATCAACAACCCGGCGTCGGACCCGGGATGGGAAGATCCGCTGCACCAGCGGGTCCAGCAGGTGATTGACGAAAAGGTGCTGCCGGTGGTCGGGGCCCACGGAGGATGGGTCGAGCTCGACCGCGTTGAGGGTGACACCGCATTCGTCAGCCTCGGCGGCGGGTGTCAGGGATGCTCGAGCGCCGGGTTCACCCTCTCAGCCGGGATCGAGCAGGCCATCTGCCAGGAGATCGACGAGATCGAGCACGTGGTCGATGTCACCGACCACCAGGCGGGTCAGGAGCCGTTCTACAGCGAGTAGGCATCGAGGGAACGCGGGCCCCGGGTGCCTGGCTCTCTTTTCGCCGTGAAAAGGTGCCTGGCACCCCTCCCATCGCCTTTCAGGGTCGGTCTTTACCGTTCCACCCGCTCGACATCCGCGCCGAGAGCCTCGAGCCGGGCGTGCAGCAGTTCATAGCCTCGTTCCACCTGATGAATATTGTGGATGACGCTCTCGCCGTCGGCGCAGAGGGCGGCGATGACCAGCGCCATACCGGCCCGGATGTCGGGACTCGCGAGGTGCTGGCCGTAGAGTCGTGACGGCCCTACCACCACCGCGCGGTGGGGGTCGCAGAGTACGATTCGGGCTCCCATGGCGATCAGCCGGTCAACCCAGAACAACCGGCTTTCGAACATCTTCTCGTGGATCAGGATGGTGCCCGTCGCCTGGGTGGCCAGCACGACCATGATGCTGGTCAGATCGGGCGGAAAGGCCGGCCATGGTCCGTCGTCGATCTTGGGGATGGCGCCGTGGAGATCGTCCTGGACTACGAGCTCCTGCTCCGCCGGGACCACGATGTCGCTGCCATCGACGGTCCATCGGATCCCGAGACGGGCAAAACCGAGCGCGGTCATCCGGTGGTGTCGCTCCGGTTCGGCGTCGGTGATCCTGAGCGCGCCACCGGTCACCGCCGCGAGGCCGATGAAGCTCCCGACCTCCACCGGGTCCGGACCGATGGCGGCCTCGGCTCCGTCGAGCTCGGCGCGGCCTTCGATGACGAGGACATTGGTCCCGACGCCCCGGATCTGGCCCCCCATGGCATTGATGAGATGGCAGAGTTCCTGGACGTGCGGCTCGGAGGCCGCATTGCGGATGGTGGTGGTGCCGTGGGCGAGAGAGGCTGCCATGATGGCGTTCTCGGTCCCCATGACGCTCATTTCCGGGAGAAAGAGATCGGTCCCCGTCAGACCCGAAGAAGCGCGGATCACATAGCGGTCGGGTTCGATGTCGACCTCGGCCCCGAGGGCGCGGAAGGCGTGAATGTGGGTGTCCAGCGGACGCCGGCCGATGCGGTCGCCGCCGGGGCGGGGGAGCACGGCACGGCCCCAGCGGGCCACCAGCGGACCGGCCAGGAGGAACGACGCACGGATCTGTCGAGCCAGACCGGGATCGAGGGCCCTTGTCGAGAGCTCGTTTGCCGAGATCCGCCAGCGATCGGGCGCCTCCTCGATGACCTCGGCCCCAAGGGCCGAGATGAGTTGGAGCAGCATTCGCACGTCTCGGATCTGTGGGACGTTTGACAGGGTGACGGCGCCGTCGGCGAGGAGGCAGGCGGCGATCATGGGCAGGGCGGCGTTCTTGTTGCCGCCGGGTTTGACCGTTCCCGAAATCGGGTTGCCACCGCGGATGACGTATGCGAAGGACTCGTCGCCGACCGGATCGTGTTCGATGGGTGTCATTGGCGTCTCCATCATGATGCTAACCCAATTCGCCCGCTGCGGGCGAATTGGAGAAGGGGAAGTCATTCATGGAATCAGGATTGCGGTTGATTGTGGCGTGAGTGTGGCAACCGGACGGTCATTGAGTGGTTGGTTGTTCGTATCCGGTTGCGGGCTCGGGTGCGATCAATGGTTGCGATGTGCGATGGTCATCTGCGTCAATCTGCGTGATCTGCGGGAAACCCCTGCGATGAAATGCGATGCCATCTGTGTCCATCTGTGTGATCTGTGGGCTTGCGCCCTGTGCGATGCTCCTATCCTGAATCCTGAATCCTGCATCCTGCATCCTGCATCCTGCATCCTGCATCTACCCTGTTGTAGACTGTCCGACCATGACGCGTCTCGTTCTCCACGATCTGCAATCCGACAAACGGGCCGGCGAGTTGGCCCGACTGATCGAGTCGTTGGCCGCCGAGGGTCGCCGGCTGGTCGTCTGGGTTTCCGACGAAGGCCGCCGCCAGATCTTCGACGATTGGTTGTGGACCTTCGACAAGCAGAGCTTTGTGCCGCACTCCGTGTGGCAACCGACTCTCGGCGATGTCGACGATCCGGTGGTGTTGCTGGGCGAGCCGGAAAACCCCAACGGTGCGACGGTGCTGGTCATCGGCGATGATCTCCCCAGCGAAGACTGGGCGAGGGCGTTTGACGAGGTCCACGATCTCATCCCGCCGGGTGACGAAGGAGACGAACGAAGGGCGTGGTGGCAGCGTTGGAGCGGTGAGCGGCGAGGGAGGCATGATGGAGCGACGGATTCGCGCATTGATGATCGTGGTCGTGATCGGTTTTGCGGTTTCGGTGGTCGGCGGCGGACGAGGGCATGCGACATCGGATGCCCGAACTCGAGGCCACGGTGCGCGAGGTGCTCCGGCAGGTTCCCCTCATCGACGGCCACAACGACGCCCCGTGGGCCATCCGCAGCCGGGTCTCGAATCACCTGGCGGACTTCGACTTCAGCGATACCTCGGCCATCGATCGACCCATGCACACCGATATCCGCCGGCTCCGCGCCGGTGGCGTCGGTGGTCAGTTCTGGTCGGTGTGGGTCCCGGTCGAACTCGAACACGCCGAGGCTGTGGTGACCGTCATCGAACAGATCGATCTGGTTCACCGGTTGACCGAGGCCTATCCCGATGACTTCGAACTCGCCCTCACCGCCGACGACATCGTGCGGATCCACTCCGAGGGCAAGATCGCCTCGCTCATCGGGATGGAGGGCGGCCACAGCATCGACAACTCGCTGGCCGTGCTGCGCCAGCTCTATGCCGTCGGTGCCCGCTATATGACGCTGACCCATTGGGCCAACGTCGACTGGGTTGACGCCGCCACCGACGCGCCGGAACACGATGGACTCAGCCCGTTTGGTGAAATCGTCATCAAGGAGATGAACCGCCTGGGGATGCTCGTCGATCTCTCCCACGTCTCGGCCGAGGCGATGCGCGATGTGCTCGATGTCAGCCGCGCGCCGGTCTTCTTCTCCCATTCGTGCGCCCTCGCCCTCAACTCGCATCCGCGCAACGTTCCCGATGATGTCCTGAGCGGATCGCCGAATACGGCGGCATGGTCATGGTCAACTTCGGGTCGTACTTCGTCGATCCGAAGATCACCGAGCGGCACGCGGCATACAAGGCCGAGGAACTCCGGCTCGAAACCCTCAACCCCGGCGACCCGCAGGCGGTCAAGGACGGGATGAAGGTCTGGCTCGCGGCCAATCCCCTGTGGACCGTGCCCCTCGGCAAGCTCGCCGACCACTTCGACCACATCCGCGAGGTCGCGGGGGTCGATCACGTCGGGCATCGGCTCGGACTACGATGGGATCAGCGCCCTGCCCGAGGGCATGGAGGATGTCAGCGGTTATCCGGCGCTGCTCGTTGAACTCATGCGCCGCGGCTGGAGCCGCGAAGACATCGCCAAGGTGGCGGGGCTCAATATCCTGCGGGTGATGCGTGAAGCCGAGAGGGTCGCCGCTGAACTGCAGAAGACCGAGCGTCCATACGAGGTCCGGATCGACGATGACGGTTTCGGCGAGCACGAGGAGGCGTCGGGGAACTGAGGGGCCCCAACCTTTCAGTTCACTGGAGATAGCCGAGCTCACGAAGCCGCTCGAGTTGATCCTGCGGGATCTCCCCGGCCAGACCGGGTGCCGCCTCGCCGGAATCGACCCGACTGATCTCCTCTCCGAGACGCGCGTTGAGGCGCTCTACGGTTTCGGGTTGTTCGTCTGCGAGGTCAATTTGCTCACCCGGGTCGGCTTCGATGTCGTAGAGCCGCCTCTGCGTCCCGGCGAGATCCGAGATCAGTTTGAATCGGCCGTCGAAGATGGCGTGGGTGGTGGGGCGGTTCTTGACGCTGGTGGAAAAAGTATGGCGATGGACTCGATCTTCGGCGCTGCCGTCGGCGAGGGGAAAAAGATCGCGGCCGACCACCCCCGCAGGTGGGTCCGCACCGGCGAGGGCGAGGACGGTGGGCATGATGTCCACCAGACGGGCAAGGTCATCGACTCGAGTCCCGCCGAGCCGACCATCGGGCAGGCGAATCATCAACGGGACGTGCAGCTGGTGGTCGTAGAGGTTGAAGCCGTGGTCCCATCCCCCGTGATCGAAGAGTTCCTCCCCGTGGTCGGATGTCACGACCACGACTCGGTCGTCCAGGAGCCCTTCATCGCGAAGGTCCCGAATGAAACGACCGAGCCGTCGGTCGACGGCGTGGACCCCGGCGGCGTAGCGGCCCCGCCAGGTGCGGAGGTTCCAGCGGTCGGCACCGTTGGCCCACTCTGGGCTTCGGAGGTAGCTTGGAATGCGATCGAAGTCGTTCGGGTCGAGGAACCGCTGTTCACCGAGACCCGGGGCGCTTCCGACGGCATCGAAATCGGCCTCCGGCGCGCGGTACGGTCCGTGGACATCCATCAGGTGCAGGTAAAGAAAAGTCGGGTCCTTCGATGATTCCTTCGAGCGAAGCCAACGAAGCCCGGCGCGGAGGAGCATGGACGAGTCCCGATCGCGGGCGAGGGCTGCCGTTTCGTCGAATGAACTCGAACCCCTGCTCGAAACCGAGACCACCGGTGACGAACGGGTTCGCGACAAACGCGGCGGTGCGGTATCCGCGATCTCGGAGCGCTTCAGCCAGGGTCGTGGGAGCGTCGGGTATCGCGCGAGCCCAGCGATCGAGCCAGGCTTGCTGCGTCCGCGGGTCATCGGGGCCGAGGAGGACGCCGTGGGCCTCGGGGTAGAGCGAGGTCATCATCGACGCCATGGATGGCGTGGTCCACGGCGCCTGGGCCGAGCACCTTTCAAAGAGGACCGACTCGGCCGCCAGCGTGTCCAATTCCGGAGTAGATGGGACCTTCGAATCCGTAGGCGCCCAGATAGTCCGCCCGCAGGGTGTCGATGACGATGAGAATCACCGATGGGCTTGACGTTTGCGCCGCACCGGGAACCGGCCGTTCGGTTCCACATCCGCCGAGAGGGATCGTGGCCGCGGTCGCCAGGGCCACCAGACCCAAGGCTTTGGGAATCTTGGTTGAAGCCACCTGGCCCATCACTCCGGCATCGCGATGTCCAGGCCCTCGACCGGTTCCGATCGCCAGTAGCGTCGTAACGCAATCACCGCCTCGACCACCAGCCACACCGCGATGACCGAGATGATGCCGCCGACCAACAACAGGGTCGTATTGCCCTCGGCGTAGTATTTCCTGAGATTGGTGGTCATGGCGATGACTGTGGTGACCATCATGAAAACCAGGGGAATGAGGTACGGCAGGGCGAAGCGGCGGCGCTCGATGAGGTAGAGCGAGACGACCAACAGGGCGAGCCCGGCCAGCAGCTGGTTGGTCGAACCGAAGAGCTGCCAGAGGGCGAGCCCCGCCGACTTGCCGTCGATCTTATAAAAGGCGAAGAAGGAGATTGCGCCCACCGCCAGACTCGAGGTCAGATAGCGGTTGCCGAGCGCCCGGATTCGCAGGGTGGCGCCGATTTCTTCGATGTTGTAGCGCAGCAGCCTGGTCGCCGAGTCGAGGGTGGTGAGCGCGAAGCTCACGACCACCACCGCGATCAGAGTGCGAGCCATGGCCTCGGGGATGCCGAGGGTCGCGACAAAGCGGGTACAGCCCTCGATGAAAGCGCTCATGGAGTTGCCGAGTCCCTGGATTGATCCCCAGTCGTGGTAGTGGGTCTTCCACGCTCCCACCGAGACGAAACCGGCGGTGCAGGCGAGCACCGAGGCGAGCCCGAGCAAGGATTCGCCGACCATGGCGCCATAGCCGATGGGTCTCGCGTCGGTTTCGCGGTCGAGCTGTTTGGCGGTGGTGCCGGAGGAAACCAATGAGTGGAATCCCGACGCCGCACCACAGGCGATCACGATAAAGACAAAGGGATAGAGCGGCGGCGCGCCGACGGGGTGGGTGTCGATGATCGGCGAGGCGAACTCCGGTCTCAGAACGAAGAACCCGATGTAGGTGAGACCGAGGCCGAGGTAGAGCAGCAGCGAATTGAGGAAATCCCGCGGTTGGAGGAGCGACCACACGGGCAGCACCGAGGCCAACCAGGCGTAGGCCAGGAGGATCCAGGTCCAACCGCCCACAGAGGCCCACTTCACCGGCATCATCGGCGACGCGATGACCACGACGAGGGTGACGACGAAGGCGATGGAGATGAGTGACCAGAGGTTGTGGCCCTTGCGTCGCACCAGCCATCCGATCGCCAGCGCGAGCAGAAGAATCAACGCGGAAGGGACGACCGCCTCGGGGTAGTAGGTCGTTTCCGGCGTCGGGCCGGCCGAGAAGAGGAGGGCGACGACGTAGGCGAAGACACCCATGGCGAGGGCGATGGCGAAGAAGATGATGGCGTGCATGAGCGACTTGGCGCGTTTGCCCATGAGGCTCTCAGCGATGGCGCCGATGGACATCCCTCGCGCTCGGGTCGAGACCACAAGCGCGCCGAAATCGTGAACGCAGCCGACAAGAATCGCGCCGAATACAACCCAGAGCATGGCCGGCAGCCAACCCCAGATCACCGCGATGGCGGGACCGAGCATCGGGGACAGCCCGGTGATGGAGGCGTAGTGGTGACCGAAGAGCACCATCTTGTGGGTCGGGACATAGTCGATCCCGTCCTCCATGGTGTGCGCCGGAGTCGGGTGATCGGCCCGAAGCGCGAAGATCTTCGTCGCGATGAATCGCGAATAGAAGTGATAGCCGACGAAGTAAACGGCGAAGCAGGCTAGGACGGCGAGGATCGGCGACATGGCACCCCCGAAGATCGGTCGATTGATGATAGCCCGGACGGGCGGGCTCGGCATCCGGGTCGCGATGGGAGGGGAGCCAGGCACGCAAAGATTCGTCGGACGAATCGTCGGATGCCAGGCTCCCGTCCCGCGTTCTCAAGAGGGCACGAGGAATCCGCGCCCCATCGGGGTGCCGGGTACGCCATTGTGCTGGAACCCCCATCCGGCCCCGCTCCGCGCTCCGCACAATGGCGCTACCGGGCTCCCTCGGGAGGCCCGATGCGGTCTGCTGTTCGTGCTAAGAGGCAGGCCGCCGGCGCTCGATCAGTGCGGTCGCGGCCCTTCCGGCGACCTTCTCGTGACCGCGCTGATCGGGCGACGCTGGGTCGCCAAAGGCGGCCCAGAAGGCCGGTGCCAATAGAACCCCGTAGCCGTGGCCGGGAATCCCACCAAGCCCGACCGTCCCGCACTCTCTCGGATACGCCCAACCGACTTCAACGTCTCTGACGGGCAGGCTGGAAGCCCGCCCCCACAATGCTCGCCCCAACGGGGTGCCGGGTACGCCATTGTGCTGGAACCCCCATCCGGCTCCGCTCCGCGCTCCGCACAATGGCGCTACCGGGCTCCCTCGGGAGGCCCGATGCGGTCTGCTGTCCCGGCTAAGAGGCAGGCCGCCGGCGTACCATCGGCGTGGTCGCAGCTCTCTCAATCAACCCACGCGCGACCACGCCGATGGTGCGACGCTGGGTCGCTGGGACGCCAATGCGTCCCAGCGGCCCAGAAGGCCGGTGACGAAAGAACCTCCCGTGGCAGTAACCGGGCCAGCGTCAGGAACCAGCGCAACGCGCGGCCAGCCACCGCTTCGCGCCGCCGGGTGTGCGGACTTCGCCGCGGACCTGGGCCCGAAGCAACCCATAGACGACCTCGCCGAGGTCAGGGCCGGGATCGATTCCCGTGATCTCGGCGATCTCTCCGCCGGTGAGTAGGGAATGCGGATCCTCGAACGCGGCGGGATCGCGCGACCACTGGCGCCGCCATCGTTGCCAGCCAGACGCGTTCGGGATCGACAGCCGAGGCGAGTGCGATGACAGACGGAAACGCGGATCCCACTCGCCACGCGAACTCACGGCGATCGGCGGCTGGCGAATCAATCGTCGAAAGAGCGGCGTCGAGTTCGCGAGCCGCGGTCAGGGCGGCTTCGCGATCAGAACGCTGCCAGGCATAGGGCGCGAGCTCACGGTCTGTGGGGATGCCCCATCCGCGAAATAGAAACGCGAGACGGGCGGCGTCGTTCCCGGCACCGATGGTGGTCCCTGCGGGCGGGACGCCCGCACCACAGTGGCTGCTACCCTTTTGTGGCGCGGGCGTCCCGCCCGCATGATGGCGGATCGCCAGCCTGTCGGCGGCAGCACGATGTGTGGTGATCCACTCGACGTCGATACGATCTGCCGCCGGCGAAGCCGGGCCGAGAAGATCCAGCCTCACGCACTCGGCTATGCCGCGCGACGCTGCCGGTCCGCGGAGCAACGTCAGCAGCTCCTGACCGACTCGTTCGCTGGGCGCAGCCTGGAGCGAGGGGCCGATTTCGCGGATCCAGGATCGTGTCTCGTCATCGAGGTCAAAGCTTGGGAGTTGAGCGAGAAACCGGGGCGCACGGAGCAGGCGGACGGGATCGGATTCGAGGTTGGCTCGAGAGATGGCTCGCAGCCGGTTTCGGCTCGAGATCATCCATCCCTCCGACGAGATCGACGAGCGGGCCCTCCGGAAGCCCCCAGCTCAGGGCGTTGCAGCTGAAGTCACGTCGGCGGATGTCCTGATCGGCGGTGAGCCCGCCGAGGGGCCAGAGCTCGATCTTGAGGGTGGACGTTTCGATGCGCCAGATTCGGTGGGGTTCGGTGCCGAAGAGGTGGGCCCGAACACCGAGAGCAAGTGCGAGTCTTTTCGCCGGTCTTCCGGCTTGCTCGGCGGTGGCCTCGATGGTGAGATCGAGATCGTTGCTCGGTCGACCGAGCAACTTATCGCGGACATAGCCACCGGTGATACGGCAGCCCGAGGGGCGGCCAAGTTGGTCCCACACCTGATGGAGGAGCGGGTCGTTACGGAGGATCGAGGGGCTTCGGATGTTCATCGTTGCTCTGATTATCCATGAACCGGTGTTGGGCGGAGGAAACGGACGCGGATGCGGCACGCGCATCACCGGTCCAGCGTCGCTCCATCGGCGTGGTCGCGCGTGGGTTGATTGGAAGGGCTGCGACCACGCCGATGGCGCGCCGGTGGCCTACCTCGTAGCCGGGGCAGCAGACCGCGACGGGCCTAAAGGGGGGATTGCCGATGCGGGTTGGTTCCATCGTCCGCAATACTCGGGCGCTACAAAAGGCATTGCGATGTTTGTAGCGCCGGCGTCCCGCCGGCGATGGTGGTGTGCCGATGCGGGTTGGTTCTATCGTCCACGGATACGGAAACAGCCCCTGTCCCGGTCGCTGCCGTTGTCCCGGAACCTGCCCTCAGCGCCGGCCTTCTGGGCCGCCTGGACGCATTGGCGTCCCGGCGACCCAGCGTCGCACCATCGGCGTGGTCGCTCGTGGGTTGATTGAGAGGGCTGCGACCACGCCGATGGCGCGCCGGCGGCCTGCCTCATAGCCGGGAGAGCAGACCGCATCGCGCCTCCCGGGGGAGCCCGGCATGGACCTTGTGCGGGGCGGGACGTGTTGCCGCGAGGTTCTACTGGCACAAAGCCATGCCCGGCACCCCGATGGGGCGCGGTTTTCCGCGGACCTGGTCGGCTTCGTACCGGGGCAGCAGACCGCATCGCGCTCCCGAGGAGCCCGGTAGCGCCATCGTGCGGGGCGCGGGCGGAGCCGATGGTGGTCCAGCACAATGCGTACCCGGCACCCCGAGGGGGCGCGGTTTTCCGCGAGTCCTGGACCGGTTGGGAGGCTCGTTGTTTGCCGCGGACTTCGGCCAGGTAAGGATTGGGTAATCGCGAGTCGTGAGGGTCGCGGCCCAGGATTCTGGGGATTCTGATCTTGGTGAAATCCCGATTACACAGGTGTTGCTTGGAAAAACCCGGGACCATATCGCGTCGTAAACGAGAGCGGCGCTGGACTGGCGTGCGGCGCGAAGCGGATAGACGAGGGCTCTGATGGGCCGGCGGGACGCCGGCCCTACAGTCATCGCAATCAGGGTTTCAAATCGGTTGGGCGGAGATTGTAGGGGCGGGCTTCCAGCCTGCCCGTCAGAGACCTTGAAGTCGGCTGGGCGTATCCGAGAGAGTGCGGGACGGTCGGGCTTGGTGGAATTCCCGGCCACGGTCACGGTCACGGGGGGAGGGGCTCAGCCCCTCCTTGTGATAGAGTCTCGCTCCCCGCCGAGAGGCGGAATATCCCGGTGGCCGACCACCATGGAGGAATGATGACCAAAGAACGACTTCAGAAGCTGATTGCCCGCTCGGGTCTGTGTTCGCGCCGCGAAGCGGACCGAATGGTGAGCGAAGGCCTGGTGAGGGTCAACGGCACCATTGCCGTCCTCGGCGACAAGGCCGATCCCGTCAATGACCACATCAAGGTCGACGGCAAACGCCTCAAGCCCGCGGAGCCCTTCCGCTACGTGCTCCTCTACAAACCCCGGGCGGTGATGACGACCTGTGATGACCCCGAAGAGCGGACAACGGTCATCGACCTGGTCCGGCCCATCGTCAAAGAGCGGGTCTTCCCGGTCGGGCGGCTCGACTACCACTCGGAGGGTCTGCTGCTGCTCACCAACGATGGTGACCTGGCCGCCAAGGTGACCCAACCCCGTTACGGTGTGGTGCGCGAGTACATGGTCAAGATCCGGGGCGACCTCGACGAGGCCCAGATCCGTCAGCTTCGCGCCGGTGTGAGCGTCGACGGCCAGTTTGTCAAGCCGCTCTCGGCCGTGCGGGTTCGCAAGAGTGCGGGTGGCACGTCGACCTGGTGGAGAATCGAGGTGACCGAAGGACGAACCCACGAGGTGCGTCAGCTCTTCTACCGCGCCGGACACCTGGTCCAACGGCTCCGTCGCTCGGCCATCGGACCGTTGCGGGACAGCACCCTCCGGTCCGGCGATTTTCGGATGCTCACCGATGACGAGGTCAAGGAACTGGGACGCGCCGCAGGACGGAAACCCAAACCCACCCCACCGAAGCGGGTTCGCAAGAAACCGCCGGCGTCATCGAAGAAAACCCCTCCGCGGGCCGGACGCGCCTCGGAGAGGCGTCCGCGGAAACGTTGATAACCTACTGAAATAGCATTCCTTAGCAATTCGCCGCGGGCGAATTGTCGTGGTACAATCACGCGCCCGCAGGAGGACGTGTGGAGACCAGTAATCAGCCCATCGAACAGTTGATCGCCAACCGGCTCGCCAAGCTCGACGAGCTTCGTGAACTCGGCCTGGAACCCTATCCCACGCGGTATCGCGTGGAAGAGTCCATTGGTGAGGCCAAGCGCCGTTTTGCCGATACCACCGCCGAAGAGCTGGGGGCCGAGAATCCCGAGGTTCGACTCGCGGGGCGGCTGCGGGCGGTTCGCGGTCATGGCAAGGTCTCCTTTGTCGATCTTTCCGACGGGGTCGAGCAGTTTCAGCTCTATCTTCGCCGCGATGATCTCGACGAGACCTCGTGGAAGGCGTTCAAACTCCTCGATCTGGGGGACTTCCTGGGAGTCGAGGGGAGAGTCTTCAGAACCCGGAGCGACGAACTCAGTGTCGCGGTCACCAAGCTGACGGTGCTCGCCAAGACGGTTCGGCCGCTGCCGGAGAAGTACCACGGTCTGGCCGATCGTGAGGCGCGGGCGAGGCAGCGGTATCTCGATCTGTTGTCCAATCCGGAGTCGCGAGAGGTCTTCGAGACCCGCAGCCGGATCGTGTCGGGGGTTCGCCGCTTCCTCGACAACGCGGGTTTCATCGAGGTCGAGACCCCGATGATGCAGCCGATCCCGGGGGGCGCGTCCGCTCGTCCCTTTGTGACCCACCACAACACCCTCGATCTCGATCTCTATCTCCGGATCGCACCGGAACTCTTCCTCAAGCGTCTGATCATCGGTGGCATGGAGCGGGTCTACGAGCTCAACCGGAACTTCCGCAACGAGGGGATTTCGACCCGCCACAACCCCGAGTTCACCATGCTCGAGTTCTACTGGGCCTACGCCGACTACGAACTGCTCATGGACTTCACCGAAGAACTGGTGACCACCGTTGCCCAGGATGCGGTGGGGAGCCTGCAGCTGCCGTGGGGCGACAAGACCATCGATTTCTCACGACCGTGGCGGCGTCTCACCATGCGCGACGCCATTTTCGAGTACTCGGATCTCACGCCGGAGGATCTCGGCAGCCGCGAGCGGATGGAGGCGGCCGCTCGGAAGGTCGGGGTCGAGCGCATCGAAGAACGATCGGACGGCAAGCTCTTCGAGGAGCTCTACGAAATGACCGCCGAATCGAAGATGATCAACCCGACCTTCATCATGGACTATCCGCGAGAGATCTCCCCCTTGACCAAGTCGAAACCCGACAACCCTGATGTGGTCGAGCGGTTCGAGCTCTTCATCGGTGGGCTCGAAGTGGCCAACGCCTACACCGAACTCAACGATCCCGCCGAACAGCTGCGGCGTCTCGAGGAGCAGGCGGCCGCCACCGGCGGGATGCTCGACGAGGACTTCGTGCTGGCCATGGAGCACGGCATGCCGCCCACCGGCGGAGAGGGCATCGGCATCGACCGTCTGGTGATGCTGCTGACCGACCGGCAGTCGATCCGCGACGTGATCCTCTTCCCGCAGCTGCGATTGCGTGATATCCTAGGCGACCGATGAGCCTCGGCGCCGAACTTCACGTGGCGAGCCGCTACCTCGTCGGGAATCGACGATGGACGCCCGTTGTGACCGTGACGCTGATTTCGGTCTTCGGTCTCGGGCTTGGGGTTTTTGCCCTGGTGGTGACGCTGGCTCTTCTCGATGGTTTCCAGTCGGGAATCCGATCTCAGATCGTCGCCCATGCGGCCCATGCCGAAATCTCGACCGCAGACCGGCCGGCGCATCGCCGATCCGGAAAACCTGGCCTCGCTCTTGCAAGACGAACTCGGCAATGTGGAGATCGTGCAGGTCGTGAGGGGTACGTGCCTCGTCAGCTCGGACACCGATGCCGTTCCGGCATCGGTGGTCGGCCGCTCTGACACCGAGAGCGTGATGGCGGACCGCCTCATCTCCCGCCGTCTGGGGATCGGCTCCGGCGATCGCCTCGAGGTGATCTCGGCTCGCCAGCGGCTGACGCCCATGGGGCCCCTGCCGGTGCGAATCCGCACCGAGATCGAACGGGTGACGTCTCCGGAACCGGGCAGCGAGTCGGGGGAGGTGATCCTGCCCATTCGCCGAGGCCCAGCAGCTGCTGTGGGGCGAACCGGTGGTCGAGGCCCTCGAGCTTCGAGATCCCGACGACCCGTGGTCCCTCGGTCAGCGCGCCCGCGAGATCCTCGACGGCCGCGGGTTATCGCTTCGGGTGGCGGGTCTTGAGGAACTCCACCGTCCCCTCCTCACCGCCCTCGCCCTGGAGAAGATCATGATCTTCGTCGCGGTCGGGCTCATGCTGGTGGTGGCGGCCCTGAATCTGCTCTGCAACGTGGCCATGGTGGCCGCCGAAAAACGCAAGGACCTCGCGGTGATGGCGGGTCTCGGTTTCACCCCGCGGTCGCTGCGCCGGCTCTTCCTCGTCCTCGGACTCGCCATCGGCCTCGTCGGGTTCGGTGACGGGCGCCGCGCTGGGCAGCGCGCTCGCCATCATCCTCGACCGGACCGGCGCCCTCGAACTCCCGAGGGGTGTGTTCATGGTCACGGCGGTCCCGTTCAGCGTCGACGCCATGACCGTCGGTCTCGTCGTGGCCGTCGCTCTCGGTCTGGCGGCGCTCGCCACGTGGCTGCCGGCGAGAATGGTCGCCCGCCGCGAACCAGTCGGAGGGCCTGCGCTATGAGTGACGGCGGCCTGATGGTCGAGGCCGAGGGGCTGACCAAGGGGTTCGGCTCGGATCTGACCCGCCTGGAGGTCATCCGGCGATCTCGACTTCGTGGTGGAAGCCGGAGAGATGCTCGCGGTGGTCGGGCCCTCGGGAGTGGGCAAGAGCACCCTGCTCCATCTGATCGGACTGCTCGATCGACCGGAGAAGGGACGCATCGTCCTCGACGGCGTCGCTCACCGACGAGCTTGACGGCGCCGCCCGAGCGGAGATGCGAAACCGCGTGATCGGCTTTGTTTTTCAGCATCACCATCTGCTTGATGAACTCGACGCGCTCGACAACGTGGCCCTGCCGCTGAGGATTTCCGGTGAGGGTAGCCGTCGCGTCCCGCGATCGAGCCGCGGAGCTTCTCGATTCGGTGGGTCTGGCAGCATCGAGCGTCTCACTTTCCGGATCAACTCTCCGGTGGCGAACAGCAACGGGTTTCGGTCGCTCGGGCGCTCGCCATGGGGCCAAAACTCCTGCTCGCTGACGAACCGACGGGCAATCTCGATCGCGACAATGCCGAGCGCCTGTTCGAGTTGGTGACCGAGCTTCATTTGAAGGTGGGTCTGACATCAATTATAGTGACCCATAACGAGGAGATGGCCCGCAGGTGCGATCGGATTTTCCGTCTTGCACCAGCGGTCCGAATTGTCAGAAAATGTTCGAAAGATTTAACGAAAACGTCCGTCGGGCGCTCTTTTTTGCCCGCTATGAGGCGATCCGCGCGGCGAGTCATCAGATTGCGACCGAACATGTGCTGCTCGGGATGCTGCGCGAAGCCGACGAGACCCTGGTGGATCTCTGCGAGTCGGTCGGGATCGATGTGCGCGAACTTCGTGATGAACTCCTCGGCGACGACCCTCGCTCTCGAGCCGGTCAGCACGTCTCCCGATCTCCCCCTCGCGGAGGAGACAAAGAAAGTGCTCGCGTTCGCGGTCCACGAGGCCGAGAGCATGGGCCATGGTCGGGTCGGCACCGAGCATCTGATTCTCGGACTTCTGAGAATCGAGGAATCCAACGCCGCCAAGTATCTGACGGCGCGAGGGTTCGAGCTCTATCAGCTGCGGGACGAAGTCATTCGTCGGGGTCACGAGATCGAGGCCGAGGCCTCGGCGAGCGCAACGCCGCACATCATCGAGTATTCGCGAGATCTCAATCAGATCGCCGTCGAAGGCGGATTCGACCCCCTCATCGGACGCGACACCGAGGTCGAGCGGGTGATCCAGATCCTCAGTCGGCGGACCAAGAACAACCCGCTGCTCCTCGGCGAATCCGGAGTCGGGAAGACCGCCATCGTCGAGGGTCTGGCGACGCGGATCGTCGAGGGCTCGGTGCCGCTGCCGCTCGCCGAACCGGAGGATCCTCGCCCTCGATCTCTCGTTGCTCGTCGCCGGCACCAAATACCGGGGTCAGTTCGAAGAACGACTCAAGGGCCTGCTCAAGGAGATCCAGGAACACCCGGAGATCATCATCTTCATCGACGAGATCCACTCGCTCATCGGCACCGGTTCGGCCGAGGGCTCCCTCGACGCCGCGAACATCATCAAACCGGCGCTTTCGCGGGGCGAGATCACCTGTGTCGGAGCGACCACGGTTCGTGAGTACCGCAAGTACGTCGAAAAGGACCGCGCACTTTCGCGCCGATTCCAGGCGGTGACCGTCAGACAGCCGTCGGATGAGGAGACCATCAAGATCCTGCGCGGCGTCCAGAGCCGGTACGAGGAGTTCCACGGCGTGTGCTACACCGATGGGGCGGTCCACGCGGCGGTGACCCACTCGGGGCGCTACATCACCGACCGCGCCTTCCCGGACAAGGCCATCGACGTCCTCGACGAGGCCGGAGCCAGAGTCAAGCTACGCAAGGTGTCTTCGTCTTCATCGTTGCGGCAGGTGCAGCGCGAGATCCGCAACGCGGTCCGCGGAATGAAGGACGCGATTTCGAAAAAGAGTTTCGAGACCGCCGTCGAGCTTCGTGAGGAGGAACTCCGTCTGCGTGAAGAGCTCGAGATGCTCGAGAACCACGCCGCGAGCTCTTCAGAAGAGATCACCGTCAACCGCGCCGACATCGAAGAAGTTGTGGCGTCATGGACAGGGATCCCGGTGACCTCGATCAAAGAGGATGAGGCGGATCGACTGCGGCGCATGGAGGATCTGCTCCGCCAGCGGGTGGTCGGCCAGGACGACTCGATCAAGGCGCTTTCTCGGGCGATCCGCCGAAGCCGACTCGGTGTGACCAGTCCCCATCGGCCCATCGGTTCCTTTATATTTCTCGGACCCTCGGGTGTCGGCAAGACCGAAGTCGCGAGACAGCTCGCCACTTTTTTGTTCCAAGATGCACGCCGTCTCCTCAGGTTCGACATGTCGGAGTACATGGAAAAACACACCGTTTCAAGGCTCATCGGTTCGCCTCCGGGATATGTCGGTTTCGAGGAGGGAGGACAGCTCTCAGAACAGGTGCGGCGAAATCCGTACTCGGTCATCCTTCTCGACGAGATCGAAAAGGCCCATCCCGATATCTACAATCTGCTCCTGCAGGTACTTGAGGACGGGCGACTCACGGACAACTACGGGAATGTCATCGACTTCACCAACACGCTGATCATCATGACCTCGAATCTCGGCGGCCGAGATCTCATCGCGGAAGATGGCGTCGGTTTCGGTGACGGCAAACGGGAACTCGGGTCGGCGCGGCTGCGGGAGATCGTCGATCGGCAGCTGCAGCGGCACTTCCCGCCGGAATTCGTCAATCGCCTCGACGACATCGATCGTCTTTGAACCCCTCGATGAAGAGAGCATGCTCCGGGTCGCCGGGCTGCTGCTCGACGAGACGGTCGAAAATCTCGCCGTCGCCATGTGATGCTCGACTACGACCCCGATGTGGCGAAGTGGTTGTTCGAACAATGCGGCCTGGATCCACAGGCGGGTGCCCGGCCGCTTCGCCGGCTGATCAAACTCTGGGTCGAGGACGCGGTGGCGGATGTCCTCATCGAAAACCGAACCGACGAAAAGCTGCTGATCAAGGTCCGCATGGGCGATGCGCGACCCGAAGCCTCGGTGGTCGATCGTCGAGGCCCAACCACAGGAGGTCTCATGAGGACGACCGCGGTCGTATTCATCGCCCTGCTGGTCATCGGGCTCGCGCTCGCCCGCCAGCGGCCAGGACGATGAGGTCTACATCGCCGAGGTCGTCATCGAAGGTGGAGTGACCGTCACCCTCGATACGGTGACCTACTACCTCGGTCTCGAGGCGGGCGACCCGCTCGATGCCGAGGTCGTCGCCGATGGATTTCACCGTCTTTGGGATTCCGGACTCTTCGAAACGGTCCGCATCGAGAGCGAAACACAACGAAGACGGCGAGGTCATACTCTATGTCGTCGTGACGGAGCGGCCGTTTGTCATCTACGGTGGTCTTCGAGGGCAACAAAAAGGTCAGCACCTCGGATATGAAGGACAAGCTCGACGAAAAAGGCGTCGACGTGCCGCGCAACGTCCCCCTCAAGCTGTCGGATCTTTCGCGGATCCAAACGGCAATCAAGGAGATCTACGACGAAGAGGGCTTCCGATCGGCGCGGGTGGTCTATCGAGATCGAGGACGAGGGCCGAAACCGGCGCAAAGTGGTCTTCCTCATCGATGAGGGCGGGAAGATCAAGATCGATGAAATCGATTTTGTCGGCAACGAGGTTTTCTCCGACAGCAAGCTCCGTGGCGCCCTCAAAGAGGTCAAGGCCATCAACCTCTATCGCAAATGGGGCAAGAAGATCATCTACACCCGAGAAAACTGGGAAGCGGATCGCGACAACCTGCGGGACTTCTACATGAACAACGGCTACCTCGATGTCAAGATCGGAGAGCCGGTTCTCGAACTTGATCGCCAAGAATCCCGATGCCGAGACCCTCGACGGGAAGAAGTACCGCATGAAGGTCACCATCCCCGTCGAAGAAGGTCGTCCCTACTCCGTCGAGTCCCTCGAGCTCGCAGGGTGTGGAGATCTTCAACGCGGACGCCCTGAAACAGCTCTTCGAAGTCAAGATCGGCCGAACATACAGCAAGAAGGAATTCGACTCGGCCAAGGAGAAGATCATCCGAGCTCTATCACAACTCGGGTTATATCTACGCCTATGCCAACGAGCGTTTCGAAAAGGTCGAGGGCAAAGACCATGCCGTGGATGTCGTGGTCGATGTCTTCGAGGGTGATCGATTCCACCTCGGACGGATCGAATTCATCGGCAATCCGAACACCCGTGACAAGGTTCTGCGACGTGAGTTCCGGATCGTCGAGGGCAACTGGATGAACATGGGCGCTCTCAAGAGCTCGGTCTTCAAGGTCAACGCCCTCGGGTTCTGGAAGCTCGAGGAGGACCCCCTCGAGTTCGATTTCGACGAAGAGAACAAGAAGGTCAACGTCAACGTCAAGGGCACCGAGGTCGGGCGCAACGACATCCAGTTCGGCGCCGGCTACTCCGAGCTTGACGGGGTCTTTGCCCAGGCCCAGTTCAACACGCGAAATTTCCTGGGTCGAGGCAACACTCTGGGAGTGTCGCTCCAGATCGGCCGCCGGTCGGATTTCTACACCTTGAGCTACACCGAACCCTACTTCCTCGATCGCCGGATTCTCCTCGGTGGTTCGATCTTCAAGACCAACCAGGAGGTCGCCGACTATTTCCGGGAAACGACAGGGTTCACGCATCTCCCTGGGAACGGGAATTCGGGCCTTTACTTCGCTGACGGCGGTCTACTCGTGGGAGAGCGTCCGCTCGAGGTACGCGGTCGTCGCTGTTCGGGGCCCCGGGAGGAGACACCGGCGGCCACGTGCCCCCGGTCGGCGTCCCGCCGGTCGGAGCCGGTTCCCATCGAGCCGTACTATGAAGAATTTGACGGGAAAACCTCGTCCATCACCCCGGCGTTCACCATCGACAACCGAAACGACCCCTTCGACACCAGCAAGGGAAAACGGTTCAGCGCTCGTCTGAGGATGGCCGGCGGTCCGCTCGGTGGCGACTACGACTACATCAAACCGGAGATCTCGCTACACCAAGTGGATGCCATACGACCGGAAACAGAAGTTCATCTTCGCGTTCAACGCCCAGACCGGGAATGTTCTTTCCGTACAACGATTCGGAGATCCCGATCTACGAACGCTACCGACTGGGTGGTGACCGAACCCTGCGCGGCATCCCGTACTACACGGTCTTGCCGAGGACGGGAGAACGGGACCTATTTCCTGAGCCCGACCGGGGTCCGGTTGGGCGGCGACCGCTACTGGCAGATCAATCTGGAACAGCAGTTCGCCGTCGGCGGTCCGGTGAAGCTCGTCTTCTTCATCGATATGGGCAACACCTACCACGAGGATCAAGGGTGGGATTTCTCGTTGTGGCGGCGGACCACGGGGATCGAACTGCGGGTTCTTCTGCCGATCTTCCAAGCACCGATTCGATTTATTTATGGGTATAATCTCGATCCGTGGCCGGAGGAGGACAAGAGCGACTTCCAGTTCTCCATCGGAACGACATTCTGACCGAGGTCCAACCAGGCCTGAACAGGCCGATCAGGAGGTTTTCAATGAAACGTTCGAGTATTGTCGTGGGATGTGTGGTGATCATCTTGTCGCTGGCCCTGCCCGCAGCGGCGCAGCAGCTCAGCATCGCGGTGATCGATGTCCAGCGGGTCGTGACCGAGTCCGACCCGGGCAAACAGGCGTTGCAGAAACTCAAAGAACTGCAGGACGCCAAGATCGACGAGGGGCGCGCGCTGCAGCAGGACCTCGCGGGCTTGCAGGAGCAGATGGCGAAGCAGCGATTCACGCTTTCCGAAGAGCGTCTGGCCGAGATGAACAAGCAGATGGAAGACGGACAGATCGCCCTGCAGCGTTTTCAGGACGACGCCGAGCGCGAGCTCGATGAGGCCCGCCGTCGTCAGCTCGGTGGTCTCGAGGGTCGGATCATCCCGGTGATCAACGCAGGTCGGAACCGAGCGCGGCTTCACCCTCATCTTCAACAAGTTCCAGTCCGGGCTGGTCTACGCCGATGACTCGGTGGATATCACCGACGATGTCATCCGGCGCTTCAACACCACCCAGTGACGTTGAGCCCGCAACTTTCCCTCGCCGAGCTCGCCGAACGCCTCGGGGCGGAGGTGGTGGGTGATGGTCGACGGATGGTGGAGGGGATCCGTCCCCTCGATCAGGCCGGACCCGAGCATCTCTCGTTTCTGCACAATCCCAAGTATGTGGATCAGGCGGCCGAATCTCCGCGCGGGCGCGATTCTGGTCCACAGCGCGGATCGAGCTGCCCGGACGCGACCTGCTGGTCTGCGACCAGCCCTATCTGGCTGTTGCGCGGGCGCTGGAGATCTTCCATCCGCGGTCGCGGCCCGTGAGCCCGGTGTCCATCCGAGCGCGGTGGTCGCCGATGATCTCCAGCTCGGTGACGGTGCGAGTGTCGGGCCCCTGGTGGCGATCGGTCGCGGAGTCGCCATCGGCGAGGACACCGTCATCGGCGCCGGCTGTGTGCTGGGCGATGGGGTCAGGATCGGAGAGCGATGCGCTGCTTCACCCCACGGGTGGTGGTCGAGGACGGCTGTCGGCATCGGCGACCGCTGCATCCTGCAGTCGGGGGCCGTGATCGGGTCCGACGGCTATGGTTTCGCCACGGTCGACGGGATCCACCACAAGGTGCCCCAGGTCGGCATCGTGGTCCTCGAGGACGATGTGGAGATCCAGGCCAACACCACCATCGACCGCGCGACCATGGGAGAGACGCGCATCGGCCGCGGGACCAAGGTCGACAACCTGGTGCAGCTGGCGCACAACGTCCAGGTGGGTGAGCACTGTCTGCTGGTCTCCCAGGCGGGAATCTCGGGATCGACCAAGATCGGCAACCACTCGGTCTTCGCCGGTCAGGCGGGAGCGGCCGGCCACCTCGAACTCGGCGACCAGACCGTGCTCACCGCCAGATCGGCGGCCATGAAGTCCTTCCCTGACGGCGGGATGTCCTCGCCGGCTTCCCCGCCCGACCCCAGACGGAAGTGGATGAAGACCCAGGCTGCCCTGCAGCGGCTGGACGGTCTGCGCAAAAAGATCGCCGAACTCGAACGGCGGCTGCGACGAACTCGAAGCCGGTAGGAGAGGAGCTGAGATCATGAACGACATCCAGGACATCCTCGAGGTGATGCCGCACCGGTACCCGTTCCTGCTCATCGATCGGAGTCTTGGAGATGGGCGAGAAGACGCATCCGGGCGATCAAGAACGTGACCTTCAACGAGCCCCAGTTCATGGGTCATTTTCCCGGGCCATCCGGTCATGCCGGGTGTGCTGCTGGTGGAGGCCATGGCCCAGGCCGGTGGGTTCCTGCTGCTCGAGCAGGTCGAGGATCGGGACGACAAGCTGATCTACTTCACCGGAATCGACAACTGCCGGTTCCGGCGCCCGGTTGTTCCCGGCGACCAGGTCATCTTCGATCTCGAGGTCCTGTCGATCAAGCGGACTTTCGCCAAGCTCCACGGGCAGGGCCACGGTCGATGGCGAGGTGGCGTGTGAGGCGGACATGATGTCCGCGCATGATGGAGCGATGATGGCGACCGAGATCCACCCCACCGCAATTGTCGATCCCAAGGCCGAGCTCGCCGACGGCGTCGTGGTCGGACCCTATGCGATCATCGATGGTCGAGTCGACATCGGCAGGGACTGTCGGATCGGTCCCTACAGCCGGATCACCGGTTGGACGACCATTGGAGCGGGCAACCGTTTCGAGAGCCATTGTTCCATCGGCGCGCCGCCGCAGGATCTCAAGTATGCCGGCGAGAAGACCCTCCTCGAGATCGGTGACGGCAACACCTTCCGAGAGTTCGTGACCATCCACCGGGGGACCCCGGGCGGCGGCGGCCTGACCACCATCGGCGACGACAGCCTGTTCATGGCCTATGTCCACATCGCCCACGATTGCCACGTGGGTTCGAAGACGATCTTCGCCAATGCCGCCACCCTGGCCGGTCACGTCGAGGTCCAGGACCACGCGACCATCGGAGCGTTCAGCGCGATTCACCAGTTCACGCGAGTCGGGCAGTACGCCTTCCTCGGTGGTTTCACCGCTGCCGCCAAGGACTGTCTGCCCTATATGAACACCACCGGGAACCGGCCGCCCAAGTGCTACGGGCCCAACACCATCGGTCTCGAGCGCAAGGGTTTTTCTCCCGAGAGCCGACAGGCGTTGAAGCAGCTCTGGCGAATATCTGAGGAGTCCGAAGATGACCACCACCGACGCCGTCGCCAAGGCAAAGGCCGAGCTCGCGGGACAGCCCGAGGTCGATGTCGTCCTCGAGTTCATCGCGAGCTCGGGTCGGGGTGTGATTCTGTCGTAGTTTGAGCGGCGCCGAGCAGGCGCCGCTGGTTCAGGAATTCCCCATCTCCGGCGTTCTCGGCCGTCTCTGGTTTTCCGGCGTCGTACGAGCGGCGGCCGGGGCAGCGTCCGGTGCAGCGGCCGTGGCAGCGACCGTGGCAGCGACCGTGGCAGTGCCCGTGGCAGCGCCCGCGGCAGGGGCAGTGAACAGCGACAGTAGGCGGCGACAGCAAGCAGCAGTTTGTACAGTGACGGTATTCACCTGACAGGTGAGTGTTGCTGCCCGATGCAGTCTCGGTCACCATAATTCTGCGATCCGCACCGAAAGGCACAATCGAACCGCCAAGACGCGAAGTACGCCAAGATCCCGCAGAGCATCGCATCACACACCCGGACTCCTTCAAAACCAGAATGCCCTCCACACCCTGCGACGGGTCAAGAGAGGACCTTCGTCGTTCCTTTGCGGCCTTTGCGACTTCGCGGTTTCATTGTGCGTCCACGCCGGATCACCATTCCTGGAGCCAGAGATCTGAGGGACTTTCGGAAGTTCGCGTGGTGACGCGCCGCAGTTCGTTGCGCACTTCGAAACCGGCATCGCGATCACCCAGGAAGATGCTGGAGACGTCACCCACGTCGATCTGCGTGATCTGCCGTTTCTCCGTCCGACTGTCAGGTCATCACGGTCACCGTACAGACCATCTCAACGCCCCCAGCGGACACGGCCACTGATTCGGTTTCGGATACGGCCACGGTTTCGGACACGGCCACGGCCACGGATACGGATACGGATACGGACACGGACTCGGACGCGGGATCAGTACCGGTACCGGAACCCCAGCCCGACGACCCACGGATTCATCGAGATGCTCAGATCATCCCGGGTGCCGTCCATGCTGACGAAAGTTCCGGTGGTCCTGAGCCCCATATAACGCAGATCGAGATTGGCCGACCATCGGAGATCGAGGCTGTAGTTGACACCGACCTGGGCGACGAGATCGATCTCATTGGAAAACTTCGCCTCGGAGAAGAGCTCCTTGTAGGCCGAGGAGTCGTCAAAGAGCATGACGTTGTAGACGAACCCGAGGCCGACGTAGGGGTCGAACTTGCCATCGAGGTCCGGGCGGTACTGGGCCACCGCGCTCAAAGGCAGACGCCAAGCGGTGCCGCCGTCGATACCGCCGAGGGAACCGCCGGAGGTTCCAATCGGGTGTGCGGACGCACCGATGGACATCTCCACAGTGAGTTCATCAAGCGGCCAGATCACCCAGTCAACCTCGATCCCCGGCCCCGATGAAAGGGTTGGTGAACTGCCAGTGTCGGCGATGGTGCCTGCGGCTTTGGCGCTTCCGGTGACCCACAGCAGCCGGAAACCGACCTCGGTGTCGCCCTGCTCGGCGGCGGCGGGGCCGCCCGAAAAAACCAGCGCGGCGGCTGCAAAAATGAGAGCAAGCCGTCGCACGGTCTAGAACGCCCTTCCCATGCGCTGGAGAACGGTGTGGGCATCACCGATTTTCTCGAGCATCGTCTTCGCTTCGGCGCCCAAAGCCACGACAACCTCCTCCGCCGTCGTGACCACGCTGCCGCCAACCATATAAAGCGCGTTGCCCTGAGGGTCGAGGTACAGTCCGTCGGCCGGTTCCTCGGGCGTGAGTCCGTCGTAGCCCTTCGGTGGATCGTCAGTCTCGATCATCGCCCAGACCTTGGGATCGAGATGGACGATCTCGATTTTCTTGTCGTCGTAGTCCTTGCGCAGGGTGTCCCACCCGGGAGCGCTGAATTCGCCTTTGAGCAGCCAGAACTTCGGCATGTCGTCATCCTCCGGAGGTGCATGATACCGCGTCGTTGTTGCGGATGCTCGGGACGCGATACTGGATACTGGATAAGAGCACCGCACCATCACACGGAGAAACCGCAGATAGCGCAGATGGACGCAGATCCGTCGCATTCCATCGCAGGCGTTCACGATGGGTTGTTGGACTTCGTGGTGGCGTTTTCTCGACCGGAACGTGTCTGAAGGGCAGGCTGGAAGCCCGCCCCCACAATCCATCGCAGCGGACGAATTCTCTCGATAGAACGCGGATCCGGTCTCGAACGGACGTGCCGTTCAATCTCTTGTTCGGTGGCGGGGATTTGACGCAGATCAGACCTTGGGGCCGAACAATGGATTGAGGGGCACTCTCGGCCACTGTCCTGGCTGCGAATTAACTCGCCGGCTCAGTCCAACCTCCCGGTGGCCGCCAACAACTCGGCGTTGAGCACGGCGGCGCCGGCGGCGCCGCGTTCGGTATTGTGGACCAGCGCAACATAGCGGAGGTCGAAGACCGGGCAGCTTCGGATCCTGCCGATGGTCACCGTCATACCGTCCTCCCGGTCTGCGTCGAGCTTGGGTTGCGGCCGCGGACCGTCGTCGACCACCGCCACCGGACGCCGTGGGGCGGACGGTAGATGGAGATCGGCCACGGGTGAGCGGAAATCATCGATGACCGACCGCGCGTCCTCGGCTGATGCCGGGCGACCAAGCTTGACCGAGACACTGATGAGGTGTCCATCCACCACCGGAACTCGGTTGGCCTGGGCGCTCACGGAGAACGGAGCCGGGCGGAATTTCCCTCCGGAAACCGATCCGAGGAGTTTCTGCGGCTCGGTCTCGAGTTTCTCCTCCTCACCGGGGATCAGGGGAAGGGTGTTGCCGAGGATGTCGAGAGATGGGACGCCCGGGTGCCCGGCCCCCGAGATCGCCTGCAAGGTGGTGACCTGGACAGCCTCGGTGCCGAATGCGTCGGCGAGAGGCTTGAGACTCAGGACGAGACCGACGGTGGAGCAGTTGGGGTTGGTCACGACGCCACCCGAGCCGAAATCTTGATGGTCGAGCATCCCCAGGTGGTCGGGGTTGACCTCGGGGATGAGCAGCGGAACCCGGGGGTGCATCCGAAGCGCTGACGCATTGGAAACAACCATCAGACCGCGCCGCGCCAACAGAGGCTCCACCTCGCGAGCGGTGGAGGACCCCAACGCCGAAAAGACCACATCGCAGTCATGGACGTCGCGGACGTCACGGACTTCGATTTCGGCGACCGAGTCGGGGAGCGCGGTCGGCAGGAGCCAGTGGACCGCCTCGCCGTAGGTCTTTCCCGCTGATCGGGCCGAGGCTGCCAGTGTTGTCAGCCGAAACCAAGGGTGGTCATGCAGCCGGCGGACGAGCCGCTGTCCGACGGTTCCGGTCGCGCCGATCACGGCTGCGGTGAATCGTGGTCGATCCATTTTCATCTCCCTTTTCTAGCGCATCACGTCGCGCGGCGTTGGCGGCTCGGTCGGCGAGGTGGGGAAGCATCAGTGCCTCGTGGAGTATGGCCAGGGAACGGTCGTGGTCGTTGTGATCAATCACCACGCAGAAGGCGTGTTCGGAGGGGCTGACCAATCCCTGAAGGGCGATGTTGCGTCGTCCCAGCGCCTCGAGCGCCCGTCCGGCGACCCACGGTTGCTGAAGGAGTTTGGAACCGATCACCGTCACGACGCTGGTCCCGCCGATGAACTCGACCTCGAGCCCGCTCGCGCGTAGCTCGCGGCTCAGGCTTTCGGCGTCGTTCTGGTTGGCAACCAGAGTCCACTCGCCGCTCGCCGCGGCCATGGCCGCGATGAGGCAGCGCTCGGAAATCACAGCGACCGCGCCGGCGGCGTTTGGATTGCCGCCGAGGGAGCGGACCTTGATCACTGCTGCGTGCTCCACCGACGCCAGCGATCGTGCGCCCATGGGCACATCCGGTCCCTCATCGACCCAGGTAGAGGGCCCGTCTGGCTCGAACGTGTTGCAGACCACCACCGGGATCCCGAGTTCGCGGACGGGAGCGATGGTCTTTGTAAAGAGAACCGCAGCTCCGAAGCGCGCCATCTCGGCGGCCTCGTCATAGCTCACAAATGGCTGCGGCCGGGCGCCCGCCACGATCCGGGGAGGAGCGGTGAAGATCCCGTTGACATCGGTCCAGATCTCGACCCGTTCCGCCCCGAGGGCGGCGCCGAGCACCGTCGCCGTGAGATCGGAGCCGCCACGGCCGAGGGTGGTCAGCGCGCCCTGCCGGTCGGCGCCGATAAAGCCGGTGACGACCGGGATCGATGTCTCGCATGCATCGAGCAGGCGACGGCAAGCCAGATCGGTGGTGACCTCCGGATCGACCTCGGCCGCCCCGTGGGTCGAGTCGGTGCGGATGACCTCGGTTCCACATACCGGTTGGGCGGCCCGTCCCATCGCCCGCAGCGAGGCGGACACGATGGGCGCGGACAGCCGCTCCCCGGTCGCGATGATCCGATCGCGGACGGCGGGCGGACAGTTGCCGATATAGCCGATGCCGGTCGCCAGTCGCCGTAGTTCATCGGTGGTTTCGATGATTTCTCTTCGGGTGCCGTCGTCATCGGGAGCGATCTCCGACAGCACCGAAAGGTGGCGTTCGAGGATCGCGTCAACGTTATCGGCGAGGGGCTCACGGTCCCTCGGTGCGCCGTCGGCCAACGCCACCAGCTCGTTGGTAATGCCGCCGAGGGCGGAGACCACCACCACGATGGGCCCTTCTTCGGCCGCGGTGGAGACGATGGACCCGACCTTGGCGATGCGATCGGCATCAGCCACCGAACTCCCTCCGAATTTGAGGATTCGCATGATCAACTGGCCAGCCGGCGCCGGAAGCCCGCGGTGCGGTTCTCAAATGCCAGAAGCTGCTCATCCAGATCCGCGGTCTCGATGAGGAAGGCGTCGTGGCCGTGTGGCGAGCGGAGCCAGGCGAGTTCGGCCAACGGGGCCAACTCGGCGATCTCCAACTGTTCCACCGGGGGATAGAGACCATCGCTGTCGATCGCCACCGCGAGGATGGGCACCTCCAACGACTCGAGGGCGCGGCGGTGACCCCCGCGGCCGCAGCCCACGTCGTGGCTGTCCATGGTGTGGGTGAGTCCCACGTAGGAGGCGGCATCAAATCGATCAACGAGCTGAGCGCCGTGGTAGGCCAGCCAGGACGAGACCTCGAATGCGCCCTCGCTGGTGGTCTGCCGATCGAATCGCTCGCCGAGGCTCCTCGGTGTGCGGTAGGAACACATGGCCATCTGCCGCGCCGCTGCGAGTCCGGCGGCCGGGGGAGTCGCGGGATCGTAGTGACCGCCGCACCAACGGGGATCGGCGGCGATGGCGGTCCGCTGGGCCTCGGATATGGCGATACTCCAGGCCGAATGACGGGCGGGGGCCGCGATCACAGCGGCCGACTCGACCCGCAGGTCCTGGATCGCCCACTCGAGGGCCTGCATCCCACCCAGCGATCCACCCAGGACCAGCCGGATGCCGCGGACTCCGAGTTGGTCGAGGAGTCGGCGCTGAGACCGGACGATGTCCCGGACGGTGACGATCGGAAAATCGCCGCCCCAGTTGCCGTGTCCATGGGGCGCCGGAGAGGTCGGCCCGGTGCTGCCATAACAGCTGCCCAGGACGTTGCAGCAGATGATGAAGTCGCGGTCCGGGTCCATGGAGTGTCCGGGGCCGAGGAGGCCGGGCCACCAGAGATCAACATCCGGCGAGCCGGTGAGAGCATGGCAGACCACCACGACGTTGTCGGCGGTGGCAGAGAGCCGGCCCCAGCTCCGGTAGGCGATCCGAGTCTCGGGCAGGATCTCTCCACTTTCGAGCTCGAAGTCGCCGAGTTCGTGTTTGACGGTGCCGATGACGGAGGGTTGGGCGGCAGCGCTCATGCGGCGGCCTCTTCGATCCGGCTGAAGGCCTGTTCGAAATCCGCCCTGATGTCGTCGATGTGTTCGATCCCGACGGAGACTCGGATGAGGTCGGCGCTCACCCCGGACGCCAATTGCTCCTGATCGGTGAGCTGCTGGTGGGTGGTGCTGGCGGGGTGAATGACCAGGGATTTGGAATCGCCGACGTTGGCCAGGTGCGAGGCGAGTTTGAGCGAGTCGATAAACGCGCGTCCGGCGGCTTCGCCACCGCGGATTCCAAAGGTGAGCACGCAGCCGAAACCGTTATTCAGATAGCGTCGGGCGCGGTGGTGCCAGGGGTGGCTCTCGAGACCCGGGTAGGACACCCACGAGACGTTTGGGTGGCTTTCGAGCCAGCGCGCGAGGTCGAGGGCGTTGGCGGCCTGCCGCTCGACCCGAAGCGAAAGGGTCTCGAGCCCCTGGAGCAGCAGGAAGGAGTTGAAGGGACTCTGGCACGGACCGAGATCTCGGAGACCCTCGACCCGAGCGCGGATGATGAACGCGATGTTGCCGTGCGGACTGTCTTTGCCGAAGGCGTCGGCGAAGACCAGGCCGTGATAGCCGGGCGAGGGTTCGGTGAAGGAGGGAAACCGTCCGCTCGACCAGTCGAAGTTGCCCGAGTCGATGATGACCCCGCCGATGGAGGTGCCGTGACCGCCGATCCATTTGGTCGCAGATTCAACCACGATGTCGGCGCCGTGCTCGATGGGTCTGCAGAGATAGCCGCAGCAGCCGAAGGTGTTGTCCACGACCAGGGGGATGCCGTGGCGGTGGGCGAGTTCGGCGAGACCCTCGAGATCGGGCACGTTGAAGCGTGGGTTGCCGATGGTCTCGACATAAAGAGCCTTGGTGTTCTCCCTGATCGCCGGGGCAAAGGCCGCCGGTTCGTCGCCATCGACAAAATCGACCGCGATGCCGAGTCTCGGGAGTGTGATCTTGAGTTGGTTGTAAGTGCCGCCGTAGAGATTCTGAGTGGCGACGATGTGGTCGCCGGCCTCGCAGAGAGTCGTCAGCGCAAGGAGCTGGGCCGCCTGACCGCTCGATGTGGCCAGGGCCGCAACTCCGCCCTCGAGGGCTGCAACTCGTTGCTCGAAGACATCGGTGGTGGGGTTGGAGAGGCGGGTGTAGATGTTGCCGAATTCCGCGAGGGCGAAAAGGCGGGCGCCGTGGGCGGTGTCGTCAAAGGTGTAGGAGGTTGTCTGGTAGATGGGCACCGCACGGGCGTTGGTGCCCGGAGCGGGCTCCTGGCCGGCGTGGAGTTGCAGGGTTTCAAAGTGGTAGTCGTTGGTGTTGTCGGACATGTGGATCTCCCGTTTTTCGTGCTCGTTTGTCGTGGGTCGAGTGGTTGAGCTTGGAAATCCACATTCGCATTCGAATGGTCGTTGTAGCGGTCATCGTTGCCTCCTTCGTTTTTGGCCACAAAAAAACCCGCAGCGCTGGGCTGCGGGTTTGGAGCTTTGTGGCGGTGTTGCTAGATCGAACTCTCCGCGAGGCTCCTCACCCACAGCTTGCGCATGTGCATGCACATAATCATAGCCATGGTGGGAAGCGTCGCGTTCTTCATCGAGATCAGTTTTACTTCAAGGTCGTTGGGGTGTCAAGGACCCGTCTAGGTTGGGGCGAGGTCTGCGTGTCGGTTGCGGTCGCGGATACGGCCACTGCCGCTGAATCCTGACGCTGCACTGGTCGCTGCCCTCAGCCCCGGCCTTCTGACCCGCTGTGACGTTGTCCCAGCGGCCCAGCGTCGCACCATCGGCCTGGTCGCTCGTGGGTTGATTGAGAGGGCTGCGACCACGCCGATGGCACGCCGGCGGCCTGCCTCGAGGCCGGGAAAGCCGATTTCATCGCGCTTCCCGAGGAGTGCCCGGTAGCGAAGTTGTGCCGGGCGCGCCGCGGTGCCGGTAGATCGATCTGGCACAACTACGTACCCGGCACGTCCAAATGAACGTGATCACCGCGTTTCCTGGTCGGCCACGTACACAGCCACTGCCGGCGTTACCCGATCCGCTCGGCGATCGCCCTCAATGCTTCCAGGCCACCGAGGGCGATCCCGATGTGGTCCCGCGGCACCTCGGGTTCGCGGACGTTGATCCGGATCAGCGTCGCTCCGGGGCGATGCGCGAACTGCTCTGATGTCATGCGGACGGTGGGAACCGCGGTGCCGGCGCCGATCTCGACGATGGCGAGTTGGGCGTCGCCGAGGTCGCTGAACCACGACGTGAATCGCTGCTCCTGGCTGGAGGTTCGATCCGGCAGCCACCCGAAGTCGCCGAACATGAGGACGTTGGGTCGGGCGAGGGAGCCGCAGCGGGGACACGAGGGTAGGGGAGGCGAGGCGCGGAAGGTCTCGTCGTCGACCCTGACCGTGAACGGGTCGGCCCGGGTGATCTCGCCGCAGTGCTTGAGGCATTGGAGGTGGTGGATCGAGCCGTGGCACTCGAGGATGCGGTCGCCGTCGAAACCGACCCTCTGGAACTGACCGTCGACGTTGGAGGTAAAGACAAAGGAGCCCTTCAAACAGCCCTCGCTCCACTCGCGGAGAAGGCGAAATCCGCCGTGCGGCTCGGTGGAACGGTAGAGTTCCAGCCGGTGGCCGTAGAAACCCCAGGCCAACTCGGGATCCCGTTTGAACCACATCGGGTTCGCCATGTCGTAGAAGCTGATGCCGAGGCGCTTCAGAGGCGGATAGGCGCGCCAGAAGCCCTCGTTGCCGCGGAAGTCCGGCAGCCCGGAATCAACTCCGATCCCGGCGCCGGCGGTGATCAGGAGGGCGTCGGCACTGTGAATTGCCGCGGCTGCGCGGTCGAGTGACTCTTGAAGTGCATCTTCCATGATCTGATCTTACCCGTGTCCGTGTCCGTGTCCGTGTCCGTGTCCGTGTCCGTGTTAGTTACCGATCCCGATCCCGTGCCCGATGGCCGCCGGCCCGGTTCCTGTGGCGGTCGCAGCGAGGGGGTTCCCTGGGCCCCGGCCTTCTGCCTGCCTAGTAGCAGGGACAGCAGACTTCATCGCGCCTCCCGGGGGAGTGCCGATGCGGGTTGGTTCAATCGTTCACGAAACGCGGCCGCTACAAAGGGCGCTGCGATGTTTGTAGCGCCGGCGTCCCGCCGGCGATGGTGGTGTACCGATGCGGGTTGGTTCAATCGCTCACGAAACGCGGCCGCTACAAAGGGCGCTGCGATGTTTGTAGCGCCGGCGTCCCGCCGGCGATGGTGGTGTACCGATGCGGGTTGGTTCATCGTTCACGAAACGCGGCCGCTACAAAGGGCGCTGCGATGTTTGTAGCGCCGGCGTCCCGCCGGCGATGGTGGTGTACCGATGCGGGTTGGATTTATCGCCCACGGATACGGATACGGCCCCTGTTCCGGTCGCTGTCGTTGTTCCGAGCCATGCCCTCGGCCCCGGCCTTCTGGGCCGCCGTGACGCATTGGCGTCCCGGCGACCCAGCGTCGCGCCATCGGCGTGGTCGCGCGTGGGTTGATTGAGAGGGCTGCGACCACGCCGATGGCACGCCGACGGCCTGCTTCGTGGCCGGGGCAGCAGACCGCGATGCGCTACCCGAGGGAGCCCGGCATGGGCCTTGTGCGGGGCGCGACACGTCGCCGTGAGGTTCTTCTGGCACAAAGCCATGCCCGGCACCCCGATGGGGCGTGGTTTTCTGGGTGTCGAGAAGTGGTTGGGTGGCTCGTTGTTTGCCCCGGACTTCGGCTAGGTACTGATTCGGTAATCGCGAGCCGTGAGGGTCGTAACCCAGGATTCTGGGGACTCTAACCTTGGTGAGATCCCGATTACCCAGGTGTTGCTTGGAAAAACCCGGGACCACTTCGCGTTGCAAACGAGAGCGGCGTTGGACTGGCGTGTGGCGCGACGCGGATCGACGAGGGCTCTGATGGGCCGGCGGGACGCCGGCCCTACAATCATCGCAATCAGGGTTTCAAATCGGTTGGGCGGACATTGTAGCGCCGGCGTCCCGCCGGCGATGGTGGTGTACCGATGCGGGTTGGATTTATCGCCCACGGATACGGATACGGCCCCTGTTCCGGTCGCTGTCGTTGTTCCGAGCCATGCCCTCGGCCCCGGCCTTCTGGGCCGCCGTGACGCATTGGCGTCCCGGCGACCCAGCGTCGCGCCATCGGCGTGGTCGCGCGTGGGTTGATTGAGAGGGCTGCGACCACGCCGATGGCACGCCGACGGCCTGCTTCGTGGCTTCGACAACAGACCTCGTGGCGCTTCCCGTGGAGTTCCCGGTCCCCATTTGTGCGCGGGGCGCCGCGGATCCGGGAGGTCGATCAGGCACAAATACGGACCCGGCACGTCCCGGTGGGAGGCGCTTTTCCACGTGTCCTGTAGCGGCTACGGATTCGGCTACGGTCACGGACCCTCAGCGACGGCGGCCTGCCTCTTGACCGGGAGAACCAGGATGTGACGCGCCTCCCGGGGGAGTGCCGATGCGGGTTGGTTCAATCGTTCACGAAACGCGGCCGCTACAAAGGGAGCTGCGATGCTTGTAGCGCCGGCGTCCCGCCGGCGATGGTGGTGTACCGATGCGGGTTGGATTTATCGCCCACGGATACGGATACGGCCCCTGTCCCGGTCGCTGCCGTTGTTCCGGACCATGCCCTCGGCACCGGCCTTCTGGGCCGCTGTGACGCATTGGCGTCCCGGCGACCCAGCGTCGCGCCATCGGCGTGGTCGCGCGTGGGTTGATTGAGAGGGCTGCGACCACGCCGATGGCACGCCGACGGCCTGCTTCGTGGCCGGGGCAGCAGACCGCGATGCGCTACCCGAGGGAGCCCGGCATGGGCCTTGTGCGGGGCGCGACACGTCGCCGTGAGGTTCTTCTGGCACAAAGCCATGCCCGGCACCCCGATGGGGCGTGGTTTTCCGCGGGTTTTGGTCGGCTTTGGTCTCGTACCCGAGGGTGCCCGGTACGGCATTGTGCGAAACGTGACGCGAACCGGAGCGGGATAACGGCACAATGCCGGACCCGGCACCCCGCCGCATGCCTCCATCCCGCGTTCTGTGGAGGTCGTGCTTGCTGCCGCTGCCGAAGCCTGAGGTATATTCAACCAAACGATAAACAAGGAGTGAACCATGTCGGAAACCACCACGCGAATCGGAAGCTGTCTCTGCGGTGCGGTCAGGATCAAGGCCAATCAGGCGCTGGATCGGGTAGGGGCCTGCCATTGTTCGATGTGTCGGACCTGGGGGGGCGGTCCGCTGATGGCCGTCCGCTGTGGGACCGATGTCGAGATCGAGGGTGAGGAACACGTCGCGGTTTTCAGTTCCTCCGAGTGGGCCGAGCGGGGATTCTGCACGAAGTGCGGCACCAATCTGTTCTATCGCCTCAAACAGAACCAGGATTTCTACATTTCGGCGGGGATCTTCACCGACCCCACCGGTCTTGTCTTCGATCACCAGGTCTTCATCGATGAAAAACCCGACTACTACGACTTCGCCAACGAGACCAAGGACATGACCGGCGCCGAGGTCTTTGCGAGGTTCACTTCGTCGTCGTAGCTGGATCGGGAGCCGACATGGGGAACGGGAGACCGGCTCACTCTCAATCCCATCGTCCGATATCGCCCGATTCGAAGCCATCGGCGAAGATGACGCCCTCCACCGTATCGAGATCGATTACGGCGAGGCCGGCGACCATGGCGTTGCCGGCCGATCCGGCGGTGAACGCCACGTCGAGCAAACCATCGGCAACCACGACCTCGCGGCCGACGGTGAGGGGGCCGTGACGGTGGGTCCGCTCCAGGACATCGAGTTCCGTGATCCACGATACGCCTTCGACTTCGACATCGAAACGACGGTCACCTGGTGCGGAAGCGTTGCTTTCGGCTTCGAAGAGTACGAGAAAATAGCGGCCCGCTGGGACGGGGATCGAATATGAGAAGTTCCCCCAGCGGTAGATCCCGAAGAGCGTGTCGTCGCGGGTGCCGAGAATGCCGATGGCTGACGCCGCGGTGGACCCTCCGGAGTAGTGCTGATCGGCGGTGAAATCGATTCCCATAGAGGTCGAAAGTGCCGGTCCGTTGCTGTTGAGTGCTGCCGCGATCGGTGGATCGAGGCCGCCGACGGTCAGGATTTCCAGAGCCCCCGAGCCCTGCAGACCTCCGTCATCCACAGTCGCGTGGAGAATGTACCTTCCCGGCGCCACCGCCTGAAAGGTCGCCTGCGACCCATCGGGCGAGAGCAGCGCTCCGCCAGGCCCCTCGAGAATCTCCCACACGGTGGTTCCGAGGAACCCGGTCGGCAGACCGTCATCGGTCACCGCGGCATGGAGATCAAGGACATCTCCAACCCGGCCGAGTGCCGGTCCGCCGATGACGACCCTTGGAGGCTGGTTGGAATCGCCGGTCGATGTCGCCCTCAGCGTGTCCGAATAGATGCTTGCGCCGCCCAGGGAAGCCACGAAGCTCGTTCCCTCGGCCTCGACCCGGATGCGGCCGGTGCCCGACGGTAGGGTGATGGAACCGGTGGTCCAACTCGCGGCGCCCGCCGCCGTGCCGCTCGCGCCCCAATCGGCGGACCAGTTGACCTGAGTGGTTGCGGCCCCTGGATCGCCAGTGGTTCCACTGAGGGTGATCTCGGTGCCGGCCGTCGCCCACGCCGCTTCGGTGGATGGGTCGGTGATGTGGACAAAAGGCGAAACCGATCCCGGCCGCCAACGGCGGTGCGCACGCAACCAGTCGAAAACCTCTGCCAGCTGATAAACATTGTCCCAGATGGCGTGACCACCCGTGTCGAACTCGGTGTAGATGGGGTCGCCTCCTGAGTTGTGCAGCCTCGTCACCATGTCTCGCGAACCGGCAACCCCCACCGTGGTGTCGTTGGCCGCGTGGGAGATCCACTGGGGGACCATGAACGATGCCGACGAGGCAGCTGTCGATCCCCAACCGCAGATCGGGACCCCGGCGGCGAAGAAGGCCGCGTAGTTCTTCAGTGTCATCCAGGTGCCGTTGCCACCCATGGAGAGGCCGGTGACATAGGCTCTGGTCTCGTCGTAGCCGAACTCTTCGGCCACGTCTTCGAGGATATCGGCGATGTAGATCTGGTTTTGAGTATTGCCCCAGTCGATTCCCGTGGGGCACTGGGGTGCGATCATGAGCATGGGATCCGCCGCCAGATTGGTTCCGTCGACGAGATCCATGGCGTAGTTCGCCCGGTTGTTGAGTTGCGAGGTATTGTTGGAGCCCCGTTCACCGGCGCCGTGGAGAAAGAGAATCACCGGGCACTCGGCGGGAGCCGCGCAGATCGCCGGGACAAAAACGCGGTAGGGCAACCCCGATCCATCCGGTTCGCTGTTGCGATACAGATAATCGGTGGCGGATGTGGCGTGAGCCGGAACGGAAAAGAGGATCGCAAAAAGGATGACGGTTCCTACGGCGACTCGGTTCATGAAGTCTCCTCCCTGGCGGCGAGGTCAAGAATCAGGGTAACCGTCATGTATCTCGGAAGATGTGATGCGCGTCGAAGAGAACGCGGAAATGGTGCCTGGCTCCGACTTTGTTCGCCGCGAACAAAGTTGCGTGCCTGGCATCCCCTCCCATCGCGTCTCCACAGGCGCGGACATCGCGTGCCTGCGCAACCCTCCCATGGTGCTTCCGGGAGCTGCCTATTTCAGGGCGAACTTCAACGTGACGATGTAGCTCACCGCCACCGGTTTGCCGTCCATTGTCGCGGGTTCGAAAGTCCACTGCTCGAGGGCGTTTGTGGCTGCTGCCGAGAACTCGTCTGCTGGGCTATCCTGGATCGCGACGTCTCTCACCGCCCCGCCCTGGTCGATGACGAGTTCCGCAACCACGATTCCGCTCATCCCGGATTTTCTCATCTCGGGCGGGTACCTCGGCGGAAGCTTCTCGAGCGCCTTCGGCGGCTCGATATCGCCGCCCTCGACATACCTGTGGACGGTGGTGTTGAAGACCTCAATTGTCGGCGGGGCGGGTGGAGATTCGCCGGCCGGTGGCGCGGGGGGCGCATCGTCGGTCGGTGGAGCGGGGGGAGCCCCGCCGGCCGGTGGCGCGGGACGTGATGCGCTGACCGGTTGGGCGGGTGCCCGTTTTCCGGCCCCGGCCCGTCTGATAATGATCTGGTTCCCGTGCCGTTCCCACTCGAGACCTTGATCCTGAATGATGGAGAACAGCGCGCCGTCCCATGGCACCTGGTCCACGGTCATGGTGACTGTTCCGGTGATCCCCGGCTCGACCAGGATTTCGAAACCGGAGATCTTGGCGAAGGTCGAGATGACGTCGTTGAGACTGGCATCCTCGAGCGAAAGAGAAACGGATTCGCCGCTGAAGTCGGGTTCTTCGGGTTGCGCGGTCAGCATCGGGGTGATGGCAACGGCCGCGACGAGAAGAATGGCGGCCGCAATCTTGGTGGTGAGGGAGAGCCTGCGGGAGGGAGGGCTGCTCATGATCATGTGGATCCTGCCTTTCATCTGGGTCAGGTCGGCCATGGCGCGAGCCGGCGATCCGAGTGGGAGTCGACGGCCCGAAAGGAAACCGGCGGTTTCGACGAGACAGTCGGCGTAGGCCCGGCGGTGGTTCGGTAGGAGCTCGGCGACGCGTTGGTCGCAGCACAGCTCCTGGGCGCGCCGAACGCGTTTGGTTGCCCACCAGGCGACGGGGTTCCACCAGAAGATCGCCAGCGCGGCGAACTCGAGGTGTCGGACCCAGTGGTCTCTTCGGCTGAGGTGTGCGAGTTCGTGGGCGAGAAGGGTGTCGGTTTCGTTCTCGTCCAGACGGTCGAGGAGCTCGATGGGGAGAATCAGCCTGACCGAGCCGAGAAACGCCCAGAGCATTGGTGGAACGCGGTCGTCGACCACAACCGTGGGAGGGGCGCGACGGAGGCGCAATCGCCGACAGAGGTCCGCGACCCGGCTGCTGAGCCCGTCGGACGCCGGTTCACCCGCAACGAGGATCTGACGCAGCTGATTCGATTGGGCGATGGCGAAACCGATCACCACCATGGCCCCGCCGGCCCATAGCGCGGCGATGAGACCGAGAGGGCTCAGTGAGATCCCGGAACTCTCGAGGGCGACGGCGCCACCACTCACCGATACTGCGGCCGTGCCCGGTGATGCCGCTCCACGGCCGAGGTCGGGGATGGCGAGATCAACGGCGAAGATCGGCGGGGCGAGCAGACGTAGAAGAACCACCAGCCACAACGCGTACAACAAGACCGGTCGGTGGCTGAAACGGGCGATGGCCGCCGCCGCCAGAGCAAGGAGCGTCGCGGTGACCGCGTTGGTCAGAACGTAGGTGAAGAGCTGTTCCATCTCAGCTGTCTCCCTTCCGTCGGCGCGAACTTCCGTCGTCGAGCTGATCCACCAGTTCACGCAGGGCGGTGATCTCATCGGGTCCGAGATCCGCGCTGTCCACGAGGTGGGTGAGGAGAGGCGCCATCGATCCGTCGAAGAGCGCGTCGGCGGTTGCTCGCAAACGACGGCCCGCAAGTTCGGACCGGCTCACCGAGGCGCGGTATCGATTGACACGGCCGACCTTCTCGCGTGCGACGAAACCCTTCACCTGCAGCCGATCGAGCAGGCTTTGGACGGTGGCGTAGTGAGAGTGGCCGCCATCGGGGTAGAGCGCGTCGGTGAGTTCGCGGATCGTAGCGTCGTCGGTCTTCCAGAGCAGGCGCAAGACGGCGAGCTCGGTGTCGGTGATCTCGTTTCCGTTTCGACCCATGACAACTCCTCAGGCGGTTTGCCTGAAATCAATCTAAGGCAAGTTGCCTGAGTTGTCAAGTTCGGTCAAGGATAGGCGACCTCTGCCGTGTCCGAAATCGTAGTCGGGGGTGGTGTACTGCTGCCCTGTCCACTGTCCCTGTCCCTGCCGCTGCCCCTGTCCACTGCCCCTGCCGCTGAGCTTTCTCTCATCGCCGGCCTTCTGGTCCGCTGTGCGTTGTCCCAGTGGCCCAGCGTCGCGCCATCGGCGTGGTCGCTCGTGGGTAGATTGGTAGGGCTGCGACCACGCCGATGGCACGCCGGCGGCCTGCCTCGAAGCCGGAGAGAGCTGATCTCGTCGCGCTCACCGAGGGAGCCCGGTTAGACATTGTGCAGAGGGCGCCGCAAAGCTTGGGGGTCGTTCCGGCACAATGTCAAACCCGGCACGCCCGGTGGAGGCGCGGTCCGTGGTGTTCTGTAGCTGTAGTGGATACGGTCGCTGCCGTCGACAGGCTGGAAGCCTATCGCTACACAGTGGGCGGTTCGGGTGTAGCGATAGCCATCCTGGCTGTCGACGGCGACGTACCGGAAGGCGGCCTCGGGCGCGGGGAAAAAACCGGCCGCGGGGGAAACCCGCGGCCGGTGTGATGGTCCGTATTGGCACGAGCGGCAGCGAGAGCCACCGCAATTCGTCCGACGAATTGCTATTTCTCACCCATGAACGGATACCCAAAATGCTTCGGCGGCACGAAGTTCTCCTTGACCGTCCGCTGGGATGTCCAGCGGATGAGGTTGAGATACGACCCCGCCTTGTCATTGGTGCCCGATGCGCGGCCGCCACCGAAGGGCTGCTGGCCGACGACGGCGCCGGTGGGTTTGTCGTTGAGGTAGAAGTTCCCCGCGGCGTGGCGCAGCCTCGCCGCCATCTTGACGGCTGCGAGCCGGTCGTCGGAGAAGATGGCGCCGGTGAGGGCGTAGGCGCTCGTGGTGTCGCAGAGTTCGAGGGTGTCGTCGAGATCGGCGTCGTCATAGACGAAGATCGTCAGCACCGGGCCGAAAATCTCCTCCTCCATGAGCTTGAAGCGGGGATTGGTGGTCACGACCACGGTCGGGTTGACGTAGTAACCCTCGGAGTCGTCATAGGTGCCGCCGATGATGATCTCGGCTTCAGATGACGCTTTGGCGTGCTCGATATAGCTCACGTGTTCGTCAAACGCGCCCTTGTCGATGACCGCGTTGAAGAAGTTGCGGAAATCGGTGGGCGGCCCGACCCTGATCTCATCGATCTGTCCGAGCATGAGGTCTTTTGTTCTGGCCCAGATCGATTTGGGGATGTAGGCGCGCGATGCGGCTGAACACTTCTGACCCTGGTACTCGAAGGCGCCGCGGACCAGCGCTGTAGCGAGCGCCTCGACATCGGCGGAGGGGTGGGCGAAGATGAAGTCCTTGCCGCCGGTTTCGCCGACGATGCGCGGGTAGCCTTTGTAATTCGCGATGTTCTCACCCACCGTCTTCCACATCTGGTGGAATACCGGAGTCGAACCCGTGAAGTGGATCCCGGCGAGGTGTGGGCTCGCCATGACCGGATTCCCTACCTGACCGCCCGAACCGGGCACGAAATTGATGACCCCGTCAGGGAATCCGGCGGCCTTGAACACCTGCATGAGCTGCCACGCGGTGAAGACCGCAGAGGAGGCCGGTTTCCAGAGCACGGTGTTACCCATGAGGGCAGGCGCCGTCGGCAGATTGCCGGCGATGGAGGCGAAGTTGAACGGCGTCACCGCGAAGACAAAGCCCTCCAGGGCGCGGTACTCGACATAGTCCCAGTAGCCCTTGAGCGGATTCGGGTTGCTGCGAGTAGATGAAGCGCTGGTAGTGCGGGTTGAAACGCCAGAAGTCGATGAGCTCGCAGGCGGCGTCGATCTCGGCCTGGTAGACGGTCTTCGACTGGTTGAGCATGCAGGCCGCATTGAGGGTGTCGCGCCACGGACCCTGAAGCAATTCGGCCGCCTTGAGCATGACCGCGGCGCGGTCTTCCCATGGGACCTCGGACCACTCGCGCCACGCCTTCTGAGAGGCCTCGACGGCCTGGAGGACTTCGGCCTCTCCGGCCTTGTGGTAGGTGCCGAGGACGTGCTTGTGGTCGTGCGGGCAGACCGCCTTCGCGGTGTTGCCGGTGCGAACTTCCTTGCCGCCGATGATGAGGGGGATCTCGATCTCCTCGGCAAGCATCTCCTTGAGCTTGGCCTTGAGCGGCGCCTTTTCGGGCGAAGCGGGGCCATAGGAGCGGACGGGTTCGTTGACCGGGGGCGGGATCGGGACGATTCCATTCGGCATATCTACCTCCAGCGGTCGTGGTTTTTCCAGGGCTGAGGCACGACCGGATGGGCATCCTATCCGCGAGAGCCTCGGTCTGCAAGTTCAATCGATGACTTCGCCCGCCGGACGAAATCATGGATCGGGATGTAGACTGTCTGCATCGTGAGTGATTTCATCTACCTGGATTACAACGCAACCACGCCCACCGATCCGCGTGTGGCCAAATCCATGACGCCCTACCTCACCGGTTTCTTCGGCAATCCCTCGTCGGGCCACCGCTTCGGCCGTGAGGCCAAGGCCGCCGTGGAGTCGGCGCGCGCTCAGGTCGCAGCGTGCCTCGGTTGCGGCCCCGACGAGATGATCTTCACCTCGGGCGGGTCGGAATCGGACAACCTCGCGTTGCGAGGGGTTGTGGCGGCACGCGGCGGCGGCCACGTGGTGATCTCCGCGGTCGAACACCCGGCGGTGCTCGAGGTTGCGCTGGCCATGGAGATGGAAGGCCTCATTCGACTCTCGGTCGTCGGTGTCGATCGACCACTGTCGGGTCGATCCGGCCGATGTGGTGGCGGCCCTCGCAGACGACACCGTCCTGGTGTCGCTCATGCTCGCCAACAACGAAGTCGGCACACTGCAGCCGGTGGCCGAGATCGCCGGGCTTTGCCGCGACCGTGGTGTGCTCGTCCACACCGATGCCGCTCAGGCTGTGGGCAAGATCGCGGTCGATGTCGAGGCCCTCGGGGTCGATCTGCTCACCGTCGCCGGACACAAGCTCTACGCCCCCAAAGGCATCGGCGCCCTCTACATTCGCCGCGGGGTCGAGATCGAGCCGCTCATCCGTGGAGCCGGCCACGAACGGCGGCTCCGAGCCGGCACCGAGAACATCCTCGAGATGGTTGGGCTCGGCGCCGCGTGCGCCCTGGTGCGGGATGAGCCGCCGCAGGAGCATCAGCGGCTCGCATCTCTCCGTGACCGCCTTCGCGACCGGCTCGCAGCCGGGGTCGAGGGCCTCATCGAGCACGCCGCCGGCGCCCAGCGCCTGCCCAACACCCTCAGCGTCAGCCTGCCCGGCGCCCATGCTGGCGATCTCCTCGAGGCCGTCGGCGACGAGCTCGCGGCCTCGGCCGGCGCCGCCTGCCACGGTCTCAAGATCCAGGTCTCGCACGTCCTCTCCGCCATGGGGGTCACCACCGAGGTCGCGCTGGGTACCGTCAGGTTCTCGGTGGGGCGGTTCACAACCGAGGACGAGGTCGATCGCGGCGCGGCGATCATCCTCAAGGCGATGAGAGCGTGAGGGTCGCCTCGACCGTTCAGCTCTCCTCGTGCCCGTTTCGAAGGTTCAGATACTCGGGGTGGTTGCTCAGGTTCAACGACAGGTAGACGTGCGGCCGCTCGTGGTCGAACCCGACGCGCCGAAACAGCGCCAAGGCGCCGTGGTTGTCGGCCTCGGTGTCGACCAGCACCATCCGTACCCCGGCATGGATAAAGCGAAGAGTGATGGCGTCGATGAGTTTGCGTCCGAGCCCCTGGCGGGTCTGTTTCGGGTCGACTCCGAGCCACAGCAGATAGCCGTAGGTCCAGGGTTCGCCGCGCTTTTCGATGACGGAACCGAGGGCGAAGCCGACGATGGAGGCATCGCGGTCGGCGACCAGACAGTGGGTTCGTTCATTGGCGTAGAGCGACACGACCTCGTACTCGTCCCAGGTCCGGTACAGGGTCGGCCAGCGGTCGGCCGTGAAGAGCTCTTGGCCGAGCTTGAAGGTCGGCGCCAGGTCGGTCAGCTCCATCTGCCGGATCTCGACGTTGTTCGTGTGATCGATGCCGTTCATGGGTGGGCCTTTCTTGCGGACGCTCGGCGGTCTGCATGGTACATCAGAGGCGGCCGTGCTGCGTATACTGCATTCATGCCGTCACGCTGCCCCTGGTGCCTCGAGCCTCTGAGCCTCGGCGAGCGAAAGCTGCCGTCGTGTCCGCACTGCGAACGGCCTCTGGTCGGACCCGAGGGCGAACCTCGAGAGCTCGATCTCCGTTATGAACTGATAGAGGCCCGCCAGCGGGTCCGTGTTCAAGAGGTGCTCAAATGGGGAGTCCCGGCCATTGCGGTGATCGCTGCCGCGGCATCGCTGATCCACATCGGCGGTGTGATGCTCGCTCCCATCGTGGCTGTCGTGCACCTCGTCGTGCTGAGGGTGTACGTTGTCCGAGAGGCTCGACGTCATCTCGGCCCGACCCGACGTCTCTTTACCAGGTGGGCGGCGCGCTTCGCCTTTTTGTGGCTCGGCCTGCCGGGCTACGCCTCCATGGCGGTGCCGTTGGCCGGGATCATCGGCGGAGTCGCGACCTTTGTCGTGCTCACCGAAGTCGTTCACGTCTACACGGCGTGGAGCCTTGCCCGCGAGCGATCCGACCAGCCGCTGTTGGCGTGGGAAAAGGTGCTGATGGCAACCCTGGCGACGATGACCATCGTGGTGATAGCTGGGCTCATCGTTGGCGGTTTGGTGATCGGGTGGTCGGCGGCGACCTTCATCGACTGGCTGCAAAACTGATCCGGTGAGAGGACAATCATGGAAACACTGATGACCTACATGGCGGCCTTCGGGCTCGCAACAGGAGCCGGCGCCAAGGCGTTCATTCCCATCCTCGCCCTCGGGGGGTTCCACTACACACCCTATTTCGAACTGTCCGGACGGTTCGCCTGGATTGCCGATCCATTCGTGATGGGCATCATCGCCGTTCTGGTGTTGCTCGAGATCGCCGTCGACTCCCACCCCGATCTCGGACGGTTCTCGGACGTCGTCTCGTATCTGCCCAAGGTTGTCGCCGGATTCATCGGTTTCGCGGCGGTGACCGGCCGACTCGACCCGGATGTGGCGCAGCTCGGTGCGTCGGGAGTACTGGGAGGCGGTACGGCGGCCGGTGTCCATTGGCTGCGAAACAAGATCCGTCAGCCTTTCCGCGACATCGCCGAGGATACCCACGAGAGCGTGGGCAAGGTTGCCTCCCTTTCCGAGGCCGGGGCGTCCGCGGCGCTCTCCGGTTCTGCATTGGTGGTGCCACCGGTCTCCATGATCCTGGCGGTTGCCTTTGTCGGGGGTTCCGTCGTGGTAGCGAGGCGGTCCGAGGCCCGGCGCGTCGCGTGCGGTCATTGCGGCGAGCCCATCCGGCCGGGAGCGCTGGTGTGCATCCACTGCAAGCGGGAGCAATGACGCTGCAAGGTATTAGGTGTTGAGCCCGTCGCGGATTCTCCGGTTGTGCTTCAGGCCATGTGCGATGGACCTAATACCTAATACCTAATACCTAATACCTCCCATGCACCCAAACGTGGAACCGGCCGTGCTACGATGGATTGTTCACCAGAGGAGGGTCCGTGGAGTTCAATGTCGGAGACAAAGTAGTCTATCCGAGCCAAGGGGTCTCGGTGGTCGAGAGCATCACCGATGAAGAGCTCGCGGGATCCACCATGAGCTGCTATACCCTGCGGCTCTTGAGTACCGACTCGAAGGTCGTTGTTCCGGTGACCAATTCGGAGCGCGTCGGGCTGCGCCCCTTGTCCGAGGGAGCTGCCGTGTCGGGTGCTCTCGAGAGGTTGAGTTCGGCCGAGACCAACGGGGTTGAAGACTGGAAGGATCGCTACCGCGCCAATCTGGAGCGCATCAAGACCGGCGACCTGGACGAAATCGTCGATGTCCTTCGCTGTCTCGCCGAGGTTGCGGGCCGCAAGACCCTGTCGTTCCGCGAACGCAAGATGTACGACCACGCTCGTCAGTTGCTGGTGGTCGAGACATCGGTGGTCCAGGATCGTGAGATTCCCGAGGTCGAGAAGGAAATCGACGACGCGCTCGGCCAGCCGATGGAACCAATCGAGGAGTAGTTCTCACCGTCCGGACCGATGATTTCGGGCTCGGCTGAAGCGGCCGCGGTTTGGGTAAGCCCCGGGCCGCCGCAACCACCAAGACACCAAGACACAAAGTGCGACGGGCGATGGCATTGCGCTTGCGCCTCTGCGTCTCTGCGTTGAATTGCGATGGTGCGATGAGATCTGTATTCCATGAGAGGCGGGAAAACTCTGGGGCCGATGGTATCCTCGGGGCGTTCTGAGACCATGGAGGATGAATGTCACGATCGAAGTCGAGTAAACCCTGGTATCTCCAGCTGCACACTCAGGTAGGCATCGCTCTATTGATGGGTTTTCTTGTCGGGGTCTGCGCCCGACTCCTGGGTCCCCACGGGTTCCCCACCGAAGCCTTCGGCGAGAGCGTCGGACTTGTAGGAGACATCTTCCTCAGACTGCTGAAGATGGTCATCATTCCTCTGATTTTCACCTCGCTGGTCTGCGGTGTGGCGAGTCTCGGTGATGCCAAGAGCGTCGGGAGGGTCGGTCTGCGCACCGTCCTGTATTACACCCTGACAACAACCCTGGCGATCATGGTCGGTCTGACCCTCGTCAATATCTTCACACCTGGCGAGTACCTCGACATCGGGAGCACCGCAACTCTCCCGGAGGGGCTCTCCTCCAGCTCGCAGAGCATGTCGCAGTTCTTCCTCCACATGGTGCCGGACAATATCGTCAAGGCCATGGCGCAGGGTGATGTGTTACCGGTGATTTTCTTTGCGATTCTATTCGGTCTCTTCCTTGTCCGACTCAACGGACCCAATGTGGACGCCGTACACCGGGTGATGGAGGGCGCTCTCGAGGTCATCCAGGCTTTGACTCTGGCGATCGTCAAGCTGGCCCCCATCGGAATCTTTGCCCTGCTTGCACGGGAGGTCGTTCGCAGTGGTCCGGAACTGATCATGAAGCTGCTGCCGTATTTTGCGACGGTGGGAGGCGGGTTGTTGATTCACGCCTTTGTGACCCTGCCGCTGCTGCTTGTCTTCCTGGCCAGACGGAATCCGTTGGAGTATTTCCGCGCAGTGCTTCCGGCGGTGGCGACAGCCTTTTCCACAGCCTCGTCATCAGCGACGCTCCCACTCAGCATGGAATGCGCCGAGAAGGAAGGCGGGGTTCCTCGCGGGGTTGCCAGTTTTGTCTTGCCCCTGGGCGCCACCGTCAACATGGACGGAACGGCGCTCTATGAAGCCGTGGCCGCCCTGACTATCGCGCAGATGTACGGTGTCCCGCTCGATTTTTCCCAACAGGCCCTCGTGCTTCTCACCGCGCTGCTGGCCTCGGTCGGAGCCGCGGGGATCCCCATGGCCGGGTTGGTCATGATGATCGTCGTACTCGAGGCCGTCGGACTGCCCATCGAGGGGATTGCCACCATCATCGCCGTTGACCGGGTGCTTGACATGATGCGGACCTCGACCAATGTTTGGAGCGATCTGGTGGGAACCGCCGTCATCACCCGTTTCGAAGGGAAGACGCCGTGAGACATGCGACATGCGTTGTGGTTTTCTTGGTCTTGATCGCCGGATTGCTCACCCCGCCGGCGGCGGCCCAGTCGGTGCGGAGCCTGACCGCCATTCACGCCGCGTTGATGGCCGAGGGAATCGCCGAACTCGACCGTCAGAATGGTTTGATGCAGGAGACCTGGGCGCAGGTGGAGGCCGGTGCGGGGGCCATGATCGACGCCCAGCGCCAGGGTGCGGATCTCGACGACCTCCGGATGAGGGAAGACAAGCTCCAGGAGTTGGAATCGCGGTTGATGATGAGGATCTTCGAGGTTCAGCGAGTCAGGCGGGATGTCTTTGCCCACCTGGCGGTGATCGATGCTACAGGAGCTCTCGGCGCTCAGTCATCGGATGAGGCCGGCGTTCTCGACGGCCCGTGGGATGTCACTGTCCAGCCCGGTCTGACCGGAACGATCTTCCTTGTCCAGCTAGGAACTCTGGTCAGTGGCACCTATGAGTTTTCCGGTGGCTGGACCGGTTCGCTCCGGGGCACACTCGTGGCGAACAAGGTGCGTCTTGAGAGGATCGATTCGCAGCTCGGTTTTGCGGCGATCTTCTATGGCGAACTCAACCTGGGCGCCGATCCGAATGTGATCCAGGGTCGGTGGGAAGCGACGCAACTCGCGACTGGAATGCCGTCGGCCGGAGGGTGGCGTGCGGTCCGGTCGGATTAGTATTCACTCAGTTGTTGTTACCCCATCGATCGAGAGAGAACTCAAAGGAGTGTGTTGATGTTCAAGAACCCCTGGTTCAACCTGGTGATCGGGCTCATGGTGGGCCTCGCACTGGGCTATGTCTTTGCCGAACGGCAGCCCATCCCGCCTGGTAAGGCGCTTCGATTGGGTACACCACAGGCGCCGGCGCAAGCCGAGGGCCTGCCGGAGGGACACCCTCCACTTGACCAGAATGCGCCCAACCCGGAAACAAAATTCTTCGAACAACAGATTTCTGAAATTCGAGGACGTATCGCTCAGAATCCGGGCGATGTCGGTCTCAAAGTCGAGATGGGCAATGCATTTTTCGAGTTGGCCCGGACGACCGGCAATCCCAGTCAATGGCAGGAGTCCCGGGTCTGGTACGAAACTGCGATGGCCGAGGGCCGCAGCAACGACCCCGATGTTCTCACCGATCTCGGTGTCGTTCTGCGCAATCTGCAGCTCTACGATCGGTCCCTCGAGGTACTCGATCGTGCGATTGCGGTCGAGCCGGACCACTGGCAGGCGTGGTTCAACAAGGTGATCGTGTTGAACTTCGATCTTCACGATCATGAGGGAGCGAGTCAGGCGTTCGGCCGCCTCAAGGAAATCGCCGCCCGGAATCCGGAGGTCCCCGACCTCACGGCAATCGAAGCCGAGGTGATGGGGAAGTAGCCTCGGGCCTGTCGATCGGATACACTTGAGATCCTTGGATTTACCGGTAGGGTGATGCCACGAATCGTATTCTTCGTCCTGGCCCTCTTCGTGATGTGGAGGGTGCTGAGTTCGCTCGGCAAGCGAAGGGCGTCCGGTGGCCTCGGGGCCGACAGCTATAGTCGCTTCTCGCCACAACAGCGACGCCGGCGGATGGATCTCGAGAACGACCCGCCGGACCCGTCTCCGGAGGAATTATCCGAGTGCGCACATTGCGGCACGTATGTGCCGGTCGGTCGCGCTCTTCTTGCTCGAGGGCGATGCGGTCTTCTGTGGTGATCGATGTCGGCAGGCACACAAGAATGGGGGCTCCAATGAGGCCTGAACGTCTGTTGGGGCTCCGCCTCTCCATCATCGAGGGCGGCCGAGAACTGGCGGCGACCAAGCTCATCAAGCTCGGGGAGGGAAACCTCTCGGCGCGGATTGATCAAGACCGGTTCTTCGTTACGCCCACCATGACGGACAAAGCCAAACTCGAGCCCGACGAGTTGATGGAAATCGAGATCAACAGCCACAGGGTTCCCGATGGTGCATCGACCGAGGTTGGTTTGCACCGTGCTATCTACGCTCAGTTTCCGTCCGTCCATGCGGTGGTTCATGCCCACCCTGACAAGGTCCTTGCTTTGGCCGAAGATGGTTTGGCGCCCGATCCGTGTCTGCTCCCCGATGGCGGATCAATCCTCGATCGCGTTTCCTGGATCGACGATTTTCCGCCCGGGAGCCGGTCGCTGGCCCAGGAGGTCGCCATGGGGATTGCCAAGGCGCCCGCCCTCGTCATCGCCGCGCACGGCGCCGTGACCATTGGCGCCACCGTCGATCAGGCGGTTCTGCGGATGATCAGGTTGGAACGCCTCGCCCTGATGACCCGGGGTGGGTGAGGTGGACCGGCAGACCGCCCTCTACTCAAGCGATCAACAACCCTCGCCACTCGCCGATCGAATGCGTCCGCGCACCCTGGACGAGATTCTCGGTCAGGAACACCTGGTGGGGCCCGATGGCGTGATTCGCGCGTTTATCGAACGCCGCGAGCTGCCATCGATGATCTTCTGGGGACCGCCCGGTTCCGGGAAGACGACCATGGCGAGGCTGTTGGCCGAGGCCTCCTCGACCGAAATGGTGACATTCTCCGCTGTCTTGTCTGGGGTCAAGGAAGCCCGGGCGATCATGGCCGAGGCGAGCCGTCGCCGGCAGCTCGAAGGCCGGCGGACCGTGCTCTTCGTCGATGAGATTCACCGTTTCAACCGCGCCCAACAGGATGCCTTCCTTCCCTTCGTTGAAGTGGGTGACATCGTCCTGGTCGGGGCCACCACCGAGAATCCCTCCTTCGAGCTCAACCGCGCGCTGTTGTCCCGGGTCAAGGTCTATATCCTGGAACCACTGGAAGAGGACGAGATGGCGCGGTTGCTCGAGAGGGCGTTGCGGGACCGTGAGCGCGGTCTCGGTGCGAGCGGGGTCGATGCCGACGCAACGGCCCTCGCCATGATCGGGCGGCTTGCGGCGGGCGATGCTCGACAGGCGCTCAACCACCTCGAACTGGCGGTTTCGTTGGCCGGAGTTGATGGTGTCGCGGTCATCGATGAGGGCCTTGTTCAACGGATCGCGCAACGTTCGGTGGCGGTTTACGACAAGGGCCGGGAAGAGCATTACAACCTCATCTCGGCGCTGCACAAGTCGGTCCGCAACTCCGATGTCGATGCCTCGCTCTATTGGCTCGGGCGGATGCTCTGCGGGGGTGCGGACCCGCGGTTCGTGGTGAGAAGGCTGCTGCGGATGGCGTCCGAAGATATAGGAATGGCCGACCCCAAGGCGCTCGAGCAGGTTTCGGCGGCGGCCCATGCCGTGGAGCACATGGGCATGCCGGAGTGCGAGCTCGCGCTGGCACAGGCGACGGTCTATCTCGCCCTGGCGCAGAAATCCAACGCGATCTACAAGGCCTATGGAGCGGTCAAGCGTGAGGTCGCGGATCGGCCGGGGCTGGCGATCCCCATGACGATCCGCAACGCGCCCACGGCGCTCATGAAGGAAGCGGGCTACGGCAAGGGATATCACTACGCCCATGATGAGGGGAGCGGAGTGTCTGACATGCAGTGCCTGCCCGACGAGCTCAAGGCCGCCGCCTTCTATCGACCCACCGATCGCGGCTGGGAACACCGGATCGGCGAACGCCTCAAAGAGATCGCTGCGCTGAAGAAGCGCAGCTAAGCCCGCGGGAGCGGCCCCCTGTTCAAGCATCGAATGCCCCTTGGCCTTTGGCGTGGACCGGCAGGCACAATGGAACCGCGAAGACGCAATGGGCGCGAAGGGTCCGCCAAGCATCGCAATATTGACCCGGGCTCCTTCCAACCCGGCAACTCAAGTTCCTCTGACCGGTTGCGATGAGTCAACAGTGCGGTGTTCTTTGCGATGTTCTTTGCGCCTTCGCGTCTTTGCGGTTCAAACCTGCGATGGTGCGATGAAACCTGCGTCCATCTGCGGTTACTCCGGGTGAGGGTTCGACGAGACCCAGACTATGCTAACTTTCAGCCGTGAGAAGAACCCTCCCATTGCTGCTTCTCGTGGTCCTCTCGGGCTGCGGTTACCACCTGGTCGGAACAACTTCGACTTATCTGCCGGATGATGTCCAGAGCCTCCATGTCGAGCTCTTCGCCAACCAGACGGCCAGGGCCGATATGGATCAGCGAGTCGCCGAGGCGCTCAACCTCGAGTGGGTGCGGCGCGGGCGGTTCCAACTCGTCGACCGTGCCGAGGACGCCGACATCGTGCTCAGCGGCACCATGACCAGGTTGATGGTGATCCCGGTGAGCTTTGATGAGAGCGGTCGTGCCACCGAGTACCAGATGACTCTCCTCACCGAGGTTCGGCTCTCTGATGTGAGAGAGGAGGACCCGGTGTTGCTGTGGGAGAACAAGGCGTTTTCCCGCCGGACCTCCTATGTTGTCGACGAGGATGCCGTCGACTACTTCGACCGTCAGCGTGAGGCCATGAACGAGCTCTCCACCGATTACTCGAGAGCCTTGGTCAGCGCAGTCCTCGAAGGATTCTAGTAACATCCCACCATGCCAAGCCATCTGCCGCCGCACATTCGCGCGAAACTCGAACCCATCCGCCTGGTTGTTCTCGATGTCGACGGGGTACTCACCGACGGATCACTCTTCTACTCGGCCGGCGGCGAGGAAATGAAGGCCTTTAATGTTCACGACGGTCTCGGCATCAGGCTCATGCTCGATTGCGGTATCGAGGTCGGAATCATCACCGGCCGATCGTCAGCCGCGGTTTTGGCGCGGTGTTCGGATCTCGGTCTGAAAGAGGCCATGGTCTTTCTCGGGTCGAAGGACAAGGGCGCCGATCTCGATCAGATGCTCTCGACCCTGGACATCGCCGATCACGAGATGGCCGCCATGGGCGACGATCTGCCGGATCTGCCGATGCTGATCCGCGCCGGTTTCTCGTTCTGCCCCACCGACGCCGCTCCCGAGGTCATCGCCACCTGCGACCATATCTGCGGCAGGAACGGGGGCGACGGTGCGGTGCGGGAGGCGGCCGAAATTCTGCTCAAGGCCAAGGGGCGGTGGACCGGTCTGGTCGAAGAATTGTCGTCGCCGGTCCGAGGGCGAAGGTGAGGGCCTACCTCGATCTGCTGCAGCACGTCCTCGATCACGGCGTGGTCAAGGACGACCGGACCGGGACCGGTGCTTTGAGCGTGTTCGGTCACCAGATGCGGATTGATCTGCGTGAAGGTTTTCCTCTTCTGACGACCAAGAAGCTCCACCTGAGGTCCATCATCCACGAGCTGTTGTGGTTCCTCACGGGCGATACGAACCTGCGGTACCTGCACGAAAACAAGGTCACCATCTGGGACGAGTGGGCGGATGCCGACGGCAACCTCGGTCCGGTCTACGGCACCCAGTGGCGGTCGTGGCCGGCACCAGATGGCCGGCACATCGACCAGATCACCGGGCTCATCGAGGACATCCGAAACGACCCGGATTCGCGGCGCCACATCGTCAGCGCCTGGAATGTCGCCGACCTCGACAAGATGGCGCTGCCGCCCTGCCACGCGCTCTTCCAGTTCTGGGTCGCCGACGGGGGACTGAGCTGCCAGCTCTACCAGCGGTCTGCCGATGTCTTCCTCGGAGTGCCCTTCAACATCGCTTCCTACGCCATGTTGACCATGATGGTCGCCCAGAGCTGCGGTCTCGAACCGCGCGAGTTCATTCACACCTTTGGCGATGTTCACCTCTACAGCAACCACATCGATCAGGCGAAGCTTCAGCTTGAGCGCCAGCCTCGCCGCTTGCCGACCATGACGCTGAACCCCGAAATTGGATCGGTCTTCGATTTTCGTTTTGATGATTTCAAGCTCGCCGATTACGACCCGCACCCGCACATCAAGGCGCCCATCGCGGTCTGAGGAGATCAGGTGGTTTCATTGATCGTCGCCATGTCCGCCAATCGCGTGATCGGCCGAGACGGCGATCTGCCGTGGCACCTGCCCGCCGATCTCCGCCATTTCAAAACGACCACGATGGGCCATCACCTCATCATTGGTCGTGCGACGTGGGATGAACTGGGAAGACCCCTTCCCGGGCGAACCATGGTGGTGGTCACCCGCAACCGCGATTTCTCAGCTGACGGCGTGCTGGTCGCTCACTCGCTGGCGGAGGCCTTGTCCCTGGTGGTGGACGACGAAGAGCCGTTTATCGGCGGCGGCGCTGAAATCTACCGTCAGGCTCTCGATGCGGAGATGGTCGACCGGCTCTACATCACCCGGATCCACGCTGAAGTCGAGGGTGACACCATCTTTCCCGCCATCGATCTCGATGGTTGGCTCCTCGCCGATCGGGTCGATCATCCCGCGGATGAGAAAAACGAGTTCGCCTATTCCTTCGAGCGATACGATCGGCCATGAGGATTCGGTCGGGTCGGTTCGCGATTTTCGGGCTCGCTCTGATGCTGCAGGCGTGCGCATCCGGGGGGCAAAGGCACCAGAAGGCGACTGTCCCTTCGGGTTGGCCGGTGGCATCTGCCAAGGTCGTGGTGACGGCGGAATTCGGCGTTCCCCGCGGCAGCTCGAGGCATGAAGGCATCGATCTCGCCGCCCCGGCCGGTACCCCGGTTTGGGCCACCGCGGACGGGAGAGTCGTGGTTGCCGGTAAGGACGGGAGCTACGGAAAGACCGTGGTGATCGACCATGGAGGGGGCTTCCGGACCCGTTACGCCCACCTCAAGAAGATCGAGACAAAGAAGGGCAAGCGGGTCGAGCGCGGAGACACCATCGGCCGCGTCGGCAAGAGCGGCAACGCCAGTGGCGCCCATCTGCACTACGAGGTGCTCCGGAACGGAGCGCCGGTGAACCCGCGGGTGTATCTGGACTGACGCGGATTCTCACAACTCCGGCCTTCTGGGCCGCTGGGACGCCAATGCGTCCCAGCGACCCAGCGTCGCACCATCGGCGTGGTCGCGCGTGGGTCGATTGGGAGGGCTGCGACCACGCCGATGGCACGCCGACGGCCTGCCTCGAAGCCGGGAGAGCAGACCGCATCGCGCTCCCCGTGGAGTGCCCGGTAGCGTAGTTGTGCCGAGCGCACCGCGGTGCCGGTTGGTCGATCCGGCACAACTACGTACCCGGCACGTCCCAATGAACGCGGTTACCTCGTGTTCTTGAGGCGCGTCGTCCTCGTGCCTCGAAAGAACGCGGTATTGGCTTTGAACGGACGTGCCGTCTCAAACCGATTTTGGGATGGAGCGCCTCCCCGAAAGCGGCGCGTTTCGGGCCCAAACATCGTTTGAGGGGGCACTCTCGGTGAGCGCGATGGGAGAATCAAGCTCGGAAGCGCGTGCCCGGATACGGATGCCGCCGCAGTTGCGGCCGCTGCCTCCGTTTATTTCACCCGCGTCCCCGGCGGGACCTCGTCGTCGGCGGAGAGCAGGTACGGCGCGCCATCGATCGATGCGGCGAGCAGCATCCCCCGCGACTCCACACCCATGAGCTTGGCGGGTTGGAGATTGGCGACGACGACGATGCGCCGGCCGACGAGCTGCTCGGGCTCGTAGCGTTCGGCGATGCCGGCCACCAGCTGCCGCGTTTGACTCTCGCCGAGATCGACCATGATCTTCATGAGCTTCTTCGACTTGGGCAGGCGCTCGGCTTCCACGACGAGACCCACCTTGAGCTGAATCTTGAAGAAGTCGTCGATGGTGACGAGATCTCCCTGGGCGATGGCCTCGGCCTCGGCTTTCTTCTCGTTCTCCTGGGCGATCTCCTTGAGATAGGCCTTGATATCGACCCGCGGGAAGAGCGGTTGGGCCTCACCGAGCCTGGTCCCCTCCGGTAGCCCGCCCCACTTGGTGGCGTCGGCCATGTCGAGGGGGAGTTCGTTCGCGCCGAGCTGTGCCCGCAATTCCGCCGCGATCCCGGGGATGAACGGCTCGGCGAGGATGGAGGCGATCCTGAGCCCCTCGAGACCGGCGTAGAGGACCGATTCGAGTTCGGCCCGGCCCTCTTCGCCGTTCTTGGCGAGGTTCCAGGGCTGTTTCTCCTGAAGAAAGACGTTGATGGTGGAAAGCAGCTGCCAGGCAGCTTCCAGCGCCCGGTTGGGTTCGAGGGCATCCATGTGCTCGATGTACTTCTCGACCGCGACAGCGGCGGCTTCGGGCACGGGACCATCGCTCGTCGGTTTCGGGACCAAACCGTCGAGGTTTCGGGTCGTCATGGCTGTGACGCGCGACGCGGTGTTGCCGAGGGAGTTGGCGAGATCGGCGTTGAAGCGCTCCAGAAATGCCTCATCGGAGAAGTTGGCATCCTGGCCGAACGACATTTCGCGCGCCACGAAGTAGCGCAGCGCATCTGCGCCGAACCGGTGGATGAGGTGATCGGGGCGCACCACGTTGCCCACCGATTTCGACATCTTGGCGTCGTCCTGCAGCCACCACCCGTGGCCGAAGACCTTGTCGGGCAGCGGGAGGCCGGCGGACATGAGGAAGGCCGGCCAGTAGACGCAGTGGAATCGGAGGATGTCCTTGCCGACAAGGTGGAGGCTCGCCGGCCAGAATTTGTCGTACCGGGCTGCATCATCGCTGCCGAAGCCAAGCGCCGAGATGTAGTTTGTCAGGGCGTCGAGCCAGACATAGACCACGTGGTCCTCATCGCCGGGATAGGGGACACCCCACTTGAGCGAGGTGCGCGAGATGGACAGATCCTTCAACCCGCCTTCAACAAAACGGAGGACTTCGTTGTATCGGCTCTTGGGGCGGATGCATTCGGGGTTGGCCCGGTACCACTCCAAGAGCCGGTCCTGAAATGCCGACAGACGGAAGAAGTAGCTCGACTCCGACAGCCGCTCCACCGGGTTGCCGCTCTCGGTGTCGACCCCGTCCTTGACCTGGGAATCGGGGACGAATGCCTCATCGCGCGCGTCGTACCAGCCTTCGTAATCACCCTTGTAGATGTCGCCGGCCTCGGTGATGCGCTCGATGATCGCGGCCACCGCCTTTTTGTGCCGGTCCTCGGAGGTGCGGATGAAGTCGTCGTGGGAGATGTTGAGGAGCTTCCACAGATCGTGGTACCTCGCCACCACCCGGTCGGCAAGCTCGATGGGCTCGATCCCCTGGGCCGCCGCCGCCTTCTCGATCTTCTGGCCGTGTTCATCGGTACCGGTCAGAAAATAGACCTGCTTGCCTCTGAGCCGCTGATACCGGGCGAACGAGTCGGCCATCACCGTTGTGTAGATGTGGCCGATGTGCGGCATATCGTTGACATAGTAGATCGGTGTGGTGATGTAAAAGGTGTTGGACACAGCGCCTCCAAGAAGCAAAGGATAGCAGCACTCCCGCGGGAGACGGTAGGATGTGGAGGATGAAAGCTCGATCGTGGTGGTGGTGGCCCTACCAGGTATGGAAATACCTTGTGGCGGTTCCGGCGGCGGTGGTCGCGACTCTTGTCGGCTCCGCCGCCGTCGTTGTCCTCATCCCATTTGTCAATCCGAGTTCCCTGAGCCGGGTGATTGCCGGCAACTGGGCGCGGATCGTGGCCCTTGTCATCCCGATGGCGGTCAAGGTGGTCGGACGGGAGAACATCGATCCCGACCAGTCCTACGTCGTGGTTTCCAATCACCAGAGCAACATCGACATCATCGTCCTCTACGGCTTTCTCGGGATCGACTTTCGCTGGGTGATGAAACAGGAGTTGCGATCGGTCCCGGGTCTCGGGGCCGCCTGTGCGGCACTGGGACACATCTACATCGATCGCTCGAACCACGACGCTGCAGTCCGATCCATCAACGACGCCAGAGAGCGGATCACCGACGGAACATCGGTGATCTTTTTCCCCGAAGGGACCCGCAGCGAAGACGGCCGGCTCAAGGGATTCAAAAAGGGCGCCTTTCGTTTTGCCATGGACACCGGTCTTCCCATCCTTCCGGTGACCGTGGATGGAGCCTGCGATGTTCTGCCGGCCCGCCGGTTCGATCTCAGACCGGGCCGCGCGAGGTTGGTGATCCACAAACCGATAGAGATGGATGATCCGGCCGTCGCCGATTTGCCGACGCTCAGCAACCACGTCAAGGAAATCATCGGTTCGGCTTTGCCCGAGGCTGCAGAATCCGACCAATGATGCGCTTCGTGCGGGCGTTGGCGGTAGGAGCATGCCTCACCGGTCTGACGGCGGCGGGGGTCATGGCGCGCCCCTCGCCCGATCTTCTGATCGAGGCTCCCCCGGTCCTTGCCCCGGTTGCTGATGAGGTTCGGGTTATCGGCGGCGGGGATTTCTCCGGCGCCCTCCTCATGACGGGACTCATGGGATTCAGCGCGCCAATCCGGGTTGTCCTCGCGCCGGGGGACAGCCCCGTTTCGCGACAGACACCGACCTGGGTGAGCGGGTTCGCCGAAGGAGATTCGCGAACCATCGTGCTCTTCCCGGATCGGGTTTCACGCTATCCGGACGACAGCCTGCAAACCCTGGTCCACCACGAAGTCACGCATGTTCTGGTGGCGGAGGCGGCACGGGGGCGGCCGGTTCCACGCTGGTTCAACGAGGGAGTTGCGACCGTCGCCGCGCGTGAGTGGGGGATCGAGGACCGGGCCCGTTACGCGGCCGCGGTGGTCGGCCGTGGGCCGCGGACCACCGATGCGCTCGATCAGGGTTTTGCCGAGGGTGGACGGCGGGTGAGCCGGTCGTACGCGCTCTCCGGAGCTTTTGTCCGTTGGCTGCGGGTGGAGTACGGCGAGTTCGTGACCGCGAGGATTCTCGAACTGCTCGGCCGGGACATGCGCTTCAGAGAGGCATTTGTCCGCGCCACCGGCGACACCCTCGAGCGAGCCGAGCACCGGTTCTTTGTCCGTGAGGCGCTGTGGCACACATGGGTCCCGTTTCTGACCTCGACCGGTGTTCTCTGGGCGGCGATCACAGCCCTCGCCATCATCGCCATTCGTCGCCGGCGTACGAAAAGCGCCGCCATGAGGAAGCGTTGGGAGGCGGAAGAACAGTTGGAAGAGCTTCGGAGCCTACCGGAGGCTCCGAGGTCCATCGACTTCGCGATGAAAAGGTCGCTCGATGATGTCGACGACGATGTCGTCAACTGACTGTCAGCTTACTGCGGATCTCAGCCGAAACGCGTCTGTGACCTCATCACCGCCGCACGAACCGCGGACAGCATCTGCTTGCGTTCGAGATCGTTGGGCTCCGGTCCGTGGTTGGTGATCATGGGCTGGCCCTGCTCTTCGCACGTCCGCTGGTGGACGTTGAAAAGCTGATCGAGGAGATCCGGTGCCACGTGCTTGGCCTGCTGGTAGATGGCGCTCGTGTTTTCGGGAGGACTGAAACCGCCATAGGCAACATTCGACGAGCTGACCTTTTGGTGGAGCTTGTCACTGATGGTCCGGCGGAGGCTCTCGAGCAGTCTGAGTCGTCGTGATCTAGCGCTTCCCATTTGCTTCATTCCCGCTTTCTCCGGCTCGAGGAGTGGGTGCCGGTACGGTTGCGGTTGACATTGAGCCTGCCATCTTCTCCGCCGGTCCATCGGGACCGGCGACCCGGGCTCCCTCGCAAAACTTGCGGAGAGACCCGGTGAGAATGGCCCTCTGGCTTTAACTTCATCTCTGGCCTTAGAATGGCCCACCACCGGATGAGGCGCTGTGCCCGGGGTCACAATCGCTCCGCCCGGTTTCTTGACCGGGCTTCGACACGAGGAAGATGAGGCGCCGTGGCCAGGCGGGTTTTCTCATCATCGGGCGCGAAGGTGTGTTTTTGAAGGCCGTTGAGCACCACAGGGTCAGAGCGCTCGTTTGGGTAGGATGCATCGTCGGCCGTCCTTGAGAGCTGAAGTGAAAGGATTGAACTCATGTCGAGAGTTTGCGTAGAACTGAGTGAGTGAGATGACGAAAGATAACTGGTTTGCCCGAGCCGAGCGGTTTGTCCGCGACTACACCGGTGGTGTCGGTGCGGGGGATCTGCGACGCTTGTTCGATCGCGATGCCGCCCATGCATTCGGGGTCGTGACCAGAGAACACGACGGTACTGAACCAAAGGGCAAGGTCGGGCGGTTCTTTCACCGGGCGAAGATCCTGTTTCTCGGGCTGTCGTTCAAACTGTCGCCGCCACGGCGTGTGCTCTTCGGTCTCAGCATTTTCCTCTCGCTCCTCGCCCTGCAGAATCTCGATGTTGCGATGAATACCGGTGGGCAGTTTGTTCTCTTCCACCTCGTGGGCCTTGCCGGTCTCGTCTTTCTCATCCTTCTCGAACTCGCCGATCGAATCGTCGTTCGAGACGAGCTCGAGGTCGCGCGGGAACTGCAGCACGACCTTCTGCCCAAGGATCCACCGGAGGTGGCGGACTGGGAGTTTGTTTTCTCTTACCGAACCGCCAACACCATCGGCGGCGACTACTACGATTTCATCCCCCTCGAGGATGGCAGGCTGGCATTGGTGGTCGGTGATGCGAGCGGACACGGCATCGCGGCCGGACTTCTCATGGCCATCGCCAGCTCGGCGCTCAAGCTCGCGATCGATGTCGATCCGACGCCCTCGTCGGTGGCGCGTTTCGTCAACCGCGCGCTGTGCCGGAGCGGGACGAATCGAGCCTTCATGACCCTTTTCTATGGTCTGCTGGACCCCGAGACGGGCCGGATGGACTACGTGGTTTCGGGTCATCCCTATCCCATGCTCCGTCGCAGAGACGGCGAGGTCATCGAACTCGGAGAGGGTGGGTTGCCGCTCGGGATTCGCAAGCACGTTTCCTCGCCAACCGGCGAGATCACGATCGAGCGGGGTGATCAGCTCCTGCTCCACACCGATGGAATCGCCGAAACCCTCGATCCCACGGGGGACGACTATGGCTATGATCGTCTTCGCCGGACGTTGGAGTTCGGCGGCTCGGCCAAGGCCATCCATGATCGGATCGTCCGCGAGGTGGTGTCCTTCCAGGGCGATGCCGCCACCCTCGACGACCGCAGCCTGGTGGTGGTGTCGCGCGCTGTCGAGCTCCCGCCGATTCCGGAATCTGAGTGATTCGAAATCGTGATCAGGGACCGGGACAGCGGCAGGAGTCAGCGACCGGAGCTGCGACCGCGACAGCGTCACGAATCAGCGGCAGAAACAGCGGCAGAAGACCGCGACCCCTATAGAACACGCGGACATCGCGTTCATTGGGACGTGCCGGGTACGTTGTTGTGCCTGATCGACCAACCGGCACAGCGGCGCGCTCGGCACAACTGCGCTACCGGGCACTCCACGGGAAGCGCGACGAAATCAGCTCTCCCGGTTTGAGGCAGGCCGCCGGCGGGCCATCGGCGTGGTCGCAGCCCTCAAAATCTAACCACGCGCGAACACGCCGATGGCGCGACGCTGGGAGGCTGGGACACCGTCACAGCGGCCCAGAAGGCCGGGGATGAATGACCCCGCCAATCTTCAACCGCGCCTCGCCCAACAGACCACTTCTGTCCCTCAGGGGACCCTTCGACTCACTCGCAGACTCGTTCGCTCAGGGTGACATGAGTGGGCGCGACGCTGGGTCGCCAAAGGCGGCCCAGAAGGCCGGAGCTGATGGTTTCCTCATCGTCCATCCGAGCCTGGTTTCCTCGTCGCGGGTGGCCGAGAGAGCCCCTCAATCCATTGTTCGGCCCAAGCGTCAGGCCTACGTCAACGTCCAGCCACCGAACAAGAGATTGAACGGCACGTCCGTTCGAGGTCCCTCCCTCGTTCTATCGAGGCGATCGGTCCGTGCGTTGATTGTAGGGCCGGCGTCCCGCCGGCCCTTCAGACCCCTCCTCGTCAGAGGCGCACCACCACGAAGTCTGACAACCTCGAATCCACGTCTCGCCCACTCTCAAATGCGATGTCTTGGCGCGTCTTTGCGATGGACGATCTTCGCGCCCTTTGCGATGCAACCCTGCGATGGAATGCGATGGATCTGCGCTATCTGCGGTTTCTCCGTGCGATGGTGTCCTATCCAGCATCCAGCATCCAGCATCTAGCATCCAGCCCCGAAAACAAAAAAGCCCGGGCTTTCGCCCGGGCTCGATTGTGTTCTGCGATGAACTGCTTAGGAAGCGCTCTTCTCGTCGGCGAACTCGAGATCGGCCGAGGCCTGCATGGCCTGTTCGTAGGCGGCCTGCGAGGTCTTGGAGCAGCTGGTCTTCTCGTAGGTCTCGGTGTAGGCGGCCTGGGCCACGGCGTGGCGGGCGGCGCTGGCGGCGGTCTTGGTGCAGCTGGTGTCAGCGAGGACCGAGTCGTAGGCGGCCTTGGTGGCGGTCTTCGAGCAGCTGGTCTCGGTGAGGGCGTTGACATAGCTCTGCTCGGCGAGGGCGTTCACATAGGCGGACTTGGCGGTCTTCTCGCAGCCGCTCTCGGCGAGGCTGGCGTCGTAGGCGGCCTTGGCGGCGGTCTTCGAGCAGGAGGATCCATCGTTGCTCGCGGTCTTCACGGCGGACTTGTCACAGCTGGCGCCATCGTTGCTCGCGGTCTTCACGGCGGACTTGTCACAGCTGGCGCCATCGTTGTTCGCGGTCTTCACGGCGGACTTGTCGCAGCCGGCGCCATCGTTGCTGGCCTTGGCGGCAGCGGCCTTGTCACAGCCACCGCAGTCAGCGGCGGCAATACCGGCAAAAGCCAGTGCAATCACAAAAACTCCACAAATGGCCATCGTCTTTTTCATTTCAATTCTCCTTTTCACTGTTTCCTGGTGACGACACCTATGAAAATGATTCACGATCTCGATACGAATCCTAACACACGGTAGTACGTAGATAATCCCGCCGAGGTTACGCCGGCGAGGAAATTTTCCGTCGTTGGGCTAACCAGGGCGGAGCTGGGGCGTTGTTTGAGGTAGGCTCGGGAATCCGTTGGGATGGAAAAGGGGGCAACGGTGTCCGAATCATCGGGGCAGTGGCTCAAGGGTTGTGCGCTGGGGTGCGGCGGTCTGGTTGTGCTCTTCGTGCTGTTCATCGTTGGAATGTCGGTCTCGATGCGAACCGCCTTCGACGATGCGCACGAAGACCGAGAGATCCTCGCGCAGCAGTTCGGCGAAGTCGATGTCTTCACCCCGGCGGCCGATGGCTCGGTGGCGGCGGATCGCGTGGCGGCGTTTTTGGCGGTTCGAGAGAATCTCGCCGAGATTCACGCCGAGATCGAGAGCGTCGACAATGAAATGGCTGATTTCGAAGATCTTGCGGAAGGCGAAGAACCGCCCATGAGGCAGGCCCTGCCCGCCGTCTTTCGATTGACCAAATCGATGATGGGTCTGCCCTTTGTCTTTGGTGAGATCGAACGCACCAGGAACCGCGCTCTCGTCGAGGCCGAGATGGGGCTCGGTGAATACAGCTACATCTATGTCTTGGCGTACCACGATCAGGAGCTTTCAGACAAATCCGCAGCCAACCTCTTCACATCCTCGGCCGCGAACAGCCGGGTGCGCGCCGAGCTGCGTCGGATGATCGAGCGCCAGTTGGCGGCCGCGCGGGCGGCGGGCGCCGACGAACAACTGGTGGCGGCCATCGCCGCAGAGGGGGACGCCCTCGCAGCCGACGACCGGAGAATTCCCTGGCAGGATGGTCTTCCCGAGCAGATTGCGGCTTCCTTCGCCGCAAATCGGGATCGCCTGGACGCCACCTACTCGGCGGCGGCAGCCGAGTTCGCCCTCCTCAACAGCACCATCCGTGGCGGTGGTCTGAGCATTCAGATGGACTGACCTAGGAGTCTGTAGGGCATAGAATTGGCGGCGCCTTTCGGGAGTCGTTTGGCCCATTTCTTGGCGAGTTCTTGGCCCATACCACCAGTATGAGCCTGCGAATTCGCCCAAAAATGTTCTCAAACGCCTCTCCGAAATCCATCCACCATCTATACCCAACAGGCTCCTAGCTGTGGAACTCCACCGCCAGGTCGGTTCAACGGTGATCAGAAGCCGTAGCGCAAACCGCCCATGAAGCGTCGTCCTGGCGCCGGGTAGCCGAGAACTTCCTGGTAGTCGGCGTCAAGGATGTTGAGGGCCCGGGCGGTGATGGTGATTCTCTGCCACGCCTCCCATGCAATGGACAGGTTGATGGTCGTATAGGCCTTGGCCTCGGCACGCTCGAAGGTCACCGGGTCGACGTCATCGCGTGCATCGACCCACAACACGGTGACATCGCCGCTCCAGCCTTTTCCGATGTCGCCGTTGAGGGTCCACGATGCGCTCCACTCGGGGCGCCGCAACAGGGGTAGACCGTCGTCGGCCTCGGCGTTGAGATAACTCGCCTGGAGATACCACCGGATGACATCGAGGGCGCCCTGTTCCCAGACGAACTCGGCGCCCTTGATCCTGGCCTTGCCGATGTTGATGTTTTCGTAGTCTGAGAAATCGAACTCGATGAGATCGGCGATATCGGTGGTGAAGAAGTTCAACTGCCATCTCGAGTGCCCGTTGAGTGGGGTATAGACCACGCCGAGCTCGCCGGAATTGGAGGTCTCGGGTTCGAGGGTGGGGTTGCCGCCGATGGGTGCGTAGAGTTCGCCGAGCGACGGTGCTCGGTAGGCCTGGCCATAACCGCCGCGAAGTTCGAAAGTGTCGGCCAGGCGCCAGCTGCCGTCGACACGGCCGGTGATCTTCGAGCCCCAATCGTCGTTGTCGTCCCACCGGATACCGACCAGCAACCTGAATTTCTTACCGATCCGCCAGTTGTCCTGGGCGAATGCGCTGAGATAGCTGTCCGTGACTCCGTCGAGACTGGCGCCGAAGGTGTTGGTGTCGGTCACCCGATCCTCGCGCCACTCTGCGCCCCAACTCACGGTGTGACCACCGATAATGTGGTGGCTCGCGAGGCGAGCTTGATCGGTGTCGGCCGTGGTGTTGCCGTAGGTATAACCCCACGGGTCGTCGGGATCATCAAAGTCAAAGCTGCGCTTGACCCGCGAGGCCACCACCTCGAGATTCCACTTGGCGCCGATCTGCCACTTCAAGGGAATCGCGGCCAGTTCTTGTTTGGTGTTCTGGCGGCGGTTGGGAGTGGGTTCCTCGGGGGTGACAAAGGGGATGCCGATGTCGCTGCTGAGGTTCTGGTAGACAAAACCGATTCGGCTGCCCTGGCCCCAGCTGAATCCCAAGTTGGTCAGGCCCTGTTTGCCTTCGAAGTCGCCGTTTTCGAGATAGCCATTGCTGCTCCGACGATATCCGGAAACCAGAACGTCGAACTTCCTGCTGGCGTAGCCCGCGGAGACTTCGTAGCGCTGCCAGCCGTTCTCTCCCCCCTCGGCCAGAAGCCGGCCGCCGACCTTGTCCGTCTCGCGGAAGGGAATGAGATTGATGACTCCGCCGACAGCGTCCGCTCCCCACAGCGCCGAGTAGGGGCCTCGCGCAACCTCGATTCTCTCGAGGGCGGTGGTGGTGGGCAGGCTCCAGTCATAGCCGCCGTAGTAGGGCGAATTGAGCCGAACTCCTTCGAAGAGCACCAGGGTGTGGTTCGAGTTCGTGCCGCGGGTGAAGACCGATGTCAACGACCCGGAATCGCCGGACTGTGCGACGGATACGCCCGGAACCCGACGGAGAAGTTCAGTGACCGATTCGGCCTGCGAGTCGTCCATCTGCTTGCGGGTGATGACGGTGGTCGCGACCGGGACCTGGCTGACCGAGGATTCGGTGCCGGTGGCGGTGACGGTAATCTCCGAGCCGAAATCCGGCTGGATCGGGGGCGCTTGGGGGATGACCTGGGCGGCGGCGGGCGGGGTGCCGAGCAGGACGGCCAGGAGACCAATGGCGAGGATGACGGACAGCGGGCGAAACAGCATACGAAACCTCCCGTTTCAAATCGGTGCGACAGGTCTCCTGACTTCCGGATCGTCCGCTCCCGTTCGCCTTCCCAGTGAGTTCCACCAGTGGCTGAACCATCGGTTCGTGAACGGTTCGTCCCCGGTTACAGTGGCGGGGGCCGCGCCGGATTCTCACCGGCTTCCCTTATCACTCCGTTGGATGAACAGTACGCGCGCGGGGTGGGGGAGTCAACTGCCCGGGTCCACCGCCCGGACCCACCGCCACCGTCGGACGGTGGCTCTGCGGATTCGACCATCGCCGTCATCGAGAGCTCACTCTCGCTACCGTCGAGTGGTCGAATCCGCGCCGCGCCTACGGCGCGCCCTTGGGTCCTACGTTGGTGGTTGCCGGTTCGAATTTCCCGCGCCGCCTCCACCCCCCACCCGCCCGCCCTCAGAAATCCACATGGGGCGTTGCCCCCTGCGGATTCCTGTGGGATGGAGTTATTTTTGTTCATCGCAAGGTGGCCGGGAGTTTTCTGAAGAAAACGCTGGGTCATCAGCTCTTGAAGATGTGGGTTATATGAGTTTGCAGGGGTTGCGCGGTAGGACGTGGTGAAAACCCAACGGAACACTGTCTCGAACGGGGTGCCATTTGTTGCATTGTTCGGGGGTGAATCCACCGGTTTGGTCAAGCCTCGGGTCCGAACAATGCTACGGGTGGCTCCCTCGGGCACTACCGATGGGAGCATCATGGTCGGCGGCGCGTCGCCGGGTAACAACGCGATGGAGCTGCAATTGAGCCTAGTGTGAAATTCGGGGTTGCGGCAGGAATCGACGCAGGTGGGACCATCGCCCGCGGGGACGCGGGCGCTACAACATCGCAATCAACCTTGTAGCGCAGGCGTCCCCGCCTGCGATGGACCGCTGTGGAGATGCTGGCACACCGTCGTTTTGCAGGATTTTGGAAGAAGGCTCAGCTGAAGATCGCGGTGCCGGCGAGATCCGCGATTCGTGGTTGCCCCCAACGCCCCGCCAAGCTTGGTTTCCTCATCGCAGGTGGCCGAGAGTGCCCCCTCAAACATTGTTTGGCCCCGACGCCCGAGACAGCCGTAAGGCCCTCGTTCCAAACAATGATTTGAAGCGGCACGTCCGTTCGAGGCCCCTCCCGCGTTCTATCGAGGGAATCCGTCCGTTGCGATGTTTGTAGGGCCGGCGTCCCGCCGGCCCATCAGACACCTCCCGGTTACGACACCGCCACCACGAGGTCCAACAACCCTTCATGATTGCGTGCGATGGTGCGATGGGTCAATTTTGCGATGTCTTGGCGCATCTTTGCGATGGACGATCTTCGCGCCCTTTGCGATTCAACCCTGCGATGGAATGCGATGGATCTGCGCCTCTGCGTCATCTGCGGGCAACCCTGCGATGCCGCGATGTCATCTGTGTCTATCCGTGTGATCTGTGGGCATCCGCTGCGAGGTGAGATGTTCTGCGCCTCTGCTTCTCTGCGTTGATATGCGATGGTGCGATGCAATCCTGATTGCCGCTGTCACGCGGGGAAATCTCGATGGGGTCAACCCGCTTGGACAGTTTCAAAAGGCAATTCCGCTACACTCGAGTCTCCGAACAGGAGGCAGCGATGCGATTTACCGCGAGTACATTGGTTTTGATGTCGCTCCTCGCGCTTGTCATCCCGGCGGACTGCGAGTCGGTGGAACGAACGGCGTACGTGTTGCAGTGGAATGAGGATAACCTCCTGAGTCTCCCGGTGCCGGGTCCGGGTACCGGTTACGTCACGCCGACGGTCATCGGCGGTTTTGATTTGTCTACTGTCGGATCAGCCCGCCATCCGGACGGCCGGATCCTCACCATCAACCCCAACACGGATGAACTCATCGCTGTGACGCCCGCCACTGGCGAGGTCGAAGTCCTGTGCACGTCGGGCGCTATTTCACCAGGCTTCCCCAGCGACCTGTTTTGGGGAGTTGACGGAGGTCTGATGTACTACACGTGGACCGGGTCGTCCTTGACGAATCTCTACCGGATTGATCCCGGCACCTGCTCGCTGACCTTGGAAGCCACAATCGACGGTTTTTTCGATACCATCGAGCATCACCAGGGCCAATATTTTGCAGGCGGCGGAGGTGCGTTATGGACAATCGATCCACAAACATACGAAATAACTCTGATTAAAGAATACTCAGGAGGCTACATACATTACATTGTTTGGGGGTTGGCATCGGTCGGAGATAATCTCTGGCGTGGGATGGGTTACCTCAACATGTGGGGGGGAATTTCGTCAACGATCGACTTGGTCGACCCTATCTCCGGAGAGAGTGATTTCTACATCTTTCTGCCGGAATTTACCAATGCGTGGCCCAGTGCCCTCGAAGTCATCGAGCAGCCCAGCCCCGCCGCGATCCCCGTCCTCCAGCCCATCGGCCTGGCGCTGTCTCGTGCTGAGCCTCATGGCTGTCGGAGTGCTGATTCTGTTGAGGAAGTAGCAAGCCGGGGCACGGTTACCCACAGCGCCCTTCCGAGCTTGGTTTCCTCATAGCGGGTGGCCGAGAGTGCCCCTCAATCCATTGTTCGGCCCCAGCGTCAGACCTGCGTCAACGTCCACCCGCCGAACAAGAGATTGAACGGCACGTCCGTTCGAGGCTCCCTACCGCGTTTCCTCGAAGCAATCCCTTTGTGCGATGGGTAGGGTGGGCCTGGGCCCACCTTCAGTCTCCTCCCGGTCGGACGCGCATCACAACGAAGTCCAACAACCCTTCATGAAGACCTGCGATGGTGCGATGGGTCAATCATGCGATGTCTTTGCGCCGCTTTGCGATGGACGATCTTCGCGTCCTTTGCGATTCAACCCTGCGATGGAATGCGATGGATCTGCGCCTCTGCGTCATCTGCGGGCAACCCTGCGATGCCGCGATGTCATCTGTGTCTATCCGTGTGATCTGTGGGCATCCGCTGCGATGGTGAGATGTCTCTGCGCCTCTGCTTCTCTGCGTCTCTGCGTTGAAATCCGCTACCCATCAACTCGCTTGAGACCCTCCCGCGCGAACGCAATACCGCCATCCATCCCGAGCGCCTTGCGATACATCTCCGCGGCCCGCTCGACCTTCCCAGCCCTCTCGAGATTGACCCCGATATTGGCCCAGTCGATGGCCGACCCGGGATCGACGGCGACGGCCCTCTCGAAGCTCGCCACCGCTTCGTCATAGCGGCCGAGCTTGAAGAGACAGAACCCGAGGCTGTTGTGGTGCGCGAGTTCGGGTTCTTCGAGTTCGATGGACATGGCGAGATCGTTGGCCGCTTCTTCGTACCGCTCGAGTTCCTTCAAACAGAAGCCGCGGAAGAAACGGACCCGGCCGAGATCCTCCTCGGGCGGGCCGATCTCGAGGGCGCGGTCGAAGTGGCCGAGAGCCCGTTCGGCCTGTTCGTCGTTGACATCGCAGACCCCGAGGTTGAAGGCGATGGCCGCCGAGGGGCCGCCCGACTGCTCGAGGTGGGTGCGGGCGTCCGGCCACTCCTCGAGCCGGATGTGGCTCAGGGCCATCTCGAAGTGGAGATCCTCGACCGAGACCGACTCGAGTCCGAGATCGAGGGCTTCGGCGAAGCGGTCGAGGGCCTCGATGTCGTCGCGCCACGCCACCTGAACATGGGCGCGGTGATAGGCGATGAGCCCCGCGGGGGCCCCGCTCGCCCGGGCGTCGACCAGCGCCTGGTCGGATTCCTTGAGTTGGCCGCCGGCCAGCCGACACAGTGCCGTCTGGATCAACGCGTCGGCTCGCTCACCCGGGTTCAGAGAAAGCGCGGCCGCGGTCTGGGCGACTTCAGCCGCGGCGTGATGCGCACCGGCGTCAACGAGCGCGGAGCTGGCGCGGAGCGCAAGCTCACGGCCCTCGTTCTGCCGCTGGTTGGCGACGAGGGACGGACCCATCCCGGCGATGGTGTCGGCGATGCAGCCGGCGCAGAGCGAGGAGTCGGGTTGCCAGAGGGGAGCCTGCTCGTCGGCGAGCCCGGATTGGGACCGGCCCCGTCTCCAGTGCTGGCCGCAGGCGAAGACCCTTCCCCCGGCGATGACGTTGTGGGTCCAACAGGGGCCGAGCATTTCATCGGCGCCGTCCACCCGAGCCATGGTGCTGTCGAGGACGTGGGCGGCGGTGAGGATCTCCACGATCGAGGTGTCGAGCGCTTTCGATCCGAGATAGAGACGAAGACCGAGCGCCGCGGCGGTGGTGATCGTGGCCTCGGAGGGCTCGTCCCAGAGCAGCAGGCTCGGTTTGGCGAGCCTGCCGGCGAGTTCGCCGGCGGTCTTCAGCGCCGGGTGAGGATCAGCGCCGGGCGCAACCTCGAGGATCGGCAGCGGGACCAATCGGGCGCCGGTGCGCTCGTGGTAGGCCTCACTCTGGAATCGGGTCGCCGCATTCAGCAGACCTTCGATCTCGGGCGCGGGACCGATGCCGCCGTCCGCCACGAGATGGAGGTAGACCATCGCCACTTCTTCCCGGTCGAGATAGTCGACCACCGTTTTGAGCAGGCGGCCCTCGCGGTCTCCACCGGCGGCGACCACGTGGAAGCTCCACGCGCAGTGGGGGAGCGCGGCGGCCAGCCACGGCGTGAGCATTCCGACCGGTGTGTCGGCATCGAGAAAAAGCCACTCGACGGGTCGTTGAGCAAGGGTCACGAGACGATCCGCTTGCCGCCGTCGGCCGAGGCGGCGCTCCAGGCCGCACGGACCTCGTCCATGTCCTTACGCGACATCCACTCGGTCTCGAATTCGTCGCCCAGCGCCAGATAGGCGGGCATGTCGTCGCGCAGGGGCCGGATCCCGTGCGCCTGAGGATTTCTGATGATGGCCGAACCGAAGTAGAGCTGCATCTGCTGAGCGTTGGAATTGCCGCGGACGGCAACACCGCAGTCCTGGACGAATCCCAAGGTCTGCAGCGCGTCGTCTTTGGCCTCGCCGGGGAGACCGTACTGCGAGAATAGCTCGACATCGAGGCCGGCTGAGAGGGCGGTGACGGCGGCGTGGCGGATGGCGTCGGGCTCGATGGCCTTGCCCGATCGATCGAGCACCCGGGGCACGGCGCTCTCCAACCCGAGGGCCAGGGTATGGACTCCGGCGCGGGCGAGGAGCCGGAGCAGTTCCGGACTCAGCATGTCGGCGCGGGTCTCGATCCACATCTCCACCGCGAGATCGCGCCGGGCGATGCCTTCGAGGATGGCGTAGACCCGCTCGGCGTCGTACGAGAAGTTGGGGTCGGCGAACCACAGTCGGCCCTTGCCGCGGCGAGCGACCACGGAGATGTCGTCAAGCACCCGCTCCACCGAATGGGCGCGGGTGGTCGGTCCGAATGCGGCCGGGGTGACGCAGAAAGCGCAGTGGTGAGGACAACCACGCGATGTCAGCATGATCGCCTCGTCCCAGTCGGCCGGGTCGAGGACGCCGTCGAGCCAGGGCGACGGGTACACATCGAGATCGTCAGGCGGCACGATGGGATCTCCGCGGAGCCAGTCGCCATCACTGACGCGGGTGCTGGTGCCGGGGATCGCCCCGTCGATGGGTCCGCCATCGACGGCTTCGGCCACGGCCCGGATCACCAACTCGCCCTCGCCGTGACAAACAAAGTCAAACTCCGGAAGCGCCGCCAGCGCCTCCTCCGGCATGAAGTTCGCCTGGGGTCCGCCGATGATGATCCGGCACCCGGGTGAGGTTTCCTTGGCCATCCGGGCGATGGCTCTGATCTGAAAGAAATTGCGCTGGTAGGCGGTGAAACCCACCAGACGAGGTTGTTTCTCGTGGAGATGGCGCCTGAGCGCGGCCGGACTGAAGGGACGGCCCGAACTCAGTGAAATGAGGTCGGTGTCGTGGCCCTGGCGGCGCAGCACCGCCGCCAGATTGGCCAGGGAGATCGGCGTCACCGGGTCGGAGTGCGGGTGGAGATCGATCAGGACGATATTCATGGCGGCCCATTGTTGCAGAACACGGTTCCGAGGCGAAGAATGCGGACCCGATTTCGGCTCGCCGTGTGAATTCCATGTTAGGCTCTGCCGCTGTGAAGGTCTTTCGCCGTTGTTTCCTGACGCTGTTGCTCGTCCTTTCGGGGGCGGGACCGGCAGTGGCGGTCGAACTCCGGATCGTCGGAATCGACGGCAGATCCCTGTCGGGGGCCCGGGTCATGGTCATCGGCAGCTCCGGCTCTTACGTGGCCGATTCCCACGGTCGACTGGTGCTCGATCCCGATCCCTCACTGCCCCTGGTGCTCTATATCGCGCGTCCCGACGGGGTGGCGCTCAAACCGGTCACCATCATCGAGATCCCCTCAGGCGGCGTTCTCGAGGTCAAGGTCGAGGCCGCCGGCGAGACCGTCACGGTGATCAGCGGGGTCGTCCCCGATCTCGAGCTGCCGCCGGCGACGGCGGCCACCGTCCTCGGCCGGTCCGATCTCGAGCAACGAGCCACGACATCGCTGACCCAGACCATCGAGAACCTCCCGGGCGCCGGGAAATCGGGCAGCGGTCACGGGATGGTTCCGAGCCTTCGCGGGCTGCCGAAACACCGGACCCTGGTGGTCCTCGACGAAGGTCGGGTCACCACCGAGCGCCGGGCCGGCCCCTCGGCCAGCTTCCTCGATCCCGATTCGGTGGAAGAGGTCGAGGTCGTCCGCGGGCCCGGATCGGTCGCCTACGGATCCGACGCCTTCGGTGGGATCATCCGCGCCCGGTCGAGGATGCCGGATCCTCAGGCGGGTCCCGCGTTGAGGTACGGCCTTCTCGGCGGCGTCGGGATCCCCGAACTCGGGGCCATGGCCGAAGCGACCACCCACGGGATTGGCGGCGGCTGGTTGTTCGGCGGCCACTGGCGCAAATATGACGACTATTCAAGCCCCGAAGGCACCGTCGCCAACTCGGGCGCCGAGCTCTCTGGTTTTCGCGCCGCCTTCCAGACAAGCGTCAAGAGCGGGATCATCCGTGCGGGTTGGCGTTCCGATCTTGGAAGCGATATCGGCAAGCCCGCTCCCGATTCCGATGACGAGCGGGTCTTTTATTCCAGGGACGACTCCCATCGCCTCAATCTCGGCTACGAGAGTCCGGGACCGGGGAAGTGGAGCCGGATCGCGGCCTCCGTCTTCTGGGATGACTACTCCCTGATCCTCGACAAGGATCGGTTTGCCACCATCGACGACCCCCGGCAGCTCAAGGTCTCCGACACCGACGCCAACGACTACGGTTTGCGCCTCGAGGCGGAACGGCCGGTCGGTCCCGTACGATTGGTTCTCGGGCTCGATGTCTCGGGCCGCTACGATCTCCACGCCGTCAACCGGACGACGATCTTCGACGCCACGGGGGGCGAGGCTGATTCGTCTTCCGAAGTGGCCATCGACAACGCGCGCCGCGATGACTTCGGTCTCTTCGCCGCCATGAATCGCGACTGGAAGCGCTGGCAGTTCGCCGCCGGGATCCGGCTCGACTCGATTCGAACCGTCAACCGGGGTGGTTACTTCGGCGACATCTCGACGACGAATTTCGATTTCTCCGGATTCCTCGCCCTGACGCGCGACCTCGGCGCCGGTGTCGAGGCGACGCTCCAGGTCGCCCGCGGTTTCCGTGATCCGCTGCTGTCGGACCGCTACTACCGGGGGATCACCGGCCGCGGTTTCATCACCGGCAACCCAGACCTCGAAGCCGAGACCAGTCGTCAGCTCGATCTCGCCATCCGCTGGCGCCGCGACCGGTTGGCCCTCGCGGGTTACGCCTATGGCTACCGGATCGACAATCTCATCGAGCGCTATCGAGTCGACGGTGACTACTACTTCCGCAACCGGGGCGCCGGCGAGATCACCGGGATCGAGATCGAGGCGAATTGGATCTTCAATCCGAAGATGGAGCTCCAACTCGGCGCCTACTGGATTCAGGGCGAGGTGGTGGACGACGGCAGCCCCACCGACGATGTCCCTCCGCCGGGGATCACGGCGGTCTTCAGAGGAACACCGACCGACAGGTGGTGGTGGATGGTCCGCGGCGCAGCCTTCACCGCCGATGACAAGCCGGGCCCCAGCGAGCTGTCGCGACCCGGCTACGCGGTGCTCGACGCCGGGTTCGGATGGAAACTGTCGCGTGCGCTGGAGCTTGGCCTCGTCGGGCGCAACCTCTTCAACCGGAGCTATTTCGGGTCGGCTGACGAAGACGGCGTTCTCGCCCCCGGGCGGTCGGTGCAGCTCAGCATCCGCGGGAGCTTCGGCGGCTGACCGTCAACGCTGACGGGTTGCGTCTTTTCGTAGGGGCGCGGAGACAGCGCACCATCGCAGCGGCCGCCCACAGAACACACAGATAGACACAGATGACATTGCATCCATCGCAAGGTTGCCCGCAGATGACGCAGATTGACGCAGATCCATCCCATTCCATCGCGGGGTTGAATCGCAATGGACGCGAAGATCATCCATCGCAAAGATGCGCAAAGACATCGCATGATTGACCCATCGCACCATCGCAGGCATTCATGAAGAGTTGTCAGACTTCGTGGTGGCGTTTTCTCGACCGGAAGGGGTCTGAAGGGCAGGCTGGAAGCCCACCCCCACAACCATCGCACGGAAAGATCTCCTCGATAGAACGAGGGAGGAACCTCGGGCGGACGTGCCGTTCAATCTCTTGTTCGGTGGCTGAGCGTTGACGCAGGCCTGACGCTGGGGCCGAACAATGGATTGAGGGGCACTCTCGACCACCCGCGATGAGGGAACCAAGCTCGGCGGGGCGTTGATGCCGGGGCAGGGACCGGTACAGCGGCCATCGGGTTCGGGTACCATGGGCCATCCAACTCCGAGGAGGCCGACATGCGTCGTCATCGCCGCTTGTGTTTTGTTCTCGTGGTTCTGGCTCCGATCATGGGGACGGCTGCGGAATTCGGATTCGTCGGGATGTCCACGACCGACTCTTTGGTGGTGCTGGATCTCGACGCCGGGGCGGCGTTGAGCCCGTCCATCGGTCTGCTGCCGGAGGGCAACTATCCATACGATGCGACCATCCTCCCGGATGGGAGCGAGGTCTGGGTCTGCGGCGCCAACGGCGATGGTGTCGTCGTCATCGACACGGTGACCCATGCCGTCATCACCAGGATCGATCTCGGCGCGGCCGGTGGCTATCCGGTCAACGTCGCCTTCAATGAAGCGGGAACGACCGCCTACGTGAGCGCCAGAGACGGCGACGCTGTTGTGATCGTCGATGTTGCGACACACACGCCCACGGGATCGACCATTCCCATCAATTCCGTCTATTTCGGGCCGGGCAAAGGACGAGTCCGTCCCGGCGACGGAACCCTCTTCATCGTCGACTGGTACAACGATTTTCTCTATTCCATTGACCCCGTCTCGCTGGCCGTGGCCTCCGCCGATATCGGCACCAGCCTCTGGGACCTCGCCATCCACCCATCGGGAACGCCACTCTATGTCATCGACCGGGGAACCGATCAGGTCCACGTCGTCGATCCCACAACGCTGACGGTCACGACCTCGGTGCCGGTCGGAGACGACCCATGGGGTATCGACATCACCCCGGACGGGAGCCTCGTGTTCGTCGCCAACGAAAATAGCTCCAACGTGACGGTGATCGACACCACGACCAATTCGGTCGTGCAGACCATCCCCCTGGCAGCGGACGCGGATCCGAGGGACGTGGACATCAACGCCGCCGGTACGCTGGTGTACGTGGCCAACGGAAGCGTGGCTGGGGACGACGGCGTGTATGTGATCGACATCGCCACCTGGGCGGTCGTCGACATCATCACCGTGAGTGGTGACAGCAACAGCAATGTCGTCGCCGTGGCCCCGGAGCCGGAGGGCGGGTTGATCTTCAGCGACGGTTTCGAGACTGGCGACACCAACGGCTGGACGAGCGTTACGCTCTGAACGCGCGAAGCGCGCGAAGACATCGCATGATTGACCCATCGCAACATCGCAGGCGTTGGTGGCGGGTTGTTAGACGTCGTGGTGCGTTGTCTCGACCGGTAGGTGTCTGAAGGGCCGGCGGGGCGCCGGCCCTACAATCGACGCGCAGGCCAATCCCCTCGATAGAACGCGGGGAGGAACCTCGAGCGGACGTGCCGTTCAATCTCTTGTTCGGGGGGTAGACCTTGACGCAGGTTGGACGCTGGGGCCGAACAATGGATTGAGGGGCACTCTCGGCCACCCGCGATGAGGAAACCAAGCTCGGCGGGGCGTTGTGCCGGGACACCGGCCGAGGCAGCGGTCCCGGATTCGGATTCGGATTCGGTCTCGGTCTCGGATACGGCCACAGATCTTGGTTTCCTCATCCCCGGCCTTCTGGGACGCTGGGACGCCGATGCGCCCCCGCGCCCCAGCGTCGCGTGATCAGCGTGGTCGCTCGTGGGGTGATTGGGGGGCTGCGACCACGCTGCTCACGCGCCGGCGGCCTGCGTCGCTACCGGGAGAACCAGGGTGGAGCGCGCTCCCCGAGGGAGCCAGGTATCGGCATTGAGCGCAGCGCGCCGCGGTGCCGGCAGGTCGATCCGGCACAATGCCGTACCTGGCACGCCCGTTGTGGCGCGCCGTCCTGGTCTCCGAGTACGGCATCGGCTACGGACTGTCGACTTCCTCTACCCCTTGACCACCCAGCCCTTGGCCTTGAGCAGCTCTCTCAGCCGTTCACGGTGGTCGCCCTGGATTTCGATCCGGTCTTCGATGGTCTTGCCGCCGGTGGCGCACGCCCGCTTGAGCTCGGTGGTGAGCTCTTTGAGAAAGGACTTGTTGCGCGGCAGACTCTCGACCACGGTGACGGTCTTGCCCCGCCGGCCGGCTTTTTCGATTCGCAGCCGCGCGATGATCCGATCGGGCACCGGCTGATCCACTTCGGTGGAACACCGGCAGGTCTTGGCCGGCCAACCGCACTTCGGGCAGGTGCGGCCCGCCTCGGTGGAGTAGACCAATCCGCGTCGTCCGGTCTTCATGGCACGGCTTGCGACCAGGCGCTCGAATCGCCGCCCTCGAAGCCGTCGGCGAAGAGCGGCGGCTCGTAGGGAATGCATGCCTGGACCACCACGTCATCGACATACCAACCCTCGCGAGAGACCGATGAATCGGTTCCGAGGCGGAAGCGGAAGCGGACGGTCTGACCGGCAAAGGCGTCGATATCGACCACCTCCTTCTTCCAGAAGGTCGCCGCCGCTCCGAGGTCGTCGCACCAACCGTCGAGGTTGCCGAGACCCGTGGTCGGCCCATCGTAGGGGTCGGTCAGCATGACCGCGTTCGGCAGCGGGACCCATGTGGCGCCGTTGTCGGTGGAGATTTCGGCGTCGCCCCCGTCCCAGCAGCCGTCGGACTTGTCCTCCATCAGCTGCCAGTTCCAGAACTGGAGGGTGAGCGGGGTGTGGGATGGCAGGACGATTTCGGGTGAGTCGAGACGCTGGTCGGTCGTGACGTTGGTGTCTACGGCGTAGTATGAGAACGCGCCGCCGTGAACGCGGGCCCCGGAGAGAGACCAGGTGTCACCGGTGCCGCTGTGGCTCCAACCCGAGGCGCCCGACTCGAAGTCTTCGGCGTAGCGCACGGACGGGACGGTTCCCAATCCGCAGTCACCGGGTAGAGCAGCGGTTGTCAGCGTGAAGGCGGTGGACGGAGCACTGACTCCACACGCGTTTTCGGTAGTGACCCGCCAGTAATAGACCGTGTTCGACATGAGATCGGTCGTCGGCGTGAAGAACGAGTCGGTGATTCCGGTTTCGATCAGGTCGGGGCTGGCGAACGTCGGGTCGTTGTCGATTTCCACAGTGTAGGTGCCGGCCTGATTCACCGCGCTCCACTGGAATGTGGGTCGCAGCGGCTGGTTGAGTGCGCCGTCGGCAGGAGCAACGAGGTCCGATGCGGTGGGGCTCGAGTCGAAGACCAGCACCATCGCCGGCGCCTGTTGGACGATGGCGCTCGGGCTCGAGGTGCCGATGATATCGAAGGGGTGGGCCCCGAGGGCCACCGCGGCCGTGCCGCCGATGGTCAGCGCGCTGGCGCCCGGCGGCACGACCGGATTCGTTGTGAACGCGGCCGATGCTCCGGCCGGCAGACCGGTCGTGCTGAGGGTGACGGGCTCTGAGAAACCCTGAAACTGTTCGATGGTGATGTTGAAGATCGCCGGCAGCGGTGCGCAGACCGCCACGGTCTCGGGATCGACCACAACCCGGAAATCGAGGGCGAAGTTGAACGCGGCGAGGGCGTCGATGCGGCCCCAGCCGAAGACGTTGTTGGGGACCTCGGTTGATCCGATCCCACCGCAACCCTGACTCGAGGTGAGGGGGACCGCGGTCTGCTCGATGATCGCTTCGATGAGGTCGACGTCGCCCGCGAGGCCGGGGCTGGCCGAGACGAGCAGCGCAACGAGACCGGCCACATGCGGTCCGGCCATGCTGGTGCCGTCCCAGCCTCCCTGGTAGCTGCCGTCGCGGGTGCTCGAGCGGATGTTGACTCCGGGCGCCGAGATATCGGGTTTGAGACGATTGCTGCCATCGATGGTGACCGGGCCGCGCGATGAGAACGAGGCGATGCCGTCTGAGCTGTCGGTGGCGCCGACCGAGAAGGACTCGCCGTAGATGGCGGAAGGCTCATCGACCGAGCTGCAACTGGAGCCGGAATTGCCGGCGGAGTGGACGGTCACGATCCCGGCTGCGCGGATGTTCTGCACCACCGTCAGCAGAATGTTGGGATCGGTGCAGCCCTCGCTGGGCGGGCAGCCCCACGAGTTGTTGATGACATCGGGCGCCTTGCTGGGGTCGGGATTCTCGTCGTTGAGGTCAGTGGGGGCTAGAAAGAACTGATAGCACTCGGCGTAGGTGGTCGGCGTGCCCGTGCCCTGGTCCATGTTGCGGCAGCCGATCCACTGGGCCGTCGGCGCCATGCCAACCTGGTTGGCGCCACCATCGTCGCCGACGATGGTGCCCATGGTGTGGGTGCCGTGGCCGTGGTCGTCGCAGGGTTCGGGCGAGTCGGCGCCGCAACTCCCGCCGCCCGAGTGGACGGCGTCGTGCCAGTTGTAGTCATGGTTGCCGGCGCCGCCCCGGTACTGGTTGACGAGGGCGGGGTGACTCCAGAAATAACCGGTGTCCTGGCCTGCCACGACCGCGCCGGCGCCGGAAACGCCCTGGGCCCAGACATCGTCGGCATTGACCAGCGCGATGTTCCACTCAACGGTCTCGGGCGATTCGGGATCATCACCGGGAAGGGGAGAGATCGCATCCACCCGAACCGCCGGGTTGGCGTAGATGTGAGCGACATCGTTCCGTTCGGCCATGGCCTGGACCGTGTTGATCCCGCCGCGGACCCAGATCATGTTGGCGATCCAGTAGGCGCGGTGCTCGATGCCGCGAGATCTGAGTTCGTCGAGGACCGAAACCTGGGTCCGTGCGGCGATTTCGGTGAGCGTGCGAAAGACATGGGCGCCCTTGGCCTCTTTGCCGAGCAGGCCATCGGCCGCGCTGAGATCAGCCTGTTCTTCCAGGAAGACGAGGAACCCGGTGTCCTGGGAGCGGCCGCTCTCGAGGACCCAGGGATCGACCTTGTCCCGCCAGTCGCTGGTGGGTGGGCCGGCGACGACGGTTGCCGCGATCGAGAAGATGGCGAAGGTGAGAACAAGGATTGGGGCCGGACGATGAGACATGGATCCTCCGAGTCGAGAGAGGATATCATCGGTTGAGCAATCGACCAGTGATGAGCGCCGGAGGTCAATGATGAATTTGTGCCGGAAGAGGATCCGTGGAAGGGGATGGGCCGGTGCGGCCCTGGTGTTTGTGATCGTGGTCGGAGGTGGACCCTCGGTTTTTGGCGAATCCCCGGGCGGGGATCTCGGCGCCATCGAGTCGGCATTTGCCGCAACCATGGCGGATCGCGACCTCGAAGCTTTCGTCGGCTTTCTCGATTCCGAGACGGTATTCTTCGCCGGGCCCACCGAGCTTCGCGGCGCCGAAGCGGTCAAGCAGGCTTGGGCCCCGTTCTTCGAGGGTGAGGCGGCCCCGTTCTCGTGGCGGCCCGAGGTGGTTTCGGTGCTCGATTCCGGCTCGCTGGGTCTGACCTCGGGGCCGGTCCTCGATCCGGAGGGCAACCGCATCGGAACCTTCAATTCCATCTGGCGGCTCAACGCCGATGGCGTCTGGAAGGTCGTCTTCGATCGCGGGTGTCCATGAATCCCAACGATCACGGCTGTTCCAACGTACACTCGGCAGATGTTGGGGAGGATGTCTTGAAGCTCTTCCGGATCCTGATGGTGGTGGCGATAGGTGTGCTCGCGGCTCGGCCCGGGCTCGGTGGCGATCCGGGTGTGACCTTCGATGTCGCGTTCGCGAATCTCAGTCCGTCGAGTTCCTCCAGCGCGGACTGGGGTTGGTGGAACCCGGGCAAGTACGACGTGTGGGACTTCGACGACAGTGCGGAGTTCATGCTCGCGGATGTGCGCCTTATGGTTTCGGGGAAGACCTACACCGTCATCCTCGACGGCGAGTGGTTTCCGACCCTGAACGCCGTCGGCACCGCCGCGGTCGACGGGGAGGAGGACGACCTCGTTCAGCAGCTGAGCATGAAGAACTCGGCCTACGATCTCGGGATCGGCCAGTGGTTCGGCAAGGACCGTCGGACCGGGGTCATGCCCTGGATCGGTGCGACCTATATGCGAATCACCGAGGATCGTACGACGATGCCTCCACCGGGTTCGACGGACAGTGCGAATACCGACAGTTCCAGCGCCGGTCTCTGGGGCGTGGTCATCGGCGCCGACGCCTCCTACCGGATCTGGTCGACTCTGGATGTCACCGGGCGGGTCCTTTTCCGCTGGGCCACTGGCACTCGAACCGCGACGATCAGCTCCGAGGAACCTGGAAGTGGGACGGTGGAGGTGAGCGACTCCATCGATACGGGAATGTGGGGGGTTGATCTCGGGCTCCGGTGGAACGCGACCAGGGCGTTCTGGCTCGAGATCGGTTGGCGCTATCGAGATCAAACCTATGACAACGGGCCGGCGAGCTATGGCGGCCCGCAGCTCAAAGCGGCGTATGTCTTTCAGAGATAGGACGATCCGATGATCCATCGAGTTTCGACCAGTTGCATGGTAGTCGCATACCTGCTGACACTGATCTTTGGGGCTTCGTTCGCCGCCGCCCAGGACGGCGAGACCGAAGTGTTGCTCGACACCTCATTCGAGACTGTCTTCCCCCGTCTACCGTGGCGGGTCGAACCCTACCCCAGCGGTGCGGCTGAGGTGACGTGGGGTCGAACCGACTACCGGGCGACGGATGGTCGTGACAGCATCTACTGCGCGGCGGTGGGCCCTGCGGCGCCCGACGACGGTGGACCGGCCCCGATCAATACGGCGAGTTGGACCGTCGTCGGTCCCTACGATCTCACCGAAACCACCGCGGGAACGTTGAGCTTCAATCTGTGGTTGCGCACCGAGCCCTATCAGGATGTCTTCATGTGGTTGGTCTCCACCGATGGAGAGAACTACTCAGGCAGCGCCAGATCCACCGACACCAACGGCTGGCAGACCGTCTCCCAGAATCTCGAGAACTGGGGCGCCGCGGGCAACGTCATCGGTGAGCCGGTCGTGTGGATCGCCTTTGTGTATCAGTCGGACCGCAACAATGCGTTCGAGGGCGCCTATCTCGATGAGGTCAAGCTGACCGTGGATCTAGGTTCGTCGGTTGACGAAGGCAAGACCTACACCAGCAACGCAGATTTCGCGCTGGGCGCAGCGGTCGGTCTGGAGAGCACCGCCGACAAGCTCGAGCTGACCGACGCATGGGACGCGCTGCCCTTTGTCTGGATTCCCAACTCTGTGACCGGAACCGTGTCCAAGATCGATGCTGTGACGGGTGCGGAACTCGGCCGCTTCAGGCTCGATCCGACGGGTGATGCCGACCCCGGTGTCGCCGCGGTGGATTTTGAGGGATCGTGTTGGGTTGGCAACCGCGATGTGGGAACGCTGGTGAAGATCGGTCTGCTGGAGAACGGCGGCTGTGTCGATCGCGACGGCAGCGGGAGGATCGAGACCTCGACCGACAGCAATTCCGATGGCGATATCAGCGGTAGCGAGATCCTGGATTGGGGCGAGGACGAGTGCGTCCTGATCGAGACCGTGCTTGTCGAAGACGTCGAAGGTCCGCACGTCCCCGGCGACGGCCACGAGGACTACGAAGCCAACAATCTCCAGGCGGTGGCCGTGGACGCCAATGGGGATGTTTGGGCCGGTGTTTATGACACGAGTTATCTCTACCACGTGGATGGCGCCAACGGTGAGGTGATCGAGCGGGTCGATCTCACCGCTGAGGAGACCTCCCCGACCGCCGCGGTGGTCGCCGGCGACGGCACCCTGTGGGTCTCGAGCTGGCCCAATCGCTGGGTGCTGGCGCTCGAGACCACAACCGGCGCCACAAACCGGGTTGAGCTGTCCCACGGTAGCAGTGGCCTTGCCGTCAACCGGGAGGACGATGTCTTCGTGACCGGGTATGGTGACCAGCGGTTTTCCAAGATCGACGGTGAAACCGCCGAGGTCGAGTGGGACCTGATCACCAGCAGCTTCGCCAACGGTATCGCGACGACCGAGAATGGTCAGATCTGGTTGGCCGCAGAGGGCGCCGGAACGGTGAATCGGTACACCCCTGAAGGAGGACAGTTCGGATTCGTGTCGATCCCAAGCGGACCGACGGGTGTCGCGGTGGACCAGGACGGCAAGATCTGGGTCGTCGGCACTCAGGCCAACACCGTCTACCGGGTCAATCCCACAATACTCCAATCCGACCTGCTGAAGACCCTGGTTGAGACCACCGCTCACGCAGCCACCGGCGATCTCACCGGGATCGTGGCCCGCAACCTGACCTCGCGTTTCGGGACCTGGACCGCAGTGCACGACAGCCAGGTTGGCGGTACGCCGTGGGGCGTTGTTTCGTGGCAGGCGCTGTACCCGGAGGGGACCTCGGTCTCGGTCCGGGCACGGAGCTCCGAGGATGAGGAGAACTGGTCGGCGTGGGAACCCGCGGGCAACGGGCTCGAGCTCTCCGAGACCCCGCCGGGCCGCTACATCGAGATTCAGGTCTCGCTTCAGAAAACCACCGGCGATGAGTTCCCCGAACTCGAGGAGCTGACCGTGGTTCCTGCAACCGTGGTGGAGATCCCGGTGGCGACCTTTTCCTGGTCGCCCCAAACGCCGAAGGTCGGTCTGTCGATCCAGTTCACCGATACATCGACCGGGGATCCGACTTCGTGGGTCTGGGATTTCGGCGATAGCGCCACCAGCGTCGAGCAGAATCCGTCTCATACGTTTACGAGTGAGGGGATTATCGATGTCTCCCTGACCGCGACCAACGATGCGGGTTCGGACACAGTGATCCAGCCCTTTACGGTGGGTCCGGCAACCGGTTGTGTGCTGACCTGTTCGGCCGCGGCTCCCGCCACTGCCGATCTCGGCAGCTCCGTCTCGTTCCAGGCGGATGCTCAGGCCTCGAACTGCGCGGGAGTCATCTCGTACTCATGGTCCTTTGGCGACGGTGCGACGAGCAATGAACAAAACCCCTCCCACACCTACGGCAGCACCGGGACCCTACGGTGGGGGATGACGGCCGCCACCGATGATGCGAGCTGTGCGCGTTCCGGTGACATCACCGTATCGGGAGTTGGGCCGGCCGAGTGCTCCTTGACCTACTGGGTGCCCGTCGTCAGCCGGGCCAACGGCGCCAACGCGAGCGTGTGGCGTTCGGACCTCGGTCTGCTTGGTGCGAACCCGGCGGGGTCTGCCGCAGAGCTCAGATTCCACGCGAGCGGCTCGAGCGCGACCCGGGTCGTGACCGTGGGACCGGATGACATGGTCAACCTCGTCGATGTGGTGGGGTGGCTCGATTCGGGCTTCAGTGGGTCGGGCGCCCTCGAGATCTGTTCCGACGGTGAACTGGTCGTCGACTCCCGAACCTACAACGTGCTCGCGTCCGATGGTGACTGTTTCCCGGGCGGGACCCTTGGTCAGCATCTCGCAGGCACCCTCTCCAACTCAGGTCTGGCGACGGGCGAGTCCGCTCGACTTGGTCAGCTCAGAGAATCGACGGCCTTCCGCACCAATCTCGGCTTCGTCAACATGGGAAACGAGCCGGCGACGGTCGAGGTCTCCCTCCTCGACGCCACGGGTGCAGAGCTGACAACCTATGAACTCGTGATCGAGTCCGAGCGGTGGCGTGCGGACAACCGACCGTTTTTCGCGCGTGCGGGCCGGGAGGATCTCGATGCCGCGTCCGCCAAGGTGAGGGTGACCACAGGCGGCGGAGTCGTCGCCTATGCCTCGGTCATCGACAATCTCACCAACGACGCGACCACGGTGCCCATGCGATAGCCCGAAGTTCAGCCTCCTGCGGAGACCGAGATAGGAAGCAGTTATTGACAGGCTTCCGCGGCGGAGGGTTCCATGAACCTGCGATCCGAACCGAAAGACACAATGGGACCGCGAAGACGCGAAGCGCGCCAAGGTGCCGCCAAGCGTCGCTGTTTGACCCGGGCTCCCTCCCGTCCGGGAAGCGGGCCCGATCCGAGGAAGTGCGATGAGCCGATGAGAAAACTTCGCGGCAACTTTGCGACCTTGGCGTCTTTGCGGTTTCATGAATCGCCGCGGCATCGGAGACCGCTCCGCCAAAGATGACAGGATAGGAGTTCTTGAGGAGCCCCGGTTTTTACCAGAGCTGGATCGGCGCGAAGGTGAAGCAGAGGACGAAGATCGCGATGGCAATCCAGCCGATGATCTTCCGTCGTTGATCGAGTGGCTCATTTTCGTGGAGGATTCTAGGGTGCTCGGGACCGACGAGAACGAGAATCGCCGCCCACAGGGCCCAGCCCGGCCAGAATACGGTCATGAAAACAAAGACGGCCAGCAGCCGTCGCGCCCACCGCCGGTGGCCTTCGCCGAAGAGCGCGTAGGAGATATGGCCGCCGTCGAGTTGGAAGAAGGGCAGTAGATTGAGGGCCGTGACCAGCAGGCCCCACCACGCCGCCCATGCCATCGGGTGGAGCATGATGTCCTCGGTCCCGGTGAGACCGGGGAAGAACACGACCCTTGCAAGAAACTTAAAAAGAATCGGTTCGGAGAAGTACCACAGTGGACCTTCGTTCGGGAAGTCGCGGACGTGGGACATGGCCAGCCCAACCACGAGGGTGGGGACGGTGACGATGAACCCGGCGATCGGGCCCCACGCGCCGATGTCCAGAAGTTGGATGCGAGTCGTGATGGGCTGTCGAATCCGCATCACCGCACCCAGGGTGCCCGGCGTGAACGGGATAAACCAGAGCGGCATGGGCAGAAAATACGGCGGCGAACACTCGAGACCGTGTCGCCGGGCCATGAGGTAGTGACCCATTTCGTGGGCCAGGAGGATCAAGAGCAGAGGCACCGAGAACTTGAGTCCTTCGGCTAGGAACGCCGGATGAACGAGCCATTGATACCACTGCAGGGTGGCGAGTTCTTTGGGAGCCCAACCGAAGTAATAGGCCCCCATGAAGGTCGAGGTGCCCAGGGTCAGTACGAAGAGCAGGACGTGCAGCCACCACCTGGGTCGATACACCGGCCGATCAAACTGAAAGGCCCCGGCGGTGTGACCGTCGGGGCCGATGGATCCGAAGAGCTCGGGTGAGCTCAAGATCAGCTCATGTTGCGAAGGGATTTTCCGGGTTTGAACCGGATGGTCTTTCCCGGTGGAATCTCGACTTCTTTTCCTGTCTTGGGGTTGCGGCCGATACCACGCTTGCGGTCTTTCACCTGAAAGACGCCAAAGCCGCGGAGTTCGATGCGGTCGCCTCGCAGAAGCGCTTCCTTCATACCTTCAAAAAGCGCGTTGACGGCGTCGGTGGCCTTCGGTTTCGGCAGGTCCGTGGCCCCCATCACCCGTTCTACGAGATCCGACTTGATCATCCACTCCTCCTTCTCGCGACACGAAGTGTGAAGATACCGGGAAGCTCTACCTGTGTCAAGGGTTAGCTCTCGGTCGAAAACGAAAAACGCCCCCCTGCCGGAGGCAGGAGGGCGGTTGGATCGCGGAATCGGTCGATCTAGAACGGGACGTCGTCGGAGTCATCCGGGAAACCGCCTGATGGGGCCGGATCGTTGAATCCACCGCCTCCGGATGACGGCCGGCCGCCGAGGAGTTCCATCTCACTGATGTGGATCTCGGTGAAGTACTTCTTCTGCCCGTCCTGCTCGTAGCTGCGGGTCTGGATCCGGCCCTCGATGTAGAGCTGTTTGCCCTTGGTGACGTACTTTTCGACGACCTCGGCCAGACCGCTCCAGGCCACGAGATTGTGCCACTCGGTGCGCGGGTTTCCCTGGTCGTCCTTGAACCGACGGTCGGTGGTCGCAAGGGAGAAGGTGGCCAGCCGGGTGCCGCTCGGGAGTGCTTTGATTTCCGGATCGCGACCGACATTACCGACAAGAATGACTTTGTTGATTCCCATGGGATTCTCCTTCCTGCGTGGACAGGGTAGACGGAGTTTACAGGGGCCGCATGGTGAGTACAACTCCCGCGCCCGCCTCCGCTCCCGATGTCAGCGGCAGTGATCAGCGGCGGGGGCAGCGATCAGCGGCAGGGGCAGGGACCGCGACAGTGGCAGTAGCCGACCAGGATCCGTGGGACACCCCGCCCCAACGGGGTGCCGGGTCCGTTTTTGTGCAGCAACGACCTCTCGGCAATGCCTCGCCTCGCGCACAAAATGCGGACCGGGCTCCCCCGGGGAGCGCGATGCGGTCTGCTGTTCCGGTTACGAGGCAGGCCGCCGGCGCGCCATCGGCGTGGTCGCAGCCCCCTCAATCAACCCACGAGCGACCACGCCGATGGTGCGACGCTGGGTCGCTGGGACGCCAAAGCGTCACAGCGGTCCAGAAGGCCGGTGCTGAGGACAGGGCCCGGAACAGCGTCAGAAATCAGGAGCAGGGGCAGCTGCGGGTTTCAGCGTCAACGTCAGGTTTCAGCGGCAGGCAACAGCGACCAGCGACGGATGCGCCTTCCTGGACCCGATGTTCATGGTCACCTCCGGGTCGTTCAAGGAGGGGTGAATAGTCGATGTGAAGTCCGATTTCAAGGGCATGACGAATCGCCTCGGAGGCGACCCTTGAAATCGGACTTCACATCGACTGGGGGAAGTGCATGAACGACCCGGAGGTAACCATGAACAACGCGCTCCCGAAGTACAACCTCATCGCTACCGAGAAGGCGATCGAAGCGGCCGCAGCGGCAATCTCGCTCGTGAAGCGAGTCCCCGCTCCCCTCAAGACGATCGCGGATCAGGTGGTCCGCTCAGCATCATCGGTACCTGCAAACCTCGCCGAAGGCCACGGCAGGTCCGGGAGAGACCGATTGCACCACTGGCGCATCGCCTACGGATCCGCTAAGGAAGTCGATACCCACCTTCGACTCCTCATCGGCGTCGGTGCAGTTGAATCAGCTGGAACCGCAAAGTCACTCAACCTATTCGACGAAGTCCGAGCCATGACCTGGAGGTTGCTCAACCCGAAATTGTAAGTCGCCGCTATAGCTTCCCTGGCGAGCGGAACACCCCGCCCCATCGGGGTGCCGGGTTTGACATTGTGCCGGATCGACCTCCCGGCTCGGCGTCACTCTCCGCACAATGTCATACCGGGCTCCCCCGGGGAGCGCCATGAGGTCAGCTCTCCCGGCGACGAGGCAGGCCGCCGGCGCGCCATCGGCGTGGTCGCAGCCCCCTCAATCAACCCACGAGCGACCACGCCGATGGTGCGACGCTGGGTCGCCGGGACGCCAAAGCGTCACTGCGGCCCAGAAGGCCGGGGATGAGGACAGCGACAGGGACAGCGACAGGGGCAGCGCCCGAGACAGCGTCAGGAATCAGCGGCAGGGACAGCGGCAGGCGCAGCAACCGGGACAGCGGCAGGATTCAGAATCAGCGACCGCGGCAGCGTCCGGTACCAGCGACGGGAACCAGCGACAACGTCGGCGGCGGCGGTGCGGTCGCTGCCGCTGTCCCTGACTACTGTCGCTGTTCGCTGTTCGCTGTTCGCTGCCGCTGTCCCTGCCGCTGCCCCTCAACGCGATGACTTCGCCTCGGTCCATCCGCGTTGCTTCCCCATTCCCGCCACACTCCGGTGGTACTCTTTCCCCGATGAGTCAGGAACAACGCCTGGTGCGGCACGCCTCCCGGATGGCGGTGGTCACCCTCTTCTGCCGGGTGTCGGGCTACTTGCGCGACAAGGCGTTGTTCTCGGTGATCGGCGCGGGTTTCCTCTACGACGCCTACCGAACGGCCAATCGGATCCCCAACGCGTTTCGGGGGCTCTTTGCCGAGGGCACGCTGCACGCGGCCTTTGTCCCGACCTTTTCGCAACTGGTCGGGCGCGACCCCGAGAACCAGGAAGCCCGCGAGCTCTTCCGCGGCCTCCTCGCGTTTCTGCTACTCATTGTCGGGGTGGTGGTCGCGGTGGGGATCCTGATCTCGCCGTGGCTTGTTCGACTCTACGCCGCGGGATTTGTCGATGTGCCCGGCAAGTTCGAGGTCACGGTCCTGATGAACCGGATCATGTTTCCGTATCTCCTGTTGATCTCCCTGGCGGCGCTGCTCCAGGCGGTGCTCAACAGCCACGAGCGGTTTCTCCTCGCGGCCTCGACCCCGCTGTTCTTCAACCTGACCCTCGCGGTGGCCGCCTGGGCGGTGGTGCCGCGCGTCGAAGATCCGGCGCTGGTGCTTTCGGTCGCGGTTCTCATCGGGGGTGTGCTCCAGTTCGCCGTCCAGCTGCCGGCGGTTCGACGGCTCGGTTTTTCGGTTCGACCCATGTGGTCGTGCCTTCGCAGCGCCCGCGTCCGGCAGGTTCTCCTGTTGATGCTGCCGGGGATACCCGTCCTCGGTATCAACCAGATCAACCAGCTCATTTCCAACCGCTTTGCCTCCTTCATCGACGGCGGGGTGAGCTACACCTATGGCGCCTATCGGGTGACCGAACTCGTCTTCGGGCTGGTGGTGGTGCAGATGACCACCGTGCTGTTGCCGCTGCTTTCGCGTGAAGTCCGCGACGATCCCGCCCAGGCCTCCGCGACCCTGCTCAACACCGTGAGCCTCGTGACATTCGTGACGCTGCCGGCGGCGGCGGTCATGGCCGTGCTCGCGCGACCGATCACCGGCGTGCTCTTCGGCGGTGGTCGGTTCACCACGGAAGATGTCGCGGTGACCGGAGCGACCCTCGCAGCCTACGCCCTCTCCCTGGTCGGCACCGGGCATGTCAAGGTCATGGCGAGCGCCTTTTTTGCCCAGAAGAACACAAAGACCCCCATGTGGGGCAGCCTGGTGGCGCTGGTCATCTTCACCGTGGCCTGCTGGGTGATGGTGGGACCATTGGGCACACCGGGTCTGGGACTCGCCAACACCATCGCCATGGCGTCGTTCGGTCTCTTCCTGACCGTTCTCTATGCGCGGCTCTACGGTTTCGACCGCGCGCGGGTCGGCCCGACCGTGATCGCGGTGATGCGCCAGACCGTGGCCGCGGTCGCCGTCGCGGTTGGGTTGTTCCAAGTGCGGCCGTGGCTTGCGGGAATCGACCACACCAGTCTCGACGGCGCCTTCAGACTGGCGGCGGTCCTCGTTCCGGCCGGAGCCCTCTATATCGCGGCGGTGACCCTTCTCGGCGGCCGGGAACTCGCCACCTTGACGGCAACCCTCAAGCGGGGAGGGGGCGATTGAAACTCGTGATCCAGAGGGTGTCTCGCGCATCGGTCCGGGTCGACGACGAGAACGTCGGCGCCATCGAGGCGGGACTGTTGGTCCTGGTCGGCCTCGAACACGGCGACGGTGAGGACGAGATCGACAAGGCGGCCCGGCGAATCGCCACTCTCCGCGTCTTCGAGGACGGCGGAGGCAGGATGAATCGCGGTCTCGACGAGATCGGCGGCAAGGTCCTCGCGGTGTCGCAGTTCACCCTCGCGGGCTCGATCCGCAAGGGACGGCGGCCAAGTTTCGACGGCGCCATGCCGGGTCAGCAGGCCGAGCCGCTCTTCGATCGCTTCATCGAGCTGCTGCGCGGCCACGGAGTCGAGGTCGAAACCGGGGTCTTCGGCGCCATGATGGCGGTTGAGCTCGTCAATGATGGACCGGTGACGCTCTCTGGGAGAGTTGTTGACGCTTTTGAGTTATGAGTTATTAATTTTGAATTACATCGCATAGCGCCGATAGAAACGACGCGAAAAACATTAGACGATTCGATTCTAAGGTATTGATCTCTAATACGATATCGACATGTGAGATCGAGAAACGAGAGTCGATTATTGATGATTGTGATCGTAGAATCTTCACGCAACACTATCTAGAAAATCTGCGATGAAACTAATAACTCATACACTAATAACTCAAAACTATTCTTTGTGTTCCTCGACAAACGCATCCCAGAATTCCGCAGCCTGGCCGAGGTGTTCGATGGCTGAGGTCATCTGTTCGTCACCTTCGAGGGCCGTCCGATACCCATCCGTGAGTCCGATGGTGGCGTTGTAGACCTCGACCTTGATGCTCCTCATGACATCAGCGTTCTCGATCTCATCCTCCTGCAGACTCTCGATGATCTCGGGCTCGAGGATTTCTTCCTCGACGACCCAGCTCCAGAACCGATCGGCAATCTCGGCGTCGGTGTCGAAACTTCCGGCGAAGGCGGCGTACTCCTCCTCAGGGACATCAGCCAGGATCTCCACCGCGAAGCGGAAGAACGCCGAGACGCTGAAGAGTCGCACCATGGACTCCGACAAGGTCCGGTTCTCTATGGTGACATCAGGGGTGATGCCGCCTCCACCGGTGACCGTCCGTCCGGCATCGGTTTCGTAGATCTCAGCCGTCGATTCGTCGGTTCCGTTGCGGTGGGTGACATAGTCGATGAATGACTCGTAATCGCGCTGGATGCAGCGGCCCGAGGGGGTGTAGTAGCGGGCGGTGGTGAGGGCGAGCCCGGTGTCGCGAACGGTGAAGACAGTCTGAACGAGCCCCTTGCCCCAGGTCACCTCGCCAAGAACCAGACCACGATCGTGATCCTGGACGGCGCCGGCGACGATCTCGGAGGCCGATGCGGAACCCTGGTTGACCAGGATGACCACCGGGCCGTCGAATCCGGCAGGGTTGCCGGGGGCGGTGAAGGTCGTGTTGTTCTCGGGAGTCCGACCGTGGGTCCAGGTGATCAGCATATCGGGCTCGAGGAAGAGATCGGAGACACCGACCGCGGCGTCGAGGGGACCGCCTGGATTGTTGCGGAGATCGAAGATGAGTTGTTTCATCCCTTCGGCCGTGAGGGTGGTGATGGCGTCCTGGACCTCACGAGTGCTCGTGTTGGAGAACTCCGAGAGACGGATGTAGCCGATATCGGGTTCGATGAGGAAGGAGTATCGAACCGATGTCTGTGGAATCCGCGTGCGTTCGATCTCCACATCGAAGGGTTCCTTGAAGCCCGGACGGGCGATGGTGAGGACCACTGTGGTCCCCTCGGGACCGCGCACCAGATCGACGACCTCATCGAGATTGAGGCCTTCGGTTTCTTCGCCCGCCACCCCCGCGATGACATCACCCGCGCGAAGACCCCGGGAGGCAGCCGGAGTTCCGGCGATGGGGGAGATCACGGTGACGTTGCCGTTGCGGCGGGAAATGATGATTCCCACGCCGAAGAAGGAGCCCTCCTGCCGCGCCCGCATGTGGCGGAACGACCGCGGGTCAAGATAACTCGAATGCGGGTCGAGGACCTGGAGCATGCCGCCAATGCCGTCATAGACGACGTCCTCGGGTTCGTGCTCTTCGGGCAACCACTCGAGCAGGGTGGTGACGATCTCCGAAGCCCGCAGGACGAGCTCCTGCTCATTTTTGGGGATTGACCGTTCGCCGAAGATGGCGCCGGTAGCGGCGCCGATGGTCAGCGTGAAAGCCACGAAAATCAGGACGTATGGACGGCGTGTGTTTTTGCTCATGATCCTTCAACGTTGGCAACACCAGATGGTTGCGTTCTTTGGTTCACGATACAGGAAATCGCGCGAAATGATGAATTATGAATGACGCTGCACCCAACTACTCTGCGATGGTGCGATGTCATTCATAACTCATAACTCATAATTCAGAATTCCCTGCGTATACTGTCCCCCGGAGGTGTGCGTTGTTCGGTCCTCTCGGAATGCCCGAGATCATCATGATCTTCATTGTCGGTCTGCTTTTGTTCGGACCGCGAAAGATGCCCGAGCTCGGCCGCTCCATCGGTCGCGCCCTGGGTGAGTTCCGCCGCGCGTCCAACGAGTTCAAGCGGACGGTCGAGGACGAGGTCGCTGCGGAGGAAATCCGATCCGTCGAGAAAGAAATTCGCGACATCAAGAGCGCGGGAACCGATTTTGTGAAGAAGACCATTGACACCGCAAGCGAAGATCCGGCTATCCCGGAGGAGCAGAGCGAAAAGTCGGTGGTCCCTGAGGAGCAGAGCGAAAAGTGATCGACGCCAATCCGGAACTTCCGGACGAGTTCGAGGAGGGGATGGAAGACCTCCCGCGCATGACCCTGCTCGACCACCTTGACGAGCTCAGGAAGCGCCTCTTCGCCAGTGTCCTCGCGGTTTTCATCGCTTTCATGGGTTGCTGGTATTTGTCTCCGGCCATCTTCCACTGGCTGCAATTGCCGATCCTCGATGTGCTTCCGCCCGACGATAAGCTCGCCTTCACCGATCTCGCCGGGCCGTTCATGCTCTATATCAAGGTCGCCCTGCTGTCGGCGATTTTTGTTGCCTCGCCGTTTCTGCTTCTCCAGCTCTGGCTCTTCCTCAAACCCGGTCTCTACAAGAAGGAACGCCGGCTCGCGGTGCCATTCGTCGTCTTCACGACCCTCTTCTTCCTCGCAGGCGGTCTCTTCGGCTATTACGTCGCATTCCCCATGGTGGTCAATTTCCTCCTCGGCGTCGGTGAGGACTTCAAACAGGTCGTCACCATCCAGGCCTATTTCGGGATGATGTCCAAAATCCTGCTCGGTCTCGGTCTCGTCTTCGAGATGCCCATGCTCATGTTCTTCCTTGCGCGCATTGGAGTCGTCACTGCACGGCAATTGCTCAAGGGCTTCCGCTGGGCGGTCCTGGGCATTTTCGTGACCGCGGCGGTGATCACACCGACGCCGGATATCGCCACCCAAACCGTTTTCGCCGTGCCCATGATTCTGCTCTATCTTCTGGGGGTCGTGGTGGCGGCAATCTTTGGAAAGAGACGAGAACCCGACGAATGACCGCATTTGAAATGATGAACTCTCAACTCCTATTTGCATCACGGGCACTCGCAGACACCCTGCGATGGTCATTAAGAATTGAGAATTGAGAATTGAGGAGGCGCCATGGCGACCTGGAATACCGGTTGGGAGATCGAGTTTCCCGCAACAAACGCTGACGAGATCCTGCTTGCACTGGTGGTCCGCGACCTGATTCACGGCGCCTCCTTCGATGTCGAAGCGGAGGAAACCGGCGCCGAATTCGCGGTCGACTACACCGCGGGCGACGAGATTGAAGACGACGGTTACCGGTTGCTGCTGATGGCCGAGGTCGACGGACCCGAGGACGCCGCCCTCCTTCAGGCCTTTACCGAGCAGGCCCTCGAGGAGCTCATCGAAGAGGCCGAGGCCGCCATCGCGGAACGCTCCGAGGTTCTGGAGGTGGCCCTGAAGAAGTTGCGGTTCGAGGTGGTGCCCGAGGACGATGAACGCTGGGACCTGGTGATCCCGGACTGGCTCGCCCCGGACGGCGCCGAAGTGCCCTTTGGGTTCCGGAGCGTCGATTCTGCTACGGGAGAGCCGGTCCCCGACAACGCAGCGCTCGACGCTCACGGGCGGGTGGTGGCTGTTCCTTTCGAAGGGCAGGTCTTTTTTGTCGGCATCCCGGCCCCCGAAGAACACGACCATGAGGATGCCGAGTCCTGATCCATTCGGTCCTGTGGGCTCCCAGTTGCCCACAGGAATAAATGATGTATACTCCGCGTCCCCGAGGGTCCGAGACCGGTCCCTTGTGTTCCCGCATGGAGGCATACGGTGGACCTCATCAGAGAAGTCACGCAACAATATCTCAAGACCGACATCCCGGATTTTCGCCCCGGCGATAACCTTAAAGTTCACGTGCGGCTCAAAGAAGGCGAAAAAGAGCGCATTCAGATCTTCGAAGGCCTGGTGATTGCACGTAAGCACGGTGGAGTGTCCGAGACGTTTACCGTCCGGAAGATCTCGTCAGGGATCGGTGTCGAGCGGACCTTTCCGATCAACTCGCCCTCGGTTGCCAAGGTCGAGGTGACGCGCCGCGGACGAGTCCGTCGCGCCAAGCTCTACTACATCCGCGGCCTCCGCGGCAAGGCAGCACGTATCAGGGAACGGTCGCAACTCCGTTAGGTTGGGCTCCGAGCCGGCGCAGGGTCGAGATGGCATCCCCGAAGAAACGAGTTCCCCCAAGAGTCTTGGGGGAACTTGATCGTGGAATCCTGCGACGCGCCCGAGCGATCGTGGGGGTGGACGAGGTCGGGCGGGGATCGCTTGCCGGGCCGGTGGTTGTCTGCGCTGTGAGATTCGATCGCATCCCGGACTCATCGCTGATTCAGGACTCCAAACGACTCAGCGCGAAGCGACGCCTCCAAGCCGCTGAGTTCATCCGCGAACACTGCTCCATCTGGGTGGTGGTTGAGGTTTGGCAGGAACTCATCGACCGGATCAATATCCTCGAGGCAACGCGTCTCGCCATGAGGGCGGCGGTCAGAACGCTCCTGGAGCCCGAGATCGAGGTCGTGGTGGACCACGTTCAACTCGGTGAATTGGGTGTTCCTGTTCAGTCGCTGAAAAGGGCGGATGATCTGTTTTTCTCGGTCGCGGCGGCGTCGATTCTGGCCAAAGTTCACCGTGACGAAATCATGGCGGAATTAGGAGCCCTTGACGACCGTTGGGACTGGTCACGGAACATGGGCTACGGAACCCTCAAGCACCGCCGCGGTATCGGTCGCTTTGGCCGCAGCCACTTGCATCGTCGGAGCTTTCGGGTATCGCCTGTGCTACCATTAAAGCCGCGGACCAAGAGCGTTTAAGGGATAGAGATAGCGGATGGCCATCAAACGGGACAAGATCCTGAAAACTGCAGAAAAGCTTGTCCAAAAGGGGAAGCTTGAGCAGGCCATCAAAGAGTACGAAAAGCTCCTTAGCGCGAGTCCCGATGACAGCAACACCGTCAATCGCCTCGGCGACCTCTACGGCAGGGTCGGAGAGATCGACAAGGCGGTCGAGCGGTACGAGCAGGTCGCCAGCCGGTTTGCCGATCAGGGTTTTTTGCCAAAAGCCATCGCCATCTTCAAGAAGATCAACCGGCTCGCGCCGCAACGATTGGACATTTTCGAGCGACTCGGCGAACTCTATGTCGAGCAGGGACTCATGGTCGAGGCCAAGGGTCAGTTCACGATGCTCGCCGAACACTACGCAAAAAACGACGACATGGAGAGCGCGGTTCGCGCCCACCAACGTCTGACGGACATCGATCCGAATGACTCCACATCGAGGCTCAAGTTCGCCGACATGCTGCTCGAATCGGGAAACACCGAGCAGGCCATGGAAGCGTACGGAGCGCTGGGCGCGACTCTCATCAAGCGTGACCAGCTCGATGAAGCGGAGCGGCTGTTTCGCAGGTTGCTCGATCACGAGATCCCCAACGGCGACATCATGGCGCCCGTTTGCGATCGGTTGCTCGATGCCGGAAGGGTGACCTCCGCCCAGGAGCTGCTCAACGCCGGACTCGAGGTCTCTCCGGAAAGCGTTGCGCTTCGCACTCTCCAGGTCCGAGCCTTCATGGCCCTGGGCGAGACCGATCCGGCGACGGAACTCGCCAGGGAGATTCTCGAGGTCGAGCCCGACAACCCCGATGTACGCGGATTGGTCGGCCACCTCCTGATGTCGGATGGCGATGAGGCCGAAGCGGCCGAGATGATGATCCCGGCAGCCGAAGCCCTCCTCGAGAAGGCCGACTACTCGAGGGCGCAGAAAATGTTGCGCGAACTTGTTGGGATCGCGCCGACCGACGAGCGCGTTCTGCGGCTCGCCATCCGAGCGTTCCGCCCTTCGGGTGATCAGGAAATGATCACGCGCCTGACGGCTTCATTGGCGGATGTGTGTTTCACCAGCGGTCAGGAGGATCAGGCCAAACGGTTTTATCTCGAGTTGGTCGCCTCCGACCCGACCAACCAGCTTTATCGTGCGCGGTTGGCCGAGCTCGATGGCGTGGTGACCGAAATCGACGATGATGTCGCTGTCATCGACCTTGGCGACGACGTGCCTTCGGAGATCACCTTCGCCATCGATGGCGACGAGGCGATTGTCCACGTTGATGAGCCCGATCCGGTGATCCAGGGTTCATCGAGTTTCGACCCGACCGAGCGCATCAACGAAGCGGCGGTCTTTGCCAAGTACGGACTCAACGACAAGGCCGTCAGGCACCTCGAAGAAGTGGTCGAGCGTCTGCCCGATCATGCCGAGGCGCGGAAGTCGCTGGCCAAGATGTATCTCGCGGTGGGTGACAGCGACTCGGCGGCATCCACGATCCAACCGGTCATTCGGGAGCTTCGCTCCGCGGGCAAGACCGACGAGGCGGCTGATCTCGAAGAGCTGTATGGAACGGCGTCGTCGGATGTCGAAGAAGAAGATGACGAAATCATCATCGTCGAGATCGATGATGAGGACCTGGTCGCTGAGCCGCCGGCGGACGAATCATTTGCCGCGGATTTTGATTTCGGTGGTGTCACCGCCGATGAACCCGCCGAGATCGCCGAACCCGCAGTCGACGATTCGTTCTCGATTGATGTCGATCTCAACAGGGACAACGTCGACGACATGGTGGCCAGCGCCATAGGTGGTCTCGATCTCGGCTCCGGCCGGAAAACTCCGGCTCCGGCGGCGCCACGGCCCGATGCTCTGCTCGATGAAGAGATTCAGAAACTCGTCGGGTCGACTCCGGCTCCGGCCGCCAAGCCTGTCGAGGAAGAACTCGTCGAGGAAGTGCTGATCGAGGACGAAATCGTCGACGAGGAACTCGTCGAGATCAGCACCGACGTGGATGGGCCGTCATTCAACCAACTTGCCCAGCTCGATCTCTTCATCGATCAGGAACTTTTCGAGGATGCGGTCGGAATCCTCGGTCGACTCGAGAACGACTATCCCGGCGATGCGGATCTGGAGATCCGAAGGCAAAAGCTCGATGGTCTCGGCGTGACGGCGATATCGGCACCCGCGATCGAGGTTCCGACGGCGGTTGCGCCGCCCGTTGAGTTCGGCGAGCCCGTGCGGCCTCCGGCTGCTGTCGCAGTCGAACCCCCTCAGCAATCCGAGGACATTTTCGGAGACGCGCCGGCGGAGGAGTACATCGACCTGGCGAAGGAACTCGAAGAGGAGCTTGCCGAAGAAGAAGCCATGGTTGAAGAAGCCACCGGTCGCGGCAAGGGAGAGGCGCTGCTCGACGAGGTTTTCAAAGAGTTTCAGAAAGGCGTCGCCGAGCAACTTTCCGACGAGGACTCGGACACGCACTTCAACCTCGGGATCGCCTACAAGGAAATGGGTCTTCTCAACGAAGCCATCGGAGAATTCCAGATCGCCTCCCACGATCCCGACTATTTCGTCGAAGCGTGCTCGATGATCGGCGTCTGCGCCAACGAACTCGGCAAACACGTGGAAGCGGCGGAGTGGTATCAGAAAGCTCTGGTCGCCCCCGATCTTTCCTCCGATGCCCGAACTGCTCTGCGGTACGAACTGGCCTTCTCGTTCGAGATGACCGGCGAGATCGACCAGGCGGTCGGTCTTTTCGCGGATATTCAGAGCATCGACCCCGCCTATCGCGATGTCAGCGCCCGCCTCGCAGCGCTCACCCAGCAACGCCAGGTGAACTAGCGCCCACGACTCAGAAACCGCAAGGCATCGCAGCCATCGCCCACCACGACATCGCAATTCACCGCAAAGGCGCAAAGCATCGCAATAATAAACGCAGAGGCGCAGAGGCGCAGAGGCGCAGAGCCATCGCAAGGCATCGCAGCCTATGATCGCGGCGGAGTCGGTGTCGGTCTGACCGCCACCACTGCTGCTTCAGGTGCTCACCACGAACGCGGCGTTCGCTGTGAGCACCTGAAGCAGCAGCACGCCACGCCTACGGCGCGTCGGCTCCGCCTGGGTCCCGCTCTCGATTCCCGTTCTAGAGAGAGGGAGAAAGGTGACCATCGACTCGAGGCTGGAGAACGACACCCTGGCAACTACATAACTGTAGGCGCGCCCTTAAGGGTGCGCGACCAATTACATGCAGATAACCCTTCGCGATCGGGCCAACCTGACTCATGGGGACCGGTATGGTTCGGGCTACAAGTCCCGGAGGCCGGGCGGTCGTGCCATAGGCACGATCCAGGACTCGTGAGATTCGATTCAGGAATGCCGCATTTCTGAATTGAATCTCGCGAGTCCTGGGTCCTCGGCCCTTGGACGAGGGCAACCGACCGGCCGGTTCACGATCATTTGATCGAACACGCTGACGTCGGCACTGGGCCCGATCTCTGCGCCTCTGCGTCTCTGCGTTAATTACTGCGATGTCTGCGATGCCTTCGCGCCTTCGTGCCTTCGCGCCTTTGCGGTGAAACTGAGATGGTATGGGAGCTCCAGGTTGCTGACCAGCATCCGGCGTCGTTTCCCGTACAATCTCTGAGTGACTGAAGAAAAGCCCCGCCCATCCGAGTCCCGCTGGTCGCTCCACGTGGCGACCATCCGCGGTATCCCGATCAGCATCCACGCGAGTTTTCTGCTGTTGATGCTCTTCCTCGGTTGGAACACCTACTCCTCCTCGGGTCTCAAGGCCGCCCTCATCCAGCAGGGCCTGGTGCTCGGGGTCTTTGTCTGCGTCGCCCTCCACGAACTGGGGCATGCCGCCGCCGCGATCCAAAATGGAGTGCCCATGAGCGGCATCACGCTCTACCCTTTCGGTGGGGTAGCGCGGATGGCGCGTCGTCCGCCCCATGGAATGGTCGAGGTCGTCATCGCATCCGCCGGCCCGGCAGTCAACCTGGCCATCGCCGGCGCCCTCTTTGTCATCAGCGCCGGCGGGGTCCTGGCGCCGGAAGACGACTTCGTGATGAGGATGATCTCGTTGCTGTTCTGGGCGAACCTCATCCTGGCCGGCTTCAACCTCCTGCCGGCCTTTCCGCTGGATGGTGGAAGGATTCTCCGTGGTCTTCTGACGACGAAGCTCGGTTGGGCCAGAGCCACCGTTTGGGCGGCTTCCATTGGCCAGATCGCCGCCGTGCTTCTGATCTTGGTGGGGTTCCTCCAGGATTTCTGGCTCGTCCTGGCCGGGTTGCTCGTACTGCCGGCGGCCAACGCCGAACTTCGCTACGCGCTGGCCGTGAAGCAGTTCGCCAACCGACTGGTGGGTGAGGTGGCGCGAACCGAGCTGACGGCCGTCGATGCGGCGACAACCATTTCCGAGGCGGCGGATCTGTCGGTCGCGAAACCCATCGCGGATTTCCTGGTCATGGACCGCAACCGACCGGTGGCCTATCTCTCGGCGCCGCGACTCTGGGCGAGGGTTCGGTCCGATGAGCCGGGGACGCAACCGGTCATCGCTATCGCCGAGCCTCTGGCCGATCCGATCCCGAGCGGGACTCCGGTCGAGGAGGCGATTGCGTACTACCGTGAGGGAGGGCCCGAGGTCGCCGCCGTCATCGACAACCATGGACGACCCGTCGGCGTCATCTCACGGGGGGAACTCATCCGGGCCGCCCAACTCGGCCGCCACGCCACATCACGTAGTTGAACCGCAAAGACGCAAGGGACGCAAGGCATCGCAGGCGTCGCACCATCGCAATATTTAACGCAGAGGCGCAGAGGCGCAGAGGCGCAGAGACATCGCATTTGCTCGCGGGATTCTTGGGTTTCTGACTGTCGTGGTAACGAGTTCGGGTCCGGAAGGCGATTTCAACGCAAAGGCGCAAAGGCATCGCAAACATCGCACCCGCTGATCACGGCGGAGTCGGTGTCGGTCGGACCGCCACCACTGCTGCTTCAGGTGCTCACCACGAACGCGGCGTTCGCTGCGAGCACCTGAAGCAGCAGCACGCCACGCCTACGGCGCGTCGGCTCCGCCCGGGTTTGGTTTTCTTCCCCTCGGCCCTTGGACGAGGGCAACCGACCGGCCGGTTCACGATCATTTGATCGAACACGCTGACGTCGGCACTGGGCCCGATCCGTGATGATCCGTGAAATCCGTGTCCCATTTTGGGATGGAATGCGATGTCTCTGCGCCTCTGCGTCTCTGCGTTAATTCCTGCGATGCTTCGTGATTGCGACGGTGCGATGCCTCGCGTCCCTTGCGTCCTTGCGGTTCCTACCGATGCCTGGTGACGCCGATCTTGGGGCAGAGGTCGTCGAGGGGGCAGCCGGTGCACTTGGGTGAGGTCGGGTGGCACCGGTTCTGACCGAAGGTGACCAGCAGATCGTTGATATCGATCCAGAGATCTTCAGGCAGGACGGGCTGGAGAGCCTTCTCGGTGGCGTCGGGATTTGCGGTTGCGACGAGACCGAGCCGGTTGGAGATCCGGTGGACATGGGTGTCGACGCAGATCGCCGGGATCCCGAAACCGAGCCCGAGGACGAGATTTGCGGTCTTGCGACCGACTCCGGGAAGTTCGAGCAACGCCGCCTCATCCGCCGGAACCTCTCCGCCATGATCGCTGACCAGAATCGCCCCGATCCTGCGGAGCTGACCCGCCTTGGTGTTGTAGAAGCCGGCGGGGTAGATGGCGCCGGCGATGATGTCTTCATCGAGGGCTGTGAGTTCGGCGGGCGTGTTCGCCAGTTTGTAGAGTCGTCGGCTGGCCTCGTGGGTCACCTCGTCTTTTGTCCGCAGCGAGATGATGCACGAGACGAGGAGGTGGAACGGCGAGCGTTTGGAACTCTGGACTTCGGTCAGAGTCGTTACGCGGCAGGTCGATCTGAATGCCTTGAGCCGATCTTCGAGATCCCGGATCCTGTCGAGCGGCCGGAGAGGGTTGTCGGTGCAGGGTTGTCGAGTGGTCATTCCTCGATCATGCGCGGCTGGCGCAACGCCGTCAAGCGTCTCAAATCGCGATCCGTTCGCATTGACCGGATAGCGCCGGGCTGCTAGGGTGAGCCCTCACTTTTCGCCGTATTCTGCTTTAAAAAAGGTGAGAAGGAAAGCGCGCACAGGAGAACCCATGGCACCCAACGGGAAATACGTGTTTTCATCGGAATCGGTGACCGAAGGTCACCCCGACAAGATCGCCGACCAGATCTCGGATGCGATTCTCGATGCGGTCCTCGCCGAGGATCCCGACGGCCGGGTCGCCTGCGAAACCCTGGTCACCACGGGTCTTGCCTTTATCGCCGGCGAGATCACCACCGATGTCTATGTCGAGTTTCCGAAGCTCGTCAGGGACACCATCCGTGAGATTGGCTACACTCGGGCCAAGTTCGGTTTTGACTGCGAGACCTGTGCGGTCATCTCGTCGATCGACCCTCAGGCCGGTGATATCGCCATGGGCGTCGACACCGGCGGCGCCGGTGATCAAGGGCTCATGTTCGGTTTCGCGACCAACGAGACCGAGGCCCTCATGCCCACGCCCATCCTGCTCGCTCACCAGCTGACCCAGAAGCTGAGTACCACTCGACGCTCGGGCGAGCTCGATTGGCTCCGCCCCGACGGCAAGAGCCAGGTTTCGGTGGAGTACGACGGCTTCACACCCAAGCGGATCGATGCGGTCGTTGTCTCGACGCAGCACGCGGAGGAGATCTCGACCGAGGATCTTCGCACCGAGATCATCGAGCGCGTCATCCGGCCGACGCTCCCTTTGGAGATGTTCGATGACCGGACCAAGATCTTCATCAACCCCACCGGCCGATTTGTCTCGGGTGGGCCGCAAGCCGACTGCGGGCTGACCGGTCGCAAGATCATCGTCGACACCTATGGCGGTGCAGGCAGGCACGGTGGTGGCGCTTTCTCGGGCAAGGACCCGTCCAAGGTCGACCGGTCGGCGTGTTACATGGCCCGCCACGTGGCCAAGAACATCGTCGCTGCAGGTCTCGCCGGCAGAGTCGAAGTTCAGGTGGCCTACGCCATCGGCGTGATCGAACCGGTGTCGGTCATGGTCGACGCCTTCGGCACCGAAACGGTCCCGGTCGAGAAGATCGCCGCGGCGGTGCGGGAGGTCTTCGATCTGACCCCACAGGGCATCATCAAATACCTCGATCTCCTGCGGCCGATCTACAAGAAGACGGCGGCGTTCGGGCATTTCGGTCGCGACGATCCAGATTTTACCTGGGAGGCCACCAACCGGACCGGCGACCTGCGGACGGCGTGCGGCGTCTGACGCCAAACTCAATCAGCCAGGCGACCTGGCACGACGCCTGCATGTTGGTTTCGAAGGATCGTTCGGTTCGATGGATTTGGCCGGGTTGATCCGTCGATAGGGAGTTGTGGACGTCAGGATGACGCGGTTCGAACGCATCTTCGGCACGAAAGGGTCGCTGCATCGGCACTACGCGACCGCGACCGCGGTTTTTCTCGTGCTCGTCATCGGGATCATTTTCCTCTTCGGCCACCTGATCTCACAGTCGCTTTCCAGGCGATACATTGAAGATATCCTCGTCGGCGGTCGCGAGGACGCGCGCCGGATCGCCGATGAACTCGAGGACGGGGGTGTTCAGGATCTCCAGGTCCTCGAGCAGCGGCGCGAGCACCTTTTTCGTAGTTTCGAAGGCATCCCACGGCGCAGCGTCTACGAGTCCATTGTCGTCACCGACACCGAAGGCCGGATCGTCTATCGGGTGGAGTCCAAGTCCATGGAGGATCTTCCGGACGACCTCCGCCGCGATCTGGAGATGGGCGGAAAGCTCCCGGATGAGGAGTTGATCGAAACCGAAACCCCGTATCGCATCATGGTTCCTCTCGGCGACGACGTCGGTGAAGTGGTCCTCAATGTTTCTCGCGCCCGGGTCAACCAGCGGGTCGGCCGGCTGCAGCGCGAACTCCTGACCCAGACCGTCGCCGCCGCGGTGCTCACCCTGGCCACCCTGCTCGTCGCCTTTGTCCTGGTCTGGCTTCTGGTACAGCGAACGCGCAAGCTCGAGGCCAAGCAGCACGACGCCGAGGAGCTCGCGGCGTTGGGAACGCTGGCGGCCAATCTCGCACACGAGATCAGAAATCCGCTGAACTCCATTAATCTCAATCTCGAGCTGCTCGACGAGGATCTCGCCGATCACGATTCCGAGGCGCGGGCCTCGTTGGTCACGACCCGGCGCGAAGTCGGTCGGTTGGCCAAGCTCGTGAGTGATTTCCTCACCTATGCGCGGCCCGCTGATCCGAACCTGGAGGCCATCAGCGTTCGTGCTCTATTAGAAGATGTCTGCGGATTTCTCCATGCCGAAGCGATGAGCACGGGTGTCCACCTCCGGCTCGCCCCGGAGATTCCCGATGTGACCGTGATTGCTGACGAGAGCCGGTTACGACAGGTGATCTTGAATCTGGTGCTCAACGCGATCCAGGCCGTCGCCGATCTCAATGCGGACCGACGCGTGGTCGAGTTGTCGGCGATCAAGACCGATGCAGAAATCGCCATTGTCGTCACCGATCGCGGCGACGGGATCGCGAGCGACGATCTCTCGCGGGTGCGCGAGGCCTTTTTCACAAAACGGCGGGGCGGCTCGGGTCTCGGTCTCGCCATTGCCGAGCGTTTCGCCGAGGTTCACGGTGGCCGGGTCGAGCTCGAAAATATGGAACCCCATGGATTTACTGCACGCATCGTCTTGCTCGTTGGCGATGGTGCTGGCAAGATGAGCGAGTGACCGGTTGCGCGGGAAGCCGGCAAGGAGGACTTTGATGGATCGATGTATCGTGATTGGAATGGTGTTGCTGGCTCTTCTGGCCACCGGTCCCGTCCTTGCTGGATTCGGCGCCGCCGAACTGATCTATATTCCGGTGGCCTCGCACAGCCCTGGTGCGGTCGGCTCGCTTTGGAGGACCGACCTCTACATCACCAACGTGGATGATGTCGCCATCGATGTGGCTATCGCCTATCTTCCCTCGGGGCTCGTCAACAACGGGCCGGTCTTCTTCAGCCGCGAGACCTGGCTCGGTGGTCGTGAGGAGGATGCGTTCGGACTCATCAACGAGGAGCTCGCCGACATTCCGCCCAACGGTACCGTGGTGATCCGCGACATCGTCGGTGAATACTGGGTCAGTCGGCTTGGCGCCAACGGCAATGGAGCCCTCGTCCTCACCATCTACGAGGCCGATACCCTGGAAGACGACGGGACAAATGTCGCCGCGCTCGCCATCTCAACAGCGAGGATCTACAACCAGGCCACGATCTGGGTGCCGGATCCGGACAACGACGGCGAGTTTCTCGAAAAGGGCGGACAGTACGGTCAGGCCATACCGGGCGTGCCCTGGTACAACCTCGCCGATGGCGGCGCGGTGGACGAGATCGTCGATTTCAGCTTTGAAGAACTCACCGGCGGTGAGGAAAACGGCAGACTGAGGTACAACGTCGGCATGGTCAACGCGTCTGATCCCTTGACCAGCCTGACGGTGCGATTCCAACCGTTCCAGCCCAACGGCGAGCCCTATCTTGACGAGGAAGAAAACGAGATCAGGACCATCATTCTGGTTCCTGCTGGAGCCCAGGTCCAGTTATTCCGGCCGTTCCGTGATGATTGGGAGATCACCGAAGTCGAGGGTGCGACGGTTCAGGTCGCCATCGAGGGCTGGTCATCCCTGGGAGCGGATCCCATTCCGATGATGTCGAGCTATGGATCCATGGTCAACAACAACACCGGCGATCCGACGTCGATTCTGCCGTCCTTTGCCTATCCCTACGATGTCGAGTGCATGTGGGGCGGCTCCGAGCCCGTGGGAGCCGGCAAAGGCGCCCTGCTGAAAAGACGTCCGATTGAGATTCCTCCCAGTCGTTGAGATTGACAGGCTTCGGGCCTGTGGTAGCATGCGAAACGTTGCGGGAAAAACCCGCCGGAAGGAGATTGAACATGGCCGATCCTGATGACAAACTCCCGGACCAGGCGCCCGGTAAGTACTACGTCGACTCGAGTTGCATCGACTGCGACGTGTGCCGCACGACCGCTCCAGAATGTTTTGAAGCCAACGAGGACGAAGGCTATTCTTTTGTAAAGAAACAGCCTGAGGGCGACGAGGAAATGGCCCAGTGCGAAGAGGCCATGGAATCCTGCCCTGTGGAGTCCATCGGCGACGACGGCGAATAACCCTCGCCAAACAAAAACCGGCCGGCGCATCGCGCCGGCCGTTTTGTTTTTGGAGATGCAGGATCCAGGATTCAGGATGACGACCTCCGTATCCTGCATCCTGCATCCCGCATCCGCCCGACAGTGCTATCATCCGCCCGCGAAGGAGCACTCATGCGCGTTTTGTCCGGCGTTCAACCCTCGGGAACTCTCCACATCGGCAACTTCTTCGGCGCCATCCGGCAATTCGTGGCGTTGCAGGATGAGCACGAGTGCTATTACTTCCTCGCCGACATGCACGCGCTCACGACCGTCCAGGATGCCGGTCGGATGCGGTCGCTGGTGCGCGAACTCGCCGCCGGCTATCTCGCTCTCGGGCTCGACCCGGCGCGCAGCGTCATCTACCGCCAGTCCGATCTGCCCGAGATCCCCGAACTCACTGGTATCTCTCGACGGTGGCCTCCATGGGTCTGCTCCAGCGCTGCCACTCGTTCAAAGACAAGGTCGCCCAGGGTGTCGTGCCCAACCACGGACTGTTCTCCTATCCGGTGCTCATGGCGGCCGACATCCTCATCGTCCGCAGCGATCTCGTGCCCGTCGGCAAAGACCAGAAACAGCACCTCGAGGTGACCCGTGACATCGCCGCCTCGTTTCACGCGGTCTACGGGCGCGAAGTCTTCACCCTGCCAAAGCCCCTGATCCAGGATGACGTCGCGGTGGTCCCCGGCCTCGATGGTCTGAAGATGTCCAAGTCCTACGGCAACACCATCGATATCTTCGGCCCCGAGAAGCCGATCCGCAAGACGGATCATGTCGTTGGTTACGGATTCGACCCCCGTTGAAGATCCGAAGCCCAAAGAGGGCGCGCTCTACCAGTTGCTCAAGATCTTCGCTCCCGCGGAGGATCGGCCGTGGGTGGAAGCCTCGTTTGACAACGGGGGCGTCGGCTACGGCGAGATGAAAAAGAAACTCTTCGAGTACTTCCTCGCCACCTTCGGCGATGCGCGGGCCCGATATGACGAACTCATGGCCGACCCGGCCGAGGTGGACCGCATCCTTCTCGCCGGCGCAGCGCGCGCAGAGAGACCGTCGCCCCCCTCATGGACGACGTCCGAAGCGCGGTGGGCATCCGGTAGGCCCGTTGCGCCGGAGTGCCGACCGCACCACCAATCACAGCGCGACCTTGTAGCGCCGGCGTCCCCGCCGGCGATGCAGGCGAGACGCCCGCGCTACAAAGAACAATGCGCTGTTGTAGCGCCGGCGTCCCCGCCGGCGATGGAACGCATCCGCATCGGTTCACCACCATCGTAGGCGAGACGCCCGCGCTACGAGAAACGATGCCCATTGTGGTCCGGGCGTCCCGCCCGCAGGGTGCCGACCTGTTCAAATATTGCTGACTCTTTTGCTCAGGATCGGCTAAGCTGTCCCCATCATGGCGCGCCACTTCCAGGACGACGAGACCGATCCCAACTGGGGCCCGGTCGATCCGGTCCCCTTCGGCGACCCCGCACCCGGCTGGGACCGGTACGCGATCATCGATTTTATCGGCGAGGGCGGGATGGGAGTGGTCTACCGCGCCATCGACCGCCAGCTCCACCGCACGGTTGCGATCAAGTTTCTCCGCTCGCGTGATCCCGCCGAGGTCGCGCAGTTCCAATGCGAGGCCCAGGCCCAGGCAAGCATCGACCACGAAAACGTCTGCCGGGTCTTCGAGGTCGGCGAGGTCGATGGCCGGGGTTACCTCGCCATGCAGTTCATCGATGGCGAGACCCTGCGCAATCCCTCCACCGAGTTCGATATCGAGGAAAAGCTCGAGGTCATGGAACAGGTTGCGCGGGCGGTGCAGGCCGCCCACGCCGGTGGCGTTATCCACCGCGATCTCAAGCCCGGCAACGTCATGGTCGAGCGGCGGGACGACGGTCGCCTCCACGCCTATGTTCTCGACTTCGGCATCGCCCACGATTCGGCTGGACCCGATGAGGACTCGCCCTCAGTGCCCACGGGCACAGCCGCATACATGGCGCCGGAGCGGATCCGCAGTGACGGCCGCCCGCTCGACCACAGGGTCGATGTCTACGGCCTCGGAGCCACCCTTTATGCGGTGCTGGCCGAACAGGCGCCGTTCTTCGGAGCGACCCGCGCTGAAACCAAGCAAAAGGTGCTCGACGAGGAACCCCTGAGGCTCGGGCTGGTTGTTCCCGGAATGTCGGCAGATCTCGAGACCATCGTCGCGGTGGCCATGGACAAGGATCCGTCGCGTCGCTACCCAAGCGCGCGGGCGTTTGCCGATGACCTCCGCCGATGGCTCGACGGCAAGCCCATCCGGACACGGAGAGCGGGCCCCGTCTACCAGTTGAAGACGTGGGTGCGCACTCGCCGGCTCGCCGCTGCGTCACTGGCGGCAGTGCTGGCAGTTGCGGGGGCCGCGGCGGGTTCGGCGCTGTGGCTCCGGTATCGCGAGAACCAACGCCAGATGCTCGCCACCGCACATCAGAACGAGATCGAGCAGATCGACCGGGTGTTGCGGCGGTCGCGGATGATGCCCTTGCATGACACGACCGCGGCGGAAACCGCGGCGCGTCAGAGATTGGCGGAAGTCGAGGCGAGCCTGTTGGCGACCGGTCCACTGGCCCGTGGTCCTGCGCATTACGCCCTCGGTTTCGGTCATCTGATGCTGCGTGAATTCGCCGAGGCGGAGATCTGGCTCCAGGCGGCCGTCGATGGCGGCTACGCCCGTCCCGAGGTCGAGTCGGCTCTGGGGGTCGCCCAGGCCATGCAGATTCTCGCCGCCCGCCGAGTCGAAGGCATCACGTCAGAGGAGAGCGGTTCTCGCGTCGCCGGGGCCATACACCACCTTGAGAGCCGTGGCCCGCAGACCGCGGAGCGCAACGACTTCCACGACGCCCTTGCCCTCTTCGTTGCCGGCCGATTGGACGAGGCCCTCGTTCGCGCACGTGAGTCGTCTGCCCGCGTGCCGTGGCTGTATGAGGCACTCCAGCTTGAGGGCGAAATCCTGGTGGCGAGATCGGAGGTGCGGGCGAGCGACGGAGACATCGCCGGCGCCGAAGCCGATCTCGCGTCCGCCGGTGAGGTCTATGCCAGAGCCCTCGGAGTCGCGCGCAGCGATGCTTGGCTCTACGAGGCCGAAGCAGCGCGGATGTTGCGGTTGATCGAGCTTGATTTCGTTGATGACCTGGTCGCGCCGGTGCTCTGCGATCGGGCGATCGAGGCCGCCGCTGCAGCCGGCACGGCTCGTCCAAAGCGCGGGTCGCCGTTGCTGCTCGCCTCGCGGGCGCATCTCCTCAAAGCGAAGATCCTCGAGCGGCAGGGCCAGGATCCCGAACTCGAATTCGCCGAAGCACTGCGTTTGGCCCGCGATGCGATGGAAATCGACCCGGAGAACACCGAAAACGCCGATCTCCAGGCACGGACCCGAACCCTGCTTTCGGAATCGCGTGGCGCCAATACCGGTTGATAGGCCATAATGCCTACTGGCGCCGCCGGTGGCCGAGAAGGAACCATGGACAACGTACGTAGTTTTTGCATCATCGCCCACATCGATCACGGCAAGTCGACCCTTGCCGATCGCCTCATCCAGTTCTGTGGTGGGGTGGAGGAGCGTGACTTTCGCGATCAGATTCTCGACTCCATGGACATCGAGCGCGAGCGCGGTATCACCATCAAGTCCAACACGGTGACCTTGAGCTACACGGCCAAGGACGGAAAGACCTACCAGCTCAATCTCATCGACACCCCCGGACACGTCGATTTCTCGCACGAAGTCCGCCGTTCGCTCATGTCGTGCGAAGGTGCGCTCCTGCTGGTGGACGCCTCCCAAGGTGTCGAGGCCCAGACCGTGGCCAATATGTACCTCGCCATCGAGCACAACCTCGAGTTGGTGCCGGTGATCAACAAGATCGATCTGCCGGCGGCCGATGTCGAACGGGTCAAGGAGGAGATCGAAGAGGACCTCGGTCTCGACTCCGAGCACGCGATCCTGTGCTCGGCCAAGAAGGGAACCGGAGTCCAAGACGTCCTCGAGGCCGTCGTGACCCGGCTGCCGCCGCCCGCGGGCGACCCCAAGGCGCAGCTCCAGGCGCTCATCTTCGACGCCCAGTACGACCCGTACCGCGGTGCGGTTCTGCTGGTCCGGGTCATGCAGGGCACCCTGCGCGCGGGCCAGCGGCTGGTGCTGATGCACACCGAGATCGAGCACGACCTCGAGGAGGTCGGTCTGCTCCAGCTCAAGAAGGTCAAGGTGGACCAGCTCGAGGCGGGTTCGGTGGGCTACATCATCGCGGGAATCAAATCGGTCTCCGACATCAACATCGGCGACACCATCACCGATGCCGCGAACCCGGCCAAGAAGCCGCTGCCCGGCTACAAAGAGGCCAAACCCGTGGTCTTCTCGTCGGTCTACCCCATGTCCACCGAGGAGTACCCGGAGCTGACCAAGGCGCTCGAGAAGCTCAAGCTCAACGACGCCGCCCTGACCTATGAGAAGGACTCGTCCGCGGCGCTGGGTTTCGGATTCCGCTGCGGTTTTCTCGGTCTGCTCCATCTCGAAGTTGTCCAGGAGAGGCTGCGCCGCGAGTACGACCTTTCGCTGATCCTCTCGGCGCCATCGGTGCGCTACCGGGTGACCACCGCCGATGGCAATGCCTCGTGGGTCGACAACCCGAGCTATTTCCCCAATCCGGCCGAGATCGTGCGCACCGAGGAGCCCTTCATCAAGGCATCGGTGATGATGCCCGAGCGTTATGTCGGAGCGGTGATGGAGCTCTGCCGCGAACGTCGCGGTGAGCAGACCACCTTCACCTACCTCGCTGTGGGCCGGGTGGAGCTAACCTCGGAGATGCCCCTCGCCGAGGTCGTCTTCGACTTCAACGACCGGCTCAAGTCCACCACCCAGGGCTACGGGTCCTTCGACTACGAGATGCTCGACTATCGCGAAACCGATCTCGTCAAGGTCGACATCCTGGTCAACGCCGAGCCGGTGGACGCCCTCTCGCAGCTCGTCCACCGCGACCGAGCGAGGATGCGGGCCATGCACTACTGCGAACGCCTCGAAGACACCATCCCGCGCCAGCAATTCAAGATCGCCATCCAGGGCGCCATCGGTAGCGAGATCGTTGCGAGAAAGACCATCAACGCCTACCGCAAGGACGTCACCGCCAAGTGCTACGGCGGCGACATCTCGAGGAAGCGGAAGCTCCTCGAGAAGCAGAAGAAGGGCAAGAAGCGGATGAAGATGGTCGGCAGTGTCGAGATCCCGCAGACCGCCTTCGTCGCGGTGCTCAAGACCGATCGCGAGAAATGAACCCTGCGGGTCTCTACGTCCACGTCCCGTTCTGCTCGTCGGTCTGCCCTTACTGCGATTTCGCGGTCACTCTTGCCGGTGACGACCGGCGCAATTCCTACCTCGACGCTCTCGATCGTGAAATCGAACTTTCGGCAAACCACGGTCTTCAATTCGACACGGTCTATTTCGGCGGCGGCACGCCATCGAGCCTGACACCGGAGCAACTCGGACGCGTCCTTTCGAACCTCGACGGCAGTCTCGATTTCGCTACCGATGTCACCCGCCACCTCGAGATCAACCCGGAAGACGTCAGCCCTGCCAGCGCCGGCGCGTGGCGCGATCTCGGTTTCAGTTTTGCGAGCCTCGGCGTCCAGAGCTTCTCTGACGAGGTCCTCGATTTTCTGGGCCGCAGCCACCGTGCCGCCGATGCCCGCCGCGCCGCCGAAACGCTTCTCGATGCCGGTTTCACCACGGTTTCGGTCGACCTCATCTTCGGTCTTCCACACCAAACCGCAGATGACTGGCGGCGTCAGCTCGAGGCTGTCCTTTCGCTCGGCGTCCACCACCTCTCGTGCTATCAGCTCACCATCCACGACGGCACCGTCTTCGGCCGTCGACACGATCGCGGCGAGCTTCGGGAACTCGATGAGGACGGTCAAGCCGAGCTCTATCAACTGATCCACGAGATCCTCGGCGCCGCCGGCTGGCAAGGCTACGAAGTCTCCAATTTTGCCGCCCACGACGAACACCGTTCCAAACACAACCGGAAGTACTGGGACCACACCCCCTACATCGGACTCGGTCCATCGGCCCACAGCTTCGTCGGCCGCCGGCGGTGGTGGAATCAACGCAAGGTGAGGCTGTGGACCGCCGCTATCGAGGAAGACCGCTCTCCGATCGAGGGTCAGGAAGACCTCAGCGACGGCGAGCTCTTCTTCGAAGCGGTGATGCTGGGTCTGAGAACCGCTGACGGCATCGATCGCGACGCTCTCCTCCAGTGCTTCGGCGCCGAGGTCGCCCGGTTCGACGAACCCGCCATCGAACGCCTCGTAAAATCGGGCCACCTGAATTGCAACGGCCCCCGGATCCAACCCACCCCCAGAGGCATGGCGGTCGCCGAAGGTCTCGTCCGCACCGTCCTGCGGTGACGAGCGTGTAACGCTCGTCATGTCCAATTCTCGGTGCAGATTTCGACGCGTCCGACGCGGTGAAAGATGCGTCGAGAATTGGAATCTCAACGGACGCCCCGGCCCCGTCGTACAATGACTGCGCATGGGCGAACTGATCCCCGATCCCGAACTCGAGCGGATCATCCAAGAGATGAACCGTGAGGAGGCTGCCGAACACGCCGAGCCGGATGAGGGTGCGGTTTGGGACGGCCCGGATCTGCGTGAGGTCCACGGCGACGAGGCCCTCGACGCGATCCTGAGCGAAATGGTTCGCCGCCAGGCCTCGGATCTCCTGCTTGTGCCGGACTCGAAACCGGTCGTCCGGATCGACGGCCGGCTCGAAACCCTGCCCCTGGCCGAGGTGACCGATGAGGCGATCTGCGGACACTTCACCCCGCACCTCAGCCGCCGCGCTCGGCGCGCCCTAGCCGAGCGGGGATCGACCGATTTCTCGCTTCACCTCGCGGGCTCGAGCGAGCGGGAGTCCTGGCGTCTGCGGGTCAATCTCCAACGCCAGGGCGGTCGGTTGGCGGCGGCGATACGCGCCTTGCCGCGGCGCATTCCTTCGCTCGAGGAACTCACCCTTCCGCCCGCACTGGGCGATCTGGCAACCAACGCCAACGGTCTCGTTCTCGTCTGCGGCCCCACGGGTTCCGGCAAATCGACGACCCTGGCGGCCATCCTCGATCAACTCAACCAGACCGACTTCCGCCATATCATCACCATCGAGGATCCGGTCGAGTACGAGCATCGCAACACGCGGTCGGTCTTCGAGCAGGTTGAGGTGGGCAGTGACGTTCCAGAGTTCGCCATGGCGTTGCGGGCTGCCCTCCGGCGGGACCCTGATGTGATCCTGGTGGGGGAGATGCGCGATCTCGAGACCATCTCCACCGCCCTCACCGCGGCCGAGACCGGTCATCTTGTTCTCTCGACGCTGCACACCGCCGACAGCGCCCAGGCCATCCACCGGATCATCGATGTCTTCCCGGGTTCGCAGCAGGAGCAGATCCGCCACCAGCTCGCCCTCTCGCTGCGCGCCATCGTCTCGCAACAACTCATCCCGACCGCCATGGGCCGGGGGCGCGTACCGGCGGTCGAGTTGCTCTTTGCGAACATAGCGGTGCGAAATCACATCCGCCGCGGCAATATCGAGCGGCTCTACAACGAGATCACTGCCGGTCGCAGTCAAGGTATGCAGACCATGGAGCAGGCCCTCACAGATCTCGTCCGCAGCGGTGCAATCTCGGCCGATGAGGCTCTCGGCCGAAGCAGCCGACCGGACGAACTCAATCGAATGCTCGCCTGACCCCATCCGTTGTCCCGGCGAGCGTATGACGCTCGCCATGTCATTTTCTCGGGGTTCATTTCGCCGCGTCCGACGCGGCGAAATGAACCCCGAGAAAATGATCCTCGAATGCAAAAACGAGCGACGCCCCCTCTCCCCCCTGCTATCCTGACGAGGTGCAGGAAACAGACCTTTTTGAGACGTTCGCAGGCAGTGGTCTGCACGGCGAAATCGCCCGCGTGTACCGCCCCGGCGATGTCATCGCCGAAATCCGGCGGCTCGTCGACCCGGCCTCCGCAACGGCCACCATCCACTGGGGTCGCAATTACCTCTACACCGCCGATATGACGACGCCTCGAGGCGTCATCCCGGTGGTGGTCAAACAGTTCCGCAACCAGGGTTGGCGTAAGAAACTCGAGCGCCGTTTCCGCGGCAGCAAAGCGACCCGCAGCTGGCGGGTGGCCAAGGAGCTGATGCGGGCCGGAATCGAAACCCCGGAGCCCATCGCTCTGGTGGAGTCCGACCGCCTCGACGGACCCTCCTTCTTTATCGCCCGCCTGCTCGACGGCGCGTGCGAGGTCCGTCAGTTCTTCCGCCGTCTCAACCATGAGCCCGACCCCGGGGCGTTCCCCGATGTGGAACCGCTCGCCTTTCTCGAACAGCTCGGACGCCACGCCCGGGGCATTCACGACGCTGGAATCATCTACCGCGATCTCTCCATGGGGAACGTCCTCACCGTCAGCGACGGTCCTGAGCCCGAGCTTTCGGTGGTCGACTTCAACCGAGCCAGGATCCACCAAACGCCCGGGGTTTACCGCCGGACCCGCGACATCTGCCGTCAGCCGGTGATCGAGCCCGAGCACCGGGCGGCATTCCTCCGAGGCTACTGGGGAGAGGTTCCGTCACCCTGGTCGCCAAAGTGGTGGCTCTACGGCCTCAGCGTCGATGGCTATATCAACAAACACGTGCTCAAGAAGTGGCTACGGCGCAACAATCTACGCCGCCAACACGCTCACCGGGGCGGCCACCACGATCACCTCCCACCGGCCCCCGAGAAAGCCGGCAAGCGTAACCTGGCGGTTTGGGATCATCTTTCGGATCAACCCCACCAGCACGCCGGTCGGTGGTCCAAGTTCGGGATCCGCTTCATGGACGGCCCCCACCACGTCGCTGATTTCGCCGTTGTGGCGGCTTCCGCGCCCAAGGTCAGGCGCCGCTACCGCCAACTCAAGCGCGAACTCCATACCAAACCGGTTCTCATGGGCGGTTTTGGTCTCTGTCTGCGGCCGTGGGAGGACGACCCCGAAGCTCACCTCGACGCCGTCGATGCGCTGGGGGTGAAGAAAATCCTCATCCGTCTCCACCCCTGGGAGACCAACCACGACGCCGAGGAAACCCTCGCAGCAGCGCTCCACGGCCGGGGCTGCGACCTCGTCTTCGCCCTGCCGCAGATCCGCGACCTCGTCACCGATCTCCCACGCTGGCGCGCCGCGGTCGAGGAACTCGGCGAGCGATTCGCACCCTACGGAACCCGATTCCAGATCGGCCAGGCCGTCAACCGCAGCAAGTGGGGAATCTGGACCCGGAACGAATACGTGCGGCTCTACCAGGTCGCGGCCCAGGTGCTTCGCCGGATCGACGGCGTCGAGCTCCTCGGTCCGGCGGTCATCGATTTCGAATTTCAGATCACCTCCGCCGTCGTCAACCACCGCGCCAAGGGCCTCGATTTCGACATCCTGGCGAGCCTGCTCTATGTCGACCGGCGCGGTGCCCCCGAGAACTGCCAACTCTGTTTCTGCACCATCGAGAAGGTCCTGCTGCTCAAGGCCATCGCCGATACCGGCCTTAACTCGACAAGCCGAAGCTGGATCACCGAGGTCAACTGGCCGTTGGCCGAGGGGCCGCACTCACCCGCGGGCAAGACCGTAGCCGTGAGCGAAGAGACCCAGGCCGACTACCTCGTGCGTTACTACCTCCAAACCTTGGCCAGCGGCGCCGTCGAGCGGGTCTATTGGTGGCGGATGGTCGCTCGCGGTTATGGCCTCATCGCCCCCGAACCCGACGGATCCCTGCGCCGCCGCCCGTCGTGGTACGCGCTCAAAACCCTCAACGAAGTGCTCGACGGGGCGACGTTCACCGGCTCTCTCCCGGCGCCCGATGACACCTGGCTCTACCGGTTCGAACGAGACGAAGAGACCTTGGTCGTCGCCTGGAGCCTCGAAGAGAGCTCCTTGGCCGATCTGCCGGCCCCCGCCCGACGTGCCATCACCCGCGACGGCGCCGAGATCAATCCGCCGAACAGCATCGCCATCACCGCCACCCCCTCACCGGTCTACTACGTCCTGGGCTGATCCACGACCAATCAACCCGCGTGCTCCCAATGAACCCGGCGCCGGCGTCCCCGCCGGTGATGTGCAAGCCCCCGCGGAGTGGCGCGCCTTTGTAGCGCCGGCGTCCCCGCCGGCGATGTGCAAGCCCCCGCGGAGTGACGCGCCTTTGTAGCGCCGGCGTCCCCCCTGTGATGTGAACCCCCGCGGAGTGGCGCGCCTTTGTAGCGCCGGCGTCCCCGCCGGCGATGTGCGATGGTTGGGGGAACTTTGCGCCACCCTGGTGGGTGAGTCTCCCCGGAACGAAACGCCTCGGCGTGCGCGCGAGACGCAGCCCACTCAGGGCGCCACGCGCCCTCTGGGTATGCGGGGCGCCGGCAACGCCTTCGGCTCCCATGTAAAGCTGATCTCCTCGAGGATGGGCGAGGCTGCCGCACTCGTCGAGTCGAACAATACCCGGTATTGAAGATAACGAGCGCCGTCGGTCAGGCCCTGGCATCCTTCTCCCGATTCGATGGGCACCCACGTCCCCATCAGATCACGGTCACGCGACGCCCGCGCCTCTATCCTCATGACCGTCGAACCGGGCTCCTCGGCCCGCCAATCACAGCTGATCCACTCGACGGGCTCACCGCAGTCGAGGATCGACGACGTCAGCGATCCGTGTTCGGCGAAATCCCCGACCCGCCACCACCCGAGCGCGCCGAGTTCCCACGACGAGCCCAGCATGTCCAGACTTCCGTTGCCGTCCACGTCGGCCACGTGCACTGAACTCGACTGGGCAAAGCTGCGGTCGATACTTCGAAACTCCCAGGTCGCGCCCTGCCCATCGACATTCTCGAACCACGCCATGTGCCCGGAAGCGCTCCATCCGGCGCCGGCGACGTCAAGATCGCCATCACCGTCGAGATCGCCCGCCACGGCCGAGACCGCGCCGGGCAGCGACCGGGTAATCACGGTTTTCTGCCACGATGTCTGACCCGCTCCGTCGTTTCGCCACCAGGCGACCTGGCCGAGATCCATGGCCGCTCCGACGACATCGATCCAACCATCGTCATCGATATCGCCGGCGTGGACCCAGTGGGCCCCGGCGAAACCTTCTCCGATGGTCTCGCCGGTCCACTCGATGGGATCGCCGCCGCCGTTGCGCCACCACGCGATCTGCCGGTCGTGCCACGCCACCGCGAAAACATCGAGATCGCCGTCGTGGTCGACATCGGCGATGGCCACCTTGGTGGGGTAGTCGAAGTTCGACGCGACGGTGAATCTCTGCCAGGCAGTTCCGGCGCTGCCGTCGTTGCGCCACCACATTATCTCGTCGTCCTCGAAAGAAACTGAAATCACGTCGACATCGCCGTCGCCATCGAGATCGGCGCCGGCAACATCGTGAGCTCCGGGAACGCCGTCGTCGATGGTGGACCGCGACCAGGCGGGTGGGCTGCCGCCGAGATTACGCCACCACGCCACCTCTGCGCCGGCCGCGCTGCCGCCGAGGATGTCGGGCAACCCGTCGCCGTCGAGATCGACCACCGAAACCGCCAGCGCCTCGACAAGATCGTCATCGATCACGTGCCGCTCCCACGAGGGTGGCGAGTCGCCATCGTTGACGAAGAGGAGCAGCTCGTTGCCGTAGTAGGAGTTGCCGAGAACGTCCGTGTCGCCGTCCAGATCGATGTCGGCGGCGTAGACCTTGATCGCACCGTCCGCGTCCCCCGGGAAGGTGACGCGATCGGGGCTTGGCGCCGGCGAGGTCGCCAGGGCAAGCTGACCGCGGATCGCGCGCCAGGCAACGTCGTCCGCGCTCTCAAACCCCGCGCCCCATTCGGATACCGGAATTGCGACTCCCGGTCCGTCCGACCAGTCGTTCTGGGTCGCCGTCACTTCACCCGCGGCCGCCGCGGAAACCATACAAAGAACGGTCAACACCAAAAGTAGTCGAATCCTCATCCATGCCTCCGATCGGGCGGATCTCGTCCGCCCACCGCGGTTCAGTCCACGAGCGATCTGTGGAGACATTTTCGTCCATTCGACATGAGATTTCTCAAAAAGACCATGTCTTTTGCAAGGTTTGACTTCAAAGGCTGTTGATCACTCAACGATGCCTCGGTGGCCGATGGCGAGATCGAAGGTGAAGCCCCCGCGGCTTCTCCCGTCAGATCTTCCGCAAGATGCTCACGGCGACGATCCCGATCATCACGGCCAGGGCGAGCAACCCGAGCCCGGATAACACCGGGATGGCGGGAATCGGCCCCTGGTTCTGGCTGGGATCGATCTCCCATACCTCGCCTCCGCCGGGATTGAAGGTGCCGGCCATCAGATAGCCGCCGAACTCGGCGAGTCCGTTGGAGGCGATCGCGGCGTTGTTCGGGTCGCCGAAGCCCGCGCTGACGATCCCGCGCCAGGTCGAGCCGTCCCACTCCCAGACCTCGGCGCCGTCGTTGGCGTTGGCGGTTCCGATGTAGAGGGCGCCGCTCATCACGACGGCGGCCTGCGAGGTCTGGTTGTCGGCTGTCCCGAACCCGTCGGCGTTGACCTGGGTCCAGTTCGCACCGTCGTACTGCCAGATCTCGGTCCCGGTGAACCGATTGTAGGTTCCGGCGTAGACCATCCCGCCATACGCAACCAGCGAGTGAGAGCCGAAGTTGTTCGCGTCGCCGAAGCCATCGGTGTTGACCTGGCTCCAGATCGCACCGTCGTACGACCAGACCTCGCCGCCCGGCCCCACGGTCTTGTAGGTGGCGACAAAGAGAAGACCGCCGTCGACGGCCATTGACGAGGCATTGTGGTTGTCCGTGTCGCCGAAGCCCCCGGTGGCGATCTGGGACCATGTCGACCCGTCGTACTCCCAGACCTGGAGACCCGAAGCGATGTTACCGGTGCCCACGACGAGGTTGCCGCCGTATTCAGCCATGCTGTTCGCCCACTGGTTGGAGGCGCTGCCAAAGCCGTTGCTGTTGACCTGGATCCACGCGGAACCGTCGTACTCCCACAGTTCGGCGCCGGATGTGGGGTTGTAGGTGCCGGCATAGAGTCGGCCGCCGTAGACCATGAGGCAGTTCGTGCTTCGATTGTTGGCGTCGCCGAAGCCATCGCTGTTGACCTGGGTCCACGCGGAACCGTCGTACCGCCAGACCTCGGTCCCGGTGGTGAAGTTCCCGGTCCCGACGTAGAGCATCGAGTTGTAGATCGCCATGGAACCGGTGTTGTTGTTGGTGGTGTCACCGAGCCCCGCGAATCCAACCTGCTGGAAGGTCTGAGCGAATGCAGGACCGGCGAGCGCGACCACCGCGACCAGAAGCAGGGCAGTCACACGTGGTTTGAGTCTCGCGTTTTCCTTCGGTGAGGGGGCGGTCATTGACGAGGGGGCATTCGCCATTGCCGTCGACACGGCATGCGCGGAACGCCCGGATGGGTTGATGCATCCGTTGGGAGTTGTCATCTGGATCCTCCTTTGAATAATCTATGGGGGAGGAAACCGCGGGGCCATGGACGATCGCGACGTTTTTGGGCCTTTTTGCCGGGTTGCATGGACAAACGCGACAGCATGCCTTGACGAATTCTGAGGTCCTGCCAGGATGCTCACTGAACGGAGCATCGAAATGCAAGAGCAACTCGCGGGCGGCCTCGAGACCCGGTTCGTAACATCGATCGCACGAGATATCACCTGTACGAATCAACAGGTCATCGCGGCGGCCGAGCTTCTGGCCGGAGGTGCAACCGTTCCGTTTGTCGCCCGCTATCGCAAGGAAGCCACGGGAGGCCTCGACGACGCGGCCCTCGAGACCCTGGCCAAGAAGCGCGACTACTTCATCGATCTGACCGAACGGCGAGACGCGATTCTGGCCTCCATCGACGAGCAGGGCCGGTTGACACCCGAACTCGAGCGGATCATTCGCGCCACGACCACCAAGGCGGAGCTGGAAGATCTCTATCTGCCGTACAAGCCGAAACGCCGAACCCGCGCGTCCATGGCGCGGGATCGTGGCCTCGAACCGCTCTCTCATGCCCTCCTCGAAGCGGCAAACGGTCAGAAAGACCCCGTCCAACTGGCCGCCGGATACGTCAACCCCGAGATGGACGTCGAGGCCGCGTTGGCGGGTGCGCGGGACATTCTCGCCGAGCGCTTTGCAGAACATGCTCCCACCCGCGCCCGGCTGCGGCGGGTGTTCCAGGCCAACGCCTCCTTCGAGGTTCGGGTGCTTGTCGGCAAGGAAGCGGAAGGCGCCACATACCGCGACTACTTCGAATATCAGGAACCCGCCGCCCGGGTGCCTTCGCACCGCATGCTGGCGATTCTGCGCGGCGAACGCGAGGGTATTCTGGTCAGTAGCCTGCGGATCGACGACGAGGATGAAATCGCCCGCCTGGAGCGGATCCCCGGTGTGCCGCTGACGACACCGTGTGGGAAACAGATCGCGCTGGCCGCCGCCGACGGTTACAAGCGGCTGATTCGGCCGTCGATTGGCAACGAAATCCGCGCAGAAATGCGAGAACGGGCCGAAAACGAGGCGATCCGGGTGTTTCGCGCCAACCTCGGCGAGCTGCTGATGCAGCCGCCATTCGGCCAACAGGCGGTTGTCGGGCTCGACCCCGGTCTGCGAACCGGCTGCAAGCTGGCGGTGGTCGACCCGACCGGCACCGTGGTCGCGACCGATGTGCTGTATGCGGTCCCCGAGGGATCGCGTACGGCCGCTGCGGAGAAGACGCTGGTGGCGTTGTGCCGCCGACATCAAGTCCGGGCGATCGCGGTCGGCAATGGAACCGCCGGCCGAGAAACCGAAGCCTTCGCGCGAAAGTGCGTGCGCGATGCCGGGCTTGACGAGGTGATGGTGGTCATCGTTCCGGAGACCGGCGCCTCGGTCTACTCCGCCTCCGAAGTGGCCCGGAGGGAACTGCCGGATCTCGATGTCAGTCTGCGGGGCGCGGCGTCGATCGCTCGCCGGATGCAGGACCCCCTGGCCGAGCTGGTCAAGATCGAGCCGAAAGCCCTCGGTGTCGGCCAGTACCAGCACGATGTCAACCAGAAAGCCCTGGCGGACGAACTCGACCGCGAGGTCGAGTCGGTGGTGAACCGGGTCGGTGTGGAACTCAATTCGGCGTCGATTTCGCTGTTCGAGCGGGTCTCGGGCATCAGCTCCAAGGTGGCCGCCGCCATCGTCGGCAACCGTGACGAGCAGGGTCGATTCAACAACCGTCGCCGGCTGCTCGATGTGTCCGGTCTCGGGCCCAAGGCGTACGAGCTGTGTGCGGGGTTCCTGCGAATCCACGACGGCAGCAACCCGCTGGATCGAACCGCGGTCCACCCCGAACGCTACAAGTTGGTCAAGAAGATGGCCGCAAGCCTGGGACTCGGGGTCGAGGAGTTGATCGGTGAAGCCGCCGGGCGGATCGACCTGCAGTCGTTCGTCGATCCTGAAAACGGCATCGGCCGACCCACGCTTGAGGATATCCAGAAAGAACTCGAGCGGCCCGGGCGCGACATTCGTCCCGTATTCGAAGCGCCGACCTGGCGTGAGGACATCACCTCGATCGACGATCTCGAGCCGGGCCTCATCCTCGAAGGACGGGTCTCGAACGTGACCAATTTCGGGGCATTCGTCGATTTAGGAGTGAAACGCGATGGTCTGGTGCACATCTCGCAGCTGAGCGACACCTGGGTCGCTGATCCTCGATCGGTCCTCCACGTCGGCCAGGTCGTCAGGGTGGCCGTCCTGGAAGTCGATCACAAACGAGGCCGGATCAGCCTCTCGATGAAGGCTGAAGCGGTTGGCCCGAATGGCCATGGGAGGCTCGGGATGACAGATACATTGTCACCCTGAGCACCGCCACGCCGCCGGGCGGCGCCTACTCGAGGAATGATGGAGGTAGCAAATACCTGTCATTCTGAGCTTTGGGAGATTCTTCGACTTGCTTCGCTCGCTCCCAATGACACGCGCGCCAGTCGCCGGGTCGCACAATGAAACCGCAAAGACGCCAGGGTCGCTAAGCTGCCCCGAAGTCATCTCATTGACTCATCGCACTCCCCGGGATTGAGTCCGTTTCCCGAATCGAAGGGAGCCCGGGTCAAACAGCGACGCTTGGCGGTACCTTGGCGTGCTTCGCGTCTTTGCGGTTCCATTGAGCCTTGCGGTACAGATCGCAGGTTCTTTCCATGAGTAGGCGCCGCCTTGCGGCGAGGCGGTGCTCGGGATGACATGAATTGGCTGCCTCCGTCGTCCCAGACGAATGCGCAGCCTGACGGCGTCGTGGCGCCCGAAATCCCGGCGATCAGGGCGTCGCCGAACTCCACGCGCCGACGCCGCCAATTTCGAACCCGTCACCGAAAATCGCCACCATCTCCTTCGGGAAGAAGATCACCGACAGCGAACCGTCCCGGACCCTGAGATTGGTGGATGCCGGCGTATCGTAGCGGCCGCCCGCGAGCCGGATGGTGTGGCTGCCGGCGGATACCGGCACCAGATCCGAGAGCGCCAGATTTCGATCGATGGTGTCGTTGATCTTGACGTAGCGATTGGCGATGTCGTCACCGGCGTCGATCCGGGCCATGAAGTGGGCGGTGTAATCGGCGGTGTCGGGGCTGATGGATGCCGTGGCGAGGATCAGAAAATACCCGTCGACGGCGGGATTGAGGGTGGTTTCGAGCATTGTCGTCGATGTGATCGTGGTCGTCGTCCACTCGCCGGGGAGAACCGCGCCGTTGGACAGCACCGGCCCGCCGGTGGCCACCCAAAGCGCCGCCAATCCAGGCCACATCACCGACACGGTCCCGGGGCCGGAGGAGCGGGCGATGGTCATGTAGAAGTAGGCTGTCCCAGGACCCAGACTGGCCAGGTGGCTGGTGGCGAGGCTGGAATCGACGCCGTCGTAGACCACGTCGCCGGTAACATCGAGACGCCGCACCGTTCCGGGCGCGACGGTGGTCGGCTGGTTGCCTCGAAGATCGGCGTTGAGCTCTGCCTGAGAGTCTGCGAGCCGCATCCAGCCATCCGATGAAACCAGGGCCGAACCCATTCCGAGGCCGGACAACGAACACGACGCCACGATGGTCTGCGAGAAGATGTCGGTCGTGAACTCACCGATCCAGCGTCCTTCACAGACTCGGATATTCGTCTCGCCGGATGGGATGAAGATGGCCATGATGCGCGGCCGGTACAAAGTCACTGTCGCGGTTCCCACCACGCGTTCGGCAAAATAGTAGATGGTATGGCTTCCGGCCACCACCGGGGCTGCCACAGTGGCCATGGTGTTCTGGCGTTCAAGATAGGTCGTGCCATAGATATCGACGACCCGTTCCGAGGCCACCAGGCCCAGTCCTCCGGGCTGATCGATCCCCACCTTCAGACTCAACTGGGTGTGGTCGGTGTCCACACGGTTGACGCTCGTGCTGGCGATCACCAGGATGTCGCCGTCGGTGGACGCCTCGAGGGTGCACTGGGCGGCGACGAACGGCCCACTCGGCCCGGAGACACTGGCAAACGGCGGGGCGTCAGTGCACAGCATCACCTGAGGCGGCGACCGGTGGCGTGAACGAGAGAATCGCGACAAGCACCCGAATGGATCGACTCAGCATGGCATGCCTCCGGATACCTCCACTGTAGTTCATGACAGTTGTTTTCGCATCTTTGAGCCAACGATCACGGCCGCCTCTCTGCCACAATGGGGAGGTGAAACCACAGCACTTTCCTGCGGCGACGCTACTGTTGATGGCCGTTTCGATGTTCGCGGCAGAGGCTGGCGTGGACGGGTCGCGCACCCTGCTCTATGTCGAATCCTCCACCGGTCTGATCCCCCCGACCCTGGATGGCGGATCCACCGAGATCGAGATGGGCGACGTCAACGGTGATGGATTTCTCGATCTCGTGAGCGTTGGCGACCACGGTTCGCCGTTGATCGGAACCGATCAGCACGGCGTGATGGTCTGGCTCGGAGACGACGCCGGGATTTGGACGCTCGAGATGTCGGGACACTTCGGCTACGGGGGAGTGGCCCTCGGCGACGTCGACAACGACGGCTTGATCGATGTGGGTTACGGCATCCACCACAACTATTCGGCGACGGATTTCGGCGACCAGTTGCTCGAGGTCGCCCTCGGCGACGGCAGCGGTCGCGGTTGGACTCCGTGGGATGACGGCTTAGCCGAGAACGGCGAGACCTGGGGGATGAGCGCGACCGATTTCGCTGATGTGGACGGCGATGGCGATCTCGATCTGGGCGCCGTCGGGTTCGGCTGTTGCGCCGGGGTGCACGTGTATCTCAACCAGGGCGACGGCCGATGGGTGGAGTCCTTCGGATTCCTCGGCGGCAACGCCCGGGCAGCCTTCGTCTTCGGCGATGTCAACGGCGATGGCGCCACGGATTTTGCGGTCGGCCATGAAGAAGGAACGGTGTATCTCGGCGATGGTAGGGGAGGATTCATACAATCCGACGGCAACCTGCCGCCGGGCGATTCCCGAGGACGCATCGGCATCGCTCTCGGTGATGTCGATGGTGACGGCGCCGACGACCTCTCCTTCTGCAACACCGCCGGCGGGATCGAGGTGTGGACCATGGAGCGGCCGGGAGTCTGGCGCAGCCTTGGCGGTGACCTGCCCGCAACCGGCGCCTGTCAGGCGACCCAACTCGCCGACATGGACATGGATGGACACCTGGATGTGACCGGCTTCGGCTCGGGCGAGGGTGAAGTCTGGGGCGGCGACGGATTGAGTGGTTGGGAACTCGTCGCCTCGTTCAGCTCGCCGCCCGTCGGCGACACACAGGCCTTTCGCGTCGGGGGAGACACCGACCACAACGGTTTCCCCGACATGGTCCTCGTCGCCGACGAGGGGAGTTGGCCGTCGTTGCGCAGCCGGCTCCATGTCTTCAACGAGGCCTCGACCCCTTCGGTCCTCGAGATGAAGCCTGTCTTCCCGGTCGGACGAGAGACCCTCCGAGCCGGGAGCATGGTCTTTGTTGACTGGATCAGCGCGGTGCCTTCTTCGGGCGGCGGTCGTGTCGACCTCGAACTCTCCACCAGCGGTTCCGGTGGTCCATGGCTGCCGATTGTGGCCGACCTCCAGGACAGCGGCCGCTTCCAGTGGCTGGTGCCCGTCGACACCCCCGTGACCACCAACGCCGTGATCCGCACCGCCCTCCACGTCGGCGACGAAACCGTTACCGCTTTCACGCCGGCGCCCTTCTCCATCACGGGCGGGCCGCACGTGAGTCAGCCCAGAGCTCGTAATGCTTCCGTCAACCAGCGCAGGGTGCCCTCGGATCCCTGATTCGACAGTTGACAACTCAGCCTCTCGGAAGATTCAAGAGTTGGACCCTGAGTCCTGCCGACCCTCGTCACCATCAGGCCGGCGGGACGCCGGCCCTACAAAGGACCCCAGCACTATGTCGACGCTGGTTCCACTCTTGATTTCGGCGCTTTGTAGTGCCGGCGTCCCGCCGGCACCGAGGCCATGAACCATCCGAAAAGTCAGTGATTGCAGGAGACTCGACTCTGGTGGATATCACCCCGCCGCGTCGTAGGCGCTGCGGATCCAACCGACAAGCTCGTCGTCGACCTCAACCGGGGCGCTGATACGCACCTTGTAACGGCACATCCCACCCGGTTTCTGCGCCACCAGGCGGCCGCCGGCCGGAAGGCCGTCGGCGTTGAGGCCGATCTCGACCTGGGTCTTGGTGGCCGGACCCACCATGGCGAACTGCTTTTTCCGCCGAAGGCTCAGGTAGGTCTTCTTGGGCGCGATCTCGAACGGTCCGAACCCGGCGATGGCCGCCATCACCTGCTCGTGCACCGGCCGCAGCTCGGCCTTCGGTCCGGTGTAGATCGCGTCAAGCGCGGCGTCGGCGTTCGTCGAAGGAGCGGCCGCGGCGCCGGTCGAGCGACGAAAGAGCGTCACCAACGTGTTGGCGTCACCGTGACCGAGCCCGAGATCGCCCTTGGCCGCGTCGCGCAGCTGCCCGTGCTTTTCGAGCCCGGTCGAGCCGAGCCAAACGTAGAGTTCGTCGAGGGTCTTGCCGGTCTTCTTCTCGATGTTCGCAAGCTGCGTCTGTAGCGCCTTGTCCATATTGGCCATGATTCGCACCCTCCCAAAACCGGTCCGGCCGCAAGGGCCGCATCTTCAATTTGTTCCGAGCGTTGAGCCGTTTCAGATGCTGCCGATAACAGCGGCGCTTGAGGGGCTATTTCCCGAACCGGCATCATGCGGGGGTTCCGCCCGCAAGGAGCCGACGACACCCGCGCCAGTCGCCGGGTCGCACAATGAAACCGCAAAGACGCGAGGGTCGCTAAGCTGCCGCGAAGTAATCTCATTGACTCATCGCCCTCCCCCAAAATGAGTTCTTTTCCCGAATCGGAGGGAGCCCGGGTCAACCAGCGACGCTTGGCGGTACCTTGGCGACCCTCGCGTCTTTGCGGTCCCGTTGAGCCTTGCGGTACAGATCGCAGGTTTCTTTCTTCTTTCCATGGGTAGGCGCCGCCCGACGGCGATGTGGTGCCCGGAAAGCGGGCGATCAGGGCGTCGCCGAACTCCATCCGCCGACACCGCCGGATTCGAAGCCGTCGGCGAAGATCGCGTCCGACAGACCGTCGTCGATGAGAACTCGGGAGCTGAAGGGTGCGAGGACCAGGACGCCGGTGACGGGGTTCTGGTCGAGATCGAGATACCTCCGGGGCTGGAGGGGGACGCCGACCGTGCTCGCCGTCGGGTTGGTGAAGACCTTTGACAGCGGCGGATCGCCGAGCGGCAGCACAAACCAGTTGTCCTGGGAGTTGGTGTCCTGGCCGCTCCAGGACTGCCACTCGGGAAAGGTCTTGCGGCCCGCCCACCCATCGGTGGTGATTTGCATTTCCACGGTGGGGTGGAAAAAGTAGTTGTGATCGGAGCCGAGCAGACTGCCGCCGTCGAGGACCAGCGTCCACGCGTTCTCGGTGAGGCCGTAGAGGATGTTGCCGGTCATTGAATCGACCTCAGTGGGCGAACCGGCGAGGTTGATCTGCCCGGTGTAGTAGATCCCGGTGGCGTTGTTGTGCAGCGTGTTGCCGGTGACCGTGCCGGTGGAGTTCTGGTAGAGCAGGCCGGTGAAGGTCGAATTGAGGATCGTGTTGCCGGTCGACTCGACATCGCGCGAATAGTGGTCGATATAGAGCCCCATCCCGAACGGCTGGCGGTAATCGATCTTGACGCCGTCGACGTTGCCGATGCTGTCGACGATGATGTTCGATCGCAGGGTGATGTCGTGCACGGTGGTTGCGGCGAGGCTGGTGTTGCCGAAGACCCGCACCCCGCCGCAGTCGCCCTTTGAGAAGCAGGGCTCGACGATGTGGTTGAACTCCACGGTGGTGTAGGGCCCAAAGACATCGACGGCGTTGTAGCCGGTACGGCTGAACCGGTTCAACCGAACCCGGTTGTGGTGGCCGGACTGCTCCACGAGGTGGGTGCGGATACGGACGCCGTCGCCGTTTTCGGTGCAGCTCGAGCCCGTGGTGCCGCAGCCCATCCCGCTCGGGTTGAGGTTGGCGATGAGGCCGATTGAGGAGATGTCGTTGTCCTCGATGAGCGAGTCCGAACAGTAGCCGGTGATGCCGAAGTGGTTGGCGCCGTCGATCCGGTTGCCGATGAGAGCCATGTTCCGGCAGCGGAATCCGTCCGGCCCGGTGGTCGCGCTCCAGACCCAGGTGCTGAACCTCACCGCGGCGGCGTCGATATCGGTGATTTCGCAATCGCGGATCGTGACGTGGTGGTAGGCGTCACCGCTCATGGAGGCCTGCGCCCCGACGCCGTTGGCCCACCACTGGGTGAGGGCGAGATTCTCGACCACCACATGTTCAGCCGCGGCCCTGATCATCACTCCGCCGTGGTGACCCGGATCGTCGTCGAGCACCGCCGAGCCGGTGATCCCGGTGGGGGAGCCGGCAGTGGAGTAGAGGTAGACCCGGTTGGTGGCGGAGTCGTAGCTCCACTCGCCATTTTCATCGAGGGCGGCCCTGTGGTTTTGCAGAAAGTAGCCCCAGCCGGCGCACGTGCCGCCGCGGCAATCGACGGCCTCGTTGAGGCTCAGGGTGGCGCCGCTGCTGCTCACCACATCCCGGTTGACCAGAAGCCAACGTTGGGTCTTGATCCGCAGCACGGCGCCGGCCCAGTTGGCTGCGGGGAGCGCGGAGTCGGTCAACTGATTGCCGGCCGGCGCGGCATCGACAAAGGCGTAGCCGGCATCGAGGTTCGGCCAGCGGCCGCAGGGGAGCCTGACTTCGGAACGAAAGAGCTGGGTGATGCCCATGGGGAACACCCCGGCATTGACCCCGGCTGAGAGATCGGCGACATAGATGTTCCCCGAGTGGATCGACCAGCCGGCGATGGGCAACGCCCCGGAAAGCACCGGACGATTGCCGCAGCCGTCCGGGTAGCTGCCGAAGACAATCGGGTTGCCCGCGATTCCTGCGGCGTTGACCCGAAGCTGTTCCGCGCGCCAGAGATCGCCGCATTTCAGCCGCACCCGGTCTCCCGGCGCCAGACTGAGGGTGTCGACCATGGCGAGGGTCTCGAAGGGGCTCCCCTCCGACAACCCGTCGTTCCCGTCGTCGCCCATGGAACTCGAGATGAAGTAGTCAGTGGCCGCTACCGGCAATGTCCAGAGCGCAATCAAAGCGATCAGCCGAAGAGCTCGAAATGGAATACCCATACTCGATTGTAACCACATGGACAAGAAAAAACCCCTCCGCGAGGGAGGGGTTCAAATTCAGGGGAAGTCGGCTTACCAGCCGCTGTCGCTGCGGTAACCGCCGCCACCGCCGCCGCCTTTGCGTTCTTTCGCCTGGGCCACGTCTACACGCATGGTGCGGCCGTCGAGCTCGGTGCCGTTGAGGGCCGCCACGGCCTTGTCGGCCGCTTCGTCATCTTCAAAGGTCACGAAGCCGAAGCCTCTCGAACGACCGGTGTCGCGATCACTGATCACGACGGCTTCACTGATCTCGCCGTGAACACCAAATGCCTCGCGCAATGAGTCGTCATTGACTCCCCAGCTCAGACTTCCGACAAACAATTTCTTAGACATCTCTTTTTTTCTCCGTGAGCGCTGCCTTTGTGCAGGGGCGCCCGTCTCACTCGCCGTGGAGGACTCTGCGTCCACCAATACAGAAGCCGGCCCCGTCGGCCGGCAACAAGAAACACACCATAGCACATATCCTTTTTATTTTCAGATATTTTCGAAAAACCGCCGACGCAGGCGCGCCCTCACCATCGATGACGAGCACCGGAAGGCTCCCAGTGTTCGCGAGGCGGAGATCGGGAACGCTGCCCCCTTCCGAAACCTCGGAAACTCGAGCGAAACCGGTATCCAGAGCTTCCGCCAAGGTCAGATACTCCAGCCCGCCGGCGCCCTCGGACCGAAGAGGGAGCATGGTCAAGCTCCCGTGGTCGGTCTTCTTTCCGAATGCGACGCCGTCGAGGATTGAATTGATGATGGCACTTGTGATGGTCATGGCGATCTCCTTCTTGACACTAAAATGTCAGTAAGCGACAGTATAATGACAGTACTGAAAAAGTCAACACCTATTGACACCAAAATGTCAGCTCGGTAGGCTCGAACCATGAACAAGACTGGGCCGTACACCATCGACGAGCTCGTGGAGGCCACGGGCTTCGACAAACGAACCATCGCCTACTACGTTCAAGAGGGCCTACTGCCCAAGATCGGCCGGAGGGGGAGACTCACCCGCTATCCCCGATCCTTTGCCGACCGCCTGATGGTCATCAAACGCCTCAGGGAGGCCGAGGAGAGCGGCGAACGACCCATCCCCATGACGTTGGCCGAGATTCGCGAAATCTTCGAACGGATTCCCTCTGCGGAGCTTTCCGGCATCGCTATCGGGGCTCTGCCGGTCGAATTGATCGACCAGTTTGCAGGGTCCCTGGAAGATGACTTCAGCGGCATCGTGCCTCAGGTTTCAAGAAAGCAGGTCCCGAGCGTCTCGGAAGAGATACCGGGCATGGCCCCGCGAATGAAGAGGATGAGCATGCTGCTGGAAGAGACCGACGATCCGGACCTCTTCGTGCAGAGCTCCCGCGCCTATTCTCGGGATCGGGAAGAAGGAGTCGATGCGTGCTCCGGGCCGCCCAGGGATGACCTCAAACGGACGATGGCCCGGGTCAGCAGCAACATTGATGACGGGCGGTACGCAAGCAGCCTCGAGATCCCCAAAAACCAACCCCTCGGCCTTGCACAGCTGCTACGAAAACTCTGGCTCATGACCTCCCGATCGCACGGGGGACACGGCCGATCCGAGCAATGGACCCACGCCACCATCACACCCGGACTGAGTCTCTCCGGACGAGAGCTGGATGAGCAAGGCCGACAGCTTCTCGAACGCGCCGCTCAGCTACTGGAAAAGGAAATCAATCGCGACCGGGAGTAAAGGCTCTTGCAGAAATGGCCAAGGGCAGTATGAAGAAGAAACGCGGGCGAATTGTGGGGGGATCCCGGATGTTGAGAGCTGAGAAACTCGTGTCTTCCCATAAGTAGGCGCCGCCCTCCGGCGAGGCGGCGATCAGGATGACAGGGCTTGGGTTTATCGGTTGAGGAGCCGCCTCACACCTCGTGAGACAGTCTCTGATACCCCGGGCATTGTGTCTCATGGTGCAAGTGAGACACTCTTGAGACAGTGACTCAGGCACCCTGAACACAACCGCAAGTAGTATTCCCTGTCACAAGATAACCGAGATTCCGTGGTGTGGCGGGCCGCCGAGGCCCGATTGTGCCACCTCGGTTTTTGTGTCTCACATCACATTTTGAAGAGCGCGCCGTGGCTGGCTACTTTGGCTTGGATTTCTCGAAGTAATTCAAAATAAATAAGTTAAAAATTATTTTTGAAGTTTTTTAGAACTTGGCATTGCTTTTGCTTAATAGATGGCCACAGCTGCTCATTTGAGCGAACAACGCGACGAAACGAACGTGAGGATTGAACGAATGCAGATGACAAGAACAGGGTCGAATGAAACGACCAGGAACCTGCCGAGACACAGAGCCCCGGGGGGTCAAACGATCTCCGACTGTGGGTTCAGAACAAGAGTCGTTGGCGTGAAAACCCAACGAACGACAGGGGAGGAGAACTCATGAGAACGAGAGTATCGTGTGAGACAAGGCCCGCGCCAACGATGAGCATGTCGTTGGCAGTGGTCTTTCTGCTGGCCATTGCGTTCGCGGCTTCACCGGCCGCAGCGCAGGTCACACTCAACGTCGTAGACGGTTCGGACGGTCAGACACCGGTGACAAACTACCGGTGGCTGGTTGAAGAGGACCTCACCTACCACGTTCCCTTCAACGGCCCGGGACAGCCGGTGCCCGAGAACACCATGCAGTCGCTCAGCTTTCACCACAGCTATATGCCGGTGATCGCCGAGGGCGTCAACGGAGACCCGGTGTTCACTCGCGATCCGGACGCCTACTACTACGTCTCGGTTTTGCCGACCTCGGGCTACTCCATCGGTGGCGCTCTGGTTGCTCCCGGACAGGGCGAGGTCACGGTGTACGTCAACCCGGCCCCGATCCCAACCGCACAGATCGTCGTTCAGGTCTGCGAGGACAACAACCCGATCAACAATGTCTGTGATCCCGGCGAGGCGCCTCTCGAGGGCTTCGAGATCGTGATCGAGGACGGCGGCGGCCGCTACGGCATGTCGGCCGGTTTCCAGAGCTACGATATCTGGGGCAATCCCCTCGGGACGACCTACGTTGACAACGTCGGAACGGTCGACCAGATGGGCAGCGGCATCAACACCGACGCCAACGGAATGGCGACCATCAAGAACCTCGCCCCCGGAAAGTACGGCGTCATCGTCGTGCCGCCGGCAGGTCAGGACTGGTCGCAGACCTCGACCATCGAGGGCAAGAAGATCATCGACTGCTGGGTCAAGGCCAACGAGCCGCCCTACTTCGCCGAGTTCGGTCCTCCGGGACCCCACGCCTTCATCGGCTTCGTGCGGCCGTTCAACGCCCTCGGCGCCCCGAGCGGTCCGAACGTCACCGGCCAAGTGGTCAACCTGCACATGTCGCGGCCCCCTGAGTTCGCCATGTACGCCGGCGGCCCCTTCCCGCACACCAACTGCTGGATCGGTCTCAATGAGTTCGCCGGCGGCCGTCCCGGCGCCGGCGTTTACGCCGCGCCCTGCAGCGAGGACGGTAACTTCACCATTCCCAATCTGCCTGTGGGTGACTATCAGCTCGTGGTCTGGGATGACAATCTCGACCTCGTCTTTGCCTCCAAGGCCCTCACGGTCAACCCCGACGGCAGCTGTAACGACAGCAACACCTGCAACCTCGGCCCGGTTCCGGCCCGCCAGTGGTTCGCCCGAGTCGAGAACTGGGTCTTCAACGACCTCAACGGTGACGGCCGCCGCCAGTGCGTGACCGAGTCCTGCAACAACGTCGCCTTGGGCGACGAGGTTGGCATTCCCGAGCAGGCCGTCAACATTCGCTGGCGCGACGGCACCATGTACCAGAGCTTCCCCACCGACCTCGAGGGTTTCGTGCCCTTCGACGAGGTCTTCCCCTTCTTCAGCTGGCTGGTTGCCGAGGTCGATTTCGCTCGCCTCAACGCCACCGGCGCCACCATCTATGTCGATGACGGCGGGGCGGTGCCCTTCAACAACCCCAACTCATGGAACGGTGTACTCAATCCCCAGATACAGGGCGATCCTCTGGATCCCGATTCGTGGATCCATGACGGCTATGGTGGGACCGTTGGCGATGCCCGCACCGAACAGGGTGTGGTCCTCACCGAGGCCTTCCAGGCATTCCTCGGCCAGACCATGGTCATCGAGTGGGGCAAGGCGCCCCATGAAGGCAACGGCAACGGCGGCGTCAGCGGTGTGGTTTACTACTCGGTGACCCGCGCCGAGGACGACCCGCGCTACGGCGGTCCCGAGCCGTGGGAGCCCGGCATCCCCGGTGTCACCGTCAATCTCTACGACAGCACCGGTACCGTGCGGCTCGCGACCACCACCACCGACAGCTGGGATGAGACGCCTCCGGAGAACTGTCAGTACGGCAGCGCCGGCCCGTTCATCTACGAAGACGGCGCCGGCGTCCAGACGCAGATTGACTGCTATGACGGTCTCCGTAACTGGAACCAGGTCCGCCCCGGCATCTTCGATGGCGGTTATGCGTTCGACGAGATCTGCGAAGGCGGTCTCGATGTGAACGACGTCTGCACCTCAGGAATCACCGTCAGCCCGATCCCGAGCGCCCGCTATGTGGTCGAGGTCGAGCCCGGCAACTACGAAGTCGTCAAGTCGCAGGACAAAAACGTCGACTTTGGCGACGACTACGTCACGAGCCCGCTCCTGCTGCCCGCCGAGTGCGTCGGCGCCGAGTACGTTGTGCCTCAGTATCTGTCGCTCAACGATCTCGCCGGCGTGCCTGCGGATGAGAAGGTCGAGGCTTCCCTCTGGGGCCAGCCCCTCAACCTCTGCGACCGGAAAAAGGTGGCGGTTTCGGGCGGCAACAACGCCGCAGCCGACTTCTACCTCTTCACCCAGGTGCCGGTCTCGGCGCACGCAACCGGTTTCATCCTCGATGACACCGCCAACGAATTCGACCCCAACTCACCGCAGTTCGGCGAGAAGTACGCGCCGCCCTTCCTGCCGGTGTCGATCCGTGACTGGACCGGCCGTGAAATCAGCCGGACCTACTCCGATGAATACGGTCGCTACAATTTCGTGGCGGCCTCGACGTGGACCAACAGCCTGCCGCAGCCCAGCGGAATGTCGCCCAACATGCTGACGACCTGCATGAACGCCAAGCTCATGGCCGATGGCACGCCCGATCCCATGCACAACCCGCAGTACTCACAGTTCTGCTACGTCTTCCAGTACATGCCGGGTGCGACGGTCTATCTCGACACCCCGGTGGTGCCAGTGTCGGCCTTCACCGGCTCCGATCAGTTCCCCCTCGACTGCGAGTACGCTGACGGAACCCCGCGGGTCTACTCGGCGACCAACGTCAACGACGAGGGTCCCTGGTTCAACAACGGAACGACCCGACGTAACTTCACCATCACCTCCATGGGGACGGTCGCCGTTCCCAATCCCGCTTACGAAGGTGTTGGAAGTGCGGTGCCGAAATCCATCATCCGAGACTACGGTTTCGGCTGTGGCGCAGGCGATCCGGAAATCTATATCGGAACGCGACTTCAGACTCCGAGTGAGTGGTCCTGTAGCCAGGATGCACAGGGTCGGGACGTTCTCACCGGACGCATCCGTGGTGGGGGAGGCGAACTCGTCATCACCCGCGCGGACAACGGAATTTCATCCATCAACACAGTGACGATTCAGGGCGGCCTGCGTACCGGGTCGAACATGATCACCGTGCCCGGCAATTACGCCACGATCCAGGCCGCCATCGACGCGGCCGGGGCCAACGATCTCATTCTGGTTGCCCCCGGGGTCTACCAGGAAATGGTGATCATGTGGAAACCAGTCCAGCTCCAGGGCTGGGGTGAGGGGACCAAGATCGACGCTGTCAAGGCGCCTCAAGAGGCTCTGCAAATCTGGCGCGACAAGGTCCGGGACCTCGTTACCAACGGTGACGTCACCCTGGTGCCCGGTCAAGAGGCCGCCTTTGGTGGTGTCGAACCCGCCGCTCTGTGGACCGAAGAGGGCGCCGGTGTACTGGTTCTGGCGCATGCGTCCAACAACCAGCGGTTCAACCGGGGCCGCAACCGCAATGCCCGGATCGACGGAATCACGATCTCCGGCGCCGACACCGGCGGCGGGGTCATCCTCAACGGCTATGCCAAATTCATGCAGATCTCGAATATGCGGGTCATCAACAACAGCGGCCAGTACTCCGGCGGTATCCGCCTTGGCCATCCATACCTGATGGCTGAGGGCGCAGGCTGCCCCGACGGCGGAATCTGCTACCCCGACGCCCAGAACGCGAACGTGACGATTACCCACAACTACATCAGCCAGAATGGCGGCATCTCCGGCGCCGGCGGCGGGGTTTCGCTCTGCACCGGTTCGCAGGGATACCAACTGACCGACAACTACATCTGCGGCAACTTCAACATGGACCAGGGTGGCGGCGTCGCTCACTATGGTCTCAGCGACAACGGCAACAACTGGAATGTGATCGCGCGCAACACGATCATCTTCAACGACAGCTTCAAGCAGACACCGGGCTCGACCCCCGCGGGTGGTGGCCTGCTCATCGCCGGCCAGTCCGCAATCGCGGGTCAGACCCTGACCGCAGGCACCGGCGACGTCATCGTCGACAGCAACCTCTTCCTGGGCAACGCGGCCGAAGCCGGTGACGGCGGCGGCATCCGTCTCCAGGAGATCAACGGTCAAGATGTCGCCGACCGGCCTGGTAACAGCAACCGGTGGCACCGCGTCAAGATCGTCAACAACATGATCGCCAACAACGTGGCGGCTCTCGCCGGTGGCGGTATCTCCATGTCCGACGCCAAGCGCGTGGATATGCGCCACAACACCATCGCCAACAATGACAGCACCGCGACCGCCGGCAACGCCTTCATCCCCGGGTCCCCCGATACGTCTGAGGGCCAACTCGGTGCCGGCATCACAGCTCGTCGTCACAGTGACAACCTGCTTGACGTCCAGCGTTTCGCCGACGAGGACTTCTCCGACGCGAACATGGACAACAACATTGTCTGGCACAACCGCTCGTTCCTGTTCAACGGAGCGGGAACGACACCCGACCCGAACCTCGGCGGCGCGCTGTGGTACGGGCTCTGTCCTGCAATCGGCGGCGACGCCCTCAATTGCGGCGCCGATCTCGGTGCATGGTCCGGCGTCGATCCGTACTACAGCGATATGGCCGTGCTCGGCGTGGCCGGATCGCTGGTCTGTGACAACTGCATCGTCTCTGACCTGGGTGGCGCCGATCCGCTCTTCGCGGCCGAGTACGCCACGGGCAGCCGGGTTCCAGGCATCAACCAGCCGGAGCAGCAGACGATCCACACCCCGGTGGCCTTCGACGAGGGCGGCAACTTCATCCGCCTCCGTTTCGGACCGCTGACCCGCTGGGATCCGAACACCGGTGACCTCTTCGGCGATTACCACCTCAGCGGCGGTTCGCCGGCGATCGACGCCGGTACCAAGTCCGAGCCGAACTACGACATCGACGACGATCAACGTCCGAACAACAACTCCGACATCGGCGCCGACGAGTTCTGCGCCGCGGGTAATGGTGGGTGCGCTAAATTCGCCGACCTCCCTGACCAAATGCGGTACAACCTCCCCGTGGAGTTTGTTGAAACCGACTATCAAGAACCGACCGACGACTGACAGTAACCAGCAATCCGTCTCCGCCGGGGAGACCCCGGCGGGGATGCTGACCGACCAAGGAGTGAACCATGGAACGCAAATGGCTCTACACAACGCTGATGGCGGTAGCGGTCGCGCTGGTGCTGGGAACGGCCCCCGCAAGCGCAAGCCACATCAACGTCCAATGTCCCGGTGACACGAACGGCAACGCCCTCCAGGATGGCGGCGAGTCGTGGCCGGCTAACCAGAAATGCATGCACCTGACCTCCGGTGACGGCTATGTCACGATGGCCGACGGCCGCGTGATGTATATGTTCGGCTTCGCCGACGCCACCGGCTGGGATCCCAACAACGTCATGGTGGACGGCATCCTCGCCGGCGCCTACCCCGGACCGATCATCGCGGTCGATGAAGACGATGTCTTCTACCTCAGCCTGTCGAACGTCGGCATGCTGGTGCGGCCCGATCTCTTCGACCCTCACACCGTCCACTGGCACGGTTTCCCGCAGGCATCGTCGGTCTTCGACGGGCTGCCCGAGTCCGGCCTCTCGATCAACATGGGCGCGACCCTGACCTATTACTACAACGTCAAGGATCCGGGCACCTACATGTACCACTGCCACGTCGAGGCCACCGAGCACATGCAGATGGGCATGCTCGCCAACCTCTTCGTACGGCCCAAACAGAACGGAACGTCGTACGAGTACCCCCTGGGCTCGGGTAGGACCTACACCAAGTTCGTCTACAACGACGGCGACGGATCAACCGGCTATGACGTCGAGTTCCCGATCCAGATGAGTTCCTTCGACGGGGCCTTCCACGATGCATCGGAGTCGGTGCAGCCGTTGCCCTTCGCACTGATGCGCGACGACTACCCGATGCTCAACGGTCGCGGTTACCCGGACACCATCGTCGCGGGTGCGCTGCCGCCGCCCAACCGATCCGGGATCCCGGGCGAGTCCGAGAACGGCGGGATTGTTTCGCAGTACGAAGACGCTCTCATCACCGCAAATGCGGGTCAGAAGATCCTGCTGCGGATCTCGAACATCTCGATCACCCGCTATTTCACCCTGAACTCGCTCGGTATCCCGATGACGGTTGTCGGTCGTGATGCACGACTGCTTCGCGGTCCCACCGGCGAGAATCTCTACTACGACACCAACTCGGTGACCCTGGGTGGTGGTGAGACCAATGACGTGATTCTCGACACCACCGGCATCGCACCGGGAACCTACTTCCTGTACACCAGCAACCTGAACTACCTCAGCAACGGCGAAGAGGAGTTCGGCGGCATGATGACCGAGATCGTAATCAACTGAAGGGGATGACGATGAAACACTTTATGAAACAAACTGCGGTTCCCGTCGTCCTCGGGGTCGCCGTGCTTCTGGCCTTGGCCGCGGCACCGGCCTCGGCCGGGATCGACGGCATCCAGGTCGCTGGAAGCATCGATCTCTACGCCCGAGCCGACTACATTACCAGCGCGGATGGCGCCAGCCTTCCGATCTGGGGATTGACTGACGACCCGGCAGGCCGGGCCCAGTACCCGGCGCCGACTCTGATCTTCAACCAGGGCGACTACATCACGGTTACCCTTCACAACGGACTCGATCGGAGTATCTCGCTCATCTTCCCGGGCCACGATGTGGCCGGGGCGGGTGGTTGCTCTGACAGCACGGGAACGCCCGCACCGGTTCCCGGTGATCTCACGGGCAGAATCACCTGTGAGGCGGCGCCCGGTGGCACGGCCATCTACAGCTTCCCTGCGGAGCAGGCCGGTACCTACCTCTACCACAGCGGCACCGATCCGGCGCTGCAGGTCGAGATGGGCCTTCTCGGCGCCATCGTCGTCCGGCCGTACGGCTATGACAGCCTCAACCCGACCGCCTATGGCCACCCCGACACCGGCTTCGACCGCGAGTATCTCTTCGTGCTGTCGGAGATGGACTCGCGGATCCACGAGGCAGTCGAATACGGCGACTCGCTCGCCGGCACCGAGTTCATGGGTGACTACTTCTCCAACTACTGGTTCATCAACGGCCGGACCGCGCCCGATACCCTGTTCGCTTCGGGCGTTCCCTGGTTGCCGACCCAGCCCTACAGCTCCCTGCCGAAAATGATGCCCGGTGAAACCGTCCTGATGCGGGTCGTCTCGGCCGGCCGCGACGCGCACCCGTTCCACCACCACGGCAACCACGCCCTCATCATCGGCCACAACGGCCGGATGCCCGAAAGCGCACCGGGCATGGGACCCGACCTCGGTTATGAGGTCTTCACCATGCAGGCGGTGCCGGGCGAGACCTTTGACGCCCTCTTCACCTGGACCGGCGAGAACATGGGTTGGGACATCTACGGCACACCGGCCGATGGGATGCCGGCTCACGACTGCATCGACGGCGACGGCGACGGATTCGGCGATGTGTTCGCGGGTTCGACCTGGGAGCACGAGTGGTGCGCCGATCACGGCACGCCTCTGCCGGTGGTCCTGCCCGAGAACCTCGACCTCGCATTCGGCGGATTCTGGTCGGGAAGCCCCTTCATGGGAGCGGCCGGAGCGCTGCCTCCCGGCGAGGGTGGACTCAACCCGAATTCGGGCTACACCTTCATGTGGCACTCCCACACCGAGAAGGAGCTCACCAACAACGACATCTTCCCCGGTGGAATGCTGACGATGCTCATCGTCGAACCCCCGGGCACCGTGATCGAATGAGCAGGGGAGTGACACCATGAAACACCTGAGCATCAAAACACTGCTGGGGCGATCGGTACTGGTGGCGGCCATGCTCGCCCTGGTCACCGGTTCGGCCTCGGCGGCGACGTACAACCTGAGGGCCGACGCCACCACAGCGAATCTAGGGTCACCCGTGACCGCCTGGGGTTACGCGTTGGTTTCCTACGATCTCGAGGACGGCGCCGGGACGATTCCCGGTGACAATCTTCCGATGATCCCCGGCCCGACGATCTATGTCCCGGCGGGCCAGGGCCTGACCATCAACCTGTTGAACAATCTGGGCGAGTCCACGTCAATCGTGGTGCACGGCCAGAAGCTCACCGGTACGCCGACGCGCGACCTCGCTAGTGGCCGCGTGACCGCCTTCACCGACGAGGCCGGTGCCACCAGCGGCACTGCCACGTACTTCTGGTCGGCTGCCGAGCTCAAGGCCGGCACCTTCCTCTACAACAGCGGCAGTCACCCCGCCAAACAGGCTCACATGGGTCTCTATGGTGCGGTGGTGGTCGATGCCGATGCGACGGGCTGCGCGAGCGGTCTCGCCGCATACCCCGGTGTCTGCTACGACCGGGACATCGTCGTCATCTACTCGGAGGTCGATCCCGCCCTCCGCAACGCCGAGGAAGCGGCCCAGGCCCTCAACTTCAAACCGAAGTACTTCCTCGTCAATGGTGACCCCACCGGCAACAGCGTTCTCACCGACGCCGTGCCGGCGAGGCTCAACTCACGTGTTCTGCTGCGCTTCGTCAACGCGGGGCTCAAGGAATACGTGCCGACCCTGCTTGGTGAGGATCTCGAGTGGGTGGCCGAGTATGGCAACCCCTACCCGCACATCCGCCGGTCCTACTCGGCGTTGCTGTCGGCAGGCAAGACCATGGACGCCATCTGGGTTCCCGTAACCCATGATCGTCACGCACTCTACGACCGAAGGTTGCACATGACCGCCAACGGCTATCCCTCGGGCGGTTGAGGGCCTTCCTCGACTCGGATGACAACTTGCTGCCTACGGCTGATGCCGGTCCGGATCAGCTCCACGTGCCCATGTTCGACGGGTTTGGCGTGCCGACCGTGGTCCAGCTCGACGGCAGCGAGTTCCCGGCGGGATCCTACTTCAATTGGGCGCTTGTCGGCTTCCCCGCCGGCAGCAACGCCTCGTTGTCGGACACGACCATCGCCAATCCGACCTTCACTCTTGACGCGCCCGGAACCTACACCGCACAGCTGACGGTGAGCTTCTTTGGCATCGTGAGCCCGATCGATACGGTCAACATCTTCACCAATCTGCCTCCGGTGGCGGTGCCGGGAGACGATCTGACCGTCGATCAGAATACCTCTGTGACGGTCGACGCCGGCGCTTCCTACGATCCTGATGCGTCCGACACGTTGACGTATTCGTGGAGGATCACCGCCCCGCCGGGCTACGGCTTCACCAGCACACAACCGCAGGTCACCTTCGTCACGGGTTTCCTCGGCACCTACACGGCCGAGCTGACCGTCAGCGACGGTGAACTCACCGACACGAAGACCATGTACGTCCACACGAACGTTTACGTGAACGATCCGCCGATCGCGCTGGATGACTTCTACGAGGTTCTCCAGTACCGACGGAACCAGCCGTACACTCCGAACAACCTCTTTGTGCTCATCAACGACAGCGACGCCGATTCCGGCGGTCTGGACGAGGCCACCCTCTCCATCGTGACAGCTCCGATGACCGGAGCCACCGCGACGCCGACTCTCATTGGCGGACAGATGGTCGTCGAGTACACTCCGAAAATCAACTTCAAGGGAACCGACTTCTTCACCTACTCCATCTGTGACTTCGGCGGCGAGTGCTCCGAAGCCCAGGTCATGGTGAACGTCATCAGGACCCCGAGAAACTAACAGGCCCGTCGTTGGTGGGCGATCGTGAGATCGCCCACCAACGGATTTTTTTGCAACAGTGCGGTCGGGCGTTCTTCCTGAGGAAGGGCGCCCGGTTCTGCGAAATACGAACCCTTGCTGAATTGTTGTAGAAACCGAAGCGTGAGATTGAAACGCCTTCAGAGATGGTGGATTCATGACCTCCGCTAGAGGAGAAACACATCATGACAACGAATAGAGCTTGGGTATCGGGTGAGGTTGCGTCTGACGTCAGTGGCCATGCGGGGCTTGTTTTTTTCAATCTGCGTCGCAATTGTCGGCTGCGCAAGCACGGGCGGTGAAGCTCCGCAGGCGGTCGCCCCCGAGGAGGCGACCCTCGAGGAGCGCTGGGGTGTTGAAGTCGTCGCACTCAGGCTCACAGGGGCGGACTACATGCTCGATTTTCGCTACAAGGTAATCGACCCGGAAAAGGCGGCGGAACTCTTTGAACGCGCCAACAAACCGGTGCTGATCCACAACTCGACCGGAGCCAGGCTCGAGGTGCCGCGACCGGCCAAGACCGGCCCGTTGCGACCCACCAACCCGCCCCAGGCCGGACGGACATACTTCATGTTGTTCTCCAATCCCGGCGTTGTCCAAGCAGGCGATGAGGTCACGATCGAGATCGGCGACTTCGAAGCCGGCGTGATTGTGGAGTAGTCATGCGTACACAGATCAGAACCCGTTTGGCGCCCATCCTTCTGATTGCAACCATCGCTCTTACCGCAACCCCCGCGGTCGGTGGAATCATCACACCCGAGCTCGAGGGAGTCATTGACTCCTCAGCTCCCCATGCCGAGGTCTCGATCCTCATCGAGCTGGCCGATCGTATTGATGTCAGAGCGCTCTCTTTCCCAACCCGATCCGCGCGTCGGCACGGCGTGGCCGCAGCGCTTCGGACAAGAGCGGCAGCCGCCGAGACCTCCGTTCGACGCTATCTCCAAGGAAAGGGAGCCACACAGGTGGTGTCGCTGTGGGCCGTCGGCGGTCTCTCCGCGACACTTCGGGCCGATGCCGTCCGAGATCTCGCCGCGCTCCCGAGCGTCTCCACCGTCCGACTCGACCGGACCTTCGCCGTGCCCGAGGCTGCGCCCAAGGCGACAGGCGAGGGTGAATGGAATCTCGAGATGGTCGGAGCTCCGGATCTCTGGGAGGACGGTATTCGCGGTGATGGGATCGTCGTCGCGGTGGTCGACTCGGGAGTTGATGCTGCCCACGAGGATCTCGGGCCGCGTTGGCGGGGGGGCGCCAACGGTTGGTTCGATCCGTACGGGGAGCACTCGTCGCCGTACGACGGCGACAGCCACGGTACGCAGGTGGCCGGAATCATCGTTGGTGGTGACGCCGCTGGAACCGCTATCGGTGTGGCGCCCGGGGCGCAGTGGATTGCCGGCAAGGCGTTTGATGACAGTGGTCAGGCTTCCTTCGGCGCGACCCACGAGATCTTCCAATGGTTACTCGATCCGGACGGCAATCCCGCGACCGACGACGCCCCGGACGTGGTCAACAACTCCTGGGGATTTCGCGAAGTCGCCGGCGAGTGCGTCCACGAGTTCGCCGATGATATTCAGGTTCTCCGAGCGGCCGGGATCGCGGTGGTTTTCTCGGCGGGCAATGCCGGTCCGGAAACTGCCACCAGCATGAGCCCGGCCAACAACCCGGGCGCCTTTGCGGTGGGAGGCTCCGACGACGACGATGACGTGATGAGCACATCGGGACGGGGACCGAGCGCCTGCGATGGGGGGATCTTTCCCGCCCTTGTGGCGCCGGGTGACGGGGTTCGCACCTCCGACCTGACTCTCGGCGGCACCTTCCCTGACGCGACGACCGAAGTTCTCGGTACTTCTTTTGCGGCCCCGCATGTCGCCGGCGCCATGGCTCTGTTGCTGAGCGCGCATCCGCAGGCGACCATCGAGCAGCTGGAAGCCGCACTACTGATGGGCGCGGAAGATCTCGGTCCGGACGGTCCCGACAACCATTCGGGCTACGGACGCCTCGATATCGTCAAGGCCGAGGAGGCGCTGGCCGGCATGGTCGGCGCAGGGGTCGGGAACGCCACGGTTTACGACAGCGAAAACGCTTTCCTCGGGGCGATCAGCGGCCAGGAAATCCTGGAAGAGGGCTTCGAGAGCGCCTCGGCCTGGGGCTCCGTGCGCTCGCCGGCGGCGGCAGCGAGCGTCACCAGCCAGGGTGTGAACTGGACATCCAACCACCCTGACAACAACATCACCACCGGGGGCGGCCCGGCCCGCACCGGCGATTGGGGTTTCTACTCATTGCCCCATGGCGATCAGACCGTGACCGATCCCAACGGTTTCGTTACGGACGGCTTTTCCGGTGCGGGTTCGACAAACCTGAACGCAGTCGGTGGGTGGTTCATCAGCACCTCAGGCGGGGAGATCTCGGTCATTCTCGACGGCGATGAAGCCAACCCGATTTCGCTGGGTCCGGTCGGGATCCAGCACACGTTCTACGGTGTTGTCGTTGACGGCACCTTCAGTTCCTTCGAGTTCCGCGAGATCGAGGGCACGGTCGAAGATCCGAAACTGATCTTTGTCGATGACGTCACCATCGGTGTCGAGGGCGGCGCCGTCAACCGGCCGCCAGTGGGGACGATTCTCCAGCCCGCCACCGATCTCACCGTCGCCGTCGGCGAGCCCGTTTACTTCGACGGTGCCGCCACCGATCCCGATGGGGATGCCGTCACCGTACTCTGGAGCTTTGGTGACGGAACAACCTCGACTGCTCTCACTCCGGGGGTCCGTAGCTATGCGGTAGCCGGCAGCTATGGGGTGACATTTACTGCCACCGACGCATTGGGTCTTGCTGATCCGACTCCGGACAGCCGGATGGTGACGGTGACCACCGCACCGGCCGCACCTCCGACCGGGGTTGTCGCCGGTGTGGCGAACTTCCCGGGTGCCCAGGGCAGCGACTGGCACACCGATCTGTTTCTTCACAACGCGGCTTCGGGCCCGATCTCGCTGGACCTCAGCTTCAGCCCGGCGAACGGTACACCCGGTGCCCCCGAAAACCTGATCGTCGAGCCGGATCAGACACTGCCGCTCGATGATGTTGTCCAAACCGTGTTCGGCGTGACCGGCAGTGGCGCGATCCAATGGACCGTGGTTTCCGGAGATCCCACCGGATTGCTGGCGTCGGCCAACACCTACAACAGGGTGGATACGACCCGTCGATACGGGCAGCAGGTTCCGGGTGTCCGGTGGTCCGAGGCTTCACCGTCCGGGACATCGATCTGGGTGCCGGCGCTTGCCGGACGCTACAGGACCAACCTCGGATTCGCGACGGATGAGACCTGCACCCGGGTCACGATTCGGGGCTATAACAGCTCCGGTCTCCAGGTTGCTCAACGGATCCTCAACGTGCAGCCCCTGTCCTGGGTTCAACTCAACGGACTTTTCCGAACCGTCTTCCCCGACCTTATCGATGATCCGGATGGAGTCGCGCTCATCGACAGCGTCCACCGGTTCGAGGTGGTCGGCGAGAACGGCCGGGTCGTGACCTACACCAGCATCATCGACAATCAAACCAGCGACGGCAGTTATATGCTCGGCCAGTTGCCGGCAGGAGGACTCGAGTTCTCATGGCTCCCGGGTGCGGCGAAGATCAGTGGTGCCAACAACAGCCTGTGGCGCAGCGATGTCATCGTGATGCATGTGGGCGGTTCGGCCGATTCAACGGAATTCGGATTTCTCCCTCCGGGCGCCAACCTTTCCGGATCCATCGATACCGCGTCCGTCGCATTGGGTGCGGATGAGAGTACGGTCGAAGAGGACATCCTCGGGAATCTCTTCGGCTATCAGCCGCCGGAAGCGGGCAGCCTCAGGACGACTTCGCCTCTCACCTCCGGCGGTCTCGTTTGGATGCGCACCTACACCGTCGAGGCGGTGACCGGTGGCGAGTCGCAGACCTACGGTCAGGCGATCGGCCCCCGCAGCCAGGATTCAATGGTCACGGCTGCCATCGAGGGCCGGATCTACGGATTCAGCCACGATGCCGATAGCCGAAGCAACCTGATCCTCCAGAACACCCGATCGGTTGATGGTGAGTACCTTGCCACCACAGTCCGCATCCAGGTGATGGATTCAGCCGGTCAACCTCTCCATATGCAGGAATACGCGCTCGAGCCGGGCGAGTACCGGCAACACAATCGATTCCTCAACGATTACGGAATTACGCAACTCGAGGCTGGGGTTTTGGTCGTCTCGATTCTCGACCAGGCCAGTGTTGGCGAAACCGGAGGCGTCGACGCGATGGTTTCGGAGGTCAACGGGAACACCCTCGACGGGACCAATGATGGTCGGCTCATTCGCGCCCAGGGCCCGACGCTGCCCTGAGTCCAGGGAGGAAAGGCCATGTGCCTGACCTCGGAAGAGGTGCCGCAACGGCGGATATAGGAGTATTCGGCGCTCTCACGGGCGCCATGTATGACGACGGTTTTGCGAGCGGCGACACCTCGGTCTGGAACTGAAGATGTCGAAGAGGATCATAAAGTGTCTCAAACAATTCTGAGACGAGGGCTCTGTCTCACGTCATCGGTTCGAACCGGGTTTCTGTTGGCTTCCCTCGCCTTCGTCTCCCTTCCGGCAACCGCACAGACTGGCGTGGCCGTTGATGACGCCTTCGCCACCGCATCCGGTCAACTGCTTCAGGTAGAGGCGCCGGGGGTGCTGGAAAACGACCATGATGGCGACGGGGAACCGCCGCCGTCTCCAACAGCGGTGGCGCGTCGGGTCGCCAATGTCGGGAATGGCACGCTCGTTCTCAACCTCGACGGGTCCTTCGACTACACACCTGCCGATGGCTTTGTCGGGACCGACACTTTCACGTATTACTTCGAGGACGGTCCGGCGACGAGCAATACCGCAACCGTGACCATCACGGTGAACGGCTGCGAGCCCGGCGTCGAGCTGACCCAGTGGGTATGTTGGGTCGAGCAGGCCTACCTCCTCAAGGCCACCGAACTCGGTCTGACCGCATTCGCAGAGAGCTTCGAATCGGATGCGGAGTGGGGCGTGGCCCGCGCTCCGACAACCGTGTCCAGCGTCACCAGTCGCACCGTTACATGGGCGTCCAATTTTGCGTTCAACAACGTCACTACGGGCGTCGGCCCGGCCCGCAGCGGCGACTGGGGTTTCTACTCGTCCCCCCACGGAGACCAGTCGGGAGCGCTGACGGACCCGGTTCGTGATGGTTTCACCGGGACCGCGTCGGCCCCGGATGGGTTGCTCGGCGCTGGAGGCTGGATCATGGCCAGCCAGGTCGGCGCTCGCTTGGGATTCATCGTGACCCATGACGGCGGGGCGACCACGAACGTGGGGTTCCCGGCCGCCAGCTTGTCCGGCACCCATCAGTTTTTCGGCTTTATCGACACCGCTGGTTTTTCCTCATACGAGATCTACGAAACCGACGGTGTCGTCAATCAGCCGTTTTTCATCTTTGGCGACGACTTCTCGTTTCTCAGGGCGGGGGCCGACACAACTCCGCCGCAGGTTCTGTCGATCGACACCGTGGCCGATACCGGCGACGGGGTCCTTTCAGAGGGTGAGGCCACCTCCGTCGCCATTACCGAACTGACGGTCGACTTCAATGAATCCGTCCAGGATCCCGCCGGCGACACCGATCCGGATGATGTCACCAACCCGGCGAACTATCTGCTCTTCGATGACAATGGGGACGGATTCGACACCGTCAGTTGCGCCGGTGGCGTGGCCGCCGGTGACAACCCCGTCGCCGTCTCGGTCCTGAGTTATGTCAGCGGCAATCCGTCGCAAACCCATTTGGAGGTCAATGGAGGCTTCTCGCTTCCGGCCGCGTCCTACCGATTGCTGGTGTGCGGCACGACCTCCATCGTCGACTGGGCGGGCAATGCCCTCGACGGCAACGGTGACGGCACCGGCGGCGATGATTTCATCCGCAACTTCGATGTCACGGTGACCGTCAATCACCCGCCGGTCGCTGATCCCCAGTCGGTATCGACCCCGGAGGACACCCCGCTTGCGATCACATTGACCGGCTCCGATCTGGACGGGGATCCGATTTTATTCTTTATCGCGACGCCCCCGTCCAACGGCTCTCTCAGCGGCGCCCCACCAAACGTGACTTACACACCCTTCGCCAATTCCAGCGGTCTCGACAGCTTCACTTTCGAGGTCGAGGACGATTCTCTGATCAGTCCTCCGGCGACGGTGACTATCGACGTGCTGCCGGTCAACGACCCACCCGTCGCACACGACAAGACTGTGACAACTCCCACGAACGCAGCGTTGCCCATTATTTTGACCGGGAGCGACATCGAGGGCGATCCTTTGACCTTCGGCGTCGGCACCGGACCGGCCAACGGCGCCCTGACCGGTGTGCCGCCGAACCTCAGCTATTTGGCGAACCTGGGCTACACCGGGCCCGACAGCTTCACCTACACGGCGAACGACGGCGCCGCGTCTTCTTCCGCTGCAACGGTGTCCATCACCGTGACCGCCGTGAATTACGCACCGGTAGCTGTCGCCGACAGCTCGGCGACCGACGAGGACATCGCGATCAGCATCGCGGTGCTCTCCAACGATGATTTGGGTGATGAGCCGACGACCATCACATCGGTCACCCAGGGTGCGAAGGGATCGGTTGTCATCGATCCGGCCGCCATTTCGGTGACCTACACCCCAAATCTGAATACAACCGGTGCGGACAGCTTCAGCTACACCATCACCGACGCCGATTCCCAAACCAGTTCGGCCATCGTGTCGATGACCGTCAACCCGATAAACGATGCTCCGGTCGCAAACGCAGGTCCCAACCAGACGGTCTTCGTCACCGATACCGTCACCCTCGACGGCAGCGGATCCGTCGATGTCGATGGCGACCCGCTCACCTATGAGTGGTCGTTCTCGTCGGTGCCTGCCAGCAGCACCGCAACACTCTCGGATACGACCGCGGTGATGCCGACTTTTGTCGTCGATCTGCCTGGCAGTTATGTCGCCGAGCTCATCGTGTCCGACGGCACGCTCTTCAGCGTTGCCGACACGGTGACAATGAGCACCGACAACTCGCCCCCGGTCGCCAACGCCGGCCCTGATCAAACGGCTTATGTCACCGACACCGTCACCCTAGATGGGAGCGCCTCATCCGACATCGACGGCGACTCGTTGACCTATGCATGGACCTTTGCATCCATACCCTCCGGCAGCACGGTCTCGTTCGACGATTCGACCGCAGTGATGCCGAACTTTGACATCGATCGATCCGGCAACTACTTCATCCGACTCGTCGTCCACGACGGTACGACCTTCAGTTTGGCTGACGTGGTCAAGATCAGCACGCTCAACTCGGCTCCGGTGGCTGACGCAGGTCCTGATCAGGCGGCTTCCGTGGCTGCCACCGTGAATCTCGATGGGAGCGGCTCATTCGATGTCGACGGCGACTTCTTCGGTTTCACGTGGTCGTTTTCTTCGGTGCCGGCCGGCAGCGCTGCAACGCTTTCCAACGTCAACGCCGAACGGCCGACGTTTGTCATCGATCTCCCGGGTCTCTATGTGGTCCAGCTCGTGGTCTTCGACGGGTCTGCGTTGAGCGACCCGGATACCGTGACCATCAGCACCGACAACACCGCCCCGGTGGCCGACCCGCAGTCGCTCTCCACTTCGGAGGACACCGGGCTGGGGATCACGCTGACGGGTTCGGACGCGGACGGTCATCCGATCACGTTCGCCATTGCCACCGGACCGACCAGCGGCGCCCTCACCGGGACACCCCCCAACGTGACCTACACACCGGGCCCGAACTTCTTCGGCCCGGACAGTTTCACCTATACCGCGAGCGATGCCACGCTGACCTCCGCGCCGGCAACGGTCACGATCACGGTCACTCCGGTCAACGACGCCCCGACGGCCAATACCCAATCGGTGTCGACGCCCGAAGATACAGCTCTGGCCATTACCCTGACCGGAGGCGACGTCGATGGTGACGCCCTGACCTTTGTCATTGGGACGAGCCCGACCAACGGCGCCCTGACAGGTGCGCCTCCCAACGTGACCTACACCCCGGATGCCGACTACAACGGTCCGGACAGCTTCACATTTACCGCGAGCGATGCCGCGCTGACTTCGTTGCCTGCGACGGTGTCGATCACCGTCGACTCGATCAACGACGCGCCGGTGGCAGAGGCGGGACCGGCCCAAACGGTCTTCGTGACCGACACGGTGACCCTCGACGGCAGCGGGTCGACCGATATCGATGGCGATGCTCTGACCTATGCGTGGTCGTTCTTCTCGGTGCCGGCAGGAAGCGGCGCGTCGCTCTCGAGCCTGACGGCGGTGATGCCGACCTTTGTCATCGATCTGCCTGGCGACTATGTCGTCGAACTCATCGTTTCGGATGGGACGCTCTTCAGCGTCGCCGACACGGTGACCATCAGCACCGACAACTCGCCGCCAGTGGCCGATGCCGGGGCCGATCAGTCGGCCTTTGTGACCGATACGGTTTTCCTCGACGGTACTGGATCGTCTGATGTCGATGGCGATCCATTGACCTATGCCTGGTCGTTCTCATCGGTGCCCGCAGGAAGCGCCGCGACACTCTCCAGTTTGACAGTGGAGATGCCGACGTTTGTGATCGATCTGCCCGGGACCTATGTGGTCCAGCTGATCGTCAATGACGGTACGGTTTCGAGCGCGCCGGACACGGTCTCCATCAGCACCGACAACACCGCGCCGGTAGCGAACGCGGGTCCGGATCAGTCGGCCTTTGTGACCGACACTGTGGCCCTCGACGGCACAGGGTCCTCCGATGCCGACGGTGATCCCTTGACCTACGCCTGGTCATTCTCGTCAGTGCCGGTTGGTAGCACGGCGACGCTCTCGAGCCTGACGGCGGAGATGCCGACGTTTGTGATCGATCTGCCGTGGGACCTATGTGGTCCAGCTCATCGTCAACGACGGTACGGCCGCGAGCGCACCGGACACGGTCGCCATCAGTACACAGAACTCGGCGCCCACAGCCGATCCGCAGTCGGTCTCGACTGCCGAAGACACGGGTCTCGGGATCACCCTGACCGGCTCGGATCCCGATGGCGACTCGATCAGCTTCGCGGTCGCCACGGGTCCGACGAACGGAACGCTGAGCGGCGTCCCGCCCAGTATCACCTACAATCCGAACCCGAATTTCTTCGGCCCGGACAGCTTCACCTATACCGCGAGCGACGCGACCTTGACCTCACCGCCTGCGACGGTGACGATCTCGGTGACCCCGGTCAACGATGGCCCGACCGCCGACGACCAGGCGGTCTCGACCCCCGAGGACACTGCGCTGGCCATTACCCTGACCGGCGGCGACGTCGATGGTGACGCCTTGACCTTTGTCATTGGGACGGGCCCGACCAACGGCGCCCTGACAGGTGCGCCTCCCAACGTGACCTACACCCCGGATGCCGACTACAACGGTCCGGACAGCTTCACCTACACCGCGAGCGATGCGGCGCTGACCTCGTCGCCGGCGACTGTCTCGATCACCGTCGACTCGATCAACGATGCGCCGGTGGCCGACGCCGGGCCTGCTCAGACGGCCTTCGTGACCGACACGGTCACCCTCGACGGCAGCGGATCGACCGATGTCGATGGCGATGCCCTGACCTATGCATGGGCCTTCTCATCGGTGCCCGCAGGAAGCGGCGCGTCGCTCTCGAGCCTGACGGCGGTGATGCCGACCTTTGTCATCGATCTGCCTGGCGACTATGTCGTCGAACTCATCGTTTCGGATGGGACGCTCTTCAGCGTCGCCGACACGGTGACCATCAGCACCGACAACTCGCCGCCAGTGGCCGATGCCGGGGCCGATCAGTCGGCCTTTGTGACCGATACGGTTTTCCTCGACGGTACTGGATCGTCTGATGTCGATGGCGATCCATTGACCTATGCCTGGTCGTTCTCATCGGTGCCCGCAGGAAGCGCCGCGACACTCTCCAGTTTGACAGTGGAGATGCCGACGTTTGTGATCGATCTGCCCGGGACCTATGTGGTCCAGCTGATCGTCAATGACGGTACGGTTTCGAGCGCGCCGGACACGGTCTCCATCAGCACCGACAACACCGCGCCGGTAGCGAACGCGGGTCCGGATCAGTCGGCCTTTGTGACCGACACTGTGACCCTCGACGGCACAGGGTCCTCCGATGCCGACGGTGATCCCTTGACCTACGCCTGGTCGTTCTCGTCGGTGCCGGCAGGCAGCTCGGCGACGCTCTCCAGTCTGACGGTGGAGATGCCGACGTTTGTGATCGATCTGCCGGGGACCTATGTGGTCCAGCTCATCGTCAACGACGGCACGGTCTCGAGCGCACCGGATACGGTTGCGATCAGCACCGACAACTCGGCGCCCACCGCCGATCCGCAGTCGGTCTCGACCGCCGAGGATACGGGTCTCGGGATCACCCTGACGGGATCCGATCCCGATGGCGACTCGATCAGCTTCGCCATGGCTACGGGTCCGACGCACGGCGCCCTGACCGGGACGCCCCCCAATCTGACCTACACACCCGGACCGAACTACTTCGGCCCGGACAGCTTCACCTATACCGCGAGCGACGCGACCTTGACCTCACCGCCTGCGACGGTGACGATCTCGGTGACCCCGGTCAACGATGGCCCGACCGCCGACGACCAGGCGGTCTCGACCCCCGAGGACACTGCGCTGGCCATTACCCTGACCGGCGGCGACGTCGATGGTGATGCCCTGACCTTTGTCATTGGGACGAGCCCGACCAACGGCGCCCTGACAGGTGCGCCTCCCAACGTGACCTACACCCCGGATGCCGACTACAACGGTCCGGACAGCTTCACATTTACCGCGAGCGATGCCGCGCTGACTTCGTTGCCTGCGACGGTGTCGATCACCGTCGACTCGATCAACGACGCGCCGGTGGCCGAGGCGGGACCGGCCCAAACGGTCTTCGTGACCGACACGGTGACCCTCGACGGCAGCGGATCGACCGATGTCGATGGCGATGCTCTGACCTATGCGTGGTCGTTCTTCTCGGTGCCGGCAGGAAGCGGCGCGTCGCTCTCGAGCCTGACGGCGGTGATGCCGACCTTTGTCATCGATCTGCCGGGCGACTATGTCGTCGAACTCATCGTTTCGGATGGGACGCTCTTCAGCGTCGCCGACACGGTGACCATCAGCACCGACAACTCGCCGCCGGTGGCCGATGCCGGTGCAGATCAGTCGGCCTTCGTGACCGATACCGTCTTCCTCGACGGCACCGGATCGTCCGATGTCGATGGCGATCCATTGACCTACGCCTGGTCGTTCTCATCGGTGCCGGCGGGCAGCACCGCGACGCTTTCGGACACGACGGCGGAGATGCCGACGTTTGTGATCGATCTGCCCGGGACCTATGTGGTCCAGCTGATCGTCAATGACGGTACGGTCTCGAGCGCGCCGGACACGGTCTCCATCAGCACCGACAACACCGCCCCGGTGGCGAATGCCGGGCCGGATCAGTCGGCCTTTGTGACCGACACTGTGACCCTCGACGGCACAGGATCCTCCGATGCCGACGGCGATCCCCTGACCTACGCCTGGTCGTTCTCGTCGGTGCCGGCAGGCAGCTCGGCGACGCTCTCCAGTCTGACGGTGGAGATGCCGACGTTTGTGATCGATCTGCCGGGGACCTATGTGGTCCAGCTCATCGTCAACGACGGCACGGTCTCGAGCGCACCGGATACGGTTTCGATCAGCACCGACAACTCGGTGCCCACCGCCGATCCGCAGTCGGTCTCGACCGCCGAGGATACGGGTCTCGGGATCACCCTGTCGGGATCCGATCCCGATGGTGACTCGATCAGTTTCGCCATGGCTACGGGTCCGACCCACGGCGCCCTGACCGGGACGCCTCCCAATCTGACCTACACACCCGGACCGAACTACTTCGGCCCGGACAGCTTCACCTATACCGCGAGCGACGCGACCTTGACCTCACCGCCTGCGACGGTGACGATCTCGGTGACCCCGGTCAACGATGGCCCGACCGCCGACGACCAGGCGGTCTCGACCCCCGAGGACACTGCGCTGGCCATTACCCTGACCGGCGGCGACGTCGATGGTGATGCCCTGACCTTTGTCATTGGGACGGGCCCGACCAACGGCGCCCTGACAGGTGCGCCTCCCAACGTGACCTACACCCCGGATGCCGACTACAACGGTCCGGACAGCTTCACATTTACCGCGAGCGATGCCGCGCTGACTTCGTTGCCTGCGACGGTGTCGATCACCGTCGACTCGATCAACGATGCGCCGGTGGCCGACGCCGGGCCTGCTCAGACGGCCTTCGTGACCGACACGGTCACCCTCGACGGCAGCGGATCGACCGATGTCGATGGCGATGCCCTGACCTATGCATGGGCCTTCTCATCGGTGCCCGCAGGAAGCGGCGCGTCGCTCTCGAGCCTGACGGCGGTGATGCCGACCTTTGTCATCGATCTGCCGGGCGACTATGTCGTCGAACTCATCGTTTCGGATGGGACGCTCTTCAGCGTCGCCGACACGGTGACCATCAGCACTGACAATTCGGCCCCGGTGGCCGACCCGCAGTCGGTCTCGACTTCCGAGGACACGGCTCTGGAGATCACCCTGACGGGTTCCGATCCCGATGGCGACGCCATCAGCTTCGAGGTGGTGACCGGCCCGACGAACGGCTCGCTCACCGGCACCGAGCCAAGCCTGACCTACACACCGGGCGGTGGATACGTCGGACCCGATAGTTTTGTGTTCCGGACCTTCGACGGCTCGCTCTACGGCGATCCCGCCACGATCTCCATCACCGTGACGCCGGCTGCGCTGCCGGTGCTGACGATCGGCGACGCGACCGTCGTCGAGCCGGATAGCGGTACAGCCGCCGTGACGTTGGTGATCAGCGTGTCAGAGCCGAGCCCGGTCAGCATCGCGGTTGATTTCGCGACCACTGACGGGTCTGCGGTGGCGGGTAGCGACTATGTTGCGGCCTCCGGGACCCTGACCATCCCCGCTCTTGCGACGAGCTACGACCTCGTCCTGGATGTCACCGGCGATCTGGTCAACGAGTTGGAAGAGACCTTCTCGGTGAGCCTGTCGATTCCGGTGGGAGCCGTCCTCGGGAAGCCGTCGACAGGCACAGTGACGATTGTCGACAACGATCCTTGGACCTGGTTTGTCGCAAACGACGGAGACGACGCCGATGACTGTCTGACGACAACGACGGCCTGTCTGACCATTTCCGAGGCGGTGTCGCGTGCGGCTGCGGGTGATTTGGTCAACGTCGCCCGCGGTACCTATTCCGAGCACCTGGTGATCGACGTCGATCTCACCCTCGCGGGTGAGTTCCGAAAGGGAACCGTCATCGACGGCGGCGGGTCCGGTATCGTCATCGATATTTCTCCCGCAACCACGTTGATCATGACTTACTTCGAAATCACAGGCGGTGCGATCGGCGGCGTAGCCAACCAGGGCGATCTCACCCTCAACGACAGCTGGATTCACGATAACGGTGACGGATCACCGGCGACCTTCGGAGGCCTTTCGAATCTGGGGACCGCGCTGATCGACCGGGTGGCCATCACAGCCAACCTCGGTGACGGGGTGGGTGGGGTGTCCAACTCTGGCGATCTCCTGATCAGAAACTCGACAATCTCCGGCAACGGCGGCTGCGTCGACAACCTCCCGGGCGCGACTCTCGAGATGCTCTATTCGACGGTGGCGGCCAACGGCAGCCACGGCATCAAGGTGGGCGGGACGATCTCTCTTCGCGGCTCCATCGTCGCCGGTCACACGATTGCGAACTGTGACGCCCCGGTCGTGACTCTCGGTCACAACCTCGAGGATGCGGATAGCTGCGGCCTGCAGATCGGTATGGGTGATCTCATCGGTGTTGATCCGATGCTGGCGCCGCTTGGGTTCATCCGCGGATCTTCGCCGACCCACGCCATCACCGCTGGGAGCCCGGCGATCGATGCCGGTGAAATCGCAGGCAGTCCCGCGACCGACCAGCGTGGAGTCACGCGGCCGATTGACGGCGATCTCGACGGCACCGCTGAGAGCGACATCGGAGCTTTCGAGTTCATCCCGGGCGTCATCCTCGAAGATGGTTTCGAAAGCGGTGACACGACGAATTGGAGTGGATGATGACTGTCCCAAGATCCCGCGAAACAGCGAAAGTCGTCCCGGCAGCAGGTTCCTCGCGACGGCTCATTCCCGCCGGGCTCGCGATCATCATCATGGTCTCAACCACGGTATTGGCGCAATCGCCGGTAGCGGTGGACGATGCCTACACCGCATTTTCGGGCTTGATGCTCCAGGTGGAAGCGCCCGGGGTGATGGAAAACGACCATGATGGCAACGGAGAGCCGCCGCCACCGCCGACGGCCATTGCAAGTTGGTCCGAATACGTGAGCCATGGTGTGCTCGATTTCCGCAGCGACGGATCCTTCGATTACACGCCCGATCAGGGCTTTGTCGGAGTCGACACGTTTACCTATAGCTTCGTGGATGGTCCCGCAACAAGCAATACAGCTACGGTCACGATCTCCGTGGAGGGCTGCGAACTTGGTCTCGCACCGACACAATGGGTGTGTTGGGTCGAGCAGGCCTACTATGCCAAGGCAGCGGAGCTCGGCCTGACCACGGTTGTCGAAAGCTTCGAAGAAGACGTGACATGGGGAGCGGCTCGAACCCCGGACACCGTGCCGAGCGTCGTCAGTCAGGGAATCACCTGGGCGTCCAACTTCAGCTTCAACAACATCACCACCGGTGGCGGTCAGGCCCGCAGCGGGGCCTGGGCCTTCTACTCGTTACCCCACGGGGATCAGTCTGGGGCGCTGACCGACCCGGTTCGAGACGGTTTCACTGGGACCGTGTCGGCCCCAGACTCGTTGCTAGGAGTCGGTGGATGGATCGTCGCCAGCCAAGTCGGTTCGAGAATTGACTTCATTGTCACCCGCGACGGCGGGGCGACGACGAATGCGCCATTCCGGGATCATTCCCTGGCAATCAATCACCGTTTCTTCGGTTTTATCGATACCGCCGGTTTCACCTCGTTCGAGATCGTGGAGACTGACGGCGTAGTCAACCAACCGTACTTTATATTTGGCGACGACTTTTCGCTTCTTACGGCGGGGATCGACTCGACCGCACCGCAGGTTCTCGGGATCGGCACCGTGGAAGATACCGGTGACGGTGTTCTCTCAGAAGGAGAGTCAACCTCCGCGGCCATCACCGAGCTGACCGTCAACTTCAGCGAAGCTGTTCAGGATCTTCCCGGAAACACCGATCCGGATGACGTCACCAACCCGGCGAACTACCTGCTCTTTGACGACGGTGGTGATGGGTTCGATACCATCGATTGCGCCGGTGGCGTGGCCGCCGGTGACAATCCCATCGACGTCACGGTTCTGAGCTATCTCAGCGGCAACCCATCGCAGACCCGACTGGAGGTCAACGGTGGTTTTTCGCTTCCGAGCGCCTCGTACCGATTGTTGGTCTGCGGCACTACATCCATCGTCGACTGGGCGGGCAATGTTCTCGACGGCAACGGCGATGGGACCGGCGGTGACGATTTTGTTCGCAACTTCGATGTCACGGTGACCGTCAATCACCCGCCGGTCGCAGATCCCCAGTCGGTCTCGACGCCGGAGGACACCGCCCTCGCCATCACTCTGACGGGTTCCGACCTGGACGGGGACCCGATTGTATTCTTCATCGCGACGGGCCCGTCGAACGGGGTCCTCAGCGGCATCCCTCCGGACGTGATCTACACACCGTTCGCCGAAACCAGTGGTCTGGACAGTTTCACCTTCGAGGTGGAAGATGACTTTCTGGTCAGCGCTCCGGCGACGGTGACCATCGACGTGCTCCCCGTCAACGACCCACCGATCGCATACGACCAGACGCTGACGACTCCGACGAACGTAGCGTTACCCATCACATTGACGGGCAGCGACATCGAAGGTGATCCATTGACGTTCGCCGTCGGCACCGGCCCCGCCCACGGTGTCCTTTCGGGGACATTACCGAATCTCAGCTATTCGGCGACCGGTGGCTACACCGGGCCTGACGGTTTCACATTCACGGTGAACGACGGAAACACATCTTCACCCACAGCCACGGTATCGATCACCGTGACCGCGCTCAGCAATCCACCGGTGGCGGTCGACGACAGCTCCACGACCGATGAAGATACCGGGATCAGCATCGCGGTACTCGGTAATGACGATCTCGGTGACGAGCCGACGTCCATTACCGCAGTCTCCCAGGGTGCGAAGGGTTCAGTGGTCATCGATCCGGGCGCGGTTACGGTGACCTACACGCCGAATCTCGATACCAATGGCGCCGACAGCTTCTCCTACACCATCACCGACGTGGATCTTCAAACCAGCACCGCGATGGTGTCGATGACGGTCATGCCGATCAACGACGCACCGGTCGCCGATGCAGGGGCCGACCAGACGGCCTTCATCAACGGGACCGTGGTCCTCGACGGCAGCGGGTCCTTCGATGTCGATGGTGACCCGCTCACCTATGCCTGGTTGTTCTCTTCGGTGCCAACCGGCAGCGCCGCGGCGTTCTCGGATGCGACCGCCGTGATGCCGACGTTCATCGTCGACCTGCCCGGCAGCTACGTTGTCAATCTCGTCGTGTCCGACGGCGCTCTGCCCAGCATTGCGGACAGCGTGACCATCAGTACCGAAAATACGGCTCCTGTCGCCGACGCCGGTCCTGATCAAACAGCCTTTGTCTTTGATACCGTCACTCTTGATGGGAGCGCCTCGTCGGACGTCGATGGAGATCCGCTGACCTTTGCGTGGACCTTTTCATCCGTCCCATCCGGCAGCACAGTCTCGTTGGACGACCCGACCGCGGTCATGCCGAGTTTCGCGATCGATCGGCCCGGCTCGTACTTCGTCCGGCTCGTCGTCCACGATGGTACGACCTCCAGCCTGGCCGACATCGTCAAGATCAGCACGGAAAACTCAGCTCCGGTGGCCGACGCCGGTCCGGATCAAACGGTTTCCGTCAACGACACCGTGACCCTCGATGGAAGCGCTTCGTACGACCCCGACGGCGACTTCTTCGGCTACACCTGGTCGTTCACGTCGGTGCCGCCGGGAAGTGCCGCGTCACTTTCGAGTACGACCGCCGAGATGCCTACCTTTGTCGTCGATCTCCCCGGTCAATATGTCGTCGAACTCATCGTCTTTGACGGGTTTGCCGCGAGCGATCCCGACACGGTGACGATCAGCACCGACAGTGTTCCATGGACCTGGTTTGTCGCGACCGACGGAGACGACGGCAACGACTGTCTGTCGACGACGACGGCTTGTCTGACAATCTCCGAGGCGGTTTCGCGCGCGGCCGCGGGCGATCGGGTCAATGTTGCGCGCGGTCTCTACCCCGAACACCTCGTTCTCGGCGTCGATCTCACCCTCGCCGGTGAGTTCCGAAAGGGAACGGTCATCGACGGCGGAGGATCAGGTGTCGTGATCGATATTTCTCCTGCGACCACCGTGATTCTGAGTCACCTCGAGATCACGGGCGGTGCGAGCGGCGGCGTCGCCAACCAGGGAGATCTCACTTTCAGCGAGAGCTGGGTTCACGACAACGGTGACGGCTCACCGTCGACCTTCGGTGGCCTCTCGAATCTGGGAACAGCGCTGATCGACGGGGTGGCCGTCACAACCAACCTCGGTGATGGGGTGGGCGGGGTGTTCAATGCGGGCGATCTGCTGGTCAGAAACTCGACGATCTCCGGCAATGGCGGCGGCATCGAAAACCTCCCGGGCGCGAACCTCGAGATGCAGTACTCGACGGTAGCGGCCAACGGTAGTTACGGCATCCTTGTAGGCGGATCGATCTCGCTTCGCGGCTCCATCGTCGCCGGTCACACGACTGCGAACTGTGACGCCTCGGTCGTGACTCTCGGTCACAACCTCGAGGATGCGGACAGCTGCGGTCTGCAGGTCGGTGTGAGCGATCTCATCGGTGTTGATCCGTTACTGGCGCCGCTCGGTCTCAACGGCGGATCCTCGCCGACCCACGCCATCACCCTTGGCAGCCCGGCGATCGATGCGGCCGAGATCGCGGGCGGTCTCGCAACCGACCAGCGTGGAGTCGCCCGGCCGATTGACGGTGATCTCGACGGTACCGCTGAAAGCGATATCGGTGCCTTCGAATTCGTCCCGGGCATCCTTTTCGGCGATGGTTTCGAGAGCGGAGATACATCGGCGTGGTGAGGTTGAGGGCGGTCGAAAATCCCGCGCCTCGGGTGCGCCCGAAGTGTGGGTTAGTCGGGAATCACCCGGCCCGAGGACTGGCGATTCGTCGGAGTCTCGGGTGCGCCGGCAGCAAAACAGTAGTAGATCTCGTCAACGCCAAAGAACTCACCCGCGATTGAGTGGGTCAGGGTCACGGTTCTGAATCCCTTGCTGCTGTTGATGATGCCGAAGAACTGGCGATTTCCGCTCGGTTCTCCGGAAAAAGCTGCAGTGGCCTCGTCCCCGGCATCGTTGGCAAAGATGAGATTGCCGTCATTGAAATCACCGTAATCGGTCGCAGAGATGGCGAAGTGGGTGATGAGGACGTCAAAGCTCAGAGTTGTGATCTGGGGGACGACGAGTTGATTCTCCTCGATACCCATCCATTTGATTCCATGGGTGGCAAACGCCCCTCCTTGTGATCGCCGGTCCCAGATCCCGAGTCGCGGTGGGTTGTCCGTTGTGATCGTGAAATCAGCCACTGAGACCACCGAAGCGTTGATCTGGTTGGACGCCCCCAGATCTTCAAAACTCTCGAGTGAGAGCGTGCTGCAAGTGACGGCATCGAGAAAGGTCGCCTTGTCTGTGAAGACCGAGGTTTCCTTCGGATTGAAGGACTTGATGGCCGGTTGTGGCGGAACGGCCGGTGCCGGAATGGCTCCGGATGTTTCGGTCCAAGCCCGCGTCATGGGTTCGACTGCCCGAAGATCCGCCGATACCAGAGAGATGAAAAGGACGCACAGAACCGTTAACAGGCGCGGCACGATGGGACGAAAGCCGGAAATCCCAAGCATCAGTTCACCAGCCTAACCCGGGATCATCCCGGTTTGCAGACGATTTGATTTCACTCCAAAGCACGACTGTCAGTATAGTCGACGCGAGGTTCCCTTTGCGGGATTGTTGACGGTGGTATTTTCTTGCTGCCACTCGCCTCGAAGCTGGAGATCAATTGACGATGCGATTGGGTCCGTTCGGCGGTTCGGGACGCGGGGAACTGACGCAGGTGGGTTCGTCAGCCATCAATCGGGCCACCGCCCTCTGCATTTTTTGAGCAGAGTCGTGAACGACGCAGCAAAGGAGCTCGCACTCGTCGTCGTCGCCATGAGCGCGTGAATCATCAATGAGCTCCATCAGTTCTTCGCAGATCTCTTCTATACGTCTGACGCTTTCCTTGCACTTCATTCAGCCCTCCGTAGCGAGACCGCAGGTCGTGTCGTTCGCTTTCACTCGTCGTAAAGCAATCCTCATGCCATGTTCAGCATATGAGCGCCCCCCTCTGGGGGTTTGTAACTCAAATCACGACTCAACTGAATTCTCTTGACGGCTCGCGCAGGTCGAAATTCTTCTCCGGTGACGCCGCATGACTGTAAGTTGTTGTTTGCATTTGGTTTGTCCGGTTGACAAGCCTGAGCTGCCAAACCGTTCCGCGATGAAACCCCGAGCAAAACCCGATCTGTCAATCTGCCAATGAACGGATACAGGCGGGCGCTCGTTGTACGTGGGAGATTGAACGAGCGAGTGCTCTGAGACAGGTGTGTCACATGACACATAGTGTCTCTGCGACAGATATTTTACGTGGCTGCCGTCTCGCATCGATGGAAGGGAAGTTACAAAGCGTCGTTTGGCTGAGAGATCGATCCGGCGAAGGTTTCTCAGATCGCAACACTGAACTCGCTCAAAAAACGGTACAGAGTGGCTCGAGAAACACCGAGATGGCGGGCGGCCTCACTCTTGTTGCCTTTGGTGACCTTGAGAGCATCCCTGACGACATCTTCGTCGAGTTTGCGGCTCCGAACGGGCGCCGGTTTCGCGGGTGCGTTTGCCGAAACCTGGGGCGGAAGGTGTTTGCAGAGGATCGGCATCCCCTGGGATTTGATCGCCGCATAGCGAATGGCGTTTTCGAGTTCCCGCACATTTCCAGGCCAGTTGTGCTTCATGAGGGTCGCGATCGTCTCATCGGCAACCCCCGGATGCAGCCGATCCGCCTCGTACGATACCTTTTTGAGAAAGTACCCCGCGAGTTCGGCGATGTCGCTCGTCCGATCGCGAAGCGGCGGTACGGTGATCGGCACTACGCACAATCTGTAGAAGAGATCCGCCCGGAACCTACCGGCTTCGACCTCGGATTCGAGATCCCGATTGGTGGCGCAGATGACCCGTGCATTGACCTGGAGGGTGTTCTCGTCACCGACCCGTTCGAAGGTGCCGTTTTGAAGAACTCGGAGGAATTTGACCTGCATTTGCGGACTCAACTCGCCGATCTCGTCGAGGAAGATCGTGCCGCCGTTTGCAAGTTGGAATCGGCCCTTCTTGTCTCTCACCGCGCCAGTGAAGGAGCCCCTGACGTGTCCGAAAAGTTCGCTTTCGAGAAGACCATCGGGCAGGGCGCCGCAATTGACCGGCACGAGCAGGCCATCGGTCCGCCGACTCGTTTCGTGAAGGGCGTTCGCGACGAGCTCTTTCCCGGTTCCGCTCTCGCCCTGAATCAGTACCGGCACATCGAGCGGACCGACCTGCCGAACCGTTTCGAAAAGTTCTTCCATTTGAGGATTGGACCCGACCATTCCGAGGGTGGTTGAATCCTCGATCGGTTTGTTGAGCCCACGGAGCCTGGAAATGTCTTCGATGATCACGATCGCGTATCGACCGCTCTGGGAGTCAAACGGTGCCGCGCTGAGGGCCAGCGTGATGTCTTCGACCCGTTTGCTGACTTGGATCTGAAAGTGTGCGCGGCCTTTTTGTATGCCACCCATCTTGAGGGCCTTGATGGCGAGGTGCCGAGCACCGCAGGTCTGACAAGGATCGTCGATAACCGGCAGAAAGTGGTTGTGGGATTTTCCGGCGTTGAGGCAACCGATGGCCTCGCCTTCGCAGGACCCAACGGCTTGGCCCTGTTCGAGACCGACTGCGTTCTCGAAGATTCGATTGGCAGCAACAATGCGGCGATTCTCGTCGACCACGACCACACCACATGGGATCGCGTCAAACAGGGTCGACATGAAGTCCGGTGACTTCAAGACTTCTGAGAGCGGATCGTAGGTCATCATTGGTTCATTCTCTTCCCCGTGCCGCAATGGTCAGCCAGCGCCCCTGCCCTCCAAGGGTTTTCCTGGTCGAAATTGATAATGTGATGTGTATCACGGTCGCGGTAGTTCTGTCAAAGCCGAAGGGTGTTCCATTGGGACACTGGATCACCTCTCACGCATCAGTAGGCTGATGGCTCTTCGCGATTGATTGCTGTCTGGTCGGAATTTGCGGCCGATGCCTAAACATATTATATTCAATAAATTAAAAAGAGACAATAGGGCTCTTCAAGACCTTCGATCAAAGGCCCGAGCCAGAGCAACGAGCCGGGAATGTCCAACTTGCCATGGTCACGCATTGGACTCAGGTGCGGGGTGTCTCATGTCTCAGATGTGTTTCATTTGGAGCCTGAAGATTCCGGGAAACTGCTCAGAAAAAGCGCATGGCGGGACGGGTCAGATCTGACCTCCTGACCGGATCAACCGACGACAGCGCCGGTCGAGATACCAGACCAGGAACCAGAAGTGCTTGAACGCCGGGTTGCGGGTCTGGCGGTGGTGGTAGCGGTAGTAGATCTGTTGCACGATCACCGCCAGCCGGAAGATGCCGTAGACCTCGTAGAACACCCAGTTGTCGGGTCGCTCGCGACCGGATCGCTCGAAGTAGGCATCGACGAGCTCCCGCCGGGTCAGCATCCCCGGCAGGTGGGTCGGCTGCCGCCGGGTCGATCGGGCGACGCGGTCGTCATCGGCCTGGACCCAGTAGGCGAGGCTATTGCCGAGATCCATCAGCGGATCGCCGAGGGTCGCCATCTCCCAGTCGAGGACGGCCCGAGATCGATGCGGGATCTCCGCATCGAGAACCAGGTTGTCGAGCCTGAAGTCACCGTGGATGACGCAGGTGGCGACGTCCTCGGGGGTGTTGGCGCGTCAGCCACCGGCGCACTCTTCGGCAGCTCGGGACATTCCATGTGCGGGCTTTGACGTAGCGGTCGCACCAGCCGTCGATCTGGCGTTTGGCGTAGCCCTGGCCCTTGCCGATCTTCACGAGATCGGTGCCGGTCGGGTCGACGGCGTGGAGGGCCACCAGCGCATCGACCGCGTTGAGGCAGAGCCGGCGAGCCGTGGTCGCATCGATCTGAACACCCTCGGGACGGACGCCGGTGGAGCACGATTCCGGGCACTCTGCGCATGAGGTAGAACTCGTCGCCCAGGACCGTAGGGATCGTCGCAGTAGGCGAGGACCTCGGGCACCAGGGGATAGACCGGCCGAAGCGCCCTCTGGATGAAGGACTCGCGGCCCATGTCGTGCGCCGATTTCGCCTTGGTTCCAGCCGGCGGCCGGCGCAGAACGAGATCGTGCTCGGGATACTCGAGCCGATAGGTCCAGTTGGAGGCGCCGCCGGAGAATTGGGTCACGCGGGGCGTGCCGGTGATTTCCGGGAGCGTGGTCTCGAGCCACGTCGGCGAGGGCCTCGAGATCGAGTTCCTCGCCAGGGCGCACCGTCCCGCGTCGCTCAGTGCGGCGGGTCACTCGGACTCACGACTTCGGCGCTCGAGGCCGTAGGAACGGAGGATCCGCCGCGCCACGACCTGTCTTGTGGACCTCGTCGGCGCCGTCGTAGATCCGGGCCGCGCGCTCGTGCGCCCACCACAGGGCGAGGGGCGTGTCGTCGGTCATGCCGAGCCCGCCGAGGGTCTGGATGGCCCGGTCGAGGACCCGCTGGAGGGTGCCGGCCACCGAGAACTTGATGAGCGAGATCTCCTCGCGAGCGGCGTGGGCGCCCTCGTTCTCGATCCGCCAGGCGGCGTGCAGCACCATCAGCCGCGCGGCGTCGATCTCGGCCCGGCTCTCGGCGATCCACTCCTGGATCGTCTGCTTGGTTCCCAGCGGTTTGCCCGGCGCAGCTCGCGGTCCACCGCGTGGCGGCACATGATCTCGAAGGCGCGTTCGCAGACCCCGATCCAGCGCATGCAGTGGTGGATCCGCCCGGGTCCGAGCCGACTCTGGGCGAGAGCGAATCCCATGCCCTCGCCGCCGAGAAGGTTTTCGACCGGTACCCGGGCGCCGTGATAGGCGACCTCGCCGTGGCTGGCCCAGTCGCCGCCGCGGTGGCCCATGATCGAGAGGTTGCCGATGAGCTCGTAGCCCTCGGTGTCGGTGGGGACGATGATCATGCTCGCCCGCCGGTAGCGATCTTCGTGCTCGGGATCGGTGAGCGCCATGCAGATGGCGAAGGCTGCGCCGTCGGCGCCGGTGGCGAACCACTTGTGACCGCGGATGACGTAGTCGCTCGCCGTCCTTGATGGCGGTGGTTCCCATCCACACCGGGTTCGATCCGGCGAACTCGGGCTCGGTCATGGTGAAGCAGCTGCGGATCTCGCCGCGGACCAGCGGCTGCGAGGTAGCGCTCCTGCTGCTCGGGGGTGCCGAACTCCATGAGCAGCTCCATGTTGCCCACATCCGGCGCCTGGCAGTTGAAGACATAGTGGCCGAGCGGGCTGCGGCCGAGTTCCTCGGACATGATCGCGAACTCGGTCAACGACAACCCGGCGCCGCCGAACTTCTCGGGAACGAAGGCCGTCCACAGACCGGTCTCTCGCGCCCGTGGCCCGCCGTTTCTCCAGTTCCGGAAGCACCGCGACAAATCCGTTCTGGAGAAAACCTTGTTCGAGAGGGTGGACCTCCTTGGCGAGGAACTCGCGGACGACCTCGGTGATCGAAACGACACGCGGCGACGGGGAAAAATCCATACGATCTCCTCGGTGGAATCTAACACAGGCGTGGGAATCGAATGACCGCGGGGGTTCTGTGTATTGCGACGTGGTATCGTATCCCCAACAATTTCAAGAGACGAGGAAGAGGAGGAGTCATGGTCGCTGCGGAAAATCGAGTGGTGGTGTCGCGTGAAGACCCCTGTTCATCTTTGGATCGTCGGGGTGCTGTCGTTGTTGTGGAATTCCGATGGGTGCATTCGACTATCTGGCCTCACAGCTCAAGCTCGATTTCTACATGGCGCAATTCGAACCGGAACTGCTTGAGTATTTCTATAACATCCCGCCATGGGCCATCGGCTGTTGGGCCATCGCGGTTTGGTTCGCATTTGCCGGCTCGGTTGGGCTGCTGCTGCGCAAGTGGTGGTCGATGTGGGCCTTCGGGATTTCCATCGTTGGGATGATTCTCAGCGCTGTCTACAGCTACATCCTGTCCAACGGGTCTCGAGATGATGGGCACGGGGGGATTCATCTTCTCAGTCGTCATCTGGGTGGTCGCCTTCGCGCTGTTTTTCTACGCCAGAGCCATGTGCGCGAAGGGTGTCCTCACCTGAGTTCGGGGCGCTACGCTCGCTCCCAATGACACCCGCGCCAGTCGCCGGGTCGCACAATGAAACCGCAAAGACGCCAGGGTCGCTAAGCTGCCGCGAAGTTATCCCATTGACTCATCGCAGTCCCCGGAATTGAGTCTGTCTCCTGAATCGCAGGGAGTCCGGATTAAACAGCAACGCGTGGCGGTACCTTGGCGTGCTTCGCGTCTTTGCGGTTCCATTGAGCCTCGCGGTACAGATCGCAGGTTATTTCCATGAGTAGGCGACGCTCCGCGGCGCGGCGGTGCTCAGGGTGACAGGAATTGGCGGCCGCTGTCATTCGATAGGTAGGCACCGCCTCGCGGGGTGTTGGTTCTCAGGATGAGTCTCTTGCAGAATTCGGGACTGCGGTGGGAATCGACGCATGTGGGACCATCGCCCGCGGGGACGCGGGCGCTACAAAATCGCGAACATTCTTGTAGCGCAGGCGTCCCCGCCTGCGATGGACCGCTGCGGTGAGGCTGGCACCTCGTCGCCTTGTAGGATTTTGCAGGAGGCACGGTTGACAGCTACGTGGTGAGGGCCCCGAGGAGGTCGTGGAGCTTGAGCACCGTCTTCCAGTTGCGCGCGGTGCTCGTGGTGCCGAGTTTGGCATCGAAGTAGGCGTTGGTGAGTTTGGTCCGCGCGGCTCCGTTGGGGAGATGGAGGTAGATCTCACCGCCCTGGATTTGGAACGCATCCGGCGGTGAGCGATTCGGATCCAGCGAGGCGCTTGCGTCGTCGGTCGGGCGGTCGGCGAGAAAGGCGACATGCAGCTTGGTGAAATCAGACTCGGCCTCGAGGTATGGATTCCCGGAAACGACCTTGGCGAGCTCGGCGGCCGAGCGTGTCACCACCGGCACCCGTAGATCGAGGCGTCCGGCGATGCTGGCGGTGATCAATCCCGGAATCCGTGCCGCCAGGTCGTCAGTCGCCCGAAAAATGACATTGCCGCTCTGGATGTAGGTGGTGACATCGGAGCAACCGGCGTCGGCGAAGATCTCCGCGAGGTCCCGCATGGGCAGCTTGTTCCGGCCGCCGACATTGATGCCGCGAAGCAGGGCCACGTAGGCTCCGGTCACGATTCAGCCCCTTCCTCGGTGCCGGCGCCGCGGTTGTCCCGCAACCGGACCACCACCGAATAGACGAGGATCAAACCCGTCAGCACCCACGCCGTGATCCGGCCGGCCTCTCCGGTGAAGAGGACGACGAAATCGATGCCCCACGTCCAGGTGATGACGCCGATCCACATGGTCACGAGGACGATGGGCACCAGCCGGATCATGGAGATCCCCATCAGTAGCCCTATGAGGGCGCCGAGGAAGGCGCCGGTGAACGGGAAGGGGAGCCAGATGAAGAGCACCAGACCGAAGATCCCGAGGTTCTGGAGGCGTCGGTTCTGCGATCGTGCCCGTTGCTCGGAGCTACGAATGCGAGAGACGAGCCAGCGAGGAGGGTTCACGCTCTGAGTCACGATCCTGAAGATGGGAAGGGCGAGCAGTAAAAACCCCGTATTGAGCAGGATGATCACCATCGAAATGGTGGGGTTTCCGAGTCCGAGTTCGAGACCGGCGAGGATCCCGGCCATCCTGCCTCCGACATAGGCCGCGCCGAGAACGGCCATCACCTTGGTGAAGAGTGCCGTGTCGTTAGCCCAGAGCACACCGAGGGCCGTCAGGTTGCCGGCGGCAACGAGCGCACCCAACCACAGGAGCACCCGAGTAGCGTTATTCTGCGACATGATCCGCGTTGAGTGCGAGCGGCTGTCGGTTTGAGGGGCTGATCGCATCACGGGCCTGATCACCCACAACCAGACGATCGGGACAGCTCGGTCCTCCGAATACCGCGACCGGATCGAAGCCGTCGCCGGCGTAGGCGAGGTCGAGGAGATCCTCGGCTGAGAGGGTGGGCCTTCCGGAGCGATCTTGAAGGGGGATCTCGATGGGGCCGAGTCCGTCAAAGGCGCGGTAGACGACCTCGGTGCAGACCAGCCGGTCGGAGCGGAAGAAGTCGAAGTCGAAGTTGTAGAGCTTGCCCTCGTGAGAGACGACGCGGGCTATTCCCCGCGCGAGATCGGTTTGATCGAGTTGTGGTCGGATCACCGCAATTGCATCGACCGCCAGGGTCTCATCGAGGGGTCGGAAGAGGACGCCGTCCTTGAGCGCCTCGAGGACCCGCCGGTCTCCGCACCAACGGCTCGCGCGATCTTCATCGATGGTGATGTTCATCCGGCGGCGATCGTCCTCGGAACCGATGTAGAGCGCGGCGTGGGGCCAGAAGCCGGGGAGAAAGAGGTTGGTCAGCGCCCGTTCATGACGGCAGATTAGAACGTCTCCAGGTTGCAACAGGGCTTGGATCCGGGAGCGCAGTTCGTCATCGACGCGACTGGGCGACCACTGGTCGCGCAGCTCAGATGCGAGTCGGCCGCCGGTTTCGAGGGTCGTAAAGACGGCCTGCTGGCGGGCGGAGGCGCCGCGACGCCGGAAGGTGTGAACGAGATAGTTGATCAGGAGCCTGAAGTATCTCCGGCGGCTGGGCTCGAGGACTATTTCGCGCTCGTGGAGGTGACCCACGAACTCGCCGACGACGGGGTCTTCGCTCATGGTGTTCAGCAGCCGCCGGTGATTTCGCGCGAGGCGCATGGCCTTTTCCATCTGCCGCGCCTTGGCCGGGTTGGTGAAGGACTCGAAAATCTCGGTGTACTGCTTGCGGGGGATCCGATGAAGCACCGAACCCTCGTTGAGCTTGCGTTGGGTGACCGAGGCCGGCGCCACGGCTTCGAGCAGCGTTCGGTCGAGGCGGACGACGAGACACGCCGACGTGTAGCCGAGCACGAAGCAGCGCCATTCTTCGGTGTCGAAGATCCCCTCCACCCGTCCGTCGACCGGGGCCGAGACATCACCGATGACCTCCCAGAGCTCCGATCGGATGGTGAGGAAGCGGGCAAACCACGCGAGGAGCGCCGCTTCTTCCTGCGGCCGAAAGAGACCGCGATCGACGGCATTCGCGATCATCTCGGCGGGGATCGTCCCGTCGATTTCATCAACAGCGGCAGCGAGGGCGCTGACGGCTCGGCGGCAACCCGCAAGAAATGCTTCCACCGGCATACCAAAACGGTACCACGTGGGGCTTGTGAATGACTCCTGTAGCCGTTGTCATAGGCACCGCTACCACGCGAGGCAACACCTGCTCGTCAAAATGACAGAGGCCGCCTGAATCTGTCATTCTGAGCACCGCCGCGCCGCGGGGCGGCGCCTACTCATGGAAAAACCTGCGATCTGTACTGCGAGGCTCAATGGAACCGCAAAGACGCGAAACACGCCAAGGTACCGCCAAGCGTCGCTGTTTGACCCGGGCTCCCTCCGATACGGGATACGGACATCATTCCGGGGGTTGCTATGAGTCTATGAGATAACTTCGCGGCAGCTTAGCGACCCTGGCGTCTTTGCGGTTTCATTGTGCGACCCGGCGGCTGGCGCGGGTGTCATTGGGAGCGAGCGTAATGAGTCGAAGACTCCCCCGATGGTCGGATTCGCGCTCCTCGGACTGAGGCCACTCCTGCTTTGTGAAACCTTCGTGATTCGTTGTGTTCTTTGTGTTTCAAGTGCGAGCTGCGTGTCGCGCTGAACGCCAAGGGAATGAATGGGCGTATGCTGGGAACCAGAATCGGCGGACAACAAAGACCATGACCATCCTCCTTCGCAACCTGAAACTTCCGCTCGATCATGACGAGGTCGATCTGGCGCCTGCCGCTGCGGCCGCTCTCGGTGTCGATCCCGGCGGGTTGGCGATTCACGCCATCGTCAAGAAATCACTCGATGCCCGCCGGAGGCGCGAGCCGCAGTTTCTCTACACCCTGGCCCTCGACCTCGAATCAGCGATCGAAGCCGAGTTGTTGGGCCGCGAGCCGGCACCTGTGGAGACGTATGAGCCGCCGCCGCGCGTGGAGGTGAGGGAGCTTCCGGCCGGTGACCGAAGGCGACCTCCGGTGGTCGTCGGTGCCGGCCCCGCGGGTCTGTTCGCCGCCTGGCGTCTCGTCGAGGCGGGCCTTTCCCCCATCGTGATCGAACGCGGCCCCGATGTCACCGAACGCACCCGGCGGTGGAACCGGTTTCTTCGCGGCGATGCCTTCGACCCCGAGAGCAACCTGCTTTTTGGTGAGGGTGGCGCCGGTGCCTATTCCGATGGCAAGCTCTACACCCGTGTCCGAGATCCCCGGGTGGGCGAAGTCCTCGATGTCCTTGCCGCGAGCGGCGCACCGCAGTCGATTCTCTACGATGCCAAGCCGCACATCGGCAGCAACCTCCTCCCATCGGTGGTGCGCAGGATGCGGCGACGCATGGTCGAGCGTGGCGCCGAGTTTCGTTTCTCCACCCGCATGATGAGCCTCGTTGTGGATGGTGGTCGCGTCCGCGGCGTCGATCTCGAACCGGGAGGCGTTCTCGAAACCGACGCGGTCTTCCTCGGACTCGGCCACTCCGCCCGCGAGACCATCCGCCGGCTCCACCGGGACGGCGTCGCCATGGAGCAGAAGCCCTTCCAGCTCGGCGCCCGTATCGAACATCCCCAGCGGGTCGTCAATCAAATGCAGTACGGGTCGTACTGCGACCACCCTCGACTTCCTGCCGCCGACTACCGGCTCGTGGCCAAGATCCCCGGCGGCGATCTCTTCAGCTTCTGCATGTGTCCCGGAGGGGAGATCCTCCCCGCCACCGAAAAGCCGGGCTTTATCTGCGTCAACGGCGCATCGCCTCTCGGTCGGCGCGGCCGTTTCGCCAATTCGGGGTTTGTGATCACTCTCGACCCGGACCGTTTCCCGGACGGAGGAGTGTTGGCCGGGATCGAGCTTCAGGAGAAGATCGAAGCTCGGGCCGCGGCCCTCGCCGAACACCCCTTTGGCGCTCCCGCCCTGCGTCTCGTCGATTTCCTCGCCGGAAACCTGACCGGCGGTACGCTGCCCGAGTCGAGCTATCCCATGCCGCTGACCATCGCCCCGTTCGAGGAGTTTCTACCGCAGTCGGTGCTCGGCTCTCTCCGCGCAGGCCTCTCTGCGTTGTGCAAACGTCTCCCGATCCTGCTCGACCCGGAGGCCGTCATCGTCGGCCCCGAGTCGCGCAGTTCGTGTCCGGTTCGGATCATCCGCGACCGCGAGACTCTTCAGTCGCCGTCGTCCGCAGGGCTTTATCCCATGGGCGAAGGTGCGGGCTTTGCCGGAGGTATCGTCTCGGCCGCCATCGACGGTTTGCGTTGCGCGGAAGCCTTCGTCTCGGAGCAGTGAACCCCTTCAGATCCAGGCGTCCGTCAGCTCTTGTTTTTTCGGCGGCGGCGCTCCTTGATACCAGGTAGGCTTACCAGGGCCACCCCGGCAAACATGACGAGGAATGCCGTCGACTTCATGAACGGCTTCCGAGCCAGACGGCGGGCCTGATCCAGACCCACAAAAAAGGTCTGGGCGCCGGCGCTCCACATGGATGTGTTTCCTGATTCGAAGCCGTCGCTGAAGATGAGGTCCGCAGGAGGCGTAGGTGTTGGAGTCATGGTCGGCGTGAACGTCGCCGTAAAGGTCGGCGTGGGGGGCGGCGGTGTCGATGTCGCGGTGGGGGTCGGTGTTGGGGGAACCGGCGTCGATGTTGCCGTTGGGGTGTTTGTCGGTGTCGAAGTGGGCGTCGGGGTCGGGCCCGCGCAGTCGGGGTCGTCCTCGTCGTGCAGCAGGTCGCCATCGTTATCGAGGCCGATTACGGCGCCGGCGTAGTTCTCCGGGTAACCCGGAGACGGGTTGCACGGGTTGTCCGGTTTACTGGGGTGGTTGGTATCGGGTGTGAAGTAATACGACGGCATCGTGTCTTCGGGAGGCGGTGGGGGATCGTTGGTGTGGCAGGTGATACAGGTGTCGCCGTTGTTGTCAGGCCCGACCATGGCGTTGGCGTGATGCGCCCGAAGTCCTGCCCCCCACAGTCCGGTGTTGGCCGCAGGGGGAGCTGGGTTGACACCGTGGCAGCCCATGCACCCGACCGGTTCGAAACCGTCGCCACCGTTCGATTGGTCCAGAAGAACCGGGAATTCGTCACCACCGATGTGGCAGACGTCGCAATCGCCGGCAAGCATGGTGGACCGGTGAATATTGTGGAGATTGCCCCAGACCTGGCCGTCGACAAGTGATGTGTAGCTGCTCGCTCGAAAATCGCCGTGGCAGAATCCACAGTTGGTTGCGTCGTCGTTGACGCTCCACCTGTCGTAACCTTGAGCTCCGGGGATCCCGATCAGGACAAGTCCACAGACGATCAGGCTCGTACGGAGAAGATGTGTGATTTTCATGGCCGCCTCGCTTTCGTGAATCAGAGTTGCCGGAACCTTGTTTCTTTGATCAAGCTACGTGAGCATTCCCGCGAAGAATGTGATCCGGTACCATGAATTAGGAACTATTCCGATTATTCTGATAGGTGAATGAAATTCGGACGGGTCTGTTATCGGTGGCCATTCCTTCGGATTGAGGCGGTAACCAATAGGACGTTCCCGGAGAAAGGGACGTAGGGAGAATAGACATGAGAGTAAAGTCGATCATCAACCTTGCCGCAATCTCGGCATTCGCTGCCGTTGCTTTGGCGGCGCCCGCCGCGGCTTCGTCCATTGAGATCGGGTCGACCGCTCCGCCGCTGGAGCTCACTGCGGCGGACGGATCGCAACGATCGTTGGCGGCGAGCGACGGCCCGAGGGTCTTGATTTTCTATCGGGGTCTCTGGTGACCATTCTGTCGCGGCCAGCTCGGCGAGCTGCAGAAGAACATCAGCGCATTTGAAGAACGTGGCGCCGAGATCTGGGCGGTCAGCCCCGATCCGTCATCCAAACTGGCCGCGTTCGCTGTCAAAGAGGGGATCACATTCCCATTGCTTTCGGATCCGGACCTCGACGTGATCACCGCCTGGGGGTTGGTCAACCCTTCGAGCCCGAAGGTGCCGCACCCGACCGCGGTGATCGTCGATGCCGATGGGGTGGTCCGGTACATCCGTCAGGACGTGGATTACAAGAACCGGCCTTCGGTTGAAGATCTCCTCGGAGCGCTCGACGGCATCGCGAACTGAATTCCGCGCTATGGCGCGGTCGAAGACCACGCGGAAGTGTCGCCGGAATTGAAGCCGTCGACAAACACAAATGGGCGGTCGAGCAACCCCACGTGCTGGTGGGGCGAGGTTGCTGCAAGGCGGACGTCATCGGCGGGAGCGGCCTGGAGATGCCAGGTCGTGGGATTGCTGGGCGGCTCCCTGCCCGTGTGAGAACCCGGCTCGACACAGAGATAAAGCAGGCTAATATTGCCGAAGAGATGAACAGCGCCGCCGAGTTTCCCATCACCGAACTGCTGGCCCAGGCCCGGGCCGGTGACTCGAGTGCATTTGATCAGGTTTATACGGCCATCTACGAGGAATTGCGCCGTCTGGCGCGGGCGCGCCGGCGCAAGCAGTTCTCGTTCGGCGAGACTCTGAACACGACGGCTCTCGTGCACGAGACCTATCTCAAGCTCTGCAAGATCCCGCATCCGTCGTTCACCGACCGCGAACACTTCCTCGCCGTCGCGGCTACGGCCATGCGGCAGATCCTGGTCGATGGCGCGCGTTCGCGTCTGCGCGCCAAACGCGGTGGTGGAGCGCAGCACCAGAGTCTCGATGAGAACGGTTCGGACGACGTGGCCGTTGTGCGCGACGCGACCACGGTGTTGCTGGTCCACGACGCGCTGAAGGAACTGCGTCAATCAAATCCACGGCTCGAAAAGGTGATCGAGTATCGGTTCTTCGGTGGGATGACCGAGGGTGAAGCTGCCACCGCCCTCGGACTCACCGAGAGGACGATTCGTCGGGATTGGGTCAAGGCGCGGGCGTGGCTGCGGTTGCATCTGGAAGCGTCGCCGCAGGAATCGTAGAAACGGTCTGATCGAGCGCGTCGATACGTTCTTCGATGAGGCCGATTTCTCTCTTGGCGTGAGGGCTGCCGGAGGTCGAGGCGAGATCGTAGGACTTCGACAACACCTCCCGCGCCTCATCGGTCGCGCCGAGAGTGATCAACGCCGCCCCGAGATCGCTCAGAGCAGGGATCCGCCACTCGTGGTCAGCATCCAGCTCCAGGTCATAGTGAGCGATGGCGCTCCTCAACTCGCGCTCGGCGTCGACAGGTCGTTTCTGAGCCAGCAGCACCCGTCCCAGGAGCGCGCGAGAGTGGCCCAGAAGCGGGTCGTCTGGGGCGCGGACTACCTGTCGACGGCGGAGGTGGTTTCGAAGAAAGACCTCGGCGGCTCCGAGATCGCCCTTTCTTGTGTAGAGTTCGATGAGGTAGCGCTCCTCACCGGCGAAGTGAAGGCCGTCAGGCAGGGACACGGCGCGTCGTTGGGCGGTGATGGCCTGGTCGAGTTCGCCGCGACGGTAGTGAGCCTCCGAAAGCGTCACCCATGGGTAGTACCAGCGGCCCTGCGAGACCTCGACCGCCCGCTGCGCAAGGTCGAGGGCGATGACGAAATCCCGAGCCTCCTCGAGAATTGCCGTCGAAAGGAAGAACGAGATCTTTGCGAGGTACATGGGGTCGGGTCGAACCTCCTTCGACGCTTCGATCCCGTATTCCTTGACCATCGTGGCGAGCCGGAGGCTCTCTGCTTTGTCGCCGATCTCGGCAAGGTGGTTGCAGAGGTTCCGCCGGATCATCATCGTGATGTCGTGAGCGGCGCCAAGATCCCGTTCGGCGCCGTCGAGGGCGTCCCGGTAGTGCCGGGTAGCCGAGGCGGGATCACCGCTGTGGATCGCCAGGTGGGCGAGGATGTTGCGTAGGGCCACGGTTTCCTGATGATCGTCGCCGAAGACCGGAAGGATATCGGCGAGGGTCGATTCGGTCAGTAGGGATGCCTCATCCCAGCGATCGGCCCCGATAAGGACTTTAGCCAGCACATACGCTGCACGGGATGTCCGCCAGTGGACGGGACCATAGACATTGCTGACGATTTCGAGCGATTCATGCGCGGTGTCGATGGCTTCCTCGTGCCACCTCAATTTATCGAGGACTTCCGCCATCTTCTCCAGGGTGCGGGCGACGTCGGGATGGTCTCGGCCGAGGACGTTGCTTTGGAGACTCAACGCTTCACGCAGCTTTTCGAGAGCCTCGATACGGCGTCCCTGGTTCATCAGAACCGAGGCGAGCTCCAGCCGCGCCGACGCCCGAGCGGCGCCGTCCTGTGGGAAGTGCCGGTCGAGGAGGGCAGTGGCCTCGAGGAGCACCTGCTCGGCCTCGATGGGATCGGCGTCGCCGTCGATGAGCCGGCCCTCGATGACCATCGCCTGGATGGCGTCGAGGCTGTGTGGGCCCATGGTCGCCGAGAGCCCGGTGACGGCGCTCGAGATTTTGGCTCGCGCCTCGGCAAAGTGTCCCTCGGCATAGAGGAGTTCGGCGATGGCAGTGGACACATGCGCGGCGGTCGCAGGCTCTCCCTCAGCGAGTCTTTGGGCGGCCGCGAGTTCGGCTCGAGCCTCGTCAAAGGCCCCCAGCCGGGTCCAGATCTCTCCCAGTGTCTGCCGGATCGAAGCCTCGACCTTCGGCTCCCCGCCGACCGCGAGCCCGATATCACGGCTCGTCCGGTTGACGATCTCACGCACTGTGAGTTCCTGCCCGCGAGAGACTCTCGGGTCTGCGGAGCCGAGCAATTCCTCCGTCAGGAACCGGTTGATCGCGGCCGCCTGCCGCTGAGCGGTACGAGCCGCTCTCGCCTGGGCCAGGGCAATCCCCATCCCGATCGTCAGCGACAGGAGGATCAAGACCAGCGCGGTCACCGAAACCCGGTGCCGCGCCCAGCGTTTTCGCATTCGGTAGGGCCACGAACCGCGGTGGGCCTCCACCGGTTCGGAGTTCCTTGCGTGGGTGAGGTCGGCGGCGAAGGACGAAACCGTGGGGTAACGGTCAGTCGGGTCCGGCCGGAGCGCTTTGGCGACGATCTCGTCGAGATCGCCTCGAAGCGTGCGGATGAGCCCCTTGACGGTGGTGCCGCGTTCTTTGGCGATTGTCGCCGCCGCGGTCGGGTCGAGACGAGCGATGGCGGCGCTCATTCTGGGGGGGTCAGGGACCTCTGCGCCCACGAGCAGGGCGCGGCGGAGCTCGGCATCATCGGTGGATTGGCAGCCGCTGAGAAGCTCGTAAAGCACGACGCCGAGGCCGTAGACATCGGTGGCGGTGGTGATCTCACCTCCGATCAGTTGTTCGGGCGCTGCATAGCGCGGGGTGAGCACCCGTTCGTGGGTCGCCGTAACAGTGACATCAGCGGAGTGGTCGAGGAGTTTGGCAATGCCGAAGTCTACGAGTTTTGCGTTGCCGTCGGACGCGACCAGAATGTTGGGAGGTTTGAGGTCGCGGTGGACGACGAGTTGTCGGTGGGCCGCGGCGACGGCCTCGGTGACCTGATCGAAGACCGCGAGGCGGTCGCTGACGGAGAGTTCGGCCTCGTTGCAATGGGTGGTGATGGGCCTCCCATTGACATACTCCATGACGAAGTACGGCACGCCCTGGGTATCGACGCCGCCATCGAGCAGGTTTGCGATATGGGGGTGGCGGAGATCCGATAGGACCTGGCGCTCCTGCCGAAATCGGTCGTGCGCCGTCGCCGAGGTGAGGTGGATCCGGAGCCGTTTGAGCGCCGCGGTCGCTTCGAATTCGCCATCCACCCGCCGCGCGCGGTAGACATCGCCCATGCCTCCGCTCGCAATGAGGTCGATGATCTGCCACGGGCCGATGTTGCCGGGCTGGGGCAGGGCGCCAACGGCTGATTCGTGCTCCAAATCGCCCCCAACGGCCTCGAGGAGCGCGCCGATGTGGTCGATTCCGGGAGCCTCGATCTCGAGGTCGAGGGCCTCTCGGATGGCGATTGCGTCTTCGGGCCGGAGGCGGTCGAGCTCAGCGAGGCGAGCCGACCTCGCCTCATCGGGCAGATCCAAAAACTCGTCGAGCAGGCTCTCGAGGCGTTCCCATGATGTCGTTGGTTTCATGTCTTCTCCGAAGACAACGAATCAAGGCGTCGATTCATGCCCGGGAAAGCCACGGGATGCATGAAACGGCGTCTCGCCGACGACGAAGAAGAATGATGAAGAGCATGAACTCCATTTCCACCTCCAACCACGCTACTTCGACAAAAAGGAGGACATGGATCGTGATCTGAACTCAGCCGGTGTCCGGTTTTCGACTCCGTCGTCGAGGATCAGGATGTCAGCTCTCGAACCGATCGACAGAATCATGGAGGACCATGCGATGACTGTTTCAGCCGAACGTTTCTTCAACCCCCGACTCAAGACAACCCCGAGACCGGGAATTTTTGCCTGCTCGCTGATGGCGGCGGTCATGGCCGTGGTTTTCGCCGCGGTTCCGGTTGTCGCTGAAGACTCGGAGCCCAAAAACATCGACGGGGTGGTGTTCCCTGGATTCCTGCCGCACCAGGAAATCTCCACGGGTTCAGGAAGAAGTCCGAGCAGGGTGGTTCTGCACGACCTCAGCGGCGACGGTATTCCGGACTTGGCAGCAAGCATCACGACCTCGGACCAGTTCGACTATGTCGATGTTGCCCTCGGAGTCGGTGACGGGACGTTTTTGCCTTTTGTTTCCTACGGTGTCGGTAGCACTCCCAACGACCTCGTCGTCGGCGACATGAATCGCGACGGCCATCCCGATCTCGTCAGCTGCAATTCGGACACTGACGATGTCTCGGTGCTGATCAACTACGGCGACGGTACGTTCGCTCCCGAGGACTTCAGCTCGGTCGGATCGCTCCCCACGAGGTGCGGGATCGCCGACTTCAATAACGATGGTTTCCTCGACATCGCTTCGTCGAATCTCGACGACACGGTGACGGTGCTCACCAACGATGGATCCGGAACCAATTACACCGCTGCCCACTTCAGCACTGCATTTGATCTCTCTCACGGTCGGCAACCCCTCGATCTCGCCCTCGTCGACTTCAACAAGGATGGTTTTCCGGACATCGCCGTTAACGCCAGTGCCGACGACGAGATCGTTCTGATGTACAACACGGGATCTGGGACGTTCTTCACTGGAGATTTCGCACTCTATATCCCGACCGGCGATGGCCCGTTGGCCATTGAAGCATACGATTTCGACGGCGACGGGTGGCTTGACGTGGTCACCGGCAACGTTGGCAGCGTCAACCTCATGGTTCACCTCAATGACGCCGCCGGTGCGTTTCCTTCCTTTGCCCCAGGTCTGCCGATCGCAACGACCTCGTGGCCTGCAGGAATCGGTCTGGGTGACCACAATCTCGATGGCGACATCGATCTCGCGGTCGGCCTGCCGTCGTCCGACCTCCTCCAGATCTTCCTCGGTAACGGATCCGGAGGTTTTGCCTCGGCCGCAACGATCCCGGTTGGCGACTCGCCTTTCTCGGTGGCCGTTGAAGATCTCGATCGAGACGGTGACCTGGATGCCGCCACGGGAAATCTGAACGGCTATTCGGCGTCCATCCTGCTCAACAAATTCAACATCTTCTTCGGGCCACCACCCGTTGCGCGCATTGATGCACCCACGGCGAATGCCTGCCTCTGCGGTTCTGACAGTGTTGTCGGGGTGGCCCACGTCGATTTCGATCTCCTCGATCACTGGACCCTTGAGTACCGCCCCACATCGGGGGACTCGTGGACTCTCCTCGTCGATTCGACGGTTGACGTCGGTGAACCGGGAGGTCCGCTTACGCTCTGGGACAACTCGGGACTCGCCGAAGGCCGGTATTTGCTCAAGCTCACGGTCTTCAGCCAGAGCGGTCTGAGCGCCACCGACGAGGTAGTGGTCTGGGTGTCGCGCGACTTCGACGCTGTCGGGTTCAATTTTCTTTGGGGTAATGTCGGGATGCCATCGGTGGCCGATTTCGTCGCCGGGAACGCCTGTCCTATCGGTTCCGTGGGTGACAACAGTTGCGGTGGCGTGACATACACGGTCGGCTTCGCGCCTTCAGGCGGAGGCCCGTTCACCCCCATCGACCCGAGTATGCCGACGTACGCCGGCGGCGCGAGTAACAGCCTGCTCGGCACCTGGGACACCATCGGCACAGCTGTGCCAGATGGAACCTACAACGTCCAGGTCATCGGCACCAACGCCTGCGGGCAACAGAAGACCGAGCTCCGGTCGGTGACGGTGGACAACACGCCACCGATCGCCGAGTTGACCTCACCCGTGAGTTGTCTCGTTGCCCACCCTGATGACCTGGTGGACATCCGTGGGACCGCGTCGGATGCGAACCTGGTGAGCTGGAATCTCTCCATCATCGGCGGACCGCACACCACGTGGCACACCCTGGCCTCGGGCACCAGCTCGGTGACGAATTCGCTCCTGACGACCTGGGACACCAGCGGTATGCCCGATTGCGGCTACGTGCTTCGGCTGCGGGTGACCGACGCTGCGATCCCGAATTGCGGCAGCTCACGACGCGATGTCATCGTCTACCGCGCCTTCGGTCTCGGCGTCAACGGCTGCATGTTCACCGATGGCGTCGAGATCGGTGCCACCGATCACTGGGCCGCCACCGTGACCGACTGAAGACTTTCTCGCGAAGGACCGTTGAGCGCCCACCCGGCCGTGAGTCGGGTGGGCGTCTTTTTTGGTCATCAATCGGGGTTCATTCGCGTCGCAACTCCTCGATTCGTTCCAAAAGAGCGACGAGCGCCTTTTCCGGGATCCTTTTCGTGGCGCTGTTGACGAAACTCCGCGGCACCGTGCCGCCGCCATCGCCGAGGTACTGGAAGGAGACTTCGGCGGTGTCATCGGTGAGTCGTTTGACTTCCCAGACCCCGCGCGCGTTGAGAATCCGCACCAGCCCCGTCTCGCCCTCGTACTCCTCGTCGCTGGCGGTGAATACGAGTCGGAAATGGTCGTCGGTGTTGACAACGTAGTGCCGTTTCCAGACACAGTCGCGATCGTGGACGGGCCACGGTGCGGTACTGACGATGTAGACCAGAAGCTCGTTCTCGCTGATCGTCCTGATCAGTTCGGACCTCCTGCACGACGGGAGCCAGTAGATGTTGCCCGGGATGTCGATGATGACGTCGCGTGCTTCTTCGAAGGTCGCAGCCATCTTCGTGACGCCCCGGAATTCGCGAAAGCCTTCGTCGGTCAGGTCGTTAAGGTAGGTTTCAACCCCGTTGCTGCTGCGCACGAGGGTCCAGTCCTCGTCGGCTGCCGAGGCCGCTGGTGTCACGAACAGAATCGCCAAAAATATGAGAAGTCGTCTCATCAGTGTACTTTGTAACATGGACGCTCGGGTCTGGAATTTCCTTCGTGATTCGAGTCCTCATCCATCTGCCAGTGAGGGTATGAAACTCTCCCCTGCGGCAGTGTTGTTAGGATCCGCAGGGGCGGGTTTTAAAATCGTCCGCGCCTAGTTTTCAATCGAGAGTAGCGAATCGATCACATCTTTGGCGGTGTACGACGTTTGTCCGTCGGGGATGAAGCGAGCAATATCCGCCAGATCGTCGCCCGAGGTGAGCAGCGATTTCTCGATGGATCCGTCCTTCTGAACCTGGGGGTGGCCGGCGTTGGCCATCAGGGCGTTGCAGATGCACTTCCGGCCGGTCGTGTTCGATTCCACGCCACCCTTGGTGACAAAGTTGGCGACGGGTTCGGAGGCGCACCGGTAACCGGTCTTCCCGTCGTCCTTTCGATACGCTTCACGCAGATAGCCGAGATCGCAGACGCGGGTGCGTTTCAAATAGGTGTCCTCATCAGAAAGACTGCCCTCGAGCTGGGCCACCTTGAAGGGGAATCCGGTCGGCGAGGCGAGGCGGTCCGTGACCACCTCGGCCGTTCCGGCCATCGCCTCCAGCAGCAGACCTCTTTTGTACCGCTCGGCCAATCCAGACTCCTCGCAGAGGGCAAACGCGGTCCCTACCTGGATTCCGTTGCCGCCGGCCGCCAGCACCTCGCGTAGCTTGTCGGCCGACGCACATCCGCCGGCGACCCAGAACGGGAGTCCAAGTTCGCGGATCTTTGCGAGATCCACGAGGTCCTTTTCGCCGTAAACCGGTTCGTTTTTCTCGTTGACCTGGAGATTGCCGCGAGGCGGCGCATTGTGCCCCCCGGCGGTCGGGCCCTCGATGACGAATCCGTCCACGGCGCCGTTGGACCTCCGCAGCATGGTCACTGCCAAGACATTGGACGCGATGATCGGGAGAAATCTGGGGCGACCGAGGGGCGCGTGATCGCCCTCCATGAAATCCCGCGGGTCAAACCGTGTGAGGGTATCGTCACCGGGTTTTGATCCGGACACATTGATGCCGTAGGAAACGGCCTCGTGGCGCGCCAGTCCATCCAGGACTCCGGGAATCATGGTCGGGATCCCGGCGCCCATGATCACATAGTCGACACCGGCCAACATGGCGCCATAGACGGACGGCAGGTGGGGGAGCTGAATTTTCTCGAGATAGTTGATACCGACGGGGTTGTCGTGTCCCTCGCGGGCCAGGAACACCTCCACGAAATTTCCGAGAATGCAGAGTTCGTGGAGTTTTTTGGCCCCGACCATCTTGTGGAGGGGGATGGCCGCGTAGGGCGCCCCCTCGGCCTTCCCACCGGGGATGTAGAATTTCTCCAGGGCTCGCCCGGCCATCTCGGGGAAGGGGAATGTCTGCAGCGCGCGGCGAATGTGACCGCCTACGTCTCCATCCTGAAGGCGCCTGACCATGACGACTTCGAGAGCGACTCCGGATACGATTCCGAGTTGCCCCAACATCGAAACGGTCCGTGCGAGGTTCCAGTTGGAGATCGCCACACCCATCCCGCCCTGAATGATCTTTGGGTAGTCCACTTTCACAGATCGAGGAGGGTACCAGCCGTCGAGATCACCGGAAAGTCAGACTGCGGCAACACGGCTCAGAAGTCGTTGTCGAGCACGATCCGGTAGCGCGCCTTACCCAACCGCAGGTGGTCCATTGCCTCGTTGACCTTGCTGAGGGGAAAGTGCTCGGTCATCGCCTTGATGTCGTGACGGGCGCAGAAATCGAGCATGGTGGCGGTGGTCGCCGGCGACCCGAGCGGTGAGCCCGAAACGCTCTTCTGACCGGCAAGCAGGGTGAAGGCCGGGATCGGGAGCGGCGACGGCACCGCACCGACCGAGTGCAGCCGACCGCGCGGGCCAAGGACCGCGAGATAGCTGTTCCAATCCAGGTCCACGTTGACGGTGGAGAGGATGAAGTCGAGGCTGCCGCCGATAGCCTCGAGCTGCGCGGCGTCACGCGAGTTGACGACGTGGTGCGCGCCCATCCCCCGCGCTTCGTCCGCCTTGGCGTCGGTGGAGGTGAAGGCCGTGACCTCGCAGCCCCACTTGTTGAGGAACTGCAGAGCCATGTGGCCCAGACCGCCGATCCCGATGACGCCGACCCGATCGGTCGGTTGGACGCCGAACTGGACGATGGGGTTGAAGACCGTGATGCCGCCGCAGAAGAGCGGGCCGGCGTCCGCCGCGTTGACCCCTGCGGGGAGGGGGATCGCCCACTCAGAGCTGCAACGAACCTTGTCGGCAAATCCGCCGAAGCGACCGACGATGGTTCCCTCGGCGCCGCCGCAGAGATTGTGGTCGCCGCTCATGCACTGGTGGCAGGTCATACAGCTGCCGGAGAACCAGCCGAGTCCGACGGTGTCGCCGATGGCCACGTTGGTCACGCCTTCACCGATGGCGGCGACGGTGCCCACAACCTCGTGACCGGGAACGATGGGATAGCTCGACATTCCCCAGTCATTGTTGAGCATGGAGAGATCGGAGTGGCAGATGCCACATGCCGCGACATCAATTTCGACCTGACCGGGTTTGAGTTCACCGGGTTCGAAATCGAATCTCTTGAGACGGCTTCCTGGTTCGTGGGCGGCGTATGCACGGATCATAGTCGGCTCCTTTTCTCTGTAAATGGGAAGACCGTTCGCAAGTCTCGAATATTCCGTGGGAGCAGGCTTCCATCGCAATGGGACACGGATTGCACGGTTTGACGCGGATCAGCACGGATCTTCTTGAGAGTGGGTCATTGGTCCTCGGTCGCGGGACAACTTCGTTCAGGCGTATCGCGAGCTTCCATGACGTGGTTTTTGATTCGGAAACGGATTCGCACGGAGGGTTCCCGTTCAGCTTCCAGCTGAGCTTCCTGCAAAATTCAGCAAAATGACGAAGGGCTAGCCTCAGAACAACAGTCCATCGCAGGCGGGGACGCCTGCGCTACAAGGGTGCTCGCGATTTTGTGGCGCCCGCGTCCCCGCGGGCGATGGTTCCTTTTGCGCCGAATGCTGTACGGATCTCGCTTTTTGCATGAGGTTCAGCTGAATCAAGATCTGGGTCCGTGAAATTCGTCTGAGATCAAAAACGAGATCATTCGAGAATTCCTCTACGTCACCACGAGGTCGTTGGTCCTCCCGGAACGTGGATCCCATCTTAAAGAAAATCCGTGTTGATCCGTGTTCATCCGTGTCCCATTTGCGATGAACGCGATATCGCCGATGGTCTGGACTATCGCCGGAGCAGGGCCAGGGACTCGACCTGTCGAGTTTGCGGCATCATGTCGACGGCCTGGACGGAGACGAGCGTGAAACCGCCGTCTACGAGCATGGCCAGATCACGACCGAGGGTCTTGGGATCACAGGAGAGATAGGCGACAGATCGTGCCGTCGAGGAGAGGACCCCCTCGAGCGCTGGGGGGTCTGCACCAACCGAGGAGGGGTTGAGGATGATGGCGTCGGGTTTCTCCGATGCCAGGCGGCGCAGGGTGCGGTGGATCGGGTTGGCGAGGATCTCGACGTTGTTGACCCGCCCGGCTTTGATGGAAGCGCGGGCATCCGCGACCGAGCTTCTGACACCCTCGACGCAGAGGACCTGCCGGAAGAGGCGGCGCAGGGCGAGGCCGTGGGTCCCGACCCCGGCATAGAGATCGATCAACAAATCGCCCTGACCGAAGAACTCACCCATCCGAGTGTGGATCTCGGGCAGCAGACCGAGATTGACCTGGAAAAACGACCCCGGCGAGACCCGAAGCGACATCCCGGCCGACTCGACAAAAATCTCGCGGGCGCCGTACACCGGTTCGATCGGACCCTTGATGACCTGAGATCCCCCTTTGGGATTGAGGTTGACCCCGATTCCGACGACGTCGGGGCAGGCTGCGGCGATCTCCTCGATGGGGAGGCGAGGCATGGTCTCAGATTTGACCACCAGGGTCAGGTGTTGCTTTGTCGGGTCGCTGCCGCAGCGCAGATCGATGTGGCGGAGGTTGAACGGGAACTTCCTGGGTTCGTTGAGAAGCCGGCGAAATCGACGGGTGGTCTCGAGCAACTCCGGAACCAGGACCCCGCAATCCGGCGCGTCCACCACCGTGCGGCTTTTGCGTTGAAAGTAGCCGAGCGCGGATTTGCGCTCGCGATCGCTGGAGATCGTCATCTTGGCCCGGTTTCGGTAGCCCTCGACACGAGGAGACGGCACGGAGGGCAGTACCTGACGTTTGTCCAATCGGAGGGTCTCGCCGAGTACGTCGAAGAGACGTTGCCGCTTGCGTTCGAGCTGAATGAAGTAGCGCTGGCCCAAAAACGAGCAGGCGCCGCAGGCCTCGTGGTGCGGACAATCAACAGTTCGGTCGTCGGTGGTAGTCATCGTTATGCACAGTGTACCGCTCCACCATCACGATGGTGTGTAAAGTGTGCCGAATGGCGGGGCGTGTAACAATGACGATCGTGGTTCACTTTCCCGACCCGCCGATGTTGCGCGATCGATGATCGGCATCTTCAAACCGGTGGCGGCGGCACCACGTCTTCCAGCAGATGAGGCCCAAGCGACCTACAAACGACTCCGGATCCAGGTATTCGGCGGGATCTTTGTCGGGTATGCGGGTTACTACCTGCTTCGAAAGAACTTCTCCCTCGCCATGCCCTATTTGATTGAAGAGGGCTACAGCCGAACCGAATTGGGATTTGCGCTGTCCGGCGTCTCGATCGCGTATGGGCTGAGCAAGCTCCTGATGGGTTCAGTCTCGGATCGGAGCAATCCCCGATACTTCATGGCTGCGGGGTTGATTCTCTCGGCAATTGTCATGCTGATTCTCGGGTTTGCGCCGTTCGCCTTGGGTTCGGTGACGGCGATGGCCGTCCTGCTGCTGATGAACGGCTGGTTTCAGGGGATGGGTTGGCCGGCCAGCGGCCGGACCATGGTCCACTGGTTCTCCGTTGGTGAGCGGGGCATGAAGATGGCCGTCTGGAACCTCGCTCACAATGTCGGTGGTGGCTTGGTGGGCCCGCTCTTTCTGCTCGGTCTGGCGCTGACCGGTGGCGACTGGCACAGCGTGTTCTATGTCAATGCCTTGTGCGGCCTTGCCATCGCCGCGTTCGTACTTCTCACGGTTCGTGACACGCCGCAGTCCGAAGGCCTCCCACCCATCGAAGAGCACCGGGATGATCGTTCCGCGCACTACGACCCGGAGGTCGACGAGCACGAGATGACGACCTCCGAGATCTTCTTCACCTATGTCTTTCGAAATCGACTGCTGTGGTATCTCGCCATTGCGAACGTCTTTGTCTACACGGTTCGCTACGGTGTCATCGACTGGGTGCCCACCTATCTGCAGGAGGCCAAGGGGCTGTCGGTGGACAGCTCGAGCTGGGCCTATTTCATCTACGAATGGGCGGGGATTCCGGGAACTCTGGTCTGCGCCTGGCTGAGCGATCGGGTCTTCCGGGGCAAGCGGGGACCTGCCAGTTTTGTCTTCATGATTCTGGTGACGGCGGCAGTCACGGTCTACTGGATCAACCCGCCGGGCAACCCGGGCGTCGACATGGCGGCGTTGATGGCCATCGGTTTTCTGATCTACGGTCCGGTGATGCTCATCGGACTGCACGCTCTGGATCTCGTGCCGAAGAAAGCGGCGGGCACCGCGGCGGGACTCACCGGTCTCTTCGGCTACTTCGGCGGCGCCTTTGCCGCGGACATCGCCATCGGGGCGGCGGTGGACCGTTTTGGATGGGATGGCGGATTCTGGCTCCTTGTTGGGAGCTGTTTGATCTCGGTTGTTCTGTTTGCGCTGGTGTGGTGGATGGAGAATCGCGAGGGATCGGCCGCGCGGCCCGAGGATGAGGCTCTCGAGTCGGGTCACTGAGACCTGCAGTTCATGATGATTCGGATTTGCAGAAGGGAGTTGCAACTATGACGATGACACGGAGACAGACACTCACAGGCGGTGCGTTGGCGGTGCTCGGTACGGGGTTCCTGGGGCGCGTCGACAAAGTGGCCGCGGCGCAGCGACCGTTGTCTTTGACCGATGTCCTTGGCCAACAGGCGACAGGAACGAGCGAAGCGCTGTTGCTCGGTCCGACGCCGGGTGAGGAGGGCCCGCCGGAACCGGCGACCTATGACCGTCTGCCCCTGGAGTGGAACAGGAAGACCGTCAAACGATTCAAGGACAAGCTCGCCGAGCGCGACATCGAGGCCTTTCTCGTTCAGAAACCCCTCAACGTCATCTATCTCACGGGCTATTGGCACTCCACGACCGAGCGACCCCAGGCGACCTTTTTCAATCGAGACGATGAAGACCCGTGGTTCCTCTATCCCGGTCTCGACCGTGACCTGGTCACGAGTTGGTGGTTTGGCAGCGGTCGGATGTATTTCGATTTTCACCATGCCGAAGGAGCGTTCCCGAACGAGGGCAAGGTCCAACAGGGCGCGAAGGTCGATCTCTTCGAGTTCATGCTCGAAGGTCTCAAGGAGCACGGCATCCAGGGCACCAAGATCGGTCTCGATGGGGAACTCTATCCCTCACAGATCGCCAAAGCGAAGGCCATTTTGCCCGGGATCGAATTTGTCGATGTTTCCGAAATGCTCATGGACATGCGTGAGGTCAAGACCCCCGAGGAACTCGCCCTCTGGCGGCGCGCATACCTCTACTTCGATCGTGCACACGGTTTCGCGCGCGACTACATCCTGACCCATGGCACCGACATCACCGACCACGAGGTCGCGGTGGCCACCGAGCTGTGGATCAACGACCAGCTCTACGCCGATCTCGATCTTGCCGACGGCGCGTTGCACCACGGCGTCCGGAGCGGGGTCGGCATCGGTTGCCGCGCGGGCCGCGTCACCGGTTTCCCGCACCCCAACCAGCCGTACTACCAGAAGATCGGTCGCGGGATGGCGCTGCAGATCTCGGGCGGCGCCCGGATCGGCGGCTATGGCCACGAGAACTATCGAGCGTTCATCATCGCCGATGAGAAGGGCGAGTTCGACCCCCACATGCAGAAACTCTGGACCGTAAGCCGGGACTGCTGCGACATGCAGATGGAGCTCTCCGTCGAAGGCAGGACCTGTTCGAGCGTCGCCTACGCGATCCACAAGTATCAGGTGGAGCAGGGCGTCGAGAAGTTTGTCTACCACCGGCCTGCTCACGGCGCCGGAGTGGAGGGCCATCAATCTCCCTACATCGCGCTCGGCGACTACACCATGATGGTCAAGGACATGTGCTTCTCCGAAGAGCCGGGGCTCTACGATCCCGCAAACGGCTGCGGCTTCAACTGGAGCAACACTATCGTCGTCGGTAAGAAGAAGGGCTATCGCATGAGCCGGGTGCCCTACTCCCAGGAGTGGTGCTGGCTGAAGATCTAGGCTGTTTCTTTCCGGACAATTCGCCGGAGACTGCGTAGCTCTCAATGCCCGAACATGCGATTCTTGGAGTGCCGATAGCCGGATGACGGTCGCGGCTGGGAGAACCGGAAGGAGCGATCTTGCGTGTATCCAAGATGATCCACGTGGTTGACACCCACGTCTGCGGAGAGCCAGGAAGGGTCATCGTGGGCGGCGTATTGGATGTTCCGGGCTCGACGATGTTCGAGAAGATGAGCTACCTCCGAGATGAGGCTGACGATCTTCGGCTTCGGATGCTTCGGGAACCGCGTGGCTACCCGGCGGTTTGTTGCAATCTCATTCTGCCACCCACGCACCCAGATGCACACGCGGGTTACGTGATCATGGAGCAAGTCGAGTATCCCGGGATGTCCGGCACCAATACCATCGCCGTGGCGACGGTTCTCATTGAGACCGGGATGGTCCCCTCTGTCGAACCGGTCACGGAGTTGCTTCTGGAGGCGCCTGCGGGCCTGATTGCCGTGCAGGCCCTCGTCGACGGAGGAAAGGTCAAGCACGTGACCTTCGAGAATGTCCCTGCTTTCGCGGTCCACCTCGATGCGGTGGTCGATGTGCCTCACGTGGGAGAGGTGAAGGTAGACGTCGCCTATGGCGGCATGTTCTATGTCATCGCGGATGCGGATCAGGTGGGTCTCAAGCTGAGTCCAGACACGGCTGCCGATGTCACTCGGATCGGGGAGATGATCAAGGCGGCGACCGCCGAGCAGCTCGAGGTGCCGGTGCATCCGGAGAACCCGGACATCCGCGGCGTCACGATCGGCCAGCTCTCCGGTCCGCCGACCAACCCGACTGCCGACCGCAAGAACGCGGTCATCGTCTCCACCGGCACGCTGGACTGGAATCGGCCAGGCACCTGGACCGGTGTCCTTGATCGGTCGCCGTGCGGCACGGGGACGTCGGCGAAGATGGCCACCTTGTGGGCCAAGGGTGAGTTGCCGCTCAACCAGGACTTTGTTCACGAAGGGATTCTGGGCACGACCTTCACCGGCAGACTCATTCGGGAGACCACCATGGGTCAATACGCGGCTGTGGTGCCGACGATCACCGGAACTGCTTGGATCACCGGTTTTGCCCAATATGTCGTCGACCCCGAGGATCCGTTCCCGAATGGGTTCACGGTTGGCGATCTCTGGGGCGGATGATCCTCCAAGAGGTGGCCGGAGCCGAGAAAGGGTGACCAGATGAGCCGGATGATCACGCTCGAAACCATCTTGAAGGTCCTCCCCGAACTCGACGGCGTTCGGTTGATGGAAGAGGCGTTTGTCGCTTACTCCGATGGCCGGGCCGTGGTGCCGCCTGTGGGGGAGTTGATCTTCGATGACCCTCCCGGCGAAACCCATATCAAATATGGCTATATCCGCGGCGGGGACCACTATGTGATCAAGGTCGCTTCGGGTTTCTACGATAATCCAAAGCTCGGTCTGTCCTCGAGCCAGGGTGTGATGCTCCTTTTCAGCCAGAAGACGGGCGCCTTCGAGGCGGCCTTGCTCGATGAAGGTCACCTCACCAATGTGCGGACCGCGGCGGCGGGCGCGGTTGCCGCGAAGCACCTTGCGAGACGGGATCTGTGCGGCATCGGGATTCTTGGCGGCGGCATCCAGGCCAGAATGCAGTTGGAGTATCTTGCCGATGTGGTCGCCTGCCGTCGGGTTCGGGCGTGGACCTACGATCCGTCCGAGATCGGGCCCTACCTGGAGCATTTTGACGACTCGGGCTTTGAGATTGAGTTTGTCGGGAGCCCGGAGGAGGTCGCCGCTGTTTCCGATCTCATCGTCACGACGACGATTTCCAAGACGCCGCTGCTCTTGGCGGGGTGGATTCGACCGGGGACCCATATCACCGCCATGGGATCGGACACTGCGGACAAGATCGAGTTGGATCCGGCGCTGCTGGGCAGGGCGGATCGGGTGGTGGTCGACAGTGTTGCGCAGTCGGAGAGCCGAGGAGAGGTCTTCCGTGCGGTCGAGGCCGGCGCCTTGAGCCGTGAAAATGTGGTCGAACTCGGATCAGTCATTTCAGGAACGGCTTCCGGACGCTCAGACAACCGACAGATCACGGTATGTGACCTGACCGGGGTCGCTGTGCAGGATCTGGCGATCGCCCAGGGTGTTTTCGATCGGGTCGGGAAGCAGGCAGATTAAGGGGCGATCATGAAATTTCCCATTTTCGAGCTCGAGCGGGTCCAGTCGATATTCGAGAACACGGTCGAGTTCAACCTCACCGAGAGCGGATTCCACCCCTACACCCTCAAAGAGCTGCTCAGTCCTGACCAGCTGGAAGAGGTGGAGGAGACTGTTCTCGGGTATGGGCAGACCAACGGTTCCATCGAGGTCAGAACTCGGATCGCCGATCTCTACCCCGAGCAGACACCGGACAATGTGCTCGTGACAAACGGGTCATCCGAAGCAAACTATGTCGCCTGTCACACCCTTCTCGAGCCCGGTGACGAGATTGTAGCGATGATCCCAAACTACATGCAGATCTGGGGCATCGCGGAGGAACTCGGGGCGAAGCCCATCGCGTTTCACCTGCGTGAGGAGAACGACTGGGCGCCCGATCTCGATGAGCTCAGGAGTGTGGTGAGCGACCGCACAAAGATGATCGCGGTGTGCAATCCCAACAACCCCACCGGCTACACTCTGAGCGTTGACGAGATGCATGAGATCGCCGCAATCGCGGACGGTGTCGGGGCGTGGGTTTATGCCGATGAGGTCTATCGCGGCGCCGAACTCGACGGCATCGAGCTGAGGAGTTTTATTGGCCTGGCGGACCGGGTGATGGTCAGCGGTGGCCTTTCCAAAGCCTACGCCCTACCCGGGCTCCGACTGGGTTGGCTCGTCGGTCCGGCCGATACCATCGGAACCTCCTGGGCATATCATGACTACACCTCCATCACCGCCGGAATCTTGAGCCATCGGATCGGCGCCATTGCCCTGTCGCCCGACGTCAGGCCGCGGATCCTCAATCGCAATCGATCCATGCTGCGGGCGAACCTCGAGATGGTCCAGGATTGGGTTGATAGCTTTGGGGGTCTGATCCGATTCGTGCCACCCAAGGCTGGTGGGATGGCGTTGATGCGCTATGGCTTCGACATCAACTCCACCGACTTGGCGACCTGGCTCCGAACCGAACACAGCGTCTTTGTCCTGGCCGGCGACTGCTTCGGTATGGATCGCTACTTCAGAATCGGAATCGGGGCCGAATCGGACTACTTGCTCACCGGGCTCGGACGTGTGCAGCGGGCGTTGGTCGATCGGTTTGGATTGGGAAGCTGACGCTCAGCGGATCTTGGTCATCCAATTGCTGTGGCTCATGAACCGGGTGATGTCGCCGCTATCGTCGACTTCGAAGACAAACTCCTCGCCCAGCGTCTCGTCGTCCTTGCGGACCCGGCGGAAGGTGTTCTCGCTGGTCTTCGAGAGCTTGGAGATGCTCTCGTTGGGGTCGCGGGAATCCAGATCCATGATCGCGAGCCCGCCCTGCCAATGGATCACCGCCGACTGGCCCCAGGATGAGTCATAGACGCCGACGAATCGCTCGAGCTCCAGGTCCCGGTCGGGGACGTCATTTGGTTTGCCGGTCGCGGCAGCGATGGCCGGGACGAGGAAATCAGCGGCTTTTTCGGCGTAGAAGCCAACCGGGCTTCCCATGGCGCTGGTCAGGACGATGACGCCGAGCTTGTTCTTTGGCACGAGGAGAAACTGGCTGTAGTAGCCGGGGCAGGCGCCGCCATGACCGACAAAGATGTGGCCGCCGCGCTTCCAGGTTCCGAAGCCGAGGCCGCGGGTGATCTCCCGGTCGAGATCCATCCACTGGACCCTCTGCATCTCGCGGAGGGTGGAGGAACGGATGATTTCAGTGGTGTCGCCGCCGAGAAGGCGGAATTGCCACTTGGCGAACTCGGCCAGGTCCGGAACCGTCGAGGCGAAACCGGCGGCCGGGGCGATGCCGTTCGCCTTGAAGAGGGGAATGGGCTTTCGGGCGCCGTCGCGTTTCAGGTTGCTGTGGCCGAGGGCCATCCCGGTGCCCCACTCGTCGGCGGGAATGTCGGTGAAGGTCTTGGTCATCCCCAATGGGTCGAGGATCTCGGTGTGAATCCGGGTGTCGAAGTCCTCTCCGGAGACCTCGATGACGATCTCTCCCGCCAGGGTGAGCGCCAGATTGGAGTACTGGAAGTAACGCGATGAAGGGTAGAGCGTCGACTGCTCGGACAGTCGCTCGATGATCTGGTCGTGGGTCGGGAAAACGAAGTCCGGATCCGACCAATACGGGTAATCCGATTCACGGGGCAGGCCCGAAGAATGGGTCAGGAGCCGGCGAACCGTGATCGGCTCATCGTTGGGGTGTGCGTCTTTCAGCGAGTACCAGTCGAGATACTCGGCGACCGGAGCGTCGAGGCGAACCCGACCTTCATCGCTGAGCTGCATGAGGGCAACCGAAGTGAAGAGCTTCGAGATCGAGCAGATCGAGTAGATGGTGTCGGCGGTGGCGGGTGAACCGGTATCGGGATTCGCATCACCGATGCCCCTCGCCATCAGCAATTCCTGATCGTGGACGACGCCGACCGATGCGGCGGGGATCCGCTCGATGGCGAGCTGGTACTCGATCCAGACCTCCCAGGCCGCGATGGCGTCCTCGACCCCCTGATTGCCGAGAAGGCTCGCGGGTGCGGTTTTGGAGTCCGCTGCGAAGACGGGTGTAACCAGACTCACCATAACGAGCGCGAGAAGCACGGTACGCAACATGATTTCCTCCCGAAAATCCGGATTGGGATGGCAATCATCCACTGATGGATTCAGTCTACCTGGGTCCATTGTGTGGGCAAGAAGGCCCAGGGGTGGGAATCAGGGGCAGGTGGAGCCGACAGGCCGGATCCGAAGACAGGCTGAACGCCGATGCATCGAGTCGGTGAAGCGCCGGCGGTCCTAAGCGCTGAAGGTCTCTCGATAGTTGAACTCGGCGACCAGTTTCTTGAGTTCGTCCGCCATGCTCGAGAGATTCTCCGCTGCCCGGCGCGTGTCGCCGGCGCCATCGGCGGTCACCTGCGCCGATTGGGCGACCTGGAGTGCGTGTTCGGCGATCTCCGATGTGCCGTGCGCCGCCTCGTTGATGCTCCGGCTGATCTCGCTGGCGGTCGCTGTCTGCTCTTCGACGGCGAGGGCGATGCTGGTCTGGATTTCGGAGATCCGATCAACCACCTCGGCGATCTCGCCGATGGCTTCGACCGCGCCGTTGATGTCCTCTTGGATCGACACCATTTTGCTCGAGATGTCCTCGGTGGCGGCGGCGGTTCCGCGGGCAAGCTCCTTGACCTCATCCGCAACCACGGCAAAACCGCGCCCCGACTCGCCGGCGCGTGCCGCCTCGATGGTGGCGTTGAGCGCGAGCAGATTCGTTTGTTGGGCGATTTCGCTGATCACCTTGGCGACGCCGCTGATCTCGTTTGATCGTTCACCGAGGTGGGTGATGAGTTCGTTGGTGTTCCGTGCCGAGGCGACGGCATCCGCCGCGACCCGTGCGGCCTCCTGCGAGTTGCGGGCGATCTCGTGAATGCTGGCAGTCATCTGCTCGATGCCGGTTGCGACCGCCTCGACGCTCACGCTGACCTGCTCGGCCGCGCTCGAGGCCATTGTTGCCTGCTCCGAATTGGTGTCGGCGCCACCCGCCATTCGGAGGCTGATCCCGCTGAGGTCGTCCGACGCGTCGGCCAATGCCCCGGCGTTGTCGCCGAAGATCGCCACGGCGTCGCGCATCCGGTCGAGGGCGCGGTTGATGGACGCACCCATGGTTCCCAGTTCGTCGGCGCTGGCGATCTCGATCCGTCTGGTCAATTCTCCATCGGCGACACCTGCGGCAACGGTGACGACTCGGTCCATGGAAAGCGAGATCGACCGGACCACCGAAATCGAGAGCGCAACGAGAGCGACGATACTCAGACTCAGGACAACGACGTAGAGAATGGTGGCCTTTGTCTGATTGGCTCGCGATCGTTCGAAGGCCGCTGAGATATCTTCCCTCGAGGTTTCAGCGATGGAGTCAAGGGTGGCCTTGATCAGGTTGTAGCGCGTAATCTGGTCCTGGATCGACTCTTGGAGATCGGAACCGATTTCCATGTTGATGAGTCTGCTCGCCGTCCGCCGGGCGAGGTCGTAGTATTTGCGAAAGTCCTCACCGAGAATTTCCATCTGATCGGTATCAAGAGTTTCGTTCTCGCTCGCCTGGTTCGCTGTGTCCAGGAACTGGCGATGGAGGGTATCGGTTTCCTCCAGCAAGATCATATCCGAAGACGCTACGGCGTCCTGCAGACCGCGTTGCAGTGCAGCCAGCTGTTCGACGAGGTTCTGACTCATCGCCACGGCGGGCACGTATCCGGTCTCGATCCGGCGGTTGAGGTCTTCATTGGCCGAACGGGTCACCTGGACGACAACGAAGATCGCAAGCAGGGCGGCGACCGCCAGGGCGGGCATGAGGGCGATCTTATGGACTACTTTCATGGGTTCAGTACTCCACCACGAGTTCTTTGACCTTGGGGTTCAAAGTGGTTGCTGACGATACATAGCCGACAGCCCAGGGATTCGATGCAACAAACGCGAGAACCTCGGCCGAAGTCGACCGCTCCATGGGTGGTACGGCTTTTCCTTGGAAGATCTGCCGCTGCCAGTAGCTTTTTATTGCGCTGACCTTTTTGCCGTGGATCGCCGTCGTGAACTCCTCGCGGATCGGCGAGTCAGGTTTTAGGTCAACCGCGGTCACCGTCTGCCCAACGGGCCAGGTCAGGTCTTTCTTCAGGAAGAGCCCGGACAGCTCCTTTGCGGTGATCGTGTTGATCGGATTCGATGCATTGACCACGATCTTGAAGTCAGCCGCCTCCACGACCGGTGCGAGACTGGTCAACAACACGACAAACAAAAGGAACCTGCACCGTTTCATCTTCACCGCTACCCCCGGTAGATTGAATGCCCACGATGGGTTCGAGAAATCACCCAGGGCACCCCGATTCCTTTCATGATACAGGAGTTGGTTGTATTGGTGTTGATGCTGGTGCTTCTAGGTGCTACCGCGCTCGCTTCTTGGCGAAACCGAGGATCGCGCCAAGAATCACGGCCAGGAGAGCGGCGGAGACGACCCGAAACTCCGGGGGCAGCAGAAAAGTGATGGTGTGGGCGGGAATCCAGAACCAGAAACACGCTGCGCCGACAATACGAAACATGTTTCGCCAGTCGATGGAACCGGTGACATCGGCCAGAGGCCAGATTCCAATGAGCTCACCGCGGCCGATGAGCGTGTCGGTGATCCTGTGAAAGACCATCATCGGGAAACCAAAGATGAGATTCAGAAACACCGATTTCCAGAAGGCCGCGGCCAGCGCGCTGCCGGCGCCGGGGATCAAGCCGGCCTCGAGAAGCCCGTCGACACCAAAGGAAAAGAGCGGGAAGACCGCCGTGAACACCAGGCCGAGAAAACCCCACACCAGCGTGCGATGGGACAGGCGGATTCCGGTGAGACGCCACCGCCCGGTGACGATCCTGCCGCCGAGGAGCTCGCCCATGGTGCCGAGGATGGCAATCTTGATGAATCCCATGGCATAGGGATGTGAAAGGGTCAAGGCCTTGAAGACCTCACGTGATTCCGGGATCGAAAGCACCGCCACCACAGCGGCGAGAACGACAAACCACGCGGGCCCGGTGAGACGGTTCATCCGATCACGATAAACGATTCCGGGTGAGAAGCGCAGATCGAGTTCGGTTGGCCTCGACCTCCTATGGTTCGCAATAACACGACGAGGATGGACGCGTATCCGCGGTGCCGAATGCGCGCGCCAGACGCGGGGACAGCTCATCGGCTTCCTCGGCTCGATCAGTAGCCTGCAGGGCCAGTTGGAGCCCGGTCAGCGACCATCCGTTGTCGCGATTTCGTCTGAGATCCTCGAGGTAGATTGCTTCCGCCTCCGCGTATCGCCCGTCGGCCATCAACAGGGCGCCCAGCGCGTGGCGGACCGGAAGCATCCAGCCCGGAGGTTCGTCATAGACCAAGGCATCCTCGAATGCGATGCCCTCGCGGAGGATCGCGAACGCCTCGTCACGCCTTCCTTCGCGGAACAGTAACTCGCCGTTGATCATGGCCCGCGCGATGGGCAGGACATCGCTGACCCGGTTGTTGAAGATCCACCACTCCACTGGAATCTCGGTGACGGCGGATTCGAAGACCGCGAGTTCGGCACGGGCATCTTCGGTGCGGCCGAGGGCGGAGTAGGCGATTGAGCGGGCATATCGCCGGACCGAGCGTGACACCACCCGCCACTCGGGATAGTCGGGCTCCTCGAGGATCTCCTCCCACTTTCCGAAGCGAATGAGAACGTGGAAGTTGGCGGCCATGATCCCCTCGATGAGCCCAGCCCAGTCGCGGAGGGCCTGCTCGGGCATCTCGGCTTCGAGATCCCGCGCCGCCCGAATCGCCTGTTCGTAGTTACCGGACATCATCGAAGCAAAGGCGAGGAAGTGCAGGTTGTGACCGTAGTAGGCGGCGTAGAGACCCGGCGCCGGGGCCTGAGCGAGATAGGCGCGGTCGATCTCGATGGCGGCGATGTTGGATTCGGCGGCGTCGGCGTACCGACCGACGCGGATATAGATATGCGACGGCATATGGACGAGGTGGCCTGAACCGGGAACAATCTTGGTCAGGCGATCGGCGGCCTCGACTGCTCGATCCGGGTTGGACGAGGCCTCGACCGCGTGGATGAAGAAATGGTTCACGCCCGGGTGGTGCGGGTTCGTCTCGAGGGTGTCCTCGATGACGCCGACAAACTCGGCCGTACGGCCTTTGGGCTCGCCCTCATCGGTCCAATAGTCCCACGGCTGGAGGTTCATCAGCGATTCGGCGAAGAGGGCTGCAACATCCGGGTCGCCGGGAAACTCCTCGTAGACCGACTGCATGGCGTCGGCGTAGCGTTGATCGAGATTGCGACGATCCTCCGGCGCCGGCCAGGCATATCGTTGAGCCACGGCTTCCACCATTGCCGCCTCGACGGGGGAGGCCCCATCGATTCTTTGGAGCGCCTCCTGGGACGCCTCCCAAGCGAACCGCGAACGCTCTTCGGTCATCTCGGGGTCGTTGATGTTGATTCCGAGGCAGTAGGCGATGCCCCACCAGGGCATTGGGCTCGAAGGATCCGCGGCTGCAGCCTGCTCGAACGACCTGATGGCTTCGTCGTGGTTGAAGCCGTACATCAGCTGCATCCCCTGGTTGAACCACTCCTGAGCGGGCGCCGAATTGGTCGAGATCACGCGCTCGTAGTTGCCGAATCCCTCATAGATCAGAGCTCCGTTCTCGGGAGCCTTCTTCTGGCAACCGGTGGTCACCACCGTCGCCAGGGAAAACAAAGCCAAGATCGAAAACCGAACGGTTCTCCGGGTGTTTCTCATTACCGGCCCTCACTTCCAGCCGTCGGCACATCGCCTAGGGCAGAGAGATGATCGGGCCTCGCAAAACGCGGATTTCCCGGCACCTCGATTTATAGATTGTGTCTCAATCCATGAAGTGATGGTAGCAGAATCGCGAGCGCGGAAGAAAAAATGGCACCCGAATCGTGGAGACTACTTTGCTGCCTTGGCGGCCTTTTTGGTGGCCTTGGCCTGTTTCTTTTCCTTGGGCGAGAGTTTGGGTTTGTTGGACTTCTCTTTCTTGACCTGTCCTTTGGCCATTTCGGCGCCTCCATCTTCGGCGACTGGGTGATTTAGCCGCGTGGCCATCAATCGCCGGAGACGCCACTTTACACCGTGTGGTGACGATTGTTGCGTGACGGCGATCCGAAGTCCGGGATAAAGTACGGAATCGACCTTGCCGAGGAGGCACAATCCATGACCACTGTCGAGAGGCTCGAGCTCTTTCACGTTACGGTCCCTTTGGTAGCACCGTTCTATCCGTCGTGGATCCCCGGCTATCCGCAGACCGAGAGCCGGTTCACTCTGCTCAGGATGACGACCAAGGATGGCGTGGAAGGCTACGCCGCCGGCAATGCTTTCGAAAATGAACGAGAGGGACTGGGGAGCCTGCTCGGACCGTATCTCATCGGCATTGATCCGACCGACATCTCTCGTGTGCGGCAGCTCCTGCGAGAGGCGTCGTTTCTCGGCTGGCACAACCCGTGGATCGAAGCGGCGTGCTGGGACATCAAGGGCAAAATCGAGGGCAAGCCGGTTTATCAGCTGCTCAATCCCGATCTTCCTGCGCCGGTGACCGAGGCTCGGGTCTACGCTTCATCGGGTTCGATCAAACCAGTGGCCGAACGGTTGGCCTATCTCGATCGCATTCGGGAAATGGGATTCTCCGCCACCAAGCTACGGGTCCACGACTTCGACATCCGGAATGACATCGCTACCATCGAGGCCGCACGCGCTCATCTAGGTGGGGACTTCATCATCGGCGTCGATGCCAATCAGGGGTGGCGGGTCACGCTCATCGACGATGCGCCGCTTTGGAACCTCGACCGGGCGACGGAGTTCGGCAAAGCCTGTGAAGACCTCGGTGTGCGGTGGCTCGAGGAACCCCTCGACATGCACGCCTACGATGAACTGGCTGAGCTTCGCCGGCGGATGTCAACGCTCAAGATTGCCGGCTGTGAGCTCAATAACGGCTGGTCAGAAGCGAAGATCTTCCTGGAAAAGGGCAGTTTCGACATCTACCAACCCGATGCGACCTTCTGTGGCGGCCTCGCTACATCCAAGGCGATCTATGAGGCGTGCCTGGAGCAGGGGCTCGAATTCACACCGCACACGTGGACAAACGGGGTCGGGTTCATCGTCAATCTGCACGCCTTTGCGGCTTTCCCCGAACGCATGCTGCTCGAGTACCCGTTCGAACCACCCGGTTGGGTGCCCGAGGGACGTGACGCGATTCTCGAGGAACCCATTGGGGTCGGGGCCAAAGGAATCGTCGCCATTCCCCAGGAACCGGGCCTCGGACTCAGGATCGATTCTAAAATGCTCCGCCGATATGGTAGGAGGTTCTATCGGATGAGCCCTGTCAAGCTGGCGATTCACACCATCCGCAAAAAGGGACTCAGAACCGCTTTGGAGCTCAAGAATAAAAAAGAAGCAAGAGTCGCGTCCAAGGGCTGAGGTCGGCGGGGCGTTCCGGTTATTCGCGCCACCTGATAGCCGGGATGAGTTTGCCGTCCTCTTCGACCGACCAGAGCATGTTCTCGTCGTCGGGAAAACTGAGGTGGTACAGCGTTAGGTTGTTGCCAACCATGACCTCGAGTTCGGTGCTCTTGTGGAGACTGAAGGACCCCCACTCACTCCCGTTCACGGTGATGATGCGTTCGCCGAAATGATAGGGCGTGAGACCCTTACGATCGTATTCGACCTGGTACCACGTGCCCTGCATCTTGAAGTTGTTGTTCGACAGATCTGCGATCCGATAGCGCTGGTTCCACACGTAGTAGGCGGCGCCCGCCAGAACGAGGAGCACGACGAGTTGTTTGAGCAGGCGTTTCATCCGACCTCCGTCACTTCTCGGGCGATATGATTGTAAGGCATGGCGTACGGAACTGAGACTGAAAACGCACCGCGGTTACTCCAGTTGATGGATCCTGAGGACGTTGGCCGAGTCCGAGAATCCGAGCGGCAGACCCGCCGCGATGACCACGTGGTCGCCCTGCTTCGCCAGCTCGAATGAGCCGAGTTTGCTCACGAGCGCCTTACCGATCGCGGCAAGATCGGAGGTCTGAGAAGTGGTCGTCGGGACGACCCCCCATGAAAGACTGAGCTGACGGGCCACGGCGACGGATGTGGTCACGCCGAGCACCGGTGTTCCGGGGCGATGGCGAGCGATGAGCCGAGCGGTGCTCCCCGAGGTCGTGGCGGTGACGATGGCCGCGGCGCCGATCTCTTCGGCGAGCTTGCACGCGGCCCGACTGATGGCGCCGGTGATATCGGGTGTCGCGGGCGTGCTCGGATCGGTTGACCAGCTCTTCTCCCCGATATAGACCTCGGCTTCGAGGGCGACCCGATGCAGCATCTGAACCGCTTCGTTCGGGTAGTTTCCGATGGCGGTCTCCTCGGACAGCATGAGGGCGTCGGTACCATCGAAAACCGCATTGGCGACATCCGAAGCCTCGGCGCGCAGGGGCCTGGGGCTATCGACCATGGATCTCAGCATCTGGGTCGCCGTGATCACCGGTCGGCCCGCCCGTCGGGCGGCATCGATGATCATCTTCTGAATCACCGGGACTTTTTCCGGCGGCATCTCGACCCCGAGGTCACCGCGGGCCACCATCATTCCATCGACCTTTTCGATGATCTGGTTGAGGCGGTCCACGGCCTGGGGCTTCTCGATCTTGGCGATGAGCAACGGCGGGTGTTCCAACCCGGTCAGTCGCTCGCGTACGGGCGCCAAATCGTCCTCGTGACGCACGAACGAGAGGGCGACAAAGTCGACACCCTCGTCGAGACCGACTTCGAGATCGAGAAGATCCTTCTCCGTGACGGCAGGAACGCGAAGATTCGCCTGGGGCAGGTTGACCCCTTTGCGCGACGTCAGAAGCCCGCCGTTGACAACTCGGCAGAGCAGCCTGTCTTTGCGCACCTCGATGACCTCGAGTTCAGCCGCCCCATCCGCGAGCAGGATGGTCTCGCCGGCGGCCACATCCTCGAGGAGGTAGGGATAGCTGACCGGAAGGGTCCCCGCGGGCGCGTGCCCTTCCACTGCCAACTCGACCGTGTGTTGTTTGTCGAGTTGAACACCTTCATCGGGAAGCACTCCGAGGCGGATCTTGGGACCTCCGAGGTCCTGCAGAATGCCGACCTCGCGATCAAGACGCTGTGCGACCTCTCTGATCCGGCGGATTGTCGCACGGTGGTCGTCACGATGACCGTGGGAAAAATTGAGTCGCACGACATTCATCCCGGCCTCGATGAGCGCTGCGATCCCATCGCTCGAATCGGTGGCCGGTCCGAGGGTGCACACGATTTTGGTCTTGCGTCGAAGCATAACGCGAATGATACAGGTGACCGCGTGCGATGGAGAAATCTCACCGAGAACTGGCGTGTGCGGGTGGACCCTGGTCAGAAGTACTGGCTAGGAGTTCAGCGGCATTCGAACAACCGCCGGAGCCGGCGGCGGCTCGTCGTGTTCCATTAACCCAAAATCGGCGCCCGCGATGACGAAGACCGAGCCATCGTAAACCGCGCAGGTATAGGGGATCAAACCGTCGGGGAGACCGCAATCGAGGATTTCAAGATCTTGGGCGACGGTTTCGTCTTCACCGAGTTCGACTCGCACCACACGGAAATTGACATGCCGAGAGTTCTGCACGATGACGAATCCACCACCGATTCTGGTGAGCCCGTCGATCATTCCCAGCGCCATGTCGGGTCCTCGAATCGATTCGATAGCGCCATCGGCGGCAGAGACCAGACTCAGTCCGCCGTAGTGGCCCAGGAAAACGGTCCCGCCGTCGTCCGAGAGCGCGATGCCGTTGAGATAAACCAGTTCCGGATAGCGGCGGAAGATTTCGAGGTCGCCATCGGGGAGCACTCGGAAGAGTTCACCTCGCAGAGTCTCGGTCGCCCAGGCGGTTCCATCTGGTCCGACCACAACATCGTTGAGCAGCCGATTCTCATCGTCGGGAACGTTGTAGCGGTGCTCGAGCCGACCGGTCTCGAGGCTGTAGCGGACCAACTCGTTCTTTCGCGGCGGGCCGTCAAAGGGTTCTTCGTAGTCCCCGAACCCAGTTGCCGCCCAGAGGGTCCGCCGAGGGGCATCCACCCACATCCCGAGTACCTCCATGAGACCGTCTTCGGACGTTGTCCCGAACTCTTCGACCCGGCCATCGGGTGAAAGTCGGTAGATCGCATGCCGTCCGATACTTCCGACGTAGAGATCTCCGGTACTGGTGTCGACGGCGATCCCCTCGGGCCAGAGTTCGGTGTCGGCGAATCGGTGCACGACCTCGGCCTCGGCCGTCGGCTCACCATTGGTCAGAAGCTGTTGCGCCAACTCCCGGAATTCGGGTTGCTCGAGGATGGCGGTATACGCCTCATCCGCGGCGAGATCGGTGGTGGCTCCGAGGCGGGCCGCAGCCTCGAGGTGGGCCCGGCACGCCGCCGCGTCGCCGAGGCGAGCTTCAGCCCTCGCAGCATTGAATCGAAGCGCGGGGAGATTCGGCTCGAGTTCGAGCCCGGTTTCGTACGCCTCTCGAGCAGCTGCCCAATCTTCCCGCTCGGCGGCCTCGGTCGCGCGCTCAAAGCACTCGATGAGGGTTAGATCAGCTCGCGCCGCGGTTGGATCACCGGTTGCTTGTTCTGGAACGTGAGCCTGAGGGGAGCACGCGACCGTCAAGACCACTGCCGCGGACACCAGAGAAGATCGGAACATCGAATCAAGGGTCATCGAGAGCCTCCCGTGGAAACCGAGCGGGTCCTTCGTTGCCGGAGGGAACTCGCCGATCTCACTTCGATGGTCTCTCTTACGGACGCGCTCTCATCGTGGTTTCAGAATCTTCAGTCCCTGCTGAAGTTGTGGCACCGCGCACAGTCGAAATTTCGATCCTGTACGTGTTCCTCGTGGACTTCGTAGAAATCGTCTTCGTTCTCGTAGCCGTGGCACTGGGTGCAGACGACCGATCGCGGACCCTTGAGCTCATAGCCCAGTTCACCTTGGAGGTCCATCCGCACCGTGGTTTCGTGACAGTCTTTACACTCCAGTGCGGCATCCTCGTCTCCGACTTGGTGGTTGAGCAATTGAAACGTGTCGGTTTCGATCCAGCTCACCGACAGGCCGGCGTCGAGGCCCTGGTTGATCAGACCCTGACGGACCGCGGCATCGGCGTCACCCGTTGCGAAGAAGACGCTGGTGTCGAGGGCGAGAAGCTTGCCCGTGGAGTCGACCATGGGCTGGACCGCAGTCTTGTACTTGAAGGGGTAGAGCATGGAGTTGGGATCGGCGACCGAACCCTCCGGTCGTGATGTGGGGTAACGACCGGTCGCGGGATCGAGGGGAACCGGGATCTCGAGGAGGGCGTTCCAGCTGGTCCGGTTCCAGTGACGGTAGGCGGGAACCAGATCGTTGGCCTTCGTTGATGCGGGGTGAATCGGTGGGGTCGTTCCGTTTGTCTCCAACCAGGTTCGGTGGGTCTCGGTCGCCTCGGTCGCGGTTGTATCGGTGGCGTTCTTTGCATAGAAGGGGATGTGGCACGTTTGGCAGGCAACCCGTTCGACATGCCAACCGATCTCCTCGTCGCCGTGACCCCAGGTGGTGGCCATGTTTGGGTGGCACCGCGAGCACAGAACGGTCGTCGTCGTGTCTGAGGGTCTCAGATCGGAGCCTTTGCCCTCGACTCGATGATCGGTGAACCGGTGACAGTCCTGGCAACTGAGATCGGCACCGGTGGTGGCCATGTGGCGGTCGAATCGACGATCCGTGGTGTCGATCTGGGCGAGAGCGAGGTCACCCCGTTTGACCGCGTCGCCACCGCCGGATTTGGCGTGGCACTGGAGGCAGTTGTAGCGAACCGGCCGGTGCACGGTTCGAACAGCCTCGTCCATGCTGATGGTCATCATGTTGGTGCTGGGAACCCAGACGTCGCCCTCGCGTTTCCGGCGGTACTCCTCCTGATGACACAGGAGGCAATCAATGTTCTTGAGCTGTTCGGGATCAGGCTCGGCGCTCGGAAGCGCTCCGAGTCCGATGTGGCAGGATCCGCACCCTGCCCAGTTGCCGAGGATGTGAACGCAGTAGCTGTTGACGCCGCCGCGGTCTTTTCCTTGCAGCGGTCCGCCGTTGGTCATCAAAGGCGCATCGCCCTGCCACTGGTACATCACCGAAGCGTGGACATCCATCGCCTCGTCTTCGTGGCAGGCGACACAGGTGCCCGGGCCCCGCCAGTCAAGTTCGGCGTGATCGGTGGCGCAGTTGAGATCGGCGCCGCTGCAGTCCTGGTCGATGCCGTCACCGCACCAGTCGATGGCCCCCGGATAGATCTCGGGATCGGTGTCATCGCAATCATCGCCTCCACAATAGGTGGAGATGAACCCGTCGCCGTCATCGTCGCCGCAGGGAACCAGCCGCCCCGAGGGATGTCGGGGTTGCGCCAGATCGGTGAAAACGCTGCCTGGTCGGGAATCGATTTCATTACCGGTCAGAGTGGGAGCGGTTCCCAAGACAAGGAACAAGATCAAGGACCACCGGAGTGTTCTCAATTTCGGTATCACAATCACCTCGCCCCCAGAGTTGTATACCGTGCGCGTTTCAGGTGCAAGGGTCTGCCTGAGATTTCACGCTGTGTCGTTTACGATGTTCGCAGCTCACCGGCCGAACCCTCAAAAACGTGAAGACCGCTCATCGGTTTCGCTCGATTCCGTCGAATTCCTATATGCTTTCGTCTAGGAGGGCGCATGGGTGGTCGCCGAATAACCGACAAAGTAGACCCTGCCGAGAACGTCGAAGGTTCATCACTCAAACGCGCTGAGATCGATCTTCGAGAACGAGAATTGGCGCTTGGGCGATCCAACGAGTTGCTCCAGCTTGTCCTGGACACCATCCCCGTTCGGGTTTTCTGGAAGGACCTCGACCTGAGGTACCTGGGCTGCAACAGGCTTTTTGCTCAGGATTCGGGTCTCGCCGGTCCTGAGCACCTGCTTGGCCTCGACGATTACTCCATGGGTTGGCGAGACCAGGCAGATGCCTACCGAGCTGACGACCGGGCGGTGATCGAAAGTGGAACAGCACGGGTCAACTACGAAGAACCTCAGACGACCCCGAGCGGGAAACAGATCTGGCTCAGGACGAGCAAGCTCCCGCTGCGCGATTTGGATGGAACGATCATCGGTGTCCTCGGTACCTACGAAGATATCACCGAGGAAAAGCTCCGGGAAGAACGTGAGCTTCAACTCCAAACCGAGGTTCAGCACAATCAGAAACTGGAGAGCCTCGGTGTGCTCGCCGGTGGCATCGCCCACGACTTCAACAATATTCTCACGGGCATCCTGGGTCAGGCCGATCTCGTTCTCGCGGACCTCTCGCCGGCATCGCCTGAGTGCGCGAGGCTGGAGGCGATTCGGTCCGCGGCGACCTCGGCCAGCGATCTCTGCCGACAGATGCTCGCCTACTCGGGCAAGGGCCGTTTTGTCGTTGCGCCTCTCGACCTTTCCGAAGTGGTGCTCGAGATGCGCGATATTCTCGACGCTGTGGTCTCGAAGAAGGTGACCCTACGATTCGATCTCGCCACCGATTTGCCCGCCGTCAATGCCGACGCCTCGCAACTCCAGCAGATCATCCTCAATCTGGTCTTGAATGCCTCCGAAGCCATCGACAAAGGAATCGGCGTCGTCGGGGTTCACACCGGGGTCATCGAGTGCGATTCCGAGTACATTGAAACCACTTTTTCAGACCATGATCTCTCGCCGGGAAAGTACGTCACCCTCGAAGTGTCCGACACGGGATGCGGCATGGACAAGGCAACGACCCAGAGGGTGTTCGAGCCGTTCTTTACCTCGAAGTTCACCGGCCGCGGGCTCGGGCTCTCGGCGGTGCTGGGGATCGTTCGTGGGCACAAGGGCGCGATCAGGACGTATTCGGAGGTCGGACGAGGAACCACGATGAAGGTGCTTCTCCCCGCCAGCCCGCTCCCCTCGAAGCCGCTTTCGAAAACCGAGGATTCGGTGCGCAGTTGGCGGGGGACCGGAACCGTGCTGATCGTGGACGACGAACCGGTTGTCCGGGAGGTGGCGCAGGGGATGCTTGAGAGGGCGGGGTTGACGGTGCTGACCGCCGAGGACGGGCGAGAGGCGCTCGTCGTTTTCGGCGACCACAGCGACGAGATCGATTGCGTGATCCTGGATCTGACCATGCCCCATCTCGATGGCGAGGAGACCTTCTGTGAGTTGCGGAAAGTCCGTCCGGATGTGGCGGTCATCCTCGCAAGCGGCTACAACCAGCAGGACGTGACGCAGCGGTTTACCGGCAAGGGTCTCGCGGGATTCCTCCAGAAACCCTTTCGCCTCGAGAGTCTGACCGAAATGGTCAAGGCTATTCTCGATCCGGAGGACGCATCGTTCGGACCTGACCACTGACCGACTGGCGGCGAACAGACCCGGACAACCAAGGACACCGAATCGCCGCATTGTGTCCCGGTTTGCCTTGATTGAGCCCCCGCCGTGTCCCCATTGCCATTCACAGTGAAGGCTGGAGGTATGGCCATGACAAACGACACCGTGACGATGGGACAGACCCTGATTTCAAAACTCGGCAGACCGGCGCGGTTGATTGCAGTTGCGATCCTCGCGGTGATCCTGCTCATTCCGCTCAATATGGTGCGATCGGTGGTGCGGGAACGGCACGCCACCTATCAATCGGTGGTATGGGACATCTCGGGATCGTGGAGCGGCGATCAGCGGGTGGCTGGGCCGATTCTCATCGTTCCCTATTCCGAGAGTGTTGAGGTTCGCGACGAATTCATCACCCCCGCGGGTGAGAAGAAGATCAGTCAACGGTGGGAGACCCGTGAGCGACGGGCGATCATCCTGCCGGATCGCCTGAGGTACGAGGGCAGCCTCGCTCCCGAAATGCGCCACCGGGGTATCTATCAGGTACAGGTCTACACGGCGGATCTCTTGGTGAGCGGCATTTTCGTGAATCTGGAAGCGACGATTTCCTCGCTCGTCCCCGGTGAACGGCTGGAAGAAATCGATTGGGAGAACGCGGTGGTGGGATTCGGGGTTTCCGATCCTCGCGGCCTGGTTCAGGTGGATGGCTTTGAATTCAACGGTCACACGGTGCAGCCAAAGCCGGGCACCACAGTTGACGAGCTCCTTCCAAGCGGATTCCACATGGCGGTCGGCGGCGCGATCTCGGACACCTTGGAGTTCAATCTGCCGATGGTGATTCGGGGAAGCGGCGCATTTCAGTTTCTGCCGTTTGGCGAGACCACCGACGCTGTGATCCGATCCGAGTGGCCGCATCCGAGTTTTGTCGGCAAAGTGCTCCCGACCCACCGGGAGATCTCAGACGCCGGATTCTCGGCGGAGTGGACGATCCCGTTACTCAACCGTTCCTACCCACAGGTGTGGCGCGCCGGATCGAGCGTCGCGATTGACGAGATCGAGGCCGGAGTGCGTCTCTTCGAACCGGTGGCGCTCTATGATCTGGTGACCCGGGCAGTCAAGTACGGTCTGCTCTTCATCGCGCTGACCTTTTTGTCGCTCGGTCTGATCGAGTACGTCACGGATGTACGGCTGAGTTTGGTGCAGTTCCTGCTCATCGGGGTCGCGTTGGCGATGTTCTTTCTCATTCTCATCGCGCTGGCCGAACACATGGGATTCACCACAGCCTATCTGCTGGCGTCGTCGACGATGGTCCTGATCAACACCCTCTACTGCGCCGCGATCGTCAGGCGGCCTTCGATACCTGCGATCGTCGGTGCGGTGCTGACGGCGATCTACGGCATCCTCTTTCTCATTCTCCAGGCCGAGGACTTCGCCCTGCTCGGCGGGACGCTTCTGCTGGTCGTCGCGTTGACGGTCACGATGTTTTTCACCAGGAAGATCCACGAGCCGACGGAGGCACAAAGGGCAGAGCCCGTCCACGGCTGAACCGTCACCAGAACCGAATGGGCGACTCAAGGTGATGGGTCGCACCATTTTGAGACGACGATTTTGCTAGCCTTGAGGGAGTCGTTGTGTGAAGGAGGTGCGGTGATGAAGCAGGTGATCGTGATTTCGTTGTTCTGTGTTCTCGCGGTGGGTGTTTGTCTGACGGCACAGGCTGGCGATCCGCGCCCGACTGCGCAACCGTACGGAGGCGGATTCGAGGTTGGCGAATGGTCATTCCCCGTCGACAGGGAACGGGCTGCGATTCCCATCGATCATCTGGTGATGGGCGCCGAACACATCCTCGACCAACAGTGCCACAACGGCGGCTTTGGTTGGCCGCACGCCGACTGTTCGGCGACCTACCACAACATCACCGGCCCGATCCTGCTCGGATCCCTGGGCACCTTCTACCACACGCGCAACGATAGCTTCCTCGTGGGGCCGGTCAACGGAGGCGCCTTTGATCTGACCTACGAGTACAGCAACGGCGAGTCACGTTTCGGTTCGTACACGCCGATGTTCCTTTACGTCCTTGCACGAGCATCGCGGAACACGACGTTCTCGACCCATGTCTCGACCGAGCTCTTTGACGAACTCGCCGCCGGGACCTATGGCCCTGACGATTTCGACACTGCGGGGTGGATCGCAAGTATCGAGACCGGCCGCTCCGGGGCGTGGATCAATCTCAGACCGTGGGAGTTCTCCGCGCTCATCAACGTCGCAACGGTGCTCGGGCAACCGGGCCAGGGTGCGCTTTTCGAACAGGGCGTTCTCGATGGTCTCGACACCCTCGACAACAGCGATCCCGACAATGTCTACTCCGATATTATCGGTATCGCCGGCGCGGTTCGCGGTCTCGCCGCCGCCCGGCGCTACAGCTTCCCCGCGATCGTGGCGCCCCTCCACCCGGGCATCGACGGGATCGATAATCTCGTAGATCTCGCGGCCTATCTGGCATCGCTTCAGAATCCCAACGGTTCGTGGTACTGGCACTCAAACCTGGCGGCTCCTGCCGCCGGTGACGAGGATGTCCAGACGACCGCATACGCCTTGTTGGCGATGATCGAGGTGAACGTCATGACGGCGACGGACTATCAGCCCGCGACCGAGTCGGCCCGTGACTGGATCGTTTCCCTCCAGTTGCCGGACGGGGGATTTCCGCAGTATCCCGGTGGCGACGAGAACACCGAGATCGAGGGTGAGGCGGTGACCGCCGCGGCGGCCTTCGATTCAATCTTCTTTGTCGACGGTTTCGAGGCCGGAAACACCGATCTCTGGACGGCGGTGGCGCCGTAAGCAACCCGAATCTCGCGACTTCAAGTGCGGCAATGGATGAGTGAACGACGCCGCCCGACCGATGGTCGGGCGGTGTGGTGAACTGATGCGTCGCGACTGCAGTGGTGGTCTCCGATCGTGAAGGGCAACGAGCGCGGGATTGACCATGGCTATCTTTGATGCCTACGGCGGGAAGACCTACGCGAACACCATTGTTAAGAAGGAGAGCCCGAACCAGCAACCCGAAGGTAATTGACGATGAAGATCACACCGAAAATCCGCCAGAACATCTGTCTCACGGCCCATCCCGACGGTTGTCGAGAACAGGTGCGCGAGCAGATCGACTATGTCTGCAGCCAGCCATCCATCAACGGACCGAAGCGGGTACTGATCATCGGCGCCTCGAATGGATATGGTCTGGCGGCGCGGATCGTGTCGGCGTTTTCGATGCGGCGCCGCCACTGCCGGTGTTTTCCTCGAGCGGTCCGGTACCGAATCCCGGACAGCAACCGTCGGCTGGTACAACAATGTCGCCTTCGAGGAGGAAGCCCGAAAAGCCGGTCTGACCGCCTTCAGCGTCAACGGGGACTCCTTTTCAGACGAGGTCAAGGGCGAGACCGTTCAACGAATCCGCGACGAACTGGGTCCTGTCGATTGCGTGATCTACAGCATCGCGGCGCCGCGACGGATCGATGCGGCAACCGGTCAGATCTTCTCGTCCGTTGTGAAGCCCATCGGAAGCGCCTTTGCCGGTAAGACCGTCGATATCAAGACCGGCGCCATGAAGGACATGGTCGCCGAACCCGCCACCGACGACGAGATCGCCGAGACCGTCAAGGTCATGGGCGGCGAGGATTGGATGGACTGGATCTCGGCGTTGAGTGATGGGGGAGTGCTCGCCAGGGGTGCAGTGACCGCGGCGCTTTCGTATGTCGGACCCGAGATCACCGCGCCGATCTATCGCGATGGAACCATGGGCCGCGCCAAGCGACACCTGGAAACCACTGCTGAGGAGATCAATCGGCGCTTTGCGGATCAGGAGGTGCGGGCGGTGATCTCGGTCAACAAGGCCCTGGTCACTCGCGCCAGCGCCGTGATTCCCACCGTGACGCTCTATATCTCGCTGCTCTATTCGGTCATGAAGAGCAAGGGGATCCACGAGGGCTGTATCCAGCAGATGGTCCGCCTCTATCGCGACTACTTCTACGCGTCCGATCCGAAGTCTCTCGACGGCGACGGCAGGATCAGGTTGGATGATTGGGAGATGCGCGAGGATGTCCAACGCGAAGTCGCGGAGCTGTGGCAGCGGATCATCGACGACCCGTCGCAGCCGGTGACCGAAATCGACGGATTCAGAGACGAGTTTCTCAGACACCACGGGTTCGAAATGCCCGGTGTCGACTACGACCTCGATGTCGAGACGACCTAGCTGACGCTCCAGCGGACAACCAACCCCTGTCATCGTAACTACCGTGGCGCACAATGAAACCGCAAAGACGCCAGGGTCGCAAAGCTTTCACGAAGTCATGCCGTTGACCCATCGCACTTTCCTCCGAGTGAGGCTCGGTTCCTGAATAGGATGGGGCCAGGGTCAAACAGCAACGCTTGGCGGTAACTTGGCGAGCGTTGCGTCTTCCCGGTGAAACTGCGATGAGTTCACTGGAGCAGGGTGTTGAACAGCAGCTTGAAGGTGCCGTGGGTCTGGGACCGGTTCTGGGTCCGGAAACCGATGAGAACCACCCTGCCTTTGCCCTTCTTGGCGACCACCATTCCGGCCTTTTTGGCGATGTGTTCCTCGCCGATGAGCCATCCGCTCTGCAGCAAGTCTCGGTCGGTATAACGAACGATGGTCTCGTACCACTCGTTGTGCAGCGATGGCTCGATTTGGAAGGTAGGACTGGTCCAGAAGAGGACCAGCCCCTCATCGGGCATCCCGTACGCGAGGGGGGTGCTGTTATCGAAGGTGGCTTTCACCGTCGAACCGGGACAGAAGAACTCGGTTGATGGAAGCTCATCGATGACGTTTCGAACCTTGAGTTCGAATTTTTCGATGGCGAAAGCGGTGGCGTCACCCAGGGCGACCAGGGTCCCTCCGGCATCGACGAAATCCTGCAGCGCCTCAACTCCGTCGTCACCGATGGCGCTTCGGTATTCGGGAGGATAGACGGGCGCCGGTCGGCCGTACCGGCCTTCGGGTGTTCCCATCATTGTGTTGATCTCGTCGTGGGGCAGAATGATGACGTCGTATTTGCTATTGAGGCTTCCCTTCTGGATCTCCGCGTCCCTGATCGAGGTGTAGGGGAAACCAAAGGACTCGAGGGTCAAGCGGGTCCAGCCCTCATCCATGTTGCCGCCCCAATAGCGTTTGTACATGGCTGTGCGCATCTGCTTGGCCTCGTGGTCGGCCTTGGGGTCGGTGACGAGGGCCTGGAAGTTGACACCGGTTGCGGCCGCAACTCGCTCCAATGTTGCGCTCGATCCGCTGGGTACGACGAAGTCACCCGGCCGGAACCCGGGGGACGCCTGGTCCACCCGACGCACGGTGACTCCCTCTGCGATGAGTTGGTTGACTGCCTTGAAGCTGTCGTTGAGCCTGCCGTCGAGAAGATGACCGGAAGTGCCGGTTTCGACCGTTCCGGCCAAGGGCACCTGGCCGGTCAGTTCGACGAGCTCGGCCTCGAATGCAGCCGAAACGGGATCGACCCGGACACCCATGACCTCGGCCATGGTGTGGGTCGCGGAATCGTACGGCCGCAGCGGTGCGCCATCACGGTCCCGGGTCCACTCGTTGTCGGGATAGAGCGTGCGGCCGAGCAGGTTCCGGACGAGGCCCATTTTGGGTTGCGCCAGTGGAATCACATAGGAACCCGCGGCGTAGGACACATCGCCGACCATGAACGCCTTACCGGCCAGGAAGACCTCGATATCTGACAGCATGAGCGTGTTGATCATCTTCACCGCGGTGAGTGAGTCGTGCTGATCGTGGGGGATGACGTAGGCGTTGGGGGTACCTGCGGCGCCACGCTCCCGCTGCCGCGTGCTTTTGAGATAGGCGTTGCGGACCACGGTTTCACGATTTCGTGCCGCGACATCGAGCATCGCCCACGCCGCGATCTTCTTCTGTTCCACGATGTCTCGCAGCCGCCACCAACCGCCCGGCCAGAGGCTCGGGATGGTCGTCTGGGCCTCATATTTCTTCCACTCGCGAGAATTACCCTGAAGTTGATCGGGGTGGATGAAGATCGGTGTTGCGAGCTTGGCGCTGGCGGACTCGGTGAGCATCCCGGCCATATTGTGGAAGGGAGTGATCCAGTGCCATCCGAAGTGGCCCCACCCGGGGTACTGCGCCTTGTTGAGGATGCCGGTCATGCCGGCTTCCTCGAGCTTGTAGGCCATGTGCCCACCGAAGAGGCTCATCTCACGCCAGACCAGAGGGTCGGCAAAGGGTCGCATTGGTTCGCTGTAGGGCGGCACATAGAGTCGCGCGCCATAGGGCCCCATGTGGTGGTGGTCGATGTAGGCCTGGGGCTTCCAGTCGCGATACATGATCTTGGCGGCGTATTTCGACTCGACGAGGTTGAGATAGTCGCCGTCGCGGTTGTTGTCGTGACCGGAGTAGGGGTGGTAGAGCCAGGGCAGGTTGACGCCCTCGTACTCACCCCCCAGGGTATCGTTGTACCAGTCGGTGACCATGATCTGGCCATCGGGGTTGAAGCTCGGGATGAGCAGGAGAATCACATTGTCGAGAATCCGGCGGGTCTCCTCGTTGTCCCCGGTGATGAGGTCATAGACGAGCTCGGGCGCCATCTGGGTGCCGCCGATCTCGGTGGCGTGGAGGCTCATGGACTGGCAGACCACCGCCTTGCCCTCGGCGACCAGTTCGTCCACCCGCGCCTCGTCGAGTCCTTCCGCGTCGAAGAGGGTATTGTTCACCTGCCTCAGCTCCTCGAGGCGCGCCAGGTTCCCGGCGGACGAAACCACGACCAACAAGAACGGGTTTCCATTGGTGGTGGGTCCCATGTCCGTGACAACGACCTTGTCGCTCTCCAGGGCGAGTACCTCGAAATACTCGACGATGGCGTCCCAACGGGCGATCTTTCGATCGGCGCCCAGTTCGAAACCGAAAAACTCATCGGGGGGTGTCACCTTGTTCGTCGGATCTGCGTTTGCCGCAACGACAAAGAACACCGAGCACAGGATCATCGACAGCGTTTTCTTGTTCATGAAACCCTCACTGATTGTTTGGAACAGTCGAATGGTTGTGGGAAAACACGAGCGTCAATCCAGGACTCCCACCACGATGGATGAAGGGTGGTCGGCCGATCGGTAGACGCGGTGGGTGGCCTTGACAAAATCGTCTTCCTCGGCCTCGAAGATGTTCTCCACCCAACTCTGCGGGTTTCGATCGATGAGCGGGAAGAGGCTGCTCTGGATCTGGATCATGATCCGGTGGCCGCGTTTGAAGGTGTGGAGGACGTCCTGCAGTTCGACCTTCACCGATGTGACTTCCCCGGGTGTGAAGGGTTCGGGCTCGCTGTAACTGGACCGATAGCGACCGCGCAGGGCCTCCGACCGCACCATCTGCTGGGTGCCGCCGAGATCCGGTTCCTCTGAGTCCTTCTCCCAACCCGGAAGTCGGCCGGGGTACTCGTCGATGAGTTTGACCACCCAGTCGGCGTCGCCGCCGGTGGTGGAGACCCAGAGTTCAGCGGTCAGCGGACCGGCGAGGGTCAGATCCTCCTCGAGAGGCTCTGATCGGTAGACCAGGACATCGGGACGCCATGCGGCAAAACGCTGATCCTCGGCCATGTACTCGGAGTGCCACCCGGTCGAGATCTCCGGGGTGTAGGGCACCGGGTTCGCGGGGTCCGAAACGTATTCGTCAAAGACGCCTTCCTCGGCGGTCGGGGTCTCGAACCCGAGGGCGCCGTCGGCGTGGAGATAGAGCCGGTCGGTCCGGGTTTCCTCGGGCGGCCATGTCGGGAAGTCGCGCCAGCGGTTGGCGCCGGTCTCGAAAACCCACGCTTCCGGAAGGTCGATCGCACCTTCGCCCTTGAGGTGGTGGCGGAAGAACGGCAACAGCGCCTCCTCCTGGAAGGTCTTCGAGGTCTTGAAGCCGAAATCGGCGACGGCCAGCGAGTCGCCCTCGGTCCAGATCCAGCCTCCGTGGCGCCACGGCCCCATGACCAGAGTGTTGGCTGATCCCCGGATTGGATTTTTCGACGGCCTCGTAGGTGTGCAGTGGCCCGTAGAGATCCTCGGCGTCGAACCAGCCTCCCACGGTCATGACCGCACAGGTGACGCCGGTCAGATGAGGCAGGATGTTTCTCGTCTGCCAGAACTCGTCATAGTCGGGGTGAGCGGCGAGCTCGTTCCAAAAGGCGATCTCGCCGTGGAAGTAGTCCTCGTTGGCATTGCTGAGCGGTCCGAGATCGAGGAAGAACTGATAGCCGTCGGGAGTGCCGAAGTCGAAGCGTTCGGGCCACTCGGTCATCAACCCGTCACGGGCCTTGCCGAAGGTCGAGAAAAAGCCGAAGCTCATGGACAGGGTGAAGGCTCCGTGGTGGTGCATGTCGTCGAAGAACCAGTCGGCGATCGGCGCCTGCGGCGAGGCAGCCTTGAGCGCCGGGTGCGAGTCGATCATCCCTGCGGAGGTGTAGAAACCGGGGTAGGAGACGCCCCAAAGGCCGACCCGGCCGTTGTTGTTAGGCAGGTTCTCGACGAGCCAGTCGATGGTGTCGAAGGTGTCGGTGCTCTCGTCGGTGTCCTCGGTCCCGTTCTTCGTGGAGATATGCGGTCGCATGTTGACGAACTCGCCCTCGGACATGAACCGACCGCGGACATCCTGGAAAACAAAGATGTATCCGTCGCGCTCGAATTCGCTGCTGGGTCCGAGCTTGGTCTTGTACTGGTCGGCGCCGTAGGGCCCCACCGAGTACGGGGTTCGGACAAGCAGGATCGGATACGGCACGGAGGTGTCATTGGGCGCATAGACCGAGGTAAAGAGCGTGACCCCATCGCGCATGGGGATCCGGTGTTCGAACTTGGTGAAATGGGAGCGGATGAACTCCTCGCGCTCGGGGTCCTCGGCGTCTCGTTGGGCCGATGCCATGCCGGTCAAACCGATGATTAATGCAACACACAGCGCAACCCGAATTCCTCGACGCCTCATGATGCCTCCCCCAATCCATCGCGACCGCCTAGCCGCTCATGGGATCTTCTCACAATGGTGGGAACCTGAGACATCGCGAAAACCGGCTCTTTTGATGGTTCGTGGTTTCTGTGCCGGCGAGACGCCTGCACTCCAAAGGACCGAGATCCATTGTAGGGCCGGCGTCTCGCCGGCCTGATGGTGAAGAGGGTCGGGAGACCGCGGTTCCCGCTGGATTGAGTTTCTGAGGAGGCTGAGCCTCGGACGGGTGACTCGCGTCACCGCCCCAGGTCGGACGATTGAAGATAGTGGATGGAGGGTTTTCCCCGGGAGGTCGTTGTGATTCGAAGCCTCGTCGTCTCTTTGGCGTTGTTGACGATGGCCGGTGTGTGCGCGGTTTCCACCGAGGCAGCGATCAACGACTGGGCGGAGGGCACCCCGGGAATGGAGAACGGCGCAAGTCGGGATCACTACAACCGCGCCGGTCTCCTGCCGTGGCGCAACTACATGGGTGACTGGAAGGATGCGAACGGAACCGCTCAGGGGGATGTCGCCTTTGCCGTGACCAATGTGATCGACAACGACACCGGGCGGTATATCGAGTGGGACGTGACCGCCATGGTCGAGGGCTTCATTGAAGGGAGTCTCCGCCCCACCGGGTTCTTCCTGCGCCCCACGGCCGGTGGAGGTCCCTTCGACTTCCGCAGCCGAGAACACTCGGATCCCGGTCAGCGCCCGGAACTCGTGGTTGTCACCGATCAGGAAACGGTGACCCTCGGACCCGAGGCCGATACCTTCCTCGACACCTCGACCTATACCAGTCTCGGCGATGAGGATCGGATGCGGATATCCGGCGGTCCGAACCATGCGTTGTTACGGTTCGATTTCGAGAGCCTCCCGTCGGGGACCACGATCATCTCGGCGACTCTGCGGCTCTACACATACCAGCAATATGGCGGGGGCAGTATGGATATCGGGGTCTTTGCCTGCGATCAGGGGCACGATCTCCCCCCATCCGCCCCCATCCGTGGAATTGCCGACGGCTATCTCCAGGACCAGGGAATCGAGGCGCACCCCGATGTCTATTTCTTCGACCCGTTCGAGTCCGCTTCCTGGATCGATGGGTGGACCCACGTTGGCGGTGTCCTCGATGTCATCGGGTCCGACCCCACATTGCTCTTCGAGCCCCTCCAGGGCAACGCCCTGCGGTCGACCCTGCTCGAGGGAACCAACACCGCGATGAACGTGGGCTATCACTTTCTCGACGAAACCGGCGCCGAGCCCGAAGAGGCGTATTTCCGCTACTACCTCCGCTTTGCCGATGATTGGGAACAGACCGTGGACGGCGGGAAGATGCCGGGATTCGCCGGAACCTATGGTGTTGCCGGATGGGGTGGTCGACCCTCGGACGGCACCAACGGCTGGTCGGCGCGGGGCACCTACTATCTTTCGGTGCCGGACGACAATCCCCTTGGCGGTACCACGCCCATGGGAAATTACGTCTACCACGCCGACATGACCGGCAGCTACGGCAATGTCTGGCTGTGGCAGGAGGACTACCGCGGTCTGCTCACCGACAACCGCTGGTACTGCATCGAGCAGTACGTCAAGATGAACACACCCACCGTCAACGACGGCATCCTGCGCGCCTGGGTCGATGGGCGTCTGGCGTTTGAAAAGACCGATCTCCGCTTTCGTGACGTGACCACCCTCTTAATCGAAGAGGTCTGGATGAACGTCTATCACGGCGGGACGGCGGTTTCACCCTATGACCAGCACCTCTATGTCGACAACCTGGTGATCGCCTCGAGCTACATCGGTCCCGCGCGGGGGTTGAGCGCCCTCTTTGTGGATGGTTTCGAATCAGGCGATACGAGCGGGTGGGCGGCCGCAACAGATAGCGATTGACCCTCAGTGTTGTACGACGGCGCGGCCGTTTTCCCAGACCGCGGGCACGGCCGACCGGACGCCTTCCATGAACTCGGACCGGGGTTCGACAAGGGCGGAGAGATCCCAGTCGAGGAACTGCCCGAGTTCGGAGACCGCGATGAGGCCCGATGAACTCGTTCGAAGATGGACAATGCCGCCGTGCAGCCTGGAGTTGATCAGCATGGCGCCGGTTTCGAGATCCCACAGCGCGACCTGACCGTTGGCGAAGCCGGCCGCCACGGTTCCCGCAGGACCGGCGACGATCCGGGTCACCGGGGACTGAGGTGTCGACCCGCATGGCGAGCGGCGCTGCCATCGCCGGTAGTGTCTTGATAGACCAGGAGCGGTCCATTCGAGATTGCGGCGACCACCCGGTCGTCGATTCTGGCGATCGCCGACACGGGAGCTTCGACCTCGACCGTCGTCAACTCGGGCGCCATCGTCATCGAAGATCGTGACGAGGTTTTCGCTTGCGACGAAGATCTCGCCATCCCCGAATCCGATGGCGTCAGCCTCCTCGGCGAGGACTTTGAATCCGGTTCCCGCCTGCACAAGGCGGACCTGGTGATCGTCGTTGCGGGTGACGCATCCGCCGCCCACGGCGTGGAGCCGCGAGATGCCGGGATGGCTGTCGGTGAAGAGCACCGTGTCATCGACGGTGTTCCAGAGTTCGAAGACACCGTCCCAGGTGACGAGGCACAACAGGCTTCCGTCTTTGGACTGCGAAGCCATCCTCGCAGTGTCTTCAACGGCGGTCCGCCACCCGGCGTCGGGCGGGAGGTCGTCGATCGCTCCCGGAGTGAGTTCATGCCAACCACGATGGGTGTAAAGCAGGGGAGGGTGGGTCAGGAGCGCCGGCGCCCGCCACAGCGGACGACCATCGGCCACCTGCGTCATGATCAGGGTCCCGTCACCACCGGTGGAAGCCACGATTTCGCCGTTGGGGCTGAAGGTCGCTCCGGTGGCGCCGCTGCGGTGATTCGCGAGCGTCTTCATCTCGCCGTCTGACGAGATCGAGCAGGATGATTTCACCGTCGATCAGCGGGACCGCCGACCAGACGACCCGTTGCGTCGATATCGTGAAAATTGGGGATCACCTCGAATCGCTGGAGTATCCGGGATTCGCCGTTGCGGGTGTCCCAACGGCGCATGGTGCGGTCGTGGCTTGTGGAGATGAGGTGGTTCCCGTCAGGTTCGAAGCGGACGCCGTAGACGTTGCCCTCGTGGCCTTCGAGGACTCCGACCTCATTCAAAGTGGAGGTGTTCCATAGCCGAATTTTGTTGTCATAACCGGCGGAGGCGAGAGTGCGCCCGTCCGGGCTGATGTCGAGGTCGATCACGGGTGCTGCCGTGATCGGCAGCTCTTCGAAATGGACCATGTGTTGGGGTCCCAAAGGATGATCTTGCCATCGACACCGGCGGTGGCGAGGCGGCCGTCCGGAGTGGATGCCGCGGCCAGGACCTCTCGTTCGTGACCACGCAGGACGGTGAGCAGTTCGCCGGACTCGGCGTCCCATAGGTGGGTCGTGCGATCGGCGCCCGTGGTCGCGAGGATGCGCCCGTCGGGTGAGAACGCGGGTTCGAAGAGATCGGACTCGTGCCCGGTGATCACCCGGATGACCGCGCCGGTGTCCACGTCCCAGAGCCGAACGGTCTCGTCCTCGCTCGAGGTCGCGACGATGGAGCCGTCGGGGCTGAACGCTGCCCGGTAGGCCTTTTCGGTGTGGCCTGCGGTGGGACGAGGTCGAGCGGCGGGATCGAGGTTCCACAGACGGAGCCCCTTGTCGGCGCTGGTGACCGCGAGATAGGTGCCGTCCGGGCTGAACCTCGCGACGTGGATCTCGCCCTCGTGACCGTCAAAGACCCGGTGGAGGTCGTTTTGTGCGAGATCCCAGACGCGAACCGTCCAGTCGCGTGAGCCGGATGCGAGGTATCGACCATCGGGGCTGAAATCAAGACTCTCGAGGGCTCCTGTGTGACCCGACGTCGAGGGTTGCGGTCACCTCTCCATGCGCGATGTCCCACACTTGGATTTGGGATCTGCCCTCTCCACCGGTGGCGATCTGCGATCCGTCGGGGCTCCATGCCAGTGCGAGCACCGAGCCCTCAGCCTCCAGGGATTTGAGAGGCGCTCCGGATTCGAGATCCCAAAGTCTGAGAGTGCCGTCGAAGCTCCCCGATGCCAACGTTCTTCCGTCGGCGGACAGACGGACCCTGCGGATCGTACCCTCGTGTCCCTCGAGAACCGCCCGTGTTGTCCCGGTTGCCACGTTCCAGATCCGGATCGTCGTGTCATAGCTCGCGGAGATCAGCTCGTTCCCATCCTTTCGAGAACTCGAGATACCAGGGCACCTTCTGGTGACCGGAGAGCCTTCGGAACTGTCCATCGGCGATGGTCCAGACGATGACATCACCGCCATAGCTCCCGGCAGCGACCAGTCGGCCGTCCGGCGAGATGGCGACCCCGAGAGTGGGTTCGTCGTGGCCGGAGAAGACCCGCTTTTCGCGGGTCCGGGTGTCGAAGACCGTGACCGCATAGCCGGGCCCCGACGTGGCCAGGTTGCGGCCATCGGTGGAGAAGGTGACCTGGTAGTGCATGGTCTCGCCGGGATCGCGCCACCGCAGTGGATCACCCTCGAACTGCCACCACAGGGCGCGGCCGGCGGTGGAGTCGAGGATCTCGAGCGATCGCCTGAGTTTTGTCCGCGCTTCGAAGATGTCGCCCTGCAGGGCCGCCGACCGCGACCCTTCGAGCAGCGCCTCCGCCTCGCCCCGCTGGGCGCGATCGCGCTCCGATCGCGCCTCGTGGCGCTGGATGCCCAACATGACCGAGATCGCGCTGAGAACCGCAACTGTCCCGGCGACAAGCCAACGGCGGCGTCGAGCCTCGCTGGTTTTCCCGTTGGCGGCTCTCATCGAGGAATGACCGCGCGGTCTCGGGCAGCTCCATTTCGAGTCGTTTGACCGTCGCCTCCGCTTCCCGCAGGGTCTCCCCCTGCCAGAGTTCGTCGCCGCGGCGGTCCCGCCGCTGCCAAAGCCCGGCGGCGCGTTCGATCTCTTCGAGAAACTCGCGCTCCTCCTGGCTTCCCTCGAGCCACCGCGCAAAGCGCTTCCAGGCGAACAACAGCGATTCGTGGACGAGTTCGAGATCCGCGGCGTCACCGGCCGATGAGCGGCGAACGCTGATGAGCCTCGCTCCGACCAGGCGATCGAGGACCTCGCCCGCGGTCTCTGGGAGATCGTGGAGAACCTGGGAGCGGGTCGAGATCCGGCGGGTCTCATCCGGCGTCACGAGCCGCAGCAGGATGGCGCGGGCGAGGCCGACCTGGCGATCGGTCAGCGCTGCGAGTACGCCATCCGCATGGGTCGCCAGTGCGCCGGCGACACCGCCCATATCCTGGTAGACGGATTCGAGCAGCAGTCGGCGGTCTCGATCCCGGCTCTCCCAGAGCTTGTGACCGGCGAACTGGAGCAACGGCAGGGAGGAGAGTTCGTCGGCAACCTCTTCGACCATCCGATCGACGAGTTCCGGATCGTCGTAGTCATAGCCGATTCGCGACACGGACCGGGTGAGGATCTCACGGAGTTGGCTGCTGTCGGGGCTGCGGAGGATGGTGATGTGAGCGAGGGCCTCCCGGAGTTCGGGACCCTCTGCGAGGCGGCTGAGAAATTCTTCCCGGACGGTGAAGACGACCCGCACCGGTCCCTCGGGATCATCCGCCGCGCCGACCAGGGCCCGAAGGAACCGACCCCGCACGTCAGGATCCCCCGCCAGGGTGTAGAGTTCCTCCAACTGATCGACAAAAAAGACGACCCGGGTGGATCGTTCCTCCGCAAGGTTGGCCGCCAGGAGGGCGAGCCGGCCGGGCTGGGTCTCGAGTTCGTGGGCGAGGTCGTCCACCGCGCCGGTGTCGATGATCGACGGCGAGGTCTTGGCGTTGCTCGACGGATTTCGTTGGACCGCGATGAGCCGCCTCGCGAGGGCGTGGAAGGGCTTCGCGCCCGGCCGCACCTCGACCAGGGTGACCGATGAACCTTCGCGAAGCCTGGGGATGACGCCGGCTCGAACAAAAGAACTCTTCCCGGCGCCCGATGGCCCGACGATGGCCAGAACCGGAACATCGCGGAGGCGCTCGACAAAGGCGCCGATCTCGCTGTCCCGACCGAAAAACATGTGCCGCTGGCTCTCGTTGAAGGGCAGCAGACCGCGGAAGGGATTCTCCTCTTTTCCTTTGAGGCTGCGCTGCACGTCCACCGCGCCGCCGAGGATCGACTTGACCTCGGCGGCGGACGGCCGTTTGGATGCGCTCCTTCTCGAGGCACCGCATCATCAGGTCACCGATATCGTCAGGCACCGCCGTCGGGAGTTCGGGTACGGCCACGGGGTCCGGAAGACGGACCAAACGAATCTCCTCGAGGGTTCCCGGGCCGGCGAAGGGTCTCCGACCGACCAGGAGTTCATAGAGGATGACCCCGAGGGCCCAGACGTCGGCCGCACCGCTGAGTTCGCCTCCGATCCACTGTTCGGGCGCCATGTAGGCGGGAGTGCCGCTGGTGCCCGCGGTCTCGATGGCAATGGCGAGGTCTTGCGACTCGGCGCCGGTCCCCGGCTCGGAGCTGAGGATGGCGGTCTGGATTTCGCGATCGGCGGGTGTGATCGTCTTGCCGGAGTCGTAGTCCAGCTCCGGTTCATCGGGCAGTGAAGCCAACGGCCGTGCGAGCCCGAAGTCGAGTACCCGTAGACGACCGTCTTTAGCCAGGAGAATGTTCTCGGGCTTGAGATCCCGGTGAAGCACGCCGCCGGCGTGGGCCTCTGCGAGCGCATCGGCAATGGCCGAGGCCCACCGGAGGCACTCACCCGGACCGAGATCGCCCTGGCGTATCCGTTCGCGCAGGGTCTCGCCTTCGAGGAACTCGAGGGCGAGATACGGCTGCCCCTGGTGCTGCCCGACGGTGTGGATCGTCACGATGTTCGGGTGGTTGAATTGGGCGGTGGTTCTCGCCTCGAGCAGAAATCGCTCGGCGGCATCGTCGGACTCGAAGGCGCCGGGTTGGATGACCTTGAGCGCGACCTTGCGACCGAGCGTCGTGTCCCGAGCCAGATAGACCTCGGCCATGCCGCCGCGGTCGATTGGACGCACCACCAGAAAGTGATCGACCCTGCTTCCCGGTTGAAGAGCCACGGATTCGCCATCTGAAATGAGATTAGCACGCGAGATGGAATCGGCAGATGATCCGGCATCATCATCGACAGTCGAGCCGTGACTCGCGGATCGGCCGGCAACGTTCGGGTCACTTCGCGTGAAACCCTTGTTGGTTTTTGGCGTTTGACAGTGGTAGTGTCACGCCGGTTGGTGCCCGCTGTGCGGGCTACCGGTGGTTTTTTGTCGATTCAAGGAGTAAGCATGAGAATCTGTTTCGCGCTTTGTTTGGTGATCTCGGTTTTGATCATGGGCTGCGGCGTCGGAGGCGAGTCCGTCGAACCGGTTCGGTCCGGTCCGTCGAAGATCTACACCATGGACCAACTCGTCAAAACGGTTTCGGTCGGTGGCGGCTCGTTCAACCCCGACGAGACCAAGCTCCTCGTCCACACCAACGAGACCGGCGTTTTCAATGTCTACGAGCTCGATCTCGCGACCGGTGAGCGAACCGCGGTAACCGAGGGAGAGGACACGACCTTTGCCGTCGCCTACATGCCCAACGACGAGACGAATCCTCTTCACCCGGGATTCGGCGGGCAACGAGGTCCACCACCTCTTCCTGCGCGAGCTCGACGGCACCGTGCGGGACCTCACCGAGGGCGAGGAGACCCGCGAAACCTTCGCCGGTTTCTCGCACGATCTCCTGAGTTTCTTCACCGTCAACAACCGTCGCGATCAGCGTTTCCTCGATGTCTTCGAGTGGGATGTCGACACACTCGAGTCGCGTCTGATCTTCGAGAACACCGTGGGTCTCCAACCCGCCGGGAATCAGCCCCGACAAGCGTTGGATCGTCCTGGTCAAACAGAACACCACCAACGACAGCGATCTCTTGATCGTCGATCTCTGCAGCCGGCGGTGAGCCAAGCTGATCTCCGAGCATGAAGGGATGGCCACCTTCTCCGCCGAGGACTTCTCGCCCGACGGCCGGTACCTGTACTACACCAGCAACGAGGAGGGCGAGTTCTGTCGCTCTATCGCTACGATCTTGAAGCCGGAACCCACGAGCCCGTCTACGCCGCCGACTGGGATGTGGCCTTTGCCGCGTTCAGCCGCGACGGCAGGTTCGAGGTCATCGGCACCAACGAGGACGGCTACACGGTTGTCCGGATCACCGACACATCGACCGGTGAGCCGGTGATCCTCCCGGGCGTCCCGGCGGGCACCATCCAGGGCGTCGGGATCTCGCGGTCGGAGTCCAAAATGAAGTTCTCGGTCTCATCGGACACCATGCCCGCGCAATCTCTATCTCTACGAGTTCGGGAGCGCCGATTCGAAGCGGCTCACCGACAACCTCAATCCCGAGGTCGACACCAACGACCTGGTCGAGAGCTCCATCGTTCGTTTCACCGCCCGCGACGGCATGGAAATCCCCGGCCCGCTCTACAAACCCATCGGAGCGGGGCCGGAAACAAGGTCCCGGTGCTGGTCTGGGTCCACGGCGGCCCCGGCGGTCAGAGCCGGCCCGGCTACTGGTCCGAGATCCAGTTCCTGGTGAACCAGGGTTACGGACTTTTCGCGGTCAACAACCGCGGCTCTTCCGGCTACGGCAAGACCTTCCTGGCGGCCGACGACCAGAAGCACGGTCGCGAGCCGCTTGTGGGACTGTGTTGACGCCGCCGAATACCTCAAGACCCTCGACTGGGTCGATCCCGAGCGGATCGGCATCATCGGCGGTTCCTACGGCGGCTACATGGTGCTGGCGGCGCTTGCCTATGAGCCCGAGGCGTTCGACGTCGGTGTGGACATCTTCGGGGTCGCCAACTGGGTCCGGACCCTCGAGAGCATCCCGCCGTGGTGGGAGAGCTTCCGCGAGGCCCTCTATCAGGAGATGGGGAACCCGGAGACCCAGGGCGAGATGCTGCGCGAGATCTCGCCGGTCTTTCACGCCGACAAGATCGTCAAACCGCTCATCATCCTGCAGGGCGCCAACGATCCGCGGGTCCTCCAGGCCGAGAGCGACGACATGGTCGAAGCCATCCGCGCCAACGGCGGGATCGTCGAGTACGTGGTCTTTGACGACGAGGGACACGGTTTCCGGAAATCCGCCAACCGGGTCGAAGGCTACGAGGCGGTGGCCGACTTCCTCGATCTCCATCTGAAGAACGGTAACTGAGCAGCACCCGTTAGACTGGTTATGGTTTCGTCTATGACGCTCTTCGGTCCGATTCTGATCCGTGGGCTCTGTTCGGTCTGAGGATCCTCGTCGACTTCAACGTGATAGTGGAAGTCTAGGGTTTTGTTGCTGTCATCAGTTTGACGGTGACTGGAAAGCCTTGGCATATTCGTTGGGATCGCCGGTCTGATCGAGCGAGATCGATTTGAGTTCGGAAAACGGAGAGATATATTTTGTCGTGTTCTTTTCGAAGACGATCTTGATGGGTTTGTCTGTGAGGTTGACAAAAGCCACAGATGCGCACTCTTGGATGTCCTCGGGCTTTTCGGGATAAGCGTAGATCTCGCCTACTCCAGGATCTTTCGGGTCCTTCCAATCGAATGTGATGGTCCGGTGTTCACAGATGTCCCTTCCGAGAGACTTGACGAGATAGAACACAGTGACGATGATTGCGACTCCGAGCACGGCGATGACGATCTTCTGGGTCATTCTTCCTCCCTTTCGATGGACGTACCCGAAATGGAATCTGCCTCCGCGATCCGGTACCGCGGGTCCGCACGCAACTCCTGGAGCGAGGGCCGGCGTTCGACCCAGACCGGCGGAAGACCGTTTTCGTGGGCTTTGAGAATCCAAGTCAATGACCGATCGCGATCTCCGAGATCCTCGAATGCCTCGGCAATGGCGCCCATGATTTCAGGGTCTTCCACCGGCTGAGAAGCGGCGAGTCTCGGCCAGTTCGAGACCACGCGCGGATTCACCGAGCATGCCGTAACTTCCGGCAGTATCCGCCAATACCTCGGGATCGTTGGGCCAGTCGACGAGGTCGGCCTCGCCGATTTCCACCGCCTTTCGAAAGGCGGGAATGGCGCCCGGGGTTCCCCGCCGAAGTGCAGGGCGGTGCCGAGAAACGCCCAGGTCGCCCGGTCTTGATCGTTGATGGCGAGGGCCTGTTCGAACAACTGGGCGGCGGTGCCGTACTTGCCGTCTTCGAACTCGAGGGTGCCGAGGTTGGAGAGAGCGTAATAGGTCGGGTCGATTTCGATGGACTTCAGAACTCCGAGCGCGCCTCTTCGCGGAGACCCAATCTGTTCAGCACCGATCCGAGGGCATTGGCGCCGTAGGGATTCCCAGGGGCGTCTCCCATGGCGAGCCGGAACCTGTTGGCCGCGGCTTCGAGATCACCGGCCTCGTACAGAAGAAGGCCCAACGACCAGTTGGACTCCCAGAATCCAGGCTGGAGAAACATCCAGCGTTCGAAGGCGGCGACGGCGTTCTCGAACTTGCCGCTGCTTCCGAGCGAGAGCGCTAACTCTCGCTGAAGCGAAGCGCAGTCCGGGGCGATGTCGATGGCTTTCTGGAGGTTTGCATGCTCGGCCACGGTATTGTTCGCGTACCTCTCGACGCGGGCCAGGGCCCGGTAACCGAGAGGATCGCCCGGACTCGCCGCGATGGCCTTTTCGGCCCACGTGCGCGCCGAGGAGAGATCCTCCTGTGAAGCCGTGGCGGAAAACTGATCGAGATGGACGTCGACGAGGGCGGCCGCTGCGGGGGCGAATGTCGAGTCTTCAACGGCCGCCTCTTCGAGGATGGCGACGGCCCGGCCCAGACCGGGATCGCCGTCCGCCGTTCGGGCCGTCCCGAGCCCACGGATATACGGTTGATAGGCTGCGACGATATTGGTGCCGGTGAGATCGAGGCGGGTCATGGTGTCGCGGTCGATCTCGATCTCCAGCACCTCCGAGAGCCTGAGGATCGGGTCGTTCTGAAACGCCAGAACATTGAGGGCGTCGTGGTTGATTGTGATGGTTCGCAGCACCTCACCGGTCGGCGGATCGATGAGCTGTAGCTCGAGGTGTACGCCGTCGCCATCCCGGTGAAAGCGACCCTCGATCCCCAAGGTCACGTCGAACCATCTTGCCCGCTGTTCGAGATCGTCTGCTCCCCAGTGCTCCGCCGTGGCGCTCGGCAGCACCCACAACCGACCGCGTTCGTGTTCTTCAAGCAGGCTGAGCGACCGCTCGAACGCGACCTCGAGCCCGCGGGCAAAAATCGTGTCGGACTCATCGCCGGCGGTAAACGGAAGGACCGAGAGGTGGATTTCCTCGGGCAAGGGGAGCGGGGCGAGAAGTCGTCGGGCAATCAGCGCTCCGGCTGCGATCACCATGACGATGACTGCTGTGACTGCCATTTTGCGCCACGGCGGCGGTCGTTGGATCTGAACGGCTTCGACGGCTCCCGATGGAACCGCGCCGGCGGCTCGGAGGGCCAGGGCCAGATCGTGGGCCGAGTGGAACCGTTCCTCCGGGTTCTTCTCGAGGCACCGCATGATGATTTCTTCCACCGGTTGGGTCACCCGGCCGTTCAGACCCGCCATCGGTGGGGGATCATCGCGAAGAATGGAGATGGCGATCTGGGGCGGCGTGTCACCGGGGAAGGGGCGGCGTCCCGAGAGCATCTCGTAGAGCAGGATGCCGAACGAGAAGATGTCTGCACGATGGTCGATCTCGATCCCTTCGACCTGTTCGGGCGACATGTAGGCGGGGGTGCCGACCATGACACCGGCCTGGGTGCTGAGGGTCCTGGCCTCGGAATCGGATTCGCCCGTTTCCAGGCTGTGATCCTCCGCGAGTTTTGCGATCCCGAAATCGAGGATCTTGGCGTGACCGTCGGCGGTGATGAAGATGTTTCCGGGCTTGATGTCGCGGTGAATGATCCCGCGGGAATGGGCCGCTGAAAGGCCCTCGGCAATCTCGATGGCGATCTGAAGCGACCGCCGGACGGTCAGAGATCCGGACTCCATTCGTTGATCGAGACCGGCGCCGTCGAGCAGTTCGGAAACCAGGTAGGGGCGATCCTGGTGCATGCCGATGTCGTGGACGGCGAGGATGTTCGGGTGGTCCAATCCGCCGGCGGCGCGGACCTCCTTTTCGAAGCGGTGCAGCCGGCTCGGCTCGTCCTTGAAATCCTCGGGGAGGATTTTGATGGCCACATCCCGGCCGATGCGGGGATCCCGGGCGCGATAGACCTCACCCATACCACCGGCGCCGATCTTGGCGATGATTTCATAACGCGAGATGCTCGTGCCAAGCACCCCGTCGTCTCGGGATGGACGTCGACGCATTTCGATCAAGTGGAACTTTCTGTACTCAGTATTGTGTCTCGCGCGGGTAAACGCAAGCTTTTCGCGTTGGGGCGGTTGACACGACATGAACGGTGAAGCCGATCCGGTTGGTCCCGGATGTGTTCTCCAAGAAGCAATGGCTGAAACCGGATTGAACGAAAAGTTAGCAAGATTCGGTTGGTTCCCATGGGCATAACTGCTTGATCTCCGCATCCTTTCGAACTAGAATCTCAACTAGTCAACAGAAAATGAGGAAGTGTTCGGAGTGAAGCCCACCCAAGCCCGCGCGGCTTCGTCGTTTGTCGGCGCTGGGGTATTCGACAATCGAAAACGAACCGGGAGGTGCTCGTGAGCATGAGAGGGAAGGACGATTGGGAGTTGTTTTCGGAGTTGAAGTTCGAGAAGTGTTTCGAGTGGTTCTGCGATGGAGCAGGATTCGTGGATAGTGCAGCTGAGAAACACATGAGGGATATCTCGTCCCGAACTTTGTAAAGATGTTTACCGCAGAGGCAAGCATGAACAACTTTGAAGGAAAAGAACTGAATATCGTTCAAGAAGCGATATGGACGGAAAAGGAGGGTTTCCTCTCGTCAATTCGGAGAAGCTGGGAAAATACGCACGTGAATACGCTGTGATCACAGAAGGAGTCCATTGACAAGGCGATTATCAAACTGCAGAACGAGACCTGCGACGCCATCGGGATCACGGCGAAAAGTACAGGGACGAGAGGCGGCTGGTGCAAAGTCGAAGTCGATTAGAGACTAGAGAGCTCAAGGCTGGAGGCCGTGGCTCGAATTCCGTCGAGGGTGCTGCCCATCTGCTCTGGGGACCAGGCCGTACTTTCGGGTCATAGTGAAGCGCCTGTCTGAAGAACTCTGAGAGCTCGGCGGGGCAGTCGGCGCGGTACTCGCGGATGTCTTCGATCTCGCCGTTGAGGATCTTCTCATAGGTCTCTCGACGGGTGTCCGAATAGAAGGGATTTTCCCCCGCGAGGGCTTCGTAGAGCGTCAGCGCGAGGCTCCAGAGATCACACGAGGAATCCGACGGAAGACCGCGGAGCACCTCGGGCGAGAGATAGAGCGGCGTTCCGATGAGGTGGCCGGCGGCTGAAAATTTGGTCTCCGAGAGCGTCTCATCAAAGGATGCCTGGTTCTCGGTCGCTGAAAGCGGGTCGTGGGTCCTCGGTTCCTGAGGCAATTCGGGAACGAACAACACCCGAGCGAGCCCGAAATCCAGCAACTTGGGTACGCCTTCCGCCGAGAACCCGACGTTGCTGGGTTTGATGTCCCGGTGGAGGATGTTGGCTCGGTGGACTTCGGCAAGCACGTCGGAGAGGACCACACCGAGATCGAGGACCTCGGCCACATCGAGCGGCCGCGAGCGGAGCCGATCCGAGAGCGTGCCGCCCGCGAGGAACTCGAAAATCAACAACGGCGTTCCGTTCCACGATTCCGCGCCGTGGATGGCGGCGAGGTTCGGGTGGGTCACCCTCGCCATCGCCCTGGCCTCGCGGCGGAGCCGCTCGGCCAATCGGTCGGACAGCTTCGGGAGGGTTTTGATCGCGATCGTGCGGCCGAGGACGAGATCCTGGCCCCGGTAGACCACCCCCATCCCGCCCTGGCCGATTCGGGCCTCGATGCGGAACTTCCCGTTGAGGGTGTGCGGCACCCGCCCGGGGGTGAGTTCGATGCCGCAGTTGGGACAACTGGTGAGTTCTGGTTTCCAGACGATCCTGCACCGGGAGCACTCCTTGGCGGGAGGCTCGTCCGAATGGAGATCCTCGCCGCTGTCCCGGCTGGCGGTGGATTCGCTGGATTCCGACGATCGCGAGGACCGCACGAGACTGACTTCGAGCGCCAACGCTCCCGCACTCGCGACGGCCTCGAGGAAGGCCTCGTCCTCGTTCGAAATGGCGAGTCCGCTGCGTTTGTCTCCCAACGCGATGATGCCGATGACCGACCCGAGAGAGTCCTTCATGGCGACCAACACCTCGAACCCACTCGATGTCGCCCAGTCGCGGTCCGAATCGGCGATTGAGTCCTGCGCGGTCGACGACAGATGGGATGAAACGCGGATCGGTTCGGAAACCCGGGCCAGGAGAGGCACCCAGGTCGAGGTCTGAGAGAGCGGTTCGGTGTCCGATCCGCGCGGAACAAAGAGCCCGAGATGCCGGTCGATGGAGAGAACGGCGATGGAGTAGAGGTGGAACGCGCGGTCGATTTCACGAACCAGGAGCCCCGCCAGTTCCTCCTCGCTTTCGGCGCTTCGGGCACGTTGGGCCAGATCGGTCAAGATCCGCCGTGAATCGTAGCTCTCTCTGAAGAACCGCCTGTCAAGCCAACCCAGGAGCGGTGTTCGAGCCTTGTAGGCTGAAAAGCTGAGCGCGCCCGCGGCGAGAAGGATGATCATTCCCTGCCCGGTCAGAAGCTCGGCGACGGTGCGGTCGCGGCTCTGATAGACATAGCCGAAGGTGAAGACCACGGGAATCGCGGCCGCGGCCAGTATCGCGTATCGGCCGAGCGCGTACCGCGCCGCCTGTCTGACGACGAGTCCGAGGTCGATGACTCGATCGACGAGAACCGCGTAGGTGGTCGTGATCGGAAACGAGAGCATCAAGGGATAGATGATGAGCCCTCCCAGGACTCGAGCCCTGGGCTGCGCCATCACCTCGGCGAACGGAGGAATCAGGCCCTCGAGGAGAATCTCGATGAGGATCGGCGTCGCGGCGAGGAGGAATCCGCCGAGGAAGAGGCGTGCTCTGCGGTGTTCGAGGGGTTCCGATTTTCGTGCGTTGTGTGCAATCTGGAGCAGGGCTCCAATGGCGAGCGCGCAGGCGATGGTCCAGAAGAACGCCGATTCCTGGTACCTCGAGGACTCCTCCATCGAGGAGTTCAATTCGGGACTCCCGAACCGTCGAACGAGGGGCTCGATGAGGTTGACGAGGAAGAGCGCGAGGCAGATCCATGTGGTCGATATCGCGGCAATCGTGGAGACCCGCGACGCCTGCTCTCGTTGACCTCGCCGCGGAAAGGACCCTGCGAACCACCACAGCGCCGCCGGAAAGAAAGACACGACCGCCAGCGCGGCGAGAGTGCGGGAGACCGACGCCAGGACATCGGGGCCGGTGAGACCGAAATGGATCAGGAACCGATTGCTGAAGGCGGAGGCGATGCAGAGGTAGGAGGTTCCCAGAAAGAGGGCGGCGCGGTCGCGCCGTGAACCCAGGGCCAGGACCGCGCCGGCGCCCGCAAACACGAGCAAGATCACAAAGTAGACCCAGGACGGGATCGGCGTAGACGGAACCGGTGTGGGATTGATGGCGAGATACGCGGCGGCGCACACCCCGGAAACCAGCTTGACAGCGGCGATCCAGATGACGATCCACGACAACTTCGTGGCGAACCGGTCGGGCAGGATCTTCGAGCCCTGCGAGTCCAAATGTGTGCCTCCGGCGAGTGATCTCGATCATTGTAGGTGATCACGGCGACGAATCGACGATTTGTCTGATGATCGAGAAGTCAGTTGCAGGCGGTCATGCCTTGAACGCTTCGAGGAATATCGCCTCCATCGGCATCCCCTCCACCGGTTCGACGACGCATCGTGTGACCTCAAAACCGGCCTCGGTTACCCACAGCTTCAACTCATCGCTACGATATCTGAGGGCTTTGATGGCGGAAGTGTCGCCGTAGTCGATGACACCGCTCCCCTCCCATGTGGCCAGGAGGAGCTCGCCGCCCGGCCGCAGTACGCGGTGCCACTCCTGAAGAGCCTCGCCTGCACCTTCCGGATCAAGATGGTGGAGGGCAAAAAAATTCACGATGGCAACAGCTGATTCCGCTTCCACTTCCGGGATTTCGCGCATATCGCCGACGTCGATACGAGCGCTGCGGCCAAGCCTATCTGCCGCGATGGCGACCATCCGAGGTGATAGGTCTACCCCCTTGAGCCGGCGGTTCTGGTCGAAGCGCTCGTGGTACATGGAAAGCATATGTCCTGAACCACACGCGGTGTCGATCAAGGTGCCGGATTTTTTCTCAATCCGCTCTCGCAAACTTCCCAGCACGTCTGAGTAGATTGGGAGGGCAATCTCGACGTCCATCATCTTTGCGTAGGAGTCGGCCGTCTTCTCGTACATTTCGCGAACATCTTCGGTCGGAGACGCCTTCATGATTTTCCATTCTGGAATTCAGGTGACGATATGCATGAGTTTAGACCATTTATGAAACTGAGTATTCGTGATGTCAAGAGTGAGGTTTGACGTCCCCGCTGTCCTTGGCGTGATACTGGAAGGAGGGTCGGATGGAAGGCCTGGGGGCTGAGGCAGCTCGTCAGCTGATGGCGCGGCGGAAGAATTCGGCAGGCGGTCTCGACGAAGTCCACTCGGCGGTCAGTGGATCGGCCTGGTCGTGCCCAGGGAAGTTCCCGACGGTGAGCTTGTGGGCATCGAGCCAAAGGCGGCGGGTGAGATCATCGGGATCGTTGGATGGGTCGGTGCCGTAGAGGGGATCTCCGAGGATCGGCAGACCCGACTCGGCGAGTTGGACCCGAATCTGGTGCTTGCGGCCGGTGAGAGGTCGCACCCGAACCAGGACGAGGTCGTTCTTCGCCTCCAATATCGCGACGTTGCAGCGCGCGTTCGGCGGTTGCTCGGACAACACCACCTGACGCCAATACTCGGTCTCGCTGCGGGAGATGTGGTGTGCGAGGGTAAATCGAGGGGGAGGAGGATCGCGGCGAAGCTCGCAGACCGCGGTGTAGTCCTTGTCCACCAACGGGCGTGGCTGGAAAAGCCGGCCAAAGTGAGGACGTGTTGCAGGATCGAGGGAGATCAAGACCAAACCCGAGGTGAGCCGGTCGAGCCGATGCAGCGGCGCGATTCGGTCATTGCCGGTGGCCTCGAGGAGGAGGTGGAGCAGACACCCGCGAACCCAGCGCCCACCTGGAGTGACGGGCAGGTGTGGCGGTTTGTCCACCACCATCAGGTGCTGATTCGACCACACAATCCGGAAGTCTTCGCGGACCGGTGGTTCGCGTTCGACTTCGCGCCGGTAGTGAACCTCGAGGAGCGGGCGGTAGGGAGTTTCGGCATCGATTGGTGTGTGAGTCGCCCAGACCTTCCCGGTGGCAAAGCGCTCGATCCAGATCGCGTGTGGAATCCGCGGAAAGCGGTTGAGGAAGAACTCAATAATAGTCAACTCGTCATGCGGCGGCCGTTCTGGCAACTTGACCGTTGACGGGCGAACCGTCGGCGTCTCCGGACTCACTCCTTTGCGGTGTTCCAATGGAATGCGATCGCCCCCTTCGTTCATGCTTCAACATAACATCTGTCGCATAACCCGGTCGCTGCCATTCCGTATGATATTGAAAGAACGGCATTTCTGTTTCAGATCGTCGTGGTCGTTACGGGTGCCGGCGGATGCCGTTTGGAAATCTCTGGGGGTGTACTGCAATAGGGACTCAGGTGGGGACGAGCCGATCCCCCGTCGAACGAGAAGTCGGACGCATCTCTGAGATCAAGAAACTAAAGCTCCTCGATGAAAGAAACTGGAGGGACGCATGAACACTGGAACCCAGCGCGTGATCACGGCCGTCGGATGCCTTCTTGTCAGTTTTGTGCTGCTCGTTCCGGCGTCTTCGGCCTTTGGAGACATTCAAGAAGTTCTCGATGATCTGCAGGGTCTGCCGTTCGACGAGTTTGTCGACGCCTCGTACAAGCAGATTCTCCTCAGAAGCCCCGAGATGGTGACCTCGCTTGGTCTATCCCAGGCCTTGGGAACCAGAGACGACCAGCTCGACAACATCTGCTATTCGTTCATCGATGAGACTTTCGAACTCGAGGCGGGAATCCACGCGATCCTGGACACCTTTGATCGCGACCAACTGTCGTACGAGCAGCAGATCAGCTATGACTCGTATTCGTGGATCCTCTCCGGTTGGGCTGTGGAACACGAGTACATGTACCACTTCTACCCAGTCACCCACGGCTTCAGCCGGCAGAACGACCTCTTCCGGTTCTTCGAGGACGAACACCCGATGGAGACGTTGCAGAACGCCAGAGACTACATTCGACGTCTCAGAGCTCGTGGATGACCAGTTTGCCTGTCTGATCGGGAAGCTGGAAGACAGCGAGGTTCGGGGAATCCTCGCTCCGGCCCAGATGCTGCAGCGGGCCGCCGACCAGATCAGGGGAGTTGTTCCGGGGACCGAGACCGATCTGCCCTTTTACACGACCTTCGTGACCAAGATCGAGGCCATCGCGGAGATCAGTTCGGCCGAACGACAGATCATGATCGAACAGGCTCGAACCGCGATCATCTCGTCCGTCATCCCCGCCTACCAGGCGGTGGTGGCCAAGCTGGATGAACAGATCCCACGCGCTCCGGCGATGAACGGGGTGTGGCAGCTGCCCGACGGGGACGATTTCTATCGCGCCCGGGTACGCCACCACACCACCACCGATCTGACCCCTGATGAGATCCACCAGACCGGTCTGGGTGAGGTCGCTCGGATCCGCGCTCTGATTCGGGCCCATTTCGACAGCCTCGGCTATCCAGGCGACCAGACCTTTGGCGAACTCTATGAACGGGTGGCGGTCGACTCGGGGGTCGTCCCGGCCGACCAGATCGTCGCCCTCAACGAGGGTTTCATCCGACAGGCCCAAGAAGACATTACAGAGATCTTCGACATCGCCCCGGAGACCGAGGTCATCGTCATCGGTGGCGCAGGGGGTGGATTCTATGTCTCGGGATCGTTGGACGGGTCGCGGCCCGGGGCCTACTACATCGGTAACCGTTACGACGACTACAGGTACTGGATGCGGACCATCGCCTACCACGAAGCCGTCCCAGGCCATCATTTTCAGATCGCCATCGGCAACGAGCAGGATGTGCCGCTCTTCACCAAGGGTGGTGGGTTCTACACCGCGTTTGTCGAAGGTTGGGCCCTGTACGCCGAATACCTGGCCATGGAACTGGGCTGGTATGACGACGATATCTACAGCGAACTCGGCCGTCTGCAGTGGGAGCTCCTGAGGGCCGCCCGTCTGGTGGTCGATACCGGGCTCCACTCCAAACGCTGGAGCAGGCAAAGGGCCATCAACTACTACGTCAACAAGGTGGGCACCTCAGAGGCGCGGGCCGCCCAGCAGATCGATCTCTATCTCTACTACGTTGGTTATTTCACAGCCTACAAGACGGGAATGATGAAGATCCTCGAGCTTCGTCAACATGCAATTGACGAGTTGGGCGAGCGTTTCGATATCAAGGAGTTCCACCGGGCCGTGCTGCTGCACAACAGGCTCCCGCTTCCCCTACTCGAACGCTTGATCGAGGACTACATCGAATCGAAGAGGCCCCGCATCGCGCCGCCACCGAGACAGGCCGGCGGAAGGGTGGGTGTCGCCCGGGAACCTTGATTCGCGCACAGAATCGTTTCAATGAAACGACTCAGAGAGAATCCTGGTGTTCTGTTCCAGGGCAAATATTCGGACACAGCGGCCTTTCGAACCGGTTCACCATCAGGCCGGCGGGACGCCAGCCCTACAACGAATCTCGGCCCTTTGTAGTGCTGGCGTCCCGCCGGCACAAAGACCACGAACCATCATATGGGTTGATCTTCTCATCAGGCTCGGTTTCCGGCGGAGGGATGCCGGACCTGGCCGCGTCGGTGGGAGCATCGACAACGCAGCTCGCGGCAAGCCGATCCCGGTCAGAATTCGGTGGTGGCGCCGATTGTGAGATGGTGGAGTTGATCGCCGAGAACGCCTTCGAGGACGTCGAAAGCCTTGTGCCCCGTGCAGTGTCCGGTCAAGATCGGGCCGTCGCAGCGTGCACGGATCTCCCGGCCGATGTCCTCGACCTCGGATCGGCTCAGGGCCATGGAATCGGCGGTCGGCAGACCGATGAGGTGAAAGCCGCCGACCACCGCCTTGAGCCGTTTGCCGGGAAACCGCTCGATCGCAGCGTCGATCATGTTGAGGACACCGCTGTGTGAGCACCCGGTGACCACCACCATGCCATCGTCGTCGTGGAGCACCATGGTCAATTCGTGGTCGAAGCCATCGGCCACCAATAGATCGCCCCGCTGGACGAGAAGACGGTCGTTGCCGGGCGGTCGGGGATAACGGCATCCGGCCTCCATGACCAGGGTGACGCCCGGGCTGATCTCGGTTGTCTCCCCGAGCTCGACAAAACGATCGGGGCGTTGTTCCAGCAAACCGAGATCGATGCCGATGGGATGAGTCCTGTCGGGAAAACGGGAGAATCGGTCCGCGTGCTCCGCCCGGCGCAGATAGACCTTTGCATGGTCGTTGAGCTCGAGAAAACGCGCCATGCCGCCGCCGTGATCGAAGTGCTGGTGCGAGATGACCGCCATGTCGACCGCCGCGATATCGAGACCGAGGCGAGAGGCGTTGTCGGCGAAGACACCGGAATCACCCGTGTCAAAGAGGATCCGTGTTTCGCCGAGATCGAAGATCAGAGAGAGGCCGAATTCGGCCGTGAGGTCCGCGCCATCGGCGGGAGCATCATTTTCGATCAGGACCGTCATCCGCATCGGTTGTCCTCCACCGTGGTGAGTTGCTCGGGCGGCGCCAGCATCGCATATCCGCCGGCCCGTCGGGGCCGATGCGAGGCCCGCGATCGGTGACCCGGAACACAGGCCGCGCGCCCACCGGTGCGGGAGAATATTTCTCCATGAAACTCAACCACAATCACCGGGGGTTGGCGTTGTCTCGAATACCAGAGCCGTTGAGGGTTGCAGCCCGAAGCCTGCGAGGTTTCTTTTCGTCGTGGGGTTTCGGCCTCGTTGTGCTGGTGATCGTCCTGGGATCTCCCGCTACGGTGGCCGGCGAGTCATATTTTGTCGCCAACGACGGTGACGACCAAAGCACGGGAACCGCGCCTGACGAGGCATGGCAAACCCTCGCCAAGGTCAGCGATTCGACCTTCCAGCCTGGAGACTCGATTCTCCTCAAACGCGGCGACGACTGGTATGAGGCCTTGATGATTCCCTCCTCGGGCACCCCCGCGAATCCCATAATCTTCGGAAGCTACGGGACCGGGGCACTGCCGAGGATCCTCGGCTCGATCAGATTGAGCGAGTGGAGCAACGTGGTCAGCAACATCTGGGTCAGTGTCGATCAGACCAGCGACCCGTCTCGAGGCGCCCCCCACGACGGATCCCAGTCGGGGACCGGCGGCTATCCCGGGGGTGCGTGGTTCGAGGAACTCGATGGCAGCGTGACGTGGGGCCACCAGGAGAAATATATCGACTTCCCCGGTGACTTCGCGGAGCTGACCGAGGAGTACGACTGGGGGTGGTTCGCCGATCACATCTATGTCTACTCGCCGGTCGATCCCGGAATCGCGTATGCCGCCATTGAGCCCTCACAACGGCAATACGCCATCGGAATGGCGGACAACAACCCGAAAGAGCACATCATCATCGACGGGTTGGAGCTTCTCTTCACCCAATCCAAGGGGTTCTACGCCGGGTACCCCGCCCGCGAGGCCCACGACCTCACCATCAGAAACTGCCATATCGGATATGTCGGGATCAAGGGCGCGGCATCGGCCTACGGTCTGGCGGTGTGGTACTCGGACATGCTCGTCCAGAACAACGAGATCCACGACTGCGGCCGGCGCAGCGTTTCTTACAACGTCTACGCAACGCGGAACGTCACCTTCGCCAACGTCACCATCGAGGGCAATTACTTCCATCACGGCTTTCACACGACCGGGATCGATATCGCCAACTCCGGCACCGACCAGATGATCAACTTCGTGGTCCGCAACAACTACTTTGCGGGCGACCCCACCGTGGATCTCGGCGCAGAGGGTGCGTTCAACTCGAATCACATCTGGACCCAGACCAACCCGGAAGGGTCGCTGACGGATTTTTTCTTCTACAACAACATCTTCACCTACTGCCACGGCAAGGGCCTGACCATCAACGGCATCACCAATGCTCACGTCTATTTCAATACCTTTTATGGTGTGAACCCGACCCTGGCCAACTATCAGGCGCAGCTCTACTTCAGCGGCGATGTCACCAACGCCGTCGTCAGGAACAACATCTTCTACAGCGATGCCGATCCTGCCTTCAACGGCTATTTCTTCTGTGTCAAGGCCGACAGCGAACACCTGGCTGAAATCGACTCGGACTTCAACCTTTACTTCACCTCGAACCCGGACGCTTCCATCGTCGACATCGTCGGGATCTCGGGGAGCTACAGCATGGCCGAGTGGGAGACCTACAAGACCGAGACCGGCTGGGACGCGACGAGTCCGCCGCCCGCCGACCCGCTCTTCGTCGATGCCCCAGGTGGCGACCTCCACCTGGGCGTAGGGAGCCCGGCCATCGGCGCGGGTGAGGTGGTCCCCGGAATCATCCTGGACTACGCCGGGAACCCGAGGAGCGTCCCGCCATCGCTGGGAGCTCTTGAGTATGGGTTTGGGGATGAGCTCTTCAGCGACGATTTCGAGTCGGGCACCACGAATGCGTGGACCGCGGTGACCCCCTGATCTCGATCGGGCACGGCGCGGCGAGCCCCGTGTCTACGGGGTGGCCGTCGACCAGCCGGTAGTGCCGCCGGATTCGAAATCGTCGGCAAAGAGCGGCAGCAGATCGAGAGTGGCCCGGCGCGGTGGGAGGACCACCGGCCGGATCCCGTCGTCGGCGGTGATCAAAAAGACATCGATTCCCGCCGGTCCGTTCTCGGTGAGGGTGATTTCATAGCTCCCGTCGCCCAGGTCGTCGATGGATCCGATGGTTGTGAACTGATCGCTCTCGGGGGCGTGCTCGACGGTGAAGCTGCTGACGCCGGCGCCGAGCAGGTCCCCCGCCCAATCCCTGAGATCGACCCGCATCAGCCACTCGTCACCCGATCCCGCGACCTTCTCAATGCCGACGTCAGAGGCGATGGCGTCTGGACGCCCGATGAGCGCCGTACGCTCGGCGTCGAAGAGCGCCTGAAGCTGATAGACCGGATCCGGGTCCGACGTCGATTGGAAGGCGATGTTGAAGTCGATGAAGTAGTCGCCGTCCGCGCAGCCTCCGTTGTTGCAGACGGGATCATCGGTGTCGCCGAATCGGGAGATGATAAAGAAACCGACATCGGCGGCCTTGACGAAGCTCGCGGGTGGAGAGCCACAGCCTGTGGGGTTGCTAGGGCTGCACGAACAACGGCCGTCGCCACCCATGGAGCGGGCCGCCTCCATGGCCGCCATGGCCCTGGCCGGGAGATCGCCCACAGTCCCGGTAAACGCGTTTTCGGCGGCGGTGATCACCGGGCTGCCTGTGAGAACGTTGCCCTGGATCGCGTAGTGCACCGACCCGAAGGACCCCGTTGTTCCCGATGCGTGGACGCCGTTGCCTGAGCCGGTCTGGGTCGCGGAGGTGGCAAAGGTCGCTTCGGCCACACCGTGCTGGTGAAGGTGCGAGTTGGTGACGAGGATCAGCTCGTCAACGATCTGATGGGCCGTCGATCCGGCGTGCAGACCGTCCCAGATAATGGTGCGTCGTACTCCTGTGGAGTCGACATATGACTGCGCCGCGCCACCCCCCTTTCCAACCACGATGACCGGCAGGTACTGTTCGAGATCAAACCCGGTGAGACAAGTGGCCGAGGCCACAACCACCTCCTGGGTCTCGGAGTCGGCGGCGACGATGGACCACGTCGCCCCGGCAGGGGTCGTTACCAGGACGACGATCGCGAGGCAGATCAGAACGATAGTTCGCATGAGTGCACCTTTCTTCGGATTCCTACGTATCGTCTATCGGAGCAGCGTCGATCTCGATGGCCGATCATGCGGCACACAAGGATACGTCGAAATCGCTCTGATTCGGGTCTCCATGCCACAATGGCCGGCGAGAACCCGGTGGAGAAAACCATGGCTGAGGAACGCGAAGCCGACGTGACCGAGATCGTCACTCGCCTCAAAACGGCAGCGGGATCCGATCGTGCCTCGGCCGAGGAGCTTCTGCCGTACGTCTATGACGAACTCCGCAGGTTGGCGCGAAAGTACCTCAGCCGCGAGCGGCCCGGTCACACATTGCAGCCGACCGCATTGGTCCACGAGGCGTACATCAAGCTGGTGGATCAGTCGAAGATGGACTGGCAGGGACGGACCCACTTCTTCGCTGTTGGCGCCAAGGTCATGCGTCATCTACTCATCGACCACGCCCGGGGCAAGGGGCGGGCCAAACGCGGCGGCGGTCTGCACATGGTGACGTTGGCCGATGGTTTGACGCCTTTTGGCGGTCGAGAGCTCGATGCCGAGGATCTCCTCGCGTTGAACGAGGGCCTCGACCGGTTGGCTGCTCTCGACGTGCGGCAGGCGAGAGTGGTCGAGCTCCGGTTCTTCGGCGGGCTGACGGTGCCCGAAGTGGCTCTCCTCCTCGATGTCTCCCAACGAACCATCGAGGGTGATTGGGCGCACGCACGTGCTTGGTTGAAACGGGAGCTGTCGCGAAGGGGAGACCCATGAGCTCAGAACACCACGCCAGAGTGAAGGCGCTATTCCTCGCGGCCTGCGAGTTGCCTCCCGACGAGCGCCTCGTGTTTCTTCAGCGCGAGGGCGGATCGAACCAGGCGCTTGTGGATGAAGTCCAGGAACTCCTTGGTTACCACCAGGCGGAAACCACCGGCGAGAGCTCGAAATCCACCGCGATGCTCGATGATCTCGAGTCCATCGTGAATTTCAAGGTCCTGCAGCGGATCGGTGAGGGTGGAATGGGGGAGGTCTACGAGGCCGAACAGACGAACCCGATCCGGCGTCTTGTGGCGCTCAAGGTCATCAAGTGGGGGATGAACACCAAGGAGGTTCTGGCGCGGTTCGAATCCGAGCGCCAGGCGGTGGCCTTGATGAACCACCCCAACATCGCCAAGGTCTACGACGCGGGGATGACCGAAAGCGGCCGGCCCTATTTTTCCATGGAGTACGTCAAAGGCGTCCCGTTCACCGACTACTGCGACACTCACCGGCTGAGCACCGAGCAGCGACTGCGGATTTTCACCCAGGTGTGTGCGGGTGTTCAGCATGCTCACCAGAGGGGTGTAATCCACCGCGACATCAAACCGTCGAACATCCTGGTGACGATCCAGGACGATGAGGCGGTTCCCAAGATCATCGATTTCGGCGTCGCCAAGGCGACCTCGCAGCGGCTCACCGAACGGACCGTCTTCACCGAGCTCGGTCAGTGGATCGGCACTCCGGAGTACATGAGTCCCGAACAGGCCGAGATGACCGGCCTCGACATCGACACCCGAACCGATGTCTACTCGCTGGGAGTGGTTCTCTACGAACTGCTCGTCGGCGCGCAGCCCTTTGACTCCACCGCCCTGCGCAGCGCCGGGTTTGACGAAATGCGGCGCAGGATCCGCGAAGACGAGCCGCCGCGCCCTTCGACCCGGCTGACCCACCGTCACCGCGAATCGGATGTGGCGGCCGAGCGCCGCCGGACCAGTGCGACCAATCTGGCGCGCGAGCTCAAGGGCGATCTCGACTGGATCGTCATGAAGGCCATCGAGAAGGACCGGACCCGGCGTTACGCCACCCCCATGGACCTGGCTGCGGACGTCCGGCGTCACATGGACAACGAGCCGGTGGAGGCGAGCCCGCCGAGCGCCGTTTACCGGCTGCGCAAGTTCGTGCGTCGAAACCGTGTTGCGGTGGCGACCGCATCGGTGATCCTCACAGTCTTGATTCTCGGCACCATCGGCACAGCCATCGGAATGGTCAAGGCGAAACGCCAGGCACGAGCGTCGAAACAGGTGGTTCAGCTGATGTCCGGAATTCTGGGCGGGCTCAACCCGACGGGGGCCTACGGCCACACCGAAACCATCGACGAGATCCTCGACCGGGGTCTGACTCAGATCGATGACACCCTCGAGGGCCAGCCCCTCGTTGCGGCCCACCTCAAAGACCTCGTAGGCCGTGTCTACATGGGACTGGGTGAGTTCTTCAAGGCTCGACCCGTGCTCGAGGATGCCTATGCCATCAGGGTCGCCGAACTCGGCGACGGCGACCCTTCGGTCGGCGACAGCCTCGACATCCTCGGCGTTGCAAGGATGCTCACGGGAGACTACGAGGATGCGCTCGAGGTGCTTGAGGAAGCGGTGGTGGTCTATGAGGGCACAGTCGGGCTGGAACACGGCGCCGTCGGCTACACCTTGACCAATATCTGCTACGTCCAATGGCGTCTGGGAAACTACGTCAAGGCGATGGACTACTGCAACCAGGCGGTCGCCAACCTCGAACGCAACTTTGGCGTTGACGCTCTCGCCGTGGCAGCCCCACTTCTGAACCAGGCAATCGTGCTTCGGGAGCTCGGCGAGCACCGGCAGGCGCTGGCCGCCGCCCAGCGCGCCCTGTCGATTCGAGAGACTCACCTCGGTCCGGATCATACTGCCGTTGGATGGGCGCTGCACGATCTTGGCCTGTGCCACGAGTTTGTTGGGGAGTACGACACCGCTCGCGCCCTTCAGGAGCGGGCCATGGCGATCCAGATCGAGGCGCTCGGGCCCGAGAGCAACGCGGTCTCCATGCCGCTGACCCGGCTGGCGGTGGCGATGAAGGCCGATGGAGAACTCGAGGAGGCGAGGGCCATGTTCCAGAGGGCCCTGGAAATCCGGGAAAACGCCATGGGCGCCGATCACCCCGATCTCGTGTGGCTCCTCTTGCCCTACGCGCATCTTCTGCGAGACCTCGGTGACGAGCCGGCGGCGCGGCGGATGATCGAGCGCAATATTGCTGTTGCGGAGAAGTGGTACGGGCCGGAGCACATGGAAACGGCGGCGGCCATGGCCGGCCTTGCGTACCACGAGTACGCAGTAGGGAACGTGGAGTTGGCCCGCGAACTCATGGAGCGAAGTCTCAAGACCCAGATCCGCCTCGTCGGCGCGAAGGCTCGGCGGCTCGGGATCACCTACTACAACGTCGCCTGCATCAACGCCATCGAGGGCAACCGCAGCCAAGCTCTGGCCAACCTTCATCTCGCCCTCGATACCGGTTGGTCGTGGCGCGGAGTCGAGACCGACACTGATCTCGATTCTCTTCGCGGCGACCCCGAGTTCGAAGCGATGGCGGAGGAGGTCCGGAGGCGGATCGACACCGGGGAGTGAGCTGCGGGCGGGGTACGCCCGAACCGCAATGATCAAGGGCAGACTGAAGAAAGAACACGGGTGAATTGTGGCGCGGGCGTCTCGCCCGCGAGATCTCACAGTTCATGACGTTCAGAACTCGTAGCTGACCCGGATCGACGGGATGATCGGCAACCAGTTCTCTCTCGGAAACGAAACCGCGTACCCGGACGCCGCTATGTGTGACAGAGTTTGTCCGTCTATTGCGGTATATTCGGCGGCGTCCGTGGCCCGGTGAGAGGGGCGGCCGGAAACCGGGCTCTCGGCACGCGAGACCACGCTGATCTGCAACCCGACCGGCCCGACGCCACCGGCCGGCGAAGAACTCGAGCATTGGATCGGAACATGTACGAACCCTATCGGATCAAAGTCGTCGAGTCGCTGCCAAGAGTCTCCCTGTCGGGTCGTAAAACGGCCTTGGCAAAGGCCGGTTTCAACACCTTCCAACTTCAGGCCGGGGAGGTCGAGATCGATCTGATCTCGGACTCGGGAACCGGCGCCATGAGTTCCCGGCAGTGGAGCGAGGTCATCGCCGCGCGCGAGGACTTCTCGGGTCAGGAGTCGTTCAGAAACTTCGTGGCGACTGGGACGGAGATCTTCGGTTTCAAGCACATCCAACCCGTTCACCAGGGCCGGGCTGCGGAAAATCTGCTTTTTCGGCTGCTTCTGAAATCGGGTGATGTCGCCGTGTCCAACACCTTCTTCGAGACCACGCGGGCCAATATCGAGGTGCTCGGCTGCGAGGCCCGCGATCTTCCGGACACAACTCCCCCGTGGTGTGGCAATATCGATCTCACCCGTCTCGAGCGGACCCTGCGCCGGAACCGGCGAGTCCGACTCATCCTCCTGACCGTGACCAACAACATCGAAGGCGGTCAGCCGGTCTCCCTCGAGAATCTCTCTCGTGCGCGGGAACTCGCCGATGCCCACGATGTGCTTCTCGCACTCGATGCCAGCAGATTCGCCGGAAACGCCTACCTGGTGAAAGAACTCACGCGGTCGAGAAAATCCGTCAAGCGCATCTGCCGTGAGAGCTTCGGTCAGAGCCATCTCGCGTTTATGAGCCTCAAGAAGGACGGGTTGGCCAATGTCGGTGGCGTGATCGGTTTTGATGATCATCGGCTCCTGGAACCGCTGGCCCACGAGGTCATCCGCCAGGAGTCCTACCCCAGCGCAGGTGGTCTGGCTGCGCGCGATCTCGCCGCCATGACCGTGGGTCTCGAAGAGGCGGTGGACGAGAGGGTGATCGGCTCCCACGTTCGAAACGTGCGGTTCCTGGCCGAAGAGCTGAAGAAGAAGGGTGTCGTGATCTTCGAGCCGGTCGGAGCCCACGGGGTCGTCATCCATCCACGCGACCGCGCTCTCGACGCGGCGCACGCTCTGGCGGCCGTGATCTATCTCGAGGGTGGGGTCCGAGCCGGCGTGTTCGACGGCACCGTTCGTCTGGCGGTACCAAGGCGGGTCTACACCCGTGACCACCTGGTCCATGTTGCCGAGATTGTCGGCCGTGCCTACCGAAGAGATCCCCTCAAACTCAAGTGTGTCCACCGTCCGGAGGAGTTCTCGAATTTCTTCGCCCGCTTTGTGGCGAGATAGATCGACTGGAGGCGGTGATGACAGTTCTACGGCATCGCATCGTTTCCGTTTGTTGTGGTGATGCTCGCGTTCGTCGTCGAGCCGTCTGCCGATGAGGCGCCGGTGCGACCACGGATCCGCGACCTCGGAATCGAACCGGGGGTTCTCTCTCCGGGGCCGAACAACGCGATCACCGATGTGGCGGGGGTCGAGGTCGGTCATCAGACGCTGATCAAAGGTGAAAACGTCAGGACCGGGGTGACCGCGATCCTTCCGCATGGCGGGAATCTCTTTCAGCGCAAGGTCCCGGCCGCCGTTCATGTGGGCAACGGGTTCGGCAAGGCCGCCGGGTTTCTCCAGGTTCAGGAATTGGGAAACATCGAGTCGCCGATCATTCTGACAAACACGTTGAACGTGGGAACCGCTGTCGAGGCGAGCGTTCGCTGGACCATGGCCCAGCCCGGGAACGAGGGTGTGCGCTCGGTGAATGTCGTGGTGGGAGAGACCAACGACGGCTATCTCAATGATATTCGCGGGATGCACGTGACCGAAAAAGACGTCGTCGCGGCCATCGATGCTGCCGGATCGGGACCGGTCGAGGAGGGAACCGTCGGCGCCGGCACCGGGAACTCGCGCTTTCTGTTGGAAGGGTGGGATCGGCACTGCATCACGAGTCCTGCCCGACGCCCACGGTGCGGTACACGGTCGGCGCACTTGTCCAGTCCAACTTCGGAGGGCTGTTGGCGGTGGATGGAGCGCCCGTCGGCGAGTTGCTCGGTTGCGTGCCGTATGGGATGGCGACCGAGAAGAACGACCACGACCGAGGGGGATCCTCGGGGGGATGGGTCGTGCATGGTCGTCATCGCGACCGACGCACCGCTCTCGGCGAGGAACCTGGAACGGATCGCTCGCAGAGCGGTCCTCGGCCTTTCCCGTACCGGGTCGGTCATGAGCAACGGATCGGGAGATTTCGTCATTGCCTTCTCGACCAGGAATCTGGAACCGGCGGATCCGGCTGCGCGGGAGCGCGAAGTGGTGGTCGTCGAGAACGACAGCATGAGTCCGCTGTTCCTTGCCACGGTCGAAGCGGTCGAAGAGGCGGTCTACAACTCATTGCTGAAGGCCGTTACGGTGAGTGGTTTCGGTGGTCACACAGCGGAGGCTATTCCGGTGGAGTCCCTCCGCGAGATCTTCGAGACGCACCCCGCCCGAGGTCGCTGAGTTGTCCCTGGCCCCCGGTATCATCCAGATGCTGTCGAAAGGAAAACGGCGATGTTCATCGGTCATTTTGGAGTCGGGTTCGGGGCGAAGGTGGCGGCGCCCCGCACATCGCTCGGATTGCTCTTCATCGCGGCACAATTCGTCGATCTGCTCTGGCCGACGCTACTCCTCTTGGGTCTCGAACGTGTGAAGATCGCCCCGGGTGTGACCCGGGTGACGCCGTTGGATTTTGTTGATTACCCGATCTCGCACAGCCTGCTCGCGGTTGTCGCCTGGTCGGTGCTGTTCGCCGGTGTGTACTACATCGTCGGGAAGTACCGCGCCGGCGCGTGGGTGTGCGGCCTCGCCGTCATCAGTCACTGGGTCCTGGACCTCGTGGTGCACCGCCCGGATCTCCCGCTGGCGCCGGGTGGTACGGCGCGCGTCGGACTCGGACTGTGGAACTCGTTTCCTGCGACCCTGGCGGTCGAACTCACGGTCTTTGGTATTGGGGTCTATCTCTACTGGAGAGTCACAAAGGCTGTAGATCGTGCCGGTTCAATCTCGTTCTGGGGGCTTGTCGTATTTCTGCTGCTGATCTTTGCATCAAACCTTTTCGGTCCACCGCCACCGAGCGAGACGGCGATAGCCTGGGTCGGTCAGGCGCAGTGGCTTATCGTGCTGTGGGCGTTCTGGGTCGATCGTCACCGGGTCGCGGTGAACGAGCCCGCGAGCTAGGAGTTCCTTCGGCTGTTGAGATCGGTCCACATGATCCGGGAGTGACGGCCGCCAGGCTCGCGTTCGAGTTCAAAGGGATCGCCGTACGGGCCTTCGGCGCGCGCCAGAATCCTATTAATCCACTCACGGTCTTCTCCATCGAGCTGAGTTTCGAAGACCCGGCGATTGTCATCGACATGGGCATCGGATCGCGCGCCGATCATCACGGCGGCCACTGGAGTCCGGTCGAGGACCCAGCGTGCGGCGATCACCGCGATGGTGGTCGCGTGTTTGTCGGCAATGATCCGCAGCGCCTCGAGCATTTCCTGCTGAAGATCCCATCCACCGAACTCGTCGATGATGAGCTTGTACTTGGCCAGCGAGCGGTTTTCGAAAGGCGGTTGGGGTTCGCGGGCTCCGAGGTACCCTTCGGCAAGGAAACCACCAGCCAGTACGCCATAGGCCAGGAGGCGAATCCCGTGGTCTTCGCACTCGGTGGTCATGGTGCCATCTGCTCGCCGGTCGAGCAGCGAGTACTGAACCTGGTTCGTCACGATGGGAATCCCCGCACGTGACCAGTTCTTCGAGACGCGATGGGCTGAAGTTCGTCGTTCCGAGACAGCGGATTTTCCCCTCGGTGACGAGTTCGGTGAGCCACCCCGCAGCCTCGATGTAGTTGGGGAGAGAGTAATCCCACCAATGGAACTGAACGAGATCGAGGCGTTCGACCCCGAGACGCGCGAGGGAGGTCTCGATGGCTTTGTTGACATCGGGCTGTTTCAGGGTCGCAAGAATCGACCGATCGGGAACGTATTTCGTGTGAATCTGGATGGTCGCCGGGTCCCGGTGGGCCCGCTTCATTTCCCTCAGCATGGATCCGAGGAGTTCCTCCACTCCCAAATAGATGTCGGCGCAGTCAAACGTGCTGAAACCCGCATCGACCAACCGAAGAAGGCCGCGTATGGTTCGGTCTTCATCGGGAGCTTCGGATCGGTGTCCGTGCGAAAGTTGCCAGAGCCCGTTGATGATTCGACACACCGAATACCCGGGCGCCAGTTCGCAGCGTTCGGTCACGAGCCGCTCCCGGTTCCGCCCGCGTCACCGGGCAACGGAACCCGGGTGACATCACCGTGTCGAAAGGTGCTGCGACTGGTTCGGGCGATCCGAAACCGTCCCCCGCAGTTCGGATCAGGGCAGGCGATCACGGTGTCCGTCGTCATCCAATCATTGGGAGCGGTCTCACGTTGCTTGGCCGGGAGCAGGGGAGAATCGCCGCCAAGGGGTAGAGCGGGAAACTCTGGCCTGTAGGAAATGAGAGATTCTCTCCGCAGAGCTCGAAATAGTCGCCCTCCTTGTGGTTGCACACCATCTCGGTGTCGCCGGCGATGACTTCCACACGCAGATCCCACAGGGTGAATTCGTCGGTTGATTCGGGCATTCGGTCCTCCTGTTCCTACGCCATTCTAAGCGGGCGGGCGTCTATCGGGGATTCACCACAACGACTCAAAGGCCCTCCGCACATCGCCGGGCGTCTGCTATCGTGAATCGCCTTGAACGAACTGGATCAACGCTCCGACGTATTGCGCTTCCGCGGTGGTGTCCTCGGCACCCTCGCCCCCTTTGTGCTCTTCCTCGCCGGTGTCGCATGGCTCGGGCTATCGGGAGCACCAGATGAACGTGGATTCTGGCCGATTCTGACGGCGGCCCTGACCTTGGCGATGCTTCTCGCGAAGGACCGTTCGAAATGGGCCGATGCCGTCGTTCACGGGATGAGCCGGCCCATCGTCCTGCTGATGATTCTCGCCTGGTTGCTGGCCGGTGTTCTGGCGAGCCTCATCAACGCGAGCGGTTTTGTCGATGCCCTTGTATTCGTGGCGCAGGCGGGCGGCGTCCGAGGCGGAGGGTTCGCGATTGCCGCGTTCCTCATCTGTTCGCTCGTTTCCACTGCCACAGGCACGAGCCTGGGAACCTTGATCCTCTGCGCCCCGCTGTTGTATCCCGCGGCGGCCGGTCTCGCGACCGACCCGATCATCCTGATGGGTGCGATCATCGGAGGTGCGACCTTTGGCGACAACATCTCGCCCGTCTCGGATACAACCATCGCATCGGCATCGACCCAGGGGGCTGACATCGGTGGGGTTGTCCGGAGCCGGCTCAAATACGCGATTCCCGCAGCGGCGATGGCGATGGTTGCCTACGGGGCGCTGGGCGGAGCTGACGCGTCATCAACCCATGGACCGGTGTTCGCCGGAAGTATTCGAGCGCTCGCAATGGTGGTCGCACCTGCTCTGGTCATCGTCCTGCTCATCGCGAAACGACCGCTCCTTGAAGGCCTTCTCACCGGCATTCTGGTCGCGGCGGGTCTCGGCCTGGCTTTCGAACTGATCACCTTTCGACAGATCATCTTCATCGACATCGAGAGCTACTCGGCAGGGGGATTGATCATCGATGGGATGGAGCGGGGAATCGGGATCTCGATCTTCACCATTTTACTGTCGGGTCTGGTGGCGGGGATCGAAGCCTCGGGAATCCTCGGCAGGATCGTTGATGGGACCACCACCTGGATCCGATCTGCGCGCGGCGTCGAGGCCTGGATGTTCTCGACCACCTCGGTTGCGGTGCTTCTGACAACGCACTCGGTGGTTGCGCTGCTGACAGTAGGCGGTTATGCAAAACAGATCGGTGAGCGGTTCGGACTCGGCATGTACCGGCGCGCCAATATCCTCGATCTCACGGTCTGCATCTATCCCTTCATCGTCCCGTACTGCATCCCCACCGTCCTCGCGTCAAGCACCACCAGCTCCGGGATCGCGGCGGGCCTGCCCCACCTCGCCCCGCTTCAGATCGGGCTCGTCAACTTCCACTCGTGGGCGCTGTTGCTGGTGACTCTTTTGGCCATCGTGACCGGGTATGGGCGGTCGGGGACATCCCCGAATTCACAATAGACCGTCACTTGCGAATCGGTTTCCGTCGGACTACGGAAAGGTGATTCGTCGTTTCTCGGGATCGGGGTGTTCGCGGTACAGGATCGCGATCCGCCCGATGGAGCCGACGCACTCGCAGCCGAGGCGGTCCTCGATGATGGGTGTGAGTTGTTCCCGTTCGTCGCGCTCGGCGGTCAATTTGACCTTGATGAGCTCGTGCGCGGTGATGGCTTCGTCGATGGTCCGAAGGACGTTGTCAGTGAGTCCTTCCTTCCCGATGTGAACCAGCGGTTTGTAGCCGTGTGCTAAACCCCTGAGATATTTTCGTTGTCCGCCGTTGAGTTCGCCCATTCCGCCCCCTTTCCCCGTTTGCAGGGTAGCATTATGGTTGGGATGAAATCCTTTCAGTGGGGGTGTCACGATGATGCGAAGCAGCGGGTTCCTCGTCGTTTGTCTGCTGGCGATCCTCCCGACACCGGGACGCGCCCAGGGCGATTTCATTTTCTCCGACGGTTTTGAATCCGGCGACACTTCGGCGTGGAGTGTCGTCGAAGGCGGAATCTGGCGTCCGCCGCCTGGAACATCGTGGCAGTGGCAGCTGACGGACCCAATCGACACGAGCGTCGACGTGGAGATGTATGACATCGACCTGTTTGATGTCCCTGCCGCGACGATCTCTGATCTCAAGGCGGCCGGGCGGGCTGTCATCTGCTACTTCTCGGCGGGTTCGTGGGAGGACTGGCGGCCGGACGCCGCAGCCTACGATGCGGTGCTTCTCGGCAATCCCCTTGATGGCTGGCCGGGTGAGAGATGGGTGGATATCCGGCGGATGGATCTCCTCGGCCCGATTCTCGAGGGACGTCTCGATCTCGCGCGGAGCAAGGGCTGCACCGGGGTCGAACCGGACAATGTCGACGCCTATCAGAACAACAGCGGGTTTCCGCTCACGGCTGGTGATCAGCTGATGTTCAACGGGTGGTTAGCCGGACAGGCCCATCAGCGGGGTCTTTCGGTCGGGCTGAAGAATGATCTCGATCAGATCCAGGATCTCGAGCCCGCCTTCGACTGGGCGCTCAACGAGCAGTGTTACGAGTATGCGGAATGTGATCTGCTGCAGCCGTTCATCGCTGCCGGTAAGGCGGTCTTTGGGGTGGAGTACAGCGGTAATGAACTGATCTTCTGCCCCTATTTCAACGCCCTCGACTATTCGTGGCTGAAGAAGAACCTCGGCCTCGACGCCTGGCGGATCGACTGTCGCGACTTCCCTTGAGGTCGACGAGCGCGGGGCGAGAGAAGGCGTGGCGGAATCTCTCGGAATGAACTGTGTTCCGGGTCAGGATTTCGCATCGGTCCGACGCATGATCCGGCGAATCTCGTGCACCACCGACTCCGGTCCGTGTTCGTTTTTCTGCAGGACCTTTCGCACCCGACCGGAGAGCAGTTCGCGTTCCGAGTCGGTCAGCGATTTCGAGGTCATGACGACGATGGGAGTTTCGCTGCACGCGTCTGATTCCCGGAGGCGTTGGACAAATTCGAAGCCGTCCATGACCGGCATCATGAGATCGAGGAGAATCACATCGGGCGGGTGTTCGGACAGACGTTGGAGACCCACGGCACCGTTCTCGGCCTCGGCGATCTCGAAGCCTTCGCGGCCAAGCGCCCGGACAAGAACATTCCGGGTATCCTCGTCATCCTCAACGATGAGGATTCGCGAACCCCTGGGGATTCCGATTTCACCAAACCGTGCAACGAGTTTTTCACGGTTGATGGGTTTGTTCAGATAGTCGTGCGCCCCGAGAGCGTAGCCCATCGATTCCTCCGCGACGATGGTGATCATCACCACCGGAATATCCTGGAGTTCTGTGTCGGCCTTGAGTTCCCTGAGCACCGCCCATCCATCCATGCCGGGCATCATGACATCGAGGGTGATGAGGTCCGGTTCGAGATCGGCGGCCAGCGAGAGACCGGAAGGGCCGTCGGGGGCAACGGCGACCCGGTAGCCCTCCTTGATCAGGGTGCGCGACAGGAGATCGCGAGCGTTGGCATCATCGTCGATGATGAGAACAAGGCTCCCCGATTCCGGCTGTGGTGGAAGGTCGTGGACCGACTCGATTTGGGCCCGATCGGGAGCCGAGGCGCGCGCAGCCTCGAGGGCATCGACCGTGGCCGGGATGTCGATGGTGAAGACCGAACCCGCGCCGAGTTCGCTTTCGGCGTTGATATCGCCTCCCATCATCTGGCAGAAACGGCGGCTGATGGGCAGACCGAGCCCGGTGCCGCCGAAGTTTCTGGTGGTCGAGCTGTCGGCCTGAGAGAACGCCTCGAACACGGTTTCGATCTTGTCGGCCGGAATTCCGATCCCGGTATCGGTGACCGAGATCCTGACCCGATCCTCACCGTCGACGCTGATGCGGGTAGCCGACAGGGTCACCTCGCCGTTTGCGGAGAACTTGGCTGCGTTGGAAAGAAGATTGAAGAGGGCCTGCCTGAGCTTGGTGACATCAGCTCGGATCGTGCCGAGATTGTCGCTGAGTTCGGTGCGGAAAAGGACATCATTGCGATCCATCAGCGGCTGGATGGTCGCCACCGACTCCTGGAGCATTTCGGTCAGGTTGAATCTCTCGAGATAGAGGTCCATCCGGCCGGCCTCGATCTTCGACAGATCGAGGACGTCGTTGATCAGGGAAAGCAGGTGGCTTCCCGGCCGAGTGGATCCGTTTGAGATCACCGAGAAATTCGTTGTGACCCTCGTCCTCGAGTTCCTCGGCGAGCAGTTCGCTGTAGCCGATGATGGCATTCATGGGGGTGCGGAGTTCGTGACTCATGTTGGCCAGAAACGCGCTCTTCGCGCGGTTCGCGGCGGCAGCCTCGTCTCGAGCCTGGCGGAGTTCGGCCTCGGCGCGTTTGCGCTCGGTGATATCGCGGATCACGCTGGAGATCAAGACACCGTCGTTGGTCTCCAGGGGGCTCAGACTGACCTCGATGGGGAACTCACTGCCGTCGGCTCGGGCCGCGATCAGTTCCATCCCCGTACCCATGGCACGCCGATTGGGCGCGAGGAAATATTTCGAGAGGTACTCGGCGTGAAGGGTGCGCGCGCGTTCGGGCAGGAGCATGTGGACCGACGCACCCATCATGATCTCAGCAGGGAAGCCGAAGGTCTTCACTGCCTGGTCGTTGACCATGACGATGGTGCCGATCTGATCGACGATGACCATGGCGTCGGCGGCCGACTCCATCAACCCCCGGAAGCGCTTCTCGCTGGCCTGCGTTTCGGTCTGCGTACGCCAGACCAGGCCGGCCACGAACCACATGGCGACTGCGATGAGCAACAGGGACAGCGTCATGATCCCTGCGAGCCAGATGGCTTCGAGGCGGGTATCGGCGAGCGCCTGGTTCTCGGGGAGATAGACGGCAAAACTCCATCCGGCCGACGACAGGGGGGCAAAAAAGACCAACTCCTGCTCGCCGGCTGGGTTGGTGCTGCTGCTCACGCCCGACAGACCGCCGACGATCTGTCGACCGAGTTCGATCATCTCGGGTTCATCGGCCCAAAGCTCGAAAATGGTTGGGTTGCCCTCCGGGATGCCATCGGTGTAGTGAATGAACCGACCTTCTCCGGTGAGGACAGCGACACTCAGATCGGTGCCGACAAACGCCTGAAGTGGTCGGAGTGGGATATCGATGGTGGTGACGCCTAGTAACCTGCCGTCCGAGAAGAAAGGCACGCTGTAGGTCGACATCATGATGTTGCCGGCGCCCTCGTCGAAGTACGGTTCAGACCACGTCGGCTTGCCGGTCGTCGCGGGTTCGCGCCACCATTCGGTTTCGGGCGAGTCGAGGTAGTCGTATGCGTCGGCGATGTCGATTCGGGATAGCGTCCCGCCGTCGCGGTGGACATACGGGCAGAAGGCCTCACGTTCGTCAAAACCCTCTGCGACAAAGCCCATGGCTGCTCCATAGATGAGCGGGTCCTGATCGACGCCATTCTCAAGCAGTTGGTAGACTTCCTCTTCGGTCAGATCCTCGCAGGTTGTGATGGTCTTGGCCGTCAACTCGGCGACCTGGGCGACCCGGCGCAATTCGCCATCGAACCTTTGGGCCAGAGTCTCGACCAGGTGGCTCATTTCGCGTTTGGTGATCTCCACCGATCGCCTGGTGTTCTTCACCAGACCGACACCGAGGATCACCACATAGATGAGGGCGATCGGCACAACGGTCATGGCCATCAAACGGAACCGAGAGATACGAGCCTCCTTTGTCGGAGTCAGGCTAGCACGCCAGTGTTCCCGGGCGGAGGCGAGCCGGTGCCCTTGGAATCGATAAGGAGATTTCACCCCATTCTCTCGAATCTGCGAGAGAATGGGGTGTCACCACCGTAGCAGCGAGGATCATTCGTGTCGGTTCTTGGAGACCAGGTGGGGCCCAACTGTGAAATGTCGGAGCATTGGGGTATTAAGAATGGCAAATCAGGAACACCTCCAGATGGTCCTTTCGGGTCAATGGGCCTCGTGGAAGGCGGCGAATCCTGCGTCGGTTCCCGATCTGGTCGGGGCCGAATTGACCGGCGCGGATCTGTCGGGGTTGGATCTGAGCAAGGGAACATTGACCGGGGCGAAGATTCAAGGGACCAATTTCCGAGGCGCCAATCTCGCGGGAGTCCAGTTTGACAACGCGATTTGCGCCGAGACAGTCTTCGACAACACCTTCTGTGCGGGAATCCTGCTCGCCGGGCTCGAGATGAACGGCTCGTCATGGGTCAATGCGGTATTGACCGATGCGTCGCTGCGGGGAACCAACTTCAGCGGGTGCAAACTGGCGGGGATCAAACTGGCGGGGGTCAACCTGGCGAGTGCGATCTTCGATCGCGCCGATCTTTCAGGCGCCGATCTGTCGGGCGCCGATCTCCGCACCGCGAGTTTCAAGCAAAGCACCCTCGTGGGCGCCGCGATGGGAGATGCGGTCATGGACGGCGTGTCCTTCACCGGCGCCAACCTGGCCAGCGCCATCATGACGGGAGCGAGTGCAAAGGGTGCGCAGTTCGTCGGTGCCAATCTGTTCAAAATCAAACTCACGAAGGCCAACTTCAGGGACACCAACTTCCTGCGGGCGAATATGAAGGAGGCGGAAGTCATCGAGACCGATCTCCAAAACGCGGTCTTCGAGGAATCGAATCTCACCGGTACCCGGTGGTTCGCCTGCAACGCCCAGGCGGTCGATCTCAGGCGGGCGGTCGTCACTGACATGCTGCTCGAGGGAATCCAGTTGGCCGCGGCCAGATTGGATGGCTTGGATCTCACGACGCTGCGGGCCGAAGGACTTTCGCTGGTACGGACCAGTCTCATCGGCGCCACGGCGTCGGGGATGAAGATGAGCGGCTGGAGGATGGAGCAGGTACGCTTCGACAATGCGGAACTCAGCAACGCCAACTTTGACGGCTCCAACCTCGAGGGTGCGAGATTCACCGGGGCAAAAATGCGGGGGACCCGTTTTCACAACGCCTCACTCGTCAAGGTTGTCGCTCGAAACGCGAATATCGCTCACAGTGATTTCAGTTCAGCGGATCTCAGCGGCGCCGATCTCAGTTCAGCCGACCTCCGGTCCGCCAAACTCGTGGATGCCGACTGCAGCCGGTGTCGATTCTCCGGCGCCGATCTCCGGAAGGCCGATTTCTCGAAGGCGAATCTCACCGGTGCCAAGTTGTGGGGCGCCCGTGTCGGAAAGACCACGTTCCCGGGGTCGGCTGTCCATTGGCAGTTTCTTCTGTCACTGGTGGGTGGATTTATCAAGCCGAAAACCGCCGGAAGAGGATAGCCCGACCGTTCTCAGACGGTCTCACCCTCGTCTCGATTTTCGAGGGTCCGGCGCGCGATTTTCTTCTCGAGCTCTTCGAAGGTGACACCCAGACGATGGGCCGTACCGACGGCCAACGAGGTCGAAGCGACGCCCGGGATGAAGCGGTAGGTGGGGCCGTCATCCGGATCAACCTCGGCCTGGAGAAAACGAAGTGACTCCAAAGCGGACTCGGACTCGAGCTTCTGGGCGAAGTCGAGGAAATGGGTGGTGACGAACGCCACGGGATCGATCCGGTGGAGCATTCGAAGCACCAGATCGATGATCTCGACGGCTTCTGATGGGTTGGTTCCCGAACAGAGTTCGTCGAGGAGGACGAGCGAATTCGGCGGCGCGTGTTCGAAGAGCGTTCGGAGACGGACCATCTCCGAGCCGAGCCGACCCTCGGCCTGGTCAGCCCGGTCGACCTCGATGATCGAGGCGAAGAGCCCAGCGACCACCGGCATCCGGGCGCCTCGGCACGGCGCATAGAGCCCGGATTGTCCGAGTACCTGGGCGATGCCGATGGCCTGGAGGAGACGAGTCTTGCCTCCCGAATTGGGTCCGGTCACGAGGGTGACCGGGGCGGTGATATCCATCTGGAGATTAGTCGTCACCGGGCGATCGGTGATGGCGAGGAGAAGCGGATTGAAGAGATCCTCGAACCGGAGGGTGGCTCCGTTTTCGATCTCCGGGAGGCAGACCGAAAGGCCCCGTGCGCGAGATTCCGCGGCCATGGTCCGAGCCGCGAGATAGACCTCGATGTGGCACAGCGTTTGGACGATCGTGACCATGGCGGGAGCCACATCCTGATAGACCCCCATGACGAGTCGGTCGACCAATTCGTCGGCGCCGAGCCCGTAGCGGTGGTACATCACCCGCAACCGGTCCCACCAGCGCCGAATTGGTCGGCGGAAGAATGGATTTCGCCTGGCTTCCACCAGCTTTCTGATCTCCATGTGACGGAGCCGGCCGTTCGCGCCGATGACGATCTCGAGATCGAGGTGCGCCATGGATTCGTCGTGGTCGAGCAGTGCTTCCATCCGGGCGAACGCGCGGGATCCACGAATCTCCACCCCGACATCATGGAGGCGATGAAGACCGGACCCGGCGGAGGCGAACCCCTCGGTCATCTGGATGATGACTCTTCGAAAAGCACGCAGCACGTCGAGGCGGAATTGAACGGGTTCGAGGCGTGCGTCGTCGCGGGAAGCGCGGAGCAGAGCGAGGAGATCGAAGATGCTTCGGGCGAGGCGTTCGATCGCGGCGGCAAGGGCGGGCCGCTCCTCGAGTTCAAGCAGAATGGCCTGTCGATAGCGGATGTGCTCGGTGTCGACCGGGGGATTTGCGAGGACCCGTTCGAGGAACCGGCGGTGCATAGGGACAGTGACACCCTGAATCTCGAGTGAGAAGACCTTTCGGACCAGAGCGCTGAGAAAGAGGTCTTCGGCGAAGTGGGCTGAATCCCAGGGGCCAGTTCCCACCGGGAGGTCGGCGAGCGCCCCATCGGTTTCCCCAGCGCTGGCGCGACCGAGGAAAGCGAGGTCAAGGAGATCGAGAAGGCGGGCGCGATCGGGGCCCTTCGTGATCCTCGGATCGAGCAGATCGGGTAACGGAAGATCCGCGAACTCGCCCCAACGAACCAGATCGGAGCGGCGAGAGGCTCCCGCGAGAAGCTGACGAATCGTCGTCGTCAATCCGGGCTCGGGGCTGTGAAATCGCTGGTCGTCATCGTTGCGCATCCGACCGCCTGTGTCCCGCCCGACCCGCCTCCTGAGTAAAGTGCTGCGAAAAGCCATGTCAAAAAATCCTACACCAATGTTGAAGACACTGCTCGGTCTGTATCCACTCGCGTTCGGACGCCGGACGGTTCCAACCCATGTGACGCCAACACGAGGGACAGGGTTCCATACCTCAACGACGAGGGTGGGTTCAAATTTTGGATTTGAGCGACCCGGGCGGTGCGGTCCCCGTCCGTCGCTATGGAACCGTACTCGACCACTCTCCTGTGTTCCCGCTTTCGAAACCGTCAGCGAAGATTACCGATGAACTGTTGCAATAGAGGGCGAGGTCAATATCGGTTGTATCGGCGCACGGATCGTTGGTCGTGAGGCGGAGAGTCCCGAAGTTGTCGCTTGGGAGCAGGCCGCAGTCGAAGCTCAGAGTCACATCCTGGTTTCCGCCATCCGGGATCTGTCCTTCTTCGGGTGAGGTGCTCACCCAGGGGAGCCAATCGGTATCGCAGAAGTTGCTTGCCTGTACGACCGCTTCGAGGGCGTCGATCTCACCCCAGCCGGTGGCCATGTTCGGGATATTGCCCGGGCCCTCGTCGCCGCAGTTGGAGGCGTAGGGGATGGCCACGGCGGAGGCCTGAATGATGTTCTCGGTCTGAGCGTAATCGGCGACCAGGCAGGGCGCCGCCTGCCACATCAGGGCGATGAGACCGGCCACGTGCGGCGCCGACATGGAGGTGCCGCCCCAACTGCCGTAGTCCGAGTCGCTGTCATTGAGGGCGGACCGGATGTTGACGCCGGGAGCCACGACCTGGGGCTTCAGAGTCGGATAGCCGTTCGGATTGACGGTGTCGTGATTGTCGGTGGGCCCCCAGTTGGAGTGGGGCGCATACGCTCCGTTGGATTGGCCAGTCGAGCCGACCCCGGTGACGTTGCCGTAGCGGCCCGGGTTTCCCACGGTGTTGCACCCCGGCGGCTGTGAGTATCCGCAATTGCTCGCATTGACGTTGGCGAAGACCGGGTAGACTCCGGCGGCATGCCAGCTGTCCACAACCCCCTGGTACCAGCCATCGTAGGATTGGTCACAGTCGCCCCACGAGTTGTTGACCACGTGCGGTCGTTTTGACGGATTGGGCGACGTCGGGTCGCCGATCGGGAACGGCGCCGCCACCCACTGGGCGCAGGTCAAAAGTCCGCTCGATGAACAGCTCTGGCCATCGCAGCCATCGCAGGCGATCCACTTGGCTCCTGGCGCCATTCCGACCTGGTTGGCGCCACCGTCATCGCCGACCATGGTGCCGACCGTGTGCGAACCGTGGCCGTGGTCATCCGAGGGAGCCGATGCGGAGCCGTCGACCCCGTCGAGCCAGTTGTAGTCGTGACTGAAGACACCGCCGCCGAGGTTGCCGCGGTAACGCGGTTCGAGGACCTCATGGGTGTAGCGGACACCGGTGTCGATGCCGGCGACGACCATGCCGGTCCCGTTGAAACCCGTCCCCCAGACGAGATCGGCGTTGACATGACTGATGTTGGGCTCCACTGCCCGGCCCCCGGATGGCGCCGTCGCCCTTTCGACGGGTTCGATGACCATCATTGTCCGATCGGCCCGGAGGATCTCGATCTCCCCGAAGGATGCGAGACCATCAAAGACCTCCCGGGATGCTGACGGAACCAGGATGTAGTTGTCGATCCAGAAGGTCTGGAATGAGGCTTCCTGCGCGTCGAGGTAGGCGCGCACCCGAGCCTGGGTGCGATCGGCCGTCGCCCGTAGGGCCTCGACGACATACCTGCCTCGCGATTCCCAATCCATGCCCAGGGCGGGGCTCAGATCCGGCCGTTCACGGAAGTCGATGAGAATCGTTGCTTCGCCCCGGCTTCGCATGGCGGCATCGAGGTCGGGTTCGATCTTGACCGTGGGTGGCCTTTTCGTGGGCTCCTCTGAAAGCGGGTTGGCAGTTGTTCCCGGAGGAAGTTCGCGCAGCATCCAGTCCATGGGTGGAATCCCGATGTTACCGAGGGCAAGGGTCTTGTCGGTGCTGGAATTCGCCGGAGCGATGACGCTGAAACCGATCGGTGTCGCAGTCGCTGCAGGCCGCACGAGTACGAAATCCTGAATCGTGCTCCCTCCGGCCGTGACGGTGACATCGGTGGCCTGGACGCTCTGGTATCCGTCCGCCGATGCGGTGACGTCGTAGGTGCCGTCCGTGACGAGGATCGGGCCGTAACCGCCGGTTGGATCAGCGGGAAGGGTCAAACCACCCGGTTCGATGGCGGCCACAGCCTGGGTGCAGGTCGGCCCCGCGGTCGCGAAGTCCTGAATCGTGCCGTCAAGGGAGCCGAAGGCCGAGCAGTCGGGGATGATGGCGCGAGGCTCCAAACTCTCGTCACACGCATCTGCTCCGGACGGGGTATAGCCGTCGTCGCTGCAAGGAAAATGTGGCGGATCTCCCCAGTTCTCACCGCCCCAATACCAGGAAACCAATACGTCGCCGCTGCCGGTGCCGGTGTTCGCCTCGACACAGTAGGTGGCGATACAATGATCGTCTCCGTTCTGGTCCCTCTGGTGAGCGATGTTGATTTCGTAAGAGGGAGTGTGGAACGACCACGAAAACGAGCCGAAGCTGCCGTTGTCGCAGCTCGGAGTACCCGAGACAGTGACGTCCTGCACAGTCCAGTCGGCCGGCAACAGCAGCCACAGGTTTTCCACGAATTCCCAGTAGCTTGTGAATGATTCAGCCCGAAAGCAGAAGGTCTGGGTCGACCCCGGCTGCCAGCATTGCGTGCCTGCCGCCGATCCATCGAAGGCCACAAACGATCCGGAGATGGTTTTGGTCGCCGCGGGCGCCTCAAGTTTCGATTCGGAAGCGGCGGCGAATGCCGCCCAGATGGTGGTGACAAACAGCGCCACGATGATTCGGCGGTACCGGAGTGTAAGGGCGAGATTTTTCATGGTTTTCCTTTTTCGTGCCGGTGCGCCGGTTCTGGTGCACCGCTTTGTGAAGCGGGTTTCATCTCCGCAGATGGGACCCGGCTGGATCAGCATTCGGTCCCGTGCCGCTGTCGATTGTACCGCTGCGGGTCAGATAGGCGCCACGACCGGGCGAGACCTGTGGGCTTGTTGATCGGCATTCATGGGATCATCGGGTAAACTGATGCCCGGCTACCATCGATTCAGGCCATCACAAACGTTGTCTTCGCACTTCAAACCGGAGGTTTGGAAAGTGGAAAGAAAAACCCGTTGTCGGTATGCGCTGATTCTCATCATCGGGTTTGCCGGGGTTGTTCAGGCTCAGCTCGTCGCGGTAGACGACTCCTTTGCCGTCCCTGTCGCACAGGAACTCGTAGTTGAGGCACCGGGCGTCCTTGAAAATGACACCTACAACGGTGAGCCCGCGGCGGACGCAGGAGCTACGGTTGAGCTTGTCGCCGGTCCTCTGACGGGCACTCTGGAGTGTGGATCCAATCCGGGACTGGACCTCTGTCCCGATGGTTCCTTCACCTACACCCCGGGGGCAGGTTTTACGGGATCGGACAGCTTCACCTACCGGGCGATGGTTGGAATCGAGACGGCGGTGGCTCAGGCGGTGTTGACGGCCTGCGAAGGCGGACCGTCGGTCTTTGTGTGCTGGAAACATGCCGAGTTCATGACAAAACTCGACGAACTCGGCTATGGCTCGTTTTTCGAGGGGTTCGAGGATGACCTCGCATGGGGCGCGGCACGTTCGCCCAATACCGCCCCGTCGGTGATCAGTCAGGGGATCGCGTGGGCCTCAAACCACCCGGATCCTCCGGCCGAGAATGAAATCACAACCGGCCCGGGCCCGGCGAGGACAGGTCTCTGGGGCGTCTTCGACCCCGAACACGGCTACGCAACCGGCACGGTCGTTGAGTGTGATGTCAATGATCCGCCCGAACACTGTCTCTACAAGGATGGTCTCACAGGGGTCCGACAGCCGGGAGCGAGCCCACTCTATGGGGTCGGTGGATTCTTCACCGGGGCGGCATCGCCGAAACTGGTGGCAATCCTCGATGGAGGGACCCCGATCGGTCTCGGCGGCGTGCCTCCTGGATTCCAGTTCTACGGCGTGATCGACACTCGAGGTTTCGAGACATTCCGGTTCGAGGAGAGGGACGGCAAGATCGGCCAAGCCCGATACGTCTTCGCTGACGACTTCACCGTTGGAACATCACTTTCGGTGATCTTCTCGGATGGTTTCGAGTCGGGCGACGCGTCCCTCTGGTCGAGCCAGACGCCATAGACCGCGCTTCTCACCGGGCATCGTCGCGAGGGCGGTGAGGACGAGTGGCATCGATTCCGATCGATTACCGTCGCGCGTCACTCCTCGGACGACGCCTCGACCAGCAGCCGGAGGCTTCGGAAGATCTCCCGAAAGGCGCGTTTGTCGCCGTTTTGGTGGACTCTCCGAGCCAGGCGGGAAATGGTCTGGCGATCGAGACCGGGCACCTCTGTCGCCGCGGTTTCGAGCGCTTCGGAAAAACGCTCCGGATCGCAGAGGGCGTCGCGGAGGTCTTCGATGCGGTGAAACATGTCGCGCTCGGCCCTGCTGCTTTGGTCGACGGAATCGAGGACCGATCGAACGGCGTCTGCGGTTTCCTCGTCCCGGCGGAGGAGGCCGGCTAAGTGTTTGAGCTCACGTTTCCGCGCGCCGTGCGCGGTCGAGCGGCGGGCCAGATCGAGCACGTCGCGAATTTCGTCAGGCAGGGGCAGTCGCTTGCAGACCGCCTCGCTCGAGTCGATCATTTGCGCAGCCAGCGCTCCAATCGCCTGGGCCGCCCGCTTTTTTTCGCTGCGACCCCGACCTTCGCGCACGGTGTGTGGATCCTCGACCACGTCAAACTCCCTATTCCATCCCATTCTGACACGGGTCGAGTCTGTTCTCGATTTCGCAGCGACGACTCGAGAGTCGAGCCGGTCGATGCAACAATGCAGGGCGTGAATGCCGTCCATCAATTCCGTGAGACCCGCGTGCTCCAGATCCTTGGTATCGGAGCCGTGGGGTTGCTGTTCCTCACCCTGGTCCGGAATGCATGGCTCTCCGATGACTGCTACATCACCTTTCGCACCATTTGGAATTTCTGGCAGGGCTTTGGACTCCGTTGGAACGTCGTGGAGCGGGTGCAGACCTACACGCATCCACTCTGGCTGCTGATTCTCCTGCCGGTCTACGGCGTCACGGGGAAGGCGTGGCTCAGCGCCTGGCTGGCCGGGATCGGTTTCACCATGGCGACCGCTGTGGTGTTGTTCCGATCGGCCCGAAACCGGATCCTGGGCCTGACCGGTTTGATCCTGCTTCTCTCGGGTCGCGCGTTCATCGACTTCGGCACCTCAGGACTCGAGAATCCCCTGTCCTGGTTCATGTTGGTACTCTTCGTGTCGGCTCTCCTCCGCGAGGAGTCGCCGGGTTTCCCCCTGGCCATAGGTCTGCTGAGCAGCCTGCTTCTGCTCAATCGACTCGACCACCTCTTCCTGGTTCTGCCACCGCTCTTGGTCCTGTTCCTCAAGCTGGATGGAAAGGGGAGGCGTCAGCTCCTGTTCGGGGGGCTTCCCCTCGTTTTGTGGCTGGGCTTCGCGCTCGTCTACTATGGTTCCCCGCTGCCGAATACGTTCTTTGCCAAGGCCGTGACCGGTTTCCCTCGGCCGGTTCTGCTCGCCCAGGGCCTTCGCTATTTCGCGGACTCGCTCGCCAACGACTTCGCCACTCTGCCGGTCATCGCGGCCGCCGTGCTTCTTCCGCTGAACCGACGTTGCCGCCGTATGTGGCCGCTCGCTCTGGGGCTCCTGCTCGATCTGGCCTATGTGCTCTGGGTGGGCGGTGATTTCATGTCGGGGCGTTTCTTTGCCGATCCCTTTGTTCTCGCGGTGGCGATGCTGGTGCAGTGGCGAGGTCGGCCGGGATGGGTGCTGGCGGGAGCATCGGCGGTGCTCGTGCTCGCCGTGCTGCACCCCCACCACCCGATCAAGGTCGGCCCGGACTACTATCAGGACCGGGCGGGCCGGGAAAGGGCGCTGTATCCCGCCGGCATCGTCGACGAGAAGGGGATGGCCTGGCGGCGCACCTCCCTCCTCGGGACTCGAGAGAAAAAAGAGTACCTGGAGTTGGAACACCGTCTGGCCGGACAATCCACTGCGTTTAACGGGGACTCCCTGCAACTCCAGATGCAGGTAGCCGTGGGAATGCGCGGATACGCCTGCGGACCGAGTGTTCATATTCTCGACCGTCTCGCCATCACCGATCCGCTGCTGGCGAGGCTTCCGGCTCGGGATCTGCCCGTCTGGCGGATTGGTCATTTCTTCCGTTGGGTGCCGGCCGGCTATCCCGAGAGCATTCTGGATGGCGCCAACCGGATCTCGGATCCGCAGTTGAGGTCCAGCTACGATGATCTGGTGCTGGTCACCCGGGGTGCGATCTGGTCAGTCGAGAGATGGAAAGCAATCTTCCGATTGAACCTCGGGCTCAGTCTCCGGTGGATCAACAGGGATTTCTATCGCAATCCGCCGTCCGATGCGGTCGAAGGGAAAGTGCCCCCGATTTCGGCGAGTTCGGCTTCCGCCCTGCGGCAGTCGACATCGTCGGCGCCCCACCCCTCACGCATGAGCTCGATGGCCCGCCTGTAGGTTGCCTCGGCCTCGTCCATGCGACCGGCATCGCGGTAGACCCTTGCGAGCCCGGTCATGCTGTAGCCGACCCAGGGGCTGTCCGGCGAGTCCTGCTCGATGAGGGTGATGGCAGCCCGGTATTGTTCGACGGCTTCGTTCCAGAGGCGCTGGTCGGCGTAGAACTCGCCTCGCAGTTCAAAAACCGCCGCCTCCTCCGACGGGTCCTCGGAGGAAGCAACTCTGGCCTCGAGTTCGACGAGTTCTTTGTCGGCATCCTCAAATCGTTCAAGGGCGAGAAGGGTCGACACCAGGCTTCGCTGCATCCACCAGACCTCGCCGTGACCGGTGCCGTAGGTGCTCTCACCGATGGCGAGGGCGCGGCGGATCAGCGGCTCCGCTTCGGCGGCCCGGTCGGTGTAGCGGTAGATGTTGCCGAGGGTGGTCAAGCTCAGGGCGACGTGCGGGTGGTCGGGGCCGAGGACCTTCTCGCGGATATCCAGTGATTCCAACTCGAGCTGGAGGGCCTCGTCGAATCGGTCCTGATCCTGAAAAACGATGGCCAGGGTGTGGAGGCTGGTCGCGAGGTGGTGGTTGTCTCTGCCGCCGGTGGCCTCCTCGATTTCGATGGAACGGCGGTAGAGCCGCTCGGCCTCGTCGTAGTCGGCCGCGAAGTATCGCAGGGCGCCGAGGTTGTGCAGGCTCTGGGCGGTGCCCTCGCTGTTCGGCGGTAGGGTCTCCTCGCGGATCTCGAGCGCGCGGCGGTGTTCGATCTCGGCCTCATCGAGTCGGCCCTGGTGCCACAGGACGTTGCCGAGAGTGTTGAGATACGACGCGGTGGTCGGGTCGTCGCCGGTGATTCGGCGGCGGATCTCGAGGGCGCGGCGGACGGCGGCTTCGGCCTCGTCGTAGCGAGCCTTCTCGTCGAAGAGGTTGGCCTGGTGGTAGAGGCTTGCCGCGAGGGCGAGTTCATCGGTCTCGGCGTACTCGGTCCGGATGGAGACCGCACGGTCGAGGAGGGGTTCGGCGCTTTCATAGTCGCCGAGGACGGTGAAGACTCGGCCCATGGTCTCCATAAAGGCCGCCTGGGTTCTGGGCTGATCGTGGAGCTTCTCGATCCGACCGGCACCGGCGTCGAGAACCTCGCGGGCGGTGAGATCCTCGCCGTGAGAGACGGTCGGGTCGGAACTGTCGAAGAGGGAGATCATGAAATCCGAAACCTGGCGCTCGGAGGCTGCCGCGCGTTCGGCCCGTTCGGCTTCGCGCCGAATCCTGCCGCTCTGGAGCGTCGTGACGACCGAGAAGACGACCAGCGTCAGCAGCGCAGCAATGGAGCCCCAGACCAGGGCCCGGTTGCGGCCGGCGAACTTGCGCATCTGATACAGCGCGCTGGGCGGTCGGGCCTCGATGGGCTGCGACGCAAGGTGGCGTTCGATGTCGTCGGCAAAGGCCGCCGCCGAGGCATATCGCCGGTCGGCCTCCTTTTCGAGGGCCTTGCCGATGATGGTCTCGAGATCGGCGTCGAGCTTACGCACGCCGTTCCAGGTCTGGTTGAGCGGCCGCGGGGGCTCTTCGCAGATCACCCGAACCGCCTCTGCGATGGCCGCAGGTGAGAGCTCGTAGGGTCGGCTGCCGGTGAGCATTTCGTAGAGCAGGACGCCGAGGGCGTAAACATCAGAGCGGGTGTCGATGGCGTCGACCTGGCCGCGGGCCTGTTCAGGGCTCATGTACTGGAGGGTGCCTTTGATGAGGCCGACCTCGGAGATCAACGTCGCCTGGACATCGGCGTCGGTGATTCGGGCGAGGCCGAAATCAAGGATCTTGACCGCCGGCCGCCCGGTGCTCGCTGTCTCGTGCGACTCGGAGGCATCCTGGTCGCCGATGATGATGTTCGACGGTTTGAGATCGCGGTGGATGACTCCTCGTTGGTGCGCGTAGTGGACCGCGTCGCTGATGGTGAGAAAGAGCCGTAGGCGGAGCGCGAGTTCGTGGGAGTCGACCAGCTTCGGTCGCGAGGCCAACCATTCGCCGAGAGTCTGACCACGGACAAGCTCCATGGCGAAGAAGTCGTAACCCTCGTCGGTGTGTCCGGACTCGTAGATGGCGCCGATATTGGGGTGCTTGAGGCGGGCGAGGATCTCGACCTCGCGTTGGAACATCCGCGTGTGATAGTCATCGACCTGGTGCTCGAGACGCATGACCTTGAGCGCCACCCGCCGTTTCGGGTGCTCCTGTTCGGCCTCCCAGACGACGCCCATCCCACCCTGACCGAGCTTCGAGATGATGCGGTAGCCGGCGATGCTCCCGGGCGCCTGGCCGGGACCAGCCCGGTGTGCGTCTCCTTCCGCCGGAATGGTCGCCGCCTCCTGCGGCACCCTCGGGTCGGTGATCGACAGCGTTCGGTCGAGATCGTCGGGCGGCTCGTGACCTCCCGACGGGTTGGTTTCCTTGAGGGGATCTTTCTGATCGTCGGACATCGCGTGGCGCTCCTCTTTGAATCGGTGGGTCCGTCCAATCGGGTCACCCGACAGGAACGATTAAAGTTCATCTGCGCAAATATCAAAAAGATTCTACCTCGGCCCTCATGGAATCCGCGGGATGTCGTTGGAGTTTGGTGTATTCGCATCTGGATCCGTGTCCGAATAACGATGCGCATGGGAGCCGGCGAGTGACGGCTCGGCATTGTCTGAAACGACCGTAGACGAAGATCCCGCAGTGGGCTGTCCACCGCAATGGGACACGGATCCCACCGCTGAGCCGGGTTACCATGCCGCCATGGTGAAAGCTGACTCGACGAACCCCCAGAGTCGATTGGAAGATCGGCGTCGTTCGCGCGGTTGGTCGGCTGAGGATGGGGCATCACCGGTCATTTGTCAGGATCTCCCCGGTGGGACGATCTCTCCCACTGAAGAGAAGTGATCAATGAAGATCCGGCGAGCGAACATGTCGAGAAAGACGAGCCTCTCGGTGATGTGGGCGGCGTATCTGTGGGCCATCGCCATCGCGCTGACCATCGGTTCTCAGCTGCCGGTGGACTCTCCGCTCGTCAAAGCAGGGATCGTCGATCTCATCGCCACGGTCATGATCTTCGCCATCTCGGTCATCTTCGACAACTCGAGCATCTATGATCCCTACTGGAGCGTGGCTCCCATTGTCATGACGGGTTACTGGGTGCTGTCGGCGCCGGGTGATCTGGCTGCCAACCGCCGCGCCCTGGTCGTGTTCGTCCTCGTGGCGGTGTGGGGCGTCCGGCTCACCATGAATTTCCTCACCCACTGGAAGGGGATGCACCAGGAAGATTGGCGGTATGTGGAGTTCCGGGAGAAAGCGGGCCGTTTCTACTGGGCGGTGAGCTTCGTCGGGATCCACCTTGTCCCCTCGGTGATTGTGTTTGCGGGCTGCGTTCCCATCTACTCTGCCTGCTCAACCGGCGGCCCGATGGGCGTCATGGATGTCGTCGCCGGAGTGGTCACGTTGTCGGCGATCGTCATCGAGACCGTGGCGGACGCCCAGATGCGTGCTGCCGTTGCCCGCGGAGGGGATGGCACGAACGACCTTCCGCGGAGGGCTCTGGGCCTACTCGCGCCACCCCAACTACTTTGGCGAAATCATGTTCTGGTGGGGCATGTACCTCTTCGCCCTGGCGGCCGACCTCGGATATTGGTGGACCATTTTCGGTCCCCTCGGAGTGACAGTCCTTTTCCTTGTCGTCAGTCTCCCGTTGATCGAGACCCGGATGGTCGAGCGGCGGGCGGACTATCGCGAGGTTCAGGCTGAGGTGTCGAAGCTCGTTCCCTGGTTCCCGAGTCGCCGTTAGCCCCAATACCAGGTTTCGAAGGACTGGACCAGGTGGGCTCGTGCGTGGGACCTTGGGGTGGCGGGGAACCAGGCGAGTTCGCGGCCTCCGCCCTCCGGAGCACGGGCAGATCTCGCTCGGACGCCGCGCAGACCGGCCTCTTTCACCTCGAGGCCGATGGGTTGGCACACCGCGTGCTCGACGATTCGGCCACCAGCATCGAGCGGGTAGGTGGGAGGCAGATCGACCGCCGCCACTCCCGGTCGAGCTGTGGACATCCGCCACGCGTTGTCGGGATGGCAATGTCGCATGGACCAGAACGGGACCGGTTTCGTCGAGGAGGTCTTCAGGGTCGTACGGCCACCCGTCGATGAACGCCCCTCAGATTGAGTCGGGCGGTGATCCGGTCTTCATTGAGATAGAGGGTCGGGTGGCTGCCGGGTGGATTCCATCGGCCGCCGACTACGGCGGCAAAGCTCGGGTCGAGAGGATCGATCCAGTCGGCCTCCGCGATCCGGTACCAGATCCGGCCCTCGGGGAGGATCTCGCTGCTGCACTAGTGCGCGTCGCCGAACCGGAACATCGCGCGGCACGCGAGAAGGACGTCACGGGTGCGGCCCTGGTCCACGAGATCGAGCAATGACCGACCGCCAAGTTGTGCCGAACCGCGGCGCACCACGGCTGGAATACGGTCGCGTTTGAGATGGCGGACGAGCAGGTCGGTGGCGGCCGAAAGATCGGCCACCGCTTCGATCCGACCCGCCGGAACCCCCCGGTCCGCCATTTTGCGATCGCCTGACGGGTGACCCCGAAGAGGGCGGCCGCGTCGGACTGGTTCAGATTCCAGACCGCGAGAACGCGATCGAATCCCGCGCGGGCGCGTTGCCGGTCGAGGGATCTCTGAAGCTCGGCCAGCCACACTTCGTCGGCCGTGCGAAGGAGAACCTGCGCGGCCTCGCTCGGCGCGAGATCGGTCAGTTCAGCGGTTTCCACAGTCATGACTGCCTCCATGGCAACCATATGTCAACCGCAACCTTTTGTCAACCGAATCCGGGGAGCCGCAGGTTGCAGGACCGCCGACGGTGAAACCCCTGTGAAATTGCTGTCTCGTTCGAATTCTTGACAATCCCGGACGGCGCACCTCATCTTGGATTGTCAACTTCGAGGATTGAGCAACTTGGAGAAACGACCATGCGGAAGAAGGCTTCGGCGCGTGCTCGCGTTCGGCGGATCAGCATCGATGAACGACTGGACGGGGATCTCTTGAAGATCGGGATTGGCGAGCTCCTACCGGGTCATACGGATCTCGGCGAGGACGATCTGGACGGCTGGTCAGAGGAGGAGGTCAGGCTTGTTCGGCCGGCCACCTTCCTGCGTTCCTTTGGTCTGAAAAGGAGTCATCCCGAACTTCTGGCGCTCGTTGCGGAACTCCCGCCGGGGCTCGGAGAATCGGAACCGGCCGGCACTTTCTGGAGATCGCTCGAGGAGGGGCAAGTCTATCTTGCCGGTGAAATCGAGCTCCGAGGCCGCGATCGTTCGAGCATCGAAGGTCTCACGGCGTGTCCAGGGGCGTTCCTGGTGGTCCGCATCGACCGAATCCCGGTCATCAAGAACAGGCATAAGCAACTCTATTCAGCCGCGCTCAAAGAGAGGAGTTGACCCATGCCGACGCCCATCCTGCCGACTGACCTCGTCGTCCACGTGCTCAACGTGGGCTTTGGTGACGCGATTCTGCTCGAACTGCCGACGAATGCGAATGGCGAGAACCTCCTTGGAGTGGTCGACTGCTACAAGGGTGCGAAGATGCTCGACTACATCAAGGCTCTCCAGCCCGTTCGTCCTTTCGACGGAGTGGCCTTTATCTGCGCGACCCACCCCCACCTCGACCATGTGAGCGGAATCAGGAAGCTTCTGCGGGATCCGCTGACGAGACCGCGCGAATTCTGGGACAGCGGGTTCAGACACAAGACCGCGACCTACCTCAAGATTCTCGAAACCATCCACACCGAGAAAATCCCGATGCGACGCGTCTCCTCCGGAATGGAGTTCTATTTCGGAACGCTCAGAATCACTGCGCTCGGTCCATCGGTGGCGTTGCGCAATCGCTATGCGACCTATGGGATCGACATGAATAATGCCTCCATCGTGCTGCGGCTGGAGAACTGCGAGGACGATGTGGTGGTCGTGGAATCCGTGCGGTACCGAGACCGGGATGATCCCGAAGTTCTCCGCGACGCGGGAGATTCGGTGGTGATTCTCGGCGCCGACGCGGAGTTCGACAACTGGGCTCAGATCGCCGAGGAATACCCGTTCGTGGAGCGCACCAGCAAGCACGACCCCCTGGTGAAGAAGGTCGTCAACCTGTTGAACTGTTCAGTGCTCAAGGTTTCGCACCACGGCAGCATGCACAGCGCGCCTTTGGACGTCTATGAACGCATGTCCCCGAGCTTGGCGATCCTTTCGAGCAAACAGGAAGAGAGTAGCGCGACCCACGCAGGACAACCGGTCACACGAACGCTCTATCCCCATCCCGTGGCCATCGAAACGCTCAAGGAGTCCGGATGCGATGTGCTGAGCACCGACGGCTTTTACGAGGGGCTGGTGGGTGGCGCCAACACGCAGTCGGGGACCATCGTGGTGGCGGTCGCACCGGGCAAGAAGCCCAGGTATATGAAGCTTTCAGATGACACTGACGAAGTCGAGCCGCCACCTCCGGCGGTCTGAGTTCGGCCAAGCGCCTGAAGAAATCGGAATCGAGGCGTCAAGGTGGATGGATCACCGAGGCGGCGGTGATTATTGCGCTACCATCGGCCGGGGTATTGAAGTGTCACCGACGAATGCTGAAGTAACCGAGTCCGGCGGCGTCGAGGCGCGCCGGCTCAAGGAAACCGTCACCCGGTTGCGGGAGGTCCGGCGGAGGTTTGTTCTCGACGCCGGGGACCCAGAGCAGAGTTCCCTGGCCGAAGAGCGACTCGATTCGATCATTCAGGATTTGGATGGGTGGTTGAAGCCGGGCGGACGACCGGTCGAAATCAGTGGACTCGACTTCCGATTGGCGGCGGTCGAGGAGATGCTCGAGACCATCGGTTTCCCGGGATTCGCGCATGTCATCGCCGGCGTTCGAGAGGCCCTGATCGAACCGGTTGGAGGCTCGGGCGCCGAGGATGAACCCCCTCCACCGCGACGATTCGTACCACCGGCTACCTCGAAAACCGCACGGCCGCGTTCCAACGGCGACCTGGATGAATGGGATCTCCGGGCCGCGGCTGAAGCAACGCCGCGAGGTTCGGGATGGCTCATGAAGGCCGTGCTGATCGTCGGCTGCGTTGCCGTCGCCTGGCTGTTCTTCTTCCGCCAGGAGCAGACACCACCCGATCTCGGAGCCGGGACCGACCGGCCAGTTGTCGAAGCGCCGCGGATTTCGAAGCCGACAACCGCTCCTGCTCCGAATCCAATCCCGGACCCGGCCGTCGCCGATGTGGCGGCGGAGTATGACGAAAAGATGTCGGAGCGATTCTCGAGCGAAATCGCCCGCGCCGAAAACGCCATGCGCTCCGGGGACCTGGATTCGGCGTTGAGCCACTTCGCCGCTGCTGCGGCCATTGATCGACATCATCGGCGGGTGACCGAGGCCGCCGGATCGTTGATCGACCTCCTGCTGAGGGAGGCCGACCGAGCCTTCGACGACACCCAATGGGAAGTCGCTGCCGCTCGGGTGGAGGATGCGCGGCGGATCGCCAGGGGACTCTACCTCGATACTTCGGAGATCGACCATACCGCCCGCAAACATGATCTCATGACCCGTTTTGAGGACGTGACACCTGATGACCCTGGCGCGTTCAACAGGGCGGTGGGCCGGGCGGTTCGGGTCACCTCGATCTACGGGGATGTGCTGTTCGGCCGGCTCGAGACATTGGAAAATGACGCCCTCCTGGTCAAAATCCACAGCGGGGTTGAGGGAGGGGGAGCGCAGTACTCGACGACGATACCCCTCTCGATGATCCGTGAACTCCGCATTTTCGAGGCCCAATCGGTCTCGGAAACCGTGCTCGAGCCCTGATCTCTCGGACCGCCTCAGAACTCAACGCCGTCACCGCGTGAAGTCAGTTCGGCCCTGATAGAGCATTGCGGCGACTCCCATGGCCGTGATGACCGCCATCACCTGCAGCAGGTGTCCCTGGGTCGACCGGAGGATCAACTGACACGCCACGAGCACCAGAATCACACCGGCGAAGAACGCCCAGCCGATCAGGCCGGCCCGGCCGCGATTCTGGCGGCGGGCCGCGCACGACTCCTGCCCCAACGGGCCCAACTGCGCATAGGCCCAGAACTGCAGTGCGAAACTCCCGGCGATGGGCCAAGAGGCAGGTTCGAGCTTTCCAGCCACCAGCGCCGCCACGCCGATCATCGGCGGCACCGCAAGCACACTCAATCCGACAAAGCACGCCGGGAGCAGGACGGTCAGCCATGCGAGTTGGCGAGGGGTGAGTGCCCCTGACAGCAGCAGGCGTGCCCGCCGTTCCTCAACGCGGAGGCTCCCGGCAGATGAAGGAGACCACCATTCCGGCGATGATCGGAAATATCGCAACCACAAACCCCGGGGGGCCGTCCGCGTCGTCCGAGAACCGCATCAGCACGCTCAGGAGCAGGATGACACCGGAGGCAATGCCGAGACCGCCGAGCAGCCAAGGCCGGAAGTAGGCGAGTTCAGCTCTCAGCGCGTGCCACATGGTGACCCTCCTTGAGGATTTGGACCGCGATCTCGTCGACGGTCATCCGCGAAACCTCGACCGCCTCGGCGCCCAGATCGGCGAGCTGCTGCAGCGTCGCCTCGGCCTCCCGGGTGATGACCTGATGTTCGGCCCGCACCCGGCGGTGTTCGACGACACCGGTGAGTTCGACGTCCTCGTTCGCGAGCCGGAATGAAACCCGCCGCCAGCTCTCGCTCAGCTCATCCCGGCCGGTGCGCAGCACCAGTCGGCCATCGCGCAGGAAAGCCAGTTCGTCCGCGAGACGGCTGATGTCGGACAGGACGTGGGTGGAGTAGAGCACCGCGTGTTCGCCGTCCTCGGTGATCTCCCACAACACATCCAGGACCTCCGACCGAACCACGGGATCCAGACCGGCGGTGGGTTCGTCCAGCAGAAGAAGACGCGGCCCGTGCGCCATGGCCGCCACCAGCGCGAGCTTGGTCTTGTTGCCCCGCGAAAGCTTGTTGACCGGTTTGTCCAGGGGCAGCGCGAATCGCTTCGACGAACCTGTTTGCGCGATCGTTCGACCACCCAGGGAGAAGATCGGCCAGGAATTTCAGATTGCGGGCGGCGGTCCAACCCTGGAAAAACCCGTTCTCCTCGCCGACATAACCGATGTCGCGACGGTATTCGGTCAGAGTCGGGTGGACCGGTGCGCCGAAGACTTCGGTGACGCCCTCATCGGGTACAACCAGCCCGGCCATGCAGTTGAGGGTCGTGGTCTTTCCGGCGCCGTTGGGTCCCACCAGGGCGAGTACGGTGCCGGGCTCCAGGACGAGGTCCAGCGGACCGAGTTGGAATCCGGGGAAGCGTTTGGTCAGGCCGCTCAGGCTGGCGGCTGGGGCGGCATCCGGTCGATGATCAGCCATTGGATCGCCCCTCTTCCAGAAGCTCGTTCAGAATTCGCCGCATCTCGGCCTCGCTCAGACCTTCCGCGGCTGCGTGGACCACGAGCCGACCCAATGCTTGGGCAAACCGTTCTTCGGCCATCTTCTGTTTCCTTCCTTCGGCGATGGGCGCCACCCAGAACCCCTTGCCTCTGCGGGACTGGAGAAGGCCTTCGCGCTCGAGGTCGTCGTATGCCCGTTGCACCGTAATGACGCTGACCCGCTGATCCTTGGCCAGACGGCGGATCGAGGGCAGGGCCTCGCCGTCCGGGAGATCCTCGGTGAGGATTTTCGCGCGGATCTGGCGCGACATCTGGGCGTGCAGCGGTTCGTCGGAGAGTTCCGACAGGTTGAGTATCACGGCTCCTCCCCGGTTGGGGTTGGCACCAACATCGCAGCGGTCCAGTCGTCCTCTGGAAGACGGCCGGTTCTCAGTTGGACCCGTTCGAAGAGCCCGGTGAGCCACGACGAGGGTGCGCCGGTCGAGGGTTCATCGGCAAGCATCGACTCGAGTGCCTGATAACCGAGCGGCTCACCTTCGGCGTCGCGCGCTTCAGGCAGGCCGTCGGTGAGGAGCAGAAGCCGATCGTCTTCGGCCATTCGGAGAGATCGAGAGGAGTAGGCTACTTCCGGCCGGATGCCGAGTGGAAGACGGGGGCCCGGCGCCGACAGAGGTCGTGGTGCGCAGCCTGGTCGCACCAGATAGGGATCCGGCGCCCCTGCGTTGGCCAACTCGATGCACCGGTCGTTTGGGCGGAAGCGCGCCAGGGTCAGGGCGACGAATTCGCCGCGACCGAGTTCGGGAACCAGGCGTCGGTTGAGAGCCGTCAGCGACCCCGCGACCGATCCTTCAGATGTGACAAAAGGGAGCATCGCTTTGACCGACGCCATGATGAGGCTTGCCGCGAAGCCCTTGCCTGCCACATCCGCGACCACAACATCGACGCTGCCGTCGGCGTGGCGAAGCACATCGTAGAAGTCGCCGGCCACCACTCGCGCAGGGAGGCATCTGGAGGCGACCTGCCACCCGGGGCCTTCGAGTTCTGATGGCGGCAGCAGACGGCGCTGAACATCACGGGCCATCTCCAACTCACGACGCCCGAGCTCCTGCGCCACCATTTTGTCGAGCTGGAGACGTTCCACCAGATCGCGCCGGTGTTCCGGGCCTATGGACGCCACCCGGGTCTCGTCCGACGCCGAGCCGGCGAGCAAACCCTCTGCGATCAGAAACTCGTATGCGGCTTCGACCGTCGATGGCGCCACCCGATGCTGCCGGGCCAGCTGTCGGTGAGAGGGAAGCGTCTCGCCTGCCGCGATTTCGCCGCGGACGATGCGGCCATGGAGCTGGCGCACGATCTGATCGCGCAATGATTCCGGGTCGTCGGCGACGAGGTGGAGAAGCAGCGGAAGTGCATTACTGTTCATATACGATATATACAGTAAGTCCCGGGCAGCTCGTTGTCAAGGGAGGAGGGTAATTGTCGGGAGGTTTCGTCTCGATCTGTTACCGGAGGCTTTTTGAGATGCTATTGTAGATGCAGGGAACATCCTGACTAACTGGCCGTGACGAGGCTCTCCTGACTTCGCGCCTCGATAGCCGATGAACCAATGGTGGTGGGAGTGGACATGGACTTCAGATCAAACGCCTCACGGTTGGCGATCATGGCGATTCTCGTCTTGGCGTCGACTCCGGTGTCGGCGAATTTCTGCGCCTTCGATGCGGTGCCCGCGGCAAGTCTCTTGTTTCCCTTCGTCGCCATCGACTACAACGAAGGCTCACAGAGCGGGGTGACCACGGTCATCAGCATCACCAATCTCTCGTACCAAGCGCATCTCGCCAAGGTCACGATCTGGACCGACTACGGTTTCCCCGTGATCAGTTTCAACGTTGCGCTCACGGGTTATGACGTGCAGACCATCGATATCAGCGACATTTTGGTGCATGGGCAACTGCCGGTGACGAGGACGGAGCTTCACAGCGCGACGGAAGGCGCGACGCCAGATGGGCCGATCTCTCCCTACGGGAGCTCTCCCGCGGGCTGGATCGATGGGCTGTTGCCGCACCCGGAACCCACTTTCCCATTTGAGCGCTGCGACACCACATCCCGCGGGTATCCCGGGTTGTATGCGACACCCATTCCGCCATCGTTCCTCGATCTGTTCAGGGCATACTTCTCAGTCAGCCAGTCGGGTGATCGGATGTACTCTGACTCCTGCACCCAACCCTACGACGTCGAAGCCGATCCGCCGGGAACAGAACGGTGGTTCATCCAGCGGGACGCAACCGGGCCGACGTGGATGTACATCACTGTGGATCTGGTCGAGACCTGTGACAACCTGAGGCCGACGGATCCGGGTTACTGGGGCCCAACGTCGGAGGAAGAGGCCATCGTCGCATCTGACAATGTCCTGACCGGGGATGTCTACTGGCTCTCCACCGCTGGAGCGGCTGCCGGAAAAGCCGTTCACCTGGAGGCCGACCGGAACTTCAGCCGAGTCGTCTCCGCCACCTCCGCGGGCACGCCGATTTCGTTCTACCACAGCCTCACAACCCTCAAGGATCTCCCGTCGGATATGCGGGAACCGTTGCCGACGGCGTGGGCGCTTCGCTACGCTGAGTTTTCGGAATACCCGAACAACAACCCGGCTCGGATTCGGGTGTGGAAGGGATCAACGTCCCTCGCGCAGCCGCCCGATCTCGAGGTCTATCCCGAACCCGAACAAGCCGACGAGCTCAGGGCAAGCAACTGCTACGCCTACACCTACTACGCGTGGGATGAGGACGAAAACGTCATCTCGGCCTGGGGGGGCTGTTGGGGAGATCCTCCGACCAGCCCCAACCTTTTCCCGCTGCGAACGCAGGAGGTTTCCGTTGAACAGCTGAGGCTTGCGGGTTACCGGGGGTGGCTGCTCTTTGTCTGGCCCTCATCGAACCATCCCGAAGGCGTCGCGTCGCCGCCGGAGTATTACCAGACCTGGATGGGTGTGGCGGAAGACCCGTGGGGAACCCACGCGACCTTTGCCGATGGGACCGTGATGGCCAATTGGAACTGCTTCTCCGATCAGGAACTCCCCAACCTCGGGGTCAACTATGACTATGTGAAACGTTTTGCCGTCGAGCCTTTCCCCCGGGATGACCTCCGCCAGCCGGCTGAGACCCAGTGAGATAGATCCAGAGCCAATCGGGACGGTAGCGCCTGGTGGTGGCACTCATCACAAACCGTCGACAGCCACCTCCACTAAATTGAAGCCTGTGAACTCAATACCGAAGGTGGTTCTGCTGTTTGGGTTGGCGTTGGCCGTTGCCGGTGGCGCACTGGGGGAAGAGATCTTCGTGGATTTAACCCTGGTCGGTGATTGTCCCGGCAATTACGATGTTTCCCTGCGAACGTGCGGCGGTGGAATACACACCGCCTTCGATGCCCTTGATGAGGGGCTTGCTGCGGCCCAGCCTGGTGATCACGTTGTCCTCCGGGTGGGAAGTTACGGTTCGATCACTCCGCTTGTTTCAGGACTGCCGGGCAGTCCCATCACCATCCGGAACCATGAGAGTGAAGAGGCGATCATCGAGAACCTCTCATCCGAGGTTGCCATCTCCATGGACTTCCTCTCCTATCTCACCATCCAGGGACTGGATTTCGAAACCGTGCGCGGGTTCGGCCACATCTACGACTGTCACCACATCGTGATCAACGGCTGCCGCTTTGAAGGGTCTGGGGTGGGGACCACGGGTTCGATGAAACTGGCCCGCACCACCCACAGCCGAATCGTCAACAACTCCTTCTCGGACTCGGACGGGGATCAGATGGTGCTGCAGGACGCCTCGGACCACAATCTGATAGCTGGAAACACATTCTACGCCGCGTACCACAGCCTTCTGAGCATCAGGTGTTCCGAGCACAACATCATTCGGGACAACGTCTTCGACAACCCGGACCAGAAGGCGGTGGAAATCTATGACTGCGAGGGCACCAGCGACGCCCCCTATCGCCTCGATTCCACTGCCCGGAACGTCATCGAAGACAACGACTTCATCAGGACCCGCGCCGACACCGACGACCACAGCTACAACGCCATCCAGCACGGGGCGCAGCACACCATCGTGCGGCGCAACGTTTTCAGGGGATGCCTCGGTGGCGGCGTGAACTACCAGCACTACTCCGATGAGTCGCTTTTCGTCTATGGCAACCGGATGGTCCAGAACACCTTCTACGACAACCGCTGCCACGGCATCATCGGGGATGATCCCGACGATCCCACGCAGTACTACGACCACCAGGTGATGAACAACCTCCTTTATCTGAATCGGGATTGCGCGGGAGGAGGAGACCAGATCAGGATCCCCGACCCCATAGTCGTGATCCTCAGCCACAACGCACTGGCCACGCAGGACCCCGGTTTCGTCGACGAGGCTGGGTTCGATTTCCGATTGAGGTCCACCAGCCCGCACCTGGATCAGGGGGGATTCGTCACCGCAACTTCAACTGCCGGGTCAGGAACCGTTCTCCCGGTTGCTGATGCCGGTTGGTTTCACGACGGGCTGGACGTGGTGGGGGAGAGCGGAGACCTCATTCAACTGCAGGGGCAGACAGCCCGGGTCCGAGTGGTTCACGTGGACTACGCCGGCAACAACCTGACCCTGGCGGAGCCATTGACCTGGATTGCGGGTCAAAGGGTCCATCTGGCGTACACCGGTGACGCCCCTGACGTCGGGGCGTTCGAGCGTGGTCTCGATGGGCGGATCTTCGCGGATGGATTCGAGTCGGGCGACCTCAGTTTCTGGTTCACCGCGAGATAGCCCAGCTGCGCTCAGCCTTTGAGCTTGGCCTGAATCCAGGATGGTGAGAAGCCGGTCTTGGCCTCACCGTCGATGACCACCGTCGGGAAAGCAACCCGGCCCGTGAACCGCTTCATCGCGGCTCGATGCTTTGCTTGCTGGCTCTCGGGCAGGGTGTCGACCTCGATGACGGTCGCCGGGATCTTGTTGTCGGTGAGATATTTCTTCAGAGGTTTGCAGTACGGGCACCAGGTCGCGGAGTAGACGGTGATCCAACCGGGCTTTTCGCCCTGAACCCAAAAAGGCCCGGCGGTATCGCCGGGCCGGAAGCACTATTCGGGAAGCCGGAACCGCGCGTCGTCGAGATCGGGGTTGAGTTCAAAGGTCTCGACGACGATCGTGATGGTTTCGGGTCGGTCCGTGACGTGGGTCTCGATGAGGTGAGGCAAGAAGAGCCCACCCACTTCGCGGAAGTCCGAATAGGTCGCTTCCATCAGCACGGATCGCCCCCCGATTGTCTCCGATTTGTCCGAGCGGACCACCTGGTGTGACGCGACATCCACGTAGTCGTAGCGAACTCCGCCGTCGGCGAGCTTGATTTCGAGCTTGTCCGCCTCGCCACCGGGAAGGGTCTCGCGGCCGAGGAGTTCAACCGTGTGGCCCTTCTCTCGCCAGTTGACCAGAGGGCCTTCGATATCGCGTTCATCGACGCCCGCCTCGGAGTCGTTCTCCGGCGTGATGGGCTGGGGTTCGAAGACCCCCTGCATGGGCGCGACGTGCCAACCGATTTCACCATCGTGCGCGAAGACCGCCTTCGTGCCCTGGGACGAGAACTCGAGGCGATAGAAGCCCGGCCGTTTGATCTCCTGGACCACCCGCGCGATCCGTCCGCCGCTTGCGGTCGCCATCCCGGTCGCCCGGATCGACTGTAGGGCCTGGATCGCCTCCATACCCCCGCGGGCGGTGAGATTCGCGGTGACGATCTCGTCCACCGGAGAAGGCGGGGGAGCTGAACACGCCAAGAAGAGCGCGCCGAGGAGTGGGAGTGCTTTCAGGTAACGTTTCATTGGTGCCTCCCGTTTCATCATCGCCCCCGCGTGGCGGGATTCTGCGGCCACTGTTGCGGCTGTTGATTTGGATTGTGCCAGGTCCCCGGTCCTGCACCCCAGCCCCAGTTGACCGTGTTGGGGTTGTAGTAGGAGTTGTTGTTCGCATCCAACTGGTCGCGCTCTTCTTGCTGCCGTTGCTGATTCGCCTGTTGCTGGGCCTCGATCTGCTGGACCCTGGCTGCGTTCGCCTGTTGGTCAGCCTCCGCTTGCGCCTGCTGGGCCTGTCGGCCCGCGACGATGGATTGCTGCTCCGCCGGGGTCATCCACTTGCCTTCGAACTGCACGTACCCCTGGGCGCGGTAGTTTTCCTCTTCGGTGATCCATGTGCCATTGACCTGGACCATGCCGAGAGCCTTGTTCGCTTCCTCGTCGTTGGGCAGAACCGCCACCACTTTCCGGTATGCTTCTCTCGCCTGGCTCGACAGCGAGTAGCCCTTGGCCCATCGCGCCAACTCCCGCCACGCTTCGGCGTCGCCTGCGGGGATCTTCGCGGCCCGCTCCCGGTACTCCTGCAGTGGCGAATTGTTCTTGTCGATCTTGACGACCGACGACATCTTCGCCGATATGGTCCCGCCACCGATATCGACCGTCACCGAGTCCTCGGTCTGCTCGACGATCTGGCCGGTGATCTGGCCGCCTCCGCGGAGGTAGATATCGTCTGCAAAGACAGGGGCGGCTGCCAGAACGATGATCGCGATCGCTTGTTTCACGCCTGCCTCCCTCTCACCAGCCGTCAGCGACGCCCGCGTCGGAAGTCGCGCCAGGAAAAAGAAAATTGGTATCCATCGGTGGAGTGTAGCACCACGGAGTCCCGCGATTCGGGATACAGTAGACTCCGCTGTTCGGAGGTGGATGTGGTTTCGTTTTTCAGTAAGTTGTTCGGTCAGAAGGATGATGCGGTGGCTCAGGCTGCCAACGACACCGAAACGGTTCGCCGGATCACCCGTGAACTCGATCTCCTCGATGCCGACGAGGCACGGTACCTCGCCGCATTCGCCTTTGTTCTCGCGAGAGTCGCCAACTCGGACATGGAGATCAGCGAGGACGAGGTTCGGAGAATGGAAGAAGTCGTCCGAGACGTCGGAGGGTTGACCGAGGCGCAATCGGTCCTTGTTGTCCAGATCGCCAAGTCGCAACAGCTTCTCAAGGGCGGCACCGAGAACTACCTCGTGACCCGCGAGTTCAACAAGATCTCCGACCGTGACCAGAAGGAACGGCTCCTGCAGTGTTTGTTCGAGGTCTCGGCCGCCGATGACTCGATCTCGCTGGTCGAGGAGAGCGAGGTTCGTAAGATCGCCACGGAGCTCAAGTTCGACCACCGTGAGTTTTCGGCAATCCGCTCGCTGTACAACGCGAAGAGGAGCATCCTCAAGTGACGACGTCGACCACCGATTCGCGCTGCTGATCAACGGCCTCCTGGTGCCGGTCGAATTGCAGAGCTTCTCCATCGAGTAGCCCATCCGGCGCCATCGGATAATCGGGCCGGTGACCCAGGGCACAGCAGATCCTCCATGGCCCCATGCACACTCTGAATGGGCCGCCATTTTTCGGGCCTGTCGTGATCGTTTGCTCTCGTGATGGAGGAGATCAGATGCGTGACCTTCGCTCTCCTTGTCGTCTGCCTGGTGTCATTCGACAGCACTGTGCATTCCCGTCCGCAGCGCGCGTGACGGTCCATTTTCTGCTTCGAGGCTTCCTGTTCGCTCTGCTCTGCGGGTCCGCCGGTGAGGCCGCGGCCGCGAGGCTCATCGATGTCAGTGTCCTCGACAAGGACTATCTGGTCGTCCGCATCACCGACGGCGACGTGATTCACCACGAGGGCAGCACGGGAGTGGAAGTTATCAGGTTCACCCCCGAACTCGACACAGGTGTCGCGGTCCAGAACCCGAGCTGGACGATCACGTCCTCTCAGGACCCCAACTACGGCGCCGGCGGACAACACCCGCAGATCTGTTCTCGCAAGACTAAGTTGAGCGGTCACGCTCAGATGGAGTGGATCGGCGGCGACTTTCGCTATGAGTCCACCTACGAGCACTGGATCTATCTCAGGCTGCCCGACTCGATGCAGCAGGGAGTGACCTACAACCTTGGAATCGACCCGGACACGAACATCGACGTCGTTTCCTCCTCGGTGAGCTTCGACATCTACAACAGCCGCTCGGAGGCCGTACACGTGAATCTGGTCGGCTATGCCCCGGATGCGACGCACAAGGCCGCCGATCTCTATCACTGGATGGGCAGCGGCGGCGCCCGCAACTACTCCGGCTTCCAGCACAACTCGGTCTACGTTTACGATGTTGCGAGCGGTGTGGCGCACGAAGCCGGGGAAGTGGTTTTCTGGATGCCGAACGGCAGCGATGTCTTCGGCCGCAACCTGATCCAGTCCGATGTGTGGAACATCGATTTTTCGAGCTTCACCGATCCCGGTACCTACCGGCTGGTGGTCGAGGGTGTCGGCTGCAGCCAGGACTTCGAGATCGGCGACGATGTTTATGCAGACCCGTTCAAGGTGTCGGTGCGCGGATACTTCTTCATGCGGATCGGCGAGGCCAATCCTCTCGGTCTCTCGCCGCCACCTCGTACTCCACTCTACATCCCCGGCGTCTCCCCGGAGTCGACCAAGGTCTATCTCACTGACGATGCATCCCTGGCACGGCGAGTGGGGCAGCTTCGCTGGCGGCGACAGGTGGGACCAACCTAACGCCTGGATTCCTTACAAAAAGACCGGAGACCCGCTCAATCCGAACGCATGGGGAGGTCACTCCGACGCTGCGGATTGGGATCGCCATCTCGGCCATGTCGTCAATATCTACGACATGCTGCTGCCGTTCATCTTGACCGACGGCGCCATCAGCGATGACGACACGGGAATCACCGAGAGCGGCAACGGCATCCCCGACATCATCGACGAGGCGCGCAACGAAGTGGACTTCTGGCTTCGATTACGTGACGGAGCTGGTTACTCGCACGGTTTGACCAACCCCAACAGCAGCAATGAGTTGTTCCAGGCCGGACCGACACCCATTGCCGCCTGGGCCAATGCCGCCAACGCTGCCATGCTCGCCGATGCCTTTCGGATTGCCGGTCTGGCGAGTCTCATGGAGGTCTACCAGAACGAAGCCATCACGGCCTTCAATCACGCCGACAGTCTTCGCTGATCCGATGCTTGATGAAGGCCTGGAGCTCGATGACGGGACCGTGAGGGGGCGCGACTTCAAGATGATGGCCGCCGCCTTTCTCTACAACGTCACCGGAGATCAGGCGTGGGAATACGTCGTCAACGCCGAGAGCGTCTGCGCCGGAGCACCCGCCGAACTGATCAATACCTCGAGAAACCAGCTTTGGGGATCTGCCGCCTATCTGGTCACTCCCCAGACCGTTCACTACCCCGCGCTGCAAGGAAATATGAAGACGCAGATCATCGCCGAGGCCAAGAACGATGAGGCTGATCTCATGGACAGCCGGCCGTCGCGGCGCGCCACGGATCGGAGCGCCGCCGGTTTCTGGCGCACCGCCCAGAATATGGATCGCACCATCATCGCCCACGCGGTGGCAGATCTCCCGGACGACATCGATCATTTCCGCAAGGCCCTCGCGCTCGAGGCCGACTGGGGTCTGGGGCGCAATCCGCTGAATATCCATCGAGATGACGACGGCGTCAACTCCGCTCGCGTTGAAGCGCAGCTATGACGAGGCCTACACCTCAGGGCGGGACGACGGCGTTCCGGGACTCCACCCAGGGCACACGCCGTACCTCAACCTCAGCGATTGGGGGTCGGATGGTCATGGCAAGGCCTTCAACGCTCTACGAGGAAAGCTATCCGACGGATGTTCCTGGACTCTGGCCCAGGGGAGAAGCGTACTTCCCGACGCGGTGGGTCTGGGCCCACACTGAGTTCACGCCGCGGCAGACAATGCGCGGAAAGATGGCGCTCTATGGATATCTCCACGGGCTGGAGTCGCAATCGAACGAGTCAGGCATCTTCAGTGATGGCTTCGAGTCCGGCGACACATCCGGATGGTCGGCCGGTCAATCCTGATCGGGTGACCGCCGCTGGAAGCCCCTCCGCATCATTGGAAGGGTCACCGACCACGCCGTGGTGTCGCCGGACTCGAACCCGTTCGCGAAGAGAAGTGACCCGATGGCGTCCACCTCGAAGGCGCCGATATCGCATCCGCCGTCCCACCGGAGCCAATCGCGTTGGTCCGTGGTGGGGCAGAGCGGATCGTTGGCGGAGTCGATAGCAACGCTGCCGCTGAGGAGAGCGTGGGTCGGGGTCACCCCGCCGTTGCCCTGCAGCGGCCCAAGATTGAGGCTGCCGGTGGTGACATCCACTTGGTCGGTTGGGTGGTCCAGACCGCAGGTGTCCGCCGGGCTCTCCAGGTTGCCGCCGTCAGAGTGCACCATGCCCATGCCTGGGCTGATGAAGCAGCTCCCGTCGAAGATCGTGTTCGCGACCCAGACCTCGCAGAGAAAGCTGACAGCGTCGGACTGCGCACCCACGTTGTTCGTGATGGTGGAGCTTTCGATACTGGCAGCCATCGCGAGCCCATCGGTGCTGACGCCACCGGATCCCTGGTCGGTAGCCGTATTTCCGGTCACCGTCGAATTGACAATGGTCAGGTCAATGCCGGCATGGTAGATCCCACCTCCACGGAATCCGATGTTGCCGATGATCGCGGATCGATCGACGGTCACCGTGCCGAGCGAAAAGATCCCTCCGCCGTGGGCGTCACACGAGCAATCCGAAAGCACGCTCCCGGTCATGGTCAAGCTGCCGCTTTCGACGAGGATACCCCCGGCGCCGTACCAGTCGCCCGTCGTGCTGCCCCGTGTCAAAACCAGGTCCGTGAGGTCGACGTTGGCTCCGTTGACGTGCACCAGACGATCGCTGAGATTGCCGTCGATGATCGTGCCGCCCGTTGGGTTGCCGATGATACTGACGTCTTGGTTGAGATCGAGGTCGCCGGTCGCCGCCGCATCTTCGTCGATCCCGACGAGGCTGAGCACGTAGGTGCCCGCGGGTACCACGATGGTGTCGTGCTCAACGGTCGCATTGGCGGCGATGACCGCTTCGCGCAAACTGCAGTCGGCATCGCACCCGTCGACCGGGTCGTCCGAGGTCTTCGTGACGCTCAAAGTCGCGGCCGAGGCTACGGCCGAAATCAGGCAGATCAAAGCAGCAAACACCATTCGTTTCATCAATGCCCTCCCTCCCGCGGCGTACCGCCCGTGCCGGTCGCCAAGCGTGCGCTCTCAAGAGGATTGTCAGTCATGCTCACTGCGTTCTACGAGCCTCACGACGTGGGTGTTTAGCCATGGGCTCTCACTTCCTCGTCGGTGGAATTTCTGCCAGGTCTCCCGGCGGTCGCGCACCCGAACTCAGCGGAAGGCTTCAGGTTTTTCCCCGGAGGTGCCACTTGATGGCGATAAAGGGGAAGAGAAAGAGGATGACGTTCAAGCCCTTCAGAAACGTCATGGTGTAGAGGAAGAAGAGATCGAAGTCCCTTCTCGTGATGTCGATCATCCGGTGGTGGATGCTATAAACGGCATCTCCCATCACGAGCCACACCACCCAGGTGAAGAGCATCGCTCCAACGGTGATGACAAAGCACCTCAGGAGAATGTTGGCGATGGCGTCCATGGTCGCAATGGTGTCTTCGGAAAGTTCTTCGTTCATGTGCCGGTCTCCTCGTTCCCATACAATGCAATAGACCAGGTCTGCACTATCGGCTCCTCGCCTTTTTGAACCGCGCCAATAGCGCATCGAGTTCTGCCGGTTCGAGCAGGTCTCCAACCGCGGTGGTCAATTCATTGTCATCGAGGGAATCGATCCGAGCCTGGAGATCATCGTCCATTTCCGGAACCCGGGACCGGGCCCCGCGGTGCCCCCGAGTCGGTGGAACAAATGCCTGGCTGTGATCGATGAGGTGGACCCTCCAGTCGGCGGTGTAGAGCAGATTGTCGTCGGGCCGATCGGGGTTGAGGATGAGCCAGTCGAAGACCTGGACGCGGGCGAGCTGTCGCTCCATCTCGTCTTCGGTTGGCGGACGGAGGTCTTCCTGAGCGCGATTGATCTCGTTGAAGGCGCCCTCGACAAAGATCTGGAGCGATCCCTCGACCCCTTCGATGTTCCGAATGACCGTCGGTGGGACCATTTCGAGACCGAGCAAACGATCGATTCGATAGGCGGCGACCTCGTGCGCGTAGCTTTCCTCCCGCGAAGGAACCCCGTCGTCGAAAGGCGCAGGGCCTGTTGTCCTGACGGTCTTGAAGATCGCGCGGCTTCGACGGCCGTTGTCGGCGAGTGCAACCCGCATCGGTCGGGTTGATCCGCTCCCCAACTCACCGATGTAGACCACGGGCGCGGTCGCGAGAAATTCCTCGATCTCGGCGTCGTTGGTGAACATCCCGGCCGTGAGTTCCCACTGCTGCGCCGCGAGGGGGGCCGGCGGTCGGCCGGGGTAGCGTTCGAAGAGAAGACCGCCGCGATGCTCCAACGCGGATGGGCGGCCGCCGAAGTGAGAGGTGAGCATCCCGGTGTCGGCCTGGATGACGGCTCCTCGGAAGCGGGTGGAGATGAGACCGGTGTGGGTCGGTGTATGACCGACGACGACGGTCGTCGCGCCTAGGTGTTCTAGGACTCGGATGGCGATTTCTTCCTCGGTCTCTACCGGGCCGAGTGCTGTGCCCCGGTACCACAGCGGACCATCGACAAGAAAGGGCGATCCGGTGCTCAGCTCGATCATCTTCTGCGCGGCGTTGATCTCCCGTTGAGACTCGCTCCTGATGGTCAGTCTCCGCGCGAGGGCGAGGCGTTTGTTCCACGCCATTTCCGGTGGCAAAGCTCCCGACTCCACCAGTTGGGCCTCGGCCTTGAGATAGCTCAGGAGACTACCGAGGATCGTGGAGTTGATCTCGTCGGGATCGATCTCGAGGAGACCGGGGGGGAGGCCTCCGTGGATATACACGATGTCGTTGATCTCGATCAGTATCTGCTGGTCGAGGAGCCACTGGCCATAGATCCCGGTGGGGGAGAAAGCGTGGTGCCTGGCGAAATATCCGTCCGGGAACGAGTTGCGGATACGGGCCCCGCCTTGCCGCGGATCGCGGTTGTTGGAGATGGCGTACCGTTTCTGCCTCCGAATCTCGCGGTTGCGCTCGGCCTCGTCTTCCTTCCCCGCGTAGGACGCGAAGTCCTCGTCCGCCACATAGCGCAGATCGCCCACAAGATTCATGATCTCGTGGTTGCCGAGCAGAAAATGCAGCCGGCCGCCTGCGGTGTCAGCTTCCTCCTGAAGGCGAATGACGAGGTCGTAGCAGTCGCGGGGTCGGGGACCGCGATCGGCAATGTCGCCGAGCATCACCAGGTGAGTCGATCCACCGATCCACCGCAGCTCCTCATCGACGAGTTCGGACTCCTGGAGGATGCTCACCATCTCGTCGAAAGCGCCGTGGACATCGCCCACCGCCACCACTCGTTCGACTCCGCTCCATCGCCACTGCCGGATCTCACCGGCGCTCGCAGCCGCCGTTACGACGGCGAGGAGGAAGGTCAACACGATGGTGAGTCGAAGCCGGTGGGGTTTCAGAATCCGGTGCTCCAGTCGGCCGCCTCGAGTTGTCCGACGAGTCGAAACAGGCGGTGATGGCCCGGCGCTGAACGCACTCCCCAATTTCCTGTTCGGAGAGAGGGGGCGGGTGCGTATTCGGCGATGCCGGCCCTAGATCGTCGGTGAATGGGTCGGATCATCGGCCAAGGACACCGGGCTTCAGCTTTGAGTTCAGACCAGGAATCAGTCTTGGTTTCATTTTGTGATCCTACAGTAGTAACTGAATCGGAGAGGCTGTTTCTGTTCTCATTCAATCTGCCGAGGGTCAGCCCACGTCGTAGATGCGCACCTCTTTGACGGTCGAGTCGAGGATCGATGTCGAGGAGTCGATACCCGGGCCGTCGGGTCCGGAATAGGTATCGAGGATCAGGAGGTCGTCCCGGATCTGGATGAGGTAGCCGTACATGAAGTCCCGACTCTTGAGGGTCAGACGCACCATGTGGCCGACCGCCTGGGCAAGAGCCTCGTCATCGCGCGGCGAGATGTCCTCGAATTGAGTCGTCGTGACGCTGGATTGGGTTGTGTTCCCACTGGAAGCACCGACGAGTTGGAGACCCCTGGCAATACTGCGTGCGTTCTCGAATTTCTTCCCCGCCGTTGTTCTGTCGCCACCGTCGTACGCCCGATCCGCATCGTAGAGCATGAACGCGATCAGAGTCTTGCCCATCGCGACGACGCGGAGGTGTTGCCGATCGATGGCGGCCGCGGCGGCGAAGTGGCGGAGCGATTCATTGACGTTCCCGTCTTGTAAGCTCGACTCCGCGAGACTCATCTCGAAGGTGAACCGCGCCATGTCCTCTTCCTTGAGATCGATCCCGTGGCCGGATCCTGATCCCGAAGGGGCCGTGGCCGAGTCGGTGGTGGTCGATCTCCATTGAATCACCGGCCGGTCGGTCCCGGCTTGATCGGATGAAGCCGAGGGTGTGGCCCATGGGCCGAGCTTCTGGAGATACATAAAAGTAGCGGCCGCGGCCGCACCCAGGATGAGGATTGCCACGCCGAGCCATACGAAGCGTCCTTTTCGTGGCGGCGCCGGCACAGGACCCTTTCGGGTCTTCGGTCTCGGTCTGCGGCGCCGGACCGCGGAGGTGGGCGAAGGCTGGAATCTTTGAGGAGGAGGTGGTTCCTCTTCCTTGATGGTCTCCTCGGAAGGGATCGCCAGTGAGGTCCGGATACTCGCGAGCACTCGAGCAACGCCGGGAGAACCCGTGGCTTCGAACAACTCCTCGACAGTCGCGAGTCGGAGATCGAGAATCTCGACCTCCATGAGTTCTGAGTTCGGATCGAGGGACTCTTCGAGTTCCGAAAGAATGGCGGTAAGACCTACCACCGCGGTGTTCCCGTGGCCGCCCACTCCCGGAGTGTCGGCGCACTTTCGCCGCACCTCTTTCAGCCGTTTGATGATCGCCTTCAGATTGTCCCTCTCGGGATTGCCAGTCTCAAGATCCTTGACGTCTTTTGGTTCCACCCGCATCTCCTGAATAGATGGTATCTCAATCGACTGGATCTTCGCGAGAAGACTTTGCCGATTCAACGAACTCGTTGTGGTTGATTGCAGTGTACTGCCCCGACTGTGGCAAGGAGGCAGCATCGATTTCTTCGACACGGTGGGGTTGGGGGCGGCGTAAGCCGACGATCAGGCTTCGCGTTCGCCCAGGAGGTCTTTGAAGAGCTCCTTGTCGATGGCCTTGTCGACCGCTGCGCGGGCGTCGATCATCCCCTTCTCGTAGAGGGCGCGAATCGAGGCATCCATCTCGATCATGCCTTGGTTGACGCCGGATTGGATTGCCGAGATGATCTGCCCCGTCTTGCCTTCGCGGATCATGTTGCCGATGGCCGGAGAGCTGAAGAGAATCTCGAGGGCGGCAACCCGACCGCCACCGACCTTCGGCACCAACTGCTGCGCGACGACGGCCCGCAGGGTGTCGGCCAGGACATTCCGCACCCCCTCCTGCTCCCCCGCGGGGAAGACGCTGACGATTCGGTCGATGGTCTTCACCGCGTTGTTGGTGTGCAGGGTGCCGAAGACGATCGTCCCTTTTTCGGCTGCGGTCAGAGCCATCGAGGTCGTCTCCAAATCACGCATCTCACCAACCATGATGAGATCGGGATCCTCACGCCCGGCTGACTTCAGCGCCTCGGCAAAGCTCGTGGCGTGCGCCCCGATCTCACGCTGGTGGACAAGGCTGTTCTTGCTCCGATGCACGAATTCGATGGGATCCTCGATGGTGATGATGTGATGGTTCTTGGTCTCGTTGATGAGATCGATCACCGCCGCGAGGGTGGTCGATTTTCCGGAACCGGTGGGACCGGTCACCAGCACCAGACCGCTGCGCACCGCACCGAGCCGGCGAATCTGCGCCGGCAGACCGAGTTGTTCGATGGTCATGATCTTGGATGGGATGACCCTCAGGACCGCCGCCGATCCACGTTGCTGGCGGAAAAGGTTGACCCTGAAGCGCGCGACTGAGGCCAGTTCATAGGCGAAATCGGTGTCGCCGCTTTTCTCGTACTCGTCCCACCGCTCCGGCGGCGCGATGGGTTGGATCATCTCCGCCCAGTCGGTCTCCTGCATGGTGCGATAGCGGATCTGTTCGATTCTCCCCGAGATCCGCAACATCGGCGGCCGGCCGACCGCCAGATGAAAGTCCGATGCGCCGCGGTCGTTCATCAGGCGCAGGAACCGGTCGATCTTTCTGTCCATCATCACCCTCACAGGAAAGTCTGGGACTCGAGGAACTCCTCGGACACCAGAGGCTCGAATGCCGTTTTCGACTCGGCGTGCAGATACGCCTCCTCGGGTGTGATCTGCCCAGTGTCGACGAGCTTCACCAGGGCGTCGTCGAAGGTCTGCATCCCCCTGCCTTTGCCCAACTGCATAGCGGATGGGAGCTGATAGGTCTTTTCGTCGCGAATCATGGCGGCGGCTGACACGGTGCCTTTCAAGACCTCGAAGCAGGCCACCCGACGGCGATCTCCGATCGAAGGAATCAGTCGTTGAGCGATGATGTACTTGAGAGACTCGGCCAGCGAGGTGCGCACCTGCGGCTGTTCGTCGAAGGGAAAGCTCGAGATGAGGCGATCGACGGCTCGTCCGGCGGTTGTTGAATTCAGGGTGCCGATGACGATGTGACCCGTCTCTGCTGCGGTCAGCGCGAGCGACACGGACTCGTTGTCGCGCAGATCACCGATGACGATCACATCCGGGTCTTCGCGGAGCGCAGCCCTCAAAGCTCGGGCGAAGCTCTTCGTATGAGGGCCCACTTCGCGCTGGTTGATCAAACAGTTCTTGAAAGGATGAACGAACTCGACCGGATCTTCCATGGTGATCACGTGGTCGTGCCGGGTCTCATTGATGAGATTCACCAGGGCTGCGAGCGTTGTGGATTTGCCGCTCCCGGCCGGCCCGCAGACCACCACCAGACCTTGATGATATTCGGCGATCTCCGCCAGCCACGACGGCAACCCGATTTCGGCGATGGTCGGGGGCTGCTCCGGGATCACCCGAAAGACCGCATTCAGACCGCGGTGGTCGTAGAAGACGTTTCCCCGGTAACGGCCGGCTCGCGGGATGTAGTAACAGAGATCGAGCTGCTGCTCGGTTTCCAACCGGTGCCACTGGTCGTCGGTGAGGATCTCGCGCAGCATCGAGGAGGTGTCCTCCGGCGTGAACGGTTCACCTTTCACCTTGAACAGGTCGGAGGCCAGGCGGACCATCGGTGGCTGACCGACCGCAACGTGGAGATCCGATGCGTGTTGGTTTCGGGTACCGACCAACAGACCGTGCAGTCGCGGCTCCCCCTGTCCGACCCGAGCCTGGAGAGCCGCAGCGCGAAGCCGCTCGGCTTCGGGAAGCTCGGTGTTTTCCTGCGCGGCGACCTCTTCCGCGATCTCGAGCGCACGGCCGCGGACAAAACGATCGGGGTCGTTGGTGGCGACCTGCTGCAGGGCTGGGAGGATTTTCGGGTGGCGGAAGTTGCGAAACGCAAGGAGTACCTCGATCCGGATCTCGGGTGCGGGGTCCTTGAGCAACGCGCCGAGCACCGGCAGGGCGCTGGCGTGGCCGATCCTACCCAACGCCTCGACGGCCGCCCAACGTGTCTCACCGTCATCGAGAGCTTCGGAGAGCGGCTGGATCGCGCGAGGGTCCTTGAGTCTTCCAAGGGTGTCAGCAGCAGAGACCCGAAGCCACCAATCCGGGTCCTTGAGCAGCGGCACCACACCGTCAACGACTCTTGGGTCGTCGAAGGACCCGACCACTGCAAGCGCGGCGGCGCGCACGTCGAGATCGGATTCCGAGAGCAGCTCAATCGCCGGTTCGAGGATATCGCTGCCGAATTCCTTCATCGACTCGAGGGCTCGGTCGCGCGCCCATCCCGCAAGCGACTTCGAAAAACCGAGGTAGCGACGCACCATTTCCGGCCGATTCTCCATACCGACCAGAATTCTGAGCACCGCTGATCTGGTTGAGGCGTCTCCGGAAGCCATCAGCGGCAGAACCCGGTCCGCGAAATCCGGACTTGAGTTCGTAGCCAATCGGCTCAGGGCGTCGATCAGATGCTGTTGCACGCCGTACCCTGCGCGAGGCAGTTCGGCGACGATGAGATCGAGGGATGTCTCCGGTGCGTGTGTTGCGAGGACCTCGAGCGCCTTCTCACGAATTTCCTTTTCGTCGGACCGAGCGAGGTGTTGCCATCGCTGGATGTTGGTTTCGGAAAACTCATGGGCCGCCAAACGGTCGAGGTACTGGAGTCGTTCTCGAAGACTGCCCGTCATCGCGATACGCCAAATCAGCGGGGCGAGCGCCGGACTCGCCGGCGCACCCAGAAGAATCTGTCGGACGATCTCCGCAGCCTCCTTCTTTTTGCCGTCGGCGAGCTCTTCCAGCCTCTTTTCGAGTCCAGGAATTCCGAGAGAAAGGAAGGCTCCCCCGGCCGTCCTGAGAGCCGCCTCCGGCATCCCCTTGCTTGCGGCGACAAACACGTCGAAAGTCTGCGGCGCCAGGTGTGGCTGAAGCAGTTTCACCCCGGCGTCGCGGATCGCTCGATCGGGTCGGAACAACATCCACATCACGTCCTTCGCACGAAACTCGCCGCCGCCGGCAAGAACCTGCTCGATGAGTTCGTCGCGTTGAGAACTCGATGTGAACGATCCCTTGTGGATTTTCTTGAGGGCTTCCATTGCAGAGGACTGGAAGCTGGGTAGGACTGCCATCGAACGATTATAGGTCGGACCGGTTGATTAGAGTGCAGCCCTCAGATTGTTGGACCGGCGACGGTCTTCGTCCGGATGGCCGACACCCGCCCGTGGCGGGGGCAACCACGCCCAGCGACGGAACATGCGCTGTCGGTCGAGGTCGCCCGCATTTTGTTGAAGACAGGTCCTCATACACTCGATGCTGGCCGTGACGGGGCACCATTGACATCTTGAGATCTTCATTTGATCCTCAATATTGGTCCTTGTTGTGGTTTCCGTATTACGAAAATCCAAAATTTCCCCAAAGGTACTGGCTGTGGTGAGAATTTAGCACATTCTCGGGTTGCTGTTTTTTTTGTCTCGAATCCCCTATTCGAAGGGAGGTTATCGAGATACAGCCGAGATGCGCCTCAGGGAAGCTCTTCGGCGACCCTTCTCAGCCCTTCCTCGAGATAGGCCTTCTCACCACCGAGCCAGATGCGCAGATAGCCCTCGAGACCCAGGTGGATTCCCGGAACAATGAGCGTGCTCTGGTTGGTGCGGATCCGCTCGACCAGCTCCAAACTCGGTATTGGCGCGGCATACCTCAGAAAGGCCAGGGCGCCCGCCTTCGGGGGAATGAAGGAATACCCGTCCCCGAGCCCGACAACCCAGTCACTGAAAATGCGTCGATTTCTCTGCAAAAGGGCGCGGCCGCGCTCATAGAGCCGTTCCCTGTTTTCGGTCTGCACCGCAATCCGCGCCACGGCGTCGGAGAGTTTGTTGGGGCAGATCGTCACCGAATCGTGCTGGCTCCAGCATTCGTGGACCAGATCGGCCGGGCCGACGATCCAGCCAATGCGAACTCCCGGAATTCCATACGCTTTGGACAACCCGCTCGTGACGATGACCTTCTCGCTCATGCCCCAAAAGCTGGGCGTACGCGGGCAGTCGATTTCGGCTCCAAGGTAGACCTCGTCGGCGAGCAGGTAGGCGTCCATCTCCTCGCAGCGGCGCACGATTCGTTCCATGGCACTCAGTGACAGCACCGATCCGGTGGGGTTGTTGGGGTTGGAGACATAGACGAGGCGGGTCTTCGGGGTAACGGCGCGCTCGAACTGTGCCCAATCGGGCTCCCAGTTCTCCTCCTGCCTCAGCTCGAAGGTGCTCACCTCGGCGCCCATGCTTCTCGGGACACCCCAGAGCTGCATGTAGTTCGGCACCTCGAGGGCAAACCCGTCGCCGTTCCTCAAAAGGGTCAGAGCGGTCAGATAGTTGGCCTCCGAGGTCCCGTTTGTGACCTCGAAGTTCTCGATGGTCGTGCCGGGATAGATCCGAGCCAAAGCCTCTCTCAGCTCCGGGGTCCCGTTGGACTGGCTGTAGGTCAGGGGGGTGTCGAGAGCCCACTCGAGATCGAGCCCCATTTCGGACAGCTCGCGGAGCGAAACCGGGAGCACGCCACTCTCGCTCAGGTCGAAGTCAACCACGTTCTCCCAGGTCGACTGCATCCGTTCCATCTCGAAGACTTCGATTTTCATCTGTCCCACCTCCTCGTCTGGCGCGCGTCCGGTCAAGACTAGCATTGGAGATCAAGGAATCGGGCGGCGGCGGCCGGTGGAGCGCCGTGGAGCCGGCGGAAGGGTCGCGCTCGCACTACGTTGTGGTGTCTACCAGGCCACTCCGTAGTCCTCGCCGTAGTCGCTCGCGCCACCCCACATCGTACCGGTCTCAGTGTCGAAGTAGATGGCGGTGATGGGGCTGTAGGTGCGGTCGACCGTCTCCACCGAGTATCCCATCCGACCCAGTTCGCCGCGCGCCCATTCGGAGACCTTTGGAGTCACCTGCAATCGTCCGGGCTCGGCCTTGTGAGCGCCGAAGGAGCTCTGCATCTGGTAGCTCGTGATGTTGTGAGCTTCAACCGCCTGCTGCACGTTCATTTCGAATTCGACCATGTTGAGGAAGAACTGCAGAAGATTCTGTTCCTGGGTGTCGCCGCCCTGCACCGAGAAAGCGATCAGGGGCTTGCCGTCCTTGATCGCGATGCTGGGTGTCAAGGTCGCTCGCGGACGCTGCCCCGGCTGCACGACGTTGAACGGATTCATGGCCTCGCTGAGTACGAAACTCTGCATCCGTTGAGAGAGCCCGATACCGGTGTCGCCGGCGATGAACGCGGGAATCCAGCCTCCGCTGGGAGTGACGGACACGACCCAGCCTTCGGCATCCGCCGCCTGAATCGACGTCGTACCGGCGACAAAACTCTCGTCGTCGGTCATCAGCGCCGCCTGTTGAAATCCGTCCACGCCATCGGACTCGGCTGTCGGTGGGATCGGGCTCCAGTTTTTCAAGAGGTCGAGAAACGGGTTTGTCTCACCCTGGAAGGGATAGGGGTCGCCCGGGTGGACATCGGGGTTGTTTTTTTCGCCGTTCATCTGTCCCCGGCGCTGCTTCGCGTAGTCCTTGGAAAGCAGACCCGCGATTGGTTCTTTCGGCGCCACATACGGGTCGCCGTAGTAGAAGTCCCGATCGGCGAAGGCGAGATTCATCGCCTGGTAGACCGTGTGGATGTAGCGAGCGCTGTTGTAGCCCATCGCCTCTGAGGTCAAGTGGCTCGAGAATGTTCAACGCCTGTAACAAGGCCGGGCCCTGAACCCAGGTCGTGAGTTTGTAGACATCGATGCCCTTGTAGTTGGTCGTCACCGGCTCTTCGATGTGGACCTGCCACTCATCGAGGTCCTCCATGGTGAACAGACCGCCGTGCTCCCGAGAGGAGCGGACGATCTCCTCGGCGATATCGCCTCGGTAGAAGCGGTCATAGGCCGCATAGATCGCCTCTTTGCGGGTCTTGCCGGCCTTGAGGGCCTCGGCCTCGGTCGCCACCAGTTTTTCGAGGGTCGCGAGGAGATCCTTCTGGCGGAACACCTCTCCGGCAACCGGGGCCGCGCGCTGATCGACGTTCTCCTCATCGAGGTGGGGGAGGAACACATCCTCCGAGTACGACCAACGCGACAGGATTTCGCGACGGCGTTCCATATTGTCGGCCTGGGATTTTTCGATGGGATAGCCCTCGGCCATCTCCATCGCCGGCGACAAGACCTGGGCGAGACTCAGACGGCCGTACTCGGCCAGCATGACCATGAGCCCGCCGGGTGTCCCCGGCGTGACCGCGGCGAGTGGGCCGTACTCGGGCGGATAGACTCATGCCCTGTTCCTTGAAGAACTCCGCGGTAGCCCCCGTGGGAGCGACGCCCAGGGCGTTGATTCCCTTGACCTCGCCGGTGTGTGGGTTGTAGATCAGCGCCTGGGTCTCGCCGCCCCAACCCAGGGTGTCCCACATCGTCGACGTGGCCGCCAGCATGGCGCAGGCCGCATCCACGGCATTGCCGCCGCGAGTGAAGGTCATCGCCCCGGCGGTGGCCGCCAGCGGCTTCCCGGTGACCGCCACCCAGTGTGATCCATGCAGCACCGGTTTCGCGGTTTTCTGTGCGTGTGTCGTGGTCGAGGTGCAGAGAAGACCGACGAGAAAAACCGAGGCGATCGAAACCACAGTGCGGGCAGGCTCAAGACATCGGGTGGGCGGCATTGAACACTCCTTGTTGCGAATTCATCAATGGGCGGCGAAGAGATCGACTTCTGTTTCCAGGGCAATACTAACCTCTCTTGAGAATCAGAGGGTGTCGCAACTCCGGCGCTGGTCAGGGCTGGAGATCGGGGTTGGATGTCCTCGTGTATGATCACATCGTCAAATGAAAGTGTGGTTTTTTATCCTTGGTCTCAGTTTCAAGCGGGAGGGATGAGATTATGAAACGATTCGGATGGGTGCTGATTCTCGCGTGTGTCATGTTTGCCGGACTCGCCGGCGCCGCAGATCGTGTGGTTCTGGTCGAGTACTTCACATCGGCCACTTGAAGTACCTGCAGCACCACGGGTCCCGTGGCTTCAACTCTTGTCGACCAATTCGAATTCACCGCTGCGGTTCTCGGTTTGCATTGCAGCGACTCGAACGAGATTCCCTGGAATATAGAGAGAAGGGCCTACTTTACGCCCTTTGCGGGTTACCCCACTTGGTTGATCGACGGCGTGGTCGATTCCTGGTCGGGTAACCCCGCCTGGAGTTCCTGGGATCCAGATACCGCAGCTCGGGTGGCGATCCCCACCGACGTCACCATGGCGCTGTCCTACGCGCCGGGTCCGACCCCGGATGTTTGGGATATCACCGCGACGGTCTGCATCGAAGCGGGTGGTCTCGGCAAGTCCATGCGGATCTACCTCTCCGAGGTCCTCGATCACTTCCCGGCGGGAGCACACTTCACCCGAAACGGAATCCGACAAGTGGCTGCGACCGAGGACATCGTCCTCGCCGCAGGGGCGTGTCAGGATGTCACCCGCACCTTCACCTTCGACGCCACCAGCATGGCCGCTTTCGAAGATATTTCCATTATCGGCTGGGCGCAGGACGATCTCACCAACGGACCCGCCGAGGTGTTTCAGGCGAGCCAGATGCGTGGGCCGTTCCTGGCCGAAGACGTGTTCGAGGATGGCTTTGAGACGGGTGACACCAACGGGTGGTCCTCGGTCGTGCCGTAGGAACAGACCAACTCAACGAGGGCGAATGTTACGACCGTGCCTCTTGCGAAATCCTACAAGACGAAGAGGCGCGAGAGTCACCACCGCGGTCCATCGCAGGCGGGGACGCCTGCGCTACACGGATGTTCGCGTTTGTAGCGCCCGCGTCCCCGCGGGCGATGGTTCCACGTGCGTCGATTCCCGCCGCAATCCCGAATTCTGCAAGAGGCTAGACCCCCAGGCTGCTGATGGCAGGCGATCAGAACACGAGAGAATGCCGGAGTTGAATCCACACCCATCGGGCCTCATTGAAAGGCCCGACCCTCAGTGGTTTGCCATTTCGATTCTGAGGAGACGTTGGTGTTCGAGCTCTTCTTCAGCGAGACTCTTGAGAATCCCGACCGTCTCGGGATCGGAGATGTAATCCACAGCCTGGCGAAAGTAGGCTTCCGCGCGCTCCTCGGCGCCGAGTGCCAGAGCATAGGCCTGCTCGAGAGTGAATGATGTGCCGACCTCGTCGAAATCAGGCACCTCCACCTCCCACGGTGCGCTGTCGAGGTAACGGGATGGTTGATCGCCGAACAGATCACGCCGTCGCTCCTCGATCTGGCTGTCGTGTTGACCCTCGAGTCGAGCCATGCGTTGAAAAAAATGTGCCGCATCGGGACTGTTCTTTTCGGCCCAGGAGGCCAGTTGCTCATAGTTCCCAGCGGCCTCTCGCTCGATGAAACATGCGAGGTCGAGTACATCCATCGCATTGAGTTTTGAGAAATCGAATTCAACAGCCATAAATACCTCCGACTGAGAGAACATGGCCGGCCGCTTCCTTAATCCAAGAAGTTGGAATCTGAGCTGACGATTTCTTCGGTGCTTCCAGTTGAGCCTCCTGCAAAATTCAAGAACCTGACACTGAGGTCTCCCGACCCTCGTCACCATCAGGCCGGCGAGACGCCGGTCCTACAACGGATCTCAGCCCTTTGTAGTGCCGGCGTCTCGCCGGCACCGAGACCACAAACCTCCAAGAAATGGAGATTTTGCAGGAGGCTCGGTTGTCACCTCCAATCGCCCGGCGCTGATAAGGTTGAGGTGAGGGAGGCGCATATGATCCAACCACTGGTATCGAAGCTTGTTGTGATCTCCGTTGTCGTTCTCCTCAGCACCACCGCCGCTCCCACAGGCGATGCCCAGGTCTGTGGCGACGGCATCATCGAGACCCCTGAAGAGTGTGATGACGGCGGCTTTTTCCGTCTTGACGGCTGCGCCTCCGACTGCACATTCGAACACGTGCAGCGGCTGACTCTCCTCGAGCTCGGCGACGGCTCAGCACCTGCTTTTTGCACACCGACGACGAACGCCTTCGGCGCAGCGTTCACGGCTATCGGTCGTTCCGCGGTCAATGCACAGATCGCCTCCGAAATCGCCGCGGGAAGCCTGAATCAGCTTTTGCAGATCATCTCGCTTGATGATCCTGCCGCCATCGACGATCCAGCTCTCGAGATCGGTGTTCTGGGTTCGGACCCCGACCCCCGTGGTCCGACTTCCGGAATAGATGGGTGGTACCTCGCCATGAGCCGGTTCCTTGACAGCGAGGACCTGCCGGTCCTGCGTCTCCCGGGGGCTGTGGCCACGCGAGAGCTCTCGGCCGGACCGGGGCGGATCGAGATCGGGTTCCTCACGGGCGCGATCACCGTCAAGGACGCCCGTGTCGCCGCCGTCGTCGGACCCGTTACCAGCCTGCCGGGACCACCCCCCGGCCAGTTCGTTTCCGGCTTCGCTGCCTTCGAAGACCTGCAAGCGAACGACGGAAACCATGGATTGTGCGGCAACCTCACGGTCGGGTCGTTGGCGTCGATGCCGTTGCCGGCTGAGTTTGCCGGTGGTGGAAGCACAGCGTGTTCGTCCGCTTGTGCCGGATCGGGTGAGTACACGTGGTGCGGCGATGGCAACCCCGTCGGACCCGGCTGCAATTCGACCCTCGACCTTCTGGTCAGCGGCTGCGCGGTTTCTCCTCCACTGTGTGTTGCTTTGATCGGTCCGACTCAGCCGGATGTTGGGACCGATGGACAGCCACCCGCAGTCCTGGTTCCCGATCCGGGGACAGGCAAAGTGACGGTCACGGAACCGGACGATGCCTACTCGACCTGGTTCGAGGTTGCCGCCGGACGCGTCCACATCACCAACAACATCGGCGGGATTTTCGCAGACGGATTCGAGAGCGCCGATCTTGGGGCCTGGTCATCGGCGAGTCCGCTCTGACGCCTGCTCGGTTCACGATGCAATAATTTGAAGAAAGAGCAGCTTATCCGTGGCGGCCGCAAAGCAGGAGGTTGACGTTTTGGATTCAGATTTTCGGTTCGTTACGCTGAACAACGGTGTCAGGATGCCCAGCATCGCTTTCGGTTGCGCCTTTGGCGATTGGGTGGGAGCGACAGACTTTCAAGGCTTCCTGCCCGAGGAGGCATGGCGCGCCTTGACCTTGGCGTTCGAAGCGGGCTATCGCACCTTTGACGGTGCCCATGCCTATGGCACCGAGCGGATTCTCGGCAGCCTCGTGGGTCAGCGGCTGGCGTCGGGTGATATCGAGCGCGGCGACCTTTTCATCACCAGCAAATTGGCGCACCCCGCCACGCCGCCGCACATCAACATCTCTCATCTGCGCACCTGGGACGCAGACAAGGTGCCCGATCTCGCTCAGCGGTTGCGGGACGACCTCATGCGGACGCTGGACGACCTCAGCCTGGGGTATGTTGATCTGCTGTTGATGCATTGGCCGGGGCCCTTCGAAAACAAGGACGAGGCCTTTGCGCGTGATGCGCGCAGGACCATCTGGCAGACCTTTACTGAATTCCACCAAAAAGGAACAGCCCGTGCGATCGGAGTGTCCAATTTTTCGGTCGGCCATCTCGGCGAGCTTCTCAATGACGCACCCGAGGTGCGGCCCATGGTCAACCAGGTCGAAGTGCACCCCTACTGCCGCGACGCCCGTCTGGAAACTTTCTGCCGAAACAACGACATCGTCGTGACCGCGTACGCACCATTTGCAAGCGGAGCATTCGGCCTGCTCGCCGATCCGGTGCTGAGATCCATCGCCGACGATCACGGAGTCAGTCCCGGTCAGGTGGTGCTGCGTTGGCACCTCCAGAGCGGTCGAACGGTGTTGCCAAAATCCTCCAACAGCCGGCGGATGCGTGAGAATCTCGAGATCTTCGGCTTCTCGCTCTCCGAGAAAGAGCTCGAGGCGATCGATGCGCTGGGAGATGGTGAGACCCGTCGAACCTGCGCGGACCCCGCTGCCGTGCTGTAGTTGATTCTGATTCTCATTACGGAGTGTATAATTCCTGCTTCGCCGCGAGCCGAGAAGATTTCAGACTCCCCCTGGGTATCTCGTAAGGCCGCTACATGGCCTTCCGCTTCAGTGAGTTGCGGCGGCGACGGAGGACAACCCATGACGGAGCACCACGACAAACAGCGCATCCTCGATCTTGCCTTCTCGGCCCCGCCCGAGGAGCGCGGGGAGATCCTTGATCGGGAATGCGGTGGCGATGCCGTCTCTCCGCGCCGAGTTGGAAGACTTCTGCTCACGGCCGATCTTTCGGAAGACACCAGCGAAGCGCCCACCATGGCGGCTCCCGAATCCACAACCGTCGATGCTGCGGGGGCGGGGGTTGGTGCGACCATCGGACCCTACAGACTGGTGGAACTCATCGGCGAGGGCGGGTTCGGGTCGGTCTACATGGCCGAGCAGACCGAGCCGGTGAAGCGGCGGGTCGCGCTGAAGATCATCAAGCTGGGGATGGACACCCAGGCGGTCATCGGCCGCTTCGAACAGGAGCGGCAGGCCCTCGCGGTGATGGACCACCCGCATATCGCCAAGGTGCTCGATGCCGGCACCACGGACGCGGGGCGGCCCTTCTTCGTCATGGAGCTGGTCGAGGGCCAACCGATCTCGGTCTATGCCGACGAGAACCGGCTCACGGTCCGGCAACGGCTGGAGCTCTTCGGACAGGTCTGCAACGGGATCCAGCACGCCCACAGCAAGGGAATCATCCACCGCGATATCAAACCGAGCAACGTTCTCGTCTCGACCCACGACGGCCGGCCGTTCGCCAGGGTGATCGACTTCGGCATCGCCAAGGCCATCGACCAGCATGTGACCGATGAGACCATGTTCACCGAGCACGGTCAGCTCGTCGGGACGCCGCTCTACATGAGCCCGGAGCAGGCCGAAGGCAGTATCGATATCGATACCCGAAGCGATGTCTACGCGCTGGGGGTCATGCTCTACGAGCTGCTGACCGGAACCACGCCGTTGGACCCGAGGCAGTTGCGGGCGGCAGCCTTCGGCGAGATGTACCGAATGGTGCGCGAGGTCGATCCGCCGCGACCGAGCACCCGGCTCGCGTCCATCTCAGCGACCGCTCCGGTGGTGGCGGAGAATCGCGGCGCCGCGCCCGATAAACTGACGTCGGTGCTGCGGGGAGAGCTCGATTGGATCGCCATGAGGGCGCTCGAAAAGGAGCGTTCACGGCGGTACGAGACGGCCAACGGTCTGGCGATGGACATCCAGCGGTATCTCTCGGGCGAGGCCGTTGACGCCGCTCCGCCCAGCCAGGCCTACCGCTTCAAGAAGTTCGTCGTCCGCAACAAGGGCATTGTGACCGCGGCGGGCGCGGTGGCGGCGGCGCTGCTCATCGGGGTGGTTGCCTTCGCCTGGCAGGCGACGGTGGCCCGCGACCAGCGCGACCGCGCCGTCAAGGCCGAGAGCGAGGCAATCGCCAGGGCGGACGAGCTCAAGCTGGTCTCCGACTTCCAGGCCGGCATGCTGGCCCGGATCAGTCCACCCCAAGCCGGTGATGAGCTGACCGAAGATGTGGCGACAAAATTTGCAGAGGCGTTAGACGCTGCCGACCCGCCCATTCCCGAGGCCGAGCGCTCCGCCATGGTGGAGACTTTCACCAGCCAGTGGAGCAGGATCAACGCGACCGACGTGGCACGGGTGCTGATCGACCGGACGATTTTCATCCCCGCGATCGAGACCATCGACACCCAGTTCGCCGACCAGCCGGTGGTCGATGCCACACTCCGCCAGGTACTGGCGACGCAGTATCTCCAGCTCGGGCTGCTCGATGCGGCGTTGCCCCTCCAAGAACAGCGCGGTGGAAACCCGCCGGGAGGTGCTGGGAGATGACCATCCGGACACCCTGGCCTCGATCCAGGAGTTGGCATTTCTGCTCCAGGGTCTGGGTAAGTTGGACGAAGCGGAACCGTACTATTTGGAGGCGCTCGAGAGGCGCCGACGTGTCCTCGGTGCTGAGCACCCGGACACCGTGCATTCCATCAGTGGCATGGACTTCCTGCTTCAAGCCCAGGGCAAGCTGGCCGAAGCCGAGACCTACAGCCGAGAGGCGCTCGAAATCCGCCGCCGAGTGCTCGGCAACGAAGACAAATACACCCTTCTTTCCATCAGCAACCTGTGCATCGTTCTCATGTACCAGAGCAAGCTGGACGATGCGGAACCGTACTGCCGCGAGGCGCTGGAAACGCGCCGCCGCGTGCTTGGAGAGATGGCCTCGGACACGCTCATCTCCCTCAACACCCTGGCCTACATGCTGACGGAACAGGGCAAACTGGATGAGGCGGAGCCGTACCGCTACGAGTCGGTGGAAAAGACCAGACATGTTCTCGGCAACGACCATCCGGATACGATGGTTGCCGTCAGCAACCTCGGCTATCTGCTCAAGCTACAGGGAAAGCCGGCGGAGGCGGAGCTGCAGTACCGCGAGGTGCTCGAGACCTTGACCCGGGTGCTGGGAGAAGACCACCCGTACACCCTCTCAACTGTCGCGAACCTGGGTTCCGTACTCGAGATCCAGGGCAGGTACGCCGAGGTGATCGATCTCGTCAGCCCGGCCGAGCCCGCCATCCGCACCACGTTTGCCGGCGGCAACGCCCGTGTGCTCGCCCGGGCGTTGGTGACTCTCGGTCGAGCCCGATCCGGCCTCGAATTCAACGCCGCCCGCTTCGCCGTTGCTGAGGAGAACCTGCTCGAGGGCCACGAGATCTTCGTTGCTAGTCGTGGCGAATCGCACAAGGACACCCGCGACAGCGTGCAGGCCCTTGTCGATTTCTACCAAGCGTGGGCCGACGCCGTGCCCGGCGCGGGACACGAGGACCAGGTCGCGAAGTGGAAGGCCGACATTTTTTGATATCGACCAACAGGTACTCGGCAAGCGCTCGGAGCTTCTCGGCGCGGGCTTTTCCGCCGTAGCCAGGCGATTTGCCGGATGCCGAGGGCATGCCGATGGCGTATTTCTCGGCCTTTTCATCCGGGTGCGGGTATTTCGATTCTGTCGAGGATTTTCAGTGTGGAACTGACCAGAGCCAGCGCCTGCTCCTCGGGCATCGTCCCGGTTTCGAGTACGATGCCGGCGAGGCTCGGCAGGGTGGAGGCGAAGCCGCACAGTTGATCGAGATTCTGAACCTCGCGGATCAGCGTCAGACCAGCGATGTGGCGTTCGATGGTGTAGGGATGTTGATCCTGCGCGACGGTCAGCGGGCGTCGATTTCCTTCGGCCAGACCGTGATCCTGTCGTGATGACATGAGGAGCCGACGCCCTGCCGCGACCGCGAGAATCGGGAGTGGGGAGCGGGTCACCAGATCTTGAATCTGCTCGCAGTTGATCTCCAAGCTCGAGACCGCCGCCCTGGCTCCCATCTCCGCAAGGGCTTCCGCGGAGGCATGGTTGGCCACGTTGAGACCGACATCCGCGATGACCTCCAACCCGGCCTCCACAGCCGCCCGGAGCACGCCGAGATGGCCCGCCACTACTGGCAGGCCGAGCTTCTTAAGGTGAGGCGATACCGGCGCCGTGGCTGGGTGGCGCAACCACAGACCGGGAAAGGTCGATTCCAGGCGCGGCGGCTCCTCCCGCCACAGATCGAGACAAGGATCGTCGAGCCATGCCTGGTCCGCGCCCGCCGCGAGCAGGTTCCGCGCCATCGGGATATCTGCCGCCACCGCCACGAGGATCGGCGGCCAGATGCGTTGTTCGGGTTTCGGCAGCTGCCAACGCTCCGGCGGCGGAACCGGTTGTGCAGCCAGATCATCCACCAGCGCCCGCCGCAGCGCCTTGAGGGTCGAGGCCGGGACAAACACATTTGGATCGAGCTGGAGCGTCCACGCTCCCGGTCGGAAACCGGAGCCACCCAGTGCGCCAACGGTACGTTGCAACAGGCTCTCGTCCAGCGGTTGCTGACGGGCGCACTCCACCACCGGACCGTCGATCTCGGCGAACCGGCCATCCGCCGATCGGAGGCTCAAACCGAGCGGATCGCCGAGCCGGGCCGTGACCTCTATGGCCAGGCTGACCGCCAAAGGCTGCGGAGGCGGTACGGTGAAGCGAGCCATGGCCCGCCTGTCGTCCGCGTCGTGCTGCTGATCGGTGTTGCGCCGGAGCGCCAGATTCTCGGGCAGATGGGGACCACGGGCGGCGATTCGGATGGCGCAGAGCCACCGCTCCGGACCGTCCTGCCGCGCGTGGGTGATGAGAAAACCACCCTCTCCGCCATCCTCGAGCACGTAGGCGAAACCCTGGCCCGCTCGGATCTCCTGATCGCTCGTCAGCTCTGCCGTGCCCTTGGAGCGTGACACCCGGAGGAGCAGCGCATCAGGTTCCATCTGTCGTGATCCCGCTTCAATCACCCTGCAGCCCTCTCCCAGTTCCCCCATGACAGGCCCGGTGGTGAATGGTCGGGAGAAGACCTCGCGGAGACGTCGCTGCCAGTGTGCGCTGTCGAGGGTCGTGCCCTTTTCCCAGGCAGCGATGGCCGCACGATAGGCCTGACATACGGTGTAAACGTACTCGGGTCCTTTGAGCCGGCCCTCGATCTTGAGGCAGCTCACCCCGGCTGCGGCCAGTTCCGGTATGTGGTCGAGGAGGTTGAGATCGCTCAGACTCAGCAGCGGGCCTCGACGATGACCGTCGTCGAAATCGAATCGGCAGCACTGTTCGCATGCGCCGCGGTTGGCGCTTCGCCCGGTTGCGAGGGCCGACATCGAGCACTGACCGCTGAAGGCATAACAGAGCGCGCCGTGGACGAAGCACTCGACCTCGACCCCTCGTCGATGAGCGGTCTGGGCACACCGATCCAGCTCATCGAGGGAGAGCTCGCGGGCGAGGATGATACGACGCGCTCCGAGATCGGCAAGAACCTCGATCTGCTCCGGGGTGTGGACCGTCATCTGGGTCGACGCGTGAATTTCGAGATCGGGGAGCTCACGCCGGATCACCCGCCACAGACCCAGGTCCTGCAGAATCACCGCGTCCGCTCCGGCATCTGCCACTGCCACCGTCGTGGCGACTGCCGCCGGCAGCTCCAGGTCGCGGAGAAGTGTGTTCAGGGTGACGTAGCAACGCAGCCCGTGGCCGTGGAGATAGTCAACGTGGTGGGCGAGGAACTCGAGCTCGAAATTCTGCGCCCGCGCCCGGGCGGAAAAGCGCCCGACGCCGAGGTAGACGGCATCGGCCCCGCCTGCCACCGCGGCGGGCAGACAGGCGGGTGAGCCGGCTGGCGCCAGCAGTTCGGGAACCGTTCGAGTGGCAGGCACGAACGCAGACTACAACACAAAACGCGTGCCGCGTATCTGAGTTGCCTCAATGGGCAGGATTTCAGGGGACGACATCCGAGCCTTTTGAAAATTCAAGAGTCGGACACCGAGGCCGCCCAACCCTCGTCACAATCAGACCGACGAAACGCCGGCCCTACAATTGATTTCAGCCCTTTGTAGTGCAGGCGTCTCGCCGGCACAGACACCACGAACCATCAAGAATCGGAGTCTTTTGCAGGAGGCTCAAGGTGACCCTGTCAAGGGTGCGCAAGCCGCTTCGCCGGCGGCCTCAACGAGTCGATGATCCCGGCATCCACCCAATAGTTCTCCCCGGCACCCGATCGGTCGCTGGTGAAGAAGAAATACTTCCCATCTGGTGTCACACTCGGCCGGAACTCGGCGCCTGCGGAGTTGATCTCTTCTCCCATATTGACGGGCGGGCTCCATGAGCCATCCTGCGTTCGGAAGGAAATATAGAGATCGTAGCCGCCATGCCCGCCAAGGGTCTTCGAGCAGTAAATCAGATAGCTTTCATCGGCGCCGATGAACGGATCCACCTCGGAGTTCTCGGTGTTGACCGGCCCTCCGATGTTTTCCAACTCGGTGTACTCGCCGCCAACCAGCCGCAGCCGGTAGATGTCGTCCTTGCCGAACCCTTCATCACGCCAGCTCATGAAGTAAAGCGTGCCGTCGCTTGTGATGGAGGGGTAGTTCTCGAAGTGGTCCTCAGAGTTCACCGGGGCGCCGAAGGTCTCCGGTTCCGACCAGCCATCGGCCGTTTTCTCGACCTTCCACACGTCGGCCTTGGGAAGAATCACGCTGTGATCATCTGCTGATCTGAGCGAGGCAAAGTACAAGGCCTTTCCGTCCGGAGCCACTGTGAAGTTGTAAGGGTACAGATCGCTGAAGGGGGCGACGACCGGATCAGTCCACTGCCCGTTTTCAAACTCGATGAAGTAGATCGGTTCGTATTTCCAGTCCGTTTTCGGTGAGAGCTGCTTGAAGACGAACACGGTGCCGTTGTCCAGGAAACCCGAACACACCCCTCGTTCCCCATGCGACAGCACCTCAGGCAGGAACACCTCAGGTTGCATCCCGGGTGGTTCTTGCCCCAGCCAGGTACCGCTGACCTCGGTGGAGTCGGTCTGGTCTTTCACGTCCGCGGCGACGGCATTGAACCAGTACTCGGTGTTCAGGATGGGGATGAACTCACCCCAACTCTCGAAGTGCTGAAGTGCTGGTTCCTCGAGGATCGTCTGCTTCGTCTTGCCCTGAGCGAGGGAGCTCTTGATGATCTCCGCCGCCGCCGAGAGCCCCCGGTGGTATTCGGCGACATCGGCGATGGTTCCCTCCCGACCGTGACCGCAGATAAACCGCGTCGACTCTGGAAAGACATCCACCACAGTCTCGAGGAAATCCAGATAGTCCTCGGCTCTCCGGGTCACCGACGGGAACGACTGGAGGATCAGCAGGTCCCCCATGTGGACCACGCCCGACCGCGTGAAATAAACGAGAAGATCGGCATCTGTGTGGATTCCCGGATACGGGATCAGACGGATTTCCTCACCATTGAACCTCATCGTATAGAAGGCCGGGAAGCTCTTTCCGGAGCGGCCTTCGATGGGACCTCCACCCGGCGCGAGCACACCGTCGGCCACCATCTCTTCGAGATTGTTGAAATCGATGATTGTCACACCGTCGCCGCCGATGCTGTTTCCAGCGATGTGGTCGGGGTGGAGGTGCGTGTTGATGATCATCTTCAGCTCACCATCACCGAGCGAAGACATCGCCTCTCTCAGCTTTCCGATGGCCCGCGAGCTGAATCCCGTATCAACGAGAAGAAACCCGTCTTCACCGGCTGAGAGCCCGATGTTCGACACATCGCCAAACGGGAACCGAACGCGATAGATGGGACCCGAAACCTGAACCACCTCGGGATCTTCGATGACGATCCTGGTCCCACCCTCCTTCTCGAGGAGCTCGGACAGCTCCTGTTGCTCGTTCCTGGTGGCGAGATCCAGCGGTTTGTAGCCGTAGAAGTCAGCTGCGTTGACATCGGCGCCCTTGCCGATGAGCATGCGGGCGATCTCCACCGAACCGCTGTATGCCGCATAGTGCAGAGGTGTGTTGCTTCCGGTGTCGAGCATCACCGCCGAGGCGTCGTGACCGAGGAGGATTCGTACCACATCCTCGTGTCCCATGGCAGCTGCATAGTGGAGAGGGGTCTCGCCGGCGTCGTTGGGGCTGTCGATCCTCGCCCCAGCCTGGATCAAGTAGGCCACCAGCTCGGTGTGACCTCCCTGGGCAGCATAGTGGAGCACCGTCTTTCCGTTTTCGCTGGGCACGTCGACGAGACCCGGATCATCGACCACCATGGACTTCATCTTGTCCAGATCACCCTCGATCGCAACCTCGAAGATCACCTGAGCCGGCAAAAAGGCGGCGACGAGCAGCATGATCACCGATACAAACCCAGCCACGGCGCCCCATCTTGTACCCACAGAACCCCCATCGCGTTAGGCTGACACCTTGTCCGAGCCTCGAATCGCGGACGAAATCACACCGCCATTGTGACTACGGGTAATCCGCTACGATGTTGCGAAAGCCACCGGTTACTGTCGTACGATTGTCCTCGAGAGGAAGACCCCATCACTCACCCCACCATCTCTGGCGCGACATGCCGCGTTCTGTCCCTCATCCCGCCGATGACGCAGTTGAACACTCCCTATCCATCGACCGCCTACCTCACCGGTTTTCTGCGTTCACGCGGCGTCGATGCGGTGCAGGAAGACATCGCCCTCGGTCTGGTGCTGGAGCTGTTTTCACAGGCTGGTCTGCGGGCGATTCGCGAGTGCATCGATGAGTCGCCGGCGAGTGATCGCACGCCTGTGGTGGTCGGTTTCTGCGACCACTTCGACCGCTATCTGGCGTCCATCACACCGGCCGTGGCCTTTCTGCAGGGTCGCGATCCCTCCATCGGCCACCGCATCTGCGGCCGCGAGTTCCTCCCCGAGGGGCCCCGCTTCGCCGTGCTCGACAACTTCATCGACTCCGACGGCGGCGATCCGTTGGCCTGGGCCTTTGGGGCGCTCGGTGTTCAGGATCGGGCCCGGCACCTGGCCACCCTGTACCTCAACGATCTCGCCGACGTGTTGCGCGAGGCCGTCGATCCTCGTTTCGAGTTCGTCCGCTACGCCGAATCGCTGGCCCACAGCCAAGCGAGCTTTGATCCGCTGGCCGAGGCTTTGGCTGCCCCGCCGACGTTGGTCGACAGCGCGCTCGAGTCCTTGACCCTGCGCGCTGTCGACCGCTACAAGCCGAATGTCGTCCTGCTTTCGGTGCCGTTTCCCGGTTCGGTCTATGCCGCCTTCCGCATGGCTCAGGCCATCAAGGCCGAGCATCCCGAAACCGTTACCGTGCTCGGCGGCGGCTGGGTCAACACCGAGCTGCGCGAACTCAAAGAACCGCGCGTGTTTGACCACTTCGACTTCGTCGCACTCGACGACGGCGAACGGCCGCTGTTGGCCCTGCTCGACCACCTAGACGGCAACGGTCAGGATCTGAATCTGGTTCGCACTTTCACCCGAGTCGATGGCGAAGTCCGGTACTGCAACAGCGTTCAGCCCGATGTGCCGTTCGCGGAAGTCGGTACGCCAACCTGGGATGGCCTGCCCCTCGACCGCTACCTCTCGGTGCTCGACATGCTCAACCCGATGCACCGCCTGTGGTCCGACGGCCGCTGGAACAAGCTCACCGTGGCGCACGGCTGCTACTGGAAGAAGTGCAGCTTCTGCGATGTCGGCCTCGACTACATCGGTCGATACGACGGCGCTCCGGCCGAAGTCCTCGCCGATCGCATCGAAGCCATCATCGAGGAAACCGGTCAGAGCGGGTTCCATTTTGTCGATGAAGCCGCTCCGCCGAAAGCCCTGAGGGCACTGGCCGAGGAGCTGCAAAGACGCAACCGCGCGATTTCCTGGTGGGGGAATATCCGCTTCGAAAAGTCCTTCACCCCCGAACTCTGCAACCAGTTGGCGGACAGCGGCTGCATCGCCATCTCCGGCGGTCTCGAGGTCGCCTCGGACCGATTGTTGAAACTGATGAAAAAGGGCGTTTCCGTCGCCCAGGTGGCCCGGGTGACGCGCGCCTTCAGCGAGGCGGGCATTCTCGTCCACGCCTATCTCATGTACGGCTTCCCGACGCAGACCGTGCAGGACACGGTGGATGCACTGGAATACGTTCGTCAGCTCTTTGCCGAAGGCTGCATCCAGTCCGGTTTCTTCCACCGCTTCACGTGTACGGTTCATTCGCCGGTGGGTCTGAATCCGGCCGAGTACGGCATCACGTTGAAGCCCCTGCCACCAATCACCTTCGCCACCAACGATGTGGATTTCATCGATCCCATTGGTACCGATCACGACGCCCTGGGCACGGCCCTGGACAAGGCGATCTACAATTTCATGCACGGCGTCGGACTCGATGAGGATGTCCGCACCTGGTTCGACCAGAAGGTGCCGAAGACTCGAGTCGGTCGGCACTTCATTGCCGGAGCATTGCAGGAGGGCTGAATTCGCGAGTAGGCCTGCATGTTCAGATCGGAGAGCCGTTTCTCGCTCCGGGGGTGGCCCAGTTCGGTTCGAGGCTGATATCGTGTGCTTGAATGCGGATCAATAAATACTTCACCGAGCACGGTGTGTGTTCGCGGCGCGCCGCCGACAAGTTCGTCGAAGCAGGGAAGGTGAGCATCAACGGTGTGGTCGCGAAGCACGGCGATACCGTCTCGGAGGGGGATCGTGTCACCCTCGACGGCGAGCCTGTGATCGCGCCCGAGAAACGGCCTATCGTGCTGGCGTATCACAAGCCGCCTGGGATCGAGTGCACGTCGGACCAGCGAGTGCCCGAGAACATCATTGATGCGGTCGGATATCACGAGCGGATCTTTCACGTCGGACGTCTCGACAAGTACAGCGAGGGCCTGATCCTGCTGACCAACCGCGGCGAACTCGTGAACGAGATTCTGCGCGTGAGCGGCAACCACGAGAAGGAGTACCTAGTCGAGGTCAATTATCCGATTTCGGATGCGGCGCTTCAACGGATGCGCGACGGGATGATGATTCTGGGGCGGCCGACGCTGCCGTGCCGTATCGAGAGACTCGGTCCGCGAGGCTTCCGGATCGTCCTGACCGAGGGCAGGAACCGGCAGATCCGGCGCATGTGCGAGAAGGAAGGTCTTCACGTCAAACGGCTCCGCCGTGTGAGGGTGATGAACATCGAACTCGGCACCCTGCGCCGTGGGCGGTGGCGTCGGCTCCGGGATGACGAAGTCGAGGGTATCGAGGAGCGCATCGCGAGGTCGAAACCTCGCGATGATGGCAAATCCGAGGTTCCGAAGCCATCGACGAAACGGGGCGGTCGTCGAGAACCACACTGACCGTCGCCCTTCAGAACCGGCCAGGAAGATCGATCCGGCGCGGTAGTCACCCGTCACAACACAGCGGCAGAATGAGGTTTGCCACCTATTGCGCTGTCGATGTGCTGTGGGTGGTCGCGGCAGTGATGGCGCCCATCCCATCGAGGAACTGACGCCCAACTCATCAGACGACAAATTGCAGCATGTTCATGCTCTACCAATACGAGGATTCGAGATCTATGGTGTTTTTGGAAGCAAAGGAGGTCGATGATGAGACAGGCTTTCGTGAGATTCCAATTGGGTGGACGACAAATCATTTGTGCGTTGACCGCAGTTGTCCTTTTACTGTGTTGCCAGCCGGTCGCGGCAGAGTCAGTGGCACCCGAAGACGTGGCGTGGGGGTGGTCCATTGAGACCGTTGCGACCGCACACGCCAACTATTTCGATATGGAAATCGATTCCCGAGGGATGATCCACGTGGTCTTCCACGACGACCAGTTCGGAGGCGACTTCTACCTGCGCCGGTCGTCTCCCGGCGTGTGGTCCGACTGGGCTTTCCCATATTCAGGCAGCAGCCTTTTGCTGGACTTCGACCCGGTCGACGAAACGGGCTATGTGCTCTATCGGGATCACTCCACCTTCGACCTGATGCTGGCATGGAGGACGGTCACCGGCGACTGGACCAATACCGTTGCCCTGGTGGCGGGCTTCGTCGACAATCTGTCGTTTGAGATGTATGGGGGAACCGCTCACATTGCTTATGTCACCCCGTTGAACGAAGTCATGTACCACCATTTCGACCCCAACGGCTCGTCTTGGGGAGTTCTGTTGGGAACGGCGATCGGATTGGAGACGCCGGCGCCATCGTTGGCGGTGCGGAGCGACGGTGTGCCGAGGATCTCCTATGACCTGGACGGCGCCCTCTACTACGCCACGACCACCGACATGGTTGCATGGACCTCCAATGTGGTGGATGACTCCGCGGCGAACGTCGGCCGCTACAGTTCGTTGGCTTTGGACTCGGCCGACATGCCGTCGATCAGCTATCGCGACTCGACGAACGGAGACCTCAAATACGCCTTCTACAACCCGTTCATTCCGGGGTGGACGACATCGATGGTCGCCGGCGTAACGAGTGCGGCGGGTGAGCTCACCTCGATGGCTCTGGACCCACGAACGGACTATCCGAGAATCTCGAGCAGGGCTTTCGACTGCGCGATCTGCCTTCACGAATTGGTCGGAAGCGGGCAATGGGCCGAAACCGAGGTGACCGACGGCAATACATACCGCCGCAAGGTGGTGGTCAACTCGTTGGGCGATGTGATGATCGCGTTCCACGCCGAATCCGGGGCCGGCGTCAACGAGTTCAAACTGGCCGTGGACAATCGAAGAATCTTCACCGATGACTTCGAACTGGGAAACACCAACGCCTGGAGTGCTTCAGCTTCCCAGTAGAAGTACCGGGCGTGTGTCTGTTGGATGCGGCGCGTTGGGGTCGTATCAGGACCGACTACGGCTGGAGTCCGCACATGGTGCGTGTTCGCAGCGCGCAGCCGACACGTTCGTTGAAGCAGGTAAGGTGAGCACTAATGGGTTGGTCGCGAAGCACGGCGATACCGTCTCGGAGGGGGACCGTGTCATTCTCGACGGCAAGCCTGTGGCCGCGCCGGAAAACGACCCATCGTATTGGCGAATCACAAGTCGCCGGCGATCGAGCGCACGTCGGACCAGCGAGTGCCCGAGAGCACCATTGATGCGGTCGGATACCACGAGCGCATCTTTCACGTCGGACGTCTCGACAAGTACAGCGAGGGGCTGATCCTGCTGACGGCAACGTCCCGGCGTGCTTGTCCGATAGGCGCTGTTGAATCAGGTCATTCTGATCAATCCCCGATCTTCGACACTTGGGGACAGACGTGTTCAATTTAATCTGAATCTGCGTCTCATGATATAGTGACATGAGAACCTCAGGAGGCACAAATGTATGGATGCTCCAGCGCCCAGTGCGACTGGCATCAGCCTGCGTGGCGCCGGCGTCTGTTCAGTGAGTCCAAGAGATGGTGAAGAGCCAACCCAGCGCGAACCGAATCTCGGCGCGTAGCTACCGAATCTGTGTCGCGGTCATCTCGGTCGTGCTCGCCGGGTACTTTGTCTTTGTTTCGGTTCTGCTCGTCAAGCACGGTCCGTATATTCGGTGGTTTGGGGCCGAAACGGAACCACAGAACGGGAAGATCGTGGTGACGAGCGTCCACGACTTCGGACCCGCCAAGGGGGTATTGACAGTCGGCGACACGATTCTCGCCATCAACGGGGACGAACGCGTCCAGATCGTCGGAGCATATCTGCTTCTCTTTGAGGAGCCGCTGCTTCCTTCATACACCTTGCTCATCGAGCGTCAGGGAACCGAACTCGAGGTCGAGTTGCAGGCGATGATCCTCGACATGGAAGATCATTGGATTGGGAAAGTCCCGATGGTCATCGCGGGGATCGCGTTGTGGGCCATGGCCACCTTTGTCGGTCTGCTTCGACCGGGTGACCGGGTTCCCCGCGCTTTCACCGAGGCCGGATTCGCCGCCAGCGCAGTCTGCCTGAACGTCACCCTACATACCTCGTGGTGGTCGTTCTCTTCCTGGGAGCTCGCCTTCGCTTTTGTACTCAACAGTGTGAACCCGATCCACCACCTGCTCCTCTACAGGTTCGCCGCCGTGCTGACGACGCCCGGGGCCACCAGGACCCCACCGCCATCGGCCGGCAGCCCGGATTCCGAGAGTACCCAGGCCATGCAGCCAAGCCAGGACCTCACCCTCGACCTTCCGACCGGCGAGGATCCGGCTGACGACAACCGCCCAAGGAGAATCTGGCATTGGGTGTGGGTCACCCTCCTTGTCTGGACGATCGCCTACTACATTGTCAACGCGGTCTTCCGTGTGGTCTACGTCATCATGCTTCCCGGCACCATCGATTTCGTGGCGCGACATGCATGGTTCTTCGATTTTTGGGCCGTTTACAGAAAGCCCCACTGGTCGATGTACGTAATGGCCATCTCCTTCGGGACGATCGCGGTCATGATCAGCAACTACCGTCGCAACACCGACCCGGCCCAGAAGCGTCGGATCAAGTGGATCGTCTACGGCATGGTTGCCGGTCTTCTCGTCCCGGCTGTCCTGGGGATTGTCGGCGGTGTGATCCGCGACCTCGGCTACAGATCGGGCGACGAGATGTTCTGGTTCTCGATGACGATGATCGGGTGGTCGATCGGCATCATCCTGATTCCGATCTCATTCGGCTATGGAATCGCGAAGCACCGAATCCTCGGTGTCGATGTCGTCGTTCGCCGCGGGATCAGATACCTCATGGCGAAGAACATCCTCCGTCTGATCCTCCTGGCGCCCATCATTGCCCTGGCGTATTCGGTCCTGTCAAACCCCGATCGGACGGTTTCGGAGATCTTCACGACTGGATCAAGACCGCTGCTGGTGGGGATGGTACTCTTCGCCGGCCTTGGTCTACGGTACAGACAGCGATTGACAACCGGTCTCGATCGCCGATTCTTCAGAACCCGGTACGATCAGGAGAAGATCCTCGGCGAACTCATCAACAGCCTCAAGGAAGAGGACTCTCTCGACAAGATCGCGGAACTCATCGAAGAGCGGATCGGGTCTGCGCTCCATCCCGAGAGGATCGTTGTGGTCTACCGCCACCCCGAAAACCCCGAGTTCGTGTCGAGCACCGGCGGGTTGGGTATGAACACCTCGGTTCAGGAAGACTCCGAGCTGGTTCGTCTGGCCGAAAGCTCGGGCGGACCCATCGATCTCGGCCCCGACAACCTGCGTCGCCGGTCGATGCTTCCGCCAAACGAACTCGGCCGACTCGACGACCTCGGGGTCGAGCTGGTGGTTCCCATGCAGGGCACATCCGTCCGCCTCACCGGGCTGATCCTCCTCGGGGCCAAGAAATCCGAGGAGGCCTACTCCGCGAACGACAAGAGGCTCATCTCGGCCATCGCCGACCAGACCGCCGTCGTCTGGGAGAACCGATGGCTCACCGATCGCGTCAACCGCGAGGGCAAGGTGCGGCGCGAGGTTCTGGCGCACCTCGGCACCAATCAGGTCAACCTGCTCAAAGAGTGCCCAACCTGCGGCGCCTGCTTTGACCAATCAGAGGATCGATGCTCCGAGGACGACACCGAGCTCGAGCTGACCATGCCGGTCGAGCGGGTCATCGACGACCGCTACCGGCTCGACCGGTTGCTCGGTCGGGGCGGGATGGGCGCGGTTTTCCGTTCGACGGATCTCCGGCTCGACCGACAGGTCGCCGTGAAGATCATGATGGGCCACCTCTTCGGCGACCGTACCGCTCAGCGTAGGTTCGAGCGCGAGGCCCAGACCTCTGCAGGTCTCCACCACCCGAGGATCATCCAGGTATTCGACTTCGGCGGCATCGGGGACAACGGCGCCTATCTGGTGATGGAACTGCTCGAGGGCGAAACTCTTAGGGAACGGATCAAGCGCGATCATCGGCTCGATCCAACCGACGCCGCTGAGATCATCGACGGTGTCCTCGATGGGCTCATAGCTGCGCACGACGCCGGGGTGATCCACCGGGATCTCAAGCCCGAGAACATCATGCTGGCTTCGCCTCCCACCGGTGGAGAAGCCACTGGTGGTACGCCGGATGTCAAGATCCTGGACTTCGGTCTCGCCAAACTCATCGGCGCAGACGTCGATGGTTCCGGCGGTCTCACCGCTACGGGCGCGGTCCTCGGCACCTGGACCTATATGTCGCCCGAGCAGCTCCTCGGACAGGATGTTGACGAGCGGACCGATCTCTTCTCGCTCGGGGTCATGGCGGCCGAAGCAATCACGGGTGAACGACCGTTTTCGGGGAAGAACCCGACCGAGATGCTCCGTTCGTTGGAGCACGACTGCGTCACGCTCGACGGCTCAGGTGCTGCCGTCGCCCCCCTCGAGGCGATCCTGCGAATCGCGACCGCCCGGGAAACCTCCCGCCGCTACGTCTCGGCGACCGAGATGCGGGATGCACTCATTCCCGCCCTCCGGTCCTGCCCTGTGCTCGAATGAACCGCTCGGGCCGAACCGTACCGACCGTGGTGAGCTCACGATTGAGCCCCTCGGAAAATTCGTGGTCACCCAAGCGGGGATGTCAGTCCCGAATCTTGGGGAAGAGGAACCAAAGTGCGGTGGGCGAGGGAGGTGCAATCCCAAAACCGAGAGGCGACGCCTCAATAGGAAACCCAGGCGTTGAACCAGCAATTCACCACTAACCGCCCGTCGGCGCGAGCCTTCCGAATCGGTGTCGTGGTCTCCTCGGTCGTGCTCGCCGGTTACTTCGTCTTCACCGCCGTGATGATCGCCAAATATGGGGCCTACATCAGGTGGTTCGGCTGGAAATCGGACTTCCGGCAGGGCATGGGGGTGGTGACAGCGGTCAACGACAAGGGTCCGGTCGCCGAGATTCTGGCCGTCGGTGACAGGGTTCTCGCCATCAACGGGGACACGCGGGTTCAGATCGTCGGGTCGGCGCCACTGCTGTGGTGGGAGCAGGGATGGGCGCCGCGGACAACTTCCTACACGCTGCTCGTCGACCGACTGGGCCAGGAGTTCGAGGTCGACGTCACGTCGGCGATCTTCCAGGACGAGAAACGGTGGATGTGGAAAGTGCCGATCTTGGTCTCTGCGCTCGTTTTTTGGGTCGTCTACACACTCATCGGCTGGCTCCGTCCGGGGGAGTGGATGCCGCAACTGATGGTGGTGACGGGATTCGCCACCGTTTGCGTTCTTCTCAACGCCACGATTCAAAAATCGTGGTGGTTCATGTCGAAGTGGGAGTTTTTCGCCGCGTTTGCGCTGACCTGCGTACACCCGATCAACCTCTTTTTGAGCTACGTGCTTGCCGCCGTGTTCGTGACTCCGGGAACGATGTCCGGTGGGCGATCACCGGTCGAAAGCCCGGATTCCCAAAGCACATTGGCAGTTCTGCCGAGCCACGAGGGCACCCTCGATCTTCCGGCCGGGGGAGGACTCTCGCAGCTTCAAGGTCCAGGGAGGCTCTGGTGGTGGGTCGGCATTGCTCTTCTGGTCTGGACGACCATCTACTTCACGATCAACACCATGACCAAGGTGCTCTCAATCCCTTCCCTCTCCGGATCCATCGATTTTCTGGCCCGCCACCTCTGGTTCTTCGAGCCCTGGTACCGTCACCTCGATCTGCACTTTGTCTTGTACGTATCGGTCGCATCCTGCGCCGTGGTCGCGGTCATTCTCAGCAACTATCGCCGGCTACCCGACCCGGACCAGAAACGTCGGATCAGGTGGGTTGTCTGGGGCTCCGTCGCCGGCGTTCTCCCTTGGTCTTCGGTGATCGCAATCACCTTCATCCTCGGCAAGAACTTCCGAACCGACCCGTTCTGGTCTCAGCTCTTTGTGTATGGGTTGTCCGCCGTCATCCTGGCACCGATCTCCCTCGGCCATGCGGTGGTCAAACACCGGATTCTCGGTGTCGACGTCGTCATCCGCCGAGGGATCAGATACCTCATGGCGAAGAACATCCTCCGGATGGTCCTTTTGGCCCCCATCATCGCGCTGGTGTACTCGGTTTTTTCGAATCCCGATCGGACGGTGGCGGAGGTCTTTACCACGGGTTCGAGACCACTGCTCCTGGGGATGGCGCTCTTCGCCGGCCTGGGCCTGCGCTATCGGGAGCGATTGACAGTGGGTCTCGACCGCCGGTTTTTCCGAACCCGGTACGACCAGGAGAAGATCCTCGGCGAGCTCATCAACAGCCTCAAGGAAGAGGACTCTCTCGACAAGATCGCTGCGCTGATCGAGGTCCGGATCGGATCTGCGCTCCATCCCGAGACGATCGTGGTGGTCTACCGGCACCCGGAGAACCCCGAGTTCGTGTCGAGCGCGGGAGGGTTGGGGCTCAGCACCACGGTGCCGGAAGACTCGGAACTCGTCCGTCTTGCGGAGAGTTCCGATCACCCAATCGATCTCGGCCCCGACAACCGCCGCCGCCGATCCATGCTCCCACCGAACGAGCTTAGAAAGCTCGACGATCTCGGAATCGAATTGGTCGTGCCCATGCGGGGGCCCAGTGTTCGTCTGGCCGGCCTGATCCTCCTGGGCGCCAAGAAATCCGAGGAAGCCTACTCCGCGAACGACAAGGCGCTGATCTCGGCCATCGCCGACCAGACCGCGGTCGTCTGGGAGAACCGCTGGCTCACCGACCGCGTCAACCGCGAAGGCAAGGTGCGGCGGGAGGTCCTCGCCCACCTCGGATCCACTCGGGTCAACCTGCTCAAAGAGTGCCCTGCCTGCGGCGCCTGCTACGACCGTTCGGAGGAAAACTGTCCCGAGGACGGCACCGAGCTCGAGCTGACCATGCCCGTCGAGCGGATGATCGACGAGCGGTACCGGCTCGACCGGCTCCTCGGCCGAGGAGGGATGGGCTCGGTCTTCCGGGCGACGGATCTCCGGCTCGACCGACAGGTCGCGGTCAAGATCATGATGGGCCACCTCTTCGGCGACCGCACCGCCCAGCGTCGGTTCGAGCGCGAGGCCCGGACCTCCGCCGGTCTCCACCACCCGAGGATCATCCAGGTCCACGATTTCGGCGGCATCGGCGACAATGGCGCCTATCTGGTGATGGAACTGCTCGAGGGCGAGACCCTTCGGGAACGGATCAAGCGCGATCGCCGGCTCGATCCCACCGACGCCGCTGAGATCATCGACGGTGTCCTCGATGGGCTCATCGCTGCGCACGACGCCGGGGTGATCCACCGGGATCTCAAGCCCGAGAACATCATGCTGGCTTCGCCGTCCACCAGCGGAGAAGCCACCGGTGGTCCGCCGGATGTCAAGATCCTGGACTTCGGCCTCGCCAAACTCATCGGCGCAGGGGTCGATGGTTCCGGCGGTCTCACCGCCACGGGCGCGGTACTCGGCACCTGGACCTACATGTCTCCCGAGCAGCTCCTCGGTCAGACTATTGACGAGCGCAGCGATCTTTTCTCCACCGGGGTCATGGCGGCCGAGGTGATCACGGGTGAGCGACCGTTCTCGGGGAAGAACCCAACCGAGTTGCTCCGCTCGTTGGATAACGACATGGTTTCGCTCGGAGCCGCCGGCGATACCGCTCCGGCCCTTGAACAGGCGCTGAGAATTGCGACCGCAAGGGACCCGTCCGGTCGATTCCGCTCGGCGGCCGAAATGCGTGATGCGCTCGTCCCGGCTCTTCGGTCCTGCCCGGCGTTTGACTGACTTGCTCGACTGAAATCAGTGCCGAGGCAACACCCTCCAGGATTGTCATTTTGCGGGCGAGACGCCCGCACCACAATGGTGCTCGGTGCTGCTAGAAATTGAACTGCACGCTCGAGAAGATGTACCGACCGAGGGGATCGTAGTTGCTGTAGAGGTTGATTGTGAACAGATCGGCGTAGGTCGGCAGCAGCGGTGGTTCCTCGTCGAGGATGTTGTTGACCCCGAGGGTCAGCTTGACGCCGCTCCTGAAGGTGTAGGACGCCGCGAGGTCGAACCAGTTGTAGGGTCGGATCCCGTCGCTGCCGTTGATCTGCCAGAGTTCCATCTTGTCGGGGTCGCCGAGGTAGAGATTCGAACTCGCATCGTCGTTTTCGGCGCTGCCGATATAGCGCCAGCCGAGGGACAGGTTGAAGCGGAAGTTGGTCTCCCAGGTCGCTCGGAACCGGTGACGCCACAGGGATTTCGGCTGGCCGCACTGATCGCCGAAATACCCGGCGCACTCGAAGTCGAACTCCGGGTTCGAGAGGCTGTTGGAGAGCATGTAGGTTCCCATGAGATCGGTGGCCAGGAAACCCGCATTGCCGAGACCGATGAGGTAGTTGGCGTTGACGTCGACGCCCTCGGCCGTCTGCGATCCGATGTTCTGTAGCGTCAGGTCGGTGTAACCACCGGGCAGCGTGATCCCGCCGAACTCATCACGATGAATGAGACCGCAGAAATACGGATCGGCGGTGTCCATGCAGACCTGGTGGATGGTTTCCGCCGACACGGTGCCGATGGCGTCACCGATCTCGATCTTGTAGTAGTCGAGGGTGATTGACAGCCCGCGGATGCGCGCCGGCGTCCAGACCACGCCGGCGGTGGTTGTGTCGCCGGTCTCGGGGCCGAGATTCACGTTGCCGCCGTAAAGGGCGTAGGAGGTGGGTAGGCCAAAAGGACGTGCGTAGATATTCCCGTATTGGGCGGCTGTCACACCGGTGCGAGCGCATCGCTCGAAGGTTTCCGCCGGGTCCTCCCCCGCACATGGGTCTCCGTAGGGAGTAACGGCTTCGACTGCGGGATTGTAGAGTTCGAGCATGCTTGGTTCACGAATCGCCCGGTTGTATCCCCCGCGCAGACGCCACGATTGGGAGATGCCCCAGCTGGCCATGGCTTTGAAGGTGTCGTAGTTGCCCGATGTGCTGTAGTCGGAGTAGCGGTAGCCGAGTTCGACGGAGAGATCCTGCGCCCCTCGGACGTCCTGCACGATGGGCAGCAGAAGCTCGAGAAAGAGCTCCTTGACGTTGAACCCGCCGGTGAACTGGAACTGAGGAATTCCGCCGAGACCCGCGGCATCACCCTCAACGTAGACCTCATCGGGCATCAGTTTCAGCCACCGGGAGCGGTACTCGGCGCCCACCGCCAGTTGGAGACCCTCGCTGGCGGAGGGGATCACCACTCCGTAGTCTTCGAGATCGCCGGTGAAGGTCAGATTGACGACCTCGGTCCGGTTCCTCTGGTACCGCACAGCCACGGTCGTCATGTAGTCAACGGCCTCCTGGGTGACTGCGCCCTCGGTGAAGATGTTCCAGGGCACGCAGCCGTCGTCGCCACCGGAGCGGCAGACCCATTCGCCGGTGACGGGGTCCTCGATGACATCGAGCGCGTTGCCGATCCGTACAATGCTGAGATCGTTCTGGTAGGACTTCTGGTTGTCGCTGGTGGCGCGCAGTCCGTAGAAATCGTAGCCCCAAGCGTCGTTGATCTCGCCGCGGAGACCGGCGACCAACCGGACATCGGTGTGACCCAGGTCTTCGAACCTCGGCGCATCTTCGTCGTTTCGGCGGAGAATGAGGACGTTGGCGTACTCGTCGTCGGCATACCCTCCCTGCGCGCAGAGGATGTCGTGCTGCTGCGTTGAGAGCATCGGGTTGTCGCAGTTGACCCGGTTGTACGAGGCGAAGGCGCCCGAGGGGGCGATCTGAGCGACCGAGGAGTTGTTCATGTACATGAGCTCCATGTACACATCGAAATGCCGGTTGATCTCGTAGTTGGCAAAGGCGCCGGCGTTGAACTTCTCATCCGGTCGCTGTACGTAATCGTAGGGACCGTAGTTGAAGTAGTCCTCATCCCAGGTACGAAAGGAGTGACCGTCTCCTCCCTCTTCGATCGAGTGCAGGATGTAGTCGCCGTTGAACGTGCCGTTGCGATTGAGGGCGAGGAACCGGCCCTGGGTGGTGGTTGAAGAACCACCGCAATATGGGCCGTCTTCCCCGGCTTGAACACTGCAGTTGAGATAGTCCCGTGAGGCCTTTGTCAGGGCATCAATGGTGCGGTAGTCGAGATACGCGACCGCATGGCCCTTTCCATCGGCGAATGCACCGCCCATAGCCACGTTGGCATTGATCGCATCTCCGTCGTTGGCCATCCCTGAGGGGTAGGGAAAGTCTGCCGCGCCGTTGAGCTGTTGCGCCAGGTCGTTGCTGTTGTCGTGATTGTAGAAACTGTACTGGAGACCGCCCCGGACACCGGTGAAGTCGGTGTCCATGACGAAGTTGACCACCCCGGCCAAGGCATCCGATCCGTAGACCGTCGATGCGCCGCCCGTGAGCACGTCGACCCTCTTGACCAGCGGTGCCGGCAGGGCGTTGAGATCGGCGCCGAAGAAATCGCCGGTGGCCATTCTCCGGCCGTTGATGAGCACCAGGGTGCGTCTCGGGCCGAGATTCCTCAGATCGATGCTCGCGGTCCCCGAGGCCCCATTGGAAATGGTCGAGTTCTGCGCGGCGAAAACCTGCGGCATGGTTCTGATGAGATCCTCGATGCGGACCGTCCCCGAGTAGGTGAGTTCGATTGGGATTTCCATGATCGTCACCGGGCTCAGCGCGGTCAGGTCCTCTCTCGGGATGAGAGAACCAGTGACCGTGACCTGGCCCTCGAAGCTGGTGGTGGGAAGATCCAGGATCGGATCATCCATCTCTGCGAGCTCCTGCGCTGTCGCCAGTGGACCCAGGGCGACCACGGACATCAGAATTGTGACCAACGAAACGATCCAGTGGCGCATCAGGTCTCTCCGAACACTTGCACTCTGGTTTTCTCTGCCGACTTGTTCGTGGGAGCAATTATGCAATAGTTGATGAAAAACAGCAAATGTCATGAAATGCCGTGGTTACCTGGTCTGGATGCGTTGAGAGGGAGCTGCCTTTCGAGGTCAATCCCGTTCGGCGCGCAGCCGTGCGTCCATCGGTGACCAGGTCACCAGTACATGGTGCTTCCGCTCTCGAACCCGTCCGAGAAGAGATGTCTCGTTGCAGCCGGGCAGTGCAACGTGGCGATGCTGGTGGACGAGGGGAAGCGCCAGGGTCGCGACCACATCGTCCCGGCCGGGCCGGCCAGCTAGCTGCGGCCGCGCTCAGACGAGAACAGAGGGTTGAGTATGCACGCGACCGCGATCAAGACGACGCAACCGATCACGTTGAACCACAGGTAGGGGATCTCGGTGAAGAAGAAACATGAGAGGACCACGGTCTCCGCGACGATCGCCCCGATGAAGGTCGCGTCTCCGCCGATTTTCTTGAACGAAAACGCGATCAGGAAGATCCCCAGGATCGAACCGTAGAACAACGACCCGAGAATATTGACGGCTTCGATGAGTGAGCCGAGGCTGTTGGCGAACATGGCGAAACCGATGGCGTAGGCTCCCCAGAACACGGAGATGATCTTCGTGACGGTGAGATAGTGGTGGTCGGTTTGCCCGGGTTTAAAAACCCGTCGATAGATGTCTATCACCGAAACCGACGCCAGTGCATTCAGCTCCGCGGCCGTGGATGACATCGAGGCCGAGAGAATCGCAGCCAGGATCAACCCCACCAGACCCACTGGAAGGTAGTTGATGACAAAGCTCAGAAAGATGTAGTTGATGTCGTTGGAATCGGCCCCTGGATCCGACGAAGCGATGAGCGATGCGGCTTCCTGGCGCAACTGTCGTTCCTGATTCTTCGATCCCTCGAGCGTCTCCTGCGCCTGCCTGATTGCTGCTTCTTCGCCGCCCTCGATCGCTGAGAGCATCTGACGAAGGTAGACCTGTTTCTCGTCGTGGAGCTGTTCGAACTCCGACTCCAAGGCTTCGTAGGCGCCGGCCTGGGCACTGTTTCTGACGCCGGCGGTCTCGACCGGATTGAAGAACAACGGCGGGGTGACGAACTGATAGAAGACGAAGATCATCGCCCCGATGAACAGGATGCAGAACTGCATGGGAATCTTCAGCATGCCGTTGGCGAGGAGTCCGAGCCTGCTCTCCGCGATCGAGCGGCCTGAGAGATAACGCTGGACCTGCGATTGATCGGTGCCGAAATAGGAGAGGGCCAGAAATGTCCCGCCGATGAGACCGGACCATACGTTGTATTTGTCTTTCAAGTCGAATTCGAAGTTGATGACGTTCAGGTTCCCCATTTTCCCGGCCACCCTTGTGGCGTCGAGAAAAGAGATGTCGGGAGGCAGGAGGCGGAGGATCATGACGAACGCCGCCACCATCCCCATGGTGATGATTCCCATCTGTAATAGATGGGTCTTATTGACGGCATCGGTCCCGCCCGTCGTGGTGTAGAGCGTCACCAGCCCGCCGATCACCAGAATCGTCAGGCGGATATCCCACCCCATGAGGACCGAAATGATCAACGACGGGGCGAAGATTGTGAAGCCGCAGGCGAGACCCCGCTGCGTCAGAAAAAGAATGCTCCCCAGCGTGCGGTTTTTGACATCGAATCGCTGCTCGAGGAACTCGTACGCCGTGTAAACCTTGAGTCTGTGGAAATGCGGGACGGCGGTCACGCAGAGGATCACCATGGCGATGGGAAGCCCCAGATAGAATTGCACGAATCGCATCCCGTCCACATAGGCCTGGCCGGGAGCGGAGAGAAAAGTGATGGCGCTGGCCTGGGTGGCCATGATCGAGAGGGTGATCATGTACCAGGGTGTTGCCCTGTTCGCCAGGATGTAGCCGTCCATGTCTTTTTTGCCGCGTGATCTCCAGACACCGAAGACAACCACAAAAACGAGGGCGGCGGCCATGACGATCCAGTCGATGGTGCTCATGGTCTAGGAGCCTGCACCGCATAGAATCGGCGGCGCCTTTCGGGCGGCATTTGGCCCGATTTCCGCCTGTTTCTTGGCCCATACCACCAGTATGAACCGGCGAAACAGGCGAAAATCGGCCTCAGATGACACTCCGAAATCCATCCACCATCTATGCGGTGCAGACTCCTAGCCACGCAGCACTTCCTCGTAATACGCCTCGTACTGGGGGATGATTCGGCTCGCGTTGAAGCCCTCAACGGCGCGATCCCTCGCTTTCTTCCCGAAACGTTTGTGTTGTTCGAGATTGCCGAGGAGAGAGGCCGCGGCCTCGGCCATCTGATCGGTTTCTCCGACGGGGAACAAGTATCCCGTCTCGCCGTGAACAACGAGTTCGGGGAGGCCGCCGATCTCGGTCGCGATCACCGGCACGCCGCAGTTCATGGCTTCAAGGGCCGTCAGACCAAAGCTCTCCTGCTCGCTGGGAAGCAAAAAGAGATCGGCGCAGGAAAGCAGCGGTTCGAGTTGGTCCTGCTCTCCCAGATAACTCACCCTGTCGCTCAGGTTCAAGTCGTTCACCAGCTGTTGGGTCGTCCGGAGTTGCGGGCCATCGCCGATCAGGACGAGCCGAGCCGGAATGAGTTCCTGGACCCGCGCGAACACGCGAACGACGTCCTGCGTTCTTTTCACCGGCCGGAAGTTTGAGGCGTGCATGAGGAGCTTCTCGCCGTTGGGCGCAAGGGTCTCGCGCGAACACATGTTGCGATTGAGCGCTGGCCGGGCGGGATCGATGAAATTGTGGATGACACGAATCGGCCGCCTGATTCCGAACTCCTCGATGGTCCGATCCTTGAGATACTGAGAGACCGCCGTCACGCCGTCTGATTCCTCGATGGCGAACTTGATCACCTTCTTGAACGAGGCATCGGCGCCCACCAAGGTAATGTCGGTCCCATGAAGGGTGGTGACCGTCTTGATGCCCTGGGAACCCATGATCTGCTTGGCCAGATACGCACTTGTGGCGTGAGGCATCGCATAGTGGGCGTGGATCAGTTCGATTCGAAAGGACTCGGCCAGATCGACCAGCTTTGTCGCCAGGGCCAGCGCATAGGGGGGATACTTCAACAGGGGATAGGTTGTGAAATCAACTTCGTGCATATACAGGTTCGGGTGAAACCCCTGCAGGCGGAAGGGTGTCGCGTAGCTGACGATGTGGACCTCGTGTCCCCGGTGGGCCAGCCCGATCGCCAATTCCGACGCCACAACGCCGCTCCCACCATGGGTCGGATAACAGAGCACGCCGATCTTCACGGAATCGTCTCCAAACATTCGGGTCCGAAGAATTCGACGGGGTCATCAATGCGCAGCGCCTCCCGAACGAGAAACGGCTCTCCGAATTCGACGCCGATATAGGTCCCGTACTGTCGGTCCCTCGTCTCGATGCGCGGGATGAAATCCGGTCTGCTGATCCGGGTTTCGTCGCTCCCGTGGTCCGCCTTGTTCGGGTTGTCGAACTGGGACTCATACGACCTGATGGCTTCGATCTTCTTGTCGTGAGCGCTGGAGATGTCGACGACGAATGACGGAGTGAACTCGAACCGCGACTGGTAGAAGAGCACCTTGAAGGGCCGGTGAGCCTCCTGCCCGGTGTCGAGCTTTTTCAATCCGGCAAGGAAGCTTGCTTCGCGGACGATCCGGGAGGCCGCTTCATGGTCGGGGTGCCGGGCAACCCAATAGGGTGCGAGGACGATCCTGGGCTGATGGGCTCTGATTTCCCGAATCACCTTGAGCTTGTTCTCCCAGTTCGGTTCGACCCGGCCGTCCGGCATGTCCAGCGCCTTGTGCATCGACACGCCCATCACCCGGGCCGCGGCCGCGAATTCGCGAGCGCGGATCTCGGCGCTGCCCCGGGTGCCCATCTCACCGCGGGTCAGTGCGACAACCCCGGTCTTGTGGCCCTGGGCCCCCAGTTTGATAATGGTCCCTCCGCACCCTAATTCCACATCGTCGGGATGCGCACCGAACGCGATGACGTCAAGCATCACTGTTCCCCCGATCGATCATTCATCAAAGCCGAAGACCTGGTGGTCGTAATGCGTCAGGTCGACAGCCTCGTAGAGGTCGTCCAGCCAGGAGAAGCCGTACTTCATGAGGAATGGAGTCACATTGAAGACTCTCTCCTGCAGATTTCGATTGGGACAAATGGTGGTTTCCAGTTTCGTCAATTTCCGTCCGACGATCTCCTGTTTCCTCTTTGCGGCCTGGATGACCTTGGCGTCCAAAAGACTCAATTGATGCTGGATCTTGCGTTGGACTCCATCAGCTGTTTGCCCCAGGGAGCCGTCCATCGCCGTCGCCTCTCGGGAGACAGCCTCCAGATCACGATTCAGGTTTTCCGCGGCGGTCGCCAGGGCCTGGCGCAGGGAATCCGGAACCTCCTCGGCGGCAAGGGCATTCCTCTTCGCCGCAAGCCCACCCCATACATCCTGAATCGAGAGCGAGAGCGCCTCCAATGACGACCCGACATGCCGCTCTATAAGGGTGAAACCCTTGCGCGGATACACGACGGGCATCGGGATGTCGAACTCCGCATACGCCCCACGAAGCTGCGCGAGGTAGGCGATCTCGCCCGGGCCGCCGACATAGGCTACCGTTGGAAGGATCGTGTCTTGGACGAGGGGTCGCATCAGGACGTTCGGGCTGAGCGCGTGAGGCGTGGTGCGGGCCATCTCCACGAGTTCGTCCCTGGTGAATCGCCGGTCGGGGTCCCTGACGATGAAGTCGTCACCGTCGACGTGAATCGGTTGGCGTTCGTGCTCCGCCAGAAACAGGTTGAGCTTTCCCGCCTGCTGCTGCACCTGAGGTGTGTAGTTCTTTTCGGTCAGCCGTTTCGAAGCCTCGATGGCGCACCGGCTCAGGGGCGATCCTTCACCGATCTCCCTCTCGATCGGCTGTCGCGCCATGGCTATAAGGTCAGGATGACTCGGATCGATGAGCACCAGGCCGTGGGCCTTGAATAGATGCGTAACCCAGATCGAGAACGATTCAGCGAAGGTTCGCCCGGGATGATAGGCCTCCTTCAGAAGTGACAGGACCTCCGTTTTGAACTCCGAAGGCGGCGTCATCTCGTCCATCGCATCGACACAGGCTTCGATCTCGGCCGAGAACTTCAGGCCGCCGACCGGCAACCGCGCCTCGGATGGGCGGTCGTCATAGGAAATGCGCTGCAGCTGACCCGCCTGATCCAGGAGATCGACGTGGTTGACCTCGGCGAAATCGTGATCATCCGTCGCCAGCCAGAAGATCGGCACGACGGGCGCCGAACTCCGCTGACTGAGGGTTTCCGCCAGCTTGATTGCGGTCAGCGCTTTGTAGATTGTGTAGAGGGCGCCGGAGAACAGCCCGACCTGCTGGCCGGTGACGACTGCACACGAATTGGTCTTCGCCAGCGCCTCGATGTTCTCCAGTGTTTTGGGGCCGCAGCCGCTGCTGAGGTTTTGCTCCTTCAGGATCTCGGTCAACCGGCCGCGAGCGTATTCGCGGGATCCCAAACGCTCCATCTGCCGTTCGTAAGCGGCGATGTCACGGAAGTCGCCGTTGAAAAACTCGCAAACCTCGTCAAAGGAAAAGTAATAATCGCGAACAAGCGGCGAAAGCGAAGGCAGGTCGGCTACTGAGATTCGCATGAAAAGCGTTTCACCTTCCCGTCATTCGAAGGCTTTGGTAAAGGCGTAGAAGACGGCGATGAGCACAGCCAGATTCACCAGCACGAGAGCGTAAAGGCGGTTCCACGAGGAAACCAGAGGGGGTTTGCCCTCGTCGGTTCTCTCGATGTCCTGATCTTCAGTCTGCATTTGCTTGCCCCGACGAAATCAGATTTGCGAAGAGCCGATAGGCTCCCGGTACTCCCGCTGGTAGTTGGCGGAACCAGGAAACTCCGGAGTAGATGAATACGCCGTCACCGTAACGCGCGAACAAAAGGCCGCCGGCCGTGTCCGGTTCATTCACGTCATGAGACGCTAAGACGGTTTCGTATCTGTCGTCCCACTCGGTCGCGAAATACAGGCCTCGTTCCTGCACCCAGGCGTCAAAATCCTCAGGAGTGATCGTATTGGGAAATCTCAAGAGCTGATGATCAGAGGCGAGGATTGTGATGGCCGCATCCTCCTCGGTCACACGGTCGCGCCCGATCGTGAAAGGATAGGGCCCGATGGTCTCAGTCACCAACCCGCGGGACACGTTGTACTGGACGATCAGCGTCCCACCCTCCTCGACATACTGAAGCAATCGAGGCTGCACGATCGCGAGCCGCTCCCTTGTGTTGTAGGCCCTGATCCCCGCAACGATCGCATCGAAACGGCCCAGCTCACCGCTCTCGAGATCATCATCGCTCAACAGGGTGATGTCATAGCCGAGATGGCGCAGACCGTCGGCCACCTCGTCACCCGAACCCATGATGTAGCCGACGGTGTCGCCCCGCCGCTCGACGTCGAGCTTGACCACCTTGATCGTGCTTTCGGGAAAGTACACCTGGTGCTTGATGTGTGGATGCGAGATCGTGACCAGAGAGCGGGAGAACTGTCTTCCCCCGACTTCCGCCTCGGCGGCAAACACGGTATCGCCGGCGTCATCCGGCGGGGTCACCTGGAAAGCAAACTCGGCCTCGTCGTACTTGTCGGACAGCGAAAAGGGGATGCTCTCCGGCACCACCTGCCAATCCGAATCGCTCGAAAGCCGCAGTGTGCCGTCCACTCCCGGCGAGTTCGTCTTCACCCTGACTCGGATTTCCTGTGGCTTGGTGTCGGCGAATATCCTGACCCCGCCCCCGAGCTCCACTGTCACTTTCGGGCGGACCTCGAACAACCGGTAGGACTCGCCGTCAACCCTGTCCGTCCAGCGGTAGAGCACAGGGACGAAGAACTCAAGTTCCTCGCCCTCAACGGTCAAGGTGATCTTCGCCTGCAACGACGGCGCGTTCTCCGCCGCACCGATGAGTGATTGGTCTGAAACCTTGAAGAGAGCATTCTCCGGGCTGTTTCTCAGCCAATAGGGCTGAGATGTGGGATAGGCCGGTGGAATCTGGATCGCACTTTCGATGGTGTGCGGTGTGTTGTTTTCCAGCACAACGTCCTGGGTGCTGGAAAACTCGAGGCCCTGAAACGAAATGCTTTTCAGCCTGAAGGAAACGCCCGAGCGATTGACCAGCGTCGTACTGACCGCGACCGGGTCTCCCGGTGCGGCGGAGTAATCGGCCGAAATAGCTTCCATCCACAGCCCCGCACAGGCCTGGATGAGTCTGAGCAGTTCCTTCTGCTTGACCTCGATCCAGCCCGTAGGCTCAAAACTCCTCATCTCCGAATAGGCCTCGAGGAGTTGGGGCAGCGATGCCGCCGGGTCTCGAGGATCGAAGCGGTTGGAGATCTCAGCCAGCTTCGCACCCAGGCTGTGACCACCCGGGACGCGCGACCATGTCGTATCGATTCCGTCCAGGAGTTCTTTTTCCGTGAGTGAACCTTCGACGAGTTTGAAATACTCGTATCGGGTCCCTCTCCGGCCGGCGGCGCCGAATCCCTGGCTCTTGTGCATCGAACGACTGGTGGCGGCGATCTCCGAGTACGAGGCCCCGAGCAGGGGATCGAACTCGCCGATGTCCACCTTGACCGCCTCCGCTTGCTCTTGTTCACTCAGCCGCCAGCCGTTCCAGAACAGTCTCTTCGCCTGCCATGTTTCGACCCGGTCAAGCTGCTCCGGAAACCTCTCGGGATCCGCCGCCGCGTGGAATGCTTCTCGCGCCAACCTCGCGGAGGCTGTGTGGTGGCCGTGTCCGCTCGACGAGTCGACGGGGAATCGGGTGACCATCACGTCGGGGCGAAACGAACGGATGATCCAGACCATATCGGCAAGAACAGCCTCTTTCCCCCAGAACGCCAGGGTCTCTTCGGGGGTCTTGGAGTATCCGAAATCGACCGCACGGGTGAAATACTGTTCCGCGCCGTCGACCCCGCGAGCCGCCAAGAGCTCCTGGGTCCGGATGATCCCGATCTCGGCGCCTCTTTCAGAGCCGATCAGGTTCTGGCCACCGTCACCCCGGGTGAGCGAAAGATAGGCGGTCCGAAACTTCTCACCCTTTGAGAAATAGGCCAAAGCGGCCGTGTTCTCATCGTCCGGATGGGCGGCGACATAGAGGACGCTGCCGAGCACGTTGAGTTTTTCCAGACCCAGCTGGATCTCGGCGGCATCGGGCATCTTTATCCGCTGCGCAGTTGCCGGCGCCGTCAGCGCCAGCACTCCCAACAGGAGCATGCAAGAACACCTGTCCACTCGTGTCTCCCTATTCGATTCGGCCCTGTCCGATTCGGCCGTGTCCAAATACGGCCCTCGGCGTAAAGGGTTGTCGTCGAGAATTCGACATCAACCGATACGCCGAGAAGCCACCCGGCCAAAGCGGCGGGCTATGAATCTGTTCTGCTCGGGACGGTGTGCCTTACTCCGCCACGGAGATCGTGAACGGGACCTTCAGCTTCTCCCACAGAAGGGAAGCGACCGCCGATGTTCCGGCCAGATCGTCGAATCCAAAGCGCATCCACTCCTCGAACGGGGCCTCGACGGGCGTCACCGTCACACGGAGTGCATCGAGGGCCTCGTCGTAGTCGTAGCTACCCCAGCCCTCGCTGTTGGTGTTGAACATGATGACCCAGTCTTTTTCCGACGGGATCATGTGGATGCTGTACTTACCCGCGGGAAGCGGTTTCCCATCGACGAGAACATCGTTGCTGACTTCGATCGTCGTCTTCTCGTTGGCGCCCGCTCTCCAAGGAAAGGGCTGCTCTTTGGAGTACTTGTTTCCCGGGGTCAGTCCGTACGGTACGAGGTCGCCCCAGATCGTTCTGTCCTTCACGCCCGGCCGGCTGAAGTCGAAGGTAACCACGGTGTCGACTCCGATTGTCTGCGAGACCGTCGCGTGCAAACTGGGTCGGACCTTACCCTCCTGTGCGAATGCGGTGCTCGAAAGCGCCAGTCCAACCGCCACAACCACCACCAGACCGACAACTAACTTCCTTTTCATGACTTCTCCTTTTCAAGCGATCTGTTCTCATTTGCGCGCATGAGACTAGCATAAACGCAATCTCGTGCAGGGGACTCCATTTGGTGCAAGAGACAACCCATCCCGTGCTTTCTCGTATTGTCTAAAGGGAAAAGAACAGCCAGTCGACATCGATCCTCGCCGATTGCCCGGTATGATCATGAGGCTGTCGCAGCCTGGAAAGTCCGTTTTACCAGAAGGGGTGAACAATGTTGAGGAGAGTCGCCCTCGTGGCGGCGCTGGCCGCCGGCATTTCGACCGGAGGATTCCCGGTCGTGTGGGCGCAGACGGCGGTGACGCCCGAGGAGGTGCTCGCGGGCAAACTCCTGGGTGCCACCGACGATCTCACGACATCGATCCCGGCCAGCTCGGTGCTCGCTCTGAGCGATGAGATGCGCGCGTTCCTGAGAAGCCACGTCAATCGTGGAGGCACCGATGTTTTCAGAATGCAGCAACTCATCGACGCGATGATGGGAACGACCAGCTTCAAACTGGAGTACGACGAGAACACCCGAATCGCGGCCGAGACCTTCCGGCTTCAACAGGGGAACTGCCTGTCCTTCACGACGCTGTTTGTCGCCCTCGCCCGGGGCACCGGTCTGAAAGCGGATTTCCAGGAGGTGGAGATCCCGCCTGACTGGTCCACGAGGAAGGATGTCTTCGTTCTCAATCGACACGTCAATGTCATCGTTCAGTTGGGGGCTTCCGGAAGTCGTGCCATCGACTTCAACATCGGAGATTTCAAGAGTACCTACGAAGTTGAAAAGATCTCCGACAAACGTGCAATCGCGCACTTTTTTAACAACATGGGCGTCGAGCGAATGCAGACAGGGCAGATCTCCGAGGCGGTTGCGTTCTTCCGTCGAGCCATCGTCGATGGCGATGGAGAGTTTTCCCCTCCATGGACGAATCTCGGCATGCTGTATCGAAAACTCGGATACTACGAGCACGCGGAAGTGGCTTACATTCAGGCGATCAAGGTGGACAAGGAAGACGACGTGGCCATGAGCAATCTGGTGCGCCTCTACGAGAGGAACGGCGATCTGGAGAAGCTCGAAATGTATCAGAAGAAGGTCGACAAACACCGTTTGCGCAACCCGCACCTGCGCTACAGCCTTGCCCGTGAGGCCTTTTCAGCCGGCGATTATTCTGCCGCCATCGAACACCTCAAAAACGCCACTCGAAGGGTGCACGACAATGCTGAGTACTTCTTTCTTCTCGGCGCGTGCTACTTCATGCAGGGCGATGAAGAGAAGGCGCGTCGGTGGACGGCCAAGGCGGTAAACGTCGCCGAGACCGATGAGGAGAAACGCAGGTACTCAGAAAAGATCGAGGCCTTGATGCAGGTTTCGAACTCAGTGCATTGAGAAGGGCGCCGCCCGTCATTTCTTCGCGACGATGAACACGGCTTTGCCTTTGCCCGGTTGCCACCGATGCTCGATGGTGAATCCGGCATCGATCAGACTCTCGTCCAACTCCCCGTTCGTGAAAACCTTGACCATGGGCATTAATCCAAAAAATCTCCCCACCGGCACGATGATCTTGAAGAACTTCATCGTGTCGCCGATACATGTCGTGCTGGTGACAAACACGCCTTCGGGTTTGAGCATCCGGTGGACCTTGGCGATGGCCGCTTCCTTGTTCTCGAGCAGATGGAGAATACTCAGGCCCAAGACAGCATCGAGAGATTCATCGCGAACTCGGATCTCCTCGATGGTGGCTTTCTCAAACGTGACATTCTCGATTCTCTCCCTGTCTACTTTCACCTGGGCGATCTCGAGCATCTTTGACGAGATGTCGATGTCAAGGCGTTGCTCAGGCTCGCCGTGGTCAACAACATCCCGACCGCCTGTAATCTCGCCACCGCCGACTTCATGATCTCGAGCGAACTCATGCGGACCTCGTACGATCGCCGCCTCGTCGACGACGCCTCCCGGGTTGGCGGAGATGCAGTCGGGCAGGGTTGAAGCAGGGTCGACTTCATGCGTTTCATAGGGTGCGCGGGAGTTCGACTGAAACGAACCGACTGACGTTCCGTAGATCGTTCTCAGACTGTCGTGGGGAGGTCGGGCGTGACGAGGATTGGTTCGATGCTGTCGGTGGCCTTGTTCTGGGTGGTTGCGGCAGTGGGTGCCACGGAACCACCGCTGCCATCCGCCTCGGGTCCCTATCTGGGCGAGGATCCTCCCGGGAAAACGCCCCGGATATTCGCCCCGGGAATCGTCAATACTGCAGACCACGAAGGCTGCGCGGAGTTCAGCCGATCGGGGACCCGATTTCTCTTCCACCGTCTGGAGAAGGGCCTCGAACAATGGGACGACATTCCGGTCTTTCTGATGGAACTCGAGGCGGGGGGGTGGTCGCCACCGCGTCCGGCGCCCTTCGAGAGCGAATACCAGGATTGGGACTACCACTTCACTCCGGACGGCCGTTGGCTTTACCTGACCTCGCTCCGGCCCACGGAACCGGAAGGACCACCCCCGAAACACGGCAACATCTGGAAAGTTGAAGTCACCGAGAGTGGTTGGGGTCGTCCAATGCTGCTGCCGCCCCCCATCAACGGACCCGACCACCACGACTCGAGCCCATCGCTGACCAACGACGGCACGCTCTACTTCTTCAGTTCGCGTGACGGCGGGTTCGGTAGGGCGGATATCTACCGAGCTCGGATGACAAACGGTGCGCACATGGAGGTTGAGAATCTAGGATCGGTGATCAACACCGAGCACAGCGAGTACGACCTTGTGATCGCCCCGGATGAGTCTTTCCTGGTGTTTTCATCGACCCGTCCCGGCGGGTTTGGAGACGTGGATCTTTATGTTTCGTTCCGTGGCTCCGACGGGAAGTGGGGTGAACCGAGGAACCTGGGAGTGGAGGTCAACGCCACCGGCGCCGTTTTCCCCAGTCTGACTGATGACGGCAAATACCTGTTCTTCCAGTCCCGGCCCGAAGACTGCGGGACAATATTCTGGGTGAGCACGGAGGTGATCCACGTGCTTCGGTAGCGCCTCCATGCATGGGTGCTGCTTCGACTTGTGCCAGGTCGCCAATCATCCGGACCAGATGACCCAGGGTCATGGCGAACGACTGGAGCGCGCCGGATCAAACCGTAGCTGCGCGGAGGGAGGATCGGTACCCTCCCTGGTGCGAAGCCGATCTGAGAACTCTTCGATGGCGAAGTCGTATCTCTTGAAACTGGTGGAGGAGGAAGCTCAGGTGGCACTGACGAAGAACGAGTTCTTTCCGCTTCTCGTGGTTGTCTTTGGAATCGCGTGCGGAGGATCCCCTCCTACCGAGAAGCCCACCGTTCGCTTTGTCGGTGACTACCTTGGCAGGACGCCTCCTGGCCTGGTCGCCGAAGTCTTTGACGATGGAGAACTTACCGGAGATACCCGGCTGTTCAACATCGCCTTCTCTCCGGCGAATGACGAACTCTTTTTCTCGTACAACAAGGGCACGCCGGAAGGAACCGGACCCGACTACGAGATCAGGCACATGAAACGGGTCGGAGACGAGTGGAGCGAACCGGAGACGGCGTGGTTCTCGGGAATCTACTCAGACTGCGATCTGACCTTCTCGCCGGACGGGAATCTGGTTTTCTTCGCCTCCGAGTTGCGGCCGCACCCGGTGACCGGGTCGCAGATGGACATCTACTATCTCGAGAGGACAGAGCACGGCTGGTCCGAACCGATTCACGCGGGCACCGAGGTCAACACCGAGCACGGCGAAGTCCACGCTTCGCTCTCGGCCGACGGCAACCTTTTCTTCCGTTCCGGCAGGCCGGGCGGGTACGGCCACGCGGACATCTGGCGAGCCGAATTGGTCGACGGTGATTTCGTCAACGTGCAGAACCTCGGGCCGGCGGTCAACACGGAGTACATGGAGACCGACTGCTTCATTGCTCCTGACGAGAGCTATCTGCTGTTCAACACCATTCGGCCCGAACACGGAGAAAAGCCGCAGATCTATGTCTCGTTCAAGACTGACGACAGGCAATGGACCACAGGGATGAGTCTCGGCCCCGCCATCAACTGCGAGGCCGGGTCCATGGGTTCGATGGTCTCACCCGATGGCAAGTACCTTTTCTTCAAGTCCCGATGCAGCGGCGAGCGAGTGGTCCACTGGGTCAGCACCGAGGTGATCCACCGACTCAAGGACGAGGCGATTCGACAGAGTGAACACTTGTGAGAGTGCCGAGGCCGCACGCGGGACAGGTTTTGGAGGACGAGAACGATGACCGGATTCCGTCAGGCAGCCGCGACCGGAAACAACTTGGGGCTTCTCACCCTGATCATCCTGGTTGCCGGTCCAGGTTTCGCCGCCGCCGCTGACACCGGCAAGCTTTCAGGGCCCTATTTCGGCCAAGATCCGCCGGGGCTGGAGGCCGAGATTTTTGCGCCGGATCTCATCTCGCAAAAGGGCCGCTTCGAGTTCGCCATGAGCTTCGCACCGGGGGGAGAGCGGATGCTGTTCACCGTACAGACCGCCGATGAGAAGGTTTATCTCATGCGCTCGGGGCTGGTCGATGGATTCTGGACTCAACCCGAACCGGTCAGTCTCGCAGCCGGGGCGCGCCGTGACGAGATGGAGGCGTTCTTCGCCCCCGACGGCAAATATCTCTATTTCGCGCCTTACGATGAAGGACTCGATGTCCGGATCTGGCGGGTGGAGATTGCCGGCGATGAGTTTGTCAATCCGGCCCCGTTGGCTGGTCCCATCGAGGCAGCGCCCGCGTTCTACCCGACCTCGGCGTCCAGCGGTGCGATCTACTACACGAACATCAAGGAGCGGAAGCCGTATCGCGCCCGGCGCGACGACGACGGGTCCTGGCAGGTCGAACCGCTCGGACTCGAGTTCGGCGGGCACACCTTTGTCGCTCCTGACGAGTCGTTCGTTCTCGTCGATGCGAGAGCCGATGACAGCCTCGGCGAGGGTGATATCTATGTTGCCTTTGCCAGCGGCGACGGGCGTTGGACCGTGCCGGTCAATTTGGGCGACGGCGTCAATTCCGAGTACTCCGAGTCCTGTCCGAGTCTCTCGGATGACGGCAGGTTCCTATTCTTCAGCCGCTACGACGAGCCGGGCGAAGTGGCGCAGATCTACTGGGTCGACAGCGCGGTGATCGAGGCCGCGCGCCAGAAGCAGCTCATCGAGCAGACAGTCTACGACTCGATCGCCTGGGCCCTGACCAAGGACCGCGCTCGTCTCGAGGGCATCATCGCCCATGACGACGACTATTTCTCGTTCCATCCCGAGGGTCTGGACGGTGTGCACGGATACGCCGAGTTCGAGCGTGGTTTCGAGCTGTGGATGGATCCGCGGTTCGAGGCCACCAGAACCGATCTCAGGCAATTCCGCTGCCGTCTCTCCCGCTCGGGCGAAGTCGCCTGGTTCTCGGCGGTTCTCGACGACTGCTATACCTGGGATGGCGAGCCGGGTTGTTGGCAGGACACACGGTGGACCGGCGTGCTCGAGAAACGCGACGAGGCGTGGGTGATCGTGCAGATGCACTTCTCGTTCGCATCTGATCGTGCGGGCGGTGACAACGAAGATGAGATCTCTCGGACCGTTCTGATTTCCGGTGGCGAGATGGTGATGGGAGCGGAAGTGGAGGACGATCACCAACCGGCCCACCGGGTCCAGGTGCCCGGGTTCCTCATGGACCGCTTTGAGGTGACCAACGCCGAGTACTTTGAGTTCTGCGGCGCCACGGATCACGACTCTGCCGCAGTTCTGGGGCATCGATGAGCTGTCGAGCGGTCCCGACTTCCCGGACCACCCGGTGGTCGGGGTGACCTGGCACGATGCCCTGGCTTTCTGTCAGTGGCGCGAGATGCGGCTTCCGACCGAAGCCGAGTGGGAGTACGCGGCCAGGGGTGGGCTCGAGTGGAATGAAATTTCCATGGGGGGATGAGATCGACCCGGAGAAGGCGAACTACAGTCCCTCGGAGGGAACGGCAGCGGTTGGGAGCTTCCCACCGAACGGCTATGGCCTCTACGAGATGGCCGGCAATGTCGGCGAGTGGGTGGCCGACTGGTACGACCCCGGATATTATGCGGAGAGCCCCGCAGTGGACCCGAAAGGGCCGGAAAAGGGAAAGTACAAGACGGTGCGCGGGGGAGGCTGGCACTCCGGACCGTACTGCAACCGGGTCTATCGACGATTGGGTCTCCTCGCCTACTGGGTCGACATCAATGTGGGGTTTAGATGCGCTGCCGATGCGCCGCTCGAGGCCGCCACGGATCCGTAGCGCGGTCGAGAGTACTTCGAGGACAGGTGGGGCCGACATTCCGGCGTCTCACCGGCGAGAGCCGGGAGCCCCGCACCTCGTTTCACTCGCTTGGATTGACAGGATTGAGCTGGCCGTCTCTTTATCGTCCACCGGACGGCATCTTTGATTCGAGCCTCTCGATGGCCTCTCTGTTTTTGACGGGGAAGGCGTCGTCGGATCTCGAATCGGGTCACAACCCCGCCATCGGCGCCCATCGTGCCAACCATCCGAAAAGGTGAGGTACGCTCGTCATAGGAAGGCCTGGCGCGACGCGTTCCTGCGTGAGATGGCGGCTGACGGGTGGGGGATGATGATCGGTGGACATGAAACAACCTGATCAGAGCGTGGAGCTCACGTTTCGCGCGATCTTCGAGTCGATTCCCATCTCGATCTGGGTCGAAGATTTTTCGGAGGTCGTTGCTGCTCTCGATGCTTTACGTGATCAGGGAGTGGTCGATCTTGGGAACCACCTGCAGGATCATCCCGGGGAAACCGAGCGTCTCGTTCGATTGATCCGGGTCCTCGACATCAACCAGGCCTCACTCGGGCTCTATGGGGCAAAAAGCAAGGAGGAGCTGTTCGCGAACCTCGATATGCTCTTCACTCCCCAGGCGCTGGCCGCCTTTCGGGATGAGCTGGTGGCGGTCGCAGAGGACCGCCCGGGTTTCACCGCCGAAGTCGAGTCGAAAAAGTTGGGGGGAGAGCGCCTCGACCTGCTCATGTCGGTCGTTCCGGCGACTCCCGGTGGTGGCTGGCGGCGGGTGCTCGTGACCGCCACCGACATCACCGAGCGCAGGCGACTCGAGGCGGAGCTTTGGGAGAGCCGTACCAGCTTTGCCGCCATCGTCGACCAGAACACCGACGGTATCACTGTGGTCGATGCCGACGGTGTTGTCCGGTTCGCCAACCCTGCTGCCTGTGCTCTGCTCGAGACACCCCTCGGCCAACTGGTCGGCTCGCGCTATGAATGGGCAGCCGATATCAATGGCGGCAACGAACTCGAGATTCGACGGTCCATCGGGGCGCCGGGCGTTGCAGAGTTTCGGTCGACCGAGACCATTTGGGACGGGGAGCCGGCACGCCTCGTGGTGCTGCATGACGTCACCGATCGTAAGCGTCTGGAGAAGGAACTGCTGCAGGCCCAGAAGATGGAGGCGATCGGTCGCCTCGCCGGAGGTGTGGCGCACGAATTCAACAACCTGCTGCAGGCGATGCTGAGCACTGCCGAAGCGCGCCTCGCGAGTGGCGCCGGTGGAGACGGGACCGACTTGCTGCGGGAGTTGGAACCGCTGATTCAGCGCGGGCGCAGTCAGACCCGCCAGCTTCTCCTTTTCTCGCGCCGCGAGGAGCCCCACCTCGAAGCTCTCGAACTCAACCAGGTGCTCCGCGAGAACATCGCGATGCTGGAGCGCCTGGTCGCCGAGAACATCCGCTTGGAGCTGCAACTCGACGAGCGGAATCTGCATGTTCGCGGTGACCAGAGCCAGCTCGCTCAGGTGCTCGTCAACCTGGTGGTCAACGCTGCCGACGCACTGCCGGATGGGGGAAGGATCACCGTTCGCAGTGGTATGAGACCAAGCGGCGCACAGCCCACGGGGCAGCCGGGACACGTGTGGTTCGAGGTTGATGACAGCGGCACCGGAATCCCCGAGCACGTCCGTGACAGGATGTTCGAGCCGTTCTTCACCACAAAGGGACGAGGTCTCGGTACCGGGCTCGGGCTGTCGGTGGCGCACGGGATCGTCAGCCGCCACCGCGGCGGCATCGAGGTCGAAAGCGTGGAGGATCACGGTACCCGGGTGCTGGTACTGCTTCCCGAAGAGAAGACCGGGCCGCATAGCTCGACGGCCACGCTCGAGGCGGATTCCGGTCTCGTTCCCGGTCGTGGAGAGCGGGTGCTGCTGGTCGAGGATGAACCGGCCGCCCGCGCCGGTCTCCGCGATGTGCTGGAGATGCTCGGGTACACGACCGTAGCGGTCGAGAGCGCCGAGCAGGCTCTGGCGCTCTCACCGACTCCCGCGTTCGATGTGCTGATCACCGATCTCATGCTCCCCGGCCTCTCCGGGGCGGCGCTCGCCGAGCGGCTGCGCGTACGGTGGCCTTATCTCGGAATCATCGTCATTTCGGGGTACTCGGAGGACCGCACCGCCGAGCTGGTCGATCACTTGAAATCGGCGCGTTTCATGCGCAAACCGTTCACGATGACGGAACTCTCCCAGGAGATCCGTACCGCACTCAACGAGCGCTAAACGGTCTATTCGGTGGCGTTGGTGTGGCCTGCAGTCGTGAATTCGTGGAATCGGCGGCGCCGATTTCATGGCGCCTCTCGTCAGAAATTCAACGTCACCACCGTCGTACCGTACTTGAACGACGTGTCGCCCCCTGCTGCGGTGGGCGGCAGCTTGTAGCGATCGGGGATGGCGTCCCAGCCCTTGTAGATATTTCCCTGGATGACGATCAGCTGTTTCTCCGGCGGCGCTTCCTCGGGCATCTCGCCGAAGACGTCGTACACCGACCCCGGCGTCAACGCGGCGGTGTTTTCTCCGAGCGGTACGAGTTCGTAGAGACCGTCGTTATTGGTGTCGACCCGAATCCACCCGACGTTGAGGATCTTCGCATAGGAGCCGTCTCCCAGCATCTTCCGGATCTCGGTGTCGAACGCTGAAATGATCTTGTCGGCGTTGGGTATATCGCGGCGAATCGCGAAGTGCAGCATCTGCCGGGACAGAGGCGTGAATCCGATCTCGAGATTGGCCGCGGTCTCCTCGGGCTGGAAGGTCAGTAGATGGCGCGCGACGAGCTCGTCGACGAGGATGTAGTCGACGGTTCCGGCGAGGAGCTTGTCGAGGCTGTCCTGGTCGTTGTGGGAATTGACGAACAGGACGCCCGCCGCCTTCTCGACCACGTCGCCATAGGCGTATTTCCCGACGGCCGCCACGCGTTTGCCGGCAAGATCGATCATCCGGGCCGCCGACACATCGCTCCCCGACCGTCCGATGAGCACCAGCCGATTTTCCAGATAGGGCGTCGAGAACAGAAGGTCATCTTCACGCTCTTCGGTGCGCCAAATGGCTGCGCTGCCGTCGAAATCGCCGCGTCGGATGCCGATCTCGACGGCCTTCCATTCGACGATTTCCGTCGATGCGGAGATCCCGGCGCGCTCGAGCGCTGTCTGCACCAGCTCGATGGCGGCCCTTTCGTTACTGTGACTGCCGGTGAACGGGGGCCACTCGTCCGATGCGAGGCGGAGTTCGTACGGTTCTTTGGCCATCGTCGAGATCGCGATCGCCGACACCAAGACCGCGAGAACGAATCGAATTGCGCCTCGCGACCGGCGAGAAGGCATGTCGGGTCGTGCTGTCGCCGATACCGGTGCGGCGGGTGGAACTGATGGGAGGTATTTCATGGATTCAATCCTCTCGTTCTTCGCGCAGCGATTCGAAGGCGATCCGGGCTGCCGGTGACGGGCGTTCAGAAGAAGTAACACGAGTTGGGATCCAACTTATTGCCTCCGCCAGGGTGCCACGTGGGCCTGATGCAGAATTCTGCACTTGGACTCGTAGATCCGCCGACCCACATCAAATACGGGCCGGCGGGGGCGCCGGCCCTACAATGGATCTCAGCCTATTGTAGCGTCGGCGCCTCCGCCCGCGAGAAGAGCACGGGCCACGATTCGACGAGCATCGGAGTCTTGGCAAGAGGCTGACGTGGCAACAATCCTCAGGGCATTGTCAAAGTCCAGAGGGAGGTGTCTCCGCTCTCGAACGAGTCCGCGAACTGCGGCATCTCTATCGGCACGAATGTGTCGATGGACATGAAATCGACGCTCACCCCGTCCGTTTGGTAGTTCCCGGGAGTCCGGTCGGTGTCCACCAGGCGGATGTACACCGCGCCACTCGTGTCTGGCTGAAGCGAAGCAGTGAGCGATCCATATTCGACGGGAATATCTACGAGCGGCAAAAACGTCGTGCCGTCGGTTGAGTACTCAAAACGGAATCCGTTGACGCGGTCCGGGAACGTGTACGTGCTCGCGTAAAACGTCACCGTGTCGCCAGCGGCGACATCGAAATCCCATCGGTGCTCGAGGATGCTGTAGTAGCCGGCGCCCTCGTTGGCCATCACCTCGTAGAACAGCTCGAAGTCCTGATCGGCGTACACGTGCGTCGAGGTGTAATCGCCGGAGATGAGCGAACCCACTACCGGGATGTCGGATAGCGCCTGCCTGACCTGATCACATGGCGGATCGACCTGGATCAGATCGACCATCGTCGTGCTGTCCGAGCCGCAGCTGCCGCCGACGGTCAGCGTCACCGTGTAAAGGCCCGGCTGCGGGTAGGCGTGGGTCGGGTGCTGCTCGGTGGAGTGGGTGCCGTCACCGAAGTCCCAGAGCCAGGAATCGGGAAAGCCTGTCGAGAGATCCGTAAAGACGACCTCGCCGATCGGGGCGCAGACCTGCGTCGGGCTGGCCATCAAGGCGGCCGCTGTCGGCGCGGCCGAAGTGATGTAGGCGAACCGCGCTGCGGTATCGACACCACCGAGCGAGCCGGTCGCCGTTAACGTGACCGAGAAGACGCCCTCGGACATGTAGAGGTGGCTCGGATTCTGCTGCGTGGAGTTGCTGCCGTCGCCGAAATGCCAGAGCCACGAAGAAACATCACCGAGGGACTGATCCGTGAAGTCCACCGCCAGCGGCGAGCATCCCCCGGTGGGGGTTCCGCTGAACGAAGCGTCCGGCGGATCGTTGAATGTTCCCGCTGCGTGGAACAGCCCCAGCCGGTAGGAGGTCATGCCCAGGTCGTCTCTGAAGATCGAGGCTGCAAGCAGCGTGTCGCCTCCCGCGCTGGCCAGAGCGGGCTGCCACTCGGGCGCCGCATCGGTCGCGATCGCGACGCCGAGAGGATCAAGCACTGTCCCGGCCACGCTGACCCGCGCGCCATACAGGTCGGTCCGCTTGTCGAAAAAGTCTTCTGCGTTGCGCATGTCCTCCCAGACGACGATGAAATCGAATCCGTCGAAGGCGACGGTAGGCGAGCGCTGCTGCTCGACGGCGCCCGAGATCTCGAAGGTGGCACCAAGTGTCTCGTCGGACAGGATCAGCCCGCCGTTGACGTCGCTGAGGAAATGGTCCCAGGCGCCTTCACGGCAGACGACGAGCGCGCTCGCGGCCGAGGCGGCGACTTCCGGTCTGCCGCCACCGCAGGATAGCTGAGTCCCCAACATGGGTTCGAACTTCACAGTGCCGTCGGCGCTGACGAAGTTGTAACGACTCGCCCCCCAGCTCTGGTTGTGCGACGCCTTCTGCTCCCAGACCACCAGCCATTTGCCCGCGAAAGTCGTTACGCGCGGTCGGACCGCAAAACTCCCACCCAGAAGCAACGGTTCGGGATCCATGACGTCGCCGGTGTTCCCGTCGACACGTGCGCCGAACGGGAAGACAAAGTGAGCGGCGTCGGGGAAATGGCGACCCGTGACGAGGAACACGTCGCCGAGCGCCGCGACGTCGCCGTCCCATGCCGGCATGACGACGATGGGCTCCGCATCGAGTATCGTGCCGTCCGGCAGCATCCGCACGGCGTGGATGAAACTGCCGCATGGCGGCCAGTTTCCGCCGACGCAGTAGTAGAACTCGTCCCACGTGATCATGTAGACGGAGCCGTTCCAGGCCGCCTCGGGATTCGTCACGTACGAACCCGAAGCGATCTCGATCGGTTGCTCGTCGAGCGGGCTGCCGAGCTGATCAAGTCGTCGGACCATGATCCGCTGCAGGTCGTCGACCTCGCTGACGTACAACGAGAGAAACCCATCCGGCACGGCGGTCAGATCCGGAAACGTCTGCGCCGGCGCCGAACGCGAGATCGCGATGTCCGGCGTCATCTGCGCGGCGGCCGAGATGAACTCGCCCCGAATGTCCCAGGGCATGACACCGGCGCCCCACTCGTCCGGGCAGTTGCAGTCCTGGTCGGCCCAGACCAGCTGCAGGCCGCCGGCGAGACCTCCGGCGACGGTGTATGGGCCGATGAAGCTAGCGGGAGTGGTATCGAACACAAACATCGGTGTGGTATCGATCACCGTTCCATCGGATGCGACGCGTGCGAAGTGCAGCCCACCGTCCGGGTAGGGCAGCTCATGGAACACCCACCACCGCGTCCCGTCCCACTGAACGTGGCTTTGGTCACCGTCGTCCCAGAACGATTCCATAAGCGGAGTCCCCGATGGATCGAGCAGCGTCCCGTCGAGGGTCATGCGCGAGCCGTACAGGATTCCTCCAGCCGGATCCCATGTGACGAAGTAGTCCGTGCCGTTCGATGCGATTGCGGGCCTCGAATCCGGCAGCTCGATCGGAGGACCGAGCGAACTGAGGTTCGACGCGAAACGGCGGGCCCGGGATCCGTACGGGCCGTCGTTGGAAACGAGGAGATACTCGCCCTGGGCAACGTGGAGACTGGCCCTTGAGTACAGGAAGTAGTCTTCGGGCGCCAACGTGACAGGATCGGCGTCGATCATCGACCCGTCTCCCGCAACGCGCACGCCCAACAGGCCGCCACCGCTGTCGGCCTCGCCGACGACCAGCCAGTCCGCACCGTTGGCCGCCACTGCGATCTCGACCATGCTTCCCGCAAAACCCGGCGCTTCGAGGATCTCGAATGGAACATCCAGCACCGTGCCGTCCGGCGAAACCCGGGAGCCGAAGATCTTCATGGGAGCGGCGCCGCCGGTTCCGGATGGCGTCTCGTTTTCCCAGATGACCAGCCAGTTCTGTCCGTTCCATGCGACCTCCGGGTCTTGCTGGGTGCCGAAATCCATGGTGACGGCGATCGGTGTTGTGTCGATCATGTTGCCTTTCGCGTCGAGGCGGGCGGCGTAGACGTCGCGGCCGGTCTGATCGAGACCCTGAAAGTCGGCGTACGAAGTGCGCATGTCGGTCCAGACGACCAGAAAGCCGGCGCCGCCCGCCGCAATGTCGACGTCCTCTTGATTCCCGATCGACTCACCCGGTGCGATCATGTCACCGGGGGGAAAGCTCGGACCTTCCAGCTGTGGAAAGTCGGCGCCGGCTACAGCAGCACACAGCGAAAGCGCCGTCAGAATGATCGAAAGCCGTGCCACGAATCCCCGCGCATCCTCTTCCGCCGTCTTCCGCATGAGTACACCTCCGCCACTAGTTGACTGCTCGACCTCGACGCTACCGACGCACCGCTCGCGGTGCGAGCGGTGCCGGCGTTATGAAGGACAATGGTTCCCAATCTCATTTCATAGAGACAGTGCAGTGAAGCCCGGGAATGAGACACCTGCAAGCGAGGGTGCCGCTGACCACAACGTCACAACCTGGCGGGAAACGGCAGCGGTATGAGGTTGAGCCACTTTCGAAACTCCGATTCTCGAAAAATCGTTGTTTGTGGTCTTCTTGCCGGCGCCCTCGCCCGCCAGCAGGTGCGAAGGGTCAGCAGATCATTGTCACCGTTTGCCGAGTTTTTCATGAGGCTCAGGTTGCGATCAGCGACGCCAACTGTGCACGTGCCACCGGTCCGCTAACGAGCGTAATAGGCCAGGACTCGCGGGTCGTTGGAGATGCGCTCGCGGTGCTCAGCCAGCGCCGGCGCGAGCCTTTCGACAATGTCGGTCGGGACGTGGTCCAGAATTCCCTTGGCCAGGCTCCGGGTGGCAACGAAGACCTTGAGGTCCGCGACGGTCAGGCGCCCCTCCGCAAAGAACTGACCGCCACCGCGGGCGAGCAGTCCATCCAGACCCTTGATGTAGGTAGTGAGCCGACCTTCGACGAGTTCGGTGCGTGCCTGTTTCAGCGCGTCGCCCTGCAGACCGTAGGTTCTGCCGATGGCGTGACTCAGATCCTCGATGGCATCCATCACCTCGTCGCAGTACAGCGCCTGCAGGTCGTCGGCGGGGTACAGCCCCGCCAATCTGCCGACATAGCGAACGAGGGCGGTTGACTGGGTGATCTGCCGGCTGTCGATCACGAGCACCGGCAGCGCGTGGAACCGAAATGACTGCTTCGCCTCGCGGAACTCGGGACCCGTTAGCCGAACGTCCTCGAACGCAATGCCGCCGATGTGAAGAGCGAGCCTGATCGACTCCCCCCTCCCGCCGTCGATATCGAAGTAGGTGAGCTTGAGTCGGGCCATGATGCGTTGTCTCCTTGAGGTTCGGGTGGTCGCTTTCGATCCGAACTACAGGTTTCAACGTACGGCACTCGAAAAACATTCTGGCTTGTGTGCGGTGCCTCGGACCGGGACACTTGCATCAAATTCCTATGACCGGCCATTGGTTGTTTGGAGCATGATCTGATGGTAGAGAGCATGCACGGGTGGTTCGGAGCACCGGCTGGTATGGCCTGCGATTGAACGGTGCGAACGGCGCCACCGATAATCAGCGGATCCATCAGGATGCTACCCTGACGGGTAACGTCGAACCAGCGACACGGAGGAACTTTGGGAAACGACCGCAAACTCGGGACTTTCATCGGGGTTTTCACACCGACGATTCTGACGATCCTCGGCGTGATCATGTATCTGCGCTTCGGATGGTTGGTCGGGCACCTCGGGCTGGTGCGGATCGTCGCCGTCGTCGTTCTCGCCAACGTGATCACCTTCATCACGACGCTCGCGTTTTCCGCGGTGGCCACCAACGCCAAGGTCGGCGTCGGAGGCGCCTACTTCATCATTTCGCGCAGCCTCGGGCTCGAACTCGGCGGCGCCATCGGCGTGCCGCTCTTTTTGTCCCAGACCTTCTCGGTGACGCTCTATTCCTACGGCCTCGCCGAGTCGTTCCGGATTGTATGGCCCGACCTGCCGCTGATGCCGGTGGCGCTGGTCGTTGTCCTCGGCGTCGGCGTGCTGGCCGTGACGGGCGCAGAGCGCGCTCTCAAGGCCCAGGTCGTATTGATGGGTTTCGTCGTGATCTCGCTGGTCGCCCTCGCCATCGGCGCGCTCGCCAAATCTTCCGGCGCCGAGGTGGTCCTCCATCCCGCTTCCGGCGATGTCGGATTCTGGGCCGGTTTCGCGATCTTTTTCCCCGCCGTCACAGGGGTGATGGCCGGCCTCGGACTCTCCGGCGATCTGAAGAATCCCGGTCGTTCGATCCCCCTCGGGTCGATCACCGCGGTCTTGACCGGATTCGCCGTTTATCTCCTGGTCCCTGTTTTGCTTTCGCTCGGAGCGGACCCTTCCGATCTCCGCGACGACCCCATGGTCTGGTCGCGGATCGCAGTCGCCGGTCCATGGCTGATCCTGCCCGGACTGTGGGCGGCGATCTTCTCCTCCGCCGTGGGATCGATTCTTGCCGCGCCGCGAACACTGCAGGCCCTGGCGCGGGACGGACTGGCGCCTCGCATCCTGTGGCGGCCGACCGGCAACTCCCGCGAACTCCTGCCCGGGATGGCCGTAGCGCTGGCGATCGCCGTCGGCGCGGTCTTCCTCGGCAACCTCAACGCGGTGGCGATCGTGGTCTCGATGTTCTTCCTCACCGTCTACGGCACCGTCAATCTCGTCGCCGCGTTCGAGGTCCTCAGCGGCGACCCGTCATGGCGCCCGAAGATCAAGGTCCCGTGGCCCGTCACTCTCGCCGGTGGGCTCGCCTGCATGGTGGTGATGATCCTCATCAACCCGATCGCCGGCGTGGTCGCATTGGTGGCCGAGTTTTCATTGTGGTTTTTCCTTTCGCGCCGGGCGCAGAAGGCGCGTTGGGGCGACGCCCGTCGTGGCCTCTACGAGGCCCTCATCCGTTGGGCCCTCATCCGGCTCAACGAGCGGCCCATGAGCGCCCGCAACTGGCGGCCGCATTTCCTGACGTTTGTCGACGATCCACTCAAAGAGCTCGATCTGATCCGTTTCAGCGACTGGTTCAGCCAGGGCAGGGGCGTGGTGACGGTGTGCAATCTGGTGGTCGGCGATCTCATGAACGAGGATCTCGACCTCGCGGAGCGAAGGGACCGCATCAAGGCGGTGATCGAGGCCGAGGACATCGTCGTCTTTCCCGAGGTCGACGCAGTCCACGATGTGGTCGAGGGCATTCTGAACGTCAGTCAGGCCAACGGCATGGCCGGGATGGCGAGCAATACTGTCCTCGTCGGTTGGCCCGACTCGACGGCACGCCGGGCCGACTTCCTGCGCGTCATGCGCTGCCTGGTCAACCTCAACAAGTCGTTCGTGCTCGCCAGAATCCGACCCAAGTACATGTTCCAGCGCGAGCGACCGCTCATCCACGTCTGGTGGGGTGGGTTGGAGCGCAACGGCGATCTGATGTTGCTCCTCGTCCACCTTCTGAACTCCACCCCTGACTGGCGCGACGCCCGGGTTGAGGTGCTCAGCCTCGCCTCATCCGAACTCATGAGGAGCCGGACCGAGGCGCACCTCAGGAAGTTGCTGCCGGAGATCCGCATCGAAGCCGATGTCAAGGTGGTGTTGAAACCCAAAGACGAGACGGTCAGGGAGCTGATCCACCGCACGAGCGCCGACGCGTCGGCGGTCTTCCTCGGCCTCGAGGTTCCTGCTATCGGCGACGAAGAAGCCTACGCCGAGCGGATTGACCGGCTCTCCGGCGATCTCCCCGTGGTGTTTTTCGTCAAGAACTCGAGCCTTTTCGTCGGTGACCTGCTCGACGCGGCCGAAGCCGTCATCGAGGACCAGGAAGACGAGGAGACGGAGAGCGTCGATCACTCCGGCCACGACAAGAAACCGCTGCCGGACTGACCCACGGGCGAGATACACGAGTGGCGCCCGTCCGGGCCTTCCGGGACGGAGCCGGCGTCGGCATCAAGCTCCCGTGGACCTCACGCAGTACGGTCGTCGAGCTGAGCAAAGAGGAGCCGTTTGAATCTCCGGCAAAGACCTCTATTGTCGAAAACCGTCGTTTGTGGTGATCGCGGTTCCCGTCCGCTAACGAGCGTAATAGGCCAGGACTCGCGGGTCGCTGGCGATGCGCTCGTGGTGCTCGGCCAGAGCGGGCGCGAGTCCTTCGACGATGTCGGTCAGGTGCCGTATAAACGGTCGCCGAAGTCGCCGAGACCCGGCAGGATGTACTTTTTCTCGTTGAGGCCGCGGTCGAGGGCCGCGGTGTAGATGGTCGTACCGTTGGTGCGCTGCGAGAGAAGCTCGACACCTTCGGGCGCCGCGACGATGGCCACCAGCCGCACATCGTGCGCACCTCGATCCAGTAAGCCCTCCACTGCCATGGCAGCCGATCCACCGGTGGCGAGCATCGGGTCGAGCAGGTAGACGACGGCGCCGCCGAGGTTTTTCGGGACCTTCTCGTAATAGCAGCGCGCCACCGCAGTCTCCTCGTCGCGTTCGAGTCCGAAGTAGCCCACCTCGGTGCCGGGGACCAGATCGACAAATGCCTGCAACATGCCGATTCCGGCCCGTAGCACCGGCACCGCCACCACCCTGGTATCGATCCGTCGACCGGTCGTCTCCTCGAGCGGTGTCGACACAGGCACTTCACGGGTCGGCAGATCGCGGGTGGCTTCCGCGATCAAGAAGGTCGAGACCCGGTATGTCAGCGCGCGGTAATCGTCGGATGAGGTTTCGCGATTGCGCAGCCGGGTCATGATGTCGTGCAGGAGCGGGTGATCAACGATGTGGAGTGTCATGGTCAGAAAGTAGCACGAATATCCAAGGGTCTGCCCGGCTGCATCGGAATCGCACCAATTCAACTCTAGACTCCTTCAGGAAGTTCAGCCTGCAGCCCCGAAACCGACCCGAATTGCGAAAGCGAGCCGGGGTGGCGCCCGACGGCGCACACCCCATCAAAAAGGAGAATCTCCGGAAACTCCAGAGATCCTCGGCTCACCGTGGTTTATCCGGCTTCTTCCGGCTAACGGTACTCTGGTGAAATGAGCTCCTGCCGAATCAGCTCGGAGTTGATGGCGGTCAGACTGCGCTCCATGGAGGTGGCCAGCTCCCTGATGGTCTTGCCGTTTTTGAAGCCCTCGGCTACGGCCTCGCGGTGATCTTCGGACCACGGGAGCCCGGCGTTTCTCGGCAATCCGCGTTCGATGTTTCGTTGGCGCTTCTCGTCCAGGCTCAGTTTGGACCTGCCCGGCGGCCAGGCAAGATCAACCACCTTGAAAAGCGCTCTGATGATCCTCGGGTCATTGTAGGGGCTGCCCTGGGGAAAGACCTCTCCGGTATTCGGGTCAACGCCCTGCGCGAGTGTCTTGACGATTGATCGGACCTCGATTGTCTCCATTGGAATAATCCTTTCTGTTCGGGTGCCGGCGGTGGGGAAGTCCCTCCACCGGTATCCGTTCGAACTGGCGCGTGGACGGGCCATCTCGAGAAAAGGTGTAATCAAAGTATAAATAAATCGTCGAATTGTCAAGGCCGGCGCGGGGAGGGCCGGGAGAATGGCGCCCGGCCCAACGGTTTGACAGGGTGCGAAGAGGATCTGATCAACCAACAACTGTGGAAATGTGTACGTGGCACCGCCCCGGGAATCGATTGACCCGGGCGCGGTGTTTTCAACTTCATAGGTAAATCGCCACGATCGATTACCGAGGAGGTTGATGTGACTGCGCAGAACGAGAACGATTCGATCCATCCGATTCCGCAGGAAGCGTTTGACTGGTATGACGAGTACGCGCACGGCCTGATTTCCAGACGCGAGTTCTTCAACCGGCTGTCAACGCTTACGGTGCTGGGATTTACGGTGAGCGCGTTGGCCGCCGCCCTGATCCCGAACTACGCTCTGGCCGAGCAGGTCTCGTTCAACGATCCCGATATCAAGGCCGAGTACGTGACCTTTCCTTCACCCGACGGGCACGGGGAGGGTCGTGGGTATCTCGTCGTTCCGACAACCGTCACGAAGTCGGCCGGAGCGGTGTTGGTCGTACACGAGAATCGAGGATTGAACCCCTATGTCAAAGACGTTGCGCGCCGGGTCGCCAAGGCGGGCTTTGTCGCGTTTGCACCCGATGCCTTGCACCCGGTCGGCGGCTACCCGGGAAACGACGATGAGGGCCGTGAACTGCAGCGCTCTTTGGATCGGGTGAAGATCGAGCAGGACATGATCGCAGCCGCCAAGTTTCTCAAAGCTCACCAACTCTGCAACGGCCGACTTGGCGTTGTCGGTTTCTGCTTCGGAGGCTATGTCACCAACATGTTGGCGGCCACACTCCCCGACCTGGTGAATGCCGGCGCACCGTTTTACGGCACCCCCCCCGCCGAGGAGATTCGGAAGAACATCAAGGCGCCGTTGCTGATCCATCTCGCGGAGCTGGATGAGCGGGTCAACGCGACCTGGCCGGAGTATGAGAAGGACCTGAAGGCTAACGAAAGCCCGTACACCATGCACATGTATCCTGGCGTCAACCACGGTTTCCACAATGATTCGACGGGACGCTATGACGAGGCCGCTGCGGAGCTCGCGTGGAATCGGACCATCGAGTTCTTTAACGAACACCTTTCCGCGTGAAGGTCTGAACCGCGTGCGCGCGGCGGCGTGCCTGCGGTGCCACCGGCGGTGTCGGGAATAAATGACCGGCCGTGCCTTTTAACGACAAAGATATTACCGAGCACACAGAGAAACGGAACCCGTCTCATCTGACCGTGATGATTGTCGTTAAACCGTCGAATACATCTTCTTGACATACGAGGTCCCATTGATCGGCAAAACCATAGCCCATTACGAGATTACCGGACTGCTCGGCAAAGGCGGGATGGGCGAAGTCTATCTCGCTCATGACGCCAAGCTCGACCGTGACGTTGCGTTCAAGGTTCTGCCGGTGGAGATGTCGGACGATCCCGAGCGCGCCGCCCGCTTCGAGCGGGAAGCTCGGATGTTGGCGAGCCTTCAACATCCGAACATTGCTTCCATCTATGGGTATGAGCACGTCGACGGAGTCCGATTCCTGACGATGGAATTGGCAGAAGGGGAAAACCTGACCCAGCGCCTCGAGCGCGGTCGCCTGCCCCTCCAGGATGTGCTGCAGATCGCCCAACAGATCGCCACCGGACTGGAAGCGGCCCACGAAAAGAACATCGTGCATCGCGATCTGAAGCCCGCCAACATCATGGTCGACGCGGCCGGCGGCGTGAAGATCCTGGATTTCGGTCTGGCGCGCGCCTACGCCGGTGATGCGCCCGAGGGTGAAGAGGTGGAATCATCGCCCACCATCACGGGGGCCATGACCCAAGTGGGAGTGGTGCTGGGTACTGCGGCCTATATGAGCCCGGAGCAGGCGAAGGGGAAGTCGGTCGACAAACGCTCGGACATCTGGTCGTTCGGAGTGCTCGTATTCGAGATGCTCTGCGGCCGCAAGTTGTTCGAGGGCGAGACGATGAGCGAGACCATGGCCGACGTGATGAAGAGTGAGATCGAGTGGTCGACTCTCCCCGGCGAAACACCGCATTGGCTCGTCACCCTGCTGCAACGTTGCCTCGACCGTGATCCCTCCACCCGACTGCAGAGCATCGGCGAGGCCCGGATCGCCCTTCATCGTGGTGACTCACGAAGGAGCCGAAGAGATCTCTGCCTCGACCGTTGGCTCGGCCTCCCGCAGATGGCCCTGGATCGGTGTTGGCGCAGCCCTGCTGGTACTGGCCGCGTCCGTGGTCTGGCATGGCCTGCGCGAAGCGCCGCCGCAACCTCTCGTTCAGTCAATACTCATGCCCCCTGCCACCTGGGACTTCGATTCAGCCTCGCCCTTCGCGGTGAGCCCGGATGGTCGCCGGATTGCCTTCGTGGCCAACGCCAATCACGAGAACGGCGCCAACTCCCGGCGAGACCAGCAGCATCTGGATCCGTGATCTGTCGGAGGCCGAACCCCTCCGAATAGCCGGTACAGAAGGGGCCAGTTATCCCTTCTGGTCTCCCGACGGAAGCTCAGATCGCCTTTTTCGCTGACTCCAAGCTCAACAAGATCGATGCGAGGGGTGGCCCGGTCATTTCCCTGTGCGATACGCGGGATGGGCGTGGCGGGACCTGGAACGCCGGCGGCACGATCATTTTCCAGAGGGGTTGGAGTGAGGGTTTGATGAAGATCCCGGCGGGCGGCGGCACCGCCGAGCCGATCACGACTCTGAACGAGGAGCGCTTCGACGTGGCTCACCGGTGGCCCAGCTTCCTGCCCGACGGGCGTCGATTCATCTTTTTTGTGGTCAGCACCACGAGCACTGTCGGGAGCGAACACGGCGGCATTTACCTCGGCTCCCTTGACTCGGACGAAACTCGTCAATTGCTCAAAACCGAGTCGCGCGCCCTCTACGGCCAGGGGCATCTTCTCTACCGCATCGGATCGACGCTCATGGCCCATCCATTTGATCCTGACAAGGCAACGTTTACGGGTGATCCGAGCCCGGTGGCCACGGAAGTACCCGGCGGCGCCATCTCCTGGGGTGGGGCACAATTCGGCGTTTCCGAATCCGGCCTTCTCATTCATCTACGCGGATCCGGGGCCTCGTACAGCCTGCTGAACTGGCGTGATCGAGAGGGGAGTCTGATCGACGTCAGTGGCGATCAGGCAGGCTACTTTGAACCGGCCATTTCTCACGACGGCAGCCGTGTCGCCGTGTCCATCGGTCACGATGCCGGGGACATCTGGTTGCACGATCTCGGCCGCAATGTACGCACGCGCTTCTCGTTCGATCCGGCCGACGACAGGTCGCCCCTTTGGTCGGCGGATGACAGCAGGATCGTTTTCGCCTCGGGGCGCAAGATGGTAGGGGAGATCTACGAACGCGCCGTGTCCGGCCAGGGGGAAGCCAAGCTGCTTTTTGCGTCAGGTATGAACATCACCTTGGATGACTGGTCGAGCGACGACCAATGGATCTTCTATTCCGGGCTGGCCCCCGGGAACAAGGGCTGGGATATCTGGGCCTTCAATACTGAGGCGTCCGAGGCCAAACCCATATTGAATGGCCCCTTCAATGAGTCGAACGGCCGCTTGTCCCCCGACGGTCGATGGCTCGCCTTCGACTCCGACGAGTCAGGGAGACCCGAGATCTACGTGCAGTCGTTCCCGGACGCGAATGGGCGCTGGATGGTTTCGGACGAGGGTGGGTCCCAGGTCCTCTGGCGTGGGGACGGGCGCGAACTCTTCTACTTGAATGCTGATGAAATCGTCACGAGCGTGGATGTCACAGGCGACACGATGTTTTCATTCGGCAAACCGAGGCCGCTCTTCCGCGTAGAAGTGAAAAGCAGCACCGGCAGGAACTGGGCCGTCAGCCGGGACGGGCAGCGTTTTCTGGCAAATGAGCGACCGCCTGTGGACCATGACAAAATTGGTGCGAGGCTCATTCAGAACTGGAGCGCCGGGCTGCGGCAGTGACGTATCGGAGCTGTGCCGGACGGGTGGCGCCAATCAACCGGGAACTACCCGGTATTGCGCAACCCACGAGCGATGCCTCGTACTGTTTCGAATAGCGCCAGCTCGAGTTCGGGGTCTTCCCGGCCACCGGCCCGCCAGCGGCGCAACAGGTCGATCTGCAGAAGACTCATCGGATCAACGTATGGGTTGCGAAGTCGAATCGAGTTCTGCAGCGTCTGCTCATGATCGAGCAGATCGCGTTCCCCGCGAAGATCGAGCACGATGTCGCGGGTTCGGTCGAAAGCTGCTCGTATTTCGGGAAAAAGACGTTCGCCGATCTCGCCGCCAAGCTCTGCGTACGCTGCGGCAATGTCCATATCGGCCTTGGCGAGAACCATGCTGACGTCGCCGAGCAGGGTGCTGAAGAACTTCCACCGTTCGGTCATCGTGCGCAGGACCTCTTTGCCATGAACCTCGAGGGCCGCTTCCAGGCCGGCGCCCACACCGTACCAGCCCGGTAGGAGGTGACGGTTTTGCACCCAGGAGAAAACCCATGGGATGGCTCTCAGGTTTTCGACCCCTCCTCCGGAGCGCCGTGACGCTGGACGAGATCCAAGGCCAAGCCGTTCGATCACATCGATCGGAGTTGCGGTCCGAAAATACTGCACGAAATCTGAATCCAGGTGCACGAGTCGATCGTAGGCACTGCGTCCTTCGCCGGCGACCGTCGTCATCGTTTGTCGCCATGAAGGCTCTGGAGCGTTGGTGAGCTCGCATAAGGCGGTGGCCTCCGCCACGGCGCCGACCGTCACCTCGAGGGTCCGCTCGGCGATGCTGCGAAGACCGTATTTGTTGGTGATGATCTCCCCCTGCTCGGTGACCCGCAGGCGGCCGCGAACGGCGCCACACGGTGTGGCGAGGACGCCGTCTCGGGGTTTGGATCCACCGCGTCCGACGGTTCCACCTCTGCCATGGAACAGAGTCAGACCGACCTCGGCCTTTTCGCACACCGCAACCAACTGCTCCTGTGCTTGATACAGCGCCCAGCGAGAAGCGGCGATCCCCGATATCTTCGACGAGTCGGAGTAGCCGAGCATCACGATCTGCCGGTTCTCACGTGAGTTCAGGTGTGTGCGGTAGAGAGGATCGGCGAGCATCGCTTGCAGGGTCGCACTCGCGTTTTCGATGTCGTCGACGGTTTCAAACAGCGGTGCGATATCAAGCGCTGTCCGGCCGTCACCTTCGCAAGGCCCGGCTGCGCGTGCCAAAGCGAGCACCGCCAGCACATCGTCCGGGCCTTGAGCCATCGAAATGATCATGGGACCGATGGCGTCGGCGCCGAATCGTTTTTGACATTCGGTGACGGCCCGGAAGACGTCGAGAGTCTGGTGCAGGGTGTCCTGTGTCGTGGCAGGGGGCTCGATCTGTGACGACAGAAAACGGGCGAGCTGACGGCTTCGTTCGGCGGGGGTCCGGTCACAGAATTCGGGGTCGCCGAGAAGCTCCGCACAGGCTTGCCGATGGGCTACGGCGTCTTGGCGGAGGTCGAGCGTCGCGAGGTGAAAGCCAAAAGTGCGCACGCGCAGAAGAAGTCGCTCGACGAGTTCCAATCCCGCCTCGGATCCGGCATTCACCGCCAAACTGGATGTGATCAAGTCAAGATCGGCGATGAAATCCTGGACATGAGAATAGGCGTGCTCGAGATCATTTTCGGTCGCGCCGAGGCGTTCCCAGATTTGCCACAGAAGAACGCGGTACGGCATGTCTTCATATCGCGAGGGAATGCGCGAAGATTGCTCCGGCATAGTGTGCCGGTAGTTCTCGATTTGGCTCATGACGGCATCGGTGAATGTGACACGTGAGATGCTCTGACTGAGGTGGTCGAAGAGACCGCGGACCTCGGCCCGATACCTGGAAATGATGAGCTCGCGATGTCGTTCGAGTGTACTGCGTACGGTTCCGGCATTGACGTTCGGGTTGCCGTCCATGTCGCCGCCGACCCAGGATCCAAATCGAATCTCAGGTCCTTTGAGGTTCCGAGCGGATCCTTCACCCCATCGAGCCTCGATGGCATCGCGCAACGCATCGTGAAACGCGGGTACGGTTTGATAGATGACGTCGGTCAGCACGAAAAGAACCGACTCGACCTCGTCCGAGACCGCCGGTCGCAGCGCCGGTTGTTCTTCGGTCTGCCAGATCAATGTTGCTTCTGTCCGCATTCGTTCGTTGAGTTCTTGGTCCTCCATCGGTGTCCGAATGGGGTGCTCGACACGATCGATGAGCAGGCCGGAAATGCGCTGCTCCTTTGCGAGAATCGTGCGGCGGGTCGCCTGCGTCGGGTGGGCGGTGAAGATCGGTGACACCACGATGCTGTCAAACGTGGCAATCACCTGATCGAGGTCGAGGCCGGCGTCGGCGAGGTGCGCAACGACCGCCCGGAGGCTTGCCGGCTGTGGTTGATCGATGGTCGTCAGATAGTTCCGCCGTTTGCGGATTCGATGGACCTGTTCCGCCAGATTCGTCAGGGAGAAATACGCCGAGAATGCGCGAACCACATCGCGTGCCGTCTCTGGGTCGAGATCGTCGAGAGCCGCGTCGAGCTCGCTCAGAGGACCGAGATTCTCTCGTCTCTTGATGGCTGCTCGGCGCGCCGCCTCGACCCGAGCAAAGAGCTTCGCGCCCCCTTGTTCAACAAGAATCTCACCGAGCATTCGGCCGAGCATGCTGACATCGCGACGGAGGTCTTCGTCGCCCGACCTGAGGTTTGCCGTACGGTTCTGTTCAGCCATTGGGATCGTCCTTCAGGTCAAAACGAGTGCTATAGGAACGCAGGATGTATCAGCTTCCCAATATCCTAAAGCACATGTTGGGGAATCCGGAAAGCCATGTTCGAACATTATCCACGAGCTTACTACGAGGGTGAAGTGTGTACGTGGCATCCATCCGTGGCACCCATCGCGATCGACATTCGGTTCTTGCGTGATGCCTCAATGTGAACAAGAAGGTCGGAGCGTGTCCCGTTGTCGAACACATCATAGGACGTCGGCTTGAGAAAGATGCCTGAAATTTGGCATCGTCATTGCTACTGATTCCATCGATGATGGCTTTCCCGACCCTCGGAATCGAATGCCCTGTTCTGACCCCATCCCTGTGGGCATTGGATACCGGCAGCGTGGACGCCACTCAAAACAACCTGAAATCGTGGGCGGGAACGAGACCTCGGTTGTGAGGTTTCCCTGCTCGTCCTGTAAGACCGATCAGGGTATCCGGCACTGGTGAATAGCAAGGGAGCGGGACATGAGGCTCAATTCGATTTTGTTGATTACTTTGATGATGATCGTCGGTATCTGCATCTCACCGGAGATGGCGTTCTCGGGCGACAGGTTCTGGAGCCCCGTGCCTGACCTCAGCCATGTGAACGAGTTCGCTGTCTGCGGCACCACCGTGTATGCAGCCACGGAAAACGGCCTCTTCCGATCAACCGGTGATCCCGAGGAATGGAACCTGCTGCGCACGAATCACGTCAGCCAGATCGCCTGTGAAGGCTCCAAGGTCATCTGGATAGAGATCATCGCGCTTGTGAACACGGTCTTTGTGTCGCACGATGCTCTGCAAACGGTTGTTCCGGTCAACGGCCTGACAGACTCGGCCGCGACCGGTATTCGTGACCTGGCGATCGGCGGTGATCTCGCCCTGGCTACAACGTTGTGGGGAGTCAATCGGTCGACCGACGGAGGCTTCAACTTTCCGGCCGCCTATCCGGTGCTTTGGGAATCAAGCGGTGGGTATCAACTGTCCGGGGTGTGGACCAACGGCACCGCGTGCGTGGCGGCAGGATCGGGCGGGTTTGCCGGCCAGGGAATCTGGCATTCGCCTACGGGAGATGTCGACACATGGGTCAAGGTTCTCGACACCGGCGGGCAGAGCTGGCTCGACGGATCGGGAGGCAGCACAATCGTCTCGGGAGACACCTACGCCGGCTCGCTGGTCAATGGCTACATCTCGACCAACGCGGGCCTGAGCTGGAGCCAGTTACCCCTGAACTGGGGGGGAGTCGGAGGGGCCTATCAACGCCCATTCATCTCAGATACCAGGATCCTCAGCAGGTACGTACATGAGGTTTTTGACCCCAATACCGGCCAGTTCATCGTATACACGGACGGACCGTTCTTGTACGACACGGCCACCGGAATCGGCAACAACCTCGACCCGTCGTTCGCATCGGAGGCCGAGTTCCGAAACCAGGCGATGGTGGAAACGGAAGATCCATACATGCTGATCGCTGATCGCCAGGGGCCGGTATACTGGTTCGGTGTTCCCGGCGGATGGCCGCCGGAGGGTTTCGACTTCACGCCCCCGTCGTCCCCAAACCTCGATGCGGCACCTCGCGTTGCGGCAACTCCCCCAGCTTCCACCGTCAATCTTCATCCATCCGCCGGTGATGCAACCTGGATGTACATCTACGAGGTTTTTGACTCGCTATACGTGGCGATCGATCCCGGCACCGGCTTTCTCACCAGCACCTTGACCAAGGCCTTCGGGCCGAGCACCAATGGGTGGGAACCCTATTTGGCCTACCTGGACTGGAACCTCCATCCGGCGAATGGCACGCATACGTTCTACGCGTGGTATGCCGACGAAGCCGGCAACATCACCGACCCAGGGGCGCTCTCCGGAACGACTAATTTTCCACAGAATCTGTACGTTGGATCCGATGCTTATTGGGGCGTCTGGATGTACGCAGAGACCGGTGAGTCCTTCACGATCGGCACCTCGAGTTTCACCGGCGACATCGACATCTATCACTGGAATCCACCTGGGACCGGATACTGTGATGACTGGTCGAACAGCTATTCCAATGACAGTTTGAGCTTCACGGCAGCAGGAACTGGATACCACCTGGTGATATTTCACAACTACCCCGGATCCGGTGCCTTTGACGGAACGATCACAGCGGCGGAAAGCACGGAGTCCCATACGGCCGCAGCACGAAGCAGAGATAAGAGTCTGCCGATCTCCAATCTTGAACCTCATGAAGATGAGCCTCCGGCGTTCGCCGAGTCCCCGATCGTCAGCCTTATTTTCAGCGACGGGTTCGAAGCCGGAGACGTGACGTCCTGGTCATCCACCACGCCTTGAGCGAGGGACTTGACTCTCGAGGAAGGTAACCACGTAGACATTTGCCCAGTTCCGGGCTGTCAATTTTGACTTGAGATCGCAGCGTCGAAGTAGTCGAGCCGTAGCTTGAAGTCGAAGTCTGCACGCGCCCGGCGAAGGTCCGTGTTGAGCCACTATGTGACCGAATTCCGGTGCTCGTTGAGCGGGTTTTCAACGTCGCAGACTCTCAGGTGGTAGCGGTCGATTCATCCATCAGGTGCCGCCGATTGCAAAACGTTTGAGCTCTTCGCTATCGCCTCTCTTTCGCGCGGCGAAAGGTTCCGATCGTGAGAGCAGATACCGGCGCGCCAGCGGCCGGCCGGCGCGGGCAAGAATCGGGATGACAGAACTGGTGTTTTCCCGCACGTGCTCGAACCACTCATCGAGGCCGTCGCGCTGGAACTTCAGCAGCACCTGAAGGTCGTTGGAGTCGCGGTAGAAGCCACAGTGGAAATTGCCCTCTGCGAACGCCTCGGGTGGCAGAAAGTCAGTGCCGAGTCCGATGATCGAAAGGTGGCGGTCCAGGTAGTCGGAGAAGGTGGTTCGGCAGCGCGGCCCACCGCCGAGGTTGAAGATGCGGCCCGTTACCTCCTCGACCTCCAGGGCCTGGACAAAGGCGTAGCCGCAGTCTCGGGCCGTCACGATCTCGAAGGATGTCGCCAGCGGCATGTGGAACATGAGTGGGTCAAACCCGACCCGCATGCTCATGACACCGGATAGCCGGAAGATGCTCCATGCCATGGTCGAGGCCTGCACCAGCTTTTCGCCTTCGTGCTTGGTCTCGGCGTAGTAATCATGCGGGCTGGGTTTCACGGCGTCGCACACTTCGATCCAGGGCCTTGCCAGCCGATCACCGTAGAGTGAGATCGACGAAGCGTGAATGAAAGGTACTGATCGGTCCTGCTGCTCCAGCGCGTCGAGGAGATTTCGTGTGCCGTCCACGTTCGTTGACCGCGCCTCCTCGTGCTCCCGATCTGCCCGCGGGGGGATGACGGCAGCAAGGTGGATGACCGCGTCCACACCCTCCACGGCCCGCGCCACGTCGTCGCGGTTGCGCAGATAGCCAAACACGACATCGACTTCGTTGCGGAATGGGCGCAGGCGGCGGCGCACACCCCTGTTCGGAAGGTCGAAGACGCGGATCTCGTATTGATCGCGCCGGCGCAGGAGCTCCGCCAACGCCTCATCACCCACATTTCCGGCCGGTCCGGTCAAGAGAACTCGTTTCTTCATGATTCTCGAATCCCTCTCTTGTCGCGGTCGGAAGTGCTAAGACAATACTACGGTTTCGGACAACCCCAACGCACCGCCTCGTGCCCCCTCAGAAATGAGTAAGTGTGGAAGTGTGTACGTGGCACCCAAGTGGCACAAGGTGCGTGGCACGGGCAGATGTGATGCTTTCGTTATTTTTTGATGATGACATCGTGATCTCGCGGACCGATGTTGAGATTGGTGGCCAGGGCCATGTGACGGCGGGTAGCTACCGGCGGGTCCCCTGGCGGTCGCGTCTCACGGAATCGAAGTCACGGGAGGTCAGTCATGTTCGCAGATGCAGGCAGAAACGTTCTCTTGGCCGCGTTGTTCTCGATCTCGGCGTTCGCGGTGACCGCAGGCGCCGAAATCACTCTGGAGCGTGTGGATGGATGGCCATACGCCGGGGCGCGGGCCGTGGCCGTCGATGCCGATCGAGATCTGCTCTATCTCAGCAGCGGCGGCGCCATTCTCGTGCTGGATGTGACCGATCCTTCCGCGCCGCAGTTGCTCCATGACGGATTGCACACCGATGGCCATGTTCGAGATCTGCGATACGTCGCGGAGAACAAACGCCTCTATGTGGCCGATTGGCGGAGCGGTCTTGAAATCTGGGACCTCCAGGATCCGCAGAACCCCGTGCGCCTCAGTTCCGTGCCGGTGTTCTACTCGGGGACGACCAGCGATCAGCCCACCGACGGGTTGTCAATCGCGGGCGACTATCTCTATATCAACGCCAACGAAGCCCGCGTCCACGCCTTTGACATTTCAGATGCCGCAAATCCCATTGATCTGGGCGTGCAGGCCGGTCCATTGTGGTACTACTCCTACGAACGCGACACGGATGATGTGGCCGCCGCTGGCGGCTATGTCTACGTGGCGGGCAGCGGCCTAGCCAAATACCTCATCCTTGCAGACGGAACCCTCAACAAGGTGGGCGAGAACCTCTACACCGATGGCGTTACCTGCATCGAGGCTCAGGGAGCGTACGCCTTCGCGGGTGTCTCGCAGGGGCTGGGAGTCTTCGATGTGAGCGGCCCCAACCCGGCGATGGTCGGGAGCACGGCCGTGCCCGAGGGTCTCAACGATCTGGCGCTGACCGGCGATATGGTGGTCGCCGTGAACCGCAACGGTCTCTTCGTCTTTGATGTCTCCACGCCGCAGCAGCCGCAGCAGATCGCATCTCTGCCGCTGCCCGACGGACACCGAGTGCGGCTCGACGGCGATGTTGCCTATGTGTCGAGCGACGCCGCCGGCCTGCAGGTGATCGACATCAGCGATGCGTACGCCCCCGTCCTTCTCGGCAGCTACGACACGGTGGGTACGACCAGCGCGGTGACGGTTGTGGGCGACTCCGCATTTCTCGGTCAGAGCACCGATGGCCTCGTGATCACGGATATCAGCGATCCGAACGCGGTCCAGGTCGCGGGCCGGTCCGATGGTGTCGCGGCCACGGAATCCCTACTGATCGGCGACCATCTCTACGTTTCCGACTGGTATTCACCCACGCTGCGCGTATTCGATGTCAGCGACGTATCCAACCCGATCGAGGTGGGCGGCGTTGATGATTTCACCGCGGTTGATTTGGCGACCGACGGAGAGGTTCTGTTCGTGACGCGCTTCTCGGTCGATACGCAGTTGTACTACCTGCACGTGTTCGATCTGGCGGATCCCACCTCGCCGGTGGAGCTGAGTACGATCCCGCTGTCGCCTCACATCCTTGAAGTCGAGTACGCGAATGACCACCTTTTCGCCATCGAGTTCTACGACACGGGTCTGCACATCATCAACGTCTCCGATCCTTCGGTTCCGTTTGAAGACGCCTACTATCCCGTTGACTGGGGTGAGGATGTCTGGGTCCAGGGGAATCTCGCCTATGTGACGGCTTTCCACGACGGTCTGCTTGTGTTGGACATCAGCGAACCAGCCAATCCAACCCTGGTCGGAAGCGTGAACGAGGTATTCCAGTTCGACTCTGTAGCTGTTTCCGGAGATCTGGCATTCATCACAACCGGGACGACCGGCGAACACCACCTGCGGCTGTACGATGTGAGTGATCTCAGCGACATTCGTGAGCTCGACCGGATCGCCTTGCCCGGGAACGCCTGGGATCTGACGGCTCAGGGCGACTATGCGTATGTGGCCGACGGCATCACCGGCCTCCAAATCGTCCGCGCCGGACCAGACGCCGGCGGTCTGATTTTTGCCGACGACTTCGAGTCGGGCGGCATGACGCGATGGTTGGGATCAGGTCCATGAGCGCGGGTGCCGGGAACGAAGCCATCTCCCGACTCTGTAGACGCCTGAGCCGGGAGGTTCGCCGCGACCATGCTCCCTGCAACCATGAGCACACCCAACCTGACAACGCGCATTGAAACCTCCTGGCCACCCAATGTCCGGGTCCTCGGCAATCAAGCGCTGAGGATCTCCTCGAGATCACCCCTGGCGCTGTTGCCGATGGGTTTGAGGTCGAAGTTCTCCACCAGGAAGTTCAGCACGTTGGGGGTGATGAATGCCGGCAGCGAGGGCCCGAGCCGGATGCCGCGGATGCCCAGGTGCAGCAACGACAGCAACACCACCACGGCCTTCTGCTCGTACCAGCTGATGATCATCGACAGGGGCAGGTCGTTGACGCCGCAGTCGAAGGCCTCGGCCAGGGCGGTGGCGATGCGCACCGCCGAATAGGCGTCGTTGCACTGGCCCACGTCGAGCAGGCGCGGGATGCCGCCGATGTCACCGAGGGAGTCCTGCAGGTGGTTGAAGCGGAACTTGCCGCAGGCAAGGGTGAGCACCACCGAGTCCTCGGGGGTGTTCTCGACGAAGTCGGTGAAATAGTTGCGGCCTGGCTTGGCGCCGTCGCAGCCACCGACCAGGAATAGGTGCTTGATGGCTCCGGCCTTGACCCCGTCGATGATTTTGTCGGCGACGCTGAGTACCGCGTCGTGGCCGAAACCCGTCATCAGGTTGATGCCCGGCTTGTCGACGAAGCCGCCGAGTCCCTTGGCCTTCTCGATAACCGCACTGAAGTCCCAGCCGTCGATGTGCTGCGCACCCGGCCAACCCACGACGGACGTGGTGAAGACGCGATCGGCGTAGCTTGGGAGCGGCGCCTGGATGCAGTTGGTGTTGAAGATGAAGGCCGCCGGCTGGCCGTCGAACTCGAACTGCTGGTTCTGCCAGGCGGTGCCGAAATGCCCGACGAGACTCGGGTGCGCCTTGAGCTTGGGGTAACCGTGGGCGGGCAGCATCTCGCCGTGGGTGTAGACGTTCACCCCGGCCGCGTCGCTCTGCTCGAGCAGTTTGTCGAGCATGAAGAGGTCGTGGCCCGTGACGACGATGGCGGGGCCCGCCACGGTGCCGTTGGATACGGGAGTGGGTTCGGGCGTACCGAAGTGGTCGATGTGGGCCTCGTTGAGGATCTCCATGCAGCGGATGTTGACCTCGCCGCAGCGAAGGCTCAGGGACACCAGTTCGTCGGCGGTCAGATCCGTCCGTAACATGGCGGCCATCGCCTCGCCGATAAAGGCGAAGACCGAGTCGTCGGTGGCGCCGAGAACCGCCGCGTGCTCGGCGTAGGCGGCGAGGCCCTTGAGGCCGTAGGTCAGCAGCTGCATCAGCGACTGGATGTCTGCATTTGGGTGGTACGCGATGATCGGGTGGCGCCGCGCTTCGGCCAGCATCGCGCCGGTGTCGAGACCCTCGGTGCCAAAGCCGGCCGACTGGGGCATTCCTGCAGCACCGCGATTAATGCCCGCAGCGGCCGCGGCACGATCGAACATGGCGTCGGCCTGGCGAACGAAGTCCACCACTCGTTCGATGTTGAAATTGACATTGGTGACCGTGATGAAGAGACCTTCGATGATGAAACGATCAACCTCGGAATCGGCATTGCCCGCCTTCCTGGCCTGCTCATGCACCGCTGCGATCCCCTTGATCTGCCACAGTAGGAGGTCAAAAAGATCCGAAACTTCCGGCGGCTTGCCGCAGATGGCTCCGAAACCGCATCCAAATCCGCCCCTCGCTTGTTCACACTGATTGCAAAACATTCTGTCTCCTCGATTGATGTGGTGCTTTCGGCCGCAGAGGAGGGGAAAGACCGACCGCGCGTTGAAAGCTCGAGAAGGATGAAATCACCCGGCGAAACTCTCCTTGATTCGGGTCAAGGAAACGAGAATTCCAGGCGCCGAGAAATACGCGACGGTGCCACGTACCGCATTAGTGCATTGCATGGACCGTTTCTGTACCCCTTCGTTTCAGTGGTAGGCTTTCTACCCGGAATGACCACATCAACCACCACCGATACCGACACCCCCGCGCGCCGGTCGTTCTACCAGCGGCGAGTCGGCGTGCTCGGCAAAGTGCTGACAATCGTGTGGCTGGTGGGCAACAGCGCCTCCGCCCTCACCTACACTGCCATCGGTGGGTGGCGTCAGCTTCTCACCGTCGGGCAGGTTCTCTCATGGTCGGCGTTGCTGATCTGTTTCGCCGTGTGGATGGTCTGCCGCCGCGGGACGCATTCGCGCCGGTTCGTGAGGGTGGTGGAGAGCGCGTCCATGATGGGCTCGGCGGCGGCCGTCGCTCTGATGGGAAGACACATCGCCCCACAGGCGCTCAAGCTCAACGCCGAGCTTGAGGGCTACGATCTCGCAGCCCTCGAACCCAAGGCCCGCGCCCTGATGGCCGGGCTGCAACTGGAGCAGGTCCTGGTCGCGCTCATGCTCGGGCTCGCCTTCGGCTATCTTTTGCGGGCGGCCCTGGTGCCGAGCACGGTGCGGCGCACAACATGGATCACCACGCTGGCCATGATTCCGCTGTTCGGGCTGTATGTTTTTGACTGGGTTCCACTGGCTGTCGACCGCTCAATGCGCGAAGCCATCGGGCCGAACCAGACCGCCTCGTTGGTCGTCAACGTCCTCATCTGGTGGACGCTGGTGATCATCGTGTGCGTGTCGGTTTCGCGAATCATCTTCAACCTTCATCGCGAGATCCGGCAGGCGATGCGGCTCGGCCAGTACACCCTCGGCGAAAAGCTCGGCGAGGGCGGCATGGGCGTGGTCTACCGTGCCAGTCACGCCATGATGCGCCGCCCGACGGCGGTCAAGCTCCTTCCGCTCGAGATAGCGGGCGAGGCCAGCCTGGCGCGTTTCGAACGCGAAGTTCAGCAGACGGCGCGATTGACCCACCCCAACACGATCACCATCTACGACTACGGCCGCACACCCGATGGAGTGTTCTACTACGCGATGGAGTTGCTTGACGGCGCCTCGTTGCAGGCCGTGGTCGAGCGGGACGGCCCCCAGCCACCTGGACGAGTGCTGCGGGTGCTGGAAATGGTCGCCGGCGGTCTGGCCGAGGCCCACGATCTCGGTCTCATCCACCGCGATGTCAAACCGGGGAATATCTTCCTGTGCCGTCAAGGGGGTGAGCTCGACGTCGCCAAGGTGCTCGATTTCGGTCTGGTCAAGATCGTCGAGGGGCCGCGGGACGCGCATCTGACCTACGATGGGGTGGTGTCCGGCACACCTCAATTCCTGGCGCCCGAAGCGATGACCGATCCGGATACCGTAGATGGCCGCACCGATCTGTACTCCCTTGGTGCGGTGGGATACTTTATGTTAACGGGTGAACAGGTCTTTTCCGGCAATATCGTCGAAATCTGCGGTCACCATCTGCACACCGATCCGACGCCGCCATCCGAGAGGCTCGGGCGGGAACTCCCGGCTGATCTCGAGGCATTGGTGATGCAATGCCTGGCCAAGAAACCCGACGAGAGGCCGCATAGCGCCGCTGAATTCCGCGAACGGCTTGTTGCCTGCCGCGACATTCCTCGGTGGCGCCAGACCGACGCGCGAGAGTGGTGGCAGGTGCACGCGGAGGCGCTGAAGTCCGAGTTGATCGATGTTTCAGCCCTCGAAACCAGGACCCTGAACGGATAGGCGTCGGTCTCGAATATCTGAAGGGGGTGGCAGGCATGGACGAGGCCGCTCTGCCGCAGTACCGGCGCGCAGCCGAGCTGGTGCCGGACGATTTCCTCGTGCCGATGATCTGCCCTTTGCAGATCTCTGTTACTCGATGCTGAAGGACTGCAGCTCCACCGGGACGATGCTGCCGTCAGGGGCGTAGATGACGGCAGTGTCCGAACTCACGGTGATCGCCGCATCGTCGATGTAGATGGTGTTGGTCGTGAGATCGCCGCTGTAGAGCCGCGCCTCGACCACGAAGCCGTCGCGGGCGCCGAAGTCTGAGTCGAAGGTCCAGCTGAAGGACAGCTGATCCCACCCGGTTCCGGCCGAATAGGTGCTGTTGCCACTGGCGCTACCCGCGTACGTGAGGATGTCCGACGGGTCGGAGGTGTAATGAGCCCAGATCCGTCCGCTCGGGTTGGTGGCGGGGGTCATGTCGTAGACGTAGAAGCTGGCGTCGATGGTGTCGCCGTCGGTGAGACCGGTGACCCACCAGACAAAGGCCTGCGGAGTGCCGGTGATGGGATCCTCCCAGAACTTCAGGCTGCGAACCCCCGTCCTCGCCTGTTCCGAGCTGTTCGAGGTGTGGGCGGCGCCATCGGCGCCCATGACCGTGTTGATGCCGTCCTCCCAGCCGAAAGTTGCGCTCTGTTGCGCCCACGCCGGGGCTGCGAGTGCAATACCGATCGCACAGACCACCATGATTGCCCGTCTTCTCATTGCTTTTCCTCCCTCGATTGAGCTTCATCTCTTTGAGAACCACCGCGCCGAAGCGAGGGGTTTGCTGCGATTAGGCTTGAGTCGAAATCATAGATCATGCAAAGCAAGACTTCCACCATCAGATTGAAAATTCCCGATCTTCCACGGGCAGGGACGTTTATTCACCACCGCAAACGTCACACGCGTATTGTCGACCGCGTTTTGAAGCGCCCGAGTTCCCGCGTTTACGGTAAGGAGGTACTCATGAACGACCTGTTGATCGGTCGACCAAATAGCCGAGGAATCGTGCCGGGTATCACAACCTCACAACACTGGCAGTCGGGCCGGGCGGGTCCCGACGGGAGTTTTCTATGCCGATCGGCTGTTGTGAGATAGCGATACCTGGAACGATTCAAGTCGGCGCGATTCGATTCAAGTCTGAATACAAACTTGTTAGAACCGTGGCACCCATCAAGCTGTAATCAGTGGCGCCCACCGCACCCATCGACACTCACTCAGGGTCTCGTTCCCCCGGTTCCCCCAGGTACCGATCGAGCCACGCCAGCGTTTCCCGGGCCATCCCCGTGCGGTTGGACGTGATGTGCCCTCCGTCGAGAACGACGTGGCGCTTGTCCCCGGGCGGGGTGCCCAGCAGCTCGAACATCGGCTTCTGCGCCAGCTCGACCGGCAGGGTGAAATCGTGCTCGCCGTTGATCATGAGCACCGGCAGGGACACCCGCGGCGCATAGTGCCACGGGTTGGCCTCGTCGGGCTCGTCGAGCATGTGCTCGTCGTGGAATCCCCCCGCGACCAGCACCGCCGTCGCGAACCGCTTCTCGACGGCGAGGTAGATGGCGCCGTACTCCGAGCCCGCGCTGACGCCGAGATAGGCGATCTTCGTGGTGTCGATATCCGGCCGGGTTTCCAGATAGTCGAGCGTCCGGGAGACGTCCTTGACCTGCCGCTCGAGGCGCTCGCGGGTCGAACTACCCGCGACTCCCACACCCGAGCCACGCTCCAGCGTCAGGTACAGCGCCGGCACCACCAGCACCCTTCCGCCGCGGGGAATGAACTCGGGCATCTGCGCGGTCCAGTCCTCGACTCTCTCGATCCAGTTGACGGCGCCGCCCGGCCGTAGCACGACCGCCTGGTACGGCGGTGACACGTTCCTCGGCAGGAACAGATGCGCGATCATCCGCTCGCCGTCGTAGCTGGGCGTGAAGCTCACCGTCTCGCGCCGCCAGTGGGTCGCAGAGTCATCGACCAGCTCGACCCTTGCATCCAGATCTCGGGCCTCGTATGTGTACTGCCTGGCGAAGACCTCGTAGACCTCGTCGGAAACCGGTTCGACCTGGGAGAAGTCGAAGCGCGTCGCCGCGAGCGCTGCGGTGGTCTGCGCCGGCGGCGGCTCGGGGTACCGGGCACAGCGGAAACCGAGGTTCGGACTGCGATCGAAGGGCGATCGCGCATCGGCCTCGGCGTACAGGTACGGCGCCTCGTCCCAGGCGCCGCCCAGCGTGTACCTCAGGTCGCCCCGGCGGTTGTGGCACCACTCCTTGACGTTGCCGGCCATGTCGTAGGTGCCGTAGGTCGACAACCCGGAAAAGCGGCCGGCGGGCGCCGGGTCGTCGCCCCCGAAGTTGCTGAGAGTCAAAATCTCCGCGAAAACGCCGGGCCCCGTCGCGTGGCGCCAGTGGTAGACCGTGGGCAAAGCCTTGTCCGCCCACGTCGCGTATGCCGCCGCCTCGTACCAACTCACGGCGCGAACGGGAAGGTCGCCATCGCCGTCCGGATAGCGGCCGACCTCCCAGGTTGCCGGTCCGGGGCGCCCGGTGCGGTCGACGAATCGGGCCATGGCCTCGTCGCGCGACAGCTCGCGCCCGGCGTCCTCGAACGGTTCGGACCAGAGAGTCGGATCGTCGTAGCCGCCCGCATCGACGAACTCCTGGAACTCACGATTGCTGACCTCGTACCGATCCAACCAGTAGCCGGGCAGGTCGATCGCCGGCGCGCCGCCGACGGCGTGCGACCCGCCCGGTATCCGAACCATCCCGGCCGGAACCCGCTCGTTTTCGAAGAGTTCGAGCTCCAGGCTTCCCCACAGCGACGGGTAGGCGAGCTCGGCGGTCTGGTACCCCTCCTTCTCGACGCGAAAGCGCAGGTAGCTGTACGGTACGAGACCATCCGCGATCGGTGTCTGCCCGAGATCCAGCCACGGCGACTCGAGATCGCGATACGGCCGCAGCCGGACTCGAGCCCCGGGCGGATCGGTGGTCACGTCGAGGGGCGACGACGCCCGCTCCACGACCCGCTGAACCGTCAGCGAGTCGGGAAGCACACGTCGCGCCTCCATGGCCACCTGGAAGGCTTCGAAGTACCGCTGCTCCTCGAGCAGACGCTCGATCTCCGGCACCATCTCGTCGAGCACCCGGCGTTCCCGGGCCGTCCCCACGCCCCACCACGCCGCTACGGCCAGCGCGCCCGCGACCGCGATGGCGAACAATGCCACCGACGGCCGCCGCCACGCCGGTTTTCCTGCGCCCGCGCGGTCGCCTTGGCGCCGTCGACAGTCGTCGAGGGCCTGTTTCAGCTCGGCGCCGTCGGAGAAGCGCTCGTCCGGCTCCTTGCGCAGGCAGCGCTCAACCACGCGGGCGACGTCGGCCGGCACGCCCCGGACACTCCCGATCGGCGGCTGCGCCTCCTCTCGAAGCACCGCGGCCAACGTGGCTGCCGCACTGTCGCGCTGGAAGGCCGAATGTCCGGTCAGCATCTCGTACAGCACGGCGCCGGCCGAGAACACGTCGGAACGCGCGTCGGCCAGGCCGCCCGCCGCCTGTTCCGGCGCCATGTAACCCGGCGTGCCGAGCACGACTCCCACGGCGGTTGCGGTCTGTGTGCGATCGAACTCGCTGACCGGGCCCTCGGGGACGAACCTGGCGAGGCCGAAGTCGAGCACCTTGGTTCGGCCGTCCCGGCCGATCATCACGTTGGCCGGCTTGATGTCCCGATGGACGATGCCCTTCGCATGCGCCGCCGCCAGGGCGCTGGCCAGCGTCGTCGCGATGTCGAAGAACCGCTCGATCGGCAGGCCGGCGTCCAAAATCACGCGATCGAGGGGCTCCCCCGCCACCAGCTCCATGGTCAGGAAGTGCACACCGTCGCTCGCCTCGACCGAGTGGATCGTCACCACACCCGGGTGGTCGAGCGCCGCCACGGCTCGCGCCTCGCGCCGGAAGCGCGACAGCCGATTGGGGTCTCCCGCGACCTCGGCCGGTAGGACCTTGATCGCCACCTCGCGGCCAAGCTCGGGGTCCTCGGCACGATAGACCTTTCCCATCCCACCTTCACCGAGAAGGTCGACAATTCGGTACCGACCGAGCGTACTGCCACTCTCGAGAATCATCGATCGATTCTACAGGCGAACGTTGAAGTAGTCAGCCGACGGCATTGACACGACGAATCGGAAGCGGGCCACGTTTCCCATCGCACCATCTTGAAGGGGTCCAGAAGGTCGCCACGTACACACTTCCACCCTTGTCGTTGCCCTCGGATGAGGATCCCTGTTGCAGCCAACCGCTCATTGGGTCGTAACAAGGGAGTAGGGGAGAGGAACAAGCCGGGGTAGCGAACGTGGAGCCTACGTTTCTGAGGACTCAATGATCAGTTGGTTTCTCTGGCGAAATGGTTCCGACGTTCAAACGCTCAACAAGTGTGGAAGTGTGTACGTGGCACCCCTCGAGTTTTTCGATCGAATAGCAGTCAGGTCAAGAAACAGGCGCCGTGCCGGCAGAACGCATCGATGGGGCACCTCTACATCCAGCTATAATGGTGACGAAAGTGACCGATCCCATGTCCAAACACTCTCACTCGCGAAACAGACCGGTGGCGGCGGTGGCGGCGCTGGCAGCCGCCGCCCTCGTAGGATTCGTGTCGATCGTCATCGCCGACCAGTTGCGGGTGCAGCTGACATCACACCCCGCCGACGACCGCTGTCCGAGGTGGTCACCGGACGGCAAACTCATCGTCTTCGAGTCGAGGCGTTCCGGGACCTGGGATCTATGGTCCATCTACCCCGACGGCAGCGGCCTGCAGCGGCTCACCGACGACTCCGGCAACGACCGGCAGCCCACATGGAGCCCGGCAGGCGGGCGGGTCGCCTTCGTCAGCGACCGCGGTGGCAGCCCCGACCTCTTCGTCCTCGCACTCGGCGGACGGCCGCAAAAACTGGTGGCGTGGGCCGGCAGGGAGTCCCAGCCCGATTGGTCGCCTGACGGCCGTCGGCTGGTTTTCGTCAGCGACAGGGACGACGAACCCAGATTGTGGACGGTGTCCGTGGACGGCGGTATCCCACGGCCGCTGGCAGCCGCTCCCTTCGCCGCTACGTCGCCGCGCTGGTCCCCGGACGGCACCGTAATCGCATGCAGCAGCCGTGCCCTCTCGGATGGCGCCAAGGACGATGTTGTCCTCGTGGATCCCGAGGGCCAGGCGCCGCCGATGGTGGTGACCAGGGGGCCGGGTAACGCCACCTTTCCGGTCTGGGCGCCAAAGGGCGATTCGTTGATCTGGGTCGGTTCGCCCCCGGTCGGCGCCGAGGTCCACCTCGCGCTGGGCGGGTTCGAGGGCAAGGTCGCCTCCTTCTTCGGCCGGGGCTTCGCCCGTCTCACGGAGCCCGACCGCTCGCCCACCACCGGTCTCGTCGTCTACGCGTCGAGCTCGGCCGGTAGCGGATATGATCTCTGGCTCGAAAACGTGCCGCGGCGCTGAACCGATCGACAAGCCCTGCAATGAATGGGTGGCATCGCAAGAGATGCCACCCAAATTCGCACCCATCTACCGCAACATCACCAACATCAGCACCGTGCCCTCTCCGGACTCCAAGCTCTCCATGGCCTTGCCGACGATCGTTCCCGGGACAACCTTGCGCGAACGCATGGCGTGACCGGGAACCGCCGACGGGGTCAGCATGTCGCCGGGCCGGATGGGGCCGTTGACCGCGCTGGCCTTGACCGGGACGATGCCTGACACAGCCAGGGGGACCTTTTCCGAGCGGTCGACGTATTCCCAGAGATCACTCTGGTAGCCGGGCTTGGTCGAGACGACCCCCACCACCGAAGCCTGACGTTCCTTGGAAGAGCGCATCAGCCGCCCGTTGACGTCGAGCGCAACCACGTCTCCGGGCTCGAGACCCGGCTGTCGCACGGGAACCAGCTCGGCGAAATCCGCGCCGCCGGCGTGGAACGAACCGTCTGCGTAGACCTCGCCGGCGTGGTTGATCCTGAACCGCACACCCACCGTGTGATTGTGGACCTCCATCAAATTGCCGGTCCCGGCGCCCTTGACGGTGAGGGCCTGGCCGTCCTGACTCCAGGCATAGAGTCCGGGACCGCTGCCGGTGTTCCACCCGGTGACGCCGATGGCGCTTGGTTGCGAGGCGGTGCCGTAGACCCCTGACGCCCACCCGGAGTTGCCGGAAGTCCTGCCGAAGACACCGTGGGCACCTGAACCGGATGAGTAATTACTTGCCCACACGCCGGCGCCTGCCGGGGAATTGGCTAAGGCTCTGACGCCGTCTGACTCACCGGAGGTGGCCAGCGACGCTCCAAAGACACCCGCCGAGTGTGCTGTTGTTGAGTTCGTGGAACCTCTGACACCGTAGAGCAGACCCGTCGGATCGGTGGAGAAGCCGTACACCCCGGCGCCTTCACTGGCCTCGTTCTTTCCCACCACACCGTACCCGGTTCCGCTGTGGTTGAGGCCCCAGCCGTGGACACCGGCCCATTGACCCTGTCCAAGGACGCCCGCGGCCCCGGAGGCGGTCGATGCGGTATGTCCCTTGACGCCATAATTCACGGCTGACGTACTCGTAGCCTGACCGCTGATCGCGGAGGTCAAGTAGTCATCCGATGACGCGCCGACATGGAACGCTGCTTTGTTGATCTGGTTCGTCGTGTCCGTGGTGCCCTCCCAGGGCAGGGCCAGCGCCTCTCCCACCTCGTCGTCGCCCCAGAACATGGTGCCGTTGAAGCGCAGGATCTTGCCAGCTTGCGCGATCGATCCGCCGGTATGGAGCTTGCTGACGGCGACAGCGCCGTCAGCGAGCATTGTGGTGGAGACACCGCTGTTGGCAATGGAAAGGGAGACGTCTCCGGAGGTTCCTCCGCCGATAAGACCGTCACCCGCGGTGACCGACGTGATGTCACCACCGGCCCCGATTGCGGTCTCCACGTGCATCTCGAAAGTCGAAGGATCTTGTGATCCATTGGCGATCCCTGAGCCGAATGCGATGACACGTCCGGCGCCTCCGGAGACCGAGATGTGAAGTCGTCCGTTGTCGGTGGGCTGGGACCCCGCGCCGATGGAGGAAATGTTGAACTGCCGGGCCTCGAAGGGTCCCAGATTCATGGATGTCGAGCCCAGTGTTGAGCCGTCACCGTCGATCAGTTCTACGTTCAGGTCAACGGTGTGGCCGGCTGTTTCGACAAAACCGTAGTTGTAACGGAAGTCGTTGTTCGGGGCCTGGTTCACACCGAGAATCTCAGTGCTCTGGCCGGCTGCCAGGGCGAACTCAGCGGGCATACCGCCGAAAAACTGTCCCTGCGTTTGTGAAAGTCCGGTCCCTTCCTGGTTGTAGATCCGCGAGTTGACGATGATTCGCTCAAAAGAGCTGATCCGCAACGCCCCGAAACCGTCGGTGCCGAACAGAGCCCACGTGGCGTCGTCGATCTTGAGAGTGTCCCCGGATGGGACGACCAGCTGAGCGGTCTGCGGATTGGGGTTGGTCTGATCACGCAGGAGAAGCCGGATCTCACAGTGGGCGTTGGTGTTTGACAGATTGTGGATCCATAGTGTGGTTCGCCAGACCGAGGTTCCCGCGCCGTCTCCGCGGCCCACCGAGGGCAGGTAGATCTCATTCATGGGGACTCCCAAAGCCGGCCCAACGAAAACCACGCTCATCAGGACGATCATCAAGACAACAGTGCGGTCGAACTGACTCGACATTCCAAGCCTCCTAGCTTTGTGGCCGTTGACTGCTCAACCGAGGATGGGTCGAACACGCAACAGGCATCGACATCCGTTGATTCACACAGGGAACGGAGTTCTCGTTTACTGACATCCGAGGTACCGATTTGTATTGATCATCGAGTACCAAGATGGGTCCGCACAACCCGATCAGACATGGACCAACGCGACATCTGCCTGGATAAATGCGCCACCACGGATGGATGGGTGATGGGTGTCACTCAGGGAGCGTACCCATCTGCGGTGCCACTACGGTGTCGGGCAGACCTGGGCTGGCAACCGCCCAGGTCTACCCGGGCACCCACCTGGCGCCGAACGCGTGTAGACTCAAGGACAAAGAAACCGCGTCAAACAGGTATGGTCCGGCGATTGCGTATCCGAGCGCGGATCAGCGGCGCTCTTCTCAGAAAGGCAGGTTCGGGATGTCTCATCGTGGTCGAACTCTCCTGGTGTTTGTGTTCTTGGTTTGGTCGTCGATCGCTGGTGGAACCGCCGCGGCACAGACGTGGCAAGACGTGCTGGGTGCGATCACGGGCGAGGAAGAACCGCAAGCCGGTGACGTGGAGGCTGTCGAGAGCCTCGAGGATGATCCCGCGGGAACAGCCGGCACGCAGCCGGTGGACGGCGTCGAGGCGGGGTTTGCACTCAAAGAGGCACTCCTCATCGCAGCCGAGAACGCGGTGTCGAAGGCGTCCAGCGTCGACGGGTTCCTGGCCGACGCCGAAATCCGCATCCCATTGCCGTCGGCGTTTGGCGTTGCTCGCGAAACGCTGAGCAGGTTCGGTCTCGGCAGAGAGGTCGACAACCTCGAGGTGGCGATGAATCGCGCCGCGGAGGGAGCGGCAGCCGATGCCCTCCCGCTCCTGAGAGACGCGATCAGAGAGCTCGAGATCGACGACCCGATGGCGGTCCTCGAGGCCGGCGGCAGCGCGGCCACGGACGCTCTTCGCGCCGGAGCCGGAGTAGACCTGATGGAACAGTTCACACCCGTCGTCAATGTATCGGCGGAGCAGGCCGGTGTGGGGACTGCCTATGATCGCCTGGTGGAGAAGGGGGGCAATCTTGTCATCCAGGCCGGAGTCAATCGGGAGGATCTGATCCCGTTTGTGACCGCCCGGACGTTGGCCGGACTCGGCACCCTGATCGCCGCAGAAGAGTTCGCCATTCGCACCGACCCCGAAGCGCGCACGACCCCTCTGCTTGCCAGGGCGTTTTCCTCCTCTGAAGGAGCCTCGACCGTTGCAACTACGATTCCACAGGCTGCCGGCGTTCAGCCGCGGGAGGACGAAACCCGGTCGGCTCTCAAGGAAGCCCTGGAGATCGGCGCGACCAAGGCGGTCGAACTCGCGTCCGCGCCGGACGGTTTTTTCGGCAACCCGCTGATCCGAATCCCGATGCCGTCGGCGCTGGACAGGGTGAGTCAGTCGATGCGGAGTTTCGGCATGGGCCAGGTGGTGGACGAATTCGAGCTGAGCATGAACCGAGCGGCGGAGATGGCCGCAGCCGAGGCAACCCCGATTCTCATCGATGCGGTGAGGGGGGTCAGTTTCGGCGACGCGCTCTCCATCCTCAACGGAGGGGACACGGCTGCCACGGATACCCTGCGTACCAAGACCGAGGGAAATCTGACCGCTGTTTTCGAACCCATCATCAAGACCAAGATGGACGAGGCCGGGGTGACGCGCACCTACGAACGGCTGATGGAGCAAGGTGGAGGTCTGATGGCGATGCTGGGAGGCGGCAGCCAGCTGGACCTTCCTAAGTACGTCACGGACAAGGCGTTGGACGGGCTGTTTGCGTTGATCGCGGAGGAGGAGGCGAAGATCAGGACGGATCCGGTCGCTCGCACGACCGACCTTCTCGGGAGGATCTTCGGGTCGTCGAGCCGCTAGCTTGGATGGGGGTGCACACTTCCACCCTTGTCGCCGCCCTCGGATGAGGATCCCTGTTGCAGCCAACCGATCATTGGGTCGTAACAAGGGAGTAGGGGAGACGAGCAAGCCGGGGTAGCGAAAGTGGAGCCGACGTATCTGAGGACTCAATAGTCTGTTGGCTTCTCCGGGGGATCGGATCCGACGTTCAAACGCTCAACAAGTGTGGAAGTGTTTGCGTGGCACGAAACCGAGTCTATTTATCGTCGATTCCGCCAGGATTCTCCACCAGAGCGAGGAGGATGTTTCTCCCAAGCACGCCATTCACCGTCTCATGCGTGTAGCCTCGTCGAATGAGCTGTCGGCCGATCTCAGCAAAGGCGTCGGACCGGTTGAGTGACGGCGGCGCATATCTTCCCGCTGCCTGAAGATCCGAGCCGATACCGACGTGATCCGCTCCAAGCCGCTCGACCAAGACCTCGATGTGGTCGACGAGCAGTTCGATCGCGGCCTCGTCCGGCCCGCCGCCGAGCAGATCCAACTTGTTGAACGAAACCCAAACCGAACCACCGTGTTCCGCCAGGGCCGAAACCACATCGGGCGGGAGGTTGAACGATGTCGGGTTCACCTCTCCGGCAAGCATATGAGTCGCGACCACCGGCGAACTCGATCGTCGTATCACCTCGAGCTTTTGACGATGAGCGAGGTGGGTAATATCGATCAAGACCCCCGCTTCGTTCATGGCGGCTAACACTCGATTTCCATGGGCCGTCAGGGTCGATGACAGCTCTCCCTTACAAAACAATCCATCGGGATCCTGTTCTGTCAGGCTGATGATCCGGACACCGAGATCTCGGTACGATCCAATCCGGCTAAGATCATCACCGAAGATGCTCCCAAACCACTCGATGGAGAAGATGATCTGTATCCCGTCCGCCTCGGTTCGTGTCAGCACGGCCTCGGGATCATCGACGACGGAGAAGTCATTCCGGTCCACCGCAAGGCGACGCAGTTGCCGAACTTCCCCGCAAATCCGGTTTGCCAGATCGGAGGCCTCAGATCGGTCGAATGGGAGCGCAACGATCACCGCATCAATGCCGTGGGACCTCAGAACCTCGAGACCCGACACATCGATCGCGCCGCCGGCGGCGGAGATCGCGTCGTGATTGTGGCCATCAACCACCGGTGAGGCTCCATGGGATTGAACGACCGTGCACATCGCAACCAGCGACCAGGGAACTAGAGCCATTGTCAGTCTCAACTTCACTCCTCCACCACAAACACCTGTCGGCCTATCGCTACGGGAAGAATCCTACTAACGGATAGGTGCCCTTAGCATTCATAGCATTCTTTGATTGTTGCACGCTGACGATGAGATCCGAAAATCGAGATCGTCAATACGCCCGCGGAAGGATCGATCCTTGATCTGCTTGTGGAGTCCGAGGCTGATCCAGCGTGCAACCGCCCAGGTCTACCCGACACCCATCCGTGGCACCCCATCCTTGGCACCCCATCCAATTCATCACGGGATGACCGAGCTCCAACGACCGGTGTCGCCCGATTCGAAGCCATCGCGGAAGATCGCATCCAAGTACGTGCGCACGTGGCCGGAGTCATCGCCGTTGGCGTTGTCGTTGTAATACGACCCGACGGCAAGCAGGGATCCGCCGGACGCAAACGCCAGCGAGATGCCGGATCGATCGTCCTCCGCCTCACCGTCGATGTCCTGGCCGTATTGGACCCAGGTTGGGTCGTCCCATACGAAAACGCGCACGCGGCCGGAGTTGTTTCCGGTGGCGTTGTCATTGCCGGGGGCTCCGGCAGCGAGACGGGACCCATCCGAAGAAACCGCGACACGGGTTCCGAAATGGTCGAAGTCGGCCTCGCCGTAGATGTCCTGACCCAGTTGGACCCAGGACGGGTCGTCCCAATCGAAGACCCGCACATGGCCGGATTCGCCGGCGGTGCCGCTGTAAAGCGGTGCGCCGATGACGAGCCGGGACCCGTCCGGCGACAGAGCCATGATGTGCCCGCCGCTGTAATTCCCAGGGCCGTCGATGTCTTGGCCGAGTTGGACCCAGGACGGATCGTCCCAGTGGAAAACGCGCACATGGCCGGAGTCCGTGCCGTTGCCGTCGTTCCCGGCCGCTCCGATCGCGACTCGCGACCCGTCTGAAGAAATGGCGACAGATGAGCCCGAGAAATCGTGCGCCTCTTCGCCGTTGATGTTCGGACCGAGTTGAACCCAACTCGACGATCCGGTGGCCCACTCGTAGATACGAACCACCCCGGCATCACTGCCGATACCGTCGAAGCCCAGAGCTCCGATCGCCAGTCGCGATCCGTCCGCCGAGATGGCCAGTGCACCGCCGAAGTTGTCGTACGGCGCGTGCCCGTCGAGGTCCTGGCCGAGCTGGACCCAGGCGGAACCCGACCATGCGTAAACGCGGACATGACCGGAGGACTCGCCGAACTGGTCATTCCCGGGCGCCCCGATGGCGACTCGAGATCCGTCCGAGGAAAGGGCCACGGAGTAACCCGAGTGATCCTGCTCCGCTTCGCCGTCGATGTCATCGCCGAGCTGGACCCAGTCGTCGAGAGCAGGATCCCACCTGAAGACCCGTACGTGACCTGCTCCGGTGCCGTTGGCGCTATCGTTGGCCCGGGCCCCAACGGCAAGACGCGATCCGTCGGGGGTGATGGCGATGGCGTAACCCGACCAGTCGTACGCCGCCTCACCGTCGACATCGGAGCCGATCTGAGACCACTGGGCCGAAGAGATCGCCGGCACGAGCATGAGCAGCAGCACAAGACCTGAAACCAGGGTTCGAGCGACTGCGCGCGCGTCCCGGCCTGGAAACCGTTTGCGGTGGCGGTCAATCACAGGAGAGGCGGACCATTCCCGGAATCTCGAGCACCGGCCGAGCGACCGCACAGAAAAGGGGCTTGTTGCCATCGTCTTTTCCTCCACCGAATTGTCAAACTTGGGGCTGTCTCCATCATGCTAGCAGAAAATCGAAAGGTGCCACGTACACACTTCCACACTTGTTGCCGACCTCGGATGAGGATTGATGTTGCAGCCAACTGATCACTGGGTCGTAACAAGGGAGTGGGAGAGAGGTGCAAGCCGGGGTAGCGAACGTGGAGCCTAGGGTTCTGAGGACTCAATAATCAGTTGATTTCTCTGGCGAGTCGGTTCCGACGTTCAAACGCTCAACAAGCGTGGAAGTGTGTACGCACCGATCGGCATTCATCTTGGTAAGATAGGTGTGGGAAAGTGTGGAGGTGAGACTAGTGAAAAGATCGGTGTTGATTTGCGCGCTATTGCTCTTGGTTTCGGGGATTGCATCCGCTGTCGTGACGTTTCAGCAACTCGACAACAACACGTTTACTGTAAGCCACAAAGTGAAGTTCATTGGTAGTCGTGGCCAAGCCATGGACCTTGTCTATGAGAAGGCTGCGTCATTGTGCGTAGCGGCTGGTTACACGCACCTGAGGATCCTGGACCAAGAGTCAAATGCCAGCGGTAGCTATCAATCTGCAAACGCGACTTTAACCGTCAAGTTCTTTTTGGAAACTGGCGAGGGCCGAGTTGACTGTAGCGGGAAAGCTACCGACGAGTACATCGAGCAGGCGAAGAAGAAACTTGCGAAGAAGGGATACGCCGGACCTGTGGTGGTTGAAGACTCAGCTGCGGAGAGAGATGAAGAGAACCACTGCACCGTGGAGCAAATCTCTGCGATGGTCAGAGCTGGATTGACGGAGGAACAGATCAAAGCCGCCTGTAATTAGGGTGGCTTGTTGCCCAGGGGCAAATTGATGCGGCAGGGTGTTGGGGCAGGCCCGGGCAGGAACGTGACGGGTGCCAAACGGACGGGTGCCACGTTCACATTTGTTGATTTATCACTCTGTCGAGGAGATCGCGGCGTCGATTCGGTCAAGCCAGACGGGTGCCACGTTCACTTTGTATTTGTCACTCGTCGAGGAGATCGGCGTCGATTCGGTCAAGCCGATCTCGAAGTCGATCTCGTTCGAGTCGAAGCCCTGGTCAGCCACTTCGTGACCGGACGGGTGCCACGTTCACATTTGTTGATTTATCACTCTGTCGAGGAGATCGCGGCGTCGATTCGGTCAAGCCGATTCTTGAAGTCCGGATCGTCTCGTTCGAGTCGAAGCCCCTGGGTCAGCCATTTCGTGACCGAGTTGCCGTGCTTTCCGAGCAGCCCCGCGACATCGCGTCCACGAAATCCACAGCGCGGCGTGGCGAGCGTGACGAACTCGATTCGCCCTCGTGCGCGACGGGTCGTGCCACGTTCACGATTGTGACGGGTGCCACGTTCACATTTGTTGATTTATCACTCTGTCGAGGAGATCGCGGCGTCGATTCGGTCAAGCCGATTCTTGAATTCCGGATCGTCTCGTTCGAGTCGAAGCCCCTGGGTCAGCCATTTCGTGACCGAGTTGCCGTGCTTTCCGAGCAGCCCCGCGACATCGCGTCCACGAAATCCATAGCGCGGCAGGGCGAGCGTGACGAACTCGATTCGCCCTCGAACCTGATCAGGCTTTCGATATCGCGATGCGAGATCTTCGAGTGCGTGGGAGGAAACGGCCTCGAATCGGGACGCGAACTCGGAAAGCTCGATCTCGAACCTCTCTTCGGCGAGCCGACGCCCGTCGAACAACGTCGCTGTCAGGTGACGACCGGGATCAGCGATCTCATCAACGTGCTTCGCATTCTCCCACCAAGGAAGTTCGTTGACATCAAAATGTGTCCATTGAGCTTCGGCAACAGACCGGACCCAGCCGAAGTACTCCTCGGCTGGGCTTGTGCCGGAAGAGGAATCGAAGCCGACGAGAGCGGATCGCCTGTCGACGACGTGAGGCCTACATAGCCCAATCAGCTCTCGGTGGCCGCTCAGTCGGTAGTCGGCGGGGTCTGTGACGATTCCTGCCGAAACGGGGTTCAAATGGACGTAGGCCAGCACCTGCCGGTAGTACTCGTTCGTGTCGACCAATCGTGCCCGATATCGACTCTGCCACAGGCGACCGAAGTAGCCACGACGTCTGTTGTAGCCGCGCGAGACTCGAGCCTGAAGGCGGGCCATCGATCGCCATAGCTCTACGGTTCCGGTTTTGACGACGAGATGGTAGTGGTTGCCCATCAAGCACCAGGCGAGGATTGACCAACCGTCCAAGTCCCTCACTTCGCAGAGCTTCTCGACGAATTCAATAGCTTCAGAGTCTTCGTCAAAGACGAACTCGCCGCGCGCGACGCGGCAGTACACGTGATAGATCGCGTTCGGAAGAAAGAGGCGGGGGTGTCTCGGCATAGGATTCCTCCTATGCGCAGACGGGACAAAGAGATTCTACCTAGTCAGCGTCACAAATCAACAAATGTGAACGTGGCACCCATCCAATGGTGCAATGGGGAACGTGGCACCCATCTGGCACCCATCCGAACAACGTGGGTGGCACTTCTCCGTCGCGTTCCCGTCAATCTCGCGGCCGGTCCTCGCCGAGCGCGTCCGACACGACCTGGTCCCAGTTCTGCACCAGATCGAGGGAGGTCACGACGCCGGACTCGGGCACCGCTTCCAGCAGGTAGAAACGCTCCTCGGAGTCGACGTTGAACACGACATCCCGCCGGCTGGTCGGGTCGCAGTGCTCGAACAGAAGCCGGGGGGGCCGAGCTCGAGCTCGAGCCCCGATTCGATATCGACGGCAAAGAACTCGCACCCGGAGTTGAAATAGAGCCGGTTTCCGGACGATGACCACCGCGGGTGGGCGCCGCCCTTCGACGAGACCGGCACCACCGCGCCTCCGTCGGGGAAGGGCTGCAGGTAGACCTCCCTCCTGCCGGTTGTCGCGGAGTCAAAGGCCAGCCAGCGTCCGTCGGGCGAAACCCTGCCGCGGGCACCCTGGACCGGAATCGGTCGGGGCTGCGGGGGCCCGTCCGAAGACGCCGAAACTCTGAAGAGCCTCGCCTCGTCGGTGTACTGGCCGAAGATGACCTCGCCGCCGTCCGGGGTCCATCCTCTGGCGTACGTCTCCCCAGGTGCAGCGGAGAGCAATCGCGCCGCGCCCGTTCCGTCGGCGGCCTGGACATAGAGGTTGACGCCGCCGTTGTCGGGGTCCCCAATCGAGTAGGCGATCTTCGACCCATCGGGAGACCATTCCGGCCGTACCCTCCGGCCGACGACCCCTCCATCGGGGAGCTTGAGGCGCGTGCCTCGGCTCAGGTCATAGATCCACAGCGATCCGTCCCAGGTGATGATCGCGAGCCGATCGCCGTCCGGGGACAGCGACTTCTCGGCCAGAAAGGCGTCCGCCTCGAACGGCAGCTCTTCGAGTGAACCGTCCGTCGAGTCGATTCGCACGAGCCTCGACAGAACGCGGTCGCTGCCGCGGACGAAACCGCGGGTATAGAGGGCCGTGCCTTGGCCGCCGATCGCGAAGACCGCCGCTTCGTTGGCGGTGAACGCCACGTCGCCGAACAGAGCGACCGGAGCACCGAGCTGGTGACCCGTCTTCGGATCGAAGGGCGCCGCCATCAACACGCCGTCTGACCGTGAGAAGATCAGATGGCCGTTCGGAGCGTACCGAGCGAAGGACGCGGGCAGGTCGAGGTCCTCGACCTCTCCGGTTTCGAGATCGAGCACCACTGCACGGTGGTTCTGCGTCCGAAGAGACGTCAGCAGCAGACGATGCCCCTCCTCGATGTACTGCGGCCAGGCCGCCATGATCTCGGCGAGCTCATCGCCCCGCGAGTCGTCGAACAACGGCTCCGGCTCGCCGCCGGTCTCCGGGATGCGCCGCATCAATCCTTTGACGAAGGCCTCGGCGTAGTAGATGGTGCCATCCGTTCCCCAGGTGCCGCCGACGTAATCGAGGAGTGGGGCCAACTGTTGGGTCGTTCCACCAGCGACCGGGGCGCGCTTGAGCAGGCGTGGCTCGGAGCTGCGACCCGAGATCGCTCCCGCGCCAAAGGCGATCCAACGACCGTCCGGTGAGAAGAACGGGCCCTCGGCGCCATCGCTGTCGGGGACCGCGACCGCCTCGGCCTGGTCGAGCCGCCGCAGATAGAGTTGCTGGCTGCCGTCGCGGTGGCCGACGAAAGCGATGGTGCGTCCGTCCGGCGACACCGCCACGGCGGGAGAGGACCAGCCGGCCAGGCGCACTCCCTCCGGAAGTTGGATCGAGCTGCGGACGACCTCCGCCTCCGGGGCCTTCGTGAACAACGTTCCGACCCACAGCCCGATCAGTCCAACGGCCGCGGCCGCCAACCAGGGGGCGACTCGCCGGATCGCGCTCGGCGGTGGCGTCTCGTTACCGGACTGGCCTTCTTTGCGGGCGCCTTCGGGATCCGCCAGCACCCGCGCTATCTTGACGCGGGCCTCGCCGATGTCGCGCAATCGGGTCGTGGGGTCGCGATCCAGGCACCGGGCCAGCAGCGCACGAATGCCCCCCGGCACCTCGCGCGGCAGCTTATCGAGATCGATCTCGGCCCGCATGACATCCGCGAGGAGATCGACCACCGACGAACCACCGAACAACTGTCTGCCGACGAGCATCTCGTACAGCACCACGCCGAAGGACCAGATGTCGGCCCGCGTGTCGACCACCTCGCCGCGGGCCTGTTCCGGACTCATGTAAGCCGCCGTCCCCAGGATCGCGCCGCCCTGGGTCATCTGCGCGGTGAGGGTCGGTGACAGGCTGAGATCGGTGGCCTCTCCTCCCTGCTCCGAGGCTCTGGCGAGCCCGAAGTCGAGCACCTTGACCGTGCCGCTGGGGCCCAGCATGACGTTGGCCGGCTTCAGGTCGCGGTGGATGATGCCCTTCTCGTGAGCCGCCTCCAGCGCCTCGGCCATCTGAAGGGCATGTGCGAGGGCGATCTCGACCGGGATGGGCCCGCGGGACAACCTCACGGCCAGATCCTCGCCCTCGACCAACTCGAGCACGAGAAAGTGCGTGCCCTGATCGTCGGCGAGGTCGTAGATGGCGCCGATATTGGGGTGGTTGAGCGACGCGAGCACGCGGGCCTCGCGCTCGAACCGCGCGAACCGCTCGGGGTCCTCGGTGAACTCCTGCGGCAGCACCTTGATCGCCACCTCGCGGCCGAGTTTGGTGTCCTCGGCCCGATAGACCTCGCCCATACCGCCCTCGCCCAAGGGGGCTCTGATCGCATAGTGCGCCAGCGTGCTGCCTGCTTCGAGCTTCATTCACCCAAACAACCGCCGAATTGCGCGTTCTATTGCGATCGCTTGAACACGATCGCAGTCAGACAGCACTCATCTCAAGGCAACAATGGTGCAATGGGGAACGTGGCACCCTTCACGACGACGATTCACACTCGCCTTCAGGCGGGACCATGTCTTCCCGGAATCCTGCCTCGAGCAGCGTCTTGAGCCCGGAGAGTACCATCGGCCAGCCGCCGCTCACACTTTCACGCATCTCGGTGTCGTCCTGAAAATCGGTGTGCTCGAGGATTACCTCGGTCCAAGGGCCGCCCGGCCAGTCCTGGTCGGCGAGCTGTACCGTAACGCGTGAAATGCGTGCCGGATTGTCGATGGGTGCCACGTTCACATTTGTTGAATTGTGATCATCTCCTCCGGCTCCATTCCCTCCCGATGAAGGCAGAGACCCCCCTCTTCATCACCAGCACAACTGTGTAAATGTGAACGTGGCACCGTTCCGAGCGACTGCGCGCGCGTCCCGGCCTGGAAACCGTTTGCGGTGGCGGTCAATCACAGGAGAGGCGGACCATTCCCGGAATCTCGAGCACCGGCCGAGCGACCGCACAGAAAAGGGGCTTGTTGCCATCGTCTTTTCCTCCACCGAATTGTCAAACTTGGGGCTGTCTCCATCATGCTAGCAGGTTCCCGAAAACTCTGGAAAGCTGCGTACACACATCAGGTTCGGGGAGTCCACCTTAGCAAGCTGTCCGAATTCCGGAGTCCACCTCTCACCGATACTCCTTCCCGAGTGGTCTTAGGGCAAAGTGGAGTCCCAGGCGGAGGTGCCTCCCGACTCGAAATCATCGGCAAAGATCAGAGCGTACTGATCGCCGAAGGCACACAGGAAGTCGGCGAACGCGGCCACTCCATCGTCCGAAGCAACACCGGCGCGCACGGTGAAGGACTCCAGCCCACCGGGCGGTGCTTCGGTGAGGTAGATTTCGTCATCGGTGAAGATGCCGTCGCCGGCCGTTACGTCGCTGCCACCGCCGTCGTCATAGAGATAGCCGTTCGTGTTGAAGCCCCAGAATCCCGAGAACATGAGCAGCGCAGGGTCTTCCGTGAAGGGCCAGGAGTACATCTCCCGCAGGCCGGAGCCGGTCGTCGAGTAGTAGAAGATGTGGGGACCGGCACCCATACCGATCGACATATCGGGGTTCCCGCTGACCATAGTGACTCTCGGCATGCCCGTGAATGGCGTCGTCGTGAAGTCGAAGCGCATCAGCTCGGGGTAACCCACTCGGGTCGTGGTGCCGACCGTGAAGATCGTCTGACCACCGGCTGCGACCATGGCCTTTGGACTGGTCGCGGTCACGGTGGGGTGCGTGATCGGAAGACGACTGGTGCCGGCCGCGCTGGCCCAACGAATGGCGGGGCTGCTGCCGCCACCGAGGTCGAAGTTGTAGGCGACCGAACCACCATCGGACGAGATCTCGGGGAAGACGCCCCAGTATCCGGTTGAGGGCTCGACTCTGACCGGGTTCTGGGGAAGAATGGTGTTCGTGACGAAGGTGCCTGTGTCAGCGGGGAGCGTCGTTCCGCCCCGCGAGTACACGATCTTCGTGCCGTCGCCGGACATCGCCGGTCCGTAGAAGTTGCCGTCCCGCACGTCAAGGATGACCATGGGGTTGCTGCCGTCACCGTTCATGGTCACGAGATCGGTTTCGGCGAAGCTGCCCGACATGGGAACCGCGAGCATGGACCCCGTGTAGTCGGTCGCGAGCTCGCCTTCCCACGGCACCAGAGAGGTGGAGTCGACCCCGATTCCGGGGATGGACTGGATGTCCTTGGCCTCGAGAATGGCGGTCAGCCCGGACCCGTCGGTGTTTACGCTGTAGATGGAGAAACCGGAAAACGGATTGCCATACGACGGCCCGTAGCGGTTGACGAAGAAGGCCTTTGTGCCGTCACCCGAGAGGCGGAGCAGCTTGCCGTCTTCCTGGGGTTCGACCACCCAAAATTCGGGGGTGCCCCAGTTGGAAACCGGGACCAGTTTGAAGATCAGGGTCCTCGCCATCGTCGCGACGTCGTAGATCACCAGCTCCGGTGTCGGGTCGGCGATGCTGGTGTAGCGGAAGTAGACGATTTTCGAACCGTCGTCGGAGATGTCGTACAGCCCCCGCAGCAGGCCCCAGTACTGTTCCGCCTCTTCGACCAGGGTGTCGTCGGTGCCATCGCCATCGATGACCCGCAGCTCGTTGAAGGAGCCGTTCCAGCCGAAGTAGGCGACCCGCGAGCCGTCGGCGCTCATTCGGAACGACTCGATCACGAATGATCGGGTCTCGGTGTCGGTGAGTTCCTTGAAGAAGCCTCTGCGTTCGATGAAACCCGTCTGGTCTGCTGCGACCGTCGATGTCAGGAGGAAGAAGACGACAAGGCCCGCACCGGCAAGGCGGATGACGTGGTAGATCGAGTCTAGACCTTTCATGAGCACCCCCAAGTGTCACTTCGATTCACCTCTACAGACGACATCCGGCCCGGAATCGGATCATCGGGCGGCGATTCGTCTGACGAATCGCAGTGGCGCGTCTGACGCGCCAATTCATCGCAGCGGTTAGTCGGACGCGCCAGTGCGTCGCAGGGTATCGTCGGACGCGCCAATTCATCGCAGCGGTTTCTCGGGCGGAATAGGGGGGCCGTCGGATGCTGCAAGGGCATCGCGGTGACTCGCTTCGCTTGTCACTTCATCGCACCGGCTTGCTTCGCTTGCCGGTTTCGTCGTTTTGAATCGCTTCGCTTTTCACTTCATCGCGGGACTCGTCGCCACTCGGTGCGAGGAGGAACGTTTAGGACTCTCCTGCATTGGTGGCACCTGTCGGAGGTTCGGTATCACTCTCACTCGGTCTCGAGCTCGGCGATCACCGCGCGCAGGTGGTGGTTGAACGCCTCAGGCGCCTCCTGCATCAGGAAGTGGCCGACATCCTCCATCAATACGGCGTCGAAGTCGGCGTACTTGCGATTGACCTCCGGGGCGGTGGGCCACAGGGTCGCGTTGACGGCGCGGATGGGGACGCCGGCCGATTGCATCGCCTGAGCATGGTCGTAGTCCGCGAAGTTGCGCATCAGGGCGGATCCGATCTCGGCCGGTCCGTTGCACATGTCGTTGGTCACCGACGTGACCAGGTTCGGGTCGGCGCCGTCGGGAAACATCATGGTGACGAAGGTGGTGCAGAAGCCGACGAAATCGGCGTCCATGGCGTCGAGCATCGCCTCTTGCTGCTCCGGGTCCCACTCGGACTCGACATCCTGGAAGGTGTCGACCCCGACCACACCCCGGACTCGTCCGGGCATCAGCCGGGCGGCCTCGAGCGACACCGGGCCGCCCATGGAGTGACCGATGAGAATGACGTCGCCCAGACCCAGATGCTCGACGACCGCCACCACGTCGTTGCCGAAACCGGCAACCGTCCACTCCGCGCGATCGATGCCGGACAGGCCGTGTCCGGGAAGATCCACCGTGACAACCATGTGGTCTTGGGCCAGGTCGTCGACCTGGTTGAGCCAGTAGGTCTGATCGCACATCCAGCCGTGGACCAGGACCAGCGCGGGTGTGCCGGCGCCGGTGACCGTGTAGGCGATTTCGACGCCGTCGCCGGCGGTCACGGTCCCCGGACCGACTGCGGTGGTCTCTTCGGCCGCGGGTTCGGGCGGCGGGGCGGGGGCGGAACATCCGAGGGCGATGATGACGAGGGCGATGAGTACGATTTGGCGCATGGGATCCTCCCGGCGGGTTATGGGGTAGTTTAGCTGATGCAATTCGTTGGACGAATTGCGGTGGCGCGTCGGACGCGCCAAGTCGGAGGCACGTCGCTTCGCTCGTGCCTACATACTGCTCCGGTATTGACCGCCTACTTCGTAAAGGGCGTTGGAGATTTGGTCCAGGGAGCAGGAGCGGACGGTTTTGAGGAGCTCTTGGAAGATGTTGCCGCCTTCGCGCGCTTCTCGCTGAAAATGGTGTAATGGGGAACGCGGCACCCATCTGGAAGAGATCTTCGCGCTCATCGATTCGGTGCCGATGCGCCAACACGAAATGCGGCGCGAGAACCCCTGATCTCCACGGATCCGACTATTCGCAACGCTGCCACCCCCGATTCCGAACGACACCGGAACACGACGCCGTTGGTGACCGAGTTGTGTGGCGAAACCGGAAAAGGGTAGGGTTCAGTCCACCTCGATGTTACCGAGGTTCATGATTTCCTCGGTGTCATTCTTGGTCAGCTTGCCGGTCAGTTCCTCGAAGACATGGCTCTTGGTGGTCTTACCGGTAGCGGGGTTGGTGACCTTGACATAGATGTCGGGCCGCGCCTCGAAACCGGTGATCTGGCCCTGGAAGTCGTCCGAGCTGAAGGTGACGCTGAAGTGTCCATCTGCATCGGTGGTGGCCTCTCCGAGGAAGTCGTCCGAGACGATGTCCTTGTCGTAGACCCGCACGGTTGCACCGGAAACCGGCTGGTGGTTCTGCCTCGAAACGACTCGCGCGGTCACGATCTCCTTGTACGGCATGCAAATCCTCCACAGGTGTGCTGAAAGGGGGAGCGGGGGTCGTCCTCGCCCGGAGCCGGATTGTAGCATCCTCGCCGGGTTCCCGACATCGATCTCAACTCGTGAAAGATGCCAGGGCCTCCGGGACGCCGGAGCGGCGTTCGCGGTCGTCTTTTGACGGGGTTTCATTGGGCGCTCCTTTACTTGAGCGTGGGCGGGATATGGGAGGTTTCCACGCGGAAACGGCGAAGTGAATCCCGTCCAAACCGATCACGAGCCGAAGACCCCGAAAGCAATAGCGGGTGGAGCCGGTTGGTTCACCCCTCGAGATACCTTGACATGTTGGACTACGCAGGGCAGTTGAGAGACTTAGCGTCGCCGCCAGGGAACCGTCTGGAGGCGCTGAAAGGTGACATGGCCGGATTCCACAGCATTCGCGTCAATGATCAGTGGAGAGTTGTCTTCCGCTGGGAGGGTTCGGGGCCGTGTGATGTGGACATTGTGGACTACCATCGAGGATAGAAAAATGAGAAGAAGAAAACCGACCATTCCGGGCGAGATTCTCAGCGAGGAGTTCCTGAATCCTCTCGGGATGACGCAGAAAGCGCTTGCGGACCACCTTGGATGTGATGTGAAGGTCGTGAATCGGCTGGTCAACGGGCGGACTTCTGTCTCGGCCGAGATGGCGCTCAAGCTCGGAGCAACGTTTCGGACTTCGGCGGAGTTTTGGCTAAACGCGCAGAAGGCGGTGGACCTGTTTCAGGCTCAACAGAAGTTGACCGAGCTTCCGGCGCCGGTTCTCAAGGCCAGCTAGAGCAATTCGTCGGACGAATTACAGTGGCGCGTCGGACGCGCTGATTTCATCGCAGCAACTCGCTTCGCTTGTTGCCTTTACATTGAACGGCGGTACTGACCACCGACTTCGTAGAGGGCATTGGAGATTTGGCCCAGAGAGCACGAGCCGACGGTATTGAGGAGCTCTTGGAAGATGTTGCCGCCTTCGCGCGCTTCGCGCTGAAGGCTGGCGAGGGCGGCCTGAATCGGTGAATCGGAATCGGTGCCAGGTCCGCAGTTCCGTAGTCATGGTCAGCAACTGCGGAACTGCGGACCTGGCACCCATGCAGAGCGCTTCTCCTGGCACCGTTCGGCACCGTTCATGTCCTGTTCTCTTCGCCCCTCACGACGATCCACACCCACCCTCAGGCTGGACCATGTCTTCCCGGAATCCGGTCTCGAGCAGGGTCTTGAGCCCGGAGAGTACCATCGGCCAACCGCCGCTGACACTTTCACGCATCTCGGTGTCGTCCTGGAAATCGGTGTGCTCGAGGATCACCTCGGTCCAAGGGCCACCTGGCCAGTCCTGGTCGGCGAGCTGTACGGTCACACGTGAAATGCGTGCCGGATTGTCGATGTCGGCTGGCCGGCTCCAGGTGATGACGAGTCTTTTGTGCAGTTCGCTCTCGAGTACCTTTCCAACGATGTCGACCGTCTCCGATCCGTCAATGCGCCGGTGTTCCCACTTCGATCCTGCTTTCCAATCGGAAACGTTGTCGTGGAACCAGTACTGGCGTGTGAACTCAGGCTCGAGAAAGCCGTTCCAGACCTCTTCGCGGGTGGCGCGAATATAGATGGCGTAAGCAAAATCAGGTTTTGTCATGTCGTTCCTCCAGGTGCAACTTGAGGTCCTGCAAAGCTGCGAGGCGAGAGCGTTCGAAGGATTGAATCCACCGCTCAAAAACCTCGAATAGCGGGACCGGGTTGATGTAGTGCAGCTTTTCTCGTCCGTGCCACACCACAACGACAAGCGATGCCGACTCCAAAACCCCGAGGTGTTGGGCGACGGCTTGTCGACTCATGTCGAGGTGCGCGCACATCTGATTCAGCGTCTGACCGTTCTCATCTCGGAGCGCGTCGAGGAGTCGCCGCCGGCCGGGGTCGGCGAGCGCCTTGAAAACACGATCCGCAGGGTCGAACATACAAACATAATATGCAAGTAGGGGCTTGCATGTCAAATGCGAGCAGAAAACGAGCACCCATCATCGACACCTATCGAATACGCGGACCAGCCGTTGCTTGGATGAATGACGAGGTACAACTCCGCTTGGAAGTCCGACAGACCGTCCGGCGTTGACCGTATCGATGCTGATGAGGAAACCACTTTCTGTTCTTTGGGCCGTCATCCCAGCGATCACCGCGGTTGTTGCTCTTTCAGCCAAAGCGAGCGAACGCGGTGTGGAGGTGTCAGTGGATCTGGGTCAATACCAATGGAAGAACCGCGTCCTTTTGATCTTCGCCCCGGCGCGAGGAGAACCGTTGTTTCAAACGCTGCACGACTCGCTGATGGTGCGAGGGGCGGATCTCGCGGATCGAGACCTGGTGATTTTGGAAGTGCTCGAGTCCGGGCCCTCCACCGAAGGAGGGGAGCCCCTCGATCCTGAGACAGCTCGACTGTTGCGAAAGAAATTCCGGGTTCCCAACGGAGCCTTTTCCGTCATCCTCGTGGGCAAAGACGGAGGAGTCAAGCTCGACCGTCGGGAGCGTACCAGCCTGGAAGAGATCTTCGCGCTCATCGATTCGATGCCGATGCGCCAACACGAAATGCGGCGCGAGAACCCCTGACCTCCACGGATCCGACGATTCGCAACGCTGCCACCCCCGATTCAATCGGTCCCAGGTCCGCAGTTCCGTAGTTGCTGACCATGACTACGGAACTGCGAACCGGCACCCATGCGAGGAAGAACTGGACAATGTCGATCAGGCATTGAGCGTATGGGCACTCGATGCACTTAAGAGGGGCGAACTTACGCCGAACCTCGACGAGAACCTCGAATAGGCAGACTTTGTTAACTTTGTTTCACCTGGCACCGTTTCACCGTTTCGATCGTGACATGATGCCCTCGTCAAGCACCATGACGGTTCGCGGTCGGAGATCGAGTGATTGGGGGTGTCGAGGCGAAGAAAGGAATCGCGGTCCATTGCGCCCGCGATTATTAGTGGTGTGAACGTGGCTTCCGTCGCTAATATATGTGTAGTGGTTTCATTTTTTGCATTGCGAAAAAATGCTAATCTCATAATTGTCGACACATTATTCAGTCACAGCAAATTGCGCGATGGGAGCAGAAAAGGTGCACAGTCAGAGAGACTCTTACGTTGTCGTGTTCTTGACCTGTGTTCTTCTTGTTTGGGCCGTCCCGATGAACGCCCAAACCTGTCCGGAGCGGGTGAGCTGGCTGCCGTACTCCGAAGCAAGGGCCGTGGCCACATCCGGCGATTACGCGTACTTCGGTAGCGGCGCCGTGCTGCTCGTCGCTGATGTGTCACTGCCCTCGGCCCCTCAGATTGTAGGTGAGGTTCTGTTGCCCAATCCCGTAGAGGGTGTGGCTGTCTCGGGTGGGTTGGTTTTTATCGCCGATGGCGAGATGGGTTTGCGGATCGTTGACGTCGCGAATCCGGCGTCGCCGGTAGAGATCGGTGGCATGGACACACCGGGTTTCGCCGGCGGCGTGGCGTTTTCGGCGGGAGTCGCGTTTGTCGCGGACGGCTTTGCGGGTCTGAGGGTAATCGACGTCAGCGACCCCGCAGCGCCGTCCGAGATTGGGTCGTTGGACACTCCCGGTCAGGCGTATGACATCGAAGTTGCGGGTGGACACGCCTACATCGCGGATGGCCAGGAAGGTCTTCGAATCGTCGATGTCAGCACCCCGTCCGCTCCAGTGGAAGTCGCGTCAGACAACGCTCTTGGCAACGTGGGTGATGTGGCCGTCGCGGGGTCGTTCGCCTATGTCATCTCCCCGGTGTTTGGGTTCTATGTCGTCGATGTCGGCGACCCGTCAGCACCGATACCGGTTGGAATCACCGGTCTCACAAAGGGCACCGCCGTCGATGTTCTCGGCGATTTCGCCTACGTCACGACCGCTTACGGCGAGCTGAACGTCTTCGATGTGGGCAATCCATCACAGCCTACGATTGAGGGCGTCGTGGACACCGATGGCAAGGGTTTTGACGTCGTCGTATCGGGTGGCATCGTTTTCATGGCGGATGGTGGCGGCGGACTCCGCATCCTAGACGTCAGCTCTCCGTCGTCCCCGGCGCAGATCGCCGTCATCGAGGCGGCGGGCATCGGATTCGACGTTGCCGTGGTGGAGAACTACGCGTACGTGACGGACCTCCTCGACGGGCTGCGGATCATTGATGTCGGCGATCCCTCCCTGCCCACCGAGGTCGGTTCGCTATACACGGGTGAAGAGAGCTACGGGATCGCGGTCGCTGACAACCACGCCTATATCGCCGGTGGCGTGGCGGGGCTGCTCGTGATCGATGTTTCCGTGCCTGACTCACCTGTCCAGGTTGGGGTGGGGGAGGTCGTGGGCGACGCCGTTGATGTCGCGGTTTCGGGTGACCACGTCTTCGTCGCCGACGCGGGTCAGGGCCTTCGGATCTTCGACGTCGCCAATCCGTCGAACCCGGTCGAGGTCGCTTTCCTGGCGACCCCGGGTGCGGCGTATTCGGTCGCCGTCTCGGGTGGTTTTGCGTACGTGGCCGATGACGATGGTGGTCTTCGGATCATAGACGTGAGCGTTCCGTCTTCTCCGTCCGAGGTGGGTTCTTTCACGACCTTTACTCGTGCGTGGGATGTAGCCGTGTCGGGAAACTATGCGTATGTCGGTGATCTCTCCGCTGGTCTCGTCGTCGTCGATATCAGCGACCCGATTGCACCGATCGAAGTGGGCACCGCATCGGTGCTCGCCGTCAGAATCGCTGTTTCGGATGGTTTGGTATACATCGGAAACCCCTTTGAAGGTCTGCAAGTCATCGATGTCAGCGATCCGACAGCACCGGTGGAGATCGGCGCCCCGGTGGAGCCATCCATCGCAAACGGAATGGCCGTGTCGGATGGCCATGTCTTCGCGGCTTGCGACTGGGCGGGCTTCGCTGTCTATCGTGAGTGTGTGGGCCCTTACATCTTCAGTGACGGTTTCGAGACCGGGGACACATTGGGGTGGTCGGCCGCCTTGCCCTGAACAAGGGTGGTACCCATCCGATTCCGCGAAAACAAGATCCAAAATAATGCCAGGCAAGCTAAAACGGTGCCAGGAGAAACTTTCTTAACTTTGTCGTTCTGCTGTTCTGGGGTCCTCGAGACGCTCGAGCGCCTTCGTTGAGAGGGTTTGGTCGAGGGATTCAAGCTCGGCTGCAAAGTCATCGTCTTCGATTCGGAGCATGCCGGTTTCGCTGACCCTGCGGCTCACGGCGATCGGGTGGTTTTTTGAGCACGGCTGCGGGGTTTTCGGCTCTCTGGTCCCACCGCTCGGCTTGTACCGACTCTGCCATAAGGGCCCGGTGCGACGCCATCGCCGATTGAAACCACGACTGAAGCCGTTCTGAAGGTAGTGCATCGTTCGCGACAGAGGAACGGCCGACGTCCGAAGTGCCACATGGAAGTGGTTGGACATCAGGGTCCTCGCCAAAACCGAGAATCCGTCCCGTGCCTTGGTCTCATGAAGACTGTCGATGAAGCCGATTGCCTCACCCGGATCGGTGAAAACATCCTCGCCGCGGGCGAACCGGTTGTAGACGTGGTAAAGCCCACCCTCGATCATTTCGCGACGCAACCTGGGCAAACCTTCCTCCCAATGCCCAGCACCGTATTACAACAAAGTTAAGAAAGTTCCTCCTGGCACCGTTCAAACTGGCACCGTTCAAAAAAGTTCCATTCCATTGGTTTGTTGGAGGTTTTCTTCGCCGGAGCGCGGGCGAGATTTGGCTACTCGGTCACGCCCGTCGAATCACCCAAACAGGCGGTTGGTGACCTCTGTCTTCGAAAGTTCCAGGTGCCGTGCGACTTCTGCCAGGATGCCGGAAAGTGTGCCGACTTTGAGGTGATCGTGGGCCGGCACGGTGACATGGTGCTCGCCATTGATAGATGTGGTCAGGCGAAGATGGCTCCCGGTCTGTCTTGTGATCTCGTAGCCGAAAGCGCCGAGAGCTTTGGCAAGTTGGTGGCCGGAGATGTCTCGGGGCAGCCTCGGCGTCATACCGCGATGACGTCGTCGCGGACGTAGTGGAGTCGGATCACCTTCGGAAGATCCTCATCATCGAAGTGACACCGCACCGCGTCCCGGGCGTTCGCTTCGAGCTGTTCGGGGGTTTCGCCTTCGGTAAAGATGGCTTGGCTCAGGGCACGGGCCGTGTAGCCGCCCTCAGGGGCTTCTTCAACGAGGAATACAATCTCGGTGCTCATCGGTGACTCCTGAATCTAGTGTAGCAATTCGTCGGACGAATTGCGGTGGCGCGTCGGACGCGCCAGTTTCGTCGCAGCGGGGCTCGCTTCGCTTGCCGGATTCGTGGCAGTGACTCGCTTCGCTGGTCACTTGAGTCGGGACAATGCGAGTCACGCTATTGCGCTCTTGTGAGTCCACCGGGGTATTTCGGCCGGGTTTCAGTCGAAGCGGGGCACACCGATCTTGTCGAGCATCTGGTGAAGCTCGGAGTCGGCCTCGCCTCGAATCGCCATCGCCGAAAGGTCGGGGGAAAACTCCGAATCGGTTCGTTCGTACGCTTTGCGGAGGTACCTGACCACGCCGAACGTGTCTCCGCGGGCCAACGATGCCTGCGAAGCCAACCCAAGCCAGATCCCGGCCGCCCGCGGAGCCTCGACCGCGCGGTGGGCGACCACTTCGGGATCGACTGCGCCGGACTCGACGAGTTCGATCGCGTCGGGTGTCGTGCCGAGGTGGGTGGCGCATCGGAACACGATCTCCGGATCCGTTCCAAGACGTCGGAGCAGCGAGATCGTGTACCGGAGCCGCTGGTAGATCATGTCCGGTGGTGTGAAGCTCATCAGCCGTTCCCAGGCATCGAGATCGGGTTCGGCGGCGAACCGAAGCACGGCCTCGGTCCACCCGTCGGGCGGAGACGCGATTCGCTCGACGATTTCTTCGATTCGGTCACGATCCTTGCAGTCGTGATCGGCGAGGGCCAGCCGTGCGTGGGCTGCCGCCTCATCGTGGTGACCATGGGCGAACAGACGTTGGACGAGCGGCAAGACGCTCCCCCCGGAGAGCCACTCGCTGAGCTCGGGGTTCCGTTCAAAATCCAACAACGAATATTCGGTCATCTTCTCAGCGGAGTCTACACGCTGCCCGAATCGCGGGGGCGGCAATTCGTCGAACGAATTGTAGTGGCGCGTCGGACGCGCCAGTTCCATCGCACATCAAGGGCCGTGGAAGACCCGGTGGATCTTCTCGGCTGCTGAGGGACCTATCCCCTCGACCACCTCGAGGTCTTTCGCGGTCGCATTGGCGACTCCTGCCGGTGAGCCGAAGGCGTTCAGCAGCCGCTCCGCTTTGAGCGGCCCGATCTCGGGGATGGCTTGAAGCAGAAATCGCTGTTGGCGGACAAGACTGCCGAGGTTGTAGCCGTATCTCCTCGGCGGTTTGGTATTGCGACGCTGGAGTTGGTGGGCGGCGCACAGGATGATGTCGGCTGTTTCTTCAGGGGATGCGGATCGAAGGATCGGAAGACAGAAGATTACGGCCACTGTCACCAGAGCACCTCGGAGTGGGGCAGGAGGGATGGGCAGGTTTGGATACCGGGTCGAGGTGCCCTCGAGGATAAGACAGACTCGTTTGGTCCGCTGGCGGGTGAGACGTGCGGCCTGGCTGAAGAGCCTCCCGTCTCTGACGGAGTTTGCGAAGTCCATGAGTGTCTTTCGTTCGACAACAAGCGTGTCATCGACCTGGTAGTCGCCAAGGGAAGGCGTCGGATCGTGACTTCGACGTTGGGGTGGCGTTTCAACGCTGCAGGCACGCCGGAGCGAAGTTCGCGGTCGTCACAAGCAATTCGTCGGACGAATCGTGGTGGCGCGTCGGACGCGCCAGTTTTCATCGTAGGCGATTCGTCGGACGAATCGCGGTGGCGCATCGGATGCGCCAATTGCATCGCAGTAGTTTTTCGGGGGGGTTTCATTGGGCGCTCCTTTGCTGGAGCGTGGAGGGGATGTTGAAAGGCTAGCACGCGAGGATGGTGAAGGGAAGTCGGGGGAACCTCAGATCTTGCGGTAGACCTCACTGCGGTGGCCGATCCGGACGACGAGAACGATGAGTCGGTCATCCTCAATTGTGTAGAGGATTCGGAATCGGCCCTCGCGAATGCGGTAAATCGGTGGTGAGACGTCGGTGAGTTTTGCGACTCCAGAGGGACGGGGGTCGTTCGCCAGGAGGTCGATTCGGCGGCTTACCTTCCGTCGGATCGGGGCGTCCAGCTTCTTCAGTTGCCGCTGTGCCGGTTTGGCGATCTCGACGGTGTAGGTCATCGGCCTCTAGAGTCCCAAGTCCTTCTTCGCTTCCTCCCAGGGGATCGTGCCATGCTTTCGCGCGTCTGCGAGCGCCTTCTTGGCCTCTCGGAGGTCGATCTCATCCTCCAGCCGTTCGAGGAGTTCGAGGTCCTCGATCGGCACCATCGCCGCGACCTGCTTACCGCGACGGGTGATCCGGACCCGGTCTTTTGCGTACGCGACCCGGTTGAGGACCTCTGCCAGGTTCTCGCGTGCATCGGTAGAGTTCAACGTATCGGTCATTGGACCTCCTGTACGTAATGTACATTATGGACGAGGTGGACGCAAGCCAAAGCAATTCGTCGGACGGCAATTCGTCGGACGAATTGCGGTGGCGCGTCGGACGCGCCAAGCTCGGAGGCACGTCGCTTCGCTCGTGCGCTTACATCGAGCGCCGGTATTGACCGCCTACTTCGTAGAGGGCGTTGGAGATTTGGCCCAGGGAGCAGGAGCGGACGGTCTTGAGGAGCTCTTCGAAGATGTTTTCGCCTTCGCGCGCTTTGCGCTGAAGGCTTGCCAGGGCGGCCTTCGCCTTCGGCTCATGCCGGTTGTGGAAGTCGGCGAGGTGGGCGAGTCGGGCGTTCTTTTCCTCGGGCGTTGCCCTCGTCAGTTCGGGCTCGGGGGTTTCATTCTCGCCATTCTCGGCTATGAACATGTTAACGCCTACCAGGGGGTAGTCGCCGTTGTGCTTGAGGCGCTCGTAGTGGAGGGATTCCTCCTGGATTTTGCCTCTTTGGTACATGGACTCCATGGCGCCGAGGACGTCGCCTCGTTCTGACAGGCGTTCGAATTCTTCCAGGACGGCTTCTTCTACGGTGTCGGTGAGCCACCCGACGATGTTGGACGCCCTGGAGGGGGTTCTCGTTCTTCAGCAGGCCGAACTCCATGGCGTTGATGAGCTGGATGGCTACGGCTCGGCGGACGGATTCGGCGGTGGGGGTGGTGATGGCCTCGTCGTAGGCGTTGGTGTGGAGCGAGTTGCAGTTGTCGGCCATGGCCAGGAGGCCCTGCAGGGTGGTGCGGATGTCGTTGAAGTCGATCTCCTGGGCGTGGAGCGAACGGCCCGAGGTCTGGATGTGGTACTTGAGCTTCTGCGAGCGCTCGTTGCCGCCGTAGCGGTTGCGGATGGCGACGGACCAGATCCGGCGGGCGACGCGGCCGATGACGGTGTACTCGGGGTCCATGCCGTTACTAAAGAAGAAGCTCAGGTTGTGGGCGAAGTCGTCGATGTGCATGCCGCGGGCGAGATAGGTCTCGACATAGGTGAAGCCGTTGGCCAGGGTGAAGGCGAGCTGGGTGAGGGGGTTCGCGCCGGCCTCGGCAATGTGGTAGCCGGAGATGGAGACCGAGTAGAAGTTGTTGACCTTCCAGTCGCAGAAGAGCTGCTGGATGTCGCCCATCATCCGCAGGGCGAACTCGGTGGAGAAGATGCAGGTGTTCTGGGCCTGGTCTTCTTTGAGGATGTCGGCCTGGACGGTGCCGCGGACCACCTGCATGGTGCGACTTGAGGATCTCGTCCCACTCGCCGTCCTCGAGGAGGGGAGCGAGGGCCTCCCAGTCCTTGCCGTCGACGAGGGGTTGGAAGGCGGCCTCGGGCGGGGCGTCGAGGCGGCCGGATTCGATGAGCTTCTTGCGCGCCTGCTGGCGGGCGGCGGCGTTGAAGAACATGGCCAGGATCATGGGCGCCGGGCCGTTGATGGTCATGGAGACCGAGGTGGTGGGGGCGCAGAGATCGAAGCCGGCGTAGAGCCGCTCGACATCCTCGACGGTGCAGATGGAGACGCCGGCCTCGCCGACCTTGCCCCAGATGTCGGGGCGCTCGCCCGGGTCCTCGCCGTAGAGGGTGACCGAGTCGAAGGCGGTGGACAGGCGGGTGGCGGGCTGGCCTTCGGCGAGCAGGTGGAATCGCGTGTTGGTGCGCTCGGGGCCGCCCTCGCCGGCGAACATCCGGGTGGGCAGCTCGGCGATGCGTTTGAGCGGGAAGACACCGGCGGTGTAGGGGAAGGCGCCGGGGACGTTTTCCAAGAAGAGATAGCGGAGGATCCCGGGCCAGGTCTGACGCCGGGGCAGCTGGACCTTGGGGATGTGGGTGCCGGCAAGTGGACTCGATGTGAGGGGGACCCGGATCTCCTTGCCGCGGACGGTGTAGACGAACTCGTCGGCGGCGAAGTCGGCGCGGATCCTCGGCCACACGGCGATGAGTTCGCGCGAGTCGTGGTCGAGCTCGCGGGCGAGGCGGCGGATCTCGGCGTCGAGATCGGCGAGCTTGGGCCTCGGGGGCGGCGTCGGCGGCGGTGATCTCCTCGAAGAAGGTCCACAGCTCTTCGGGCTTGCCGTCGCCCTCGCGGGCGCTGAGGATGGCGCGGGCGCCGACGAGCTGGTAGAGCTGGTCGGCGATCCGGATCTGTTCTTCGGCCCACGCCTTGTAGTCGCGGAAGTGCGGGCGATGTCGCGGAGGTAGCCGGCGCGCTCGCCGGGGATCACCGGGTGGCGCTGGGGCTCACCGGCGGGGACGGCGGCGGTGCCCTCGAGGGTCCATCGGTCGCCGAACTTGGCGGCGAGGGCGCGGACCAGGCCCTGGTAGAGGGCGTTGACGCCGTGGTCGTGGAACTGGCTGGCGACGGTGCCGAAGACCGGGAGCTCGTCATCGGGCGGGCCGTCGAAGAGCTCGTGGCTGCGGCGGTACTGCTTGCGGACATCGCGCAGGGCGTCGAGGGCCTTTGGCCGGTCGAACTTGTTGATGGCGACGATGTCGGCGTAGTCGAGCATGTCGATCTTCTCGAGCTGCATGGCGGCGCCGTACTCGGGGGTCATCACGTAGAGCGAGAGATCGGAGATGTCGACGATCTCGCTGTCGGCCTGACCGATGCCGGAGCTCTCGACGATGATGAGGTCGAAGCCCGCGGACTGGCAGATGGCGATGGACTGGACGATGTGCTGCGATCAGCGCGCGGTGGGCCTGGCGGGTGGCGAGGGAGCGCATGAAGACGCGGTCGGAGCCGAGGGAGTTGAGCCGGATGCGGTCGCCGAGGAGAGCGCCGCCGGTGCGGCGTTTGGTCGGGTCGATGGAGAGGATGGCGATGGTGGTCTCGGGGTTGTCGGCGAGGAAGCGCAGGACGAGCTCGTCGGTGAGCGAGGACTTGCCGGCGCCGCCGGTGCCGGTGGCGCCGAGGACGGGCGCGGGTTTGACTGGCGGCAGGGTGCCGACCTCGAGGCCGTCCTCGGCGCGGGTGATGGCGCGGGCGACGGCGAGCCAGCGGTCGGTGGTGGTGCCGACGGGCCCGGTGAGGTCGATCTCGCGCGGGGTTGAAGTCGGCGGCCTCGATCATCGAGGCGATCATCCCGTCGAGACCCATGGTGCGGCCGTCCTCGGGGGAGAAGATCTTGGTCACGCCGTAGGCTTCGAGCTCGGCGATCTCGCGGGGGACGATGACGCCGCCGCCGCCGCCGAAGATCTTGATGTGCTCGGCGCCGCGATCTTTGAGCAGATCGACCATGTACTTGAAGAACTCGATGTGGCCGCCCTGGTAGGAGGAGACCGCGATGGCCTGGGCGTCCTCCTGGATGGCGGCATCGACGATTTCCTTGACCGAGCGGTTGTGGCCCAGGTGGATGACCTCGGCGCCCTGCGCCTGGAGGATCCGGCGCATGATGTTGATCGCCGCGTCGTGGCCGTCGAAGAGCGAGGCGGCGGTGACGAAGCGGATCTTGTGCGTTGCCTGGTAGCGAGCGGAGGTTGTCATAGAGCCCTCCCGAGGGTTGGAACGCTGTTGATTTTAGCAGGGCGAATTCGGCGCCGGTTGCGCCGAATTCGGGTGCGAGCTCGTCGGACTCGCTCGCAAAGGGCCGGCGGGACGCCGGCCCCGCAACATCGCAGGGGTGGATTGTGATTCGGGCCTTACAACATTGCTGGGCAGTGCTAGATTGTTAGCGCCGGCCCCATAACATCGTCAGGGGTCGGGTTGTGGCTTGGGCCTTACGACATCGCTGGGATGAATTGTAGCGCCGGCGTCTCGCCGGCGATGGTGGTGGCTGAGGGATCGCGGATCGCGCATCGCACATCGGGAACGGGAACGGGTACGGGAACGAAAAGGGACGGACCACAACATCCACGGTACGGACGCGGGTATGGGACGGAGATGGATAGACTCGATATTGGTACTATGGTCGAGGATCATCAAAGCTCATCCAGGTCAACCCGAACGCGTATCTCGCTTCGATATTCTCGAGACTCTGGGCGAGGGCGCGATGGGGGTGGTCTACCGCGCCCGGGACACGATGCTGCACCGCGATGTCGCCCTCAAGCTGATCAAACCCGAGCTCGCGAGCGAGGCCCGCAACCGGTCGCGTTTCCTGCGCGAGTGCCGGGCGGCGGCCACCATCAACCACCCCGGGGTGGCGACGATCTACGAGGCGGGCGAGACCGAGGACGGTCGGCTGTTCCTGGCGTCGGAGCTGGTTGAGGGCGAGACCCTCAAGGATCGGGTCGGCCGCGGCGCGTTGCCCCCGGCCGAGGTCATCGAGATCGGCATCCAGCTCGGCGACGCCCTCGATGCGGCCCACAACAAGGGCGCGATCCACCGCGACATCAAACCGTCGAATCTCATGCTCACTCCCGAGGGTCGGCTCAAGGTCCTCGATTTCGGGCTCGCGCGCCTGGTCAGCGACCGACGATTCGGATATCCGGCGACGACCGGCCGCACCGTGGACCAGACCCAGGAGGGGGCGGTGGTCGGGACACCGGCCTACATGTCGCCCGAGCAGGCATCGGGAATGAAGGTGGATTCGCGGACCGACATCTTCTCTGCGGGCTGCGTGCTCTACGAGTTGGTGACCGGAAACTCGCCGTTCCACTCGGGTTCGGTACCCGAGACGCTGCGCCGCGTGCTCTGCGAAGAGCCGCCGTCCATCGAAAGCTCGGTGGATGGGATTCCCTACGGCCTCGAAGAGGTGCTCCGCGGCGCCATGGCCAAGGACCGAGGAGCGCGGACGGCGACCGCGGGTGAATTCGCCGACGGGTATGCGTGAGCTGCGCGAGGCCCCATCGACGATGCGCTCCGGCGCCGGCGTGGCGATCGGTCGGGCGCCGCCGCCGCACCATGCTCATCGGTGGTCTGGCCGGGACGGTGGCGATCGTGATCGCGGCGGTCCTGGTCTGGCAGTGGAGCCGGCCGAGCCTCGCTTTCTCGGACCACGACCGCATCCTCATCGCCGATGTGGAGAACCTCACCGATGAGGAGGCGTTCGACCTCGCCCTGAGCACCGCCCTCGAGACGGATCTCAAGCAGTCGCCCTTCGCGTCGATTTTTCAACGCCACCAGGTCGATGCAGACCCTCCGGCTCATGCGGAGGACCGTCGGACAGCGTCATCGACGAGAAACTCGGCCGGGATATCTGCCGTTTCTCGGGTGTTCGGGCTCTCATCGTGCCACGGATCATCCAGGTGGGGGAGGCGTTCGAACTCCAGGCCGCCATCGTGGATCCGCAGACCGGTCGCCACGTCGAACAGATTCGGGTCACCGCCGAGAGCCGCGAGGAGGTGCTTCTCGACGCCATCGACGATCTCTCGCGCGAGCTGCGATCGCGCCTCGGTGAGTCGCTCGAGTCCATCGACAAAGCCGACTTTCCGATCTCGGATGTGACGACCTCGTCGTGGGAGGCCCTGCACTATTTCGCGATGGCAAACCGGAGTTGGGGAGCAGGTGCCTTCGGCGAGGCCGTCAGTCTGTACGAGTTGGCGTTGGACCTCGATCCCGAGTTCGCCACGTGCCGGGGCTCCCTCGGTCTGTTGTTGATCCAATTCGGCGGCGATCCCGATCGGGGACGTGAGGAGTTGCGCCAGGCCCTGGTTGATGGTGAGACGCTGCCTCGGGACGAGTATCTGATGCTCAGGGCCGCCAACCGGCACTTCGTCGATCAGGATCTGGAAGAGGCTCTGGACGAGTACGAACTCATCTGCGACCTCTACCCGAGGTACATGGCGGCGTACAACAACCGCGGTAGGATCCTCCTTCAGCTCGGCCGGTACGAGGAGGCCGCGGAGATGTTCGAGAAGGCGGCCGAGATCGATCCCAGGGGTGCGGTCCCGATCATCAACCTTGCGTTCATGTACATCACAGTTCTACCGAATCCACCGGCTTCCGAGGCTGCGTGTCGCCGGCTCATTGCCATCGATTCGGAGATCGCCAATTACCACAGCCTTCTGGGATGGGCATTGGCGGTACAGCTGCGGTTCGACGAAGCCCAGGCGGTCTTTGAACGGGCACTCGAGTTGGAGCCCAAGCACGACTATGCGTTGCCCAATCTGGGATACACCCTGGCCGCGGCGGGCAAGCCGGAGATGGCCCTGCTCTATTTTCGACGGAATCTGGCGAGGGTTCGCCAAGAGAACCGGGCCTACGCCGAGCGGGGCGCCATCCTCGATCTGGCGGTGGTGCTGGCGGCATCCGGGGACAACGAGCAGACCCGAGAGTTCGTCGATCAGGCGATCACCCAGTTCAACGAGGAGATGGTCGGACGGGAGTGGGGGCTCGGCGACCACGCTTATCTGGCGCAGCTCCTGGCCGCGGCAGGACGATTCGACGAGGGTGAGGCACAACTCGCGAGCGTCATGGCCATGGTGCCCGACGACGGTGCATCCCAACTCGAGGTTGCTCGCGCGTGCGCCGTTCTCGGCCACCGCGAGTGCGCCATCGACGGGACCCGCAAGGCGCTCGAGATGGGGTTCAGCGATCCCTTCCAACCCATGCTGCTGCCATCCATGAACAGCCTGCTCGGTGATCCCGAGTTCATGGCGTTGTTCCCAATGAATGGACCGGAAACCGGGTCGTAGATCGGGCCCTGGTTGACCTTCAGAGGCAACGACTTCCATACTCGGGGCGCGCGCGTTTGAAACACAAAGGACACAAGGGGTCACGAAGGTCCCAAGAAGCAAGGGACGGCCGTGAGGACTGAGGCGCGAAACCTACCCTCGGAGGACCCTTCGACTCACTCGTCGGACTTGTTCACTCCCAATGACACCCGCGCCAGTCGCCGGGTCGCACAATGAAACCGCAAAGACGCCAGGGTCGCTAAGCTGCCGCGAAGTCATCTCATTGACTCATCGCACTCCCCGGAATTGAGTCCGTTTCCCGAATCGGAAGGAGCCCGGGTCAAACAGCGACGCTTGACGGTATCTTGGCGTGCTTCGCGTCTTTGCGGTTCCATTGAGCCTCGCGGTACAGATCGCAGGTTCTTTCCATGAGTAGGCGCCGCCTCGGGACGTGGCGGTGCTCAGGGTGACGGGAAACCGGTCGCCCCCGTCGCTCCATGAGTCGGCGTAGAATCGCGGGCGAGACGCCCGCGCCACAACAGGCCGATCGTCATTGTGGTACGGGCGTCTCGCCCGCAGAGCGACGTTGAAAAAAACCGCCCCGGTCTCCCGGGGCGGTTTGTTGCTGACGGGCTGCTGAGACGTTACGGAGTCGAGGACGACCACTCGGACGTGTCGCCCGATTCGAAGCCGTCGCGGAAGATGGACGTGCCGTCGAAACAGTCGGACGGGGTGATCACCCTGACGTCATCGATGTACCAGCCCTCGCGGCTGACGCTCGAGTCGGTGGCCATGCGGAAGCGGAGCATGACGTCAGAGCCCGCGTAATCGGTGAGATCGACAACCGTATGAGTCCAGTCTCTCGGATCACCGCACCAGGCGTCCTGCCCGCCGATGGGGTTGGAGTAGCTCGTCGACACCGGCCCGTCGTAGGGCAGGGTGAGCATGCTCGCGTCGAGAAGCTGCGTCCAGCTCGAGCCGCCGTCGGTAGAGGCCTCAACGATGCCTCCGTCATAGCAACCGCTGCCGGCGTCCTCGACCTCCTGCCAGCTCCAGAACTCGAGGGTGATCCCCGGAATGGCCGGCAGGGCGAACTCGAGGGAGTCGAGGTTCTGGTCGGTGACGCTGCCAACATCGGTCGCGTAAAACGATGTCGCGCCGCTGTAGGCGCGAGCGGTGGAGAGGGTCCAGGTGTCGCCTGAGCCGCTGTGGGTCCAGTTCCCGTCGCCGGATTCCATGTCGTCGGCGAAGTAGGTGGCATCAGGACCGGTGGCCGCGCCCGAGGCTTCGGCGGTGTTGCCGTCCTCGTTGCCTCCGGCGCACAGACCGGCGCCGTTGCCTGAGTTGTCCTCGGCGTGGACGATGTAGTGGTAGGTGACGCCGCTGAACCCCGAGGTATCGACCATGGAGGTGGCGGTGAGGCAGGAACTCACCAGATTCGACGGGTCGGGCGTGAACCCGGACGAAGTCGAACGATAGACGTTGTAGACCAGGGACGATCCGCACTCGTAGGCGCCGGCGTCCCAGGCGACATCGATCTCACAGTCGGCCGACTGGGGGTTGGTCACCGAGACCACCCCGTCGAAGATGGGCGACAGAGTGCAGACGCCAATGGCGGTGGCGCTCGCCTCGTTGGAGTTGTCGGAATTGCATGCCTCGCCGTCTGAGGCGCGGACGACATAAAAGTAGTCGATTCCGCCGCTGACATCGTAGTCGTTGAACTCGTAGCCGGCCCCGCTCCCGATGTTTGGGCTCGTGTCGTCGATGGTGGCGATGAGGTCATACGGGCCACCGGTGGTGCGGGAGCGGTAGAGCAGGTACTCGGTGACCGATGGGGTGGCCGAGTCGTTCCAGAGGACCTTGATGAGGTTCGGCATGACGGGCGCGGGCGCGGCGGCAACGACCAGTGGATCGATGACGATGTCGCAGCCGCAGGCGTCGAAACGGAAGCTGGTGATCTGGGTCGCCCAACCGGAGCCGTTCTGGAACTCGGAGGTGAACCAGAAGGTGCAGTCATCCTCGGGGTCGAGGTTGATGGAGGCGTAGTCGCCCCAACGCCCGCTGCCGGTTCCCGAACCGGTCACCTGCTGGGTCTCGGTCTGGGTCATGACGCCGGGCGCGTCGCTCGAGAGCCGTCCGGTATAGCGCAGGCTGGGGTAGACCGGTGTCGCCGGGTCGACATCGGTGATGCTGTAGCCCATGCCGATGTTGCCGGATTGATCCATGGCGATGGAGCCGACAAATCGGTTCTCGTCGGCGTCTCCGGGACTGAAGGTGCCTTCCTGGAAGACGCTCCAGTCACCGGTGTTGCGGCGCAGCTCGAACCAACGCAACGCAGCGTTGACGGCGGTGGTGCTGGTCGGTTCGAGGTTGGTGGGCAGGACGCCGACCAACGACTCGTGGGATCCGAAATTACGGTACTGGAGGCGATTGAGGACGACCTCGCGGATCGGATCGAGCTGCGATCCGGTGCCCGGCTGAGGCACCGAGTAGAACGTGCTGTAATCCTCGAACTTCGAGTTGAAGTCGGCGATGACGACATCGGGGAGTTGGACGAGGCTCGAGTTTGCCGGAGTCGTCCAGTCAACGGTGAAGGCGAAGATCTCGAGCAGATCGGTGGTCGGGTTGTTGGTGTAGTTGCTGTGCGCCTCTTCATCGACGTGGCGCATGATGATGCCGGGGGAGCCTGCGGGGGGCGCATCGGCGCCGTCGAGATCGGCCGGGGTCGCGCACTGAAATCCGTAACCCAGGAGGTCGGAGAGGCCGAAGCGCTGCATGGGCTGCGCCGTTGCGCCGGCGAGCATGTTGGTACGGTCGAAGGCATAGACCGCGGAGATTCTCATTGGCAGTGCCGTAGTAGGCATCGGGCCAGACGCCGAAGTGGGGGTAGTCGGGGAAGCTCGGCGCCTGGAATCCGTAGTGGTACCAGCCGCCGGCCACCGGGTCGGCAGTCTGGGAGATGTAGAAACACATGTAGTTTCCGCCCGAGCTGAACTCCTGCATCAACCAGCGATCGGCGAGACGGTCGTAGAGGATGATGGGGTCGCCGTAGCCGCTACCGCACGAGCCGCTGCCGAAGCTGTCCATGGCGAATGGAGCACCGATGAGCGTTCCGGTCTTGTCGTAGATCTGAACCAGCGCGCCGCCGCTGCCGTTGATGGACTGGATGTAGTGGTTGGGGCCGATGTCACCGACGGTGTCGGGCGGGTTGACCCCGGTGTAGCCCTGACCGGCCTGGTTGACGATGGGCGTGGTGAAGGCGTCGGTGGATCGCATGGCCGTGGCGCGCTGGAGATCGGCCAGGGGATCGGGATTGGCTTCGTAGGGCGTCATGATCTCGTCTTTGGGTGGGAAGAACCGGCGGGGAATCTCCTTGATCGGATCCCCGGGCTGCCATGCGGGAGCGGCCGGGAGGTCGCGAATATCGATATTGACGATGGTCGGGGTGACCGGTCCGCCGAGGACCTGGGCGCCGCGCATGTGCAGAGGTTCATTCGCAACGACGACGGTCGCCGAGCCGATGAGTAGAATAACCACCGCAGCGGCAATGCCCAGCCGGGTCCTTCCGGAGATCAACTTTGAATATCTAGCGGGTCGGTTGGTCATCGAGTTCCTCCAAGAAATTGATTGAATAGTTGATGAAATGTCGATTTTCGCGGGACGAAATATACCACTTCGCCCGGATCAATCGGTGTCGGCGGTCACCAGTCGCCGAAGGGCGAGATCACCCCTTTTGCTGGTCATCTTCAGTGTTGGGCCGCCGCTGCCGATGGAGGCCGTGGCGGTCTTGTTCGGTTCCTCGGTGTCGTGGTGTTCCACCTTCAGCGAGAAATCGGTGATGAAGGCGCCGGATGTCTCCATGGCGACATCGAGGTCGTTGGTTGCCGGCGTGAACACGGTGATCGGACCGGTCGTGCGATGAGAGCTCCTGGGACTTTCTTGTCGCCGCGGGCAGGAGGGTGATCTCGATCGGGCCGATCTCGGAGTGGGCGGTGATCCGTCCGTGGTGCTTGGCGACCCGGATGGTGCCGGCCGTGGTGTGGAGGTCGATGTCGGTTCGGACGTCGCGGGCCTCGATGAGACCGCGGTTGGTTTTGACACGGGTGGAAAACCCCTCCGGAACCATGATCGCGAGGTCGGCGCGCGCCTTGTCGTTTCGCGGCTCAGCGGGGCCGGATTGCCCTCGCTGTCGTAGCGGACGACGGAAACGACAGCCGCTTTGTCGGTGATCTCGACCGAGAGGACGAGCTTGGATCCGTCGATGGAGAGTTGCTGGAGGATGGCGGCGACCTCGAGGTTGCCGTCGGAGCCACCGTGACGAAGGCGAACATCACCAAAGTGGTTTTCGACCCGGATGGCCGAGCCCGGGGCGATGGGCCCGGACCACGAGTCGCGGTCCATGGCCTGTGGACCCTGGGCGAAGATGGGGAGTGCGGCGAGAGTCAGCAGGGCGGTGAAGATGAGGGCGGTTCGCATGAAGTGTCTCCTCTATTTCTGGGCCGGTTGTCATTGTAGTGCGTGTGTCTCCACTGCGCGGGTGGTTCCGTCGCCGGCGGGACGCCGGCGCTACAAAGGAGCCGGAGTCGCCATTGTAGTGCGTGTGTCTCCACTGCGCGGGTGGTTCCGTCGCCGGCGGGACGCCGGCGCTACAAAGGAGCCGGTGTGGCGTCTGAAAGAGTGTAGGGCGCTGTTGTGGTGCGGGCGTCTCGCCTGCACTGAAAGTCCCGTCGCTCGGGGTACGCCGGCGACGCAGGACTCTCTCACCCGGGGTGGAATCGCCGTCCCGCTCCCGCTCCCGAATGGCCGTAGCGGGATCGGGAACAACCCGAGTCCCGTTCGGTCCACTCGTCGGATTCGTTCGCTCAGGGTGACGGGTTTGCGGTCGAGTCGTCGTGGAAAGAACAGACGGCGGGGTCTGACGACCCCGCCTGAGAGTTCATCGGGCACGGGCACGGGTACGGACGCGGTCACGGATACGGGCACGGACGCGGACTCGGAATCGGACGCGGACTCGGACTCGGACGAATGGACGGTATCAGTACCGATACCAATCCGGCTTGTACGGTCCCTGCACCGGCACGCCGATGTAGTCGGCCTGTTCGTCGCTGAGGGTCGTGAGCTTGGCGCCGAGCTTGGCGAGGTGAAGTCTCGCCACCTCCTCGTCGAGCTCTTTCGACAGGGTCGTCACCCCGACCTCGTGCTCGTTGGTCCAGAGATCGATCTGGGCCAGCACCTGGTTGGCGAATGAGTTCGACATGACGAAGCTCGGGTGGCCGGTGGCGCAGCCGAGGTTGATGAGCCGGCCCTCGGCGAGCAGGAAGATGGAGTGGCCGTCGGGGAAGGTGAACTTGTCGACCTGGGGTTTGACGGTCTCGCGGACGACGCCGGGCATGGCCTCGAGCTTCTCGACCTGGATCTCGTTGTCGAAGTGGCCGATGTTGCAGACCACGGCCTGGTCCTTCATCTTCGCCATGTGCTCGGCGGTGATGACGTCGCGGTTGCCGGTGGTGGTGACATAGATGTCGGCCTCGGGCAGGGCGTCCTCGACGGTGGTGACCTTGTAGCCGGCCATGCACGCCTGGAGGGCGCAGATGGGGTCGATCTCGGTGACCCACACTCGGGCCTTCTGACCTGAGAGGGATTCGGCGGAGCCCTTGCCGACATCACCGAAGCCGCAGACCACGGCGATCTTGCCCGAGATCATCACATCGAGGGCGCGGTTGATGCCGTCGACGAGCGAGTGGCGGCAGCCGTAGATGTTGTCGAACTTCGATTTGGTGACCGAGTCGTTGACGTTGATGGCGGGCACCAGCAGTTCGCCGCGCTCTTCCATCTGGTAGAGGCGGTGGACACCGGTGGTGGTCTCTTCGGAGACGCCCTTCCACTCGGCGACGAGATCGTGCCAGTGACGCGGGGCGACGCCCATGGGTCTCCTGGAGGAGCTTGTTGATGATCGCGAGCTCCTTGTTGTCGGTGGGCTCGACGAGGATCGATGGCGTCGTTCTCGGCGGCGTAGCCGCGGTGGATCATCAGGGTGGCGTCACCGCCGTCATCGACGATGAGGTTGCGGGCCCGAGCCGTCGGGCCAGGTCAGCGCCTGCTTGGTGCACCACCAGTACTCCTCGAGGCTCTCGCCCTTCCAGGCGAAGACCGGGACGCCGGTGGCGGCGATGGCGGCGGCGGCGTGGTCCTGGGTCGAGAAGATGTTGCACGACGCCCAGCGGACATCGGCGCCGAGATCAACCAGGGTCTCGATGAGAACGGCGGTCTGGATCGTCATGTGCAGCGAGCCCGAGATCCGCGCGCCGGCGAGGGGCTTGGCCGGGCCGTACTTCGCGCGCACGGCCATGAGGCCCGGCATCTCCTTCTCGGCGATGATGATTTCGCGTCGACCCCAGTCGGCCAGGGTGATGTCAGCAACTTTGTAGTCGGTCGTGTCGTCGTGGTCATGGATGGTCCTTTCAGGAAAAGAGGCGCGGCGCCTCGGAAGAGGTAACGCTTGCAGGGGGGGATTCTATTACAACTCGTTGCTCGTTGCTCGTAGCTGATAGCTCGCTCAGCTCGTCGCTCGTCGCTGGTAACTGTGAGCGAATTTCCGCGGCGCACGATGGAACCGCAATGACGCGAAGCACGCCAAGGTGCCGCCAAGCATCGCAATATTGACCCGGACTCCCTCCGATCTTGAGGGATCGGGCCACCCTGCGACGATTCAGGAATGACCTGGTGGCCGCTTTGTGGTTCTTGGTGACCTTTGTGTTTCAAAACGCGAGTGCCGACAACCCGAAGACCTTCAATCCGAGGATTGGCAGCGCACAGGATGACAATGGCGGCTACCGCCCGATCGCCTTGAGCATCGCTTCCTTTGGCGGCATTCTCGTGGTGAATGCGGCGAACTGGGCGAAGGCCTGGTGGGCGAGAACGGTCTTGCCGTCGGCGGCGGGGATCCCGGCGGCGTCTGGCTCGCGCGATGAACGCGGTCTCTTCGGCGCCATAGACCATGTCGACCACCGCGGTGGCCCCGTTGATCTCGTCGTCGGAGAACGCCGAAGCATCGCCCGGTCTGGGTCCCGAGCGGCGTGGCGTTGACCAGGATCTCGGCCTTCCTGGGCATGGCGCCGGGTTCGAGGGCGTCGATCTCGAGCATCTCGGCGAACTCCCGGGTGCGCTCGGCATCGCGGCCGCGGAAGAAAGACATCGGCCCCCGCAAGGTAGAGACCGACCGCCGCGCCCCTGCCGGCGCCGCCGGTTCCCTGGACCACCGCGGTGCGGCCCCGGGCGTCGATTCCGATGCTCGAAGCGAGGCGACGACGCCGTCGGCATCGGTGTTGTCGGCCGCCATCCCGGCCTCTCGGAGGACAAGGGTGTTGGCCGCCTCGGCCCGTCGGACTCTCGGGGCGCGCCATCTCGGCCGCGGCGGCGGCGATGTCCTTGTAGGGCGTGGTCACCGCCCAGCCGTGGGCGGCGAGACCGACACGGTCGAAGAGGGTGTCGCCGAGATCGGTGAAGAGATCCTCGATGAGCTCGCCTCGGATCGGGCACGCTGACCGGGAGGAAGAGATAGGGCAGACCGAGGGCGCCATAGCCGGCGTTGTGGAGCGCCGGGCTCAGCGAACGGCTGACATCGCCGCCGACGACGCCGATAGAGGCGGCGGGGAGGGCCCTGGAGGTGGCCCACCACGGCTTCGAGCTGGGCGACGGTGAGCTGACCCGGCGCGGCGGCGGCGTCGGCGCGCCAGGCCGCGAAACTCAGCGGTGGGCCGAGAAGCGGAGCGAGATAGCGGCTGGCGATCCCGACGGTGCCCATGGCGAAGGTCATGAGCCGGCGGTTGCGGGAACGGCGGGTGTTGAAGCGCTGGTGGAGGGCGAGAACCCGCTCGAGATCGATGAGGTTCTCGGCGGTGGGATGACCTTGGCGATCCGCGCGGGGCTCTCGAGGAGTTCGGCTGCGATGCGTTCGAGATCAGCCGGTGTTCCCTCGGGATCGTGCCACGAAAGCACGATCTGTTCGGGCGGCAGCCCGAGGGCGTTGATGAGCCGGGTGTCGCGGGCGTGCTCGAGATCGACGAGGGCTGCGCCCGCATCCCGGGCGGCGGCGAGCGTTGCGGAGCGGGTCGCCGGATCGTCGGGTCCGCGACCGCCTTCAGCCGTGGATCGCAGGGTCGCCAGTACCGGCAGCGGGCACGCCGAGATCGCGGCGCCGATGTCGATCCCGGGGAAGAGATCGAGGCGAAGCTCGACCACCGATGCCCCCTCGGGTGGCGAGGCGAGAGCGGCGAGTGGATCGTCGGAGACTTCAGGCGTGAGTGAGACTATCCAGTCCATGTTGGGAGGGTAGCACTCGTTTTCACCTCTCGTCACGGGTGAGGAGGTCCGACGACTCTGCCGCCCATCAACCTTTGGCGACGGTGGCCTCGTCAGCCTGCGATCCGTGCCACGAGGCACAATGGAACCGCAAAGACGCTACGGTCGCAAAGCAGCCGCGAAGTCATTTCAATGACCCATCGCACCGAACCGAATCGGGTCCGCTTTCCGGATTGGAGGGAGTCCGGGTCAAACAGCGATGCTTGGCGGCACCTTGGCGTGCTTCGCGTCATCGCGGTTCCATTGTGCGCGGCGGCGATCAGAGGGGCGCCTCCGTAAAAAAGATGGCTCCCGGGGGAGGAGCCAGATGAAGGAGGAGCTCGATGAAGGGTCGGACGGGATAAGTTGGCTTATCTCCTGACGCCCTCAGCTCGGTAGGTTGTACGGCCGAAACCGGGATTCGGTTTCAATATCTTTTCAATTAATATAAGTCCTAAATCCTCGTTTGTCACCTTATTCGGCGGGAGGCTCGAAAGCGGGGATCCCGGTGAGGTAGTTGCCGAGGACCAGGGTGTGGATATCGTGCGTCCCCTCATAGGTGTAGACGGTCTCGATGTTCATCAGGTGGCGCATGATGGGGTATTCGTTGACGATGCCGTTGGCGCCGTGGATCTCCCTCGCGGTCTTGGCGCACTCCCGGGCCACGGCGACGTTGTTGCGCTTGGCCAACGACACCGCCTCGTGGCGGAGGCTGCCGGCGTCCTTCATCCGGCCGAGTTGGAGCGCGACGAGCTGCCCCTTGACGATCTCGGAGTACATCTCGGCGAGTTTGACCTGGGTGATCTGGTGGGCGGCGATGGGCCGGCCGCTGAACTGGATCCGGGTGGAGGCGTACTCGAGGGCGGCAGAGAAGGTCGCCATGGCCGACCCGAGGGCGCCCCAGGCGATCCCGTAACGCGCCTGGTTGAGGCACATGAGCGCGTTCTTGAGACCCGGTGGTGCCGGGCAGGAGATTCTCGGCCGGGATCCGGCAGTCGGAGAACGCGAGCTGCGAGGTCACCGAGACCCGCAGCGAGTACTTGCCCTTGTGTTCGATGGTTTCGAAGCCCTCGGTGCCTCGCTCGACGAGGAACCCGCGGACACCATCGTCGGTGCGCGCCCACACCACGGCGACATCGGCGATGCTGCCGTTGGTGATCCATGCCTTTCTCCGTTGAGCACCCAGGAGTCGCCGTCGCGGACGGCGCGGGTGCGCATCCCGCCGGGGTTGGAGCCGAAGTCGGGTTCGGTGAGGCCGAAGCAGCCGATGGCCGTGCCGCTGCCGAGGGCGGGGATCCAACGCTCCTTCTGTTCCTCCGAGCCCCACTGGAGGATCGGGAACATGACCAGCGATGTCTGGACGGAGACGAACGAGCGCAGTCCCGAGTCGCCGGCCTCGAGTTCCTGGTTGATGAGCCCGTAGGCGATGGAGTTGAGCCCGGGAAGATCGTACTCGCCGTAGGGCGCACCGAGCAGGCCGAGTTCGGCCATTTCGGGGACGAGCTCGGTGGGGAAGTGGCAGTCCCAGGCCCAGTCTTCGATCTTCGGGCAGGACGCGTTCCCGGACCCACCGCCGCACCGAGTCACGCACCATGCGTTCGTCGTCGGTCAGCAGCGAGTCGATCTGGTAGAGGTCGAAGTCGGAATAGTCGCGCATGAGGTGCCACCCTTCGCATTGTTGCATCGTGCCTCATCGGTAACCACATTCCTCAGAGCCTTATTGCGTCATGAATTGCAACAATGCGAATGGTGGCACCTTGGGAAAATCGGGGTACCATCGGTCCATGAAAATCCCCTGGTCGATGATCGCCGGATGGTACCACGCAGTGCTGCTGGCGGCGCTGCCGTGGTGCGTGTGGTGGGATCCGCGGTGGGCGCCGCTCATGGTCGCCGGGATCGCCCTCGTCCACCTTCGTGTGCGTCGCAGTTCGGCGAGCCGAACCCTGGTCGAGCGTCTACATCACGATCCGGTCGCTGGTCTTTCTGGTCATTGACCGGCGGTTGGCGGCGGACCCGTCTGGTTCTGGCTCGCCATGGCGGCAGTGGTCGCCGCCACCGCCGGTTCGCTCCCGCGCGACGGCGGCGGCCGGCCGGATGCAGCGGATCGTCTGGCCCTTGTGTGTTGGGCGGCGCCCTTCGCGACCAACCCGCGTTTCCTCGAGGCCGACGGCGGCGGCTGGCTGGCGCCCGCGGTCCTGCTGATGACGGCGCGCAGGCTCGGAACGGTATTGAGGCCCGACGCCGCCGGGTCGAGATCGACTCTCGGCCCGCCGACCCGCGAGGTTCGCGGAACCCTGAGTCTTCGCGGCGTGGTCGCGACGTCGGCCGGGCTGCCGGAGACGGTGCCCATGGACCTCGATCTCCGTGCCGGCGAGTCGCTGGCGGTGCTCTGTCGAGATCGGGTCGCCGGCCAGGCGCTGGCGGATGTTCTCGCCGGACGAGATCGGAGCCCCATGTCGGTGAGGTCCTCATCGATGGTGGGCCTCTCGAGCTCCAACGACCGTCTGGTCGCGGTGGTCGGCCCCGGCGAAGCCATGGTCGCGGGCGGTCTCGATGACAATCTGGGCGCGCTTCGAGACGAGCTGCCGGATCGAGCCGCTCTCGGCGCCGCCCGCGACGCCTGTGGTCTGTCCGAGGTGGTGGCGGCCCTGGGCCGGTCGCTCCATGGCGACGGATGGCGAACCGCTGACGATCTATCACCGGCTGCTGGTGCTGGCGGCGAGGGTGCTGGTATCGCACTACCGGATGGTCGTGGTGGTGGATCCGGAGCCCTGGGTGGATGTCGCGTCGCGGAGATCTCTGGCGGGCGGCGCTGGTGCGGGCCTCGGTGGGACGGACGGCGATCTGGATCACCGGCGATCCGGAGCTCGCCGACCGCGCCGACTACGTCCACGAACTCGTGGATGGAGCTCTGAGAAAGTAGCAGGCACCGAATTGTGATGCTGCTTCACAGCAGCGCAGGGTCTTCTGGTGCGATGTTGTGGTGCGCGCGTCTCGCGCGCAGTGTGCTCGTTAAGGGTGAGCCTCTACTGTAGGATGGTGGTGGACGACCATCGTCCCAGGGGAGGTTCGAATGGGGAGTTTCATGGGTGGATCGGCGCCCGCCATGGCGCGGCAGGTGTGCGACGGCTACACCCTTTTGTCGCCGACCAGCCTCAAGAGGCTCGAGCCTCGACCAGATGAAGCAGCTCGAGTTCGAGATGGACAAGAAGCTCCGCCTCACCCGTGGCGAGCAGCCGGACCTCGATGATCAGCAGGCGCTTCAGGAACGCAATCGGCGGATCTCCAGGATCGAAGGCCAGCTCCGCGTCCTGCGCCACACCGCACAGCAGAAGAAGATGGGGCGGTTGTAGGTCGCTCGGACGCGTGGCCGATACCAACGATTCACGGCATGCACGGATTCCGAAGCGATTCCTTCTGACGAATGCACCAAGCAATCTGCACTCAGTTCCTGGGAGGCGCTGCGTGGCGACTCGCTGGATTGGTTGCTCGATCCCGAGCGGCCGAATCTCCACTGGCGCGTTCTGGTGGAGCTGGTGGGGCGTCCCGCGGACAGCCCTGCGGTGCGCCGGGCCCGCGGCGGCGCCAACGCCGCCGAGCCGGTGGCGAGTCTGCTCGCCGACCTTCATCCCGACGGCGGATGGGCGACGCATTTGCCGCTCTGGACGCCGTACGGCGGACCCGGGTGGCGGCTTGTCGCCGCCGTCCAGTGGGGTGCCGATCCCGAGGACCCGCGGCTGCACGCGGCATCGGAGCGACTGATCGAGGACGCGCTCGGGAGAAGGTGGTCTGGCGAAACGGCAAGGCGACGATCCCGATCCGAAGCTGACCGGCCGGGTTCTCGAAGCCATGGTGGCGCTGGGCTGGGCCAGGCATCAGCGGGTCCAGGAGTGGCTCGCGTGGTTCGATGCGACCGAGGGTTGGGAAGACGATCCCACCGCGGCGGCGGCGGTGCTCGCGGCCTGTCGCGGTGGGTTACGCCCGATCCTCCAAGAACGCGCGGTCGAATGGCCTCGGACGTGCGTTGGTTGCCGAACCTGGTGGTTTGACCCGCATCGGCCATCCGAACCTCCTCAGAACCGATCTCGCCGAGATCTTTGCGACCCTGGCCTCCACCGGGGTCGAGTGGCGGGCCGAGTGGCGACCCGCCCTCGCCCGGCTGCAGCGGTTCCAGGGAGAAAAGGGCCGGTGGAGAAGGAGCTCCGCAATCCCGCGGAGCCTGGGAGTCGAAGCTCGGCAACCCTCCAAGTGGATCACCTCCAAGGCCACCAAAGCCATGCTCGCCTACGCCGTCGAGGCCGAGCTCCCGCGGCTGTTCCCGTTTCCGCCCCACCTGTCGATGTGAGAACCGAGACGCCTCGATGTTGCGAATTTTTTCATGAAGGAGCGTGGGATACGTACCGCGAGGCACAATGGAACCGCAAAGACGCCAAGCACGCCAAGATGCCGCCACGCATCGCGGTTTGATCCGGGCTCCCTCCGAGCAGGAGGAGGTGCGATGAGTCAATGAAATGACTTTGCGGCAGCTTTGCGACCCTGGCGTCTTTGCGGTTTCATTTTACGCGGCGGTGGTCAGGATGACCGGCTGGGATCACTCTTCATCGTCGTGATTCTGAGGATGGAGCCGATGAGTACGAGACCGCCGACCCACTGCCACACGCCGAGCCGGGTGCCGTTGACGAAGTAGTCGAGCAGCACCGCGCTCAGGGGCAGGCAGAGCTCGCAGATGGTCGCCACGGTGGCCTTGACCCGGGTGAGACCCCAGTAGTAGAGAAAGATCGCGCCCGAGCCCGTGGTCAGGGAGATGACCGACGACGACGATCCAGTTCCCTCGGTCACCGGGCGAAGGGCAGACCCGACTCCGGCGACCACGACATAGACGAGCGCGAGCACCGAGGTCAGTCCGTAGCGCGCGAAGGTGGCGGTCTTGAAGTCGACCGTGCCGAGCAGCAGCTTGCCGAAGACAGTGGCTGCGCCGAAGCAGGCCGCGGCCATGAGGGCGAAGAACGCGGCCCAAAGCGTGCGGTCGCCACCCTCGAGATCGGGCAGCGCAGAGCCCGAAGGTGAGCAGATAGCCACCGGCGATGGCGGCCGCCGCCCAGGCGACGAAACGCCCGGTCAGCCTTTCCTTGAGCAGCAGCGGCGGCGAGAAAGATGGCGAAGACCGGCTGGAGCTTCTGCAGGAGAACGACGACGCTGAGCTGTTTGAACTCGACCAGAAACAGCGCCTTGACGATGGCGAAGGTGCCCAGGAGCCCGCCGGTGAGGGCGACGAGGAAGAGCACCATCCAGGTCGTGCGATCGAAGCTGCGGAGTCGTTTCCAACAGCCGAAGAGAACCGGCTGCATGAGGCCGAAGGGCACGGCGTGGAGGAGAAAGACGACGAAAGGAACGGCCAGCCGGACAGCCTGGGCGTGAGGACCACACCGTCGAGGCCCCAGAGCGCGGCGGCCACGCAGATGGCGAGAGCGCCGACGGTGGGGGTGCAGTTCACGATTGCTGATTGTGAGTTCCCATTTCTCAGGTATGGCGAGCGGCCCGCACAATCGACAATTGTGAACGTGGCACCCTCAGAGCTCGACGCCCATCGGTTTCTTCAGGGCAAAGGCGAAGACCATGGTCAGGACGAAGAAGACCACCATCCAGGCGAAGCTCCACTCCCAGCCCCAGCCGAAGATCGCCATGGTGGCTTCGGGGTAGGCGATGGTGATGCGCTGGATCGCACCGTCCGGCGGGCAGCGGTGGTTCGGACGGCCACTCGAGTTGGTCGATGAATGCGCTGCGGCGGTCGCTCGGGCGAAAGACGCACGACGCGGTCGGTGACGCTCACGGTCTTGGTCGCGGTTGTCGCCGCCGAGGGTGAAACCGAGCTCATAGTCGCCGGGGGTGTCGGCGGCGAGCTCCCAGTTGAACTCGCCGAGGGAGGGGACCCACACCGCAGGGGTCTCGAGGTGAAGGCCTTCGGGGACTTCGATGGCGAGATCGGGGCGTGATCCGCCGGTTTCGGCGAGTTCGACTCGCAGCAGCGCGCGTCTCGCCGGGCGCGAAACCGCGGAAACCGTAGAACTGGTGGAGCTGGACCATGAGCAGGACCAGCGGCGGCAGGATGAAGATCATGGGCACCAGCGCCAGGCCCTGGTAGCGGAGGACGTGGCCCATGATCTCCCATTGGGCCTTGGCGATGGCGCGGAGATCGTCGTTGAAGAGCCGGATCTCGAAGAGCGAGGCGGCGATCTTGTCCTTGACCGCGGTGATCTTGGTCTGGTTCGAGGTCTTGCCGAAGACCCACAGCGCGAAGACCGAGACCGGGATCGACCAGACGATCACGCCGAGGATGGCGCGGCAGCCCGCGCATGGGCATCTGCAGCCAGTCGATCGACCGTGCCGAGAATCGCATTAAGACTCGTCATGATCTGGAGAATCAGCTCCTACGACATGTAGCCGAGGCCCTGGAGGCGCTTCTTGATCTCCTCCTCGTCCTCGGCGTCCTCGAGCAGAGCGAGTTCCTTCTCGAGGGCGTGGGTGATGAACTCCTCGGGCGAGGAGTAGCCGGCGATCTCGGCGAATTTGCGGATCCGATCGACGAGGCCGGCGTCGAGCTTGATCTTGGTGCTTCCGAACATGAGTTGCCTCCTAGGGTGCCACGTTCACATTTGTTGATTTGTCTGTATGTATCATCCAGCCTCACCAACTCGTCCACAAATCAACAAATGTGAACGTGGCACCTGCATTTGCGCTGCCCGGCCTCGTTGGTGATTCGTTTCTTGTCGAGCAACGGCGTACCGTCCATGTGCGCCGCCGGCCGGACCCCGAAGAGGGTGAGCACGGTGGGCGCGAGATCGACGATGTGCGGGTCGTCGGACTGCGACATCGTGGTTGCACAGCAGGATGCCGGGGACCAGCCGCGGATCGACGATGTGGTCGCCGCTCCATGCCTTGACGTTGTCCTCGAAGACCTCGCCGGCGACCACGCCCGAGGCGCAGTCCCAGGAGATCCGGTAGCCGTGGTTGTAGCCCATGAGCAGATCGGGGGCGTTGCCCTTGTAGGGTCCGCGGTAGAGAGTGTCGGTGTCGAAGGCCTCGTTGATGGCGACGTCGCCGGTTTCGTCGTCCACCAGGCCCTGCGAGCTTGGCCGCGATCTGCCGTCTTGACCGCCTTGGCCTCGTCGCCGGGTTCGACGATGCCCTGCGCCTCGCGTCCGCGGATGTTGAGGAAGATCCCCACCAGACCCGACGGCGTAGGCCCTGGTCTTCGACCAGTCCACCGACTGGAGCCAGGGCTCGACGCGGTCCGCGCCCTCCTTGAGGGTCGAGATAGCCCTCCTTCGAGCAGCCAGGCGTTGAGGTTGACGCCGCGGCGGAAGGAGGTGCAGCCGTGATCCGAGAGGACGAAGAGCACATCGTCGTCGTTGATCTTTTCGAGCACCCGGCCGACGATGCCGTCGTTGCGGATGTACTGCTTTTCGATGGCGTCGGCGTACTCGGGGTCGTCGATCCCCGCCGCCGCCGGGTGGCCGTCCTCGATATAGCGCCAGTACATGTGGTTGACCCGGTCGGTGGCGTCGAAGACGGTGACCAGGGCGCCCGAACGCAGCTTGTCGAGAGCGATGTCGAGCATCTGCTCGCGCTCGTCGTCCACATCCTGGGTCTGGGTCCAGAAGGTGCCGTCGTCGGTGACCTTCTCGTTGAGCGCCCAGGTGTCCTCGGCGAGACCGAGGGTGGCGAAGGGGCCGATCTTCTTCTCGAGATAGCTCGAGTAGTAGGACGGGTGGGAGATCGGCATGGCCGGTTTGCCGGGCTCGATGTTGATGGGCGACATGTAGAGCGAGACGTGCTCGTCGGCTTCGGTGAGCATCATCCGGGTCAGCCCGCTGACCTTCATCCCGGGGATGGCCTTGAAGTCGAGCTTGACCCAGTCGCTGAGCTCGCCGGTCTTGAGGTCGACGTTCGGCGCCGTTGATGGCGACTCGGCGCCGAAGCCGACGCGCGATCGACATCGATGGTGAGCGGGCAGCTCCATGGGAGGGTTGCCCTCGAAGAAGGCGTTCTCCGGGCCCTGGATGGTGGCCTCGAAGCTCGAGTGCCGAGCCGTTGCGGCTGAGGCTCGACCCGGATCCCGCCCTCCTGGAAGGCTTCTCGCTTTCGGGGCGGGTGGTGAAGAGCATGAAGGTGCCCTGGGTGCCGAGGAGATCGGGGATGCACATGGCGCCGAGCTGCGCGCCGTAGAACTGGTCGGGTGGGAAGGTGATGGGCACCCGGATGATGGTGCTCCAGATATTGTGCTCGCCGAGGATGGTCCACCACGGTTTCGATTTCCGCAGCAGCCGGATTTCGGGCTTCTTCGAGCGGGATCCGCAGCTTGCCGATCTTGAGGAACTTCTCCACCGAACCGATGTGGGTCGAGCTCAGCCGCGGAAGATAGGTCCGCGGGTCGCGGTCGAGGAAATCGAAGATGTTGTGCCGGCCGGGGTTGGTTCCGGTGCTGAAGGACGACCACGCCACCGGGGTGATGGACGGGAAGGTGGTGCGGAGCTTGCGGTAGCAGCCGCGCTCGGCGAGCTTGGAGTAGTTGGGCAGCTTGCCCTCGGCCATCATCCGCTCGGTGATTCGCGCGTCCTGACCGTCAAAACCGATGAAGATGGTGCGTTTGACCAGGGGCTTGGACTTGCGGCGGTGGCGGATCATCCGCCAGAGGGTGCGGAACGGCCAGGCGAGGATCGACACGCCGGCCAGAATCATGGTCACGAAGATCACCGCGAAGGAACCGAGGACCGCGAAGCCGGCGCCGGGGCCGATGTAGGCGTCGGCGGTGGCGGGTGCTCCGGCGAGCATCAGGACCACCAGGGCTGCTGCGACCCAGACCCCGGTCCAGCGGTGGGCGTGTGTTGTCGTCGTCATTCGTTGCAGTGTCCTTTTGTGAACGGCGGTTGATCGAGTTTCGCCGATCGCTCGATGCAGAGAACCCCTCGGTCTCGGCTCGCGCATTTCTCTGAGAGCCCCCGGGCGGTGTAGTATAGGCCCCGCCGCCCGGGCTGCGCAAGGGCGGCGGATGATCATCGAAACGGCCTATCACCCTTGATTACGGGATCTTACGGCCGCGGGAGAAACTGAGCATGGGATCGATTCTCGGCGGACTGATGCGCCGGCTCAAGTACGGCAAACCCATCGTGCTGGTCTCGGGGCTGCCCCGCTCCGGCACCTCAATGGCCATGAAGATGCTCTCGGCGGGCGGGATGGAGACCATCGTCGACAACATCCGCACCGCCGACGAGGACAACCCCAAGGGCTATTTCGAGGACGAACGGGTCAAGGAACTGGCCGAGATGGACGACACGACCTGGATCCGCGCCGCTCGCGGCAAGGTCATCAAGGTGGTCTCCTCGCTGCTCCAGTATCTGCCCAAGGACAACACCTACAAAGTGATCTTCATGCGTCGGAATCTGCACGAGGTTCTGGCGTCGCAGGCCAAGATGCTCGAGCGCCGCGGCGAAGAGAACACCGCCGACGACGACGACATGCTTCGGATGTACGAAGCTCACCTGGACAAGGTGAAGTTCCAGCTCAGGTTCCGGGACTGGTTCGATGTCCTCTATCTCGATTTCTCAGAGGTCGTTGCCGATCCCGAGAAGGCCGCGAAGCAGATCAACGAATTCCTCGGCGGCCAGCATGGATGTCGAGAAGATGGCCGTGCAGGTCGATCCGGGGCTGTATCGGAATCGCGTGGAATAGACCTCGATCCCGATCCCGCTCCCGGCGCGGTTGTTTCGGGAGCGGGATCGGGATCGAAACGGAGGCGCCGCTCGTTGGAGGCGCGTGATTTCTATTCCTCGAGATTCTCCCCACCCATCGGCAGCCGCCGGATCGGGACGTGCTCGAAGATGAGCCTGGTCTCGATGTGGGCGACCTCGTTCCTGGTCGTGAACGCATCCATCGCGAGATCGCGGAGGTGGTCGGCGTCCCGGACCGCGACGTGGACGAGGAAATCATCGGCGCCGGCGACGTGGTAGACGGCGCGGACCTCGGTGAGACCCAGGACATATTCGCGGAACGAGGCGACGATCTCGCGCGAGTGGCGTTGGAGCCGGACCGCGATCATGGCCTGGAGCCCGAAACCGAGCATGGCGAGATCGATGTCGGCGTGGAAACCGTGGATGGCGCCGGCGTCCACCAGCCGCCGCACCCGCTCGAGGCAGGTCGACGGCGCGAGGCCCACCGTCTCGGCGAGGTCCTTGTTCGAAATCCTCGCGTTCACTTTCAGCGTCGCCAGAATCGCGACGTCCTGCATCGTCCAAATCGGTGTGGTGTCGCATGCCCAAACGGTAAATGATTCGAACAAACTAATCAATTCTTGAAGTTCCGATCGGAGAACTCGGCTCCGAGCCGAGGAATCCGTCGGAATTTCATATTCACAGCCCGTACATAGGCTAGCCGAATCAAAGATTCGGTAGATACCAGCACACCACCTTCGGTTCGGTCATCTCCTGGAGCGAGAACTTGACGCCTTCACGGCCGAGCCCTGATCCCTTGATGCCGCCGAAGGGCATGGAGTCGAGACGGTAGTCGGTGGAGTCGTTGATGAGCACGCTGCCGGCATCGAGGCCCTCGATCAGGCGAAAGCAGACCTCGATGTCGCGGGCGAACGCGGCGGCGTGGAGACCGTAGTCGGCGGAATTGGCCTCGGCGATGGCGTCATCGAGATCGTCGAAGGGGTAGAGATTGACCGTCGGGCCGAAGACCTCTTCGTAGTGGATGGTGGCATCGGCTGGGACGTTCTCGAGCACGGTGGGCTCGACGAGGGTGCCGGTGCGCTTGCCGCCGGCGGCGATGGTGGCGCCCTTCTCGACGGCCTCGGCGATCCAGCGCTCGACCCGCTCGGCCTCGCTTTCGGTGATCATGGGCCCCATGTCGGTGGCCTCGTCCATCTTGTCGCCGATGGTGTAGGCATTGGTGCGATCGACGAAAAGATCGCGGAATCGATCGTAGACCTCGCGGTGGATGTAGATCCGTTGGACCCCGATGCAGTTCTGCCCCGCGGCCCAGAACGCGCCGGAGACGCAGGTCTCGGCCGCCCACTCGATATCGGCGTCCTTCCAGACCACGACCGGCGAGTTGGAACCGAGCTCCATGCCGATCTTCTTGAGTCCGGCCTTGGTGGTGATGTGCTTGCCCGCCTCGAGCCCGCCGGTGAAGCTCACCATCCGGACCCGCTCGTCGGACACCAGCGCGTCGCCGAGAACGGCGCCGTGGCCGGTGATGCACTGGAGCACATCTTTGGGCAGCCCGGCCTCGACGAAGGCCTCGGTGAGCTTGAGCGCCGACAGGGGAGTGACGGTGGCGGGTTTGAGGATCACCGAGTTGCCGCCGGCGATGGCCGGTCCGAGCTTGTGGGCGACGAGGTTGAGGGGGTCGTTGAACGGGGTGATGGCCAGGACCACGCCGATGGGCACGCGTTCGTAGTGGCCGCGCCGTTGCTCGCCGCCGGGGAAGGAGTCGAAGGGGATGGTCTCGCCGTTGAGCCTCTTGGCCTCTTCAGCGGAGATGGTCAGGGTGTTGACCGTTCGACCCGGCCTCTTTTCGCGCCTCGGTGATGGTCTTGGAGCCCTCGCGGGCGATGATCGGTCGCGAAGTCCTCGACCTTCGGTCGGCGACGATGGCTGCGGTCTTGAGCAGGACCTGGCACCGCTCGTAGGTGGTCATCTTCTGCGGGCGGTCTCGCGCGCCGCGAAGGCGGCGGCGAGGGCGGTCTCGACATCGTCGTGGGTCGCCGAGGGAACGGTGTCGATCAGCGAGTCGTCGAAGGGATCGCGGACATCGATGGTCTCGGCGCGATCGACCCACTCCCCGGCGAGGAGCATCTTCATTCAGGACCCCCGGAGGTGGATGAGGTCGTTGAGCAGCGAGAACCCGGTTTCGCGGCGGCCGGCGCCCGGACCGACGATGGTGACCTCGCCGAGGGTGTCGGTGGTGATGGTCATGGCGTTGGTGGCGCCGCCGACCCCGGCGAGGGGGTGGGTGTTGTCGACGAGCTGCGGCCCCACCGAGGCGCGGACGGCGACGCCGTCGCGCCAGACCCGGCCGATGAGCTTGTACTTCTTGCCGTCGGCGGCCGCGGCCTCGATCTGCTCCGGGGTGATCTCGGTGATTCCCTCACACGGGGCTGTCCGGCGGGTCAGATCGAGGCGCCGAAGACGGTGTTGGCGAGAATGGTCACCTTGGCCAGGGCATCCGAAGCCGAGGACATCGGCATCGGGCACCGCCTCGGCGTAGCCGAGATCCTGGGCTTCGGCGAGCGCGGCGGTGTAGTCCATCCCGCCTTCCATCCGGGTGAGGATGAAGTTGGTGGTGCCGTTGAGGATGCCCTGCATCTCGCTGATCTCGGAACCGGCGAGGGTCTCGCGGATGAGGTTGAGCAGGGGAGTGCCGGCCATCACCGTGCCCTCGAAGAGGAAGCGGGCGCCGTTGGCGGCGGCGAGCTCGGTGAGTTCCTGAGATGCCAACGCCGTCGGGCCCTTGTTGGTGGTGGTCACCGACATCCCCTTGGCGAGGGCGGCGCGGATGTGATCGGTGGCCGGCTGACCGGTCTTGATGTCGGTGTAGGTGATCTCGCACATGACATCGGCGTCGGCGTTGTCGATCATCGTCAGCGCATCCCAGTCGCAGCCCCCCGGCAGCGTCGACAGGGGTTCGCCGGCGACGGCCTTGGCGAGGGCGGCCTCGAGATCGATGCCGTCAGGGTCGTAGCAGCTGCCCTTGAGCATGTCCGAGATGCCGACGACGGTGCAGTCGAGGTCGTGGCATGCGTTTGAGTTCGAGCTTCTTTTCGATGAGGAGTTCGGCCAGACCCTGGCCGACGGTGCCGAATCCGATGAGTAGAGTCTTCATGGTCTTATCTCCGTTTTCAGATGCAGTCGCGAGCGCCTGGTCGAGATCGTCGATGGTGTCGGCCGGGTGCTCGCCGCCGACACAGAGCCGCACCATCGTCGGTGGAATGCCGGCGAGTTTGCGTCCCTCCTCGCCCTGCTGCTGGTGGGTCGAGATCGCGGGGATCGTGGCGACGCTCTTGATCCGTCCGAGGTCGGTGGCGCGGAAGGTTCGCTGGAGACCGTCGAAAAAGACCCGGGTGTCGGTCGCCGAACCGCGAATGTTGAAGGACATGAGGTGGCCGAAGGCCGGGGTGTCGTCATCGACGACCTTCATGTAGCGCGAGGCCAGCCCGTGGAGCGGGTGGCTCTCGAGACCGAGATAGTCGACCCGCTCGATCTTCGGGTGGTCGGCGAGATAGCGCGCCACCGCCATGGTGTTGCTCGACATCTGCGCCATCTTGATCCGCAGGGTGCGCATCTCGTTGAGCAGATAGTGGGCGGTCATGGGTGTCATGCACGGGCCCGAGTCGCGGAAGGGCCACAGTTTGAGCCACAGAGCGTAGTCGGCGCGCTGTTCGTCATCGAGGTGGCGGGAGATGAGACCGTGGCGGGCGACGATGCCGCCGGCGATGGCGTTGCCGCCGGCGCCGGCGGTCTTGGACAGCGAGTGAACCACGATGTCGGCGCCGTGGGCCAGCGGCCGCATGAGGGCCGGGGTGGCGACGGTGGCGTCGACGATGAGCGGAATGCCGTGGCTGTGGGCGAGTTCGGCGGCGGCCTCGAGATCGGTGCACGCCTGCTGCGGGTTGGACGGCATCTCGGCGTAGAGGAAGCGGGTGTCGTCGTCGATGAGCGGTTCCCATGCCTCGATCCGCCACGGTTCGGTCACCCAACGGACCTCGGCGCCGCGTTCGGCCATGCGGAGGTTGAAGAGCTGGAAGGTGCCGCCGTAGACCTGGGCGGTGGAGACGAAGTTGATCGGTCTCGTCGCCGCGTGCGGGCGACCAAGCGGCTCGACCGACTGTTTGATGGCCGACATCCCGGACGAGGTGCAGAGCCCGGTGGCGTCGGTCGCGCAGCCGTAGGACTCGAGAAGCGCCAGGGTCTCTTCGAGATAGAAGACCGTGGGGTTGTGGATCCGCGAGTAGCACCAGGTGGGGATCTGGTACGAGAGGGCGGCTTCCATCTCGTCGCGAGTCGCGGTAGGCCTGGGAGGTCGATGGGAAGATCGGCTCGATGATGCCGCCCTGACCGCCGGTGAAGGCCTCCTCGAGGCCGTACATCCCGTGGACCGCGATGGTGTCGAAGCGCAGTTTGCGGACCTTGGCGCGGAGCTCGGCTCGTTTGGCGGTGGCTTCCTTTGCCGGCTTCGATGTAGCGATCAACACCGTTGATGGTTGTCGTGGCCATGGTCACCTCCTCGAGTCTGAGTTTCAGTTGAACGAACTGATGCAAAAGATATCGAATCGAAGGAATGCGCGTGCAAATTCATGAATTGTGTTCGGAAATCACGATTAGTCGGATGAATTAACCGAATAATATACCAGAAAATTGATGTATTGCCGAATTTTGCGACTGCAGTCCATCTTTCTTCATGCCCGCCATCGGCCGGCATCGGCTCGGCAGAGGGCAGAGAAATCGAACTTGAGTACAATGCCGCGGTACCACGCGAAGCAGCCGCACGGAGCTATCGATTTTGGACCATCTCATCACGCCCCACGGAGGCACCCTCGTCAACCTGCTCGTCGACGGCGACCGCGCCGCCGAGATCCGCGAACAATCGCGGGAATGGCCGTCCATCGATCTCGGTCAGCGCCAGCTCTGCGATCTCGAACTGCTGCTCAATGGCGGGCTGTCGCCGCTCGAGGGTTTCATGGGTTCGGCGGACTTCAACTCCGTTGCGCCGAGATGCGGCTCACCGACGGGTTTCTGGCCGCTGCCGGTGACCCTCGATGTCGATGAGGCGATCGCCGGAGGTCTGGCCGTCGGCGAGTCGGTGGCGCTGCGCGACGCCGAGGGTGTGATGATCGCGGCCCTGACGGTGGACGAGATCTTCCGACCCGACCGTGAAGCCGAGGCCGCCGCGCTCTTCGGCGATGCCGATCGCGGAGCGATGCGAGCGCGTCGCCGTTTTCTCCGGCGAACGCCACCGTTCGCGGTTGCCGGCCGGCTCGAAGGACTCCAGCTTCCGGTGCACTACGATTTCCGCGAACTCCGGCTGACCCCCCTCGAGCTGCGGCGGAAGTTCGGTCGTCTCGGATGGCGCAAGGTGCTGGCCTATCAGACCCACCAGACCATGCACCGCGCGCAGCAGGCGGAGACCCGAGAACGCCGCTCGGGAGGCGGGTGCGAGCCTGCTCATCCACCCGGTTGTCGGGCTCAACCAACCCGGGCGATGTCGACCACTACACCCGGGTCCGCTGCTATCAGGAGACCCTGCCCCAGTACCCGGCCTTTTTCGCCCGACTCAACCTGCTGCCCATGGCGGTGCGCGGCGGCGGGCCGCGAGAAGCCATGCTCCACGCCATCGTCCACAAGAACCATGGCTGCACCCATTTTCTGGTCGAGCAGAACGGCGAGGGATCGGTGCTCGAAGTGATCGGCGCCCCGGGCTACGGCGATGCCGAGGCGCGCGAGGCCGTTGTCGGCCCACGCGGAGGATCTCGGGATCGAGATGGTTCCGGCCGAGGAGATGGTCTACGCCGAGAATCGGAAGCGGTATATCCCGGCGGTCGAGATCGACTGCCGACGATCGTGTTCTGAGCATGACCGGTGAGGATGTCCGCAAACGCCTCGCCGATGGTCGTGAGATCCCCGAGTGGTTCAGCTTTCCCGGGGTCGTCCGCGAGCTTCGGCGGCGCCGTCCGGGGCGGGACTCCCAGGGGTTCACGGTCTTCTGCACCGGGCTTTCCGGGTCGGGCAAGTCCACCATCGCCAACGGGCTGCGGGTCAAGCTCCTCGAACTCGGCGGCCGCGGCGTGACCCTCCTCGATGGCGATCTGGTGCGCAAGAACCTCTCATCCGAACTCGGCTTTTCCAAGGAACACCGCGACCTCAACATCCGCCGGATCGGCTTTGTCGCATCGGAGATCACGCGGGGTGGGGGAGTCGCCATCTGCGCTCCCATCGCGCCGTACGACTCGGTGCGCCACGAGGTCCGCGAGATGGTCCAACCCTGCGGCGGTTTCATCCTGGTCCACGTCTCGACTCCTCTCGAGGTCTGTGAAGCAGCGCGACCGCAAGGGGATGTACGCCAAGGCCCGGGCCGGGATCATCAAGGAGTTCACCGGGATCTCGGATCCCTACGAAATCCCCGAAGACGCCGATGTGCGGATCGACACCTCGCTGGTCACGCCGGACGAAGCGGTGCGCGAAGTGCTGCTCTTCCTCGAGCGCGAGGGATACATCTCGGCGGCCGACGCGGAGTAAGCGCCACTTTCGGTTGTCGCGGCACACATTGAAACCGCAAAGACGCGAAGTACGCCAAGGTGCCGCCAGGCGTCGCTGTTTGACTCGGCCCTCGACCCGGCAAACGAACGCGATCCGGGGAGAGGTGCGATGAGTCATTGAGATGACTTCGCGGTGGCTTTGCGACCCTGGCGTCTTTGCGGTTTCATTGTGCGCCGTGCTGCGATGCAACGATGATCAGGTTCACAGCTAGGAGTCGCTTCAAATCATGCCTCCAGATCGCTGATTCTGAAGGTAGCTGAGGTCTGAGCGCATAGATCTGCACCATCGGGGCGAGATCGAGTTCGAGGGTCGCGTTCCTGCGTCAGGTACATCCGCATCCGGTCGTCGCGCTCGTACAGCACTTCGGGTGGGACCTCGCCCTGGTAGTGGACGAGCTCCGCCTCGGTGAGCCGCTTCTTGGGGATGTAGATGAAGTAGATCTCGCCGTCGGCTCCTCGGCCTGGAATGCGCGAATGGGTTTGATCCCGAGAGCGGGGATGGATCCGATCCATGTTCCGCTCCTGGCGGAACGGACCCGGACAAACCCGGGGTCGTTGGTGAGGAAGTGGGCCTCGGGGTGGGTTGTCGACGAATTCGCCGACCAGACGCCTGGGCGCTGGACAAAAGCGCTCCCCGCCCGGCACCTGGATCCGGTCGACGAAGACGAGGGCGACCAGCAACCACGCACAGCCAGACGGCGGACGCGAACGACGTGCAGACTCCGGCGGCGATCGCTCGTCCCCGCACCGACGACCGCCGCCGCGAGTCGATCCCGGCGATCACGAGCAGTGCAGAAGAAGGGGAGAAGATAGACGAAAAACCTGGGATGCAGGGTGAAGACCGGAGCGAAGTACGACAGCCCATAGAGGGCGATGGGGGAGAGGAACAGGAGGCCCAGATAGTTTCTCAGGGTGCGGTCTGTTTTGAGAGCCGGCGAGGCCGACCAGCGCGAGGGCGAACAGCACGCAACGAGAAGGCATCGAGAGTCGGTGCGGTAGGTTGATTCCGCCGAGGAAGTTGACGAGAGCGAGGGGAAACGCGGTCTGAAAGGGATAGTGGAAGCTCTCCGTGTAGCCTGAGCCGCAGCTGCGGAAGATACGAGCGCGGCCAAGAGAGCGAGAGCGACCACCGGCGCCAGGATCGCCGGCGCCGATGCGCCTCGCGCGCGCCGCGAGGCGTCTCCGTGGTCGCTTGTTCGGGGGTCACGACCACAACAACAACCAGGAGAACCTGAGCGATGAGCACGTTCACCGCGAAAAGATGGGACGCGCCGGCGAGAAAACCGGCCGTGGCGCAACCGAGCCACCGCCGCCACGAGAACGAGCGAAGCAGCTGAAGAAACAGAATGCTCGAGATGAGCGTGAAGAGAACCATCCCCGCGTAGCCGCGGCCCGACACCGAGAACAGAACCATCGCCGGGTGAAGGCTGAAAAGCAGGGCGGCGGCAAACGCCGGGGCGCGGCCGAATTCTCGCGAGCAGACCAGGTACACCAGCGCGATGGCGAGCAGGGCGAAGACCAGATTCGGCAACCGCATCAGCGCCGGGTTTTCGCCGGCTCCGAGATAGACCGCCTTCATGATGAGCGAGTTGAGAAGGTGGCTGTTGCTGTCGAAGGGGCCGAAGATGATTCCGCCGAAGTCCCGACCGAGGACCATATTGCTGAAGGTGATCATCTCGTCGCCGTGAAAAGGGCGGGGCAGATACCGCAGTCGCACCACAAGTGAAACCGCGAGCAGGAGCGTGGCGGCGGCGAGGTCCGGACGGGACCCCGGCCGGGATCGGGTTACGCCACCTCATACCCGGCCGTGCGAGAGAGCAGTCACCGCCGCCTCGAGCTGCGCGCCGCGCACCAGGATGTAGTCGGTGTCGTAGGTCGAGATGGCGAAGATCGAGACTCCGGCGTCGGCGAGGGCGCCCGAGATACCGGCGAGGATGCCGACGAGGCCGAAATCCAGCGGTCCTCGGACCTTGAAAGCTCGCCAACCCGCGGTGTGGGTGACATCGCCGGGAACCGATTCGGCGTCGCAGACCAGCGAAAGCTCGTCGTCGGTGCTGGTGATGCTGGTCAGCCCGCCCGACCAGACCCAGTTGGGCACCGGCGCATCGACCGGGAGCCGGCAGACGGCGAGTTCATCGCTGGAGGATATCGAGGGTGAGAGCGGGTGCTGTCATGGCCGATCGAGTGTATGGCGTTCCGATGGGCGTGTCACCCCAACCGACGTCGTTCGGATGGCCCATCAAACACCCGGTTTGGAATCGATCCCGATCCCGATCCCGATCCCGTTCCCGAAAGGCCATCCCGGGATCGGGATCGGGATCGACCCGGGCCCAATCTGACTTGATGCGACAGTGGACCACCATCCCACCCTCAAAAGAATCCGTACGATCCGCGTTCATCCGTGCAATCCGTGTCCCATTGCGATGAAAACCACTAAACTACCCCGGCATGAGCTTCCGTTCTCTGTTTCTCGTGATCGCCGGTTGCGCCGGGATACTGCTGTTCGCGGGTTGCGGGCCGAGTCCGGTCGATGAATTCATGGCCCGGGTCGATGATCTCGGCGAACTCGATGAGCTGCACGATGAGATCGAGTTCACCGTCGCCAGAGGAGTGGGTCGAAAGCTACCTGCCGGAGGCGAGTTCGCCGGGTTACAACCTCGTCTTGTACCGCCGGCGGGTGCCCATGCTCATCGACATGCAGGGCCGCGTGGTCCACAGCTGGCCGAAGGTCCGTGCGGTGGGACGCCTGCGTCTCGACGAGCATGGCCGCCTCACCGTCATCGGTATCGACAATTTCATCAAAGAGTACGACTGGGACGGCAATCTGACCTGGGCCTATGGGCTGCCCAGAGCCGAAGATCTTCCGCATCACGATTTCGTCAAGCTCCAAAACGGTCAACATCCTCATTCTCGCGCAGGAGGTCGAGACCCGTCGGACTACCTCCAGGAGGTCGATCGGCGGGGAAGGGTGGTTTGGGAGTGGTGGCCGAGGGACCACCTCGACGAGCACTTCCCCGATCGCGACCGGCGGTACCCCGACCCGACCCACACCAACTCGGTCTTCGAGTTGCCCGAGAACCGCTGGTTCGACGACGGCGACCATCGGTTCAGACCGGGCAACATCCTCGTCAGCGCGCGCAACCTCAACGCCATCTTCATCATCGAGAAGTCGACCGGAAAGATCGTCTGGACGCACACCGACGGTCTCGACTTCCAGCACGAGGCGCAGATGGTGCCGAAGGGAGTGCTCGGCGCCGGTCTCGTGGTTTTTTTCAACAACGGCTACCACGACCTCAATGCCTACCGACAAAGCGAAATCCGGGTCATCGATCCCATCGACGGCCGGTTGGTCTGGTCGTATTCATCGCCGACCTTCTACACCACCGTGGCGGGGGTCGAGCAGATCCTGCCCAACGGCAATGTGCTCATCACCTCGAGCGAGGGCGGACGGGTCTTCGAAGTCACCCCGGACCGGCAGGTGGTGTGGCAGTGGGTTCCTCCCTACCTGCCCATGCGGGTCCATCGGTACCCGGCGGACCACTGTCCCCAGCTGTCCGCTCTGGGTGCTGTGGACACCCGGCCGGTGATCCGAACAGATCGCCCCCTGTGGGTCGATATCGAACTCGGACAGTTCGCCTTCCGTGACGACTACCGAGTGGCCACCCTCTACGGTCTCGTGCGCGAGGTACTGCACGAACCCAGCGGATGTCGTGAACTGCTCCTTCCCGTTGATCCTGTGATCCAGGTTGCCTATGGATTCGACGACTCCGCGCTGGATGGCGCGCCGGCGGCGGCGAGCTTCCGCCTCACGGTGCGCGATCTCACGACCGACGAGACCCGTGTCATCGATCGATGACACCCTCTCCTTGACGGGTGACGAGATCTTCCGCGACCGATACGTGGCAGTCCCGGGCTTCGGTCTCAAACGCGCCGAACTCTGTGTCGAGGCGTGGATCGAGGGTGAGAGCGAGGACGGCGACCTCCATCCGTCGGTCTTCATGTCCAACCCCCGTTTCTACTCGAGGGTGCGCGCGCAGCTCACCCGCAAGTGGAAGGAACGGCGGATGAGCCTCCAGGAACAGACCCTCCAGGAGCGGCAGCTTCGCGCCATCGGCTACGTGCAGTGAGAAGTACGGGTTGATTCCTCGCGCTGCTTAGTTGATGTAGCCCAGGCTTTCGAGGAGGGCGCGTTCTTCTTCGGTGATGTCCGCCGTCTCGGCGGCGACCACGAGCCGAGGTGGCATCGCGAACCTGTTGGCGAGAATCCTCCCGAGACCGATGAACTCGGTCGGGTGGGCGAATCGACTGTTGAAGCGCTCGTCGGCATCGGTGGTCAAATCGAAGAGCGCTCCCGAGCCGGCGGGGCTGATGATCAGGTTCCACCGGAGTGTCCTGATGCCCTTGATGGTCGGGGAGGTGGCAGTTTGACTGACCATGAATCGGCCCTCTGGAAACGGATTCGGCGCCAGTAGATTGACGCTGTCCAGGGAGTGCGGCGGCGTGAGCCCGGCCGCGCTGAGCAGGGTCGGAGTGATGTCCGCCAGGGTGACCAGTTGCCCGGTGTCGATGGTCGAGACATCGAAGTCGGGCGGCATCCGCAGGACGAACGGGACATGCAGCATCTCCGAGTTGAGCGTGCTGTTGTGTTCCATACGGCCGTGCTCGAAGAATGCCTCGCCGTGATCCGAGGTGACGAGCACGACGGTGTTGCGCCACCGCGGCCGGTTGCGGAGAGCCTCGACGATCGTGCCCACGGCTTTGTCGGCGGCTCGGAGGTTGCCGTCGTAGAGGGCGAGCAAATGGGCCAGACACTCGGGGGTCGCCTCCATGGAACCGCCGTCGAGACCCAGAAGGGTCTGGTGATAGCCGGTGCATGGTCCGTCGTAATCCGGGTCGGTGAAGAGATCGAATGGCGCTGGTGGATCGTAGGGTGCGTGTGGCGGGATCATGTGGATCTGGAGGTGGAGCGGTCGAGGGTCATCGCCGAGAGTGTCGAGCCAGTCGACGACCTGTTTGGCGATGAAATGGGCGCGGCGGTTGCCGCCTCGCTCGGCCTTTTCGGTCCAGATCTCGCGAAAGACATCGTACCCCTGGTCGAAACCCTTGGCCCTGGAGTTGTTGGGTGTCGCCGAGAAGGCGGCGGTGTGGTAACCCGCGGCCTGCAACGACTCGGCGAGGGTGACGGCATCCTGACTCAGAACATCCTTGTGACCGATGACCTGGTGATCGAGGAAGCTCAACCCGGTGATCATGGTGGGCACCGAGCAAAGCGTATAGGGGACCAACGCGTAGGCTGACGGGAAGACCAGCGACTCGGTCGCGAGCTCATCGATCATCGGCGTGGTCGGGCGGTCGTGACCGGCGAAGGAAACACGGTCTGCTCGAGCGGCGTCGATGGTGATGAGAATGATATCGGGTTGGGTCTGGGTCTTCTCGGTCGGCGGGTTTGCGGCCGGCTGTTCTGGCGGGCGGTCCCCCGGTATGAACTTCATCTTGGAGATCTCGAGGTTGCCGGTTTCGATGGCGGTGTCGATGGTCACGATCGCCCAGCGTCCGGCAAGATCGCCGACCGGCAGCCGGGCCGTGCTCAGGCTCCTGCCGGGGGGGAAAGTCATTTCGGATCGCTGGACCGACCCGCCATCGAGATCCTCGACCGCGAGCAGTGCGCGGATCTTGGACGAATCCACGCTCATGGACCCGCGCAGGGCGAACTCGATCCGGGCGGTTCCAGTGGGAATGAAGCACGGCAGAACCAGAACCCCGGGCTCACCGACGAGCAGACTTTGGCGTTCCTCGTTCCAGATGCTCACTTTGGCGGTCGCTTCCGGTCCGTCGGCGCCCTGGCCCGTGGGCGCCATCAACCTCAGCTCGCCGACCCCTGCAGCAAGTCTGCGGTGGTCCCGGCCCGTTCCCGCTTCGGTCGGCGAAATGCTGTGGTCGAATTCGAGGGTGATCGAGTTGGGACCGATGCGAAGCACCTCCTCGGGGATGTGGAAACGAAGCACGGTCCAGGTCCGCTGGATTCTCTTGTGGCCGATCTCGGTCCCGTTGACGAAGACCGTGACTCCCTGTTCCCGGGTCTCGGGGAGAATCTCGTTGGCTCGGGCTCTGATCACGAGCGAACGCGCTGCGGTTGTCTTGAGGTTGAATTCGACCCGGGAAACCGGCGCGGTCGCCCACGTTCCCCAGCTGTGCGGGGGAGTCCATCCATCGACAAGCCAGCACGGTTGGAACTCGCGCGACCAGACATCGGGCTGCTTCGAGTCTCTGATCATGGGGCAGTCGATCCGAGCAGCGGTCGTGTGATCGACGGCCAGAAAGTAGTGATCCGGGGGGTGGGATTCGTCATCGGACGATCCGGCCAGGTTCAGACGATCACCGTGACTCAGATACACCGCCCCAACGATGAGCGTTGCTACGGAGAACACGAGGGTGAGAAAATGCGAGAGTTTCATGGGTTGTCATACCGCACCGGGCCGCTAGCCAAGCGGATTATAACGCCGCCAGTCCGAGATCGTTGACGAGGCGCGATGGAGTGGCCCGAGTGGTATGCTCACGAGGTAACCGTGAATTGGAGGTCAGGGATGTCGACCATCAGTCGCAGCATCCGTGTCAACGGTCTTAAGCGGATGATCGATGCCGATGCTGACGAACCTCTCCTCTGGGTGCTCCGCGACCATCTCGGACTCACCGGCACGAAATTCGGCTGTGGCGAGGGCGTGTGCGGCTCGTGTTCGGTGCTCATCAACGGTGAGGCATACCGCTCCTGCGTTGTCACCCTGGCCGAAGTGACCGAGGACGACGAGGTCGTCACCATCGAGGGACTCGGGCAACCGGGCAGTTTGTCGCCCCTCCAGACCGCATTTGTCGAGCATACGGCGTTTGGTTGCGGCTACTGTACGCCGGGGATGATCGTCACCGCCGACGCACTGCTGCGCAGCAACCCGCGCCCGAGCCGGGACGAGATCGTCGAGGCCATGGACGACAACCTATGCCGTTGCGCCTCCTATCCCTCGATCGTCGATGCCATCGAGAGCGTCGCCGGGCCCGTAGGAAAGAGGGAGGACTGAGTGCGCCTGACACGTCGGTCCTTTCTCGAGCTTCTCGGCACCAGCACGGCCTACGCATTCACTTTCTCGTGCTCGGACGGCGACTCGCCGTCGCCGACCGCGAACCCGTCGTCCGTGGACGGGTCAAAGCTTCCCAACGCGATACGCTACTTCGTCGACTACACCGACTGGCTTTTCATCCACAAGGACGGCTCGGTGACCGCCCACACCGGACGCATCGACATGGGACAGGGCCTCGAGACCGTGCTGAGCAACATCATCAGTCAGGGACTCCAGTTGCCGTCGGACAAGGTGCGCCTCGTCATGGGCGACACCGAGCTCTGCCCCGACGACGGTCCGACCAATGGCAGCGCGGCGACCCAAATCGTGGGCTGGGGATACTGGCGGGCGTGCGAACGGATTCGGGAGCATCTGATCACGCGCGCATCCGAGGCCCTCGGCGCCCCGGCCACGGAACTTGAGTACCGCGACGGCGCCGTCGTCGGACGAAAAGATGTATCTCGTCGGGTTGAAATCGGAGAGTTCGCGGACGGGACCCTCCATTTCGCGACCATCGATCCCAAGGTGCCCTACGCCAGCAAGACACCTTATACGGATCGGCGAACTCCGAACGTCAACGCGGTGCCCATCGTCACCGGGACGCAGATCTACGCCGGTGACCTGTTCTGCGGAGAGGTTCCGTACGCATCGTGGCTGCTCCCCGAATTCCACACCCAACTGACCGGACTTGAATCGGCGGACCTCGAAGGTGCGGCGCGGGTTCCGGGCGTCGAGCACGTCCAGAGGCTCTGGAAGACAGCCATGGTTGTCGGTCGGAGTTTCACGTCGGTCGAACGTGGTTTGCAGGCCATGCGACCGCGATGGAAGGTGCCGGATCGCGCCCAAACGCTCAATGTGGAAGCCGAATTGCGAGCCGGCGCCGAGCTCGAGAGAGTCGTCGAGGAAAACGGGGTTCCTGAGGATCGTCTTGCAGCGTGCGAGCTGGTTCTTTCGGAAACCTACCTGACCCAGTACGCGAGTCAGGTGCCCATCGAGACCGAGACAGCGGTCGCCGAGTTCGAGGACGGTCGTGTGACGGCGTGGACCTGTACGCAGGCGCCTTTCAAATCACGCCAGCGGGTCGCCAAGAGGCTCAAGATCCCCGAAGAAGACGTCCACATCATCGCCATGCCCGTCGGCGGCGGTTTTGGCGTCAAGGTGGGAACCCAGGCGCCGCAGATCGCAGCCGAAATGGCGAGAGAATCCGGCAAACGGGTCAAGGTGGTCTACAGCCGGCCGCATCAGTTTTTCGCCGAAGCCCGCTACAAGGAATCGGTGCTTGTGGACATCACGAGCGGGATGACGGCGGACGGCAAGATCGTCGCGCGGACCGTCGACCTCTACCAGGATGAGGGATTCGGTACGAGGGAGACCTATGAGATCGGGAGTGTTCGAACTCGGCTCTTCCACACCGAAATGCCTGCGCGACACGGAACCATGCGTGGGACGAGCTATGTCCAGACCTGTTTTGCCGTCGAGAGTCACACCGACATGCTCGCCGAGCTTGTCGGTATCGATCCGGTGGAGTTCAGAAGAAAGAACATGTACTTCGACGCCTTCGGACCACTTCTCGACACCGCCGCCGAACTGGTCGGGTACGGCGCACAGGTTCTCCCTCGGGATCACGGGATCGGGTTCGCCATGATCAACCACGGCGGCCGGCAGCTCGGCGTGGTTTCCGCCGAGGTCGCGGTGAATCGAAGGACCGGCGAGATCGAAGTCGTGCAGCTGAACGGCGCCTTTGACATCGGGCTGGTGATCAACATCAACACCCTGACCGCCAACTCGAAAGGCGCCATGCTCTGGGGTCTCGGGTTCGCCCTCTTCGAAGAGGTCGAGCTTGACGGTCATCGCGCTACCATCAACGGAATGAGCGGCTACCGGATCCCGCGGTTTTCCGACGTCCCGCCCATCCGGATAGCATTCCACGACAACGTGGGCCAGGCGAGGCAGCCGCGCGGATGTGGCGAAATGCCGGTGGTGCCGACCATCGGCGCCATCGCCAACGCGGTCCACGATGCTGTCGGGCTGCGGTTCCACACTCTGCCGATGACACCGAAGCGGGTGCTCGAGGGGCTGCGTGAGAGCTGAGCCTTCTGGTTCGCCTGGTCGTCGTTCAATCCGAATTCGCAGGTCATCGACTGACAATCGCGCCATCGCATTGGCTCACCGCAAAGAGCGCAAAGAACGCAAAGGACATCGCAAAGGGCGTCGCATATATTGACCCATCGCAACGTCTCATTTTGGGGCCCTTCGACCCACTCCCCGGACTCGCTCGCTGCCAATGACAACCCCTCATCGGCTCCTTGGGGGGGGACGCCCGCACCACAATGGCCAAGGTCATTCGGTGGCCGAGTCGGAACTCCCGTGAAGTCGTGTTACGGCCTGGGTGAAACGGGTTGAAACTGCCGGTCAGGGCTGCTGCGATGGTGCGATGGCCTAACAATGCGATGATCTTTGCGATGGTCTTTGCGTTCTTAGCGATCTTTGCGGTAAAACTGCGATGGATGCGGCACCTACGCAGTCAAGTCACGATGTGATTTGATCCGGGCTGGTGTCTATGCTCTCGGCAGGTTTAAGAGAAAGGTCGCGCCGGTATTGTGGTCATCGGCGATCTCGAGATCGCCTCCCTGGGCTCGGGCGAGCGAGCGCGCCAACGAGAGGCCGAGACCGAGTCCGGCTGGGGCGTTGTCGTCGTCGGGCCGTTGAAACGCATTGAAGAGCGATCGCGCTCGGCGTGAGGGATGCCGGGCCCGTTGTCGCTGACGGTGATCTCGATGCCCTCGGCAGCGTTTTTCACCGTCGACTTCCGCCCGCCGGTCGGGCTGATCCCTGGTGTACTTCTCGGCGTTGTCGAGGAGGTTGTCGAGGATCTGGCAGAGAGCGTCGTAATCGAAGCTCGCGGTCGGGAGATCATCCTCGATGTCGGATGGTCGACTGTCGAGGCCGGCATCCCTCGAGGCTCGGATTGGAGCCGCTCGAGACAGCGCGTCGACCGCGTCGCCGATGTCACCGGGCTGCGGGTTGGCGATCTGCGCGCCCCGCTCGAGACGCGCCAGATCGAGCATGTTGGAGACCACCCGCCCGAGACGGCCGGATTCAGCGGCGACCCTCGCGGCGTAGACCTTGGCCTGTTCGGGTTTGCCGAGACCCTCGCTCAGCATCTCGCTGTGGAGCCGCAGGCTGGCCAGGGGGGTCTTGAGTTCGTGCGCCGCGGCGGCGGCGAATCGCCCGCGCTGACGGGCGAGTCGATCGGTCTGGAAGAAGACCACCATCACCGCCAGCGGCGGAGAACAGAACCGCGGCGGCGCCGAGGGCGAAGATCCGGCGGAAACTCGATGATGGCCTCTCCGGCCTTCCGCCCGGGCCCGCTCGACGAGCGGGTTGGGGTCGGCGCTGAGCCACCAGCCGGTGTCGGAGACGGGGGACGAGAGCCGATCCGGTCGGCAGCATGACCAATGGTGTGAACGCCGACCTCGGCCTCGGTGTCGGACCCCAGCCACTGCTCGACCCCGGACGGCGCGATGGCAAACCCCTGGAGCCGGATCCCGAGGGGGGTTTCGACTTCGCGCAGGGCAGCGAGGGTCGGGCCGCTTTCGAAGTACCATGGTTCGCCACTTCAGAGGGCCGACCCGGATGATGACCTCGCCGGGATCTCCCCCGCGAGGACGGTTGTGGCGTCTCACCGCGCCCGGTGAATGGCGGCATAGACCTTGTCCGCGTCTCGAATCTGCTCCCACTCGGATCTGCTCAGACGGGAGCAGCTCGCCCTCGAAATATCCACTGTCGGATACCGGCCGGGTTGTTCGAGGCCCAGGGCCATGGTGTTCTGCAGCTCCGCGAGGAGTGAGCAGAATCTCGTGAAATCCTCGATGGAAGAGAGCTCGGGGAAGCGTTCGTTCACCATGGGGAGGGTCACCAGCCCGTTTTCGTCGAGTTGAAAATGGGCCCAGACGAGCGGGTCGGAGACTCCCTGAGCCAATGGTGAAGGCGCCACGGCGAGTCCTTCTGCCGACCCCTCTCGGATCGTGGGTGATGCTCTGGTAGTGGAAGAAGGGCCGGTCGCTCTCAGCTGGTACGGAGCCGTTCGAGGCGGGTGGCCAGCCGGTCGGAGTCGCGGTGGAGTTCGCCCTGGAGACGGGTGAGAACGGTGTTCTCCAGCATCCGGGCGCGGCGGGCGGCCTCACTGGACCCCGGTGAGATACCAGGCGGTGGTCGGGAGGACGACCGCGACCGCGAGGGCGAGGGCGGCGAGGGTGGTGCGTCGCCGGGTCGAGCTCATTTGCGGCGGACTCTCAGTCTTCGCCCCAAGCGTAACCCGCGCCCGTCACGGTGACGACGATCTTCGGGTCGGTTGGGTCGCGTTCGATCTTCTGCCGGAGCTTGGCGATGGTCATGTCCACGGTCCGGGTCTGGAGATCACCGCTGGTTCCCCAGACCCGCTCCAGGAGCTCCGACCTCGGCACCGCGCGGCTCTGCTGGCGGTGGAGCCAACGCAGAATCCCCACCTCGCGGGCGGTGAGGTGGGTCGTTTCTTCGCCGCGGGTGGCCAGGTGGCGGCCCAGATCCATGGTGCAGTCGTCGAGTTCGAGGATCTCGGGTTCGGCCGGTGCTGAAGACGCCCGGCGGGCGAAGACGTCGATTCTGGCGAGCAGTTCGCGGACACCGAAGGGTTTGGTGACGTAGTCGTCGGCGCCGGCGGCGAAGCCGGCGACCTTCTCCTCCTCGGAGCCCCGCGCGGTGAGCATCAGAATCGGGAGGGAGGGGCGAGCCTGGCGAAGACGACGGCAGACCTCGATCCCATCCATCTGCGGCAGCATCAGGTCGAGCAGCACCAGATCGAAGGTTTCGGCGATGCCGGTCTCCAGAGCGCTTCGACCGTCCCCTACGGCGGTCACCTCGTGGTCCGCGGCGGACAGCAGGTCCACCAGGCCTTCGCGCAGCCGGTGTTCGTCTTCAACAACAAGAATTCTCATAGTCCTACCCGCACTCAGCATAGCCGAGCCGTGCCGCGACTCGGTGTCACGAAGCTGTAAATCGCTTGTCGGGTTTATGAGTTCGATCCGAGACGGCGGTGGGCTGCGGAGAGCAGATCGCGAGGCTGAGGGATCTCGTGGGACGAGCCGAGGAGCATCGTCGGCATCTGGGAATGGGCACGATCTTCGCTTATGGTTACGGAAAGCAGAAATGGATGCGAGCCACGGGACGAAACCGGGCGCGATTCTGGCGGCTGCTGGCCGTCCTGTCGGGGTGCGCGACCAATGCGGTCGACTATGTCGGATATGCCTACTACGATTATGGTCCTGAAGCGACCCTCGAACTCCTCGACGAGGGCGACATCTTTCCCGAGGATCGGGCTCTTGCCGAAGTCGAACGGGCCGTCGCCCTCCTCGAACTCGGTCGGTACCAAGAAAGCATGTCCGCCCTTTCCCGGGCCAAAGTCCTTCTCGACAGCGGGAGAGCGTACGACCCGAAGTCGCAGCCGTGGCGACCCGAGTACCACGAGCGGGTCATGCTTGAGACGATGAAGATCGCCGATGCGCTGGCGATGCAGGACATGGAGAATGCGGCGATCCAGGCTGACGGCGCCCTGGCCGTCGTCGCCGAGGTCGACTGCGAACCGTGCCTCTTCAACTTCACCCGGGTCCTCGCCGCAATGGCGTATGGCGGCGCCGGTCGATTCGACGACGGTCTCGATGTGGTGTCGGGGATGGAGGTGGAAGGGCGAAGCGAGGAACTCGTCGAGGCGCTTCGCCTGCGTTTGCAGCAAGGCATCCCGGGCACTCAACCTGAAGGCATGGCGCCGCCGCCGGTCGAGCCCGAGAGAAGCCTGACGGTGATCCTGCTCCTCGGCCGTGGACCCTACAAGGACTATGACCGGCTTTCAATCACCAATTCGGAGACCATCCGCTGGTCCCGCTATCTCCCCCGCGATCCGCAGGTTGTGACCTGGGCTTCGGCGGAGATCGAGGACCCGGCGATTTCCGTCGAGCTCACCGATGTCGAGGAGCTCGCCGTTGACGAGCCTCCGTCTGCGGGCGGATCGGGTCGTCGCGGCCGGGGGGGCCGGGGCCGGATCGAACCCGGGTGATCTGCGACACTGGACGAGCCTTCCCGCGAGTCTCCAGCTCATGACCTTCGATGTTCCGCTCTGGATTGACAGTATCGATCTCGTCTATTACTCGCCCGACGGGTTCGAGGTCGATCGAGAGAACATCCAGTTGCCCGAGTTCTGGACTGGCGGACCGCTCTTCGTCGTTCGCAGGATGCCGTAACGGCCCCGGTCCGTGGTGCCGAATTTCACTGTGGGCGGGACGCCCGCACCACAAGAGGCGCAATGTCTGGTGCGATGTTTGTAGCGCCGACCTCTCGCCGGCGATGGTTGCGATGTCTTCGCGCCCTTGGCGACTTTGCGGTTCAATCCCTGCGGCGCCGGTTGCTCAGTGCCCCAAACGCCCCGTGAGATCCTCGAGCAGCTCCACCGCGGCCTCGGCGATGACGGTGCCGGGACCGAAGATGTGGCCGGCGCCGGCCTGATCGGAGGGCCTCGTAGTCCTGGGGCGGGATCACCCCGCCGACGACGATGATGATGTCCGACCGGCCGAGCTCGTCGAGGGCCTTCTTGAGCGCGGGGATGAGGGTCAGGTGGCCCGCGGCGAGGGACGAGACCCCGACCACGTGGACATCGTTCTCGACGGCCTGGCGGGCGGTCTCCTCGGGGGTGGAGAACATGGGACCCACATCGACGTCGAAGCCGAGATCGGCGAAGGCGGTGGCGATGACCTTCTGGCCCCGGTCGTGGCCGTCCTGACCGACCTTGGCGACCAGGATTCGCGGCCGGCGCCCTTCGAGCTCGGCGAGTTCGTCGGTGAGTCGGCGGGCCTCGGTGACATCTGCCATGCCACTCTCCCACTTCCTGCTTGTAGACGCCGCTGATGGAGCGGATGACCGCCCGGTGGCGTCCGTAGACCTTTTCCAAAGCGTAGCTCATCTCGCCGACGGTTGCGTTGGCCCGGGCCGCCTCGATGCTGAGGGCGAGGAGATTGCCTTCGCCGGTTTCGGCGGCCGCGGTGAGGGCGTCGAGGGCGGCCTCGACGGCGGCGCCGTCGCGTTCGGCGCGCAGCTGCCTCGAGGCGGGCGAGCTGGGCTTTGAGGACCGCCGAGTTGTCGATCTTGAGGACATCGAGCTCCTCCTCGTGGTCGAGGGGGAAGCGGTTGAGTCCGACGATGGACTGGCGGCCCGAGTCGATCCGGGCCTGGGTGCGGGCGGCGGCCTCTTCGATCCGCATCTTGGGCAGACCGGACGAGATCGCCTTGGCCATCCCGCCGAGTTCCTCGATCTCGGCGATGTGCGTCCAGGCGCGCTCGGCGAGCTCATGGGTGAGGCGCTCGACATAGTACGAGCCGCCCCATGGGTCGGCGACGCGGCAGATCCCGGTCTCTTCCTGGAGCTGGATCTGGGTGTTGCGGGCGATCCGCGCCGAGAAGTCGGTGGGCAGGGCGAGGGCCTCGTCGAGGGAGTTGGTGTGGAGCGACTGGGTGTGGCCCATGGTCGCGGCCAGGGCCTCGAGACAGGTCCGGGCGATGTTGTTGAAGGGATCCTGCGCGGTGAGGCTCCAGCCGGAGGTCTGGGAGTGGGTGCGCAGCATCATGGATTTCGGGTTTTTGGCGCCGAGGGTCTTCATGATCTTCGCCCACAGCAGCCGCGCCGCGCGCAGCTTGGCGATCTCCATGAAGACGTTCATCCCGATGGCCCAGAAGAACGAGATCCTCGGGGCGAAGGCGTCGATGTCGAGACCCGATGCCTTGCCGGTGCGGATGTACTCGATGCCGTCGGCGAGGGTGTAGCCGAGTTCGAGATCGAGGGTCGCCCCCGCCTCCTGCATGTGGTAGCCGGAGATGGAGATGGAGTTGAAGCGCGGCATCTTCTCCGAGGTGTATCGGAAGATGTCGGCGATGATCCGCATGGAGGGCTCGGGGGGGTAGATATAGGTGTTGCGGACCATGAACTCCTTGAGGATGTCGTTCTGGATGGTCCCGGCGAGCTTCTCGGGCGCCACGCCCTGCTCTTCGGCGGCGATGACATAAAGCGCCATCACCGGCAGCACCGCGCCGTTCATGGTCATGGAGACGCTGACCTCGTCGAGGGGGATGCCGTCGAAGAGGATCCGCATGTCCTTGATGGAGTCGATGGCGACCCCGGCCATCCCGACATCGCCGATGACGCGCTCGTTGTCCGAGTCGTAGCCGCGGTGGGTGGCGAGATCGAAGGCGATGGACAGCCCCTTCTGACCGGCGGCGAGGTTGCGGCGGTAGAAGGCGTTGGAGTCCTCGGCGGTGGAGAAACCGGCGTACTGGCGGATGGTCCACGGCCGGCTGGCGTACATGGTGGGGTAGGGGCCGCGGTGGAACGGCGCCAGACCCGGGAAGATAGCTCGAGGTGCTCGAGGCCCTCGAGATCCGACGCGTCGTAGAGGGGTTTGACCGGGATGCCTTCGGGGGTCTGCCAGACCAGTTCGTCGACGGCTCGCGGCCGGTGGCGGTTCTGACCGCATCCTCCCAGGCTCCGCGGAGCCGGATGCGCGCGCCGATCGGTGAAGTCGATCTTGGTGAAGTCGGGAAGGCTCGGCTTCAGACATGGAGCACCCCCTCCTCCTCGAGCAGATCGACCAGCATGCTGTACTGGTCGCAGCCGATGTGGATGAATCCGGTGACTCCGGCCTGAGCGCCATGCGGTCCTCGTGCTCGCCGGGTTTGCCGGCGACCAGGACGGTTCGGGCGCCGCGTTGCTTCCAGCATCCGTGCGAGTTCGGGGACGAGATCGGGATAACGGGCGTCGGACGAACAGATGACCGCCATGGGTGTGCCGGCGGCCGCAAACGCCTCGGCGGCCTCCTCGGTGGTCGAGAATCCGTCGTTGCCGATGGCCTCGATCCCGCCCGCCTCGAAGAAGTTGGTGGCGAAGGTGGCTCGGGGTTTGTGATCGGGGACGGGGCCCATGTTGGCGAGGAAGATCCGCGGGCGAACGCCGTTTTCCTCGAGCCATGCATCGGAGGCGTCGCGAAGGCCCTCGAAGATCTCGGCCTCGCGGTGGGCGGCAAGGGCCGCGATCACCGTGGGCTGGCGGGTGGCGCGGAGGGCCGCGGCCAGTTGGATCACGGTGGCGCCGGCTGCGGCGGCATCGATGGCGATCGTCAAAGACCGATCCGTCGCCGGTGGGTGAGTTGGCGGCCTTGAAGAGTCGTGCGAGTTCGGTCCGTGGGGTCTTCGCCGTCGGGTCGGCGGCGCCTTCGAAGTGGTGGGCTGACGTCGCTGCACGGCAGTTTCGTCGAGATTGGGGAACGAACTCACACCGGTGATGGGTTCACGCCGGGTGGCCAGCAGCCTCTCTCGATCCGCTCGGTGACCGGTCGAGTTCCTCGGCGATGCTGCCATCGAGCAGGGCGGCGATCATTCCGCCTCTGGCTTCGATGGTCTGGAAGTGCTCCCACGCGGCCTGGGCGAGCTTGTCGGTGAGCTTTTCGAGATACCAGGATCCGCCACCCGGATCGACGACGCGGCCGATGTGACTCTCCTCGCGGAGAATGGTCTGGCTGTTGGTCGCGATGCGCCGGGCGAGTTCATCGGATTCGCCGATGGCGGAGTCGAAGGGCAGAACGGTGAGGATATCGGCTCCCCCCACCGACGCGGCGAAGGCGCCGACGGTGGTCCGGAGGCTGTTGACCCAGGGATCGCGGGTGGTCAGAGTTCGTGGCGAGGCGACGGCGTGGATCGGCGCCCCGCGGTCTTCCTCGGCCGACGCCGCAGGCGCCGGCGGCGCGCGCCCACAGGCGTCGGCAGGCCCGAAGCTTGGCCGCCTCCATGAAGAGATCGCGACCCACGGCGTGGCGGAAACCGATCTGACGGCAGACGGCGCCCGGCTCGAATCCGCGATCGGTCAGGTTGCGGAGGTATTCGATCCCGGTGGCCAGGGCGAACGACAAGCTCCTGGACCGCGTTGGCGCCGGCCATGTGATAGGGCAGGGTGCTGACGGTGATGGTGCGGAGTTCGGGAGCGTGATTCTCGGCCCAGTCGCGCGATCTCGGCCAGCACGTCGAGGCTGCCGTCGATTCCCAGAGGAGAGCACGCCATCGGTGACGAGGGCGGCGAGGGGATCACAGTCGAGACTACCGAGGAGTTCGCGAGGTCCGATCTTCTGCCGCCGTGCCGCCGCCACCAATATCGCGGCGACGGCAGCGAAGCTACCGCCCGCCGCGAGGTGAAACGGTGTGATTGGAACATCCACGCGGTCGAAGAAGGAGCCGAGATCGCGGACGTCGGTCAGTCGGATGCCTCCACCCGGGGGACGGTCGGCATGGTTCATCGGCGGTTCGCGTGGTGCGGTCGAAGACGAGCCAAACCGAGTTTGCGCCCCGGCTGAGTTCCTCCTTCGCCAGATCGGCGGCGATCTTGGGGTCGGCGTGGCCGACGCGTTGGCAGACCTCCCAGCCACCGGGCCCGGGTCCGAGGGCGGTGCGGCCGCGGACAAAGGGTTGTTGACCCGGGTAACCCGGATCTGCATCCGAGTCCTCCGCGGTAGCAAGGGGTGCGATCTCGAGGCCCTCGTGGGTCTTGACCGTCAGTCGTTCGAGCGGGCCGCCTTTGAGGCTCGCCGTCGCGATCTGCCGCCAGTCATCCAGGGATGGCCGGTCAAAAAGCTCCGCAAGGGACGGGAAGTTCGGTGAAGGTGGGGTCCGATGAAGCCATGGGTCCTCCGGGTGGCGCTGACGGTGGCGATCATAACGTAAGTCGAGACGGGGTCACAGGGGCGTGAGGGGGTGGGGGATTGCTACCGATGGGCTGAAACCAGCTCATTCGCTGGAATGCCCGTTCATGCGGTCAGACGCCAACCTGTGTGAACAGTGACCATATTCGCCTGACACCTGGGCGCAGAGAAGATCGTCCTCGATGGGTCGAGATCAGGATCGCGGTGATGTTCGGTTTTGAGAAGGTTGTGACCCCGGGCACTTCGGCAGCCTTATCATGCGGACTTTCGCTGGATGTCAGCTCGATTTCAGGATAGGAATTGAGAAAGACCATAGCTTGATTCTGGAATCGTCGATAGCCACCATCAACCAACACCACGCTACGAACACGAGGAGACAACAATGAGAATCAACCTGACAGCCTTGTGTGTGATCGCCTTCTTGATGACCGGTGCGACCCTTGCCGCCGAGACCGTTCGATGGATCCCGGCGGCGGCGTCGAATGACGGCGCCTTCGGGACCAGATGGACCACCACCCTTTGGATCCACTCCCTGGCGACCGATGCAGAGGTCACGGTCTACGCCAGCTTCTATCCGGATCAGGATGGGGTGGCCGAGCCCGAGGAGGTCACGATCACCGCGCCTCCAGTTCAACCAGTTGAGATCAGCGATGCGGTGATGGAGATCTTCGGTGAATCGCGCGCTGGAGCAATCCGACTTCGGTCGGAGCACCCCTTCGAGGCGAGGAGCAGAACCGCCAACGACGGAGCCGGCAGCGGGAGCTTCGGCCAGGGCATCCCGGCGCTCGATCCGGTCGCGGCACTTCCATTCGGCGCCCTTGTCGGAGCGGCGAACATCCCCGGGGATGACGGTTTGCGGACGAATCTCGGTGTGGTCAATCCCGACGATCAGGACGCCTCGGTGGCCGTATTCATTTGGAAATACGCCCCCTCGGGCGAGCTCGAGTACATGGGTTTCAATCAGTTCGTGGTCGGGGCCAACGGGTGGACCCAGGAGAACCTCTTCGGGCTGTTCGGGGACGAGGATAGGTCGATCGAGAACGCCTGGGTGGTCGTGGCCGCGGACAACAACCCTGACCAGCCGGAGAACCGTGTGTTCTCCTATCTTTCGCGGATCGACAACCGATCCGGCGATGCGACCTATATCGAGCCGTTCCTCAATCCCGTCTACTGGGTGGAACCCGAGACCGTTGATGTGCAGTATTCGATTGCGGCGCCTGATGGGTTCTCGTTATATTCGGTGAGCTATCCGGATGATCTTGGTGAGACAGTCGACGTCTTCGATCCACCATCCGAGTGGACGGCGGACGGACTGGCCGTGCTTGGCCAGACTGTGTGTCTTCAGGTGACCGCGAAGGTTGAGTCGGGTGGAAGTGATCCCCTTGAAGCGTGCATTGAGGGTCGCCTGGGCGCCTCGACCGAGTTCACCTGCAACCGATGCTCCGGCGACTCCGGCGATCTGTGCCAGTTCGAAACCTGTCGATTCATCTATTGATCGTTGCGTTCGAACTTTCCGGGGGACGTGGGAAACCACGTCCCCTTTTTAGTGTCAGAAGTTCTCGATAGCGTGGATGTCCGAATCAACAGACTCGGTCCGGTCGTAGACGAGGATGCGGTTGTCGAGCGGATCGACCTCGATCTCGAAGCCCAGCCTTCCGGAAGTGGTGAAAAGCTCGGTCGTCGTCTTCGACTCGAAGTCAAAGAAAGCGACGCTGTAGGTCCGGTCGCCGATCTCGCTTCGCGAACCCACGTACAGACCACGGTCAGTCGCCTTCCAGGTGAGGATCTCGCCGATGACGAGGCTGAACACCACCTTCGGTGAGGTCCCGTCGAGTTCACTCCGCCAGATTTCATTGGGCCGTAGACTTCTGGTGAAGTACAGCGCTGAGCCATCCGGCGCCTCGGCTGCCACGAACCCTCCGCCGGTCGTAACGCGTACGCCGGCCGGTTCGGTATCCGGTTGTGTGCTTCGGCGCCAGATCTCCTCGCCTTCGAGGCTCGAACGGCTGACATAGATCGAGTCACCGTCGACTGCCCAGCCGGCGACGTTCTCGCCCCCCTCGGGCGACGGCAACACGATCGACGTCCCTTTCGCAACCTCGACAATCCGGGTGACCGGGACTCCGTCGACTGCCACCGTGAGGGCGATGCGGCTACTGTCAGGCGACCACGCGATCGGTGACCAGACCGCGTTCTCGACTCCCGGTAACGAGTATTGATCCGTCCCGTCTCTTGATGCGAGCCAGAGCTGCGGCGCCCCGGTGCGGTCGCTGAGGAACGCCATGGTCCGTCCGTCCGGCGAGAGAGTGGGAAAGGTGTCCCACGCGGTCGTGTGGACGAGTCGCTTGTGTTCTTCGCTCGAATGATCGGTGGGTGGTGTCCATTGCCAGATGTTTTTCTCGCGGCGTCCCTTCGAAATTGCCAGTAGTGACTTCGATTCGGCGACGCTGACCACTCCGATGGGGCCCGCGCCGGAAAAGATCGCCCGGGTCGTACCATCTTCTCGGACGAGTTCGAGGCTGCCTCCCCGGCTGATCACCATGCCGTTTCCATCGGGCACCCAGCCGAAATCCGCCACCCGATCTTCTCCCGTGGCAATATCGATGGGTGGTGAACCGTCCAACGTCGTGATGACCACCTCCCGTCCACCGTGGTCGATGCGGAAAAACGCCAGATGGCGGCCGTCGGGTGAAAAGCGGGGTCGGTAACCCCCGTGGGCGATGAGCTGCGATGGAGCGAGGACTTCGGTCTTTCCGGTCTCGAGGTCCTTACGGTGGAGGCGCCAATGGCCGCCATCGAGCCTGCGTTCTGCGAAAACGAGGGATCTGCCGTCGGGTGAGAACGCCGGCGTGTTGAGTACAAAACCGGGCTCGACGGCGACCAGTTCGATCTCGGCGCCACCGGACGCGGGAACCATGAAAATACCCGGGGACTCCCCGGTGTGGCGGACAAATGCAATGAATCGGGAGTCGTGGGTCCAGGCCGGGTGGGCATAGTGGCCGAGGGTGTCGGTGATCCGCAGGGGCGGGCCGGCGCCGATGACCTGAACGAAGACACCATCGGGCTCGTCGTCGTTGCCGTCCCAGACAAAAGCGACGCGATCGCCCGCCGGTGACAGTGCGGGATACTCTTCGATCCCCGGGAGGGCGGTCAGCTGGAGCCGGGTGGATTGTTCCACCCGGGGGGACCCCGATCCGACCGGTGATCCACCAGCCGATGAGAATCATCGCGGCGACGGCGGTGATGATGATGGGCATCCGGATCAAGGACCGCTTCGGCCGGTCGCCATCCAGCACAACGGATGCGGGTCTTTCGGACTCGACGGCAACCGGTTCCACCGCAGCGACCAACCGATAGCCCTTCTTCGAGATCGTCTCGATGATCCGCGGGCTTTTTGGGTTGTCTTGGAGGACCTTTCTCAGACTGGAGATCGCCCGGGTCAGAGATTCGTCGACTACCAAGGTGTCGGGCCAGACGAGCTCGAAGAGTTCCTGTCGGCTCACGACCCCGGGCTGCTCGACGAGCACCATGAGCACCTGCATGAATTTGTCCGGTACCTGGTGCTCGATCTCGCCGTCATAGATCCGGTTGATATCGGGTCGGATATGCCACCGTCCGTCGATGAGAAAACCGGCTGATTGGTCCGAGAGATCGATTGGCGGGGACGGAGCGTGCGACATGTGTATCAGGATAGCGCTCCAGTCCGGTCAATTGAAGTGACCCGAGCCCGATTTCAGCCGGACATTGGACCGAGATCAGGCGGGCGTCAGGTTTTTTGATGCCGCAACGGGCACATTGGTTTCCGACGCCGCCGGAGATGCGGCGATCGTCTTCTGGAGGCTTTTGTGAATACTCAAAAAATGCGATGCGCCGTTTTGTTTACTCGTCACTCGATTCCTCATGTCATCACTCTCCCGATTTCCGCCGAGTCCTTCGATCCTCCGGATCGAATCGAAGCGGGAAAACAGCTCGTTGCGGCGAGGGCGGCGGGAGATCTCGATGCTCATAGCCGAGCACGCCGAGGCGATCGTCCTGGCGGAACTCATGGATTACTTCGATGCAAGCTACGAGCTGCTCGAATCCACTGCCAGCGCGAAGATCAGACGCAGCCTTTGAAACTGTCGAGGCCATGCTCGAAGCCGGTTTCTGGGACTATCGCAGGCTTCTGGATGACGAGGAACTCGCGCTGATCAACACCGGCGAAGAGCTCCGCGAGATGATCCGTGACGCCTGGGCCGAGGGCTATATCGCCATGCTCGAACGGGAGAGTCGAGACGCGATGCAACATCCTGAAAAGATCATGGCGACTCTGGCGATCCAACCCGGGGATGTGGTCGCTGACATCGGCGCCGGGTCGGGCTATTTCACGGTTCGTGCCGCGGCTGGCGGTTGGGGGCAAAGGCCGGGTGATCGCCACCGACATTCGGCAACAGATGCTCGACTACATCGAAGCTCGGCTGCAACAGGGAGACATTACCAACGTCGATCTGCTCCAGGTCGAACCCGATGACCCAGGCCTCCCCGTGGGCGAGGTCGACACTGTGCTGATGGTCGACGTGATGCACTACGTCAAGGATCGGCCTGCCTACGCAAAGAAACTCAGGCCGGCCTTGCGCAGGGAGGCCGGATCGTTGTCATCGACTTCCGTTACGATCCCGAGGCCGAGCGGGAGTTCGCGCCGCACCCCGAGCAACAGGTCCCGCGGAAAGTCCTCGACCAGGAGATGGCCGACGCCGGGTTCGAGGTCGGTGAAGAACTTCGATTTTCTCCCGAGCAGTACTTCGTGTCTACCGCGTGGCGGAGTGATCCAGTGGCCGAAGGTCAACCGCGCCGGGTCCTCTCCCTCTTCGACTCCACCAACCTGATCGTCGGCATCATCGTCGGGGCGGGGGTCTTTGTCGCCGCCCCCGAGGTCGCTCGGGGGTGGGTTCGGGTTGGGGTCTGCTCGCGCTCTGGGCGGTTGGTGGTCTGCTTTCGTTGTGCGGCGCGGTGGGGTATGCAGAACTGGCAACCGCCTACCCCGAGCAGGGTGGTGACTATGTCTATCTCACCCGGGCCTACGGCCGCTGGGCCGGGTTTCTCTTCGGCTGGCTCCAAACCCTGGTGGTGAGACCCGGCGACATCGCGGTGATGGCGTATGTCTTCGCCACCTACGCCGAACCCATGGTGGGTCGTGGGTGGGGAGGTAAGCCGTTGCTCGCTGCGATAGCGGTCGCGGGTCTCACCGCGGTCAATATCGCCGGGGTTCGCCTCGGAGTTCGGACCCAAAACCTGCTGACGGTGACGAAACTCGTCGGTGTCATGTTGGTCATCGGGGTCGCCGCGTTTGCCCGTGGAGGTCCGGTGGTCGAGCAGGGGCCCGCGTTGACAGTCGGCCCCATTGCCACTTGCGGTCGCCCTGATCTTGGTGCTCTTCTCCATACGGTGGGTGGAACGAGATGGTCTTTGTTGCGGCCGAGGTCCGAGACCCGCGGCGAAACATCGTTCGGGCCATGATGCTGGGGATGGCGGTGGTGACCGTGATCTATCTTGCCGTCAATACCGCCTTTCTGCACGTTCTCGGCCATCCAGGTCTGGCGGCATCGGAAGCGGTGGCCGCCGAGACTGTGGCTGCGGTCTTCCCCTCCCTCGCCGGCTGTCTTCGTCGGAGCCTGATCTGTATCTGCGCCCTCGGCGCGGTCAACGGATTGATCTTCGCCGGACTCACGCATCGCTTATGCCGTCGGCAGAGACCACCGTCTCTTCGGCTCGCTCGGCCGCTGGTCGGACCGCACCGGGACGCCCGTCCGCGCCCTCGCGCTCCAGGGCGTGCTCGCGGTAGGGTTGATCCTCGCCCTCGGGTCCTTCATCGATACCGTCATGTACACCGCCGCCGCGGTCTACCTCTTCTATCTCGCGACCAGTGCTGCGGTGGTGGTGCTGCGGTTCCGCGACCCGCAGACCAAACGGCCCTATCGCGCCACCGGGTTCCCGGTGACCACGGTGGTTTTCTGTCTGGTCTGCGTCTTTCTGATCGTGGCAGCGGTGGACTACCGGCCGATCATGGCGGCGGCATCATTGGCGGTGATTCTGCTCGGTGTGCCGGCCTATTGGCTGAGCGAGCGGATTCGGGTTGCGGATACGGCCTCGGCTGCGGCGCCCGCAGTACCGGCCTTCTGGTCCGCTGTGATGCCAATGCGTCCCGGCGGCCCAGCGTCGCACCATCGGCGTGGTCGCTCGTTGGTTGATTGAGAGGGCTGCGACCACGCCGATGATACGCCGGCGGCCTGCTTTGTGGGCCGGGAGAGCAGACCGCATCGCGCTCCCCGAGGGAGCCGGGTAGCGCCATTGTGCGCAGCGCGTCAGCGGCGCCGGATGGTGGGTTCTCAGCACAATGACGTACCCGGCACCCCGTTGGGGCGAGTTTTCCGCTTGCCCTTGTCGGCTTCGGTTGGCGGATCCACACCAGGTTGGGCGGACATTGTGGGGTGGGCTTCCAGCCTGCCCGTCAGAGATAGTTGAAGTTGGTTGGGCGTTTCGAGAGAGTGCGGGGAGGTTGGGACCGGCGGGATTGCCGGCTGTCACCGCGGTCTTGGACGATGTGCTCCGTCGGCCCCGGCCTTCTGGGCCGCTGTTCCGGAACCTGCCCTCAGCCCCGGCCTTCTGGGCCGCTGTGGCGCCGTGCGGCCCAGCGGCCCGGCGTCGGACCATCGGCGTGGTCGCTCGTGGGTTGTATTGGAAGGGCTGCGACCACGCCGATGGCACGCCGGCGGCCTGCCTCGTAGCCGGGAGAGCAGACCGCCATCGCGTCCCCGAGGGAGCCCGGTAGCGCCATTGTGCGCAGCGCGCCGCGGCGCAGGAAGGTGGTTCCAGCACAATGACGTACCCGGCACCCCGTTGGACGCGGTTTTCCGCTTGCCCTGGTCGGCTTCGGTCGCGGATCCACACCAGGTTGGGCGGGCATTGTGGGGTGGGCTTCCAGCCTGCCCGTCAGAATTGTTGGAGTCGGTTAGGCGTTTCCGAGAGAGTGCGGGGAGGTTGGGACCGGCGGGATTGCCGAGCTGTCAGCCGCGGTCTCTGGACGATGTGCTCCCGTCAGCACGGCCTTCTGGGCCGCTGTTCCGGAACCTGCCCTCAGCACCGGCCTTCTGGGCCGCTGTGACGCCGATGCGTCCCGGCGGCCCAGCGTCGCACCATCGGCGTCGTCGTTCGTGAGTTGATTGGGAGGGCTGCGACCACGCCGATGGCACGCCGGCGGCCTGCCTCGTAGCCGGGAGAGCTGACCACATCGCGCTTCCCGAGGGAGCCCGGTAGCGCCATTGTGCGAAGCGCGTCGCGGCTCCGGATGGTGGTTCCAGCACAATGACGTACCCGGCACCCCGATGGAGCGGGGTTTTTGAGGTTTGCTCTGGTTCGGCTTCGGTTCGCGGATCCACACCAGGTTGGGCGAGGCATTGTAAGAGGTGGGCTTCCCAGCCTGCCCAGTATCAGAGATGTTAAAAGTAACGGTTGGGCGTTTTATCCGAGAGGAGTGCGGGGGAGGTATCGGGACACGGACAGGGATATGCCGGCTGTTCACCGCGGTCTTGGACGATGTGCTCCGTCGGCCCCGGCCTTCTGGGCCGCTGTGACGCCAATGCGTCCCGGCGGCCCAGCGTCGCCGTCGGCGTGGTCGCTCGTGGGTTGATTGGACGGGCTGCGACCACGCCGATGGCACGCCGGCGGCCTGCCTGGTGGCGGGGAGAGCAGACCGCCATCGCGCTCCCCGAGGGAGCCCGGTAGCGCCATTGTGCGCCAGCGCGTCGCGGCTCCCGGATGGTGGTTCCAGCGCAATACGTCCCCGGCACCCCGATGGAGCGGGGTTTTCCGGGTTGGCTCTGGTCGGCTTCGGTCAGCGGTCTCCACACCGGGTTGGGCGGGCATTGTGGGGTGGGCTTCCAGCCTGCCCGTCAGAGATGTTGAAGTCGGTTGGGCGTTTCCGAGAGAGTGCGGGGGAAGTTTGGGAGCCGGCGGGTTGCGGCTGTCGACCGCGGTCTTGGTTACGATGTGCTCCGTCGGCCCCGGCCTTCTGGGCCGCTGTGACGCCGATGGTCCCGGCGGCCCAGCGTCGCGCCATCGGCGTGGTCGCTCGTGGGTTGATTGGAAGGGCTGGACCACGCCGATGGCACGCCGGCGGCCTCCTCGTAGCCGGGAGAGCGAGACCGCATCGCGCTCCCGAGGGAGCCCGGTAGCGCCATTGTGCGCCAGCGCGTCGCGGCGCCGGATGGTGGTTCCGGCACAATGACGTACCCGGCACCCCGTTGGGACGCGGTTTTCCGCCTTGCCCTTGTCGGCTTCGGTCACGGATCCACACCAGGTTGGGCGGACGTTGTGGTGGCTTGCGGCCTGCCCGTCAGAGATGTTGAAGTCGGTTGGGCGTTTCCGAGAGAGTGCGGGGAGGTTGGGACCGGCGGGATTCCCGGTAGTCACCGCGGTCTTGGACGATGTGCTCCGTCAGCCCCGGCCTTCTGGGCCGCTGTGACGCCAATGCGTCCCGGCGGACCAGCGTCGCACCATCGGCGTGGTCACTCGTGGGTTGATTGGGAGGGCTGCGACCACGCCGATGGCACGCCGGCGGCCTGCCTCGTGGCCGGAGCGCAGACCGCCATCGCGCTCCCCGAGGGTGCCCGGTTGCGCCATTGTGCGCAGCGCGTCGCGGCGCCGGTTGGTGGCTCCAGCACAATGACGTACCCGGCACCCCGTTGGGGCGAGGTTTTCCGCTTGCCCTTGTCGGCCCCGGTCGCGGATCCACACCAGGTTGGGCGGGCATTGTGGGGTGGGCTTCCAGCCTGCCCGTCAGAGATGTTGAAGTGGGTTGGGCTGTGTCCGAGAGAGTGCGGGGAGGTTGGGACCGGCGGGATTGCCGGCTGTCACCGCGGTCTTGGACGATGTGCTCCGTCGGCCCCGGCCTTCTGGGCCGCTGTGACGCCGATGATTCCCGGCGGCCCAGCGTCGCCCCATCGGCGTGGTCGCTCGTGAGTTGATTGGGAGGGCTGCGACCACGCCGATGGCTCGCAGGCGGCCTGCCTCATCGCCGGAGAGAAGATTGCATCGCGCTTCCGGGGGACCGGGTAGCGCCCCCGTGCGCAGCGCGTCGCGGCGCGGAAGGTGGTTCCAGCACAATGACGTACCCGGCACCCCGATGGGTCGCGGTTTTCCGCTAGCCCTTGTCGGCTTCGGTCACGGATCCACACCAGGTTGGGCGGACGTTGTGGGGTGGCTTCCGTTTGCCCGTCAGAGATGTTGAAGTCGGTTGGGCGTTTCCGAGAGAGTGCGGGGAGGTTGGGACCGGCGGATCCCGGTAGTCACCGCGGTCTTGGACGATGTGCTCCGTCGCCCGGCCTTGTGGGCCGCTGTGACGCCAATGCGTCCCGGCGGACCACGTGGCCGATCGGCATGGTCACTCGTGGGTTGATTGGAAGGGCTGCGACCACGCCGATGGCACGCCGGCGGCCTGCCTCGTCGCCGGGAGAGCAGACCGCATCGCGCTCCCCGAGGGAGCCCGGTAGCGCCATTGTGCGCAGCGCGTCGCGGCGCCGGTTGGTGGCTCGGCGCGATCACGTACCCGGCACCCCGATGGGGCGCGGTTTTCCGCTTGCCCTTGTCGGCTTCGGTCGCGGATCCACGCCAGGTTGGGCGGACATTGTGGGGTGGGCTTCCAGCCTGCCCGTCAGAGATGTTGAAGTCGGTTGGGCGTTCCGAGAGGTGCGGGGAGGTTGGGACCGGCGGGATTCCGGTCGTCACCGCGGTCTTGGACGATGTGCTCCGTCAGCCCCGGCCTTCTGGTCCGCTGTGACGCCGATGCGTCCCGGCGGCCCGGCATGGCTCCATCGGCGTGGTCGCTGGTGGGTTGATTGGAAGGGCTGCGACCACGCCGATGGCACGCCGGCGGCCTGCCTCGTAGCCGGGAGAGCAGACCGCATCGCGCTCCCGAGGAGCCCGGTAGCGCCATTGTGCGCAGCGCGTGGCGGCGCCGGTTGGTGGCTCCAGCACAATGACGTACCCGGCACCCCGTTGGGGCGAGGTTTTCCGCTTGCCCTTGTCGGCTTCGGTCACGGTCTCGGATTGCCGCGGTCCCGGTCGCTGTCTTCTGCCCTGACGCTGAATCCTGCCGCTGTCCCGGCCGCTGCCCCGGCCGCTGCCGCTGATGCATCGTTCGTCGGGATCGGGATCGGGATGGGGATGGGAGCGGAGGGGGAGCGGGACGGGGAACGGAAACGGACGCGGACTCGGGATCAGAATCGCTGCGCACGTATAATCTCCCGGGTCTGGAGGCTCGATGCGTTTTCTGGTTGCTGGTTTCGTGCTTGTCGCGAGTTCTGTTCTCCTTTTCGGCGGGTCGGCCGAACGCCCGATCCTGGTTCGGGTCGAGGTCGGCGACCGCGCCGAAGCGCGCGAGGTGGGGGAGATCCTGAACCTCGACGAGAAGACCCGCGGGACTACGCTCTACGGCTGGGGAACACCCAAAGACATCGAGGCGGTGGAGAAACTCGGCTATCTGGTCGAGGTGGTGCCCCCCGAGCCCAGGGACCCCGATGCCCTGACCATGTGCCGCGAGCCGTTCGCGGCGCCGTTCCCCTTTAACTGCTATCCGACCTGGTCGCAGTTCGAGACCATGATCAACTACTACGCAGCGACCTATCCGGACATCGTGCGGATGGTCAACCTGGGATGTCGGGTCAGGGAGACCACGAACTCTGGGCGCTCAAGATCTCGGACAACCCCGACGTCGAGGAGAACGAACCCGAGGTCCTCTACACCGGGACCATGCACGGCGATGAAATCGTCTGCTACGGCACAGACGTCCACCTGATCGATCACATCCTGGCCAACTACGGCAGCGATCCGCAGATCACCCGGTTGGTCGACGAAACGGTGCTCTGGATCAACCCCCTGTCGAACCCGGACGGAACCTTTGGTGGAGGCGACAGCACCGTTTCAGGCGCGGGCCGATACCTGCCGGCGTCCGGTGTCGATCCCAATCGGAGTTTTCCCGACCCGAGCGTGCCCGAGGATCCGACGAGCGCCGGTTGGCCCACCGAGGTCCAGGTGATGATCGACTTCGCTGCAGGCGAGCACTTCACCCTCGCCGCCAACTGCCACGCCGGCGCCGAGGTCTTCAACTATCCGTGGGATGTCTGGACCGTGCGCGCCCGTCGGATGACGGCTGGTGGATCGATGCCGGCATCGCCTATGCAACCTCGGCGCAGAGTGCGAGCCCCGCCGGCTACTTCACCATGTGTCCGGGTTCGTGCCCCTACCCCGGTGTGACCAACGGCTATGACTGGTACACCACCTCGGGCAACCGGCAGGACTTCATGAACTGGTACCACGGTTGCCGCGAAGTCACCCTCGAACTGGCGGAGGCCAAGCTCTCGATGTCAACCTTCTCGACGATCACTTCGAATGGAACCGGCAGTCGCTTCTCGATTACTTGATCTCGCCTTGACCGGGATCCGCGGCGTCGTCACCGATGCCATCCGAGCGCGCCGGTGGCGGCCGAGATCCGGGTGGTCGGCCACGATATCGAGAGCCAACGAAGCTGGGTCGGCACCGATCCCGACGTCGGCGACTATCACCGGCTCATCGAGGCCGGGACCTATGATCTCGAGGTCAGCGCCCCCGGCTATGAGACCGAGACGGTCAACGGCGTCGTGGTGACGGCGGGCCCGACGCCACCATCCAGGATGTCGCTCTCACTCCGCTGCCGCGCTACACGGTGACCGGCATTGTGACCGACGCGGCGACCGCAGCGGCCGTTCCGGGAGCCACGGTTCGTTGGTCGGGACGACGTTCGCTCCCGCGATCACCGGTTCCATCCGGCGGCTACACCATCGCAGACGTTTGGGAGGGGACCTACACCTTCCGAGTCGAGGCGCCGGGTATGGCGTCGTGGAGACCGATCTCGCGGTCGGTCCCGGGAGCACCGTCCACGACTTCGGCTTGACCGTTGTGGTCACCTTCTACGCGGCGATTTCGAAACCGCCGACGGCGGTCTGACTCCGTCGGCAGGGCTGGGCCTGGGGGACCGACACCACGGCCGGCGCCGCGTCGCGACCAAGGCCTGGGGCACCATCCTTGGCGGCAACTACACGCAACGACGTCCAGTGGACCCTGACGACGCACGCCATCACCCTTCCTGTGGCCGCACGGCGCCGAACTCCGGTTCTGGCAGTGGTACGCGATCGAGACAGCTACGACGGGGGAACATCAAGATCGCCGCGGACGGTGGCGTCTTCAATCTGGTGACCCCGGACCCCAACTACAATGACCAGACCATCACGGCTTTCGGTGATACCCCGGGTTTCACCGGCAGCGCGGGCTGGCACGAGGTCGTCGTCGATCTGACGTCGTTTGCGGGACATACGGTGGAGATCCGCTGGACCCTCGGTACCGACATCAGCGAGATCGACCGCGGTTGGTACCTCGATGATATTACGGTCACCGCCTGGGGTGGCGAGGTCGAGCCACCGTTCTTCCGCGATGGCTTCGAGTCGGGCGACACCGGTGGGTGGTCCGCGTGGGGGCCTAGCGATGTAGATCCCTCCGCGTAGGGTCCTGCCGGTTCGGGTAGAATGAATCATCGTGGGGCTTGCCTGAAAAGCACTATCCGCCTGGCCTTGATCGCGTTTGCGGTGATTCTCTCCTCCGCCGTGTCGCTCAGGAGGCGTAGGCGGAACCCGCTGCTCCCGTGGAGCGCACCCTCGAGTGGTCGCTCGGTCTCGGAGTGGCCTCAACGCCGCGACCGTATGTGGGCGCCGAGAACGCAATCCTGCCGATCCCACTGGTCGACATCACCTACAAGAGGCTCTATGTCCAGGGCATCCAGGCCGGGTACTGGTTCATCGACAACAGGAAACTCGATTTTGGCGATTCGTTCCGAAATCGTCTTCGAAAGCTCTCGACCCCGATGACTCGCCCTATCTGGAAGGGATGGACGAGCGCCATGCCATCCATTCAGGGTGGATTGGTCTTCGCCTGGAAACCCGGCAAGTTCAGATTGACGCACTGCGGCGAACACCGATCTCATGGATCGGTCGAACGGGCAGCAGGCATCGGTTCGATTCTCGAGAATGTGGCAGTTTCACGGGCGCGCCGTGGGGATCATGCCGTCGATCGGGGTGGTCTGGCAGAGCAGCAATTTCATCAACTACTACTACGGCGTCACCCCGGAGGAGGCGCTCCCGGGCCGCCCGCCTTTCAGCAGTCACTCGGCCGTCAACTTCCGGAGCTCGTTGCTCGGTTACCTCTTCGTGAGTCACCGGATCCGGTTCCTCGCGTATGTCGAGGTCCAGCGGCTCGACAACAAGATCTACCAAGCCCCATCGTGGAGGATCGGCGAAGCCTCCTCGGGCTCTTCGGATGACCTCCCGGTTGGGAAAGCTCTAGCGACGTCGACACTCAACTGCCCTCGACCATCTCCTTGTGCGCCTTGATCAGAGTCTCCACCACCGCCGGGTCGGCCAGGGTGGTGATGTTGCCCATGTCCTCGTACTCGCCGGCGGCGATGTTGCGCAGGATCCGCCGCATGATCTTGCCCGATCGGGTCTTGGGCAGACCGGGCACGATCAGGATCTGATCCGGCGTGGCGATCGGGCCGATGACGTGGCGCACCTGCTCCTTGAGCGCGCCGACGAGCTCCTTCGGTCTGGTCACCTCGACATCGAAGTTGAGGATGACATAGGCGAAGATGCCCTGGCCCTTGATCTCGTGCGGGAAGCCGACCACCGCGGCCTCGGCCACGGCCTCGTGCTCGACCAGGGCGCTCTCGATCTCGGCGGTGCCCAGGCGGTGGCCGGAGACGTTGATGACGTCGTCGACGCGGCCGGTGATCCAGTAGTAGCCGTCCTCGTCGCGACGGCAGCCGTCGCCGGTGAAGTAGAGCCCGGGGAAGCGGGTGAAGTAGGTCTCGTGGAAGCGCTCGTGGTCGCCCCAGACGGTCCGCGCCTGGCCCGGCCAGGTGCGCTCGAGGCAGAGGTTGCCGGTGACCTCGTCGCCCTCGATGAGGTTCGCCCTCGTCGTCGACGACCACCGGCTTGATGCCGAAGAAGGGCAGGGTGGCCGAGCCGGGCTTGAGCGGCGTGACCCCGGGCAGCGGGGTCATCAGGATGCCGCCGGTCTCGGTCTGCCACCAGGTGTCGACGACGGCGCAGCGTCCCGTCGCCGACGACATCGTGGTACCAGCGCCAGGTCTCGGGATTGATCGGCTCGCCGACGGTGCCGAGCACGCGCAGGCTCTCGCGCGAGTGCTTCGTGACCTACTCGTCGCCCGCACGGACGATGGCGCGGATCGCGGTGGGCGCGGTGTAGAAGATGTTGACCCCGAGGTCGTCGACGATCTGCCAGTAGCGGCCGGGATCGGGATAGGTGGGGACCGACTCGAACATCACCGTGGTCGCGCCGTTGGCCAGCGGGCCGTAGATGATGTAGGTGTGGCCGGTGATCCAGCCGATGTCGGCGGCGCAGAAGTAGACGTCGCCGGGGTGGTAGTCGAAGACCAGCTCGTGGGTCATGGCGGCGTAGACCATGTAGCCGCCGGTGGTGTGGAGCACGCCCTTGGGTTTGCCGGTGGAGCCCGAGGTGTAGAGGATGAAGAGCGGGTCCTCGGAGCCCATCCACTCGTAGGTGCAGGTGGAGCGCTGCTTGCGGCACTCCTCGTCGAGCCAGAAGTCGCGGCCGGACTTCATGGCCACGTCGGTGTCGGTGCGCCGCGCCACCAGCACCGTCTCCACCATATCGAGGCCGTCCACCGCCCGGTCCACGGTCTCCTTGAGCCGCAGCCGGCGGCCGCCGCGCAGTCCCTCGTTGGCGGTGACCACGATCCGGGCGCCGGCATCGAGGATGCGGTCGCGGATGGACTCGGCGCTGAAGCCGCCGAAGACGATGGAGTGGACGGCGCCGATCCGGGCGCAGGCGAGCATGGTGTAGGCCAGCTCGGGGATCATGGGCATGTAGAGGCAGACCCGGTCGCCTCGGCGCACGCCGTGGTACCGCAGCACGTTGGCGACCCGGCTGACCTCGTGCTTGAGCTGGCGGTAGGTGATGTGCTCGTACTCGCCGGGCTCGTCCTTGGCCCAGATGATGGCGTCCTGGTCGCCCCGTTTGGCAGGTGGCGGTCGACGCAGTTGTAGCAGGCGTTGAGCCGGCCGCCGAGGTACCAGCCGAAGTCGACGTTGTCGTAGTCGTGGTCGAAGACCTCGTTGCAGGGGTGGAACCAGGAGATGCGCTCCGCCTGCTTGCCCCAGAAGGTCTCGGGGTCGTCCAGGGAGAGGCGGTACAGGCGCTCGTACTCCTCCATGGAGTTGATGTGGGCCTTCTCGACGATGTGGGGCTTGGGCGGATAGATCTGGCTGGAGTCGGTCATGCTGCTCCCTTTTGTGCAATACAACGCTGTGAAC
>CAVWAW010000009.1:0-93579 GCA_963753035.1 uncultured Acidobacteriota bacterium | reverse complement strand
ATTCGTCGGACGAATCGTGGTGGCGCGTCGGACGCGCCAATCGGACACGCGGGCAGGAGGCGTCCCGGCAGGTGACCACGTTCCGAGCACGTGGGATCGGTGCCTGGGCGATTCGTCGGACGAATCGTGGTGGCGCGTCGGACGCGCCAATCGGACAGGCGGGCCGAAGCCGTCGACGCGACGCACCGCCTCGATGTCACGCGGGTTCGGTGCCTGGCTCTCCTTTCCTCCGACGAAAAGGTGCCTGGCTCCGCTCCCATCGCGCTGCGGGAACGCGAGGAACCGTTGGATTCTCCCATCGCCCTCCGGGATCGGTTTGTAGCGCCGGCGTCCCGCCGGCGATGGGACCAATCCGCAACAGGTTACGACCATCGCCGACGGGACGTCGGCGCTACAAAGGCGTGCAACAGAAACCGAAGGAGAACGTGATGAAGAACGAAACTCGATATGTGGGGATCATCGCACTCGGGCTCGTCATCCTTGCCGCAACCGCTGTGACGGCCACCGAAGGCGTTTCACCCGGCGCCACCGACCGCATGGCGCAGGTCAACAACGCCTGCCCGACCTTCAGCTGGAGTGAAGCTGAAGCCGTCGCGCGGTACGAGCTTGTTGCCTACGTCCTCCCCGAGGACGCCGCGCAACGGGTGGAGCTGACAGCCGACCGCGAGGTCCTGTACGCAGCGGTCCCGGCCGGCGCCACCAGTTGGACCCCGTCAGCCGACCAGTGCTTCGCGCCCGGCGGGCGCTACGTGTGGTTTGTGCGGGCGGTGAGCGAGCTCGCCGGCGACGAGGTCGTCGCCGCGGGCGAGTGGTCGGCGGCGCGGTATTTCACCGTGCCGGCGGCGCCGTCGGCCGAGGAGATGCAGCGCGCGTTGGACGTGCTGCGGCGGTGGGACGCGGCGAACGGGGACGGATCGCCGACGCTGTTTGCTGCCCCTGCCCCTGCCCCTGCCCCTGCCTCTGCCTCTGTCGCTGTCGCTGTTCGCTGTTCGCGGACGCGGGTTCGGCTGCACCGAAGTCGGTGCCGACGGCGTCGGCGGCGATTCGGGGCGAGCACCCGGACACCTCGGGTGAGAAGTACGGAGTCGTCGGGACGACGGCGTCGTACGAGGGGGCCGGATTGGCCGCGGCCAATTTCGATGGAGGCGCCGACCTGGTGCTCGACGGGTCGGTGAACGGGGCGGTGGACACGACGATCTCAGAGGGCGTGCTGACCCGTTCGTCGGCAAGTGACCAGACCTTCCTGTTCCACAACGGCGGCGGCGGCCTGCTCAATATCATCACCCACGGGACCGTGACCGGCGATGCGTTCATTGTCCAGTACGGGACGGTGATCGACGACGACGGCAACTGGCTCGGGGTCGGCGACACGGTGCCGTGCCCGGGCTGCGTCGGGTCGTCGGACATCTCGGATGGGGCGGTGGCGACGGCTGACCTGGCGAACGGCTCGGTGACCGGTGCCAAGATCGGCGCCGGGGCGGTGGACTCGGGCCAGATCCGCGCTGGGGCGGTCGAGAGCACCCACCTCGCCGACGGCGCGGTGACGGGCACCAAGCTCGGCGATCGCGCCGTCTCCAACGCCAAGCTCGGCAATAACGCGGTGACCACTGGCAAGATCGCCGACGGGACCATCACGGCGGCGGATGTTGATGCCACAAGCAGCATCTACGTGTCCAAGAGCCAGCTTTATGAGCGGGAGGAGGCGGTAGTTCTCGTCGGCACAGGTATTCTCGCGGTAGACGTGTTTTGCGATGACGGAAACGACCTCCCGCTGGCGGCTTCGTGCGTCGTGTCGATGGGCGTTGGTATGGAGGTCGACGGCGAGGAAGCGATCGACTGGACGAATACAACGAGTGCGGCAGGATGGGAATGCCTCTTCAACAATGTCCTTGGAGGGAGCCATACCGGGCGCGCCCGCATCCTCTGCATCTCGGTCCCCTGACAATTCGTAGGACGAATTGTGGTGGCGCGTCGGACGCGCCAATCGGACAAGCGGACCGAAGCCGTCGAAGCGACGCACCGCCTTGAGGTAACGCGGACCCGGTGCCTGGACGATTCGTCGGACGAATCGTGGTGGCGCGTCGGACGCGCCAAGCCGGACACGCGGATCGAAGCCCTCAAAGCGACTAACCGCCTCGATGCCACGCGGACCCGGTGCCTGGCACCAACTTTGTTGGCCGCCAACAAAGTTGCGTGCCTGGCTCCGCTCCCATCGCGCTCCGGGACGGCAAGGAACGCTAGAACATCCTCGTAACGCCCGGAATCCCATCGAAGTGGCGGTCGAAGCTGAGGATCTTCTCGATCCCGTGCTCGCGCATGACCGCGAGGTGGACGGCGTCCCGCGCGGTGAGATCGGGGTGGCCGATGACGATCTCGCGCGCCGCCGACATGGTCTCGAGGGTGACCGGGACGACCTCGTCGACGATCTCGAGGACGACGTTGAAGCACGGTTGGATGGCGTCGCGGCGGTTGATGGCGACATAGCGGTGGAGGATCTCCTGCAGGACCTCGGTATCGGTGACCAGGCGGCGGTTCTCGGCGATGACGCGCTCGAGGAGACGCCGCGCATCCACCTTGTGCGGGTGCTCGGCGCCGACGAGGTACATGGGGACGTTGGAGTCGAGCAGGATCACTCGGCGGCCTCGCCGTAGCCGCGTTCGATCTCCGCCACCATCTGGTCGATGTCGGCGGTGGGGTAGGCGTGGCGATCCGCCGCGCGGACGGCGGCGAGCTTGCGTTCGGCGTCACCGCTCGACACCTTGCGTCGGGCCTGCCGGAGGGTTTCGCGGACCCACTGGGAAACCGTCATGCCCTGCTCGCGGGCGGCGGCGCGGATGGCGTCGAGCTCGGCGTCCTCCATGACAACCTGCAGGCGGATACTCATGGTATGAGTATAATTTGAGTATAGAGGTGAGTCAAGGTTCAGAGGCAATTCGTCGAACGGCAATTCGTCGGACGAATTGCGGTGGCGCGTCGGACGCGCCAAGTCGGACAGGCGGGACGATTCGTCGGACGAATCGCGGTGGCGCGTCGGACGCGCCAAGTCGGACAGGCGGGACGATTCGTCGGACGAATCGTGGTGGCGCGTCGGACGCGCCAAGCCGGTCACGCGGGGTGGAGGCGTCGAAGCGACGCACCGCCTCGAGGTTACGCGGGTTCGGTGCCTGGCACCGCTCCCATCGCGCACCGGGAACGTAAGAACGCCTTGCTCCGCTCCCATCGCTTCCCGGGAAGCCAAGTCGAAAGCGAGAACCGCGCGCGCCGCGGAAGCTACGAGGGCGAACCCGCCGGTCCGGCGCGCGGATCGAGCCGGCGCACCTCGGCCTCGGCGGCGGCGATCGCGGGGTCGTTGGGGTTGATCTCGGCGGCCCTGGCCAGCGCCGCCACGGCGTCATCGAGATCTTTCTCCGCCGGTCGCCCCTGCTTGATCGTCCACGACGCCCGCACCAGCAGCAGCTCGGCGCTGCGCAGGTTGGCCGAGGCGAGGTTGGGGTTGGCCTCGATCGGCTTCATCCATGGCCGCGAGGCCCTCGGCCACCGCCGGCGAGGGATCGTCTCCGCGCTCGGCTCGCCATCGGGCATCGACGAGGTAGGCGAGCGATGACCTGCTGAGACCGGTGGCGTCGGTGGGGTTGATGGCGCGGCCCGCGGCGATGGCGTCCTTGCGCCCGTCCAGGTTCTCGGTGGGGTCCCCACCGTTGAGCCGGTCGTGCTCGGCGAGCAGCGCCAGCGCTTCGGCCTGGAGATAGCGCGGCGCCGCCCAGTCGGGGTAGCCGCCGGCGGAGGCTTCGAGCATCTCCAGACTCCTGACGAGCTTCGGGTTCGGGATCGAGACCCTCGCTGAAGCTCGCCGACGGCGGCCTCGAGCAGGGTTTCGCCGAGGTTGTAGTGGGCGGTGTAGAAGCTCGGGTTGAGTTCGATGGCGCGTTCGAAAGCCGCAACGGCCCGGTCGAAGTGCGCGGTCGGGTCGAGGCCGCGGTCACGGGCGGAGATCCCGAGCTGCGACTCGGCGATCCCGAGATTGACGTGGCCGCCGACGACATCGGGTTCGAGCTCCACCGCAGTTGCCGGCCGCCTCGGCCGCCGCCTCGAAGTAGTCGTCGGAGATTTCACCGTGGGTGCGGGCGTGGTCGCCGAGGTAGAGCAGGGCGGAGGCCAGGCTCATGTGCGCGCCGGAGTCCGACGGCTGGAGGCGGATCGCCTCGCGGTAGGCGGCGACGGCGCCGGCGAACTCGTCGCGGGGCTCCTCGCCGCGGGCGGCCAGGAGGTTGGCGGCGATCCGGTGGGTGACGCCGAGCAGGACGTACGGCGTCGGGTTCTCCGGCGCCGCCTCGATGGCCGCGCGGGCGTGCCGGCGGGCTTCGGCGAGGGCCTCGGCGTCCTCCCGTCCCTGGTACATCTCATACCCGGCCCAGTAGCGGTAGGCGCGGCCCGCCTCGATGTGGGCCGCGGCCGAATCGGGATCGGCGATGAGGGCCTGGTCGCAGGCCGCGAGGGCGGCGTCGCGGGCGGGAACGAGGTCGCCGCCCGACTCCCAGAACTGGTTTCTCAGGGCGCCGACCCAGAGTCCGCACAGCTGCTGATAGGGCCGGGGGTCGCTCTCGCCGATCCGCGCCGCAGCCTGGAATGCGTCCTCGGCGAGGGCGAAGGACGCGGCGGTCATTTCACTGTCGCCGGAGCGCGACGCCTCCTCGAACGCGCGGCGGTGGATCGATCCGGCGAGCAGATCTCCCTGGTAGAAGAACGGGTCGTCCTTTTTGAGTTCCTCGAGGTGGGCGAGGGCCCCGTCGCGGTCGCCGGCGACGTCGGCGAGGGTCGCGGCCAGGAACGCGGGTTGTTCCGCTCCTCCCCGGCTGCGTTCCAGGTACTCGCGGGCGGGATCCCGATAGGTCCGTTCGGCCCAGCGGAGGGCGGCCTCCCGGCGCGGGCCGCTGCGGATCGCGGCGGCGTCTTCCACCGCGTCGCGGTAGATCTCGGCCAGGCTGAGTCCGAGGGCGAAGTTGAGTTCGGGCGACCGGTCGCCGAGCTCCCAGGCGAGCTTCAGACGCTCGTGCGCCTCGGCGGCTTCGCCGAGCGCCAGATGTCCGCGGCCGACGGCGTAGTGGCTCAATGCCCGGGAGGCGGGATCGAGGGCCTCGATCCGGCCGTCGATGGCGGCCATCCGGTCGCGGACCCGCTGCTGATCGGGCCGGATGTCGTGCAGCGGCAGCAGATAGGCGTGGTCGAGCAGCCCGACCATCCGCTCGACCTCGCGGCCGAGGTTCTGGGCGAGTTCGGCGCGGCGGGCGGCGGTTCGGCGCTCGTTGACCCCGAGACCGGCGAGGACCAGCATGGCGAGGATGGCTGCAGCCGCCGCCATGGCGGTGCGCGGGTTCCTACGCGCCTTGAGCCGGACCCGGCCGAGGACCCCGGTTCGCCGGGCCTGGACGGGCTCGCCGTTGAGGAACCGGTCGAGGTCGTCGGCCAGACGCCCGCGCCGACGGGTAGCGCCGTTCGGGCGCCTTTTCCAGGCAGGTCATGACGATGGTGTTGAGATCGCGGGGGATATGCGGCGCGATCTTGCGCAGCGGTCTGGGGTCGTCCTCGATGAGATTGACGCAGGATCTCGACGTTGCTGTCGCCGTCAAAGGGCCGGGCGCCGCCGAGGAGCTCGTAGAGGATGACCCCGAGGGAGAAGACGTCGGTGCGGCGGTCGATGGCCTCGAGATCGCCGCGGGCCTGTTCGGGAGAGAGGTAGCCGGGAGTGCCCATGACCTGGCCGGTGATGGTGAGCCCGGCGAGTTCTTCGATCCGGGCGATCCCGAAATCGAGGACATAGGGGTGGAGGTGATCGGCGTGGTCGGCGACGAGGATGTTGGCCGGTTTGAGATCACGGTGGATGAGCCCCGCCGAGTGGGCCGCCTGGACGGCCTCGGCGACCTCCCTGACGAGGAGCGACCTTCTGTTCGAGGGTCAGCTCCCGCGCCGCGGCATCGAGCGGTCCGCCGTCGACGTACTCCATGGCGATGAAGGGTCGGCCGTCCTCTTCGCCGACCTCGTAGACCTTGCACACCGACGGGTGGTCGACCCGCGCCTGGGCTCGGGCTTCGCGGAGAAGCCGCTCGACCAGGACCGGGTCGTCGTGGCGCAGGTACTTGAGCGCGACGTGGCGTTGGAGATCCGGGTCCCATGCCTTGAAGACCTCGCCCATGCCGCCGGAACCGATGGGAACCGCGGTTTCGTGCTTCATCGGGCGAGGCCCCGCCGGGGCCTGGGTTGAGGTTTGTTCAGAATTGGAGCAACAAGGACACTGCGCATGTTAATCTGATTCTCACCGAACCGGGTTGACTCTGCAACTGCAATCCGGAGGCAATTCGTCGGACGAATTGCGGTGGCGCGTCGGACGCGCCAAGCCGGACACGCGGACGATTCGTCGGGACGAATCGTGGTGGCGGTCGCTTCGCTCCCGCCAGTACGGGCATGCGGGTAATTCGCTTCGCGAACTGCTGGCGATGCTCGTCAAACTCGCACCGATTCGGTATTGCGGGACGAGGAATTTGAGAGCGACGCTACGCCTGGAGGTCGAGCGGACCCGGTGCCTGGCTCTCTGTTTCGCCGCGAAAAGGTGCCCTGGCACCGCTCCCATCTACGGTCCTGCCACCGCCTGGAGGGTGTCGAACGCGCTTTCTGGTGTATCGGGTCGGTAGTCGGCGATCACCACCCAGCGGGTGCGGTCGGGATTGAGATTTCCGACGACCACTTCGAAGCTGTAGTCGCCGGTTGCACCATCGGCGAGGGTCGTGATGGGTGCGGTGCCGGCTACGGTCACCAGTGGAACCGAGGACGAATTGGTCGGTTCCAGGTAAATCAGCGCGGTCAGGGTGGCGTTATTGGCCGCCGAGAGGGTGGCGCCGCTGGTGTTGGTGATTCGAGCGTCGAAGCGCAGCAGATTCCCTTCGCGAATCGAAGCGACCGTCATCTGAGCCTTCGGCGCCCGATCGAGGGACGTGTCCACCATCTCGCTGTAGACGTTGACGTAGTTCACCGAACCGGTACTGATGTCGTGTCCGCTGTCGACCATGGCGAGGGGCAGGTAGACGGTGCCGGGGACTCCGTAGCCGTCAAACCACCGATCGACCCGGCCGCCGAGGGGCGCGTCGACATCCTGATCGATGAAGAGCACGTTTGAGTCTTCGTAGTCCGCCTTGAGTTGCCTGAGCGCCGTCCCGGCGCTCGTCGCAGGCGGGTCAACCGGGGCGCAGGAAGGACTCGAAGACGACGAGGCGATCGAGGGCCGGCAGCGCCGTGCTCTCGGCTTCGCCGAGGAGAAAGACGGCGTCGCCGGATCCGTTGTCCACCACCGAGGCGTAGGCGATGAAGCGTCCGTCCTCGGAGGTGGTGCGAACAACGGCGTAGCCATCGGGGACGTCGTCGGCGCCGACGGCATGAAAGACGTCGTTGACCTGCCGGTATTCGAAGGGCTTGAGGTTCCGGGTCACCGTGCCGAGTTCGGTGCCGTCGGCCGCGAATAGATCGATCTCCATCTTTGTCTGGGTGTCGACCAGATTGACAAAGCCGATGTTGGTGCGGAATCCGGCGGCCGGGTCCGGTGATCTGGAGAGCAGGATCAGGGTCGCTTCGCTGCCGAAGCCGAAGCCGTCGCTCGCTGCGACGGCCGGCACGGTCTGACCGTAGGTCCCGCCGGGATCGTCGTTGTAGGTCCGGCTCGTGGCGAGGATGCGACCCTCGGTGGCGGTGACCCGCAGCGCCGAGGTGCCGGTGAAGCCGAACGCGGTCTCGAGGACATTGCCCAGACGCAGGCTCTCGACCCGCACCGACGGTGCCTTCGATGGCGGTGGGGGTGCTGTTGTCCGTGCCGCTTTCGAGGAGCTCGATGGTGAACGCCGCCGCCTGCGTCTCGGGCGCCTTGATCTGGAGATCCGTTCGCCAACTGGTCTGGTTCGCCCCTTCGGCGTTGGCTGCCGCGGAATGTACAGGGTCTGAGCCGATACGGTTGCGGTTGTCATCACTGCGACCACGATTCCGGCGATCCAACGGTGACATGACTACCTCCGGGCATGTTTGCCGGCGGCAGTCTACCGCGGATTCCGTGGTGATGGTGTTCTATGGCGGAGGTGCGTTGGACCAGCGCACCCGATTCCGCCGCTTTCGAAACCGTCCCGGAAGAGGGTGGCGGTGGAGAAGTCGAGGTCGTCCAATCGGGCCCGGACGGGTTGTCCGACCAGATTCTGCCATGTGAAGACATTGGCGGTAGCCGACAAGGCACCCGTCGGCGCGATCTGCTCATCGGACTCGAAGAGATACCAAGTATCCAATGAAGCGGGCGTGACCGTTTTTGTCGGGCCGACCTCGATCAGTGAACTGCAGCCTGCCTCGGTGTAGAAGTTGACGGACAGGCGGGTGGACCCGATCTGGTCGACGTCGGGATCATCGGGCCAGTAGTGCCACGTTGAAAAGACGTAGCCCTCCAATTCGGTTACCGGGACGCATTGATGGCACCAGATTCTCGCGTTGTTGGCCGCGCCGTCGACGTCGTGCTGCATCGATCCGGAAACAGGGGATCCTGAACGGTCTTCGCTGCTCCATGACGCGAGACCGTCGGACGAGGTGCAGGTCCAACCGTCGAGTTGGTCGGCAGTGTCGAAGCCGGGGTTGAACAGGAGGTTCTGGGCCAAGACGGGTGAGGTGATCATGAGAACGATGGAGATGGCGATCGCGGGTCGTGCCATGGGCTGCTCCCTCCGGTCGGCTATGGGTCGCACCGGACCCTTGCGTTGAGATTCTCATCTCAAGGTATGCGTTCACCGTCGGGATTTCAATACATGGCTCGTTATCCGTAAACGGCGATGAACTCCCGAACCCCGTGGCGGAGAAGAAAGGAACGCTCGACCCGAAACGGTTTGATCCAGCGTTCGACCTTGGCGGGAGGAATATCGGGCGCGGTCGTGCGTCGAGGGGTAGTCGGTCGGTAGGCCAGACGACCGGCGCCGAGGAGTTCGTAACGCGATGGCTCCGCCGGCATGGTCTCCGCGGCGATGACCATGACGTGGATCTTGGCGCCGGGTTCGGACACGGTTGCGAGATGGCGGGCCAGAAGCGTCGGCTGATCGTCGACGAGGTAGTCGAGGAGATCCCACATGAGAATCAGACCGAAGCCGACGTCATCGGGGGGCAGCAGACGGTCGAGCATGGCGGAGAAGGCCTCCGCCTCGAGCGAGCGGAGGCCCTCCAGGCCGTCATTGCGGAGCAGAGGGACGATTCTGACACCGGTTCCGATGGTCGCGTAGTACTCCAGATTGGTCTGCAGGGCCGAGCCCAGATCGAGAACTCTGACGGGTCGCTCGGGGTCGATGGCGGCGATGATCTCGGCGAGCGCGGGCGAGTCGTGGACGGCGGGTCCGCCGCCCTTAACTGTGGCGGCGACATCTTCCCCAAGGGCGGTCGTCGGTGAAACCGCCTGAGATCGTTGCAGCCAGCGCATTCAGACCTTTGCTGGGCTCGTTTTTTCCGCTTGCGATGACGGCGGGGGCATCGAATCGGTCTTGGTGCGCTCGGCCGGTGCTGGTTTTGACTCCTGCTGGTGGTGGTTGGACGGCGGCTTACCCGACATGTCGATGCTGCCGAGGAAGGTGGCGCCGTCCTCGAGCACGACCCTCGGGGCGGTGATGTCTCCGGTGACCTTTGATGCCGAACGCAGGGCGACCTGTTCCTGGCCCCGGACATCGCCATCGACTTCGCCCTCGATGGTCACCATCCGGGCCTTGATGTTCGCCTTGACGCGGCCTTCGGGACCGACGGTCACGTTGTGCTGCTTGAGATCGACGGTGCCCTCGATCCGACCCTGAATATAGAGGTCCTCGTCACCGGTCACATCACCGCGGATGGTGATGGATCTGCCGATGGTTGCCGCTTCGCCGGTAGCCGAAACCGCCGGTGTTGTGCTTGTGGGTCGCGGAGCCTTGATCATCCCCGCTGACGTACTGGTCGTCGGACTCGACTCTTCATCTTTCTTCCACATGGGCCCTCCCGGAAGTCGATAGTTGATCGTAGAGTCAACCGTACCGTCGGAGAACCCAGGCCGGAAAGTGCCCGGGGTCACTCTTTGGGAGGGTCGATGACCCCGGTCATTCGGCGCGGCTGGACCCATGAGTCGAACTCGTCGGCGCTGGCGAGACCGAGCTCCACGGCCGCCTGCCTGAGGGTGATCCCTTCGGCATGGGCCATCTTGGCCACACGGGCGGCGTTGTCGTAGCCGATATGGGGATTGAGGGCCGTGGCCAGCATGAGGCTCGACTCGACGTGGGCTGCGATCCGCTCGACGTCGGGTTCCATCCCTGCGACGCAGTTTTCCGCGAAGCTCCGACACGCATCGGTGAGAAGACGGCTGGACTGGAGCAGATTGAAAATCATCACTGGTTTGAAGGCGTTGAGCTGGAGCTGACCGCCGGCGCCGGCGATGCCGATGGTGACATCGTTGCCCATGACCTGTGCGGCCACCATGGTCAGTGCCTCGGCCTGGGTCGGGTTGACCTTGCCCGGCATGATCGACGAGCCCGGTTCGTTGGCGGGCAGCCTCAGTTCCCCGAGGCCCGCGCGCGGGCCCGAAGCGAGGAGGCGAACGTCGTTGGCGATCTTCATCAATGAAACCGCGGTGGTGCGCAGGGCGCCGCTGGCGGAGACGATGGCGTCGTGGGCCGCAATGGCGGAAAAGCGGTCGCCGATCGCGGTGAATCTGAGACCGGAGATCGCGGCGATCTCCGCCGCCGCCCGGACGCCGAAGTCGGGGTGGGCATTGAGGCCGGTCCCCACAGCGGTCCCGCCAATGGGAAGCTCGAGGAGGTCGCTGACCGCGGAGTCCAGCCGAGTGAGGTTGGAATCGACCTGTTGCGCCCAGGCGTCGGCCTCTTGACCGAGGGTCAGGGGCACGGCGTCCATGAGGTGGGTGCGGCCGATTTTGACAACCTGACGCCAGGCATCGGCCTTGGCCCGGAGATCGTCGCTGAGACCCACCAGAGCGGGGCGCAGACCGTCGGCGATGGACTGTGCGGCGGCGATGTACATGGCGGTGGGGAAGACATCGTTGGACGACTGCCCGCGGTTGACGTGGTCGTTGGGATGGACCGGATTTTTGCTTCCGAGCACGCCGCCAGAGATCTCGATGGCCCGATTGGCGATGACTTCGTTGGCGTTCATGTTGGTCTGGGTTCCGCTGCCGGTCTGCCAGATGACCAGCGGGAAGTGGTCATCGAGGTCGCCTGCGATGACCTCGTCGGCAGCTCGAATGATGAGCCGGGAAACACCCTCGTCGAGTTCTCCGAGCTCGGCGTTGGCGGCGGCAGCAGCTTTTTTGACGATGCCCAGGGCACGGATGAGTTCGCTGGGCATCTTTTCGCGGCCGATTCTGAAGTTGGCGAGCGACCGCGCGGTCTGCGCTCCCCAGTATCGGTCGGCCGGGACCTGGATCTCACCCATGGTGTCGGACTCGGTTCGCTGAGACATGGTCACTCTCCCGATGAGTGCAACGCAGCGACGCGGTCGGACGTTCCCACCGGTGGATGTTTCGCCATCACGGTATTACCAGGTGAGAGCCACGGGCCAGGTGGAATCGGGGTAAACTAGCGGCTGCTATGCAGAGGCTGGGTGAAATCCTCATCGAACGCGGTGTTCTCTCGTTGACCGAGCTCCATACCGCGTTGGAAACCTGCCACCGGACGGGCGGTCGGCTGGGTACCCAGCTCCTCGATTTCGGTTATGTCGAGGAGCGGATGCTGCTCGATGCGCTGTCGAAGCAGCTCGGCGTGCCGAACATGATCAAGGTCAAGCTTCTCCACGCACCGCTCAAGGTCCGTAAAATGCTGCCGACCCAAACGGGGCGGCGATTGCAGGCGGTCCCCTTCGAAGTCACCAAGGGTGGGATCAAGGTGGCCATGACCAACCCCAACGATCGGGCGGCATTGGATGAAATCGGCGGCCACCTGAATGAAAAGATTCTGCCGCACGTGGCCACCGAAGCGGCGGTGCTCGCCGCCCTTGGTGGGGCGGAGAATGATGACGCCGACTGGTCGCCCGGGGTCGAGCCGTCGGTGGTCAAGGCACGGCGCAGCGGTGATGTCGAGGGGTGGAACCGTTTGTGGGAACAGCCGAGATTCCAGACTACGGCTCTCTTCCGACCGATTCCAAAACGGACGCGGGGCCAGGAGGTGGCGCTCGCCTTCTTTCCCGATCTGAGCCCGGTGACGATGCGACAGGAGATGCCGTTCGAAGTCCGGGTTGACGAGTCCAATTTCTCCGAATACATTTTCGAGGCGGACAGCCGCGACGAGATCGGTAGCCTCCTCGTTCGCTTTATCGCATCCAAGTACGACCGGGTGTGTGTCTTTTCGGTCCATAAAAGGACCGTCAATGGATGGATGGCCCGCGGCCGGTCGGTGGTTCTCGAGGATCTCCAGAGTTTCTCGGCTTCGTTGGATGAACCATCGATCTTCGCCGATGTCGGTCATTCGGACAGCTATGTCGGCGCCACTCTGGAGAACCGCGCAAACGGGGAGTTGATCCGGGCGTTGGCCGACCCCGCGCCGATCGAGATCGTGGTAGTCCCGGTGAGGGTCAAACAGAGGGTCGTCGCCTTCGTGCTCTGCGACGATCCCGGGCACCCGGCCTCTCAGGATCACCTGAATGACGTCGTGACCGCCTGCCAGAAGGCCGGTGTTGCTCTCGAAGTACTGATCCTCCGCAAAAAGCTGCTGAGCTAGCCGCTCTCCCTTCGTATTCCGCTTTCCGAATGTGAATCCATGTACGAGTGAGCACTGATCGGTCGAAAGTCCGGTCAACAGGCGTATAATCCCAGCGAGCTCTCGTCCGACCAAACCGGATGAGAAGCGATGAGGGAGGTGCCGATGCCGGCTTATGAAGATCTCGTCGAGACGTTTGTGGAGTTGATCCGGAGGGCTTCGACCCAGTTGCCTGATGATGTGGTTCATGCCCTGGAGCAGGGGAAGGCCAAGGAAACCGAGACCGGGCTCGCCGACAAGGCGCTCGGAACCATTTTGGAAAACGTTGAGCTGGCGAGCTCCACTTCGGCGCCGATCTGCCAGGACACCGGCACACCGGTGGTCTGGATTCACCATCCAGTGGGGGTCTCGACTCGAGCCCTCGGCGCGCAGTTTCGGGAGGCCGTACACAAGGCTACCGAGCGGATGTTCCTCCGGCCCAATGCCGTCGACACGCTCACCGGCCGCAACACCGGAAACGGCGCCGGCAGGGGCATTCCGTTCCTCCATTTCGAGGAGTGGGACGAACCTCGGGTCGAAGTCCGGATGATTCTCAAGGGCGGCGGCAGCGAGAACGTCGGCGCACAGTACAGGCTGCCCGATGCTCAATTGAAAGCCGGCCGAGACCTCGAAGGCGTTCGCCGCACCGTGCTCGACGCGGTCTTTCAGGCCCAAGGCAAAGGCTGTGCTCCCGGCGTGCTCGGAGTGTGTGTCGGCGGAGACCGGGTTTCCGCCTTCGAGATGTCCAAGCGCCAGTTGCTTCGACCCATCGTCGACACCAACGAGATCCCCGAGCTCGCCGAGCTCGAAGAACGATTGCTGCGCGAAGGAAATCAACTCGGCGTCGGTCCCATGGGATTCGGTGGTAAGACGACCCTGCTCGCAGTCAAGATCGGCGTGCTCGATCGACTCCCCGCGTGCTACTTCGTCACGGTGACCTATATGTGCTGGGCCGATCGCAAGGCTGTGGTGAGCATCGACGAGGGAGGAGAGGTGACATGGCTGAGCTGAAACTGCCGGTGAGCGAGGAAGAGATCCGTAAGCTCAAGGTCGGTGATTTTGTCGAGCTCTCTGGAAGGATGATCACCGGTCGGGATACGGCCCATCATTGGCTGATGCAGGATGTCCGCGAAGATGTCATGCCGTACATGAAAGACACGGTCATCTATCACTGCGGACCGGTGATCGCCAAGAACGACGACGGTAGTTACGATTTCGTCGCCGCCGGGCCGACCACCTCGATCCGCGAGGAGCCCTACCAGGCGGATGTCATCGGCCGCTATGGACTGCGTGGGGTGATCGGCAAGGGCGGAATGGCGGGTAGGACCCTCGCCGGTCTCGCCGAACATGGTGCAGTCTATCTCCACGCCATCGGTGGAGCGGCCCAGGTTCTCGCACGGGCGATACCCAAGGTCGAGCGGGTCTTCATGCTCGACGAGTTCGGTGTCCCTGAGGCGATGTGGGTCATCGAGGTCGAGAAGTTCCCCGTTGTGGTCACCATGGACTCCCACGGAGGCTCGCTCCACGACAAAGTTGAAGGTGATTCGAAGAAACAGCTCGATGAGCTGCTGAAGTAATTCGTCGGACAATTCGTCGGACGAATCGTGGTGGCGCGTCGGACGCGCCAATCCGGACACGTTGGCTGGGGCCGCTGAAGCGGCCCACCGCGATGTTTGGACGCGGGCCCGGTGCCTGGCCGATTCGTCGGACGAATCGTGGTGGCGCGTCGGATGCGCCAATCCGGACACGTTGGCTGGGGCCGCTGAAGCGGCCCACCGCGATGTTTGGACGCGGGCACGGTGCCTGGCACCAACTTTGTTGGCCGCCAACAAAGTTGTGTGCCTGGCTCCGCTCCCATCGCGTTGATAGCATGGTCACCACATGACTACCCATATCGCAGCAAACCGGAAGAGAGACCGCGGCTTCACCCTCGTCGAAGCTCTTGCGGCGCTGGCGATCTTCACCATCGCGGTTCTGATCGCCACGGCCTTTCTTCAGGCCCACGTCACCGCTGCTCGGCGCCTCGAGGTGCGATCGGCGCTCATCCACGCGACCGAAACCTCCATGGAAGAGATCCGCGGCGGGCTCCGTCCCCTGGCATCCGCCAATCTCGATCATCGTGGAGGCTTCGGTCTGACTCCGGGTGCGGAGTTGCTGACCAGCATCAAAGTCGACTCCGGTGGCGTCACTGATCTTTACCACGTGGTCGTGACCTCGAGGTCGGCGGCCGCCGGCGAGCCGATGGAGATCTCCATCGAATCCATGGTCTGGCGACCGTGAAAACCGAACGTGGGGCCACCCTCATCGAGCTGCTGGTGGCTCTGGCCCTGCTGAGTTCCATCGCTGTGCTCAGCGCGCAGCTCGTGATTCAGTCGACCAAGCTGATCGACACGACGGCCCGTGCCTCACGGAATCCCGATCTGGTCATCGCCTCGGAGTGGATCCGGCGTGATGTCTACGAGGCGGTGTCGGTCGTCGGTGAGGACCTCGGCTGGACCGACGGCCCTCTCGTTTTCGTGCTCCAGAACGGCGGGTGGGTGGCCCTCTCGCCGTTTGAGGGCCAACTGCTTCGGACCAACAAACCGCCGGGAAGTCTGCTGCCCGACAATCGGGTCCTGCTCCGGGGCGTCGTCGGTTGGCGCTGGCGGGTGACCGAGGGAGGAGCGGTTCAGATCGCCCTCGAGGCGTACGCCAACCCGCACGCCCACCAGAATCTCACAGGTGCGCGAAGCTTTCAGCTCGAACGGCGGACCGAACGACTCACCCTGGCCCTGCGCGGTCGACCGGGAAGAGGCGCATGGTGAGGAGTCAACGCGAGGCGGGGGTCGCGCTCATCTTTGCCATCGTCGCGCTGGCCATTGTGGCGTTCATGGTGGCGATCGTGGCAGCGTCGATCCAACCGCGAATCACGACGCACACCCATCTCGAGCGAACCGTCAGGTTGACCGCTCTGGTCGACGCGGCCATGGCCACGACTCTGGCAAAACTGGCGGTCGACCGTTTCGACAGGGGTGTCCAGGAACAGGCAATGGGCGAAGGAGCGATCAGTTCGACCGTGACCCAGATCAGCCTTTACGAGGTCGAGATCGTCGCTCAGGGGCAGACCCGGGGATGGCGCTCGACCGTCATCGCCAGGGTCAATGTCGAAAACGGGCCAAGAGTCATGAGGTGGCACCGGTATCAGTCGCCGGAGTGACGTCCGCAACCGGGTGGTGCGGCAGCCGTCGCAGCGAGTGCTCACAGATCACACAGATGGACTCATCGCATCATCGCAGAGAATTACCGCAGATAGCGCAGATAGAAGCAGATCCCATCGCAATCGGGAATACTCGGGTGTTCTGCGCTTATGGGGAAATTGTGAATGTTCTCCAGCGGGTCTGAAGGCAGGCAGGATGCCTGCCCCACAACCATCGCAAGGACGGATCAAAGCGCAGTGTGTGGGCAATCAGCGGTCCCTGATGCGATGATTGTGGGGGCCGGCTTCCAGCCTGCCCTTCAGATCCCTTCCGGTCGAGACAACCTCACCACGAAGTCTGAAAACCATCAAGCCACAATTAGCCGCTTCTCAAATGCGATGGTGCGAAGAGATGCTGCGATGAGTCAATTCTGCGATGTACTTTGCGTTCTTAGCGGCCTTTGCGGTAAAACTGCGATGTCCGAATGTGCAATGGTTCCGCCGTCAGCTCGACTGACGTCCCGTCAGCATCCGGTTCTTCGGGTCTCTGGTTTCGCCGACCGACGAGACTCTGATCGCCGCTGATTCGCCGACGGGACACCGGTTCTCGCACAGACCGCAGCCAGTGCAGAGTTCGGGATCGACAAGCGGCTGTTGGACCTTGACCATGCTGCCGTCCCGCGCCCGGACCTCGGTTGGTTCGAGCCAGATGGCCTTGGGTGAGGTCGGGCACATTTCCTCACAGACGATGCACGGGGTCGCCATTCCCCAGGGGAGGCACCGGCCGCGGTCGAGGAAGGCGGTTCCGATGCTGATCTCCGCCGGGCCGCCGATGGCCTGTTTCGCTTCCGACGTGACGATGGCCAGGGCCTCGGTGGGGCAAACCTCACCGCACCGGGTGCACGAGGGTTCGCACCAGCCGCGGCGCATGTTGAGAATCGGGGTGAAGATCCCCTCGACCCCGGTCTTGCCGATGTCGGAGATGATGACATTGGTGGGGCACGACGCCGAACACGCGCCGCAGGTGATGCAGCGCGCGAGGAACGAGGCTTCGTCGAGGGCGCCGGGAGGCCGGATCGCATCGGCCGCTCGGGCTTCGCCGCCTCCGGTGGCCCTGAGTACAGGAGCGATGGCGGCCGTCGCCACCGCGGTGACGAGGAACCGCCGACGGCCGACATCCAGGGACGGCATCGGCTGTGCGGTCCCAACCACCGGCAGCCCGTACTTCAAGGTGTCCTCGGCGCACGACGGCAGGCAGTTCAGACAGACATGGCACTCGCTGACTCTGTGTTTGTCGAGGGGTTCGTCGGCGCCCTGGCAGGCCATGAGACAGAGGGTGCACCCGGAGCAGGCGTCGTCGGTGGTGCGGCGGATCCTCAGCGGCGCCAACCTTGCGGTCACTCCGAGGAGGGCGCCGAGGGGGCAGATCGCGCGGCAATAGAACCGCGGCATCCAGGCCGAGAGCAGCAGAATCGCCGCCAACATCCCGAACGCGACCCAGCCGCCGGGAGTGATCCCGCCGAACCACAAGGGCCGGAGCCCGGCGGCGACGGCGCGGTGGAGAAGGGGAATCGGGTCGAGCCAGCCGGCGTGGTCGGCGCCGAGGGCGGCCCACACGAGGATGACGGTCAGGATCACGTACTTGAGGGAAAACCACTTGCGATACCGGTTGATCTTGTTTCGTTTGCGTCGCTCGGGTCCGGCGATCCACGACACCAGCTGTTGCAGCGTGCCGAGGGGGCAGATCCAGCCGCAGAAGAAACGCCCCAGGACCGCTGTGGCGGCGAGAATGATGAGACCGAGCCACGTCCAGGCCGGGATGGTCCAGTCCGCGAGGGCTGTGCCGATGGCGGTAAGAGGATCGAGGGAGAGCAGGATCGACGCCACCCAGCCGGGAACTCGCTCGATGGCCAGCCCGATGAAGAGAACCAGGAAAGAAACCAGAAACATGGCCTGAACGGCGATACGGAGATGGCGGGCGCGCGGCCGCAAATTCATCGGTCAGACCTTGGTTGTCACCGACTGCCAGTCGGTAGTGCCGAGTCCCAGCCGTTCGGCGATGGCGATGTAGGGGAGCTCGGCGGGTCCGAGGTCAAGGAGGGTCGCGGCCCAGGCGTCGGCCGCCACCGGATCGGTGGCAACGGCCACGAGATCATCCGCGCGGACGAGATCGAGGGAGCCGCCCGTGGGCCCGCCGCCGGTGAGGACGCGGGTCGCGTCGATCACGGTGAGGGTCGGCCGGAACGCATCTCCGAGCTCGGCGCAGGCCTGGTTGATCCGCTGGTGCAGACCGGGTCGGCTGCCGATGATGGCGCCCATCCAGTTTTTCATCCCCATAGTTCCACGACTGAGTGAGTGGTGCTTGACCACCGGGACATTGATGAGCTTGTCGGCCTCGAAGATGGGCTGCAATACCTCCCACTCACCGAGAACCACTCCGCCGAGATCGAGTTTGACGGTTCCCGTGCCCTTCTGGTGGTTGACGGTGCCTCCCGCCGTGCGGGTGGCTTCCGCGATGCCCGAACGCGCAAAGGCGCGGGCGGGATCGTGGCAGGTGTTGTCGAGTACCACCACCGATCGAGCGCCGGCGGCAAGGCTCAGCCGGACGAGTTCACCGATGAGGTCGGGGTCGGTGTTGGCGGCCTGGGCGGCGCTCCTGTCCCAGGCGCAGTTGGGTTTGATGGCGACCCGGTCGCCGGAGGAGATGAAGCCTTCGATCCCGCCCATGGCCGCAAGGGCGCGTGCGAGGTTGGCCCGCGGACCCTCGCCGCCGGCGATGGCGACCCGGCCGGAAGATGACGGATCGACCCGCCAGTCAGGCGGAGTCAACGCAGCCGTCGAGTCAACTCGTTGGTGGCGGCCCTCTCGACCGCTGAGACCGGTGCCGAGAGCCGTGATCGCGGCACCCGCGAGGGCGGCGGGCCCCCAGGTTCTCAAGAGGCTTCGTCGATCGATTCCATTGCTTGAAGGTGTATCACTCATGGCTTTACCAGTGTAGCCCGACCGCTGTGTTATTCGTGCTGGCTGGTGTTTCGGTTCCGTGATCAGGGCCCCGGATTCTGTAGGCGGGTCGTTGACGGCCCGCACGCGGGGATCGTCGGTGGCCGCGGGGCATGAATGCCCCGCCTACGGTTTCATTGGGAACGGGAACGGGAACGGGACGGGAACGGGATCGGGATCGGATGCGGACCCGGACCTGGAGAGGTTGGGTGCGCGCGTCTCGCGCGCAGGCGGGATCAGACGTTTCTTGTGCGCGATGGGAGCGGTGCCAGGCACCTTTTCGCGGCGAAAAGAGAGCCAGGCACCGAGTCCGCGTTCTCTGGGGGGGCTTCGGGTTCAGTCCAGATCGACAATGAGGTCGGAAACGGTCTGAATTAACCACTTGCGCTCGCCGGGCAGGTCGAAGCGATGCCCCGCGGTGGGGTGGATCTTCAGATCGGCGGTGGGATGTGCCGCGACGAGCAGCGCGGCATCGTCGACTGGCACCACCTCGTCGCAGGCGCCGTGGATGATGAGCCACGGGCAGGAGATGGACCGCGCCGCGCCGACCACATCGTGGTGGGCGGCGTCGATAAAAAACCCGGAATCGATGAACTCACCCGGCGCGACCTCGATTCGGTGATCGGCGGTCTCCCGCCCGCTGCCGCCCCATGCCTCGCGTGGCCCGTCCGGGAGTCGAGCGGGCGCTGCGATGGTGACCAGCCCCACGAGATCGAGTCCCCGAGCGCCGGTAAGGATGGCGACGGTGCCGCCGAGGGAAGATCCCACCGCCATCACCCGGGAATACCCGAGATCGCGGACAAAGGCGTCGGCGGCAGCGAGATCCTCGATTTCGTTGCTCACGGTGAGGATCGACGGATCCCCGTCCGATTCACCACGACCGCGAAAGTCGAAGCGGAGCGCGGCGCATCCCGCAGCCGCTGCCGCCTCGCAGATCAGCCGGTGTTTGTCGGAGTTCTTCGAGCTCAGCATCCCGTGAGCGACGATGACGCAGGTGTCGGAAGCGGACCCTCGAGGGAGGTGCAGGACCCCCGCGAGGTGAAGTCCTGACCGGCCGGAAATGCGAATCTCTTCGGTGGTCGTCACCACCACAAGATATCAAGACTGCGCGACGGGCCGCGAGCTGGTGAGCAGGGGGGTAGAAACGGCCCGCCGCGCTGTGTGTGTCAGACGAAAAGGAGCCGCGAGGGTTGACGAGGGACCGGCCCCGGAAGTGCAACCATTGCGGGCGAGCAGGCTTCGTTTGGGCTTTCGACCGACCAGGGACGCCGAGCCTACAATGGATCTCAGCCCTTTGTAGTGCTGGCGTCTCGCCGGCACAATGACCACGAATCATCGGGGGAGGGGTTTCTGCAAGAGGCCGAGCATCCAGCATCGAGTATCGACCTCAAGCGGATCGTGAATCGTCCGAACGATCCGCGTCGGGACGGAAGCGGTCGTGACCCGGATCACCTCGAGTCTTGCGACACGCAAAGCGCAGAATCGAAAAGTGTTGTGTGGGCTGACCTCGATCGCTACACTGGGATGCAGGATCAGAGCTTGGCGACAGGAGGCGGCGATGAGACCGGCGATAACTGCAATTTTGGTCGCGGTTGCTGCTATGACGAGTGTTCCAATCGCGGCTCAAGACGCCTTCGAACTGGTCCACGTGATGCCTTTCGGTGAACCGGGCCCGGTCGCCGCGGTCGGCGATCTCGCCATCTATGGAATCACCAGCGGCATCATGGTGGTGGATGTCGCCGATCCGGCATCGCCCGTCAGGCTTTCGAGGCTGGCGATCCCCGGCCAGGTCAACGATGTGGTTGTGGACGACAACCGTGTCGTCGTTGCCGCCGGGGATGCCGGTGTCGCGGTTGTGGACCTTGCCGATCCAACCGCGCCCTCGTTGATTCGGGTGTTCGATACCCCGGGAGATGCCCGGGAAGTTGCTGTCAGTGGAAACTGGGTCTTTGTCGCCGACGACGACGGAGGATTCCGATCGATCGATCTGAGTGGCGAGCCGGCCGATGGAAGCGTCATCGCGATTCCCGGCGCGCGGGATGTGGCCGTGGACGGCCAGATCGCCCTGGTCGATGGGAACCCCGATTTGTGGGTGGTCGATGTCTCGGATCCCGGCAGCATGGCTGCAACCGCCACCATCCCGGTCGGTGTTGCCGATCTGGCGATCAGCGGAACGCGCGGGTTTGTCGCCTCCTACCAAATGGGTGTGCTGGTCTTCCAGCTCACAGATCCGGCCAATCCCGTTCAGATCGGATCATACGTGCCCGATGGTGCAGTCTGGGCTGTGGATCTCGAGGATGGCCTCGTCTGGCTTTCGAACTATGCCTATCCCGATTTCGGGGGGATGCGGGTGGTTGATTTCACCGTGCCGGCAAACCCGGTCGAGATCGGCTCGATCGACCTGGGCTCGAGGTTTGATCATCTCGCTGTGATCGGAAACAGCGCCTTCCTCGGGTCGCGCTCGTTCTATGATTTACCGGTTGTGGATGTGTCAGACCCTTCGCTGCCGGCGCTTTCCAGCTTCGTTCCCACGTCGTCCTACGCCGGCAGAATCGTTATCTCTGCTGACCTCGCCATTGTCGGTGTGGGCTTTGGCTACACGGGCTACGAGCAATACTTCGCAGTCGACATTCTCGATTTCTCGGATCCGGCCGCGCCCGTCGATCTCGCAACCCTGACGACGCCGAGCCGGATCGGCGGGTACGCGGTTGACGGCGCAACGGTTGTGCTGGTCGACCAAGATGAAGTCCTCAGCATATTCGACATCTCGAAGCCGGCGGCGCCGGTGCTGGTGGGCACATACGACCTGCCGACCCAAGCTGCCGGAGTCGCCGTGATGGGGGATGTTGTTTACGTGGCCGACTATCTGGGCTTTCGATCCATCGACATCAGCGATCCAGCCGCGGCTGTGCAGATTGGATTCTTCTCGACGTCATATTACCCGGAGATGGTGCTGGGAACCGCAGGCAATCACGTGTTCTATGGGTTTTCAACCTATGCCTTCGAATGCTATGGCGGGGGTTTCACGATTGTCGATGTGACGGATCCCACCAACCCGTTCGAGAGCGGTTTCAGCGGCTCCGGATTCCCTCAGGAGTTCATCGTCGTTGATGACCGGGCGTTCGATATGGGAACCGGCGGCTGCCTCGGAAACGTCAGTATCATGTTGGGGGCATTCGACATGAGCGCAAACGGTTACCCGACTCACATGGGAGGAGAGTATCTCGGCACCCTCTGCGGCGGAGGTCCTTCGATCACGTCGATGACCGTGATCGGCAATCAGCTCCTGGCCGGATTCGAAGAGTGGATCTTCGTTCTCGACAGGGATGACCTCACGAACGATTGGACCATCGATCTCGACCACACCTGGATTTCGAGCATGGCGACCATCGACAACTTTCTTCTTGCAGCCGATTCCGGGAAAGGGCTGATGGTCTTTTTCGACCAGGAGATCTTTGTCGATGATTTCGAGCGTGGAGACACTTCGGCCTGGGCACAATAGCCGGCACTGGCGATCGGTCTGCCCCGGTCAATGTGAATCGGCGGGTCGGTGCGTCGAAGCAATTCAGCGTTTCGAGGTGACGCGGACCCGATGCCTGGACAATTCGTCGGACGAATTGTGGTGGCGCGTCGGACGCGCCAACCCGGGCGCGTGGACTGAAGGCGTCGAGGCGACGGGTCACTTCAAGGACACGCGGACCCGGTGCCTGGCACCAACTTTGTTGGCCGCCAACAAAGTTGTGTGCCTGGCTCCGCTCCCATCGCGTTCACAGAGGCGGCGAAACCCGGCTCCGCTCCCATCGCGCTGACGAGAGAGCCGACCTACAGCGAATCGTGCATCGCCCGCACGAGCTGTGCCGGATCAGCCGCATCGATCTCGCCATCGAGATCGGCGTCGCCCGCCGGGAACCCGGCGCAGGTGGGTTCGATCGCTCCGAAGATCGTTGCCACGACGAGCTCGATATCGGTGGAAGTGACTTCGCCGTCGCAGTCGAGATCACCGGCCCGTCGAAGACCGGTCCCGTTGGTGCAGACGCTGCCTGAATTCTGGCCGGGCGCCCCGTCCTCTGCGGAACTCACGCTGAAGCAGTTGAGCCCGCCCGGAGATCCGCCTGCAATGGTGAGGGATGTTGACATGGTGGAGATCAACGGCACCCCGGGGTCGCCGATCCGGGAGTCGTTGACGGTGTAGCTCAGCTTGCCGCCGCAGCGGGTGGTGGCGGGAAGCCACTCGAGATCGAAGGCCTGCGCCCCGCCTATCACCACATCGGTCACGGAAAGAACGCCGTGGAAGTTCGCTCCCGGTTCGCAAGGGGCCTGAACGGCGTTGCTGACGACGAGTGCGAAGTCCTGGTCGGTGGGATGGGTGTTCCCCGGAACGCCGTCGGAGTTGAGGTTCGACGCCCGGACCACAACCCGGATCTCGTCGGTCGGGGACGCAGGCAGGAAGATCCCCTCCGTGTTGTTCATCCCGTCGGCGGTGACCCCGGGGAGCGACCAACCATCGGCGCCGAAGCTGTTCCCCGGGTATTCGACGCCGTCGGCCCCGACGATGAGATCGAGATCGTTGTTCCATGCCGGGGTGGATCCGCCGAGGCCGTGCCCGGGTGCGTCGGTCCAGACCAGCATGATCTTGATGGGGTGGGCATCGCTGTCGACGGCGAGGGTGTAGATCCACTCCTCACCGGTCTCGGTCAGGAGGACCGGCGCATCGAAGACCGCCTTGGCGGTCGGAGGATCGAGAACCACAGCGGTGTCGAGCCGTCCCCATCCCTGTTTCGAGTCGAAGACGTGGCCGAGAATCCCACCGTCGGCATCGAGGTTGCCTGAGAGATCGCGGGCCGTGACGGTGAGTTCAGCCTTGATCATGGCCGGGCTCGGATCGGCGCCGAAGTGCTGTCGCCACTGCTCGACGAGGAGCGCCGCGGTGCCGGTGACGTGGGGCGACGACATACTGGTGCCGCAGCTCAGGCCGTATCCTGTGGGGACGGCCGAGTCGACCCGGCAGCCCGGCGCCACGAGATGGGGGATGTGGCGCCCGTCGAGGGCCGGTCCGTGCGCCGAGTTGGTCGAGAGATCGTCGATGTCGAGGATCTGTGCGCCCCCCGAGGTCTGCATCTTCGTCGAACCGACGGTGATGAGGTTCTTCGCCTCGTCCGGTGTGCCCTGGGAGCTGGTGCCGCCATAGCCGTTCATGATGGAGAGAACGTAGGTCAGCGGTTGGTTGCCCTCGGTTGTCGGATCGACGTCGCGGACCCCGATATCTGTCTGCATGGTGTCGTTGTCATAGCCGTGCGGGGTGCCGGATGGTCCCCAACTGTTGCTCGAAAGAACGGCGCCGTTGGCGTGCGAGTCGCCCATGAGGAGGAGCATCCCATCGGGCTGGCTGTAGAAGGGGGAGTAGAGCTGCTCCACCAGACGGGCGCCGGGCGCCATCCCGAGCGCGCGGAGAAAACCCGATGAGCTCACCCCGGAGTTCCCGGTGGCCGCCTGGATCGCAGCGGTGTGGGTGCCGTGACTGGACGTGGTGGCGCCGCCGCAGGTGGCGCCGGCGCATTCGACGAACCGTCCCTGGAGATCCGGATGGTTCTGGTCCGCGCCCTGGTCGACGTTGGCCATGGTCACGCCCGCGCCATCCAGATCCAGGGTGGCGAGCCAACTCGTGTATCCCGGGAAGGCCAGGTTTGAGCCATCGGTGTTGCCGGCGCAGACCTGGTTGCTCATCTCGCCCCGGGCGCCGCCGTCGGTGGGGGAGGGTTGGATGCTGTAGACCCCCGGGATGGCCGCTGCTGCAGCCATGGAATCGGACCGAAGAAAGACGGTGATGACCGACCATGTCGAATTGAGTCGAGCCGAACCGATCGGGGTTGCGCCCATGGTCTCGAGCTCGGCGGTGACCCGCACCGGGTTCGCGACGTTTGGAACGAGGATCTCCGCCTCGACCGCTGGTACTTCCATCAGGCGCCATCGCGGCAGAACCCGGAAGGCGGGAACAAACGCGCCCCGCCACCTCATCCAGGGCAGCGTTTCAGATGCCTCGACTTCGGCCCGCGTTCCCCAAACCACATAGGTGAAGGGGTGGATGTACTGCAGCGGTTCCAGTCCGAAGGAACGCAGTTCGCCGAGCCACTCCGGGCGTATCGGCGCATTGGCCTGGACGAGATGGAGATTGGCCGCGGGATTGCCGGTGTCGGCCCAATCCAAGGGGAGGATGGGGAGTCCGAACAGCGGATCGAAGCGTTCTTCGCCGAGGGTGATGACATAGGGGTCTTCGATGATCTGGAACGCGATGTCGTCACGGCTCAGAGCGGCAGCGCCGTCGGAGTCGAGCAGCCACCACTGAAAACTGCCGTAGTCCACCCGCAGGATGGGATGTGCGGAACTCGATTCGGCCCGTGCCGTGTATCCCCCGGGAAATCCGTACCCCGACGGACGGCTCCTCAGCTGAGACGACGGGGCAGACGACCATCGAAAGGACGGCGATGACCAGCGCGCTCCGACAGAGCCAATCGAGACCGTGAATCATGATGAAACCGGAGGATAGCACGCGGCCCACCGGTGGGTTGTGATAACGTAAGCCACGCGTTCCAGACGCGATCTCAACTGGATGGAAGAGCCTGGTCAACTCGCAAGACCGATGTGTTTTCGGCGAGCTTGGAATATGACGGAATTGAGTAGAATTATTCCGTGTTTTGGGTGCCAAGTGGGGTGTGACAATGTCTGTTAGATCAATGAGAATGAGACGGATCCTCGCCCTGTCCCCGGTCGTTGCCTGGGTGTTGGTGGCGGCAGTGCCCGCGATGGCGCAGCTGGCCGATCAGGTGCCACCCCAGCTCGAGGACGTAGGAATCGAAGAACACCTCGAGGCGGAAATCCCAATGGACCTCGAGTTCCGCGATGAGTATGGAGCGGTGGTGACCCTTGGTGACTACTTTGACGGAACCAAACCCGTCATCCTGACCCTCAATTACTACAAGTGCCCCATGCTCTGCGGTCTTCAACTCAATGGTCTCCTCGACGGGCTCATGGATCTCGACTGGACTCCGGGGCAGGAGTTCGAATTGGTGACCGTCAGTATCAACCCTCTCGAGACACCGGCTCTCGCCACCGAAAAGAAGCAAAATTACATCAAGCGGTACCAGCGGCCGTCGGCCGCCAGAGGCTGGCATTTTCTGACCGGCAAGGAGCCCGAGATCCGACAACTCGCCTCGACTCTCGGTTTCGGCTACTCCTATGATCGCGAAACGGGAGAGTACGCCCACGCGGCCGCCATCTTCATCGCGACCCCGGATGGGCGGGTGGCCCGCTACCTCTACGGCATCGAGTACCCGGAGAAACGCCTTCGCCTTGCGCTGCTCGAAGCATCAAACGGCGAAATCGGCACCACCATCGATCAACTCATTCTCTACTGTTTCCACTATGATCCAGCGAGCCGCCGTTACGCGCCCGTGGCGATGAACATCATGCGGCTCGGCGGAGGCGCGACGGCGTTGGTCCTCGGACTGAGCCTCGGGGGATACTGGCTGCGCGAAGCGCGCCGGCGAAAGAAACTCGACAGGGGGACTCGCACCACATGATATCCACCGGATTACAACATCTGCTGGCCGTGATCACCGCGGCGCTGCCCGACGACGACGGGTCGTCGTTCTGGATGCCGCCCCAGGTGTCGACGGTCGCGCAAGGCGTGGATTGGTTGTTCAACTTCATCCTCGCGATCTCGGTCCTTTTCTTTATGCTGATCGTGGTGGCGATGGTGATCTTCGTGATCAAGTATCGATACCGGGAGGGTCAGGAGGCGGAGGATTCGCCGAGCCACAACCTGGCATTGGAACTGACATGGACGGCGATTCCGATGATCCTGGTGGTCGTGATCTTCGTCTTCGGGTTCAAGGGTTTCCTTGACATGTCGACGCCACCTTCCAACGCCTACGAGATCCTCGTCGAGGGTCAGAAGTGGAGCTGGAGTTTCACCTACCCGAACGGCTATATCGACTCCGATCTCCACGTTCCCGTGGATCGGCCGATCAGGCTCGTCATGGGTTCGCAGGATGTCATCCACAGCCTCTACGTCCCGGCCTTCCGAATCAAGATGGATGTCGTGCCGGGCCGCTACTCCAAGGCGTGGTTCGAAGCGACCAAACCCGGTGAGTACGACCTCTTCTGCGCCGAGTACTGCGGTACGTCCCACTCGGGAATGGTCGCCCACGTCATCGTCCACCCGGTTGGTGAGTTCGAAACCTGGCTCGAGAAGGCGTCGAACTTCCTCGAGACCATGACCCCGGTTGACGCCGGTCGCAAGCTTTTCCAGGTTCGCGGCTGCCAGCAGTGCCACTCGGTGGACGGCTCGGCCAAGACCGGCCCGACCCTGCTCGGCGTCTTCGGGAAGCAGGAGACCTTTGCCGACGGCACGACCATCACGGTGGATGAGAACTATATCCGCGAGTCGATCCTCGAACCACAGGCCAGAATCGTGACCGGTTTCGAACCGGTGATGCCCACCTACCAGGGCCGGCTCAGCGATCCCGAGATCATGGCAATCATCGAGTACTTCAAGTCCCTCGACGGGGCTTCCAGCGAGGAGTAGCAGCATGGCAGTCGACAACCCAAGCCACGACGGCGCCGCCGTTGGGACTCAGAATCAGGAGAGTTATCTCACCCACGGCAGAGGCATCCTCTCCTGGCTCTTCACCCTCGACCACAAACGCATCGGGGTGATGTACCTGGTGGCCATCACGTCCTCGTTTTTCCTCGGGGGCGTCTTCGCGCTGCTCGTCCGCACCGAGCTGCTGACCTCCGGCCCGACCATCATGACCGCCGACTCCTACAACAAGATGTTCACCCTTCACGGCGCGGTGATGATCTTTCTGTTCATCATTCCCGGAATTCCGGCGGCCATCGGGAACTTCGTGCTCCCGCTCATGCTCGGCGCCAAGGATGTGGCCCTGCCGCGACTCAACCTGACCAGTTTCTGGTTCTGGATGGTCGGTGCGGTCTTTGCCGTGGTGTCCATCATCGTCGGCGCAGTGGACACCGGATGGACCTTCTACACGCCATACTCCACGACCACCGGAACGGCGGTGATCAGTATGACCTTGGGGGTCTTCATCCTCGGCTTCTCTTCGATCTTCACGGGGCTGAACTTCATCGTGACGATTCACAAGATGCGACCCGAGGGGATGACCTGGTTCAAGATGCCGCTCTTCCTCTGGGGGCTCTATTCGACGGCTATTATTCAGGTTCTCGCGACCCCGATTCTCGGGATCACCCTGTTGCTGCTGGTGGCCGAACGCGCTCTCGGTGTCGGCATCTTCGACCCCACCCTGGGCGGCGATCCGGTCCTCTTCCAGCATTTCTTCTGGTTCTACTCCCACCCGGCGGTCTACATCATGATTCTGCCGGCCATGGGGATCATCTCCGAGTTGGTGTCGGTCTTCTCGGGCAAGCACATTTTCGGCTATCGGTTCATCGCCTGGTCGTCCATCGCCATCGCCATGTTCAGCTTTCTGGTCTGGGGCCACCACATGTTCACCTCGGGTCAGTCGGGGATCACCAACATGATCTTCTCGGCCCTGACCTTCTCGGTGGCGATCCCATCGGCGGTCAAGGTATTCAACTGGCTGGCGACCATGTACAAGGGCTCGATCCGGCTCGCCACACCCATGCTTTACGTTCTCAGCTTTCTCTTTCTCTTCGCCATCGGCGGTCTGACCGGGCTCTTCCTCGGCGCGCTCTCCACCGACATTCACCTGCACGACACCTACTTCGTCGTCGCCCACTTCCACTACGTGATGTTCGGCGGGACGGTCATCGCCTTCCTCGGTGGCCTCCACTACTGGTGGCCGAAGATGTTCGGCAAGATGTATTCGGAGCGATGGGGCCAGATCTCGGCGCTGCTCGTCTTCGTCGGCTTCAACCTGACCTTCTTCACCCAGTTCGTCATGGGCAGCCACGGCATGCCGCGCCGGTACTACAACTACGTCGAGGAATTCACCACCCTGCACCAGGCGTCGACCATCGGGTCGTATGTGCTCGCCCTCGGTTTCTTCATCATGGCCGGGTACCTCATCCACTCGCTCTTCCGCGGCAAACCCGCGCCCGACAACCCGTGGGGCTCGGCCACCCTCGAGTGGGAGACCACCTCGCCGCCGCCGTACTACAACTTCGACCGCGACTTCATCGCCGGCGACCCCTATGACCTGAAATCGCTGCAATACGACCCTGCGACTCAGGGCTGGGTGCGCAAGGATCCGCAGTCGATCATTCTTGCCGAAGGCGGAGCCCACTGATGGCCGCGCAGCACCACGACGACGGCCACGATCCCAATCTGGCCCATCACTTCGAATCGACCGAACAGCAGCGCCAGTCGGCCAAGCTCGGGATGTGGCTCTTCCTGGCAACCGAGATCCTTTTCTTCGGTGGCCTCTTCGTCGCCTACACGGTTTATCGCGGCAACCACCCCGAGGTCTTTGTCTTCGGCGCCCATTTCCTCGACACCGCGCTCGGTGCGCTCAACACCGTGGTGCTCATCTTCAGTTCGTTCACCATCGCCTGGGCGGTTCGCGCAGCCCAGCTCAAGCAGATCAAACTGCTGAAGTGGCTGATCATCGCGACCATGCTCTGCGCCTTCGCCTTCCTCGGCGTCAAGTATGTCGAGTACAGCGCCAAGTGGAAACACGGTCTGCTGTGGGCAGGGGCCTACAACCCCCATGTGGACCACGAGGAAGCCTTCGAGACCATCGAAGTCGAGGGCGAGCTTCACACGCCTGAGGCCGATGTCGAGATCATCGAGATCGAGGAGATTCAAGCCGTGGCGGAGGGTGAAATCGTCGAGCCCGTCGCCGCTGAGGTCGAGATCGATCCGGCGCCCGTTGTCGCCGATCCGGATAGCTCAACCATTGCACCGGCCGCCCGCGGACCGGAGGGCTTGGCGGGACCGGTAGAAGAGGCGGACCACGACCTCGTCCCGGTCGAGCCGCTCAACGCGAGGGTCTTTTTCTCGATCTACTTCATGATGACCGGACTCCACGGCATCCACGTCCTCGGCGGGATCGCCGCCATGCTCTGGTTGCTCAAGTGCCTCAGGCGCGGCGACTTCGACGGCGGCCACTTCACCAAGGTGGATATGGTCGCCCTCTACTGGCACGTGGTGGACATCATCTGGATCTACCTTTTCCTCCTCCTTTACTTGATTGACTAGGAGCCGACAATCATGAGCGAACACACCGAATCGGGCGTTCACGTCGCCAGCCTCAAACTCCTGGTGGGGGTCATGATCGCCCTCATGATCGGCACCTGGCTGACGGTGTCGGTGACCCATTTCGACTTCGGCGTCCTCAATATCTGGATCGGGCTCGGCATCGCCACCGTCAAGGCGATCCTGGTCGGTCTCTATTTCATGCACCTGCGCTGGGACAAGCCCTTCAATGCATTTGTCTTCATCTCGGCCTTTGCCTTCCTGGCGCTCTTCATCGGTTTTGCGCTGATGGACTCGGCCCACTATCAGGACGTCATCATCCCCGGTTGGCCGCTGAGTTAGAGACATGAAGCCGAGCGTCGTCCGGGGAGTCGATGCGGACGGGGTCGAGGTGATCGCCCAGCGCCGCCGGTTTGGGATGTGGCTCTTTCTGGCATCGCTGGCGATGCTCTTCGGCGGCAGTCTGGTCGGGTTCATCGTCATCCGTCTCCGCGCCCCGGAGTGGCCGCCGACGGGATCGCCGGGTCTGCCCACCGCGTTCTGGTTGAGCACCGCGCTGCTGGTGATCATCAGCCTGCTTCTGATCGCGGCCGAGCGCGCGGTCGATGCGGGACGGAACGCCCAGTTGACCCGATTGCTCGCCGCCGCCTCGATGGTGGGGATCGCCTTCGTGCTCTCGCAGGTTTCAGGTTGGGTGCGGATGGCGGCGGCCTCCGAGCTGCCGCAGAACAACCTCTACCTCTTCGGCGTCTACGTGCTGAGCTTTCTTCACGTCCTGCACGTGGTCGGTGGCTTGATCCCGCTGATCTGGATCACCCTGCGCTCGAAGGCGGGCCGCTACACCGCCGCCGACCACGAGGGCGTCACCGATGTCGCCATGTACTGGCACTTCCTCGGGATCGTCTGGCTCGGCATCCTCGCCGTGCTCGCGCTCTGATCCGCGACAGCGACAGCGGCAGCAATCAGCGGCAGGGCCAGCGCCAGGAACCAGCGCCAGAAGGCAGCGGCAGGGCCAGCAACAGCGACCGGGACAGGGGCCAGACGGCGACAGCGGCAACGACCGCGTCAGCTACCGGGGCAGCATGTTCACTCCTGGTTGTTCTTGAAGACACGGGTAGCCGCTGAGATGGCCGATGTCAAGGGCAAGACAAGTCGCCTCGGAGGCGACCCTTGACATCGGCCATCTCAGCGGCTGGTGGGAGGGCATGAACAACCAGGAGGTGATCATGCGCAACGCCCGAACAGAAACCGGCCTCATCGCTCACCGCAAGGCCCTCGAAGCCGCCGGCATCGCAATTGCCCTGGCGATGCGGGTTCCGGCTCCACTGAAAAGTATCGCCGATCAGGTGATTCGATCAGCGTCGTCAGTACCTGCAAACCTCTCGGAAGGCCATGGCCGATGCGGAAGAGACCGGATGCATCATTGGCGAATCGCCTACGGCTCTGCGAAAGAGGTCGATACGCATCTACGACTTCTTGCGGGATCCGGCGCAATCGACGTCAACCGCACCGACTCAGCTCTCCACCTTTTCGACGAAGTCCGAGCCATCACGTGGCGACTCCTCCACCCGAGATCACAATTGCATTGATTGTAGGGCCGGCGTCCCGCCGGCCCATCAGAGCCCTCGTCGATCCGCGTCGCGCCGCACGCCAGTCCAACGCCGCTCTCGTTTGCATCGCGATATGGTCCAGGGTTTTTCCAAGCAACACCTGTGTGATCGGAATCTCACCAAGATCAGAATCCCCGAAATCCCGGTCCACGCCCCTCAGGACTCGCGATCACCCAACCCGTACCTGGCCGAAGTCCGCGGCAAACAACGAGCCTCCCAACCACTTAACGACACCTATCATCAACCGCAACCGATTCACGACACGCGGAATACCGCACCCCCTCGGGGTGCCGGTGATGAGGGCAGGGTCCGCGATCGCGACCGCGACCGGGACAGCGGCACCCAAAGCGTTGCTAGCACGCGGGAGATCGCGCCCCAAGGGGGTGCCGGGTTTGACATTGTGCCTGAACGAACACCCGGCATCGCGGCGCTCCCCGCACAATGTCATACCGGGCTCCCTCGGGGAGCGCCTCGAGGTCTGCTCTCCCGGCGACGAGGCAGGCCGCCGGCGCGCCATGGGCGTGGTCGCAGCCATCCCCGTTACCTCCGTGCGACCACGCCGATGGCGCGACGCTGGGCCGTTGGGACGCCATAGCGTCACAGCGACCCAGAAGGCCGGGGCTGAGACGTGGTCTTGATGCGCACCGGCTGGCGAACTACCGTATAAGCCGGCTTTGGCGCGCCTCCAGCAAAAAGGGAAGATCGCCAAGGTCCTTCGGCCTGCCGGAGGCTCGCTTGTTCTCAATGAGATCGTCAAGACCGATGTAGGCATATCGAGTTTGATCGGGCCCTTCGCCAAGCACGACCTCTGTTCGGCGCGGCCATGCGGCGGCAAACTCAATACCATCGATCTCGTTCAAGAGGTCGATTCGATTCGGAGGAACGCCGAATTGAAAGACGATCCCCGGATTTTCGAGTTCCGCGGGACCAGGGAGCCCTGGAATCACGCCCCGCCAGAATGCTTCGAGTGCTTCGAAAAGCCTTTCGGCGTTGGTTGAAGTTCGATCGAAGAAGACATCGACATCACCGGTGAGCCGGATATGGCCGTAGAAGATCACGGCCTCCCCTCCAACGATCATGAACCGCACCGTGTGGACATTCAGCAGGCGAAGAAACTCCCGAGCGTCCGGGGAGAACGAATCGGGTTCTACGACTTCCGGTGGCATTCGCGCACGTCTTGCCGCGGGCCGGGGTACGCCCGCTTCTGCAGCTCACGGGAAGCACGGATTCGCTCCTGGGGCGTCATCGACACCTGCTGCTTGATGTCCCAATCCGCCGCTTCGTCAAATGACCGCGCCTTGTGAACAACTCTCTTCATGAGAATATTTTAGCTCGCGTGGACGCCCGTATCAAGTCCGCGATGTCCGAATCCCGTGTCCTCATCCGCGACCGCGTCCGGGACAGCAATAGCGACCGTGTCCGGAACCGGGACAGCGTCAGGAATCAGCGACAGTCACCAGCGGCCAGCAACCGATGCGCCCTCCTGGCCCCGATGTTCATGGTCACCTCCGGGTCGTTCAGGGATGGGCGTGTAGTCGATTTCGACGAAGTCCGAGCCATCACGTGGCGCCTCCTCCACCCGAGATCACAATTGCGATGATTGTAGGGCCGGCGTCCCGCCGGCCCATCAGAGCCCTCGTCGATCTGCGTCGCGCCGCACGCCAGTCCAACGCCGCTCTCGTTTGCATCGCGATATGGTCCAGGGTTTTTCCAAGCAACACCTGTGTAATCGGAATCTCACCAAGATCAGAATCCCCGAAATCCCGGTCCACGACCCTCGGGACTCGCGATCACCCAACCCGTACCGGCCAAAGTCCGCGGCAAACAACGAGCCTCCCAACCACCAAATGACACCCATCATCAACCGAAGCCGACCAGGTCACCTGGAAAACCACGCCCATCGGGGTGCCGGGTTTGACATTGTGCCGGAACGACCACCCGGCATCGCGGCGCTCCCCGCACAATGTCATACCGGGCTCCCTCGGGCAGGGCGATCCGGTCTGCTCTCCCGGATAAGAAACAGGCCGCCGGCGTGGTCGCAGTTATCCCCGTTACCTCCGCGCGATCGCGCCGATGGTGCGACGCTGGGCCTCTGGAACGCCAAAGCGTCACAGCGGCCCAGAAGGCCGGTGTCGAAAGAGTCCGCATCCGGAACCGCGACCGGGGCCGGGACAGCGACAGCGACCGAGACAGCGACAGTGTTTCGGCGCCTCCAACACCACTCTCTGACTTGACATTGGAATCCACGGAACGGAGAATGCCGGCACAGGCAAACAGACCTACAAGAGAACAGGGGAAAATCGATGCGGGAATCAGTCCTACGCTCCGGCATGCTGGCCCTGGTGCTCGGCCCAATTCTGCTTACCGGCCGAATTGCCCCCGCCGCGACGGTGAACCTGGCCAACCGCGCGCTCTCCAACACCGGCTACGCGGTCGCAGATGTGGCGACGAGCCCCGACCTTGTCGCATTCCAGGTGGTCGAGGCAAACCAGGGTGCTCAGAGCCTCAACGGCGACCAAGACATCGATGACGAAGTGATCCACGTGCTCGATCCGGTGAGCGGTCAGGTTCGGAATCTCGCCCTCGCCGGCGGGCGACCCGTCGTTGATGGTGCGCTGGTGGTCTTCGCGGTATCGGAGGAAGACCAGGGCAATACCGATCTCAACAACGACGGCGACGCCACCGATACCATTTGGCATGTGTACGACGCCCGCACCGATGTCACCAGCAACCTCGGACGGGCGGTCTCGGAGTGGGATCTGCAAGTCAGTGACCCGCTCGCCGTTGCGGTAGTGTCGGAGGCGTGGCAGAACGCCACCGACCTCAACGCTGACGGTGACACCACCGACTGGGTGGTGCACGTCTACGACGCGGAGAGCCTCGTTACTACGAACCTTGCCCTGGCCGTGGAGATCAGCGCAGCCAACCGATTCGATGCCGAGGGCGGAATCGCCGCCTTCTTTGTCGATGAGGCTGATCAGAACAACTCGGATCTCAACAGCGACGGCGACGCCTTCGATCTCGTGCTGCATGTTTATGACGTGTCGACCGAGATTCTGACCAATACGCAGCTCGCGTCGTACTCGAGCAGCCCGGAGGTTGAACTCGAAGACGGCAAAGCCGTGGTGCGCGTGAACGAGTTCGCCCAGGGGCAGACCAGCTTAAACGGTGACGGGGATTTCATCGACAATGTGCTCTTCGTTCACGACATCGCGACCACCGCCCAGGCCAACGTCGGCTACGAGTGCGCCTCGGCGAGCTATGTCGGAACGCACAGCTTTGCGGTTGACGGTGACCTTGTGGCCTTCCGCTACTCGGAGGCCGGCCAGGGTGTGAATGGGAACGGCGACGCCGACCTGAACGACGCGATCTTTGCGGTTTACGACATCGCGGCGGCAACGCTCACCAACACCGGGTTCGCGGGTCCGCAGTACAGCCTCGCGGTCGGCGACGGACACGTCGCCTTCCTCGTTGTTGAGTCACACCAAGGGAACACCGATCTGAACGGCGATGCCGACACTGACGACTGGGTGCTGCACCTCTACGATCACAGCACGCAAACCACATCGAATCTGGTGTCAGCGTCCAGCACCTACAGCCATGGCATCGCCGCCGGAACGGTTGCGGTGCAGGTCAGAGAGGAAGAGGAAGGCATGGACCTGAACGGCGATACCGACACCGACGACGCCGTGATCTTCCTCCACGAAGTCACGGGCGGCGGCCCGACCAACCTCGGGCTCGCCTCTGGTGGGTCTACCTGGGTGCTTGCGATGAGTGACCAGGTGCTCGCGTTCAGGACCCGCGAGAGCGATCAAGACACGACGGACCTCAACGGCGACGGCGACATTCTCGACTACATTGGGCATCTCCACGACTTCTCGAGCGGGGTCACTACGAACCTCGAGCTCGCGACGGAGACGATTGCGGTGGCCGAGGCGACCGTCGCGTTCCGGGTGAACGAGTCGCAACAGGGGATGACGGACCTCAACGGCGACAGCGACGCCTCCGACGCCGTACTCTTCGTGGCTTTGTTGCGGCTCTTCGCCGACGGTTTCGAGACCGGGAACACCTCGGCTTGGTCGAGCACGGTTCCCTGATCCCGTCAGCCAACGGCGCTACATTCGATCGCCGGCTTCAGAACGATGGGAGGTTGGAACTTCCCAGCTTGCTTGCTGAAGCCAGGAGGCGATATTGTGTTCACGGACTCCTTCAGATTCGCACGTCAAATGAAGACACGGGAGGGAAAGATGGCCCGAGCATTCGTTTACGGCGTCTTCGCCGCTTGGGGAAGCCTCCTCTTCGCCAGCCCCGCCGGAGCACAGACGAGCGCTTACCTTCCCCTGGGTCAGGGGGTGCTGGTCGAAGAGACACCGATCTTCAGCGCCCACACCCACAAGGTCGGTGTCGCCTGTCGAAATGCGGATGACCTTGCCATCGTGGTCTGGTGGCACCCCGCGAGCGGGTCGGTGGAGGGGCGTCTGTTCCTCGGTCAGGACCCGCTCGGAGGCCAGATGCAAATCGGCGCGGCGGGATCGGATCAGCGGCCTGCGGTTGGGCTTGACGGCACCGGGGGCTTTGTGGTGGGCTGGATCTCGCCCCCCGACGGCACGGTACGCCGCCGGCGTCTGGACGGCACGACCCTGACCTGGGGGCCTGAACTGGTTGTCGCGCGGCCGGACGCCAGATCCATCAGTCTGGGCCCTGACGGCGGCTTCGCAGTCACCTGGGTCGACGACACGTTGCTCAAGGGCCAGCGCTACGATCCGGTCGGCAGTCCGCAGGGCCAGGTCTTTGAGGTGGTTTGGCCCACCCACGACCCGTCCGTTTGGGGCAACTCGGTGAGGAGAGAGTCGGTCGTCATCAGCGTTGACGGCGCACCCACCATGGTCTGGGCTACACGCTCAGGAAATTCCTCAAACGGGGATAGTTACACGTCGATCAGGGCACAACGCTTCGACCCCGCTGGTACCCCGGTCGGCAGCGAAACTGTGATCGCGCAGGCGAACGCGCCGTTTATCGGGGATATCTGGGAGAGTGTGACCGATCCGCGCACCGCGCCCGATGGCAGCGGCGGTTTCTTTGTGCTTTACGACAACAGTTACTGGGACCAAAATGGCGGCGTCGAATTGGAGCGTGTCCGTGCCAGCCGCTTTGACGCTGACGGGGCCCCGTTGCTCTCGAACGTCTTCGTCACTTCGCCCGACTGCGAATGGTGTTGGCAACGCGGGCTCACGGCCAGGGCGAACGGCGACTTCATGGCGATGTGGACGGGGCTGACTGCCTGCCGTTACCCGGATGTCGGCTCCGGCTGCGACCCCGAGTTTAGGGTTTCGGATCACCCCCCAGTCAATGGCGTTGATGGTACGGACATCGCATATTGTGGCGCCACCTCCGACATCGTGGCCGCGTGGGTGAGCGACGACTGCGGAGTCGGCGGGGCCGACTACTGCCTCTGGGCGCGTTGGTTCGGTTCCTTCCCCGAGATCTTTGCCGACGGTTTCGAGTCCGGGGACACTGAAGCGTGGTCGGACTCATTGCTGTCGACCCCCTGAATGGCGGCAACGACCGCGACCGCGACAAATGCAGGTCAGGGCACGCGGGAGATCGCGATTCATCGGGGTGCCGAGTTTGACATTGTGCCTGAACGACCACCCGGTTTCGCGGCGCTCCCCGCACAATGTCATACCGGGCTCCCTCGGGCAGGGCGATGCGGTCTGCTCTCCCGGATACGAAGCAGGCCGCCGGCGTACCATCGGCGTGGTCGCAGCCCTCCCTGCTTTCCCACGATCGACCACGCCGATGGTGCGACGCTGGGTCGCTGAGACGCCATAGCGTCACAGCGGCCCAGAAGGCCGGGGATCAGGGACAGCGTCAGGGGCAGTGGCAGCGACAGGGACAGCGACCGCGACCGCGACAGAATCAGCGGTCCAGAAGGCCGGGGATCACCACGCGGCCGCATCGCCCGACTCGAAGCCGTCGCTGAAGAGCCCGGAGGTACAGTCGCCGACATCGATGACGAGCATCCCACCGTCACCAGTCGCGAGGTGGACGAGCCCGCCGCGGATGTCAATTCCCGCACCGCCCGCTTCGCTGTACGAGCCGACCTCGACGGGCCACAGCGGGTTGGCCACGTTGATGACTCGGAGCACCCCGATTCGATCCGCAACGAAGGCGTGCGCCCCGTCGACCACGACATCGAGCGCCCCCGCTCCCGAGACCGACGGGTCGTAGAAGCCGGTCTCGTACGGCGCCGTCGGGTCGGAGACGTCGATGATCCGAGTCCCGGCGTAGGTGTTCGCCACGACGGCGCGGTGGCCGTCGAAGGCGATTCTCCCCGACGAGCCGGGAACCGTGAGGGAACCCAGCTCCACCGGGGCCGAGGGAACCGAGACATCGATGACGCGAATCGTGCCCTGATTCCCGAAGCTGGTCAGGGTGAGCGCGAGGTTTCCCGAGACCGCGACATCGCCGGTACGGCCGCCGGACAGCGGCAATTCGCCCGCCAACGCCGGCGCGGTGGGCACCGAGACGTCAACCACGATCAGGCCGGAGTATCGACCGGCGATGAACGCGTGGCTGCCGCTGACGTCGAGTCCCCAGGCACCGGTCGCCATCGCAAACGAACCCAGCGGCGTCGGGGCGGAAGGATCGGAAAGATCGATAACATGAAGGCCCTCCACGGTGTCGGCGACATAGGCGAGGCCGTCGGCGACCACCACGCGGGACGCCATGCCCGAGAGCGGCGTGAAGCCGGTCTCGAAAGGAGTCGAGGGTTGTGACATGTCGATCACCCGCACACCGAAATCCGCATCCGCGACAACCGCCAACCCCGGCGCCATCGCCACATCGTTGGTATGACCGGCTGCGTCGAGATGGGCGATTTCGGTCGGGACCGAGGGGTTCGTGGTGTCGAAGATCCTCAAGCCCCCCGGCCCGTCGGCGAGGTACGCCCGGTCAAACACCCTACTGATGCGCGAGGGCGTGCCTGTCGTGCTCAAGCTTGTGAGCACCTGGGGTAACGACGGGTTGGAGAAATCGACGACGTGCAGAAGGCCGGTTCCGCGGTCGTAGTCAGAAAAGCTCGCGACATAGCCGGTGGTTCCCGAAATCGATATTGCCGACGGCCACTCGGCCTCTGAGAAAACTGTGTCACCGGCCCACGTGGGGTTGGCCGGATCGGTCACGTCGAGCACCCAGACCATCCCGGCGAGATTGGCGTCGGTGAGCACCGCGTAGGGCCACATCATCGCGATGTCGAGCACCATGGTCGAAAACTCTCCCCATTCGCCCACCTGGATCGGCGCGGTGGGTGAGGTGACATCGACCACCACCATTCCTCCGTTACTGTCGGCGACCATCACGTCGAAGGATGAACGAACGGTGACGCTGCGGGCGTAACCGGAGGTCGGGAGCGAGGCGACCTCGACCGGTGCTTCTGGATCGGTGACGTCGATGACCCGCAGACCGGCGTCGCCGGCGGCAAGGTAGGCGTGATCGTGGAGGAATGCGACGCCTTCGACAAAACCGGGAGTGTCGATTCGGCTCAGCTCGACCGGCGAGACCGGGTTCGAGATGTCGACGATGACGAGACCGTGACTCCCGACCGCGACAAACGCCTTGTCCGCTACCGCCTCGATATCGCGAGCCGGCTCCGGCAGTGGGATCTCGGCCATCACGAAAGGTGTCAAGGGATTGGTGACGTCGACCGTCTGAAGCTGCGTTCCGTTGTTGATCACCGCCGTCCAGTCATATTCCGCCACCGCGTTGACCGGACCGTACGGCCAGGAACCGCCGAGCTGTGCGCAATCCTCACCGGATGCAGTGCACGTTGCGACGAGGGCGACGATTCCGAAAACCGACCAGCGAGTCATGTTGGGACCTCTCAGGTTGGATGTGATCATACTGCAAAGTCCGTATCCATGACCGCGACCGCGGCGGCGGCAGAGTCACAGGCAGAGGCGACCCCACGACTCAAACCCTCACCCCCTCACCCCGTCCGCACGACCGCCGGAATCGCCGCCAACCCCAACACCGCCAACCCGGTCGCGGTCGCCGTCATCCCGATCGATGGGATGGCGATGGTGCCGATGAGGAGCGCCGCGGCGGCGGCGCCGATCTCGTCGGCGGCGAAGGCGATCCCGGCGCCGCGACGGCAGGAGGTTCGGCTCGCGAGTTCGCCGAGACCGGGAAAGGCGGCGCCGGTGAGGATGCCTGCGATGACGAGTAGATACAGGCACGAGCCCCAAGGGTGCATGTGCGGCGAGCCCGGTGGCCAGCAGGAGGGACAGCGCGGTTCCGGCGCCGAGGATCCAGGGAACGACCCGCACCTGCCGATCGCTTCGATGGCTCGCCCACGAGCCCGCCGCGACCCCGGCCATGAAGACGCCGGTCAGGGCGCCGACCTCGGCATAGACCGAGCCGCGGGTGGCCTGCCAGGTCGCCACGAGGAGCATCCACCAGCCCATGGACGTGAAACCGATCACTGCGGCGGCGGCGGTGGCCCGAGTGGCGGCGCCGCCGGCGAAGGCGAGCGCGATCAGAGAGACCACGGCGACGGCCGCGGTGGAGCCAAAGATCACCGGCAGCTGGTGGCCGATCTCGGCGAGGGACGACACCAAAGCCGGCCCGGAACGCGATTCGTGGAGCCGGGCGGCGATGGGCACAGCCCGCGGTTGCCGCAGGGTGTTCGGTGGCATATCGGCGTTGTCGATGAACGAGACCAGCGCGGTGCGGCGGTCGTCATCGAGAAGCACCGTCAGCAGGGCCGGGTGCAACTGGTCACCGATCTCGGGTCGGTCGAGGCGGCGCGTCATCAGGCTGTGGTCGGAGGTGTCCAGGGGGTCTTCCGAGACGCCTGCCACGAGGAGCACCTGTTCTCCGGGGATCGCAGTGACCCGTGGAAAGACCTCCTTGAGCGTGCTCGCCAGGGTTGCCAGCAGATCTCCGGCGAAGCCTCCGAGATAGGTGTCGCCGACACCGACCCGCATGATGAGGACCCCGTCGTCTTTCATGGAGCGGCGGCAGCTCCCTAGGAACTCCACGGTGCGGGTTCGGTTGGCGCGCAGGCTGATGGGGTCGCCATCGGCGAGGATCACCAGATCGAGATCGCCGATGTTCTCAATCGCCCGCAGTGGGTCGGTGGATCGTGCGGTCAGTTTCGGGTTCGCCATGAGGGTGCGGAAATCGCTCGGGGTACCAGTCGCTCAGCCGACGAGCCAGCTGTGGGTCCTCGTCGACCAGGATGATCTCGGTGACGGGATGTCGAACCATGGCCTCGGCGCTGCCGTCGGCGGTGCAGCCGACGGCGAGTATGCGCCGCGGCGCGGGGTGGAGCAGCAGCATCAGATGCGCCCGGGGCAGGGTGGTGTAGGGGTCCGGGTAGCTCGCCGCCAGGCGACCGTCGGTGTAGAGAGCCATCGGCGGGCCGGTGGAGGCTTCGAGCCGTTGCTGCCGGGTTTCGGCCCAGTTGCCGAGAACTGCGGGATGGCCCGCCCACCGCCAGGTGGCCCGAGCGAGCATCTCGCCTGTAGGCATGGCGGCCATCGTGCTCCCGAGGACGACGAGCACCGCGAATATCCGCCGGCGCGGCCACAGGGTCGCACCGCCGACTATGCCGAATGCGATGACGAACGCAGCGGCCGTTCCGAGGGCCGTTAACGCGAAGCTGAGCATCGTCCCGCCAAGCAGGGCGCCGACGGCCTCGAGGGTGTAGGCCCGACCGGGTCCCCGCCGACCGAGCTCGCCGGCGAGAATCGGAAACCCGAAGCCGCCGGCGGAGGCAGCGGGAATGACCGCGAGAGCCCACAGCCAGACCGCGTGCCAGGTGGTGATGGTTTCGCCGGGCGCTGCGCCGACAAGCGCCGGTGCAGCTCGGAATAGGACGGCGCCGACACCAGCCAGGGCGAGAGTGACGGCGGGCAGCGTGATCGCGGATCGAAAGGTCCCGAAGCGAACACCGAGCTGGGCACCGGCGCCCATCCCGGCCAGCCACAACGCCATCACCAGACCCCAAGCCATCTCCGATCCGCCCATGGCCGCCATCGCTTCGCGGAGCAGAAGCGCTTGGGCGATGACGGTTGCGACACCCAACAAGATGGTCGTGGTTACCGGATTCGGCTGTGGGATCGTGGTGTTCACGACGTCCATTGTGGACGATTCGATGGCCCTGCGTTTTCAAGGCTGTCGTCAATTCTTTATTTTGACCGACGGTTTGCCGCGAACCGTCGGCAGAATAAAAGCAGCACACAAAGAAAAGCCCCGGGCGTATGCCCGGGGCTGGATTGTGAGCGTTGCTTCGACTATGCGAGGTCTTCGAGGAGTGCAGCGACGTGCTTGTAGAACTTGGCCACCGAGGAGATCTGCACGCGCTCATCGGGGGAGTGGGCGCCCTCGATCTGGGGGCCCATGGAGACGGCGTCCATACCCGGGACCTTGTCCAGCAGCAGACCGCACTCGAGACCGGCGTGGATCGCCTTGATCTCCGGTTGCTCGCCGAAGAGCCGTTCGTAGACATCCGCGAACGGTTGAGGATGGCCGACTCGGGGTTGGGCTGCCAACCCGGGTAGTGCTCGTCATAGCTGACCTTGGCGCCGGCCTGACGGAAGTTCGAGGTCACCGAGCGGCGCAGGGCGAAGAGGGCGGGCATCACCGATGACCGGTGGGAGGTGACGAACTTGAGGCCGTCTTCCTGGGTCTCGACCACGGCCAGATTGGTCGAGGTCTCCACCAGACCGGGCACCTCGCGCGACATGGTCTGGACGCCGTGCGGGAGCGCGTCGAGCAGGCGCAGCAGCCGGTCACGGGCGTGGACATTGAGAACCTGGCGGGTCGCGTCGTCGTCGTCCATCTCCTCGATCTGCGACGTTGAGGTCGGGATCGGTGGCGCTGAATTCTTCGCGGAAATCGGCGGCGCAGGCTCTCGGCGATCGCTCGGAAGCCATCGATGGCGCCCTTGTCCACCCGGCAGATGGCAAAGCACTCGCGCGGGATGGCGTTGTGCTTCGAACCGCCGTCGATGGAGACCAGATCGACATCGATGTCGGCGTAGAGGGCGGCCTGGAGAACACGGGTCGCGAGCTTGATGGCGTTGCCCCGATTCTCGATGATGTTGAGCCCCGAGTGACCGCCACGGCCAGACCGCGGACGGCGAGCTTGACCGGGACCGAGCCGAGGAGCCCGCGGCGGCGAGAGATCTTGCAGGAAGGCGTCGGTGTCGGCGCCGCCGGCGCAGCCCATGTAGATCGCGCCGTCCTCTTCGGTGTCGAGGTTGAGCAGGATCCTGCCGCTGGATCAGCGAGGCGTCGAGCATCTTCGCCCCGGTGAGACCGGTCTCCTCGTCGACGGTGGCGAGGATCTCGAGCGGTCCGTGGACCACGTCCGGGATCGTCGGCGAGCGCCATGGCGGCCGCGAGGCCGATGCCGTTGTCGGCGCCGAGGGTCGTCCCCTTGGCGCGAACCCAGTCGCCGTCGACCTCGACCTCGATGCCCTGGGTCATGAAGTCGTGATCGACATCGGAGTTCTTCTCGCAGACCATGTCGAGGTGGCCCTGGAGAATGACGGTGTCGGCATTCTCGTGGCCTTCGGTGGCGGGCACCCGGATCACCATGGTGCCGGCCTCGTCCTTCTGAACTTCGTAACCGTGATCGGACGCCCAGTTCTCGACGTGTTCGGTGATCTTTTCTTCGTGTTTGGACGGGCGGGGGACCTGTCGGATTCCGTCGAAATGCTGCCACAGGAGCTTGGGCTCCAGATCAAGCAACGGACTGCTCATGTTTGACCTCCTTGGTGCCGGACTCGCGTTGAGACGGCATTTTAGCGTATTTCAGTTCACGGTCATCGCGCGTAGGATCTCGACCGCTGTCAGCGCTCCCCCGAGCCGTCAGACCGTCCATCATCGCGGTCATGGAGACGATTCGCCGGTCGGGTGAGAGCTGTGGTGGGGCAAGCAGAACGTGATCCCGGTCGGGGACCACCTCGAGACTGATCGGCGGTTCGCCGATGACGATGTCGTCGGCCGCGTCGAAGGCGTCGCGGAGCTCGGGGTCGTCCACCGGCTCGGCGAGCTCGATGGTGATGTGAGCCACGTGGCCGTGGAAACTTCCCGTCAGGGTGCGGGTCACGGCCAGGGGAGTTCCCGGGATGAGCTCGGCGGCTTCCTCCGTCAGGGCGTCGGAATCGACCGCCACCTGGTTGAAGGCGAGAACATGGCCGTCGATGGGGTGGTCGGGTTCCCCGCCCTGCATTCGCCGGCCCGCCTGATGAACCAGGGTCTCCAGCGCTTCGCGGCCGAAGATCGAGACCGGTTCCACCGCCGCGACGGAGCCGCGGATGGGTTCGAGAGGGCGCAGCGCGATGAGGATCTTGGCCGCGGCGACGAGCGCCGGGTGAGCAACCCGCAGGTGCCACCGATCGGTGGTTCCGACCGTCTCGCCGATGGCGGGAATGGTCAGTTCCGCCAACCTCGGGAGGCGGCTGACGTCCACCAACGTCACTTCGGGATGGCGGATCAGGAGATTCTCGAGATGACCGGTGCGTTCGGTTTCGCTGTCACTCGTCACCACGACGATGCCGAATCCGGCGATCTCGGCAGGGTCATCAAGCGGAGGGACCAGGGCCGGTTTCGCCCCGAGTTCCGCGATCTGATGCTCGTCGTCGGTGGAGGTGTGACGGTAGTCCACATCGACGGCCAGGTCGGGAGCGTCCTCGAGGCATCGGATGAACTCTCGTCCGACGAGGGTCAAGGGATCAATGATCAGGATTTTCGATGCCATCGGCGCTCCCTGGTGGTTGGGTGGTTGAAGGTGTCGCTTTTCCGCCCCGCAGGCGTCGGGTGAGGACGTTGAAGGGAGCCGACAGAATGTAGATCGCCGCGAGAATCGACAGCAGGCGCGGATCGAGGGTGATGAGTGAAAAGACCAGTGCAATGGCGAAAAGGGTCGGCGCCGGCCACTGTCGTCGCATCTTGAGGTCTTTGAACGAGCGATAGGGGAGGTTGGAGACCATGAGAAGCGCGAGACTCAGGACCACGACCGCAACGACGGGAATGAAATATGGATGCTGCACCGGGGTTGGCGACAGCAAAACCATCATAGCCACCGCCCCTGCGCCGCCCGGGCTCGGCAGCCCCGAGAAATCGTGACTATCGTGGGCCGTCGTGTTGAAGCGGGCGAGCCGGATGGATGTGGCGGCGAGGAAGAGAAAGGCCATCGCCATGCCGACCCTGGGCACTTGCCACAGCCCCCACTGGAAGGCGAGGAGCGCCGGTGCGATTCCAAAGGAGATGACATCAGCGAGGGAGTCGTAGGCTTCCCCGAAGGATGTGATGGCTCCGGTCATCCGAGCGATTCGACCATCGAGAATATCGGCGATGATCGCGAACAGGATCAGAATCGCCGCCCATTCGAAATGACCACGACCGGGCTCGAAGTGGCCCCGACTCGATTCGATCACCGAGAGAAAACCGCAGAACATGTTGGCCATTGTGAAGAGCGATGGAATCAGGTAGATACCCTTGCGCAGCTTCTGCTTGCTCGGACGACGGCGGAATACCGGGCGTCTCACGATTCGGTTGGGCGACCGAGAATGGCCAGGGGCGATTCGCCGGCGCGGACGCGGTCACCCACCCGGACGAGTGTCTGTGCATTGTCGGGCAGGAAGATGTCAACCCTCGATCCATAACGGATGAGGCCGATGCGATCGCCCCGATTGACGGATTCGCCGAGTGAGTGATCGAACACGATCCTGCGCGCCACCAGACCCGCGATTTGTTTGAGAGCGATCCGGCCGAGGGGCCCATCCCAAACCGACAGGTTCTGTTCGTTTTCGAGCGACGCCTTTTCCTTGAAAGCGGAAAACTTGCGACCCTTGTTGTACTGGTAGTCGACGAGCTCTCCGGTCATGGGCGCTCGGTTGACGTGAACATCGAAGACCGACATGAAGACGCTGATCTGTCGTGGGAGGCCACTTTGGGCCAGTTCATCGGGAGCGCTGCCGACGACGATGACCTTGCCGTCGGCCGGTGAACAGGCGACCTCGTTGCTGTGATCGCAGTGTCGGTCCGGGTTTCTGAAAAAATAAAGTGCGAAAAGGCCCATGGCTATGAGCGGCCAGCCCAGCCAGGCCAACCTAGAAAAAGGGCGCCGCCGCCCAAGCACACCGGGACCCAAACAAATACCCAACCCTCAGGTGCGATCATCTGAGTTCGATTCAGGAAACCGCGCGGCGCATGTTCGCCATCTGGTCCTTGATCACCAGCTTGAGTTTTTTCAGGCGCTTCTCTTCGAGTTCCTCATCGGGAGTGAGCCACGACTTCTTCCGAAGCTCTTCGATGCGCTGTTCGTACTTCTGATGGCTTTCCTGAAGCTCCTCAAAGCTCGGTGTCTGGTGCTCGAGCTGCTCGTGATTCGAGGTCATTCATTGCCTCCTGGTTTGATGTACGGGTCCGTCGGGCGACGGTTTTGCGCTTTTACAGCTGAAGTGGTTTGCGGCATTCACATCCATCGTAACACGCAGGACGCCGGCCGCGTTCCCGCAATCGGTAGCCGCATGTGTTCCCGGTCGCCGCGGCGCACAATGGAACCGCAAAGACGCAAAGACGCAAAGGCGCAAAGGCGCAGAGACATCGCATGATTGAGCCATCGCACCATCGCAACCTCTCATCGAAGACCTGATTCACTCACGATCCGATGGCCCAATTCATGATTGCAGTGCTTTGCGGGATCTTTGCGACCTCAGCGTTTTTGCGGTTCCAATCATCGCGCTCGAGCCGGTAGCCTAGAAGTTGATTCCGAAGCCGGCAGTGAGCTCGTAGCCCGAGAGGTCGAGTTTTCCGAAACCAGAGAAATCGTCACCGAGCTCGTCGGTGGCGTAGCGGTAACGGCCTTCGATGATGATGCTCCACCGAGGGTTGATCGGAATGTCGATACCGGCCAGACCGAATGCTTCGAAGGTGGATCCCTGGGCGCCGTACCAAGCCCAGATAACGGGTTGTCCGGCAGCTCCGAAGTCGATGAAGTAGCCCTCGTCGGTGAGTCGCCATGACACGAGTCCACCCCCGATTCCGAGATACGGACGGACGCCCTTGCCGCCGAACCGGTAGAGAAACGCCGCCGTCAGATCCCAGGTGTCGAGGCTGGTGGTGTGACGAATCTCGCTGCCGTCAACGGCAACCCAGTCCTCGTATCCGCTGGTGGTTGCGCCGCCGTAGTAGCTGAATCCGAAGAGAACCGCGGTGTGGCGACCGGTCCGCCAGAGAAAATCGGTGCCCCAGACAAAATCCCGCAGGTCTGAAGGCTGTCCGGTGAAACCCTCGAAGACCTCGTCCCAACCCTCGGAACCGCCAACCGGTTCGAAGAGACCGAGCCGAAAGCGGAACTGACCGTTCGGCTCGTAGTGGCGTTGCCATTGAGCCTCGGCATCGGCGCCGGAGACGAGGAGCAGCAGGGTGGCGAGCAGCATGATGCGTGTGGTGTGTCGAAGCATTGTGACCTCCGTGCGGTTCGTCGAGGGAATACGCAACTTCGATGCCAGCCAAGAAAATGATGAATGATGAATGATGAATGATGAATTGCGGGCACCTTGCTCGAACGGCAATGGACTATCGTACGGGGCCATACCTGCTCGGACGATTCTGAAGGTGGGCCCAGGCCCACCCTTCATTCCGTGATCGCTGCGATGGTGCGATGGATTTCATCATTCATCATTCATCATTCATCATTCTCGTGTGTTCTCTCGAGAGGACGGTGGTCACCGGCGTGCTACATTCGGCGTCCAACACGGATACCGTTTTTGGGGGAGTCGATATGAAGTCTGGAGCGTCGTCATGATCGAAGTCATCGAACACGGCAAAGTCCGCGAATTGCGGCTTGCTCGACCACCGGCGAACGCCCTGAGCCCGGAGCTTTTGAAGGAATTGTGTTCGCAGGTTTCGGCGGCGCCGGCCGATGGCGCCCGCGCGCTCGTGATCTCGGGATTCGAGGGTCTTTTCACTGGCGGTCTGGACGTCCCGCTGCTGCTGACTTTCGATCACGAAGAAATGGTGCGCACACTCGGACTTTTCTTCGGCGCCATGGAAGCCCTGGCCGTTTCCGAGATTCCAGTGGCAGCGGCGATCACCGGTCACAGCCCGGCGGGGGGTGCGGTCCTCGCTCTCTTCTGCGACTTCAGGGTGATGGCCGATGGCCCGTTTTTCATCGGTCTCAACGAGGTTCGGGTCGGGATCCCCGTGCCCGTGGGGGTCGCCGAGGCGCTCGCCAGGGTGGTGGGTCCCAGACAGGCTGAGAGACTCTGCCAAACCGGGAGTTTAATGGGGCCGCAGGACGCCCTCGAGATTGGTCTGGTTGATCGCGTGGTCGCGGGTGACCAGGTTGTGGCGACGGCCGTTGAGTGGTGTCAAGCACTCACCGAGCTTCCTCCGCACGCCCTCAGTATCACGCGACAGATCGTTCGCCGCGATCTCGTGGAGATCGTACGAGAATCGAAATCGGGCGATATCGAGGAGATGGCGCGAGAGTGGTTCCGCCCGGAGGTTCAGGGTCCGCTCAAGATGCTCGCCGAGAAGCTGCAGAGCAGATAGTTGCGACGCCGCCCTGCGGCGTGTTTCCTCGGCGCCGCCGGTGTTACAATCTGCCGGATCGTCAGCACCGGAAAATGGAGGAAGCATTGTGAAGATCCCGTCTCTCATTTTGAAGCAGCTCTACACCTTCGGGAGTCTCGAAAACGAAGGGGACGGCGCCCGGTTCACCCTCAAGAATCGTCTCAGCGACGCGGTGCTGACCAAGATCAACGAGATCAGAATCGACGATGAGGCCCTCCCCCTGGATGAGGTGATCTTTGATCTCGGGAACGATGGCATAGCCGCCCCGTCCGAGGTGACGCCGGATCATCCGCTCGAGTTTCCTCTCGCCAGGGTCATGACGGTGCGTTGGAACGGCGCGGCGCTCGAGATCGGCAAGCACACGCTCACGATCGATTTCGAGGCCGACCCCTTCGGCAGGCTCTCGTTCAAGGTCAAAGACTCCATCCGCGAGCACAAGGAAGAACGGATCACGGTTCCCTACGACAAAGAAGACAACTACTCGGACGAGATCATCGGCGCCCGGCGCGATTTCTTGACATCGTTTTCCGGCGCGAAACCGGAGCATCTCTACGCTTCGTCGTTTGACCCGAGGCTGACCGACGGCAACATCGAGAACTTCATCGGGGTCGCCCAGGTGCCGATCGGGCTCGCAGGACCGGTGACCGTCAACGGCGAGTATGCAAAAGGGGAATTCATCATCCCCATGGCCACAACAGAGGGGACTCTGGTTGCGTCTTACAACCGCGGTATGAAGGTGCTCAACCTCTCGGGAGGCGTCACCGCCACGGTTTCCGATGACCGGATGCAGCGTGCGCCGGTGTTTGTTTTCGACTCCGCGCGCGAGGCTCGCGACTTCCGCGGTTGGGTCAACGAGAACATCGATGAGATCCGGCGCGCTGCCGAGGCGACCTCGAGCGTGGCCAAGCTGCTCGACATCGACACATTCCTGTCGAACAAATTCGCCTATCTTCGGTTCAACTACGCCACCGGTGACGCCGCCGGGCAGAACATGGTCGGCCGGGCCACCTTCGCGGCCTGTTCGTGGATGCTCGACAACATCGACACCGTGCGTTCGTTCTTTCTCGAGTCCAACCTGGCCACCGACAAGAAGCACTCGCAGATCAACATCATGCGGACTCGGGGCAAGCGGGTCACCGCCGAGGCGGTGATCCCCCGCGACATCCTGGTACAGCACATGCGAGTCGAACCGAAGAGTCTTAATTACCACTCTCAGATTTCCAACGTCGGTGCTTTCATCTCCGGTGCGAACAACAACGGTGCTCACTCGCCGAATGGGATCACCGCCATGTTCATCGCCACGGGTCAGGACGTTGCCAATGTGGCCGAGTCCTGCTCCGGGATCGTCTACACCGAGTTGACAACGGACGGGGACCTCTACATTTCGATCACGATCCCGTCATTGATCGTCGCCACCTATGGCGGCGGGGTCGGGCTGCCGACCCAACGCGAGTGCCTCGAGATCTTGGGGTGTGCGGGCAAGAACAAGGTCCGCAAGCTCGCCGAGATTGTCGGCGCGGTGGTTCTCGCGGGAGAAATCTCCCTCGCATCGGCGATTTCCTCCCTCGATTGGGTCTCGTCGCACGAGAAGTACGGCCGCAACCGATAGAGCCACTGTGATGGAGGAGATCCCGGCATCGGTGCCCGCCGCATCGGGTGAGGAACCGCCGGAGAGGCGGCGACGGCCCTCGCGCCGGGGCTATATCAACATCCCGGATCTCGCACGCCGAGGGCGAACGACCCTGCGGCATATTTCGGCGCTCGTCTTCGGCGGCTATGTCGCCTCGGTGGACGCCGCCCGCAGGCGGGGTGACACGGGCCTCTTCTATCGTTTTCGTGCGTTCACCGCCTTGTTCATTCGGCCCTTCCTCGACCGCGAGATCCGTGGTCTGCCGTATCCGGAGCAGCTCCGCAGACGGCTCGAGATCCTCGGCCCGACCTATGTCAAGCTAGGTCAGATCCTCAGCCTGCGTAAGGATCTGCTGCCCGATGTGGTGACCGATGAGTTGCGCAACCTGCTTTCCGACCTCCCGCCGGTGAGTTTCGACAAGATTCGTGTGGTCATCGAGGACGATCTCGGACAACCCATCGAAGAGATTTTCGCCTCGATCAATGAAATGCCGCTCGGTTCGGCGTCCATCGCCCAGAGCCACCGGGCGCAGCTGAAATCCGGCGAGGACGTCATCCTCAAGGTCGTCAAACCCGGCATACGGGAGCTCATCTACCGCGACTCGACGCTGCTCCGGACGACCGCCCAATTCCTGCAGTACATCATCCCGAGATACCAGCCGAAAAACGTAATCGACGAGTTCTGCGAGTACACGGTGCGCGAGGTCGAGATGCGTCTCGAGGCGGAGAATGCCGAGACCTTCGCCGTCAACTTCGCCGATATGCCGGATGTGGTTTTCCCGGCGATCTACCACGACTATTCGGGCACCAGCGTGCTCTGCATGGAGTTCCTCGATGGCGTGCGACCGGATGATCCGGAGGTGCTCGATCTCCCCTTGGCCGAACGCCAGAAGATGATCGATCTGGGGGCGTCGTCCATCATCCGGATGCTCTACCAGGACGGGTACTTCCACGCCGATCTCCACCCGGCGAACCTGCTTGCGCTTCCCGGGCCCAAGGTCGGCTTTATCGATCTCGGGATGGTGGGCCACTTCGACGCCGAGCTCCGGCACAATCTCCTCCACCTCTTCTACTCGTTGGTCATGGAGGATTTCGAGCGCGCCGCCCGCTACCTTGCCGCGGTGTCGCGGACCGACGAACGGTCCGATGTCCTGGGTTTCCGGACCGCGGTCAAGGAGGTTGCCCGGAAATGGCGGCGAAGGGCCACCTTCGAGGACTTTTCCCTGGGGCTGCTCATGCTCGAGTGCGTCCAGCTCGGCGCCCGCTACCGGCTCTACTTCCCGGTTGAAATGGTTCTCATGGTCAAAGCGCTCATCACCTATGAGGGTGTGGGCTATCTCCTCGATCCCGACTTCAATGTCGCTGAGGTGTCCAAACGCCACGCCGCCCGGATCTTCCGTCTCGAGTTCTCGGGAACTCGGCTGTTCAACGAAGCCCTCAGGGCCGCCCCCGATATCTTCGACGCCTTCGTCAAGATGCCTCTGCTCGTTTCCGAAGGTCTGAGCGTGCTCGAAGAACGGTCCCGCAAACCGGTTCAGCGTCCCCTGGCCGGAACCAGGGCCACGATCTACGGGGGCTTCTGCCTCGTTTCCGGGGCGATCCTCATGGCGTTCGACGGCCCCTGGGTCGTGTCACTGATTCTGATTGTCATCGGATTGGCGTTGCCGCTCCGCAAAGGCAATTGAACCCGGCTGTGCCTTGATTTCGCCACATTCTGCCTTGAATTCTCCACAATTCGGCTCCTCTTCCGCCCGGAAGGGGAGTTGTAATGATGATGTTGAGATCGAAGTTGGTGAATCGAGCTTCCATCACGAAGTTATTTGAGTTAACATCCTTTGGAACGCAGGATCTGCGTTGGGGGGCACAGTGAGAGACGTAGAACGGACTGAAGTGTCAAAAGGTTACGAGGTTCTTTTCCCGGTTGCGGTCGGCGGTGTCTTCCTCATCGTCCTGGTTGTCGGCGCGCTGGTCGGATAGTCGGTCAACCCGCTGTAGGTCGAGACCCGGTTAGAACCCGATGACGTAGTCGTCGTCCCTCATCAACTCCAGCGTTTCACCACCTTCAAAATGCAGATCGACCGCCGCTGCCGAGATCCTCGGCTGGATCTTCGGCAGGTAAACGTGATCCTGGTGGATCACCGCTTCAGGGGTCGAGAACTGTGTCGGCCCGACCTGGCCGCCGAAGTGCTCGCTCCGGCCGAAGGCCACATGTAGACCGAGCTTCTCATCGAGAAGGACCTCGCCGATTGGTTCTAGCCCAAAGGCTGAGAGGACGCCGAGACCGAGTTCCGCGATGTTGCCGCGCGCCGGCTCCGCCGCGAGCAGTGAGGCCTCCCGGTCAGAATGCGGGCCATCCGAGACCACCCTCTTGGCCACGTTGTCTTCGATCTCGAAGAGCACGACCTCGTCACCGAGCTGAACCGGCAGGATTCCCCTGGTCGTTGTCGGATCACCATCGATCTCACCCTCATAGGGCACGATATAGGCCTCACCCGATGGCAGGTTGCCGGCAGTCCCGGGCTGCGGCAGGAGACCTCCGGATGCGTGGGCGGTGCGATGGCGGAGATCGAGATGGAGATCATACCCGTGGGCGCCGTCGACGGTGAATCGGAGATCGGCCGAGACCGCACGATCCAGGAGATCCTTGAGCAGGTGGACCCGACGATTGATCTCGGTGTAGTCGAGCCGGAGGGCGGGGATCATGGCCGTTGAGAATCCGGGCATGGTCGCGCCGCGGCAACCGTGGCGGGGGCTGAGCATCTTCAGCGGTGCCGTGGCCGAGAGCTCGGTGGGGGCGAGCACCAGCCGGTGCTCATCGAGGATCTCGCCGAAATCCCGCGCCGTAGCCGGGTCGAGATCGTCAGCCGTTGCAGGAAGTTCGTCGGGTTCGCAGAGCCACGCGGTTGGCGGGAGATCGGCGTTGTTGGCGCGGACGTTTCGATAGGCGACGAGATCGATGTCGAAACCGTGCTCGTCCCGCGCAGCGGCGAGCTCGCGGACCCAGCCGGCGGCGATGGCGCGGCGCTGAGCCCAGTCGTCGTTGTCGGCAAGCGCATCATCCGGCAGATCAACGAGCACCGCCAGCGCGGTGTCCTCCGCCTGGGGCGCGAAGACCCGGTTGATCATCGCCGCGAGTTCGTCAGCCTTGAGGTTTTCGATCATGTTTCCTCCGGCGATCATCGTACCCTTTCCAGGGTCAGCATCAGCGTCCGGGACAGCGAACAGCGACAGCGACAGGGACCGCGGCAGGGACAGGGACCATGACAGGAACTCCTCGATGCGTTCCGGGTCTCACAGCTGTAGGCGGGTCGTTGACGACCCGCAACCCACCCGATGAGAGTCCGCGTGACGACGCGGTGGCTCTGCGCGCCTCTGCGTTGAATTGCGATGTTCATCATTCATCATTCATCATTCATCAATCACCGCGCTAGTCCTGAACCACCACCGTGATCTCGTCATACCAGTCGAGCGATCCCGGCAGACCGATGGAGAGATCGTCGGTCCAGCCCTTGCGGATGGTCTCGAACGGAGCGCCCCGGACGCTCTGCACCCGGGCGCCGTCGCGCCAGCCGGTGATGTCGAACCAGAGGTTGGAGGGTCCGAGGTCGTAGGGACAGCGGTTGTTGACGCGGATGTCGACCTTGACCTGGGCCGAGGGAGAGAATGCCTGGACGGTGGACCAACGGTAGTCTGCGCACTGGGAGATGCTCGGCGTCGGGCGCGGAGCGCGGGTCGGTTCCGGAACATAGATCGGGATGGTGGGGGAGGGTGTCGGTGGCAGAACGACTGTGGCATCGACCCAACCGGAACTCTCTTTGACAAAACCGGGTGTCGGCGTTGCCCGTGGGGTCGGGATGGGCGTGGGGGTCGTTGATGGTTCCGGAGGTGCGGGCGCCGGTTGCGGATCTCCATCAGGAATTCCAAAGAAGATGACGAGCACGATGGTCAGGACCACGAGCACCACTGCAAAGGGAAGGACGGGATTTGGCTCGGGTCTCTTGATTCGGGCGCTGCTGAGACGGATGCTCGATGCGTTTTTGTTCATGAGTCGCCATGACCATAGCCGAGTCCGCCACCGTCGGGAAGACGTGATGGGCGGAGCATTCTTGACGCAGTGCGGCATAGGGTCTATCCTGCTGCGGCCGGGTTGGAGTGCTCGAAGGACGGAACCCGGCGCCTGGAGGCCATGATGCGTTGGGTTGTGTTCAACCAAAAAGGCGGTGTCGGGAAATCGACCATCGTATGCAATCTCGCCGCGGTCAACGCGCGGGCCGGCCGCAAGACTCTGGTGGTCGATCTCGACACCCAGGCCAACGCGAGCCACTATCTCCTCGGCTCCGATGCCGATGATCTGAGCCCCAACATCGCGGAGTATTTCGAACAGACCCTGGGGTTCAAGCTCTTCAAGAATGAGGCGAAGGGCTTTGTCCACCACACCCGGTTCGACCGTCTTCATGTCATGGCGTCGTCCCCGGCTCTGGAACCTCTCCAGGGCAAGCTCGAGGCGAAGTACAAGATCTACAAGCTTCGTGACGCTCTCAGGGAACTTGACGACTACGACGACATTATTCTCGACACCCCGCCGGCGTTTCACTTCTACACCCTGTCTGCACTCATCGCCGCCCAGAAGTGCCTCATCCCCTTCGACTGCGACGACTTCTCCAGACGCGCGCTATACGGTTTACTGGAATCGGTCGCCGAGGTCCGCGAGGACCACAACCCGCGGCTCGAGGTCGCCGGGATCGTTGTCAACCAGTTCCAGCCCAGGGCGCGCCTGCCGAAGCGGATGGTCGATGAACTCGTCGACGAGGGTCTGCCGGTGCTCGAACCCTATCTCACCTCGTCGGTCAAGATTCGTGAGAGCCACGAGGCGGCTCGGCCGTTGCCATATCTTGCGCCGAGCCACAAGCTGACGGAACAGTTCGAGGCGCTGCACGCCAACACCCTCGGACGTGGAAGACGGAAGACCAATTAGCCCCTTCCGATAGCGACGCGGATGATCTGGCGTTGGTGCGAGCTCACCCCCCGGGTGTGACGTAGCTCTCGGACTCGAAGGCGGTCTTGACCTAGTCTGGTTGTAGACGCGTGATCGAAAACGGGTGCCGTTCAGTGGGGGGCGAGACAATGAACAGGTCACACCGTCGTGGTTTTGTTTTGGCGTTGTTGGTCGTGGTTGCGCAGGCTTGCGGTCCGTTGACCCTCGATACCTCGAGTCAGGGAGCACTCGATCGGACTGCGCGCAAGATGCGCGAACCCATGATCGAGAACGAGGCAGCGATTTTTGATGAGTCGCTCTTCTATCTGGCAGGAACACCGTGGCTGGGCAAACCGGAGGGTGGCGCTGCGCTGGGGGAGAGGGAGATCGAACTCCTGGCCCCGCTCGACGGGCGGACTGCGGACGGCATCGTTGTCGAGGCTCGCCGGCGAAGAATGCTCGAGGTGCGGTCGGCGGTTTCCGAACTCGAGTCGTGGAGAGAATCAACGAGACCGGCGCGGCGAGATCTCCGCGAGTTCCGCTTCAGCGAGGCCAAGGTCTACAAGCGAAATCGGAATTACCTCGAGTGGCCCGTCATCGAGTTCAGAATCGACAACAACACCAATCACATGGTTTCGATGGTGCACTTCAGAGCGGTCCTGCTCAAAAAGGGAGACCACAACCCGTGGCTGGTGGAGGAATTCGACCTCATATTCTTCGACGGCCTGGCCCCGGGTGAGCACGGTCGTTGGCGGATCGATCCGAAACAACAGGAGTGGATCGCCCTCGTCGATCCGCACCCGGATCTCGAGTTCGCCATCGAGGCCCACCGGCTCGAGGCCATGGGCGGCCGGGTTCTGGCGGCTTCGGATTGGGGCGTTGTCGAGGCTCGTCTTTTGGAAGCCTGCGAACAGACTCGAAATGAGATCCGATCGTCAGAGACCCTGGCCCTCGATCGACCGCCGTTGCCGTCACTGCCGCCCCTCGCGCTCGAGGAACTCGCCAATCTTGGTGTACAGGTTGAGGAGCAGGACGGCGCCGGGGAGGATGCGTCAGCTGTCGTGGCTGATTGAGGTCGATGTCCCGAAAGGCATCTCAGGGTTGTCCGCAGATCACGCAGATCCATCGCACCATCGCAGGGTTGAATCGCAAAGGGCGCGAAGATCATCCATCGCAAAGAGGCGCAAAGCCATCGCAATTGAGAGTGGGCGAGGCGTGGGTCGCGGCGCGCGGAGCGCGCTAGCAATTCATCGCAGCGGACGGATTGCCTCGACAGCACCTGGGGATGGCCTCGAACGGACGTGCCGTTCAATCTCTTGTTCGGCGGCTGGACGTTGAGGTAGGCCTGACGCTGGGGCCGAACAATGGATTGAGGGGCACTCTCGGCCACCAGCGATGAGGAAACCATGCTCAGCGGGGCGTGGACGCGGTCGTTGTGACGGCGCTACGAAGAAACGGCCCCGCGCGATCGCGGGGCCGTGATTGATCATGGCGAACGGGCTAGGGTTGGTTCCCCCCGGGGCCGGCGAGAGCGTCGGCCTGGGCCTGGAGCTCGGCGAGCTCGGCCTGGATCCGTGCAAGGTTGAAGGCGATGGACTCGGCGCGTTCGCCGTCGATCTCCGCCTGGCTCAGCCCGGTTGGCGAGTGGAGGTGGTCCTCGACACCTTCCATTTGACCCTCCACGACCTTGAGTGGTGCGGTCACCGTTCCGTACGCGGTGGGGACGAAGAGAAGGTCGAGCCGGCGACCGCGAACACCCGTGTTGTTGGCTCCGGTGACATCGTTCGCGGAGCAGACGAGGTAAAAGGTGTGAGCGCCGGAAGTCACCGGCAGGATGCGGCTGACCGCCACGGGGATATTGTAGCCACCAGAAGGAAGTGTGGGGGCCAAAAAGACCGATGATTGAACCAGAGCGTGTGTTTGAGATGTGTCGCTGATCGTGCAGACGTAGCGGCTCTCAGATCCGTTGACGTGATACATCAGACCTTCGGCGTTCGCGATCGCCAAGACATATCCGTTGGTCGGCACGATGATGGTGCGTTCCAACACGTTCACCGGGGTATCCTCCAGTCCAACGCCGGACTGCGTGCTGGTGGATGCCAATCCCGCTTCGTTCGCAATCTCGAACGAGGAGACCGCGTTGCTCGGCAAGACCACCGATTCGGTTCCGGTGAGACCGGCGTAGACGCCGAAGTCCGAGGTCCCCTCGACGCGGAGGGAAGCCTGGGCGCCTGCCAGGGAATCCATGCCCTGAGCCTGAATGTAGCCGCCCGAGGCCGCGGAACCCTTGATGTGAAAGAAACCGCCCTGGCCGTCGAAGTCGGGATTCATCCACGCGTAAGTGGTCGAACCGTCCTCCTCGTAGAAGTAAGCGCCTCCTCCGTGGCTGTTGATATTCTGGTCGAGACGGACCCCCTGGGTAGCGCCAACCTGAAGGTCGCTCTCGACGATGACCTCGTTGGGGCCGAGGAGCTTGGTGTCGCCGGGGATGGTGTCAAAGGTGATGTTGCTGATCGGCGTGAGGTTCTTGGTGACGGCGGCCTGGGAGACCACGACCTCGCCCCGTTCGTTCCATGCGGTGACCACATAGCGGAAGGCGCCTACCAAATCATGGCCGGCTGGCCAGGACACCAGAGTCCGGGCTCGCGGTCCGCTGTCGTAGACGAGCGCATCGGTCGAGAGATCGTAAACCTTGATCGAACTAGAGACGGCGTCGGTGTGCTCGACCTGAAAGGTCACCAGACCTTCGTGGTAGACCGCCTCGACGGAACCGATGAGCTGCGCCGGGCCTTCGGCCATTGCCGCGACCGGGATGCAGAGCGCCAGAATCAGAATCACGATGAATGACTTCACACCGTCCTCCTAGCATGTTGTTGGTCCAAGGTACCTCGCGCAAGATGCCACCGGCAACGTCCCGTCGCCGCGAGAGTGGGGACCTCCGTCCGTTCAACGTTCACGCAATCATTGTGAATGAGCCCGGCAGTATTTTGCAGCGCATGTTCATGCGTGGGATTCGGGTGGAGATGGCGACCGTTGTGGTGCGGGCGTCCCGCCCGCGGGATTGGCCTTTGTGTTTGAAATCTCCCTGCCTCACCCTGGCGCCCTTCCATTGGGTCCGGTCGGCGGCCTGCTTCGTGGCCGGAGCAGCAGACCGTATCGCGCTCCCCGGGGGAGTGCCGATTCGGGTTGGTTTCATCGCCCCCGAGACGTGGGCGCCACAAAGGGTGCTGCGATGTTTGTAGCGCCGGCGTCCCGCCGGCGATGGTGGTGTACCGACGCGGGTTGGTTCCGTCGCCCCCGAGACGTGGGCGCAACAAAGGGCGCTGCGATGTTTGTAGCGCCAGCGTCCCGCCGGCGATGGCGGTGTACCGACGCGGGTTGGTTTCATCGCCCCCGAGACGTGGGCGCAACAAAGGGCGCTGCTGTGGTTCCGGGCCATGCCCTCAGCGCCGGCCTTCTGGGCCGCTGTGACGCCAATGCGTCCCGGCGCCCCAGCGTCGCACCATCGGCGTGGTCGCGCGTGGGAGGCGGGGAGGGCTGCGACCACGCCGATGGTACGCCGGCGGCCTGCCTCGTAGCCGGGAGAGCAGACCGCATCGAGCTCCCCGGGGGAGCCCGGTAGCGCCATTGTGCGGGGCGCGGGACGGAGCCGGGTGGTGGTTCCAGCACAATGGCGTACCCGGCACCCCGATGGGGCGCGGTTTTCCGCGTGCTCTGGTCGGCCTCGGTTTCGGAACCAGATCAGGGTGGGTGGGCATTGTGGGGGCGGGCGTCCCGCCTGCCCGTCAGAGAGGTTGACGTCGGTTGGGCGTATCCGAGAGAGTGCGGGACGGTCGGGCTGGGTGGGATTCCCGGCCGCGGTCACGGCAACGGCAACGGTCACGGCTACGGGGTTCTATTGACGCCGGCCTTCTGGGCCGTCGTGACGCTTTGGCGTCCCGGCGGCCCAGCGTCGCACCATCGGCGTGGTCGCGCGTGGGAGGCGGGGAGGGCTGCGACCACGCCGATGGTACGCCGGCGGCCTGCCTCGTAGCCGGGAGAGCAGACCGCATCGTGCCTCCCGAGGGAGCCCGGTAGCGCCATTGTGCGGGGCGCGGGACGGAGCCGGGTGGTGGTTCCAGCACAATGGCGTACCCGGCACCCCGAGGGGGCGGGGTTTTCCGCGTGCTCTGGTCGGCCTCGGTTTCGGAACCAGATCAGGGTGGGTGGGCATTGTGGGGGCGGGCTTCCAGCCTGCCCGTCAGAGACGTTGAAGTCGGTTGGGCGTTTCCGAGAGAGTGCGGGACGGTTGGGCTAGGTGGGATTCCCGGCCGCTGCTGCCCCAGCTGCCGCTGCTACGCCTGCTGCGCTTTGAACCAGTCCGCGGTGATCTGAATCCCCTGATCGAAGGGGGTTCCGATTCTCAGCCCCAGTTCGGACTCGATGAGTCCTGAGGTGATACACGATCGAAGCTGCTCGCCGGCCTTTGCCGGGCCGTGGTCGGCCGGCGGGCCGGTTCCGATGGCTGCGCGGAGCTGTTCAAAGAGCTCGTTGACATCGGTCTCGACCCCGGTGCCGATGTTGAAGGTCCGGAATCCTGGGAGTCCGAGGACCGCGAGATTGGCGCGGACGACATCGCCGACATAGACATAGTCTCGGCTCTGTTTTCCGTCGCCGTTGATGGTGGGCTGGACGTTCGCCAGGAGCTTGTGGGCAAAGATCGCGACGACCCCCGCCTCGCCGTGCGGGCTCTGCCGTGGGCCGTAGATGTTGGCGTACCGAAGGCACGTGACATCGAGCCCGTACTGCTGGTTGTAAAAGAAGAGATAGCGTTCGCTGGCGAGCTTGGACACACCGTAGGGCGAGAGCGGTCGAACGGCGTGGCCTTCGTCGGCGGGGAAAACATCCTGTTCGCCATAGATGGCGCCGCCGGTGGAGGCGAAGATGACCTGTTTGACTGAGCCGGTTCGGGCGGCCTCCAGCAGATTGAGAAACCCTCCGATGTTGACATCCGCGTCGAAACGCGGGTCCGCCACCGATCGCCGAACATCCATCTGCGCCGCGTGGTGGATGAGAATCTCAACCCCACGATCGACAATGGCGCCCGCCGCCTTGTCGGATCTGATGTCCGCGATGACGAGTTCAGCGCCTTCGGGGATATTCTCCTTGCGGCCGCTGGAGAGGTCGTCCAGAATCACAACCTGGTGTCCGTCGCGCACCAGCGCTTCGGCAACATGACTGCCGATGAAACCGGCGCCCCCTGTGACACAGATGATTGAACCCATTGCTGACCTCCTGACCGCGGAAAGCCTCGCCGAGGCTGCAGTCCTGTCCTGTGGATTCTACCAACGCCCAACCTTGGACGTCGCGCAGGATCTCCTCGGCAAGATCCTCGTTCACCAGACGCCGGGGGGGACCGTCGCGGTCCGTCTCACCGAGGTCGAGGCCTATCTCGGTGTCGATGACCCGGCCTGCCACACCTTCGGGGGCAGGCGAACCCCGCGGACCGAGACCATGTGGGGTGAGGCGGGAAGGGCCTATGTCTATCTCATCTACGGGATGCACCACTGCCTCAACGTGGTGACGGTAGGGGAGGGCGTGCCCGAGGCGGTTCTGATTCGAGGTGGGGTCCCGGTCTTGGGGAACGGACTCGTGCGCGGGCGGCGCGGGCCGAAAGTCGCTCTGCGAAACCTCACCGACGGTCCCGGAAAGCTCTGCCAAGCATTGGCGGTCACCCGTGCCGAGAACGGTCTCGATTTCGGCGATCCGGGAAGTCCGCTCACCATCCGGTCGGATGGGCGCAGCTTTTCCGATCTCGGTATGGATCGGCTCCCACGGGTTGGTGTCGACTACGCCGGCGAGGCCGCGGCGTGGCCCCTCCGTTTGAAGCTCAGATGAGTTCTTCCAGGGTCGAGATCAGCTTGTCCACGTCGATAGGCTTTTCCATATACCCGTTCGGGTTGTATGTCTTGAACCTGGCGAGAAACGCCTCGAAATCGGCGTTGAGGGCTTCCTGGATCCCGGTGACGAGGACCACGGGTATTTCCTTCGTCCGATCGTCCTTCCGCAGAGCGATCAGCGTGCTGAGCCCGCCTTTCTCCGGCATCATCACATCGAGCAAGATCACATCCGGATTCTTTTCCTGAGCGATGGCGATGCCGTCGGCGCCACTGTTCGCTGTGTGAACTTCCCAGCCGTGATCGCTGAGCACGGTTCCGTGGTAGGTCGTGACATCGGGTTCGTCGTCGATGATGAGGGCGGTTTTCGCTGCCATTCTGCCTCCTAGACCGACTCCGTTGCCCGGGCCATCGGTCGATTTCAAGATAGCACCCCGGTTGGTCTCGGGCAACAATTCGCGCTCTGAGAATGAGAATCAGGATGTATTCATTAATACCTAGTTGACAGATGGGTATTTTATGTTTAAATTCGAAATCGCCATGAGGATCTCCACCCGCGGCCGCTACGCTCTTCGAATGATGCTCGACATCGCCCATCATGGAGGGAGCGCCTCGCCCGTCAGTCTATCGTCGGTTTCAGGTCGAACGGACATCTCGCATGGATACCTCGAACAGCTGGCGCCTGCGCTTCGCGCCGCCCGGTTGGTCAAGAGTGTTGCGGGAAGGCACGGGGGATACCGGCTCGCCTCGCCGCCATCGAAAATCACCATCCGGCAGATCATTGAAGCGTCGATCGGACCGGTCTGCATCGTTGACTGCGTCGAAGAGCCGGAGTCATGTCTGAAGGCCGAATTCTGTGAATGCAGGATCGTCTACGGCCTCATCAATCAAAAGATCGCCCAGGTGCTCGATGAATTCACTCTGGAGGATCTCCTTGATCCTTCGTGGGCTAGGGAAAAGGGAATTGAGCTCGGAGAGATGCAAATCCAAATGGGAAGCGTTCTGTCGAGCAGTTGAGGCCCGGGATCTCCCGAATGGGAGGCACCCGGGCTTGTGAAATTATGAACGAGGAGGATGGAGATGGTGGAGCGAAACATCGGCGGCAAGCGACTTCGGATGGTGCGTGGCGACATTACCGACATCGAGGTCGAGGCCTTTGTCTTTGACATTACCGAGGACGCCAAGCTGGGATCCGGGTACGGCGGCGCAATCCAACAGCGCGGTGGAATCGTCATTCAAAAAGAACTCGATGAGATCGGCTCGGTCCCGACCGGCGGAGCTGTGGTCACCCAGGCCGGAATCCTGAAGGCCAACCACATCATTCACGTCAACGGCCCGAAGTTCCGTGAAGAAGACGAAGCGGGCAAGCTCGAAAAAGCCACCATGGCGGCGCTCGCTCTCGCCGAGGAGAAGGGCATCAAACAGCTCGCATTCCCACCCATCGGGACCGGGATCTATCAGGTTCCCATGGATCTCTGCGCCAGGGTCATGATCGACACCATCGGTCGGCACCTGGAAAACGGCTCGGGTCTCGAGGATGTCCTGATCGTGGTACAGGATCCCCGGGAAATTGGTCCGTTTACCGCGAAATTCGAAGAAGGAGTGTGACATGCACGAGTCGAGTTCTCTGCTGCACACGGCCGAGATCGTCCACTGGGCGGCGCTGATCATCATGGCCGTTGTTTATTCCCTCCGCCTGAGGTGGCTCTTCAAATTCAAGCCAGGCGTCGACAAATCCGCCCCGGGCGCGCCCCAACGCACCGACAAGAAGAAGGGCGCCTTCTATTCGCTCTTCAACGTGGCGATGCCGTGGTCGATGGAGAGCACCCGCAAGGGCTTTGCCTTCTACCTCACCTTCGTCATTTTCCATCTCGGCGTGGTCGCGGGCATCACCCTGGCTTTCTTGAGTTCGATCACCCCGAATCTCGTCGCCAGCCCGGCATTCGCCTGGATCTGCGGGAGCACCCTGTTCCTCGCGTTTCTGGTCGCGATCTACCGGGTATTTCGGCGGCTCTTCACTCCGGTGATGAAACTCATCAGTACACCCGACGATTACTTCTCGCTCTTCATGCTGACCGCGTGGTTCGGTCTCGGCACCGTGACTCAGGCCCACCTAGCGGGTGTCCAGGGTTTCGAGAGTGTGAACATCCTCGTGGCCTATCTTTTCCTGACCAGCTTCTTCCTGGTCTATGTTCCGTTTTCAAAGATCTCCCACTATCTCTATTACCCCTTCACCCGGATCTGGATCGGCCGTACGCTTGGTCACCGGGGCAGCTACCCCATCGCCCGGGGTTAGGAGGATTCAATGACCAAACCAGCCAAAACTCACAAGATCAAAATGATGGAAGAGCAGCTCACCAAGAAGCTGAACCGCCAGGTGGTCGGCTCGCTGGTGGGCTGCGTCCACTGCGGCATGTGCAACGACTGCTGCCACTATGTTCTGTCGCACCCGGAAGACCCCAAGATGACCCCGTCGTACAAGGCCGATCAGCTGCGCAAGCTCTTCAAGGCCAACCACGACTGGACGGGAAGTGTCTTTCCCTGGTGGGTTGGCGCCGACAAGGTGCCGCTGACCGACGAAGACCTTGACAAGCTCAAGGATGTCGCCTTCGGCACCTGCACCAACTGCCGTCGTTGCACCATCAACTGTCCGATGGGCGTCGACACCGCCACTTTGAACCGGATCATGCGCGGTCTGCTGACCAACGTCGGCGTGATGCCCGAAGGCGTTCGGGTTGTCTCAAAGGACCAGTGGGAGCTCGGTAACCAGATGGGCGTCCTCAAGGAGGACTACCTCGACACCATCGAGTGGATGTCCGAGGAGCTCGAAGAGGATCTCGGCCACGGTGAGGCTGAGATTCCCATCGACAAAGCCGGCGCCAAGATCATGTACGCCATCAACCCGCGCGAAGTGAAGTACGACCCGCGCACCATCAAGGAAGCCGCGCTCATCTTCTGGGCTGCCGGTGAGGATTGGACCATGCCGTCCGAAGGCTGGGACAACACCAACTTCGGCCTCTTCTCGGGCGACGACGGCCTCGGCGGCGCAAGTGCAAAACGCGAGTACGACAAGGCTCGGGAACTGGGCGTCGAGAAGATCGTGATCTCGGAGTGCGGCCACGGCTACCGGTCGACCCGGTGCGAAGGCGTCAACTGGTCGGGTGATGCCGAGGCCTTTCCGATGGAGAGCTCGGTCATGACGATGATCGAGTACATCAAGCAGGGTAAGATCGTCGTCGATCCGACCAAGAACTCCCAGCGAATGACCTTCCACGATTCGTGCAACAACGCCCGCAGCTGCGGTTTCTTCGAGGAGCCGCGCGAGCTGCTCAGGATGGTCACCACCGACTTCCAGGAGATGTACCCCAACCGTGCCGAGAATTTCTGCTGCACGGGCGGCGGCGGCGCCATGTCCATGTCCGAGTACACCCCGCGCAGGCTCAAGTCTGCCGAGATCAAGGCCAACCAGATCCGCGAGACCGGCGCTACAGTCGTGGTCACCAGCTGCCACAACTGCGTCGACGGCCTGTCGGACCTGATCAAGCACTACGAGCTCGGCTGCGAGGTCAAGCAGCTCGTCGACCTTGTGGCCGATGCGCTGGTGCTCGAGGAATGCGCCGTCATGAAGAACCGCCCGGCCGGCGCGCCGATGCCCGAACCCCCGGTGGTTGTGGAACCCGTTGATGAGAAGGCTGCCGCTCCCGCCGTCGCCGCCGAGGCGCCCCTGGCCGGACGGAAGATTCTGGTGGTCGACGATGAAGAGGACATCAGGACCTTCCTCGTCACGGTCTTCGAGGACGCCGGCGCCGAGGTTGTGGAAGCCGCCGATGGCGACGAGTGCATCGAGAAGGCCAAAACCTTCAAACCGGATCTCATCTCCCTCGATCTTTCCATGCCCGGAAAGAGCGGTGTCGATGCCTTTTTCGAACTCCGCAAGACCCCGGAGATCCAGGAAATTCCGGTCTGTGTCGTCACCGGCCACCCGGAGTTCCGCAAGGTCATCTATGATCGCGGAGTGCCGCCCCCAGAGGGCTACCTCAACAAACCGGTCGATGAAGAGAAACTGATATCCTATGTAGCGCATATCATTGAGAAAGTAGACGAGAAAGCAAACTGACCTTGGCCGATAGAGATCTCATTCCCATCGGGCCGACCGCGCCGGATTCCGGCGCGGTCGAGCCCGATGGTTTTTCTGCCGCCAGGCGGGTGCACGGTGTCGAAGCGAACTCGCACCTGCTAACAGATTCCGCCATGTATCGTCGGTACTGGGACGAAATGCCCTGTTATCTCTCGATCCACGACCGGGAGTTCCGGATCATCGAGGGAAACCGACGCTTTCGTCAGGACTTCGGCGAAAGGATCGGCCAGCACTGTTTCAAGGTCTACAAGGGGCGTGACGATATCTGCCCGAGTTGCCCCGTGGAGGCGACGTTTCTCGATGGCCAGAATCATCCGTCGGAACAACTGCTGACGACGGCATCAGGGGAACAGGTTCCGGTGATGGTGCACACGACCCCGATTCGCGATACCTCGGGCGAGGTTGTGGCGGTGATGGAGATGCACACCGAGATCGAGGAGGTCAAGGTACTCCAGAAAGAACTCCGGCAGAGCCAGGGGCGGCTGCTGCAGCTCTTCGAAGAGGTGCCCTGCTTTATCACCGTCCAGGGGCCCGACCGCGTCATTCGCCGCGCCAATCGACGATTCCGTGAGGCCTTTGGTTACGGTGTCGGCGAGGAGTGTTTCCGGGTTTACAAGCACCGTGAGGAAAAGTGCCTTACGTGCCCGATGATGAGTACGTTCGAGACCGGCGATACGCACGACTACGAGACCACGGTCTTGTCCAAGGATGGCGAAGAGCTCAATCTTCTGGTCACCACCGCCCCGCTTCGGAATTCCGATGGCGTGGTCGAGTCCGTCATCGAGATGGGTGTGGACATCACCCAGATTCGCAAACTGCAGGACCAGTTGACCTCCATCGGACTTCTGGTTGGTTCGATCTCGCACGGTATCAAGGGCCTGCTCACCGGTCTCGACGGCGGCATCTACATGGTGAACTCCGGATTCGAGCGAGACAAACCCGAGCGGGTCAAAAAAGGCTGGGAAATGGTCCAGCGCAACGTGGATCGGATTCGGTCCATGGTGCTCGATATTCTCTACTACGCCAAGGATCGGGAACTCATCGTCGAGGACATCAGCCTCGCGGGGATGGTCGACGATCTGAGGGACGGCATCAAGAAGAAGGCCCTCGATCTCGGCGCCGACGTCCGATTCAAGATTCCCGACGATATCGGCGTTTTTGATGGCGATCCTCAGGCGATTCGGGCGATGTTGCTCAATCTCATCGAGAACTCCATCGATGCCTGCCGTATGGACAGCGAAAAGACCGACCATGTCATCACCGTCGGAGCCCGTCGGGCCGAGCCCTATATGATCATTTCGGTCGAGGATAACGGGATCGGGATGGACAGGGAGACCCGTGATCGGATCTTTTCGCTGTTCTTCTCATCCAAGGGTCTCAAGGGGACGGGTCTCGGGCTTTTCATCTCGAACAAGATCGTCGACAAACATGGTGGCAACATCGATGTCGAATCCGAATCGGGCAAGGGCACCCGTTTCGTCGTCCGGATTCCGCTGGTCGCCCGCCCGAGCACGACGGTCGACGGCGAGATCGCCGGAGCCAGGACTGCCGGGAGTTCCTAGTGGAACCGAGACGGATCCTGGTGGTCGACGACGACCCTGACATCGTTGAGTATCTCGGTCTCTTTCTCGAGGATCACGGATATGAGGTTTCGTCGGCGAATCGCACATCGGCGGCGTTGGTCGCCCTCGACGAGGTCGAGCCCGATGCGGTCATCCTCGATGTCATCATGCCCGGAAGATCCGGGCTCGATCTGCTCGTGACGATCCGCCAACACGAACGCTGGTCACCGGTTCCCGTGGTGGTCCTCACCGGCAACGACTCCATCGTCCAGGACAACGGCAGGACCTATCTCAGGGGCCTTGATCTCGAGCGCGGGCCCGATTGCGTGCTCGCCAAACCGGTCGATCAGGACGAACTCATCGAGTGTCTATCAAGGCTTACGAGCCCGAGATCTCTCGATCAGCTCGAATAGACCACGGTAGTGCCTGGCACCCTGTCGGGTGGGGAGTCGTCCTCTCCGGTTGAGACTAGAATTGATCCGAGGGAGGAAGTATGAACTCAGGGGACATTCCGGTTTTGAGTGTTTTCGGCGAGACTATCCCGCGCGCGTACGAGAGGGCCATCAAGGAGGTCTGGGAAAAAGGGGTGAGCGTCCGCACCGAGTACGATCGTCCCGAGGATCCGCCGAGCCGGGATGCCACGGTGGTGATCACCGTCGAGAATCCGTTCGGCCAGCCGCGTTTCCACCGTTCATTTGCCGATGGGCTGGGGGACTCTCAGAGTACGTCATGGAAGTTGTTCACGGCGCCCACGACTATTGGATCAAGCCGCGGGAGGAGATCCTCAAAGGCGTCGACAGCACCGATACCCGCTGGACCTACACCTATCACCGGCGTCTCGCCGAGTACGAGATCGACAATTCGGTCATCGACCAGTTGGATTTCATGGTGAAGAAGCTCGCCCGGACCGGCTACAGCCGACGCGCTCAGGGCATCACTTGGAACCCGATTCTCGACCCGCCCTCAGATCATCCGCCGTGTCTGCAGAGAATCTGGGGACGGCTGATCGAGGATGATGACGGGGTCCTCGTCTTCAACATGAACACGCACTGGCGGAGCCGTGATCTCTACAAGGCCTGGTTCGAGAACGTTATCGCCCTGACGGCGCTGATGCGAAAGATCGCGGAGAAGATCTCGAAATCAAGCGGCCGGCCGGTTCGGCTCGGCCGCTATGTCGACATCAGCGACTCGCTCCACATCTACGGCTCCTACTTCAGGGAGTTGGAAGGAGATCCGGACAGGGGCATCAAGAGCTTCTTCGAGCGGCTCGAGAGCAGGTCCTTCGAGGACCGGACCTGGACCTCCGATTTTGTCCGGCCCCACTTCATCGATGACGGCGTTGGCAAGGGGCTGCGCCCGATGTTGGCCAGGGAGCACGACATGCCGCCGGAGGTGAGGGCGGCCGTTTCTCGAGAGCTCGAGGCGATGGAGCGTGAGGACTACGTCGTCTGACTCGCTCGCTCAGGGTGACTCGCAGATGGTTCGCCAAACCTCGGCGAGGGCGCCGTAAATCGAGCGAGAACAAAGAGAATCCGTCGTGTACTATTGCTGGAGCGCGAGGAGAGTTCATCGGTCCTGAAGGTCCGTCAACATCGAGGGTTGTTGTTTCTATCTCCATCACAGGATGTGCCCATGCCAGCAGAACAGGTTCCGGATCACGCGCGCGTCGTCATCATCGGCGGCGGCATCATCGGTTGTTCCATCGCCTACCACCTCGGCCACCTCGGCTGGAGTGACGTCGTTCTCATCGAGCGGAGCGAGCTCACCTCGGGCACGACCTGGCACGCCGCGGGGCTGATGACCACCTTCGGCTCGACCTCGGCGACCTCGATCGAGATGCGAATGTACACACGTGAACTCTATGGTCGTCTCGAGGCGGAGACCGGGCTCGGCACCGGCTTCGAGCCCCTGGGTCTCATCGAGCTCGCCGCAGACTCGGACCGGGTGGAGGAGTATCGGCGGGTCGCGACGTTCAACCGTCTGCACGGCAACGACGTCGAGGAGATCGGCCCCGATGAGATCAAGAGGCTCTTTCCCCTGGCCAGGGTCGACGATATCCAGGCGGGCTACTATCTGAAGCAGGATGGGCGCGTCAATCCCGTGGACGCGACCATGGCCCTGGCCAAAGGATCACGTCAGAAGGGCGTCAAGATCATCGAGGGCGTGGCGGTCACGGGCGTCACCACCACGAACGGCCGAGCAACGGGCGTGACCACCACGCAGGGCACCATCGAGGCTGAGTTCGTGGTCAATTGCGCCGGCATGTGGGCGCGACAGCTCGGCGCCCTCTCGGGCGTGAGCATCCCGAACCAGTCCACCGAGCACTACTACCTCATCACCGAGCCCTTCGAGGGAATGACGCGGCAGTTGCCCATCATCGAGGACCCCTCCTGTCACGGATACTACCGGGAAGAAGGAGGCGGCCTGATGATCGGACTGTTCGAGCCGGTCTGCGCCCCGTGGATGGTGGACGGCGTCCCCGATGACTTCACCTTCGGCGAGATCGAGCCCGACTGGGATCGCATGGCGCCCTTCCTCGAGAAAGCCATGAGCCGCGTCCCGATCTCCCGGGAGATCGGCCTCAAGAAATTTTTCTGCGGCCCGGAAAGCTTTACGCCCGACATGGGCGTGGCCTTCGGCGAGGCGCCGGAGATCGAGAACTACTTCGTCGCCGCGGGACTCAACTCCATCGGCATCATCACCGGTCCCGGCCTCGGCAGGATCATGGCCCAGTGGATCACCACCGGCGACCCGGGTGCGGACATCACCGGGATCAATGTTGATCGCTTTCACCCCTACCAGTGCAACCCCGAGTACCGCAAGACCCGCGTGGTCGAGACACTGGGGATGGTCTTTCGACGCCACTATCCCACCCGCGTGCCCCTGACCGCGCGCGACTGCAAGCGTTCACCCTTTCACGATCGGCTGAAGGACCAACGCGCCTACTTCACCGATGTGAGCGGATGGGAAAGCCCGGCCTGGTATGCGCCGGAGGGACGGGAGCCCAAGGTCGAGAAACTGTCATGGGGACGACAGAACTGGTTTCCCTATTGGGAGGCGGAACACCGGGCCTGCCGCGAGGCCGTCATCGCCATGGACATGACGTTCATGGGGAAATTTCTCGTCCAGGGGCGCGATGCCGGGAGGGTGCTCGACCACATTTCGGCCAACAGCGTCAACGGCCCGGTCGAGACCATCACCTACACCCAGTTTCTCAACGAACGCGGCAAACTGGAGGCCGACGTCACGGTCACCAAACTGAACGAGGAGAGCTTTGTCGTGGTGGTCACCGACACCATGCACCGCCACGTCGAGACGTGGCTCAGGCGCCACATCCCATCGGATGCGCACTGCTTTCTCACCGATGTCACGGGCGGAATCGGTCAGCTCAATGTGCAGGGCCCGAGATCGCGGGAGTTGCTGCAATCCATCACATCGGCGGATCTGTCCAACGAGGCCTTTCCCTTCCGCACCGCACGCGAGATCGACATCGGGTACGCACGCATGACGTGCAACCGGATCACCTACGTCGGCGAACTCGGATACGAGTTGAACATCCCCGCGGAGCAGGCGGCGCACGTCTACGACCGGGTCATCGAGGCGGGCGCGAACTTCGGTCTTCGTCACGCCGGTCTGCGGGCTCTGGGCAGCCTGCGCATGGAAAAGGCCTACCGCGATTACGGTCACGACATCGACAACACCGACAACGCCTATGAGGTCGGTCTCGGTTTCGCGGTGGACCTCAAGAAACCGGATTTCATCGGCAAGGCATTCTGTGTCGAAAAGAAGGCCCAGGGGCCGGCCTACAACCAGCGCCTGCTGCAGGTGCTGGTCAGGGACCCCGAACCGCTGCTCTACCACGCCGAGGTCGTCTATCGGAACAACAAGGCGGTCGGTTATGTCCGTGCGGCGAGCTACGGATTCACCCTCGGCGGCGCGGTGGGTCTGGCCATGATCGAGGCCGGCGAACCGATCAACAAGGCCTATCTCGAGGCGGGCGAATGGGAGATCGACATTGCGGGCAAGCGCTACCCCCTCCAGGTTGGCCTGCCCATGCGCCCGATGTACGACCCCAAGATGGAGCGCGTCAGGTGTTGAGAGGGGCATACGAGGATTGAGTCGGTCCCGATCCCGACCCGGTTCCCGGATGGCGCAAGTTCGGTATCGGGAATGGGATCGGGATCAGGATCGAATGCAGGAATCGAGGGCTTGAGAGGGAGAGGGTCTCCGATCAGACGCCCGTCAGCGCCTTGACCTGCTCCACCGCGTTGGCGGCGTCGTATCCGTAGGCGTCGGCGCCGATCTCGGCGGCGAACTCCTTCGACACGGGAGCGCCACCGACGATGATGTGGATCTTTCCGCCCAGTCCTCGCTCCTGCACGAGATCGACCACACCCTTCATCGAAGACATCGTAGTGGTGAGCAGCGCCGAGATGCCGATGACCTTTGCCCCCGATTCCACGGCGGCGTCGACGAACCGCTCCGCAGTCACGTCGTTTCCGAGGTCGATGACCTCGAAACCGGCGCCCTTGAGCATGATCCCGACCAGGTTCTTGCCGATGTCGTGAAGATCGCCCTTGGCGGTCCCGATCACCACCTTCCCGATGGTCGGGACATCCCCGCCGGCGAGCAGCGGTTTGAGCAGATCCACACCGCTGTTCATCGCGCGAGCGGCGAGCAGCACCTCGGGGAGAAAGATATCGTGGTCGCGAAACAGCGCGCCCACAACCTTCATCCCGGCCATGAGCCCGGTGTTCAGAATCTCTTCGGCAGGAATACCATCGTTGATGGCCTGCTGGGTCAGCAGGGCCGTGCGCTGGTCGTCACCGTTTCTGAGACTCGAAGCGATCTCCTGCAGAATTTCCATCATTGACCTCCACGGGTGTCGAAAAGAACCGATTGGATCCGTTCCCGGCATTCCTGGCCGGCGCAGTGGGCGCAGAATTCGAACTCGATATCGAAGTCGTGGATCTCTCTGTCGGAAGCCACCAATACGCCGGAGACCGACTTCAGAGGTTCCATCAGAGCGCTGGCGTTGAGCGAGATGCCGATGCGCCCGGGTTGGAGAAACCGGAAGAGCTTTGCCTGGCCGCTGACGTGCCAGCCGCAGTAGCCCGGACTGTAGGGCAGGACGCGCACGTCGGAGGCGTTGGGATTCGACTGCGAGACCGTATCTTGGTAGTCGCGAGCCATGGCGTCGGCCAAACCCTCGGCGCCGGCCGACGCGATGGTGTCGAGGGTGTATCCCAGCGCCGGATCACCGGTGTCGAAAAGACGGCGGATCTCGCTGCACACCGCCTCGCCGACGGTGACCGCGAACAACGCCAGGCGGTGCGCGCCGGGGAAAACCCCCTCGAGTGGTGTTCGGGAGGCGTTTCGGCCCTCTCCGCGGTAGACCGCGTCGAATTCCTCGATGGAGATTTCCGCTCGAATGCCCGTGGCATCGACAGCGCTGGAGTAGATCTCAAACCCGTCATCAACGAGTGCGGCGACACGTTCCGGGACCGATGCTTCGTCGGGGATACCCTGTGCCCTCAACACCGTATGACGATCCGGCGTCGCCGTGGAACGCGGAAAATGCGCGATTCCCGACATCAATCCCGGCCGGGCAGACTATCCATGCCGAATCGACGCGCTTCAGCCGTCATCAGGCGTTCCAGCTCGGATTTGACATCGTCGGGTAACGCCGAAGGTTGGTAGGAATCGATGAGTTTCCCGACCTCTTTCGCGGCCCGTTCGTGGAGGGTGAGTGCCCCATCCTCGAGCCAACGAGAGCTGTTCGCGCGATCGACGACGGGTCCCGGGAAAGTGATCTCGTCCTTGAGGTGGCGCCGGGTGTGATCGGCGATGAGCAGGTGCTTGTCGCGGATGAGCTCCTCGAAGATCGGCGTGGAGGGGAAGTCCTCTCGCGGCTCGATTCCCCTGACGAGACGCTGTGTCATGGCCGCAGATTTCGTTGTCGAGTACGAGCTTCTCGAGGCTGAAACAGCTGCTGAAGTCGAGCATTCCGGGACCTGAGATGCTGTTGATGCCGGACAACGCCGCCAGGGTCGCCCCCATGGCGGTTTCGAAGCCCGCCTGGGCGTCGAACCGTTTTGCGTCACTGAAGCCGATATAGGCCTGGGTGGGCATGCCGAGGTGTTTGCCGATCTCTGAGTAGGCGCAATCGAGCATCTCGGTTTCGACGGCGCCCATGGGCGTGGTTTCGTACCGGATGTCGAAGATCGCGGGAGAGCCGCCGTAGAGGACCGGTGTGCCGGGGCCGGCGAGTTGGCTGATGACAACGCCGCTGAGAGTCTCGGCGGTGTGCTGGATCAGAGACCCGACAATCGTGACCGGCGCCATGAAACCGGACAACGGCATCGAGATGAACTCCACCGGGATTCCCATCCGAGCGCAATCCACGACATTCTGCGAGGTTGACTCGCTCCACTTGATGGGTGCTGTGGGGCAACACGAGAAGACGGTCAACGGCTTGGACCTGAGCGCCTCCGCAGAGCCACGGACCGCCAGCTGGAGATCACGCATGATGTCGAACGCACCGATTGTGAAGGCTCCGGTGACCACCGGTTTTTCGCAATAGAGCAGGCTGAGAAAGAGCCGGTAACTGTCCGAGATCTCCTCGGCCACGTCTGCGGGGATGAATGCCGTGCTTTGCGCCTGAATGTGATCGAGCCCGCTGACCACTTTGGCATACTTGACGTAGTCGGCGGTTTGGGGCTTTCGCATGGCGCCGTTGTCGAGGATGTTGATGGCGGCCGAGCTTGGCGTGAAGTACACGTTGTCGCCCGAGAGGTCGTGCGTCTGCCGGCCGACGACGTCGTAGAGCTTGAATCCGCTCGGCACGGTGGATAGCGCCCGGTCGATGAGTTCGTCCGTCAATCGGACATGCTGCTTGGCCGGATCCACCTCGGCGCCGTGGTCGCCGATCAGACCGAGCACGCGGGGGTTGTGAATCTCCACGCCGAGCGTGCACAGCAGATGGCGGGCCTCGTCGATGATCCTGATCTTGAGGTCGTCGTCGAGAAATCTGACCTTGGGACGCATGGTGATCCTCCTGGCGGAAGGCGAGGTTTTGGCCCGATGACACCTTAGCAAATACGGATTCGGACTCTCACGACTTCTGGTGCGCCAAGGCGTCCTCGTGCGCCTCGATGATGATGCCACGATCAGCGAGGCCTTTGAGCATGAACTCGACGCATTCTCGGTCACGTCCCACGAACTCCGCCGGCGAGATGCCTTTCCGGTCGTACCGGCCCGTTGCCAACAGCCGTGCCGCCATGGTGGCGGTGTAGCCGGTGGTGCGGGCCATGGAGTGGGTGTCGCTCGAGGAATCGTATCGGTCGAAGAGGTTGTAGACATACCGACGAGACTGGCCGTCGCTCCTCGCCCTCGACCATGATCCGCAGCACCGTGATGTCGACCTCGCCGTCGTCCATCTGCCACTGCGGGAACATCAGCTCGGCGGTGAAATCGACCGGTCGAATCGGACGGCCGTCGACCACGACCGGTTCCTCGTCGAAGAACCCCGCTTCGCGTAGAAAGACCATTTTCTCGATATGGCCCGGGTAGCGGAGGGTCTTCTCCTTCATGTTCGGAGCGTCGATTGTATCGGCCAGGGTTCTGAGACCGTCGGTGTTGAACGCCTCGAGGGTTCCGATGCCGGGAAAGTCGATGAGCTCGGGATCGGAGAGGGCGGGACGGGTCACCAGTCTGCCGTTCTCCACGAAACGCGCCGGCCGGGTGTATTCGGCGATGACGTCCATGGGCGAAAAAACGGCACGGTACTCGAAGGGCCAGTGGCGGATCTCCGGCAGCCCACCGACATAGATGAGAATCGAGTCGGTTCGGTCCAGCCGCTCGTGGATGTGGCCTATCAGCAGATTGCTCAGACCCGGGGACACGCCGCAGTCGACCACCGCTGTGACGCCCCGGTCCCTGGCCAGAGCATCGAGGTCGAAGGGGTTCTCCGGGTAGAAGGCGATGTCGACGACGTTCTTCCCGGCTCCGATGATGGCCTCGAGGGTTTGAAAACCCATGAATCCGGGGACCGCGTTGATCACGATGTCATGGTCGGCGATCAGCGCAGCTATCTCTCGCGGATTTCCCAGATCCCGTTGCACCGTCTCGATGTTGGAGTGTTTGCCCGCCAAGGCTCGTAGCGCATCTTGGTTTCTGTCGACGATGGTGATTTCAGACCCTGGATCCTTCGCCAGATCCACGGCCATCGGTCCACCGACCAGGCCGCAGCCGAGTACGATCATTCTCATAAGATTCTCCCTGTTTCCGAGGCGCCGTGGCCGGCGCCGTGTTGTTTCGGTGAATAGCGGAAAACAGGGAGACTAGAGGCCGCTGAAACGGTTCACGTAGGTGATGAGGGGCACCGCCGGTCGGTGCCCGCTCGTTCCGGCATGAATCAGCGATCGGCCTCTCATCTCCGACAGGTTAGCGACGAGGACTGGTGGGTGTCAATCACTTCGGTCCATTGCATGAAGCTGGTTCACTCTTCGACGAGATCGAGCATCCACCCGAGCCGGAGGGTGCGCTGGCTATCCCAGCTCCGGATACCCGTGAGCTTTCAGAGTGCGTCGGCAGGCGTCGGTGAGTAGTCCCTTCCGCTGATCGGGGTCGAGATCGAGCGCCCGCTGCAGCACCGGCCACGCTGCTGTGAGGAGAAAAAGGGGAGCGGCGAGATCGAGAAACAGCGCGCGGCCGCTCGATGATCCCCGGGGCGCGGCGTCCTCGCCGATGGCCAGCCGGAGATTCTCGAACGCGGTTCGGAGCGTCGGCTCCAAAGCCTCCACTGCGACATCGCCGCCGTCTGCGAGGTCACGCAGAAGCAGCCGGGTTTCATGCGGGTGATCGTCCATCCGGCGGAGGATTCGATCCACGGCATCGGAGATCTCGAGGGGAGGGGAGTCTTCGCCGGGTCGCGTCCTCGATGATCGTGAGTTCCGCCAGCGCTGCGGCCGCCCTGCGAAGCACGAGGCGATAGAGCTGTTTCTTCCCGCCGAAGTGATAGGAGACCGCCCCGGGGTTCGCCCTCGCCAGATCGCAGATATGGCGAACCGACGCTCCGCGGTAGCCGTGATCGGCAAAGAGGGTCGCGGCGGTCTCCAGAAGGCGCGATTTGGTGTCCAAAGTCATACAGTTGTTTGTATCAAAATCCGGGGTCGAGATCAATCTTTTTGGCAACCGACCCTGCCCGACATTCCATTCGCTCAGGATTTGCTCGAGAATCAACCTCTTAACTCATTTTTTCTGTTGAGATACTGGGGAAATACAAACGATTGTATTAATCTTGAAAGAGGCCTTGACTCATGGCCCGATGATCGCTAGCATTCCACTACAGGATGACAATTGATGCACCACGCGTCGTTGCGGCGATCCCCGCACGCTGGGGGTCGACCCGTTTTCCCGGTAAGGCCTTGGCCGAGCTGAATGGTGAGCCCATGATCGCCCACGTGGTGCGCCGGGCGCTCGCCGCGACGACCGTCGATCACGTGATCGTCGCCACCGACGACGAGCGGGTTGCGGCCGCCGCGAATGAGGCCGGCGCCCAGTCCGTGATGACGGGTGTCCATCCCTCGGGGACCGACCGGATCGCCGAGGCGGTTGCAGGAGGATCGAACTGGGAACTCGTGATCAACGTCCAGGGCGATGAGCCCATGCTCTCGGGGGCCAACATCGACACTCTAGTCGAAGGGATGCGCGCGCGGCCCGAGGTCGGGATGGCGACGCTCTGCCGGCCGATTTCGGCCGTGGATGTGGAAGATCCCAATGCGGTCAAAGTCGTCCGAAGGACGGATGGCAAGGCTCTGTACTTCTCGCGCTCCGCGATTCCTTTCCCGCGGGATCCGGGCGCCGCCGAGTCGTTGTGGCGGCTTCACCTGGGAATCTATGGCTTCCGGCCTGAGACGCTTGCGGCGTTTGTCGCGATGGCGCCGTCTTCGCTGGAACAGGCCGAGGGACTGGAACAGCTCCGCGCCCTGGCCAACGGCATCGATATTTTGGTTTTCGACGCACCGGACGAGGCTCATGGAGTGGACACGCCACAGGACCTCGAACGCGTCCGAATGATGATGAACAGTGGGGATTGAGGAAAAGGGGCTCAAGCGATGGCGACGAAATTTGTGTTTGTAACAGGAGGCGTGGTTTCCGGTCTTGGCAAGGGAATTTCGGCGTCGTCGTTGGCGGCGCTGATGGAAGCCCACGGCTACTCGGTGACCATGCTCAAGGTCGATCCCTACGTCAACGTGGATCCCGGAACCATGTCCCCCTTCCAGCACGGCGAGGTCTTTGTCACCGACGACGGCGCCGAGACCGATCTCGATCTCGGTCACTACGAGCGTTTCACCTCGGCGACAATGGCCAAGAAAAACAACTTCACCACCGGCAAGATCTACGCCTCGGTCATCGAAAAGGAACGGCGGGGCGACTATCTCGGCAAGACCGTCCAGGTGATTCCCCACATCACCGACGAAATCAAGGAAGGGATCCGAGCCCTTGGCGGCGATGTGGATTTCGTCGTCGTCGAAATCGGCGGAACCGTCGGTGACATCGAGTCGCTGCCCTTCCTCGAGGCCATTCGACAGTTTCGCTCCGAGGCCGGTCGCGGCAACGTCCTGATCATCCACCTGACTCTGGTTCCGTTCATCAAGGGCTCGGATGAGCTCAAGACAAAGCCGACGCAGCACTCGGTCAAAGCGCTACTTCAGATCGGTATCCAGCCCGACATCCTGCTCTGCCGCTGCGATCGCCCGCTGCCGCAAGATCTCCGCGACAAGATCGCGCTTTTCTGTAACGTCGAGTCCAAGGCGGTCATCCCGGCGCAGGACGCCGAGACCATCTACGACGTCCCGATCAAGCTCGCCGCAGAGGGCTTTGACGAGATGGTCCTCGAGATGCTCAACCTGCCCAAAGGGCAACGTGATCTCAGCCGTTGGCGAGGGGTGGTCGATTCCGTCAAGGCGTGTGAGGGCACAGTGTCGGTCGGCATCGTCGGCAAGTACGTCGATCTCGCAGACTCGTACAAGTCGCTCAACGAAGCCCTCTTTCACGGTGGGCTCGCCAACCGGGTCAACGTCAACCTGGTGTTCATCGACTCCGAAAGCCTGGAGGGTTCGGGCTATCCCGAGCAGCTCTTCGATGTGGACTCGATTCTGGTGCCCGGCGGCTTCGGAAAACGCGGCATCGAAGGAATGATCCGCGCCATCGAGTTCGCCCGCGGCCGCAAGATCCCGTTCTTCGGGATCTGCCTCGGGCTGCAGACGGCCATCATCGAGTTTGCCCGCAACGTCTGCGGGTTGGCCGGAGCCCACTCCACCGAATTCGTCAGCCAACCGCCCTACAAGGTGATCTACAAGATGCGCGAGCTCGTTGGCGTCGATCAAATGGGCGGCACCATGCGGTTGGGCAAGTATCCCTGCCGGCTGACACCCACGACCAACGCCTGGAAGATGTACGGCAGCGATGAGATCTGGGAGCGCCACCGCCACCGGTACGAGGTCAACCCCGAGTACGTGCCCCTCTTCGAGGAGAAGGGGATGGTCGTCAGCGGCAAATCACCCGATCGGATCTTCGTCGAGGTCATCGAGTTGCCGGATCACCCGTGGTTCCTGGCATGCCAGTTCCACCCCGAGTTCAAATCCAAGCCCTACGATCCGCACCCGATCTTCAAGTCGTTCATCGCCGCCGCGGTCGAGTACCACAAAATCCGCGAGGTGAAGGACGAGACAGCTGACGAGGCCGTGGCAAAAGACGTTGATGGTGATGTCTTTGTCGAAGACAAGGCGACCGAGGTCCCGAGCGAAGGGACGCTGGAAGCGTAAGCGTCGCCTACGCGATCTGGATAGGAGTATCGCAACGGGGCAATCGATACCGGCCTTCTGGACCGCCTTGGCGACCCAGCGTCGCGCAATCAGCACGGTCGTTCGGTGGTGGCGGGGAGGGAGTCGACCACGCTGATTGCGCGAGCGGCGGCCTCCTTCTGAGCCGGGAGAATTGACCTTGAGGCGTCTCCCGAGGGTGCCCGGTACGGCATTGTGCGGAATGTGACGCGAACCGGAACGGGATGCCGGCACAATGCCGGACCCGGCACCCCGCCGCACGCCCCTATCCCGCGTTCTTTCGAGGGTCTGCAAATCTGGCCTCGAACGGGGTGCCATTTGTAGCATCGTTCGGCGATGGGTCAATCATGCGATGTCTTGGTGAACACTTTGTGCCTTCGCACCTTCGTGTTTGCAACGCTGCGACGCCTCTGTGGTTCAGTTCCGAGACCGAAACGGCTCCAGCATCGGTCCCCTGCGCTAGATCTAGCATCCAGCATCCAGTATCCAATATCCAGTATCGGTTTCAGCTACACTGACCCCATGGAATGGTCTTCATTCGACATTGCTCCCGGCATCACCGTCGGTGACGGCTCGACGCCGTTCTTTATCGCCGGCCCCTGCGTCATCGAGTCGGCCGAGTTCGCCCTCGGGGTTGCCGAGACCGTCAAGGCCGTTGCCGAGCGCATGGGCGTCAGGGCCATCTTCAAAGCCTCCTTCGACAAGGCAAACCGCTCGTCGGTGACGAGTTTCCGCGGTCCGGGACTCGAAGAGGGTCTCGAGGTCCTCCAGGCGGTCAAGGAGGCCACCGGGCTCCCGATTCTCACCGATGTGCATGAACCGGCACAGGCGAGGCGAGTCGCCGAAGTGGCCGATGTGATCCAGGTGCCTGCATTCCTCTGCCGTCAGACCGATCTGCTCATCGCCTGCGGCGAGAGCGGCGCCTCGGTCAACATCAAGAAGGGCCAGTTCATGGCGCCCGAGGACATGAGCAACGCGGTCAACAAGGTGCGTTCCACCGGGAATGACCGTGTCACCCTGACCGAACGCGGTGTCAGTTTCGGCTACCACAACCTCGTTGTGGACATGCGCGCGCTGCCCATCATGCGGCGATTCGCTCCGGTGGTCTTCGACGCCACCCACTCGCTCCAGCTCCCGGGCGGCCTCGGCCACTCCACTGGCGGGGCGCGCGAGTTTCACCCCTATTTGACTCGGGCCGCCGCCGCTGTCGGGGTCGACGGGATCTTTGTCGAGGTCCACCCGCGACCCAGTGAGGCTCTTTCCGATGCGACGACCCAGCTCGATCCGGCCGAGTTCGCACGTCTGGTGACCCAGGTCGTGGCGATCTCGAATGCGCTGGGCAAGGTCGAGCCGTGACTCTCGATATCGCACGGCAGGTTCTCCAGACCGAGGCCGACGCCATCCGCAAAGTGTTGGACGAACTCGGCGGCGATTTCGAAACAGCCGTCGAGATGGTCGTATCGTGCACCGGCAGAGTCGTCTGGACCGGAATGGGTAAGTCGGGGATCATCTGCCGCAAGCTCGCCGCGACCATGAGCTCCACCGGGACGCCATCGCTCTTCCTCCACCCGGCGGAAGCGATCCACGGCGATCTTGGAATGGTCACCGAATCGGATCTCGTCGTGGCGATCTCCAACTCGGGCGCCACCGATGAAATCCTCCGGTTGCTCGAGATTCTGAGGCGGCTGGGGATCAAGCTCATCGCCATGAGCTCCCATCCCGATTCGCCGCTCGCCAGGGCGGCCGATGTCCACCTCGATCTCGGGGTGCGGAACGAGGCCTGCCCGTTGAATCTCGCTCCCACCGCCTCGACCACCGCGAGCCTCGCTCTGGGCGACGCTCTCGCGCTGACGGTCTCAGCCCGGAAGGGCTTTCGTGAGGAGGACTTCGCCCGGTTCCATCCGGGAGGCAAACTCGGCAAGAAGTTCCTCAAGGTCAAAGACCTCATGCACGCCGGTGAAGACATGCCGGTCGTCGCGGCTGACGCCGCCATGAAGGACGTCATCTACGAAATGAGTCGCAAGGGGCTTGGTCTCGCTACCGTCCTCGATGATGACGGCGCGCTGCTCGGGGTCATCACCGACGGTGATCTCCGACGGCTCATGGAACGCGACCCCGATCCACTGGCGCGATCCGCCGACGAGGTCATGCACAAGGGTGGCGCCTGCATCTCTGCCGACGAACTCGCCACCGCGGCGCTCAAAAAGCTCGAAGAGAAGAGGATCACCTCGCTCATGGTCTGCGACGGCAGCGGCAAGGTTGCAGGAGTGCTGCATGTGCATGATCTGTGGGGGGTAGGGCTTTTCTAGTTTCTGTCAGTTCTTGAGTTCTTGCAGTTCTTAGTTCCATCGCATTTTGTTCAGACAGCGAAACTGAGATGTCAATAACTAAAAACTAGAAACTAAGAACTCAAAACTAAAACCTGGTACTGCATTTTCTGGAGCGACACCATGCGACTCACAATCCTCACCACCGGTGGAACGATCGACAAGACCTACAACGAGTTCGACGGCTCGTTGGCGAACTCTCGCTCGGTGCTCGATGTCATCCTCGGGTCGTTGCGGCTGCCCGATCTCTTTGTCCGACACAACGTGGTGATGCACAAGGACTCCCTCGACATGACCGAGGAAGACCGATTGGTGATCCTCAAAGCCGTGCAGGATGCGCTGACTTCTTCGGACGCGATCGTAATCCTGCACGGTACCGACACGCTGGCGAAAACGGGCGAGGTCCTGCACAGTGAACTCGGTGAGATCGACATTCCGGTGATCCTCACCGGCGCCATGCGGCCCTACGAATTCCGTGACACCGACGGGCTGCAGAACGTCACCGAGGCGCTCCTTGCCGCCAAACTCCTCGATGGCGGAGTCTACGCCGTCATGCACAACCGGGTCCTGCCCTTCCCCGGAGTCAAGAAGGACCGGCAGGCGCGGACGATGGTGCCGGTTGACTGAAGTCTCGAGGTCCTGGGGTTTTACGGGGCTCGAAGACGAGAGTGGCGGTTGCTTCAGCGACGCGATCAGTCCTGACAGAGCTGCAGCAGAGCGCTTTGACGTTTCATGCTCGATGAATACTGGTGACCGGTGGTAGTCTCTCCTCATGTTCTTCCGCCTGCTGCTGCTCTTCACCGTCGTTCCCCTCGTCGAGCTCGGGCTGCTGATTCAGCTCGGGCGGGTCATCGGGCTCGCGCCCACCATCGCCATCGTTCTGGTGACCGGATTTGCGGGTGCGGCTCTCGCGCGGTGGCAGGGTTTGGCGACGATGCGGCGTGTTCAAACAGACATGGCGGCCGGTCGGGTGCCGGCCGACGCGCTGGTCGACGGGCTCCTCATCCTGGTCGCCGGGGCGGTGCTGCTCACACCCGGGCTGCTCACCGACATCTTCGGTTTTCTTCTGTTGATCCCGCCCACCCGGTCGGCGGTCCGGCGGGCGCTCGTCGAGGCCTTTCGTGGCCGGGTCCAGGGCGGCGGCGGGCCGGTCACCTTCGACGCAGACTGGTCGTCCCAACGAGACCCTGACGAACCTCCGACCATCGACGCGTGACCTCGGCGGCTGCTCCGCCTGCGTCGCCGCCGCGAGGCGGCGGAAAGCGTACTGCCCGATCTCAACCGTTGAGATCCAAGGTCTACGATCCGAGCCCGGGAATCCGCCCGAACTCCTCTTTCGCGACGGCCTTGAGAACCTGAGCCCGGGCGACCGGATCGAGGGCGTCGAGCTCGGCGAGAATATTGTCCTCTGCGACATCCATGTTGGTCTGGCGCTCCTGGAGCAGTACTCCCGAACCGAGACCCATGAGACCGAGAGGTGCGGCGATATCGAGGAGACCGCGCCGCTTCCGCAGGAGGGCGACGATCAGGCCCACAACACCGCCACCGACAAGCAGCCATCCCACCTCATTGATGCTCGGCATCGGAATACCGCACTCGTTCGATTCTGCGTCCTCGATGAAAACATCGTCTCGAATCGTTGCGTCGTGATTCATTTGGCGCCTCCTTGTGTCAGTGCGCGTTGGACGAAGTTCCGTCTGTGGCGTCGAAGCACCACTTTACACCTCCGCGAGTGGCCATGTAGAGAAAGACAAAGCAGTAGAGAACCGCCAGCTCTCCGTGGTTGACGCCGGGGAAGAACGCGGCTCCGAACTGAAACTTCCAGTGGAACTGGAAATAGGCAACGGCCATGGTGCCGCTCGCCAGAAATGCGGCCCATCGGGTCTGGAATCCCAGCAGGATCAGGATCCCGCAGACCAGTTCGATGAGTCCACCGAACCAGAGCTGGGAAAAGACTTCGGTCTCGCGCTCTGTCAGCACCCCGAAGATCTTTTGCACCCCGTGCATCGTGAACATGAATCCAGCCATGATTCTCAGAAGTGCATATGCATGGTCAGCATAGTCGCCAAATCGTGTCATCTTTCTCTCCTTGCCATGGGATCTGCATGAGAGAACACGAACACCGCGGTCGATCTTCCAGGGGTGTCGGGCCGAACCGATATATAACCAAGAACGGCGGGGCCGAAGCCCCGCCGTTGGCAGATGGATCGGATGTTTCGGTTACTGACCTGGCACGGTTGTCGGATCCGAAGTGCCGGAGTCGAGCACCGAGCCGTAGACGGCGAATTTGCCCCCCGATGTCTCGGTCCAGACATCGACATAGGCCGCCTCGATGGGTTTGAGGTCGTTGAAGACCCGGTTCCACTGTGTGTTGCCCAAGGGGAGCAGCCGGGTTTCTCCTGTGTTGATCGAGGTGCCATCGGCCCTGAACCGCTCCCATTTTACGGTCAGCGCGGTGTCGGTCCCGTTCTGGAACCCGACGTTGGATCGATAGTCGTTGTTCTCGGTCATGAAGAGAACACGACGTCGTTCACCCGCTCGAATGAGATCGCTTTCCTCGATCCCCACGATGGCCTGGCCAAAGGTGCCGTCTACGCTCGAGTTGAAGGTCCGGCTCATGAAGAGCAGGTTTGGGCTGTCCGAGATGATGGCCAGCGCTCCAAGCGCGGTGGTGCCGCTGCCGACGTTGAAGATCTCGGCGAGGACGTCCTCGTAGCGGATCGAGACACCCGGTCCGATGGTGAAGGCGCCGGATTCGGCGGGTGACGCGTTGTTGGTGTCGCGGGGCAGCCAGAGAAACTTGTAGGTTGCCATGAACCTGCCCGAGTTGTTGACATCGATATCGGTTACGAAGAACGAGGAGCCGGCGCCGGCTGCGCGTGCGGCGGCCGGGATGAAGTAGATTTCGTCGAGGTCGGCGCCACCGCCGCCTCCGCCCCCGCCCCCACCGCCTCCGGCGAGCGTGCCGCAGGCTGAGAGATCATCGAACTCAAATCTGGCATCGGTCGGCGCGCCGGCGACGCTGGCGACATAGCAGATCTGTGTATCGGACAGGAGGGTGGTCGCGCCGATCTCCCCGGTGTCACCGGCTAGGCCGTCGATGCAGGAGGCGGGAGTCGTGCTGCACCCGGTCAGAACATTGAGAGCCATCTGCGTGCCGTTTAATGAGATGAGACGGGCGGTGACGCTGCAGGGGGTCTCCGGTGTGAAGCAGACCACCGAATCGGGAAGCCCCGCGGCAGGTTCGCACCCGGTGCCGGTGGTGGTGTCGATGGTGTCGCTGTACGGAGTGAAACTCGCGTAGGCGTTGAAACTCACCGTGCCGGTTTGGTCTCCGGTGAGAACCGGTTGTCCGGTACAGGATGGATAACCAAACTGGGCGAATGCGGGAGTCACCGCGAATATGGTGGACAGTAGCGAAATGATCATCAAACGGCGGTTCATGCTCTCTCCTCTCTTGAGAACGGATCGTGCAATCCATGACGCCCGTGATGACCGTGCAGACCATGTTGAGGTGCACGCCTCACCGGAAGGATGGATTGGAAAGATCGGGCTGTCGATCGCATCGAGAGCGTCGATGAGCGCATTTTACACACGCAAACGACGGATGCCGTGACCCCGGTCATCGCGTGGGATGCGCGGGCCTCAGCACGGAGATTGGGCGATGAATTCGTGGTTGGTTCCGATGGTTGACTAGGCCCACTTGCTCGAATGAACCATGAGCAGGCTGGAAGCCTGCTCCACAAAGGACCAGGCACCAGGGTTGGAAGCCTGCTCCACAAAGGGCCCGTCCGTGCACCAGGACAGAAGCCTGTTCCCCAAAGGGCCAAAACTACCAGGAGGGGTCCGAATTGTGGGGCAGGCTTCCAGCCTGCCTTCAGTATCGTTCAATCGACGATCACGAACCAATCTCCGTCACCGCCACGAGCGGCCCTCCGTTCCATTGATCGAGATCGACCTCGCCCTCGATGTACCAGAGGTTCTCGTCTTCGGGGTCGAAGAGGTTCTGGGTGATCTTCCATCGTTTGTCGCCCTCGCGGGCGATGACGGTGGTGTCGTTGAGGCGGGCCCGGTGGTCGAAAATGAGGGATTCGAATCGCTCGTAGAATGGCGCCATGGCCGAGCTGAAGCGATCGGCCGGCCACCCATCGTCCTCGTCTTCAGATTGTCTGACGCTGCTCTCGGCCGCCTCCCAATCGCGTTGGGACAGGGCCCGTACGAGCTGCCGCATCTCGGCGCGGACCCGTGAGGCGAGTTTGCGGTCGTCGGTCCGCAGCTCCTCGACGGCGAGCAGGCGGAGGGCTTCGTGGGAGTCCTCGACACCCTTTTCCAGCCGCAGCTCGGGGTGGCGAAGCCCCTCCCATTCTTCGATGAGGCTGGTGTCGACCCGCTCGAGCATGGAGCGGAAGTAACCGAGAACCTCGAGGACGGCGTCGTCCTTGACGAGATCCGGCACGTTTTGGTCCAGTGTCTTGTAAAGCTGGGAGAGATACCGAAGAAGAACGCCCTCGAAGCGGTGGAGACCGTACTTCTTCACGTAGTCGCCGAAATCGAGGTATTCCTCGAGCATCTCGCGGCCGATGGACTTGGGCTTGACCATGTCGCCGCCGACCCACGGGTGGAGCTTGCGGAAGTGCTCGAAGACCGCGAAGAGATAGTCGGCGCGGGGCTGCGGCGGCGTGACCGCGTCGAGCCGGTTCATCCGCTCGTCATAGCTCACCCCCTCGGCCTTGAGCCGGTTGATGAGTTCGGTCTTGATGACATCCAGTTGACGTCGGAGGATGATGGTCGGATCTTCGAGCACCGATTCCACCAGGCTCACGAGATCCAGCGCGAAATCCGGATCGTCCCGGTCGAGCCCCTCGATGGCCTCGATGAGGAAGAGCGAGAGATTGTGGAAGAGCGAGAAGTCGAACTGGAGATCGTCGTTGACCACGACCCAGTAGTAGGGGCTGTCGGTGTCCTTGACCATTTTGATGATGCCGGCGTGCTCGAGCGACCGTGCGAGCTTGGCGGCGTGGTTGAGGTGGCTCGCCTTGCCGCCGTCGTCATCGTGGCAGTGGCGGATGAGGTCGCGCAGCGAGTGGAAGTTGCCGGCCGTCGGGTCGTTGACGGCGGCGTCGCGCTGGAGAAGGTCGACCATCATTCCGGGGGTGATCCGGAAGCGTGAGACCAATCGTTCCGGGTCGTTCTTGATGAGATTGTTGAAGCTGTCCTCGGACCACGAGACCTCGCCGGCGCGCGGTTGTTTCGGCGGGCCCTTTTTCTTTTTCTTCGGGTTGGCGGCGGCCTTGCGGTCGGCGATGACCTTCTCGATGACGTGGTCGGGGGCCTGAGCGACGACGCTTCCCTGATCATCGAAGCCCTTGCGTCCTGCACGGCCGGCGATCTGCTTGAAGTCGCGGACCTTGAGCTGGGTCACCTTCTCGCCGTCGAACTTGGCGAGCTTGGTGAACAGGACGGTGCGGATCGGGATGTTGACCCCGACCCCGAGAGTGTCGGTGCCCGAGATGATCTTGAGCAGGCCCTGTTGCGCCAATTTCTCGACCAGCAACCGGTATCTCGGCAGCAGCCCGGCGTGGTGGACGCCGATCCCGAAGGAGAGAAAACGCCTGAACTCCTTGCCGTACGGGGTCGTGAACCGGGTCGCGCCGACGGCTTCCTTGATCGCCGCCTTCTCGTCCTTGGTCGTCAGCGGCATGCTGGTGAGCGCCTGGGCGAGCTCGGCGCACTCCCGTTGGGTGAAGTTGACGACATAGATCGGCGCTTTGCCGCTCTCGGCGAGCCATTCCACCGTTTCGTGGATGGGCGTCTCGCGATAGGTGAAATCCAGCGGCACCGGGCGCTCGGCCGAGGTGACGTGAACCGCCTCCCGGCGGGTGCGGTCCTCAATCTGCTGCATGATGGCCGTCATGTCGCCCAGGGTCGCGGACATGAGGAGGAATTGACTCGTCGGTGCGTTGACCAGCGGCACCTGCCAGGCCCAGCCGCGGTCGCGGTCGGCGTAGTAGTGGAACTCGTCCATCACAACGTAAGGCGCCTCGAGCTCGGGTCCCTTCCTCAGCGAGAGGTTGGCCAGCACCTCGGCGGTGCAGCAGATCACCAGCGCATCGGGGTTGATGCTCGCGTCACCGGTGAGCATCCCGACGTTGTCGGCGCCGAGATCGTTGCACAGCGAGAAGAACTTCTCCGACGCCAGCGCCTTGATGGGGGAGGTGTAGTAGGAAACCCTGCCTTCACACAATCCCTTGAAGTGGAGCCCCAGCGCGACCAGTGATTTGCCTGATCCCGTCGGGGTCGACAAGACGACGTGCCGCCCAGCCATGACCTCGAGCAGCGCCTCTTCCTGCGCCGGGTAGAGCTCGAAGCCGATATCGGCCACCCACTCGAGAAAGAGATCGAGGATTCGATCGGGATCGGTGGTGCCGCCTTCGGGAATACGCGATACGAGGTTCTGAACGTCAGTGGTTTCGGTCATGCCGGTGAGTATAAGGGAGCGGTGCATTCGTGAGTGGTTAGACGTTAGATGTTAGGCGTTAGACGTAAGACGTTTCTTGGTCTCCGGGAAGATCACCAGTCTTCACATCGGGTTTTCTTGAATCCCGCGAGGTCGATTCTCGAAGTCCCAGCGCTCACCTGGCCGAAGTCGCCGGCGCGTTGCTACTTTCAAAAACTCCGTGGATCGGTTGTGGTGGATTCAACGGCGAGTTTGAAACACGAAGATCAAAAAGGACCACCAAGGGCTGCACGAAGCATCGCAGTTTTACCGCAAAGACCGCAAAGATCGCCAAGAACATCGCAAAGGCCATCGCAATTTTGACCCATCGCACCATCGCAGCGTTTCATCAATGGTTGAACGCAGCAGATCCGATGCGATGGTTGTATGAAATGGGTTTTTTGCGATGGCCTTTGCGTTCATGGCGCTCTTTGCGTTTCAAACAAACCGCTGAAGTCACATCAACCGATCCACGAAGTCGAATGTCGCTCCGGAACCGAGGTCCGACTTTCAATCGAGGTGCTTTGTGGCAGCCTTGGTGGTTCTTTGTGACCTTCGTGTTTCAAAAACCCACGATGAGGTCCGGATGGTCCGGCTACGGAGTTGCGGGGCGCTCCGGCTCATGCGACTTACGTCCCACGATTCCCGACGCTCCCTCCGCCGCATAGTGCACCTCGGTGGGCAGGGCGAGGCGGGTTCCCGCGTTCTCGATGATCTCCATGACCTTGAAGAGGACGTCCTCGCGGATCTCGAGAAACTCCGGCCAGGTTTCGGCCATCGCATAGGCGTAGATCTCGATCTTGAGAGCAGCATCGTCAAAGCCGTCGAAACGCACCCGGAGTCGGTCATCGTCGATGGATCCATGGCTTCGAAGCATAGACTCGACATTCGACAGTACCGTTCGCAGCTGATCTCGTGTTGTCTCGTACCTCAGACCGAGGATTTCTCGGAGCAGAATCCGATCCCGTTCCGACAGATTCTCCAATTGCATCTTGGCGAAGGTGGCGTTGGGGACTGTCACCACGGTGTTGTCGATGGTGCGGACCTTGACCGAACGCAGCCCGACATCTTCGACGGTGCCGCGGCGGTCGCCGAACTTGCAGATATCGCCGACCCTGCACCGGCTGGTCGGCATAGAGGATGATGCCGCCGATGAAGTTCTCGAGGGTGCTCTGGGCGGCCAGGGCGATGGCGAGACCACCGACACCGAGTCCGGCGACGAGCCCGGCCACGGGAACGCCGAGTCGCTGCATGGCCACGACGCCGATCCCGGTGACGACGATGATGGTGGCGATGCGGAACATGACCCGGACAAGCTGTTTTTTCAGCGGCCGCGCGTCGCGAAACCAGATTTGAACGGTCAGCTCGCCGACGCGTATCACCGCGAGCGCGGCCAACCACGCCAATCCGAAGGCCCCGACGACCGAAAGCGCCACCCGCAACCAGAGCGCCGGTGTTCCGGGGAGGGTGAAGAGACGGTCGATCATGAACTGCCCGACGAACGGCACCGAAAGCAGCGCCGCCGGCACCAGCGCCCGAGCCGGAGCCCGCCAGAGCGTTTCACCGGCCCGAAGGCGACGGGCGAGCCAGGCGACAACGGCCAGTCCCACGGCCAGCAGCCCGATCAACAGGGACAGTCCGAACCACTGCCACACCATCATCCCGCCCACACGCAAGGCAGCCCAGGACGGCATCGTCCGGATCAGTTTCAGCAGGAGGACGGACCTGGAAGCCGACTGCAGCTCCTCGATGTGGCCGCCCACTCGACCGGGTCGGTAGGGCAGGTGCCGGACAATGCCGTAGAATTCCTCGATTCGTCGAACCGTGCCGGTGGAGAAGACCCACTGCCCCTGCCGATCGCCGTCGGCGATCCGATCCAGGGTGATCTCGGTGTGGGGAATGGTCCAGCGCTCCAACCCGAGCTCGCCGACGGTCGCGGCGTCGGGGATCTCGATGAACGGCGGCAGCTCGATGCGGTCGAGGACCTCTTTCAGGAGCAGTGCGGCCCGCGCCGAGGCCTCGTCGAACACCAACGGCGGCACATCGCTCAAGTCGAGACAGTCTCTGGTCTCGCGAAATACGCTGCGGTATCCGGGATCGCCGGCCGAATAAAGATCCCATGCCCGATCGAGGGACTCGATGAATGACGTCAGCGTTGCCCGTGGACTGGATCGATCGAGCGGCTCCAGGGGGTGTTTCGGGGACGCATGCGCCGAGGTCGCGGAGAGGACCAGCAATCCGGCCAAAAGGAGCATCCCGCCGCGTTTCTGAAATTTCGGTCGTTTGTATCCGGTCATCCGCGCCTTCCAAATCGGTCCGCTGTGATCGGTCTGGTCTGCTCGGATCGTACCATCCACTGCGGGCGTCTCGGGCGCTCCGCGATAGGACACTCCTATCGCCTACCTCGGTGGTTGCGGTTGAATCTGTTTCGCGGCTTGCTTCGTCGCCTGCTCGCAGACCTTCTTCTCCGAGGTGATCCGGTCGAGGAAACCCTTGGCGACGAGGGTAATACCCATGGTTGCGACCGCGGCCCCGGTTGAAGCGAGGGCCTGGGCGGGCTTCATCTCGATGGCGGGTTTCGACAGCGTGCCGCCGAGCCGGATGTAGGGGTTGGTGAACATGCTCGCGCTGATGCCGATGCCCTTTCGGGGTTTGGTGATCCAGTCGAGCCTGAGCTTCTCGGTCGAGAAGTCGATGGTGCCGTCACCGAGGATGGTCACCATGTCGGTCTGAACGGCCGCCGGATCAAGGGTCATGACCCCGTCGGTGAAGTTCGCGACCAGCACCGAACAATTGAGGTTGGTGTGGTCTTCCTGTTTGGAAAACGGATTGAGCGCCTCGAGCAGGGTGACGAGGACATCGGCGGACAGGACGTCGATGATGCTCTTCTGCAGAACCCCCGCACCGATATTGACCACAATCCGGCCGTTGGCGCTGGCCGCCATCTCGTGCGCCGTTCGCCCGGCAAGACTCATGGTGAAATCGATATCCGCTGGAGCGTACTGACTCGGGTCGGCGCCCTCTCCGGCAAGATTGAGCTGGCTGTCGGCGAGGTGAAACTCGACCACGAGCCGGCGCCCCTCGGGCGCGGGGGTGAGGGATGCACTGCCCGTCAAGGTGCCGCCGAGGTGCCCGGTTCCCCGAAAGCGGTCCATCTTCACTTCACCATCGCGGAGGATAATCGAGATCTCGATCTCCCGGTTGGTGTCGTGAAAGACCTCGAGCTCGCTGATGTTCCAATCCAGCTCGGCATCGAAACGATCGAGGAACGCGAGGTTCCACGGGGAGTCCGGAAACACCGGTCCGGTTGAGGTCGGGCCGTCCTTCGGCTGGCCTTCTTCGGCGCCGGCGTCGGACTGGTCTTTCTGCGGTCCGAAATCCGCCGGCCTGAAATGGCCAGAATGCAGGTTTCCGTTGAACTTCGGCTTGCCCTCGAGATCGGCGCGCACCTCGCCGGAGAGATCGCTCGAACCGAATCGTAGGTCGATGCTCTCGGCCGAGAATCGCCGCGGGTCGCCCTGGAAGTGAACCGCTAGCGAAAACGGCCCGGCCGGGAGCCTCGCGCTTCCGGTGAGGGCGCGCAGCAGAGCCGAGTCGGACCCGTCGGCACGGACGGTCAGGTCGGTGCCGACGAGCTTCGGCGGACGGCCGAGGGTGCCGTCGATTTCGGCGTGAGCGTCTCCGAGTCGCGCCGCGACGGAGTCGAGCAGGAGACCGACCTCGACGGTCGCAACCCTGCCTGAAAGCTGAAACGGCGCGGCCGGAAGGTCGATGCCCGCAGTTGCGGCGAATATCGATGCATCGGGTCCCCGAGCCGAGATCTCGAGGTCGGTCCCTGTCAGACCGGGCGGCGCGCCGACGGTGCCGGTGACCGAGGCAGTGGCGGTCCCGATCGCGGCCTCGCCGGACGCGATGTGGGCGCCGAGCTCATCCAGGGTCAGCGTCGTCGCGAGCGAAAATGGTTGTGCGGGAAGATCGGGGAGATCGACGGCGGCCATGGCCTCGACGAGCCGCTCGAACGATCCGAGATCCTGGCCCGTGAGGGAGACTTCAGCAACCGATCCGGTCAGGTGGTCGGCGAGCACGATCGTGCCGGCGATCTTCGCCTGGTTGTCTGCGAGATCGATCGTCACGCCCCGCAGCTCCAGCCTGCCGTCGGCGAAGCCCGCGGCGCCGGAAACAGAAAATTCGATATCAGGAAGAACGAGCCCGGGAACGATCCAGTCGGCGACGGTGAGGGACGGACCCCGGGCCGCGATCCGGAGTTCGGTGCCATCGAGGGTCGGCAGACCCCCGATCCGTCCGTTCGCTGATCCGGTGGCCCTCCCTAGCCCGAACTCGACACCCTCCAGCCCGATGCCGTTTTTAAGCACCTCGAACTTGCCTTCGACCCGGTATGACTCTCCGGGCAGTGAGAAGGAGGGTGCGAGTGCACCGAGGAGCGAGAGATCACCCCCCGCGGCCTCAATCTCGAGCCTGGAGCCGACGAGGTCTTTTCTGCGCGTCATGAGGCCGTCGGCGGCGAACGCAGAATCGGCGATTCGGCCGCGGACGTCTTCAAGCCGAAAACCGCCGTTGGTGACGATCATCCGTCCCTCGCCGTGGAACGCCGATGCCGGGAGACCATGGAGGCCGAAAAGAGCCCCGATCTTCGAAAGATCCTGCCCGTCGGCGCTGACTTCCAGATCCGTGCCTATCATCCCTGTGACCGTGGTCAATCGTCCGTCGATCTCGAAGGAGCCGGGACCGAGGGTTGCATGGACGCCGTGGAGCACGATCGCTCCGTCGCCTTCAGCGAGCCGGCCTTTGACGTGAAACGGTTCGGCCGGCGCCGTGATCCCGAACAGTCGGTTGAAACGTTCGAGCCTGGGGCCGCTGGTTTCGAAGGCGAGGTCGGTGCCGACGTAACGAGGGGGGTCGCCGAGAATACCGCTCGCGGCCAGCGTGGCCGGGCCGATGGTCGCATGCACTTCTTCGACCCGGAATCCGTCGTCGACCCTGAGAAGCCGTCCGCCGATCTCGAACGGCTCGGGAGAGAGTTCGAGAGCGGCCAGGGCTGCCACCGCAGCGGCATTGGGCCCGGCGCCCTTGATGTGGAGATCGGTGCCGAGCATGAGTGGGGGAGCGCCGAGGCGTCCGTCCGCGGCGAACCGATTCTCACCGACCCTCGCTTCGAGACCGGTGATCTCCAGCGGGAATCCTCGCCAGGTGAGGTGTCCGCTGAGGTCGAAAGATTCGTGCTCGAGTTCGTTGATCCCCGCCAGTGCGCCGACGGGCCGGATATCGGGGCCCTCGAGTTGAAGATCGAGATCGAGTTCGGCGGGCGAGATCAGCGAGTCGATGGCCCCTTCGGCGTGGAGATCGACCGAGGGGCCGTTGGCCGCGAGGGTGAATTGGGTCAAGCCTGAGGTCGAGGACGTGGTTGCCTCGGCCGTGAACGCCGGGATGCCGGTGGCAGGGAGGCCCAAAACCCCGAAGAGTTCATCGGGGATCGGAATCTCCGCTTTCGCCCGGAGATCGAGGCCGCTCAAGCTGGCGATCTCGGTAATTCTTCCCGAACTGGCGAGGTGCATCCCGCCGAGTTGAAGTTCCAGATCGTGTTCGACGGGCCTCAGGTTGATGAGGTTCTGGAAGGTGCCGATCTCGCCGCTGAGGTCGAAGTGGGCCCCCTGAAAGGCGCCGTCGCCTTTGAGGCGCTGGTTGCCCTGCTCGTCTCCCGAACTGTCGAGGGACGCGCACCGTGAGATCCCAGTCGGGTGAGTCCGAAGACGTTCGGAAAACCAGATCGACATCGCGAGCGCGGATGCTGTCGATCCGCAGCCGGACCGGGCCGCCCCCTGCGGTCCCGTCGCCGGAACCCAACCTCCAGTTGCTGCCCTGCTCGGCGTCGGATTCGAAGACCGCGCGGCCGCCCTCGATGTTGACACTCGGGAGGTGGATCGAACCCGAGAACAGTTCCCACAGGTTGATTTCGCCATCGAGCCGTTCGATGGTGGCCATGCTCGGCTCGGAACCCCAAGAGGTGTTGGCCAGGCTCAGCTCGGTGGCGTAGACCCGGGTGACGATCCCGAAGTCGACCTTGAACTCACCGTCGATGGTCAGCTCGCGGGCCATCGCCTTCGAGGCGGCGCGTGCGACCGTGTCGCGCCACCCACTGAGATCGGAGAACGCGAGATACAGCGCGAGCACAACGGTCGGCAGCACGAGCGCGCCGGCGATCGCGAGAATCGTCTTTCGTCGTCGGGTCATTGTGGAGTCATCTTACTCGTATCCGGTCTCGAGATTCATTGGCTGTGAGAAAATGCCCGTCATGACCGCTCAGGGTGTTGCCAAAAACTCGGATCTCGAGCAGCGGCTCCGTTTCGAGTCGATGCTCTCCGACC
>CAVWAW010000008.1:0-22681 GCA_963753035.1 uncultured Acidobacteriota bacterium | reverse complement strand
CAAGTTCAGCTTCAAGGGCGAGCTCAGCTGGGTCGGGTTCGACACGTCTGTCGGTCTTTTCGCGGATGAACTCGATCGTGGGGCGGTCCTCAACTTCGAGAACGATCTCAACCTCGGCACCCGGGAGTTCACCCCATCCCTCGACTTCGAGTGGCAGATCGCCAAGCGGCACAAGGTTGCCGGGCGCTATCAGGCCCTGAATCGAGGTTCGAACGCCCAGGCGCTGGCCGACATCGAGTGGGGTGACGAGACCATCCCCGTGAGTGCCGACATCAGCCTGACCTTTGACGTCACCCAGTTCTTTGTCGACTACACCTTCTATCCCTGGGTCAAGGAACGGTGGGCGGCGGGCTTCGGCCTCGGGTTCCGGTGGATGGATCTCTCGGCCACGCTGGCCTGGAATCTCGAGGGAAACCAGGTCGAAGAGGGCGAGCTGGCGGTCCGGTCTTTCGGCACCGCTGCCGTACATCTACTTCGAGTACCGCCGGCTGCTGACCGAGCACTCGCGGATGATCATCGGCGTCGGCTGGCTCGATGTCGCCATAGGCGATGTCAGCGGCGGTCAGTGGGTCGGGCGGGCGAGCTTCGAGTATCTCCTCGGAAAGCGCTGGTCGGTGGGCGGTGCGGCGAATGTCGCCACCATCGATGTCGAGGCCGACAACGTCAACAGCCGTCGGGTCTTTGTGCCCCTCCGTGCCACAATCCAACTGGACATCTGGGATCTGAGCCTCTTCGGACGGGTTCAATTCTGAGGATTGTCCGCGAAGACTGAGCGATTCAATGTTTCCTCGGCGCCCGGCGCCGGGGAGTTTTTTGATACGGAGGAGTTTGTGATACTCTCTTTGTGGCTAGACAGTCTAGCTGCGGAGGTGCTTGATGACGGGAACGTGGAAGCTTCAAGATGCAAAAAACAGATTCAGCGAAGTCGTTCAAAGGGCGCTGAAGGCGGGGCCGCAGATTGTGACCCTCCGTGGAAGGGAAACAGCGGTGATCTTGTCGGTCGAGGAGTACTCACCGGCTGGTTCGAACCCAAGATCGGATTGGTTGAGTTTCTTCGGTCGTCGCCTCTGGCCGACGTCGAGCTGGATCTGGAGCGGGATCGGGACACTGGTCGTGAGATCGATCTGTGAACTTCCTCCTCGATACGTGTGTGCTTTCGGAACTCGTCAAACCGCAACCCGAGCCGAAGGTGGTGCAGTGGGTCGGCGACCGGGATGAGTATCGTCTTTTCCTCAGCGTGGTCACGATCGGCGAGCTTCACAAGGGTGTTGCCAAACTACCCCACGGACCGCGTCGCACCGGTTTGGAATCCTGGGTGGCGCGGGATTTAACAGCCAGGTTCGACAAGCGGATTCTCCCCGTGGATATTCGCGTTGCTGCGGCCTGGGGGGTCATGTTCGGAGAGGCGGAAGCGAAGGGGAGTCCGCTCCCAGTTGTTGACGCACTCATCAGCGCGACGGCGTCGGTTCACGGTTGTATTGTGGTGACTCGGAATGTGGCGGACTTCGAGCGAACCGGGATTTGAAGTTGAATTAACTCCCTGAGTCATGGAGCAGCAAGATTTCTCCAGATTTCCGGCACTCGGTTCGCTTTGTGCTGATGCATGCGGCACAGCCAGAGAAGGAGATTCAAATGTCTAACACTTCCGCGCGAAAATTCCTGGTGATCGGGGTGATGCTCGGTTGCTTGGTTCTGGTCTCGGCCGCGCCGGCCCAGGCGCAACGCGAGTACGAGCCGCTCTTCGACAAGTTCAGCTTCAAGGGCGAGCTCAGCTGGGTCGGGTTCGATACGTCCGTCGGTCTCTTCGCCGATGAACTCGATCGTGGGGCCGTCCTCAACTTCGAGAACGATCTCAACCTCGGCACCCGGGAGTTCACCCCATCCCTCGACTTCGAGTGGCAGATCGCCAAGCGGCACAAGGTTGCCGGGCGCTATCAGGCCCTGAATCGGGGTTCGAACGCCCAGGCGCTGGCCGACATCGAGTGGGGTGACGAGACCATCCCCGTGAGTGCCGACATCAGCCTGACCTTTGACGTCACCCAGTTCTTTGTCGACTACACCTTCTATCCCTGGGTCAAGGAACGGTGGGCGGCGGGCTTCGGCCTCGGGTTCCGGTGGATGGATCTCTCGGCCACGCTGGCCTGGAATCTCGAGGGAAACCAGGTCGAAGAGGGCACGCAGGATGCCGGTGTTTCGGCACCGCTGCCGTACATCTACTTCGAGTACCGCCGGTTGCTGACCGAGCACTGGCGGATGATCATCGGCGTCGGCTGGCTCGATGTCGCCATCGGCGATGTCAGCGGCGGCCAGTGGGTCGGTCGGGCGAGCTTCGAGTATCTCCTCGGAAAGCGCTGGTCGGTGGGCGGTGCGTCGAATGTCGCCACCATCGATGTCGAGGCCGACAACGTCAACAGCCGTCAGGACCTTGTGCCCCTCCGTGCCACAATCCAACTGGACATCTGGGATCTGAGCCTCTTCGGACGGGTTCGATTCTGAGGATTGTCCGCGAAGACTGAGCGATTCAATGTTTCCCCGGCGCCCGGCGCCGGGGAGTTTTTTGATACGGAGGAGTTTGTGATACTCTCTTTGTAGCTAGACAGTCTAGCTGCGGAGGTGCTTGATGACGGGAACGTGGAAGCTTCAGGATGCAAAAAACAGATTCAGCGAAGTCGTTCATAAGGCGCTGAAGGCGGGGCCGCAGATTGTGACCCTTCGTGGAAGGGAAACAGCGGTGATCTTGTCGGTTGAGGAGTATCACCGGCTGGTTCGACCCAAGATCGGATTGGTTGAGTTTCTTCGGTCGTCGCCTCTGGCCGACGTCGAGCTGGATCTGGAGCGGGATCGGGACACCGGCCGTGAGATCGATCTGTGAACTATCTCCTCGATACGTGTGTGCTTTCGGAACTCGTCAAACCGCAACCCGAGCCGAAGGTGGTGCAGTGGGTCGGCGACCGGGATGAGTATCGTCTTTTCCTCAGCGTGGTCACGATCGGCGAGCTTCACAAGGGTGTTGCCAAACTACCCCACGGACCGCGTCGCACCGGTTTGGAATCCTGGGTGGCGCGGGATTTAACAGCCAGGTTCGACAAGCGGATTCTCCCCGTGGATATTCGCGTTGCTGCGGCCTGGGGGGTCATGCTCGGAGAGGCGGAAGCGAAGGGAAGTCCGCTCCCCGTTGTTGACGCGACTCATCAGTGCGACGGCGTCGGTTCACGGTTGTATTGTGGTGACTCGGAATGTGGCGGACTTCGAGCGAACCGGGATCGAAGTTGAAAACCCCTGGTGATGTACAACGTTCTCAATTCCGGCACTGTTCGCTGTATGATGCATGCGGCACAGCCGGAGAAGGAGATTCTGATGTCATTTAATTCTGCGCGACGTTTCCTGGTGATCGCGGTGATGGTCGGCGGCGTGGTCCTCGCGTCGTCCGCCCCGGCCGAGGCGCAACGTGCGTACGAGCCGCTCTTCGACAAGTTCAATTTCAAGGCCGAACTCAGCTGGGTCGGGTTGAGCACCTCGGTCGGACTCTTCTCCGAGGAGTTGGATCAGGGATGCGGTCCTCAATTTCGAGGACGACCTCGACCTCGGAGACCGGCAGTCAATCCCGTCACTCGACTTCGAATGGCAGATCGCCAAACGCCACCGCCTGGCCGCCCGCTGGCAGAACCTCAACCGGGACTCGCACCTCCCAGGCCCTGACCGAGATCGAGTGGGGGGATGAGACCATTCCCATCGGCGCCGGTATCAGCTCTCAACTTCGACACCATGCAGCTCTTCGTCGACTACACCTTCTATCCGTGGGTGAAGGAACGCTGGGCATTGGGCTTCGGGCTCGGCCTCGAGATACCTCGATCTGAAATCCAACCTCAGTTGGACTCTCGAGGGCGGCCAGACCATCGAGGGCAGCCAACGAGCCGACGTGGCCGCGCCGCTGCCGTACCTCAACGTCGAGTACCGGCGATTGCTGTCCGAACACTGGCGGATGATCCTCACCGGTGGCTGGCTCGGGATCACCATCGGCGACATCAGCGGCAGCCAATGGGTCGGTCGGGCCGGGATCGAGTACCTCATCGGCAAACGCTGGTCCGTCGGCGGCTCGTTCAACATTGCCACCATCTATATCGAAGCGGACGACATCGGCGGCGAACGACGACATCGGACGCTCAATCTCTCCGTCGACATGGATATCTGGGATTTCAGCATCTTCGGCCGGGTTCGATTCTGAAGTTAGACCGCCGATACGGAACGGACGAGACAATTTCTTCCCGGCGCCCGGCGCCGGGAAGTTCTCGATTGGCAGCAGTTCTCAATTCCGGCACGGTCGCTGTATAGATGCATGCGGCACAACCGGAGAAGGGGATTCTGATGTCAGGCACTTCCACGCAACGTTCCCTGGTGATCGCGGTGATGCTCGGCGGCCTGGTTCTCGCGTCGTCCGCGCCGGCCGAGGCGCAACGCGCGTACGAGCCGCTCTTCGACAAATTCAGCTTCAAGGGCGAACTCAGCTGGGTCGGACTGAGCACCTCGGTCGGCCTCTACGACGAGGAGTCGGGTCAGGGGTGCAGTCCTCAATTTCGAGGACGACCTCAAGCTCGGCAACCGGCATTCCATCCCGTCCCTCGATTTCGAATGGCAGGTCGGCAAACGCCACCGTCTGGCGGGACGGTGGCAGAATCTCAACCGAAATCGAACACCCAGGCCCTCACCGAGATCGAGTGGGGCGATGAGACCATTCCCATCGATGCCGATATCTCCCTCGAGTCTCGAAACCATTCAGTTTTTCGTCGATTACACCTTCTATCCGTGGGTCAAGGAACGTTGGGCGGTGGGCTTCGGGCTCGGGTTCCGGTGGATCGACCTGAAGATCCACGCTCAGCTGGACCCTCGACACCGGCCAGGTCGAGGAGGGCAGCCAAGGGGCCGACGTGAGCGCGCCGCTGCCGTACCTCTATGTCGAGTATCGGCGATTGCTGACCGAGCACTGGCGGATGATTCTCAGTGGTGGCTGGCTCGATGTCACCATCGGCGATATCAGCGGCAGCCAATGGATCGGTCGAGCCGGGTTCGAATACCTCATCGGCAAACGCTGGTCCGTCGGTGGTGCGTTCAATATCGCCCCAATCGACGTCGGATGCAAAGAACATCAACGACGACGACGGCATCGGAACGCTCGATCTCACAGCCAATATCGACATCTGGGATCTGAGTCTGTTCGGCCGGGTGCGGTTCTAGAGCGCACCATGGCTATCGCCATGAGTCAGGTCAGCCGATAGTGAAGGGCCATCAGTACGGGTTGGTCGCGCCCTAATGGCCTGCGACCAAACCACCAGCGGAGTGAGAATCGCCCAACATAGCGAAAGGGATAGGTATGGATCTCCCGGGACTCGGTCGTGCCGTCGTTCAGGAATGATCGATGACGAAATGCAGTCCCGTGTCCGCCAACTTGATTTCAGAGAGAGGGTGTTGGTATGACTTTTTTCGGGTTTCTCAAAAAAACAGTGGCGGTGGCATTTCTCGTCTTTCCGACGCTGCCCGTATGCGCCCAGGAGGCCGATGATCACGTGCAGACCCTGGTCTTGGTTCGCCACGGCGAGAAACCGAAACAGGGGTTGGGACTCCTTACCTGCCAGGGTCTGAACCGCTCACTGAAGCTTCCGGATTGGTTGATTGCCAACTTTCCACCACCGGACTACATCTTTGCTCCCGACCCGAAGGTCAAGACGACCGAACTGCACGGAGACGGGCAGCGTTATGATTATGTTCGCCCATTGCTGACCATCGGACCCACCGCCATCCGGCTAGGTGTACCGATCAACACACAGTTGCCTTTCAACGACCCGGGTCTACTCGCGGATACCTTGCTGGACCCGAAGTACCGGGACGCGACGATCTACGTGGCCTGGGAGCATGGCGTCATGGTGCAGTTTGCGACGGTGATGCTGACCAGATTCGGCAGCGATGCGAAAGTGCCGGCGTGGCCGAACAGCGACTATGAAACGGTCTATGTCTTCACCATCAACTGGAACGAGCCGGAATCACTGGATTTTCGTGTCGAATCCCAGGGGCTTGGCCCCCTGCCCGAAGCCTGTATGCAGGCGCCGGGCGATGCCGCGATCTCGGGCTCAGAATAGCGTGCCTGGGGGATTTTGCGGTGATGGTCTGGGTTCTTGACGCCATCCTGCAGTCATGCCGACATCGAGGAGCATCCAATCCTCGTTCACGTCGGCGTGGTGTTCACGGCATCGGACGTCGGCGTCGTTTGACTTCATGGGGTGCGACGAGTTCGGCAAAGCCTCTGAAGGCGGGCCCAGGCCCACCCTACGTCGGGCGATGAGTTGTGTTCCGGGCGGCGACGTAGGGACGGGGGTCAATTAAACGGTACGCCGACAGTCATATTGAGTATTGAGTATCGCTTGAGAATCTGTCGGCGGGTCCATCAGGACCTGCGACGAAACCTCATGAATAGTCCGGGCCGCTCGTCAGGCGAGGGCCACGACGATCGGTCCTGCCACGGTCAGAAAGACGTTCGAAAATGCGTAGGTACCGCTGTAACCCAGGGCGGGGACCTGACTCTTCGCCTCGCCGGTCACCACACTGAGAGTCGCACCGCTGGTCATCGCTCCCGCGATGGCGCCGAACAGGATGGCCGGATTCAGGTGCATCAGACGATTGCCGACAAAGTAGGCGATGAGCAGGGGAATCACCGTCACCACGGCGCCCGCCGCGATGAGCTGCGGCCCGGCCTGCATGAAGGTCTCCACGATGTCGGCGCCCGCGCGAAGCCCGACACCGATCATGAACAACTGGAGACCGAACTCCTGCAGCAGCCACCGCGCCGCCTCGGGGAAGGCTCCGAATGTCGGGCGGACACTGTGCATGAAGCCGATGATGATCCCGGACACCAGAAGACCTCCGGCCGAGCCGAGACCGATGGAAAGGCCGAACACGGTGATGGACAAGGTACCCAGGAACGCCCCCGTCACGATGCCGACGGCGAGGACCAGCAGATCGGTTTGATTGTCGTCGTCCCGTTCGATCGCGCCGAGTGCGCGGCCGAGTGCGTCGATGCTGGCCGAAGGTCCGGCAACCCTGAGTTCGTCACCGTGGCGCAGCTCGACCGAGAGCTCGCGAGGGATTTCGTTGCGCATCCGGCTCACGCCTTCGACATAGACACCGTAGGTTCCGGCGATATTGAGATCCGCGAGGGTCCGTCCGACAACATCGCGGTTCTGCACGATGATCCGGGCCGTATCCACGGTTCCGTCTGTCGCGTGCTGAGAGCTGATGTCCTCGCCGAGGGTTTGAATGCGGCTCAGGAACTCAAGCGAGCCGAAAACGACAACCTCATCGTCGAGCTCGAGTCGGTCGATGGTACCGGGATCGATGAATGCACCGCCGCGACGCAGCCGGACCCAGGAGAACCCGTCCCACAGTTCGTGGAGCTCATCGGCGGACATTCGGGTGAAGTCCTCATTCGAGACCCGGTAGGCTCGGAAGCCGGCCGTTTCCACGGCCTCGGGGACATCCGTCTGCATCGTGGTCTCGTAACGCTTCGCCTCGTCGGCGAGGTTGATGCCGAGTAACGCGGGCATCAGCTTGACGATGAGAATCAGCCCGGCGAGGCCGAAGATGTAGGTGATCGCATACCCGGTGGTGATGTTGCCGATCATCTGCTCGGCGCTCCATCCCTCCGGCGGATCGACGCTGCCGCCGCGAATCGCTTCCTGCGCCGCCGCGAGCGTCGGCGAGCTCGTGAGGCCGCCCGCGAGCAGACCGGCGCCGGTGCCCGGCTCGAAGTCGAACGCGCGCCCGAGCCCAACGGCGAGAACCACACCCGTCACGGTCACGATCAGCGCGATGACCAGATATTTGCGTCCATCGGTTCGGAGCACGTCAAAGAAACGCGGTCCGGCCTGGTATCCCACCGAGAAGATGAAGAGCGCGAACCCGACCGCCTGGGCCCCGGGTGACATCTGAAACCCCAGGTAGCCGAAACCGAGCCCGACGAACAGGACCCCCGCGACCGGCCCGAGCGTCACGACCCCGACTCGGATGCGACCGATCAGGTGCCCAAGGCCGAATACGAGAAAGAGCGTCATCACCGGCTGGCTGCGAAGAAAGTCAATGAATTGCATTGCCGGCAGTCTACTACGGGCGGCCATCCAGCTTCGGATGATCGTGAATCCGCCGATTGCGCTCCCGACCCGGTGAGTGATTCGGGCTCGCCTCCAGCCTTGAGGCGGGCGCCGCGAGGAATCGCGATCGTGAGAGAATTGTCCGGTGATTTCCTCGCCTGACCACCTGCATGCAGAACTGAAGGATCGCCTCGATTTCGAGACCCTGATCGCCGATCTCTCTTCCAAGTTCATCAACCTGCTTCCCGACGAGGTGGACCTCGAGATCGACGAGGCGTTGCGCCGGGTCTGTGAGCTCTTGGGGATTGATCTCGCAGTGCTGTGGCAGTGGTCGACCGGGACCCAAGATGTGATCGCCCCCACCCATGCCCACCCGCCTTTAGGGCAGGTCCTTCCACCTGAGCCTCTGCATGAGGAGCAGTTTCCGTGGATCCGGAAGGAAATCCTGGCTGGCCGTGTGGTCCCGATACTGTCGTTGGCGGAGTTCCCGCCGGAAGCCCGCGTCGACCGGGAGTTCTGCAGCCATTACGGCGTCAAGTCCCATCTCAGCATCCCGCTCGCGCTCGGGGGCGAGGCGCCCGTTGGCCTCATCGGCTGGAACACTCTGGGAGTGGAGCGTGACTGGCCCGATGATCTTGTCAATCGTCTCCAGTTGGTTGCTCAGATCTTCACCAATGCACTCGCTCGAAGGCGCAACGAGCTGAACCTGCTGGAGAGTGAGGCGCGCCTGGCTTTGGCGGCGGAATCCGCAGAGGCGGGGCTCTGGACGCTGGATTTCAACACGGGCGTCTTCTGGGCCACCGCAAGGGGTCGGGCGATCTTCGGCTATCTCGCCGGACGAGGTCATCGAGCATGGCGCGTTTCCGAAGACTCGGTCCATCCCGGACGACTGTGGTCTCCGTTCAGCGAGCCATCGAGCGTCCGTGGGGACGGGCAAACCCTTGCAACATGGATTATCGGATCTTCTCCGGCTGACAGCGGCGTCCGGTGGATCTCATCCCGCGGGCGGCCCCGGCTCGGCTCTACCGGCGAGCCGGATGCTCTGATGGGCGTCTCCATCGACATCACCGAGCGCAAGCGCGCCGAGGAGTCTCTTCGCTTGAGCGAGGCGCGCCTGGCGGCGGGCGCCGATCTTGCGGGTCTCGGGTTCTACGAGGTGCGATTTTGGCGAAGGCGTTGTATGGATCGACGATCGGATGCGAGACATCTTCGGGCTTCCCCTCGGAATGGATGACGGGCCTCCAGGCGCTGGAGTTCTGGATCGAACATCTGCATCCCGACGACCGCCCGCGGGTGATGCATCTATCGTGACACAGTTGCACGACGGAAGGATGGACCGATTCTCTCATCGAGTATCGCTTCCTGCACCCGACCCGTGGGCAGATCTGGATCCACCACCTGGCGGGCGTCAGCGAGCGCGACGCCACCGGTCAAGCGGTCCGCACCTTCGGCGTTCTCCGCGACATCACCGACCGCAAGCTGGTCGAGGACGAGCTGCGCGATCTGAGCCGGCGACTCATCGGCGCCCACGAAGAGGAGCGCGCGCTGCTCGCGCGCGAACTTCACGACGACCTGACGCAGAGGGTTGCGGTGCTGGCGATCGAGGCCGGACGCGTCGAGTCTCGCCGCTTCCGACGAAACGCAGGCAGTTTCGATGCGGTCGCTCCGCGAGGGGCTCGTGCGGCTCAGCGAGGACATTCACACCCTGGCGTATCAGCTGCACCCATCGGTCCTGGACGAACTCGGCCTCGCCGAGGCGCTCCGGGCGGAGTGCGAACGGCAGGGCCGCCGGTGTCGGGTGGAGATCGCCTTGGAGTTGGAGCCATTTCCCGAGGTCGTCGGGAAGGAGGCGGCGCTGTGCCTGTTTCGCGTGGCGCAGGAGGCGCTGAACAACATCGGCCGCCACGCCGAAGCCAACGCCGTCAGCGTCACTCTTCGGCAGATGGATGACGGTCTGCTTCTTGCCGTCCGCGATGACGGCGTCGGCTTCGAGTCGGCGAATCCGCGAAAGGGAAGGAGCCTCGGCCTGGCCAGCATGCAAGAGCGGGTGCGGTTGGTGAATGGCACTTTCGATGTCGAGAGTGCGCCCGGACGGGGCACCGAGGTCATCGCCTGGGTCCCCACAGAAGGAAGTTCACCATGAGCGCCGCGCACCGTCCCCGTGTGCTCCTCGCCGACGACCACCTGCTGGTGGCCGAGGCACTCAAGAGTCTGCTGTCCCCCGACTTCGACCTCGTGGGCGTGGTGGAAGACGGGCGCGAGTTGGTCGAGGCGGCTCAGAAGCTTCGCCCGGACGTGATCGTCGCCGACATCACCATGCCCCACCTCAACGGCATCGACGCGTTGGTCCGGTTGCGGCAGGGTGGTGATCGAACGCCGGTGGTATTTCTCACCATGCACCGGGATGTGACCTTCGCGCGGCGCGCCCTCGATGCCGGGGCGTCGGGTTTCGTGCTCAAGCATTCGGCCTCGGTCGAACTGGTTGCGGCCATCCGCGCGGCGCTCCAGGGGAAGACCTATCTGACACCCCAACTCGCCGGAGAGGTCCTGGAAGCCCTGAAAGAGGGACCAGACCAAGGTGGCGAAGACCCGATCGATTCCCTCACCCCGAGGCAGCGGGAGGTCCTCCAGCTCCTGGCAGAGGGGCGATCGGCGAAAGAAATCGCCTCGAATCTCGAGATCTCGGCCCGGACGGTGGAGTTCCACAAGTACCAGATGATGGAGACGCTGGATCTGCACACCAACGCTGAATTGACCCACTTCGCCATCAAACACGGCCTCGTCGAGCTCTGACCTCGTATTTTCCGGGAACCAACCCCGTAAAACTCCGAGGTCACAAGTCTCCGAATCTTGGCTAATCTCTCCATGATGCTTTCTGAAGCATGTATCGCGATCATGGTCGCGGAGAAAGAAGGGCAGCAATGGCTGAGAAGCCTCTGAGCTGTGTGCTGTTGGCGGACCGCCACCACGGTCTCACCGAGGGTGTGCGGGGCTTGCTCGAAACGGCCTTCGGATCGGTGGTCATGGTCGCCGACGAGACATCGCTGCTCGAGGGAGCGGCTCGGCTCCAACCCGAGGTCGCGGTCGTCGATCTGTCTCTGGCCCGGGGCAGCGGTCTGGGCTGGTTGCGGGAACTCCGGCAGCGTTGCCCCGATCTCAAGGTGATCGTTGTCAGCGTCCACGACGAGGAGAGCGTGCGCGACGCGGCGATGGAAGCCGGCGCCGACGCCTTTGTGCTCAAGCGGTTGATCGCGATCGATCTGTTGCCGGCTGTCGACGGCGTCCGCCAATCTCGAAGTTCTGAGGAATCGGGGGTCAGAAGATGAACAATTTCAATTCGTGGACGATGTCCACTTCTGTAGCGGCGGTCCTGTGCCTGGCGCCGGTGGCCCTGGCTCAGGCTCCGGCGAAGACCGCGGACCCGTCGTCAACTGGAGGTTCGGCCGGCTCGATGGCGACGGTGGTCTGCACGTCGGGCGTCGGCGAGCGCCAACACTGCCCGGCCGATACCTCAGCCGGGGTGCTGCTGACCAAGGAAACGGGAGAGATGGCCTGTCTGTTGGGCAGGTCTTGGGGCTACGACTCGGCCGGCGTGTGGGTCATGGACGGCTGCGGCGGCGAGTTCCTGGTGAGCCAGGACGCGCCCGAAACCGCGGCGGACGTGACAACGGCGGCGGCGCCCGTCGAAGACACGGCGACGGCAGCCCCGGGCGTGCCATCGGCAGAACCGTCGATCTCGACCGCCTCGGAGACCGCTGCCCCCACCGAGACATGGGGAGTGTACGACCCCGGCAAGGGATTTGTTGTCGGAAAGAGCAACGCTGGAGAGCTTTCCATCAGCGGTTACGCGCTGCTGCGGTACATGAACCAGATGCCGGCAGATCAGACTTTCACCGACCACCTCGGCAACGAGCGCGCCGTCGACGCCCGGCGGGACATCTACTCGCACCGCATCCTCGTCTGGCTGAACGGCTGGATGGGCGTTCCAAAGCTCCGCTACACCATCGCCTTCTGGACCGTCAACACCACCAATCAGAGTGCCATCTTCGCCAACATCGGCTACCAGTTCAGCAAGAGCTTCAACCTCTACGGCGGCATCTTCGGCAATCCCGGCTCGCGGTCGATGTTCGGCTCCCACCCGTACTGGCTCGGCAACGACCGAGTCATGGCGGACGAGTTCTTCCGGCCGTTTTTCGCCCAGGGCATCTGGGCGAACGGTCAGATCACACCCGGTCTCTGGTACAGCGCTTCGGTCGGAAACACCTCGAGCACCCTGGGCGTCACCGCCAGCCAGATCGACCGGAACTTCACCTACGGTGGTTCGCTCTGGTGGATGCCCACGACCAAGGAGTTCGGTCCGAGGGGCGGTTACGGCGACTGGGAATACCACGAAAAAGTGGCGACCCGCTTCGGCGTTTCTGCGGTCTACAGCCCCGAGGAGCGCTACACGGCGGTCGGCGCCAACCCGGGAAACACCGCCTTGAAGCTCGCGGACAGTGTGAATCTCTTCGAAACGGGCGCCCTGGCGCCCGGCGTCACGGTGACCGATGCGGACTATCAGATCCTCGCGATCGATGCCGGCTTGAAGTACCGCGGTTTCTTCTTCCAGACCGAGTTCTACCACCGGCAGCTCAACGGTTTCGTAGGCGGATGGATCGCTGCCGGTCGACGAGATTGTGGACACGGGATTCTACGTCCAGGCGGCGTTCTACCCCATACGCGAAGAAGCTCGAACTCTACCTCGCGACCTCGCAGATCTTCGGCGACAGTGACGCCGGCTTCAGAAACAGCTCCGAGTACCTGATCGGCGCGAATTACTACCCCTTCAACACGCGCAACCACCGGCTCAACCTCCAGGTCATCGATGTCAACCGGTCGCCGGTCTCGAGCACCTTCGGTTACTACACCGGAGGCCAGGACGGCACGACCGTGGCGGCGGCGTTCTCGATCTTCTTCTGATGGTTCGATTCGCGGCCGCGTGCCGCCGACAGTCGGAAAAGCAAAGGAGCAGTCACATGAAGCGTCAACTTCGTCAGGGTCGGGTCACCATGCGGATTCCGATCGCGGTCTCAGTGTTCATCCTCGTCATCGCGATCGCGAGCCTGCCTGCCGCGGCACAGGTGCCGGCGGGAGCAGACTTCCACGACTCGCACTTCCACATCACGAACTACATCCAGGAAGGCACGGAGATCCACGACTACGTCGAGATGATGGGAACCACCATCGGTCGCTCCACCGTCTTCGGTCTGCCGCTGCAGCAGACCTGGGCGTACGGCAACACCGGCGATTTCGCGCCGACCTACTACCTGCAGTCCGATGCCCCGCTCTACTACTACTCGTTCACCGACGCCCACATCGCCATGGCCTACAAGTCGCTCGCGCCGGAGCAGCAGCTCCGCTTCGACCCCATGATCACCGGCTTCAACCCCGCCGACATGTACGCCGCCGACCACATCCGGCGGGTGCTGCTCACCTTCCCGGGGGTGTTCTCGGGGATCGGAGAGTTCACCATCCACAAGGAGTTCGTCTCGGCCAAGGTCGCGGGCGAGATCGCCAGCCTCACCAACCCGGCCCTCGACCGGATTTTCGACTTCGCCGGTGAGGTCGGGCTGGTGGTCATCCTCCACAACGACATCAACATGCCGTTCCCGAAGCCGGACCAGGAGCCGTACATTCTCGCCCAGTTGAAGGGACTCTTCGCGCACCACCCTGAAACCACGATCATCTGGGCGCATCTCGGGGTTGGCCGGGTCGTGCGTCCACTCGAGCAGCAGGCTGCGATCGTCGAGAAGATCTGCACCGATCCCACCCTGGCGCACGTCTATATGGACATCTCGTGGGACGAGGTCGCCAAGTACGTGACCTCGACGCCGGAGGCGACCCAACACACCGCCGACATGATCAACCGCTACCCCGACCGCTTTCTCTTCGGCTCCGATGTGGTGGCGCCGACCTCGGTCGATGCCCAGGTTGCGGTCTACGACGCCTACGCGCCGCTGTGGGCACTGCTGACACCCGAGGCAATTTATAAGGTTCGCAAGGGCAACTACGAGAGACTCTTCGACGCGGCTCGGGTCAAAGTGCGGGCGTGGGAGCAGGCGCACGCCAACGACCCCCACGTCGCGCCGCCCTGGACGCCGGCGTCCGGCACCGGGCGGGAACGGTGAGATCGATGACCGCCGAACGACCGATCATCACCGCCCGTTGCGAAACCATTCGAATTTCAACGACAGATCAATGTGAACAGAGGAGGTATCGTATGAAAGACCGACGACCCATGAGGATCCTGGCGATCGCCGGGATCGCCGCAGGGCTACTGCTGCCGCTCGCAACCCCGGCGGCCTGGGCCGAGGACGACACGGAGGAAGCCAAACCGAAATTCGAGCTTTACGGCTTCGCCATGACCGACGCCGGCTACCGCAGCGGTCAGATCGACCCCGACTGGTTTGACGTCATGCGGCCGACCAAGCTGCCCGCATACGAGGGCGAGTACGGCGCCGACGGCAACACCTACTTCAGCGTCCGCCAGACACGATTCGGGACCAAAGCCTGGTTCCCGACCAAGCTCGGCGAACTCTACACCATCTTCGAGTTCGAACTCTTTGGCGTGGGCTCAGACGCCGGCCAGACCACCTTCAGGCTGCGCCACGCTTACGGCGAACTCGGACAGTTCGGCGCCGGCCAGACCTGGAGCCCGTTCATGGACATCGACGTGTTCCCGAACTCGCTCGAATACTGGGGTCCGTCGGGCATGGTCTTCTTCCGCAACATCCAGGTCCGATGGATGCCGATCAAGGGCGACACCCGGCTGACGATCGCCCTCGAGCGGCCGGGCGCCAGCGGCGACCAGGGGCACTACGACGACGAAATCGCGCTTGACGATGTCTCCGCGCACTTTCCGTTTCCAGATCTCTCCGCCGAATACCGGCACGCCTTTGACTGGGGCTATCTCGAGGTTGCGGGCATCCTGCGATACATCGAGTGGGAGGACAACGGCACCGACGAATACGATCTATCGGGCGACACCGTCGGCTGGGGCATCAACCTGAGCTCCAACATCAATCTCGGCAAATCGAACACTCTCAGACTCCAGGTGGTCTACGGCGAGGCGATCGAGAACTACATGAACGACTCCACCGTCGATATCGGCATCGAGCCCAACCCGGGCGACCCCACGGCGCCGATCAAGGGCGTGGGTCTGCCGATTCTCGGCGTGGTGGCCTTCCTCGACCATGCCTGGAGCAGTGAGTGGACGACCTCGATCGGCTACTCGCTGTCCGACATCGACAATGCCAGCAGTCAGGACCCCAGCTCGTTCTCCAAGGGCGAGTACGCCCTGGTCAACCTGCTCTACACCCCGGTGCCGAACGTGATGTGCGGCGCCGAGCTGCAGTACGGCAAGCGCGAGAACTTCTCCGACGGGTGGTCTTCCGACGACTTCAAGGTCCAGTTCTCGTTCAAGTACAACTTCTCACACGTCTTTGGAGGTCAATCATGAGCGTCTTGAAAAGTATCCTAAGCACGCGGGCGTGGCTGATCGGCCCCGTTCTCGTCTCACTGGCATTGCTGCCGGCGATGGCGTCGGCGCAGGCTCCGACCAAGCCCACGGCTGAGGACTTCCAGCGTGTCGTGGACGAGGCATACGCAAAGTTCAAGGATGTGGAGGAGGGCGCCAACGCCAACTACATCCCGATCCTCGACACGGTGCCCAGCGAGCTGTTCGGCGTCGCCATCGCCACCCGCGACGGCAAGATCTACTCGGCCGGCGAGCAGGACTACCGGTTCTCGATCCAGTCCGTGTCCAAACCCTTCACCGCGGCGTTGGTGATGACCCAGCAGGGACCCAAAGCAGTTCGCGAGAAGATCGGCGTCGAGCCCACCGGGCTGGCATTCAACTCGAAGCTGGCGCTCGAGATCTACCCCGATCGTTCTGTGAACCCGCTGGTCAACGCGGGTGCCATCGCGGCCGTCAGCATGGTCGAGGCGGACTCCGAGGACGAGCGCTGGAAGATGGTGCACGACAACCTCGAGGGGTTCGCGGGCGACGAGCTGCCGGTCATCGAAGCGGTCTACACCTCCGAGTACGAGACCTGCTGGGGAAACCGCGGCATCGCCAACATCCTCTACAACTACGAGCGGCTGTACTGCGACCCCGAGGAAGCCCTGCGGGTGTACACGCGCCAGTGTTCGGTCGGCGTGAATACACGCGATCTCGCGGTGATGGGGGCAACGCTCGCCAACGGCGGCGTCAACCCACTGACCGATCGCCGGATGATGCCGGTCGAGCACGTTCCCGAGCTGCTCGCCATCATGGCCACTGCGGGCTTCTATGATGAGTCCGGCGAGTGGATGTACAGCGCCGGTTTACCGTCGAAGACGGGCGTCGGCGGCGGCATCGTCTCGGTGGTGCCTGGCAAGTTTGCGATCGCGGCGTTCTCGCCGCGCCTCAACGAGGCCGGCAACAGCGTCCGTGCCTTGCGAGCGATCAACTACATCGCATCAGAGCTCGGTATCGGCCTCTACGGACCGAACAAGGGCGAGTGAACCCCGATCGCGCGCCTGTGCGCGCGGTCTTCTCAGATCGAGCGAGGGGCGCCTTCAGTTGAAGGCGCCCCTGTCGTGGAATCTTACGCCAGGCGCGAGCGTCACCCTAGCCCGAAGAATTCATGAGCTCTCTACTACGGGAATGACGGCGCCACTGTCACGGCGGTTCCCATTGCCACACGGGTGGCGTGGTCTCCCATCGGTCCAAAATGGTCGACGTTGTGGTCGCGGACCCTGAAGGGCCCGCCTACGGGGTCCACGACAGCCGCGCCAAATGAAACCGGGAGACCACGATGGACGCGCCTCTCATCCGTAGGCGGGTCATTCATGACCCGCGACCACGGCCGTGGTGGATTGGCGGGACGTCGCGGAATTCAACGCAGTGGTCGCGGACCCTAAAGGGCCCGCCTACGGGGGAATGACGGCCGCACCTGGAGGACCCGAGGGAAATGACGGTAGCGCTTCTCACCTGTAGGCGGGTCATTCATGACCCGCGACCACGCTGTTCACCGATCTTCTCCAAGACCTGCTGACAACCCGGTAAGATTACGAGGTTACAGCTCCCCCAATCCCGGTTAACCTTCCAGTGAGGCCGGGTGCAGACAGACAAGGTGGCGGCGCGGTCTCGGGGAAGGATGGTCTCGAGTTGATCATGTGGAGCAATCTCGCCATGGGCTTTCTGATGATGCTCGTCACCACCCTGGTCCACGCCGGTTTCATGGTGATCACGATGCACAGGCTGGAAGCTCACGAGCAAAACCCTCACCGAACGGCAACCTTGCACAGCCTGGGCATGGTCGGATTCTCGGTTCTGGTGATGTTTGCGGCCGGCCTGGTCGAGGCCTCGATCTATGCCGTCGCCTATGTCGCGTTGGGGGCAATTTCCGGGATGGAACCCGCCCTCTACTTTTCGACAGTCACCTTCACCACCCTCGGGTATGGCGACGTGGTTCTGGATCCGCGTTGGCGGCTCTTGGCCTCGTTCGAGGCCGCCAACGGCATCATCATGTTCGGTTGGACCACGGCGATCGTCGTCGCCGCCGTGCAACGAGTGTATGCGTCGGCGCGGCGGTGAAGGCTGAGAACGGGTGAACGCTCATGGTAAGCAGCGAGCAGATTCTCAAAGAAGATTGAATCGTCACGACCGAGAGAGGTGGATCGATGTCTGTCGACAACCAGAAGTCCGAGCCGCAAACATCAACCCGTGAACAGGATCACCAAGGGAAGGCAGAGGCCAAAGCGGCGCCTGATTCGAAGCGGGATGCCGGAAAGAGAAAGCGGGGGAAGAAGAAAATGATCGCCCTCATCGTCGTTGTTTTTCAGATCTTGGGCCTGCTCTCGTCGATCCATGCGGTGATGACGGCTCGCACAGCCCAGGGCGCCATCGCCTGGGGCGTCAGCCTCAACACCTTCCCCTATCTCGCGGTGCCCGCGTATTGGGTCCTGGGCCGCCGGAATTTCCAGGGCTACGTCGAGGCGTTTAACGGCCGCGCGAGGGAAGTCGAGCAGTTCAGGACCACCATGCAGGAACGCATCGAGCCGTTTGCGGTGGAAAGCCTGGAACGGATGCCCAACTACGAGGCCATGAAGCGCCTCGCCCACAGCCCGCTCCTGCACGGCAACGATGTGACGCTGCTGGTCGACGGCGACGCCACCTTCGACAATATTTTCTCAGGCCTCGCCAAGGCCGAGCACTACGCCCTCGTCCAGTTCTACATCATCCACGACGATGGTCTCGGGCGGCGGCTCAAGGACGCGCTGATCGACTGTGCAAAAAGAGGCGTCGAGGTCTTCGTACTCTTCGACGAGGTGGGCAGCGCGGGTCTGCCCAAGAGCTATCTCGCCGAACTCGAAGCGGCCGGGATCAAGCAGTCGGAGTTCAACACCACCCAGGGGGCCCACAACCGTTTTCAGCTCAATTTCCGAAACCACCGCAAGAACGTGGTGGTGGACGGGAAGGTGGCGTGGATCGGCGGTCACAACGTGGGCGACGAGTATCTCGGTCTCGACCCCAAGGTCGGTCACTGGCGCGACACCCACGTGCGCATCGAGGGACCGGCGGCACAGGTCGCGCAGATAATTTTCCTCGCCGACTGGTACTGGGCCACCCGAACCATCCCCGATCTGAGCTGGGAGCCGGTGCCGGCGGCCAGCGGCGCCGATGTCAAAACCATGGTGTTGGCCATCAACCCCACCGACGATATCGAGACCGCACAGCTCTTCTTCGTGCACGCTCTCAACTCCGCCCGCGAACGTATCTGGATCGCCACCCCCTACTTCGTGCCCGACCAGGCGGTGATGGCGGCGCTGCGGCTCGCTGCGCTGCGTGGGGTGGATGTGCGGGTGATGGTCCCCGAAAAGGGGGACAATCCGCTGGTGGATCTGGCGACGCGCTGGTATGCCAATGAGCTGTCCGGTGTCGGAATCACCTTCCTGCGCTACACCGACGGCTTTCCGCACCAGAAAGTGCTGATGGTGGACCGCGACGTGTCATCGGTAGGCAGCCCCAACTTCGACAACCGTTCATTCCGGCTGCAATTCGAGATCAACTCCATCATGGTCGACGAAGACTTCGGAGGGCAACTCGAGGCGATGCTCGTCAGTGACATGGCGCACGCCAATCCCTGGGATCCCACCAATCTGGAGGACGCCTCGTTCACCAGGCGCCTCGCGGTGTCGGTGGCGCGGCTCACCGCACCGGTGCTGTAGCTTGAAAGCTCATGTCTGATCGCGACACCTGGAAGTGGATGAATCCGGCCTCGTTGAAGGGTGCGGTCTATGTCGCGGCCGGCCTCATCGTCGTCACGATACCGGACGTGTCCATGACCCTGCTTCGCCTCGTCCTCGCGGTCACGCTGATCGTGTCCGGAGGCAGCGATCTCTGGGGCCACCTTCGCCACCGGGTCGACCGGCATGGCGCCTGGCGGGCCGCGCTGGACATGGTGACCGGCCTCGGCCTCCTACTCGTGCCCGAGCTGGCGGACCGGGCGATCGTGCTCGTCCTCGTCGGTTACCTCGTGGTTGCGGGTGGGATGTCCCTGTACCGGGCGTTCACCTTGAGTCGAGCAGGAGAGGCACACCACGTCGATCTCACCCGAGGAGTGCTCTCCCTGTGCCTGGCCGCGGTCACTCTGGTGATCCCTGGCGCGATGGTCTCGCTCGCGGTTGTCTCGGCCGCGTTTGTGGCGATGGTCGTAGGGGGGATGATGCTCTCCTATGGGATGACCCATCAACCCGGCGAGGCTGCACTTGTCAATCGACCCCTCGTTTTGGAGATCTTCCGAAGCTGGCTGACCGACCGTGATGTGGGGGCCGACCGGCGAGGCGTGATCGCCGACAGCCTCTACTTCGAAGCACCGGACCGGACCCACAAGATCGCCTCCTACGTGGTCATGCTCGCACTGTCCGTGACCATTGCGAGTCTTGCCGTCCTCCAGGACTCGACGGCCGTGGTCATCGGCGCCATGTTGGTCGCGCCGCTGATGACCCCGATCATGGGCTGCGCCGCCGGGTTGGTGGCGGGCTGGCGCCAGCGAGTGCTGACGTCGTTGAGTGTCGTGGCGGCGTCGGTGATGGGGGCGATCGGTCTGGCATGGATCCTCGCGTCGTGGATCCCCGCGATGGTTCCCCTGGGGGTCAACACGCAGATCCTGTCGCGGTCCTCTCCGACCCTGCTCGACATGGCGATCGCGGTGGCCGCCGGCGCTGCCGGCGCCTACGCCACCATCGACGACCGGGTCTCGTCCTCGCTCACCGGGGTGGCCGTGGCGGTGGCCCTCGTGCCCCCGCTGAGCGTCACCGGGATCGCCCTGGAAGCCGGGCGGTGGTCCGCTGCTCTTGGGTCGTTCCTGCTCTTCGGCACCAACCTGGTGTCCATCATCCTGGCCTCGGTGGTCGTCTTCGTTCTGGTTGGATTCACCCCGATTGGTGAGACCATCAAACGCCGTGGCGCCATCAGCGATCTCCTGGTGGTCGTGGTGGTGGCGGCACTGTTGATCATGGTTCCGCTCGGCCTCATCGGCGAAGATGTGCTGACGAATTCAGCCCGAAGGGCCCAGGTCCAGCATCATGTCGATTCCTGGCTCGAAGGGTCGTCGACGTTGCGGCTGGTCAAGATTGCGACCCGGGCCGACGAGGTCAACATCGTTCTCAGCGGCACCGGCGAACTGCCGAGCCTGGAAGAACTCGAAGATGCCATCTCAGCGAGTTTCGGCAGACCGACGACAGTCACCGTAGAGGTCTATCCCTCGGTTGTCATCAGCTACTCGGATGCCGAAGGCAGGCGCGAGGTCGGCGGTGCGTCGGTGGCGACGAACGAACCTGACCCCGAGGCGGCCAACGAGGGTGGGGAAAGCCCGGAATGAGGAACGATCGGTATGAGGCAACGGCCGCCATGAGCGACCATGTTCAGCCTAGGGCATCCACGCAGGAGAGGAGATCGACATGACATCGAGAATCAGGAGCCCGAAGGTCCACCTGCGGGATCTCGCGGAGATCATTGTCGGCGGTCTGGTGCTCGCATTTCCGGTCGCGGTGACCGAGGAGGTGTGGAACCTGAGCGTCGAGCTCTCTTTCGGACGGGCGATCCTGATCTCGTGCGCTTCCCTTCTGATCATCGCGGGCTTTGTCCAGACCAGCTACAAGCATTCCCTGACCGCCTCGAGCCAGAAGGAACTCGCGATCAGGGTGATCACGGTGTACGGCGTGACCATCGTGGTCGCGGCGACGGTTCTGTTCGCGGTGAACCGGCTCTCCCTGCTCACCGACACCGTCGTGGCCATCAAACGGACCATCATCGTCGCCTTCCCGGCGAGCTTCGCCGCCACCGTCGTCGACAGCTTCGGAGACTGACGAAATCCGCATCGACTGCGCACCCTGAAGGGCGCGCCTACAGGAGCAAGGACGGACGCGCCTCAGGGGATTGCCCACGGGGAACGACGGACGCGCCTCTCACCAGCAGGTAGGTCATTCATGACCCGCGACCACGGTCTCGGTCCATCGGTAGGATTTCGGCGATTCAGCGTTGGTGTCGCGGACCCTAAAGGGCCCGCCTACAGGAGCAAGGACGGACGCGCGTCCCATCCGTAGGCGGGTCATTTATGACCCGCGACCACGGTCTTGGTACATCGGTGGGATTTCTGCGATTCAGCGTTGGGGTCGCGGACCCTAAAGGGCCCGCCTACAGGAGCAAGGACGGAGGCGCGTCCCATCCGTAGGCGGGTCATTTATGACCCGCGACCAAGCCACTTCCGGAGCGAAGACCGTCCAATCATGCTGATCTGCCCTCGTAGATGCCGAACGCCAACCCCCGTAATTTTCCGAGGTTACGTCTCGCTTGATTTGCGCTAACCTCCGGTGGAAATTGAGAGAAAGCGACGATCGTGAAGAAGGAGGATTGAGATGAAGCAAGTCATGCTCGTAGTGATGACCGCCTGCGTAGTGGGAACCCTGTGCCTGGCGTGTGCGGCCAAGCCCGAGGCGCCCGAAGCACCCGCCGAACCTGCCGCGCCCGCGGCTCCGGCGCCGGCCGAGGCCTTGATGACGACCGTGAAGGCCAGCGCGACCGTGACCGCGATCAATCACGAGACCCGTGAGGTCACCCTCACACTGGAAGACGGCGAAGAGTTCAGCCTCATTGCCGATGAGGCGGTGGAGAACCTCGACCAGGTGTCCCAGGGCGATGTTGTCATCGCTACCTATACCGAGGCTCTCGCCTACGAGGTGATCAAGGGCGGTGAGGAAGCGGGTCTGGAAACCACCGCCGCCGCCGCGGCCGCCGAACTCGGCGAAATGCCGGGCGCCATTGCGGGACGATCGACCACGCTGATGGTCACCGTCACCGCTATCGACACCGAGGCCCCCTCGGTCACCTTCATGGGTCCGGGCGGCAACACCCGCACGATCCAGGTCCTGTACGCCGAGAAGCTCGACGGAGTTTCCGTCGGCGACTCGGTGGAGATCACCTACGCCGAAGCCCTCGCGATCAGCGTCGAAAAGGCGGA
>CAVWAW010000007.1:0-403848 GCA_963753035.1 uncultured Acidobacteriota bacterium | reverse complement strand
CCTATCCGCATATTCTTGATACACTTGCTCGTGACGTGAAAGTGAACTCATTCTCTGTAAACTCGCCGTTCTCGAGCGCCCTTCTCATTCTGACATTGAGTGTTGCCGGTTTGTTACATGCCCAGGGCGGTCCGTGTGCCGGCAAGTTCCAGAGGACACCGATCGAAGGGGTAGGCAGACCCATTGATCTTGCCGTCAACAATCATCGATTGGTCAGCTCCGATGGACCAACTGTCAGCAATTGGGATCTCTGCGACCCGGACACTCCAGAGTTCCTCGGGCGATGGACACTGTGGAATGAAGGAGACATCACGCTCAATCCGATGACCGTCGATGAGCGTGGATTTGTGTACGCGGCATACGGCTACGGCTACGATAGCTCGAACCCGAGCTTTTTCTCGACTCGAATCTGGGATGCAAGAGGTGAAGGCGAACCGACGCCGGCTTCCGTGATTCCGGGGAGTCTATGGGATTTCATCGTCGACGGCGACCTGCTGATCGGAATCGGATCCGGTTTGGTCATATATGACGTGAGCGATCCCTTCAACCCTGCCCTCGTGTGCAGTCACTGCGGAGACATCGATCTCGACAATAGTCCACCGAGCTATGGCGGCGGAAACCTCAGGATTGCGAAACTCGGCGATCGTGCGGTGATCCTCGATTTCGATGAGCTGCTCGAAATCGACTACTTCGATCCAGCGTGGCCCACGGTCGTCAGGACGATTCCGCTCTCTGAGGCCTACGGCCTGTCCTGCCGGCTTTGGGCCAACGACCGCGTTGCGGCGCTGGCCTCTAACTTCAGCGGCAGCCTCCAGTTCGTTGATCTCGCGGGCCCCGCCACTCCGACGATTTCGAGCATTGCCATCGATGCCACCGGATCCAACTGGGGAGGCTTCCACAACGACGTTCTGATCTTCCAGGACGACCTCGGCGATCGCGCTCGAAGGGTTGATCTTTTTGATCCTGCGACACCGGTCGAGCTGACCCCCATCGATTTCGAATTCTGGACTGACGATGGAGCGATCTGGGACGACCGGCTCTACGTCGGGACCCGAAACGGTGTCCAGATCTATGATTTGACAGACACACCCTCCCTGGTCGGGGCGGGTCCACTCGATCGCTTTGCCAACCGCCTCTCCACCTCCGGCTCGGTAGGCCTCGCCACGGGCGGGCCGACCCTGTTTACCTTCGATCTGGCGGGGGAGGGAGGGCCCACTGAGGAGGCACGACTCGAACTCGACTGGTCGCCGTTGATGCCGACTGTCGATGGTGAATTGGGAGCGGTTCTCTCATACGGAGCCGGGGCCGTGCTGATTGACCTGACGTCCCTCGAGAACCCGGTCATCCTCGACACCATCCCTGTGAACGGTGCCAACGTTGAAGAACTCGAGATCGCCGGCAATCTGTTAGCGATCGCCTCCCACGACGATCTCACTGCCGGTTGGGTGGAGCTCTGGGAAGTCTCGCTGTCGGAACCACCGGTCTATCTCTCTCGCATCGATGCCGGCGAACCCATCTGGCAGATCGAGATTGTAGGCATTCGAGTCTTCCTAGGACTCGACGACGCGGTCTTGGAGGTCGACATCACCGACCCTGGCTCTCCAGTGGCCGGGACGTCCATCGAACTTGATTTTCTTTCCGGGAGGGTGACCGGTATGGCGGTCGCGGGAACCGAACTCTTCGTGACCGACGGATACGCCGTCGGAATTCTCGACATTTCGACTCCTGGTTCACTATTGCAACGAGGCGTTTCGGCATCCGGCCTGTGGGCTGAGTGGCTCACGTCCGAAGGTGAGGTGGTCGTCGGAGGTGCGAACGGCGGATACCTGTGGATCCTGGAATCTCCAACCGTGGGCAGCCAGATTCCAGTCCTCGATCTCTCCCCCCCCCAGAGTCTGGGGGCACCGTGGCGGGATCGTCGGGAACACTCTCTACCAGGCCCACGGCCACAATCTCACACGGCTCGATCTCAGCTGCACACCGCCAGCGGCCGATTTCACCTGGTACCAGATGGGCACCCAGGTTCGGTTCATCGATCGAACCACCTTCGACGACTGGGGAGACGATCGCTCCTGGACCTGGTCCACCGATCATGATCCAACCACGTACCACTCACGAGGGAGTCGGATCGACTTTGGCGAATACGGCTCTTACCAGGTCACGATGGAAGCTGTGATCGAAACCGGCATCGTCTCGGTCACCAAGACGGTCGAGGTTTCCGAACAGATCGCAGCGACGGTCATCTTCGCCGATGGATTCGAGCGCGGAGGAACGTGTCTCTGGTCCAGCTCGGAGTCATGACAAGCCATCGAGGCCACGTTCGCTACCGTTGACGGATCAGGAAAAAGGTGTCTCGCACCGAAAGATCGACACCCATCCGTAGCGAGGTTGGAGCTTAATAGAGTGCCCGGCACCTTTTACCTTTTAACGGCACCTTTTAATCACCTTCTATAATGCATGAACCTGGCACCGTTTGTGGCGCCGATGCCCGTCAGGGTTGTGAATCCGACCATCCTGAGGTGCTCCCGGTTTCGAACCCGTCGGAGAAGACCCGATCCAGTGCGATCCTGAAGGCGTTGTTGGTGTATCCCCCGCATACATAGACATTACCCGCACCGTCAGTTGCGATGGCTCGGACGGTGTCGAGCAGATTCCCTTCCCCGTCACCCGTTTCATCGATGATCTCGGTGATCGTCCCTCCCGGGCTGATATCGAAGGCGTTGTCGCTGGAAGATCCACCAATGTGCACATGGCCCTGTCGGTCCACGGCAATGCCGCGGGGAGTCAAAAGGTTTGAGATCCCACCACCGGCCTGGTCAATGATCTTGGTGATCGCACCATCCGACGCGATCCTGAAAGCATTGTTGCTGCCGGCGCCCGACAGGTAGATGTTGCCCTCGCCGTCCCCTGCGATGCTATTGGTGTTGTAAAGGGAGTTTCCGGATCCATCGCCGGTCTGGTCAATGATCTCGGTGATGACACCGCCTGGCGTGATCTTGAATGCGTTGCTGCTTGAAGAACCCGCGACGTAGACATTGCCGGCCCCGTCCACAGCGATTCCATCCGGGCCATCGAGAACTCCCCCGATTCCATCGCCGGTCTGGTCGATGATCTCAGTGATGACACCGCCCGGCGTGATCGTGAATGAGTTGTCGGAGAAATAGCCCGCAACGGAGATATTTCCTGCCCCATCCACCGCGATTCCAGCTGAGCCGTTGAGGATGTTTCCGGCTCCATCACCGGTCTGGTCGATGATCTCAGTGATGTCTCCAGCCGGCGTGATCTTGAATACGTTGCTGCTTGAAAAACCCGCGACATAGACATTGCCGGCTCCGTCCACAGCGATGCCCTGGGGGTAGGCGAGGATGTTTCCGGCACCATCACCGTTTTGATCGATGATCAGAGTGATGGAGCCCGCCGGCGTGATCTTGAATGCGTTGTCACTGCCGCCACCCGTGATGTAGACGTTGCCCATCTCGTCCAAGGCGATTCCTTCGGGGAAATTGAGCTGGTTTGCGCCCCCATCACCGGTCTCGTCGACGATTTCGGTGATGGAGTGGGCTTCACCGCTTGTCGAGGAAAGTGCCAGCAACACGAAACAAAGTACGAAGACCTTTTTCATAGGGCATCTCCAAATCTCAGCTGGTGCGGTGACCATTGATCGACCATGGGTCCCCAAACGCGTTCGTTGGTCAAGAGCGCTTCTCCATGCACACTATGCGCGCTCGAGGGCAATTGTGGTAGCGCATGAACATGCTGGTGTTTCGTTTCCGGATTGAAAAGCGTGCCAGGTTTACACATTTACACTTTCGACGGGTGGTCGATGGAGAATGTGTAAATGTATTAACCTGGCACCATTCGGGGTCGCCTATACCGGCGTGGTCGGCTTTTTGAAGGGCGACAAGCCTGGTCCCGTGGTGGCGCTCCATCAACGCGGAGGTGAAACACTGTGTCCGACAGCCCTTATCGTCGTCTGCAACAGCAATTGAACCAATACTCGATGGGCTTTCCAGAAGCCGCCTCGGGAATCGAAATCGAAATCCTGCGCAGCCTCTTCTCCGAAACAGACGCCGTCCTGTTCACCCAGATGACGCCGTTATTGGAGACCCCCAGCGCGGTTGCCCAGCGTGTGGGCCGGCCGGTGGAGGAGGTGTTCCAAAAGCTGGACGACATGTCCGAACGTGGTCTGCTGTTCAGAATCATCAAGGGTGACCAGCGGAAGTACGCGGCCATCCCTTTCGTCCACGGCATCTTCGAGTTTCAGGTCGGGAACATGAGCCGTGACCTGGCCGAGAAGGTCCAGGTCTATTTCGACGAGGTTTTCCACCAGGCCATGCGCCGGAATGGGGATCTGTTCCTGCGCACCATCCCTGTCAATCGTTCCATTGATGCCGACCTTCGCGTCGCCAGCTACGACGACGCCGTCGAGATTTTGAAGGGTCTCGAAAAGATCGTCGTCACCGACTGCGTCTGCCGTGTCCGCGCCGGTAGGATGGAGGAAGACTGCGGCAAGCCCCTCGAGGTCTGTTTTCTGTTCGGTTCGATGGGGCAGTATTACGTGGACCGTGGGATGGGTCGGCAGATCTCTCTGGACGAGGCGGTGTCGATCCTCGAGACCTGCCATGAGGCCGGATTGGTGACGCAACCAGCCTCGTCACAGAACCCGGGCGGCATGTGCAACTGCTGCGGCGACTGTTGCGGTTCCCTGGCTGCAATGAACAAGCATCCCAAACCGGCGACGCTGGTGTTCTCCAACTACGTGGCTGCACTCGACAGCGATGAGTGCTCCGGCTGCGAAACCTGCGTGGCGCGTTGCCAGATGGATGCCCTGACCATGAACGGCAACTGCGTCAGCGAACTGACGGTGGAACGGTGCATCGGTTGTGGTCTTTGCGTGACAACCTGCCCCTCCGAGGCCCTCACCTTGCACCCCAAACCACAAGAGTTGCAGCGCGTGCCCCCGGAGACCACCCAAAACCAGATGATGGCCATGGCGCGAAAACGAGGCGTGTTTTAGCGGCGTCGGATACCGGTGCCAGGACCAACGTTCTACCGTTTTCGGGTGACGAGGGTGGGTGCCACAGTTCGCAATCACTCACTGCACGAACACAAATCGAGGTACCTAGTCAGGGTCTGTGTTCGCAACAAAGCGTTAATGCGAAGTGTGGCACCCATCCAAGGCGCAACCGGTGAGATCGTCTGCTAGAGCACGTCCCAGCCGTAGCCTCCCCGCTCATAGGTCGACTGGGCGAGATGCTTGACGAGCTCGTCGTCGTTATCGTCGATCTTGCGGAAGTTGCGCTTGGCGCGGCCGATGGCCTGGCCGGCAAAGATCTTTGCGATCTCGATCTCTTCGGCGGCCCCGTCTTGACCGTTGGCCTCGATCGACGCGGTCACCCTGCTGATGACGCATCCGAGGACAAAGAGATCGATCATCACATCGGCCAGGCGCCGGGTGGCGAACTGCTTGCCGATGATCCCCTTGCCGTGCTTGCGGAGCAGGCGATCGGTCATCGCTGCGAGGTCGCGAGCGGTGTCCTCGAAGATCTCGGCTTCGGCCCGTAGCGCGACGTGGGCCTTCGACATGCGCGGGTTGCCGACGGGCACGCCGGTGGCCCACGTGGCTCGCTGTTTGGCGTACTCGTAGAGCAGCCCGAAGCCCTTGATCGGGTCGTCGAAAATGCCGCGCAGCGAGCCCGCCATGTCCTTGAGGCGCTGTCCGACGTCGTTGAGGGCGCTCAGGGCGATGAACAGGCGAAGCACTTCGTTGGCGCCCTCGTAGATGCGGTTGATCCGACTGTCGCGGACGACTCGCTCGTAGCGGTACTCGCGCATGAACCCGGTGCCGCCGGCGATCTGCAGGGCCTCGTCGGCGCTGCGCCACAGCGCCTCGCTGGCGAAGACCTTGGTGATCGCAGCCTCGATTGAGAAGTCGTCGTAGCCTCGGTCGGCGAGGGCAGCGATGACGCCGACGGCGCTCTCGGTGGCATAGCAGTCCACCACCATGTGGCCGATCTTCTGCTCGATGAGCCCGAAGCTGCCGATGGGTTGGCCGAACTGGTGGCGTTCGGTGGCGTGCTTTGAGGCCAGCGCGATCAGGGTCTTCATCCCGCCGACGCAGCCGCCGGCGAGCCCGGACCGGCCGTTGTTGAGAATGTTCATGGCGACCTTGAAACCGCCGTGGAGCGGTCCGAGGAGGTTCTCCTTCGGCACCTTGACGTCCTCGAAGTAGACGGTGCAGGTGGAGCTGGCTCGGATGCCCATCTTGTCTTCGTGGGCACCCACCGAAACTCCCGGCATGTCCCGGGTGACAATCAGGGCGCTGAGTTTCGACCGCGCCTCCGCGTCGCCGGTCTTGGCGAAGACGGTGAAGAAGTCGGCGATGCCGCCGTTGGTGACCCAGATCTTGGAACCGGTGAGCAGAAAGTGGTCGTCCTTCTCGTCGGCGCGGGTCTTGATCGAGGCGGCGTCGCTGCCCGCCTCCGCCTCGGTCAGGCAGAAGGCCGCGATCATCTCGCCGGATGCGAGGGGCGGGAAGAAGCGCTCCTGTTGCTCCGGGGTGCCGTAGAGTTTGAGGCCGCGCATCCCGATCGACGAGTGGGCGCCGATGGTCACCGCCACCGAGGCGTCGTGGCGCGCCACCTGCTGAACGGTTCGGGAGTAGGCCGTGCTGCCGAAATCCATCCCGCCGTGGGCTTCCGGAATGACGAGACCGAAGAGACCGAACTCGCGCAGCTCCTGTAGGAATTCCGAGGGCATCTCACCGGCAACGTCCCAGCTGCGGAAGTCTTCGGCGTGGCTTTCAAGCACCGCATCGACGGCGTCGACGACCGCGGTCAGGGTTTCGCGCTCGTCATCGGCCAGGGTCGGGTACGGGAAGAGGACGTCCTCTTCGATCTCGCCGGCGCAGAGTGATCGCATGAAACTGATCCCGATATCGGTCATGTCGCCTCCCGGTCGGTTGATGTGCTGTGTAACTTCATCCCAATCTGATGCCATCCGGCAGGAGTGTCAAGGCACCGCTGTGCTGAGCTCGGCGAAATCTGGAACCCATGATGCAACAAGGCGAAGCTCACGAAGGGCGGCACGCCCATCGCAGCCCTATGGCGACTCAGACTGACCACGGGTCGTAAAAAACGGTGCCAGGTTCGCACATTCGTACATTTGGCTAGAGTGCGAATCGAGAAGATACAAATGTATGAACCCGGCACCCTTTTCAACAGCCTTTCTCGGCGCCTCGGATGATGACGACAACGGGCTTGGGTCCGGCTCGGTCTATGTCTATGACATCAACTGTCCCGGTGTGCTCCCCGATCTGATCTTTATGGACGGCTTTGACTCGGGTGACACCCTGAAGTGGAGTGTCACTGTGAATTGAGCGATCAGCAGTGTTCGATAGCCGGGCTGGGGAGCGCCAAACCCAGCATTGGCTGATCGCGTTCTGAACAGTCGATCGCCAAATTGGAGCTGGACAGTCCTTTCACCCGATCCATGACAACCCGATCAGGTGGCGTTCCTCTACCAAGTCGGTGTGGCCGTTGGAGCGTTCGAATCGTGGCGGTCCAGGGTCCGGGTCACCGTGCACGTTTGCCCGTTCACGGGAAACACGAACTCGAAGGTGACGTCGATATCGCCGCTCAAGGGCAGGCTCGCGTGGTCCCAACCGGACCACCTCGCCATAAAGCGTGACGACTGACCCGGGGCGAAATCGATCTCGATGTCCTGGATCGTGGGTGGATCCGGGTCGTCCTCTTCGCGGATGGGGCCGATTTCTATGAATCTCGCCGAATCGAAGACCTGATCCGGGTGGATTTTCTGCCAGCTGAGGACCATCCTTGTAAATCGGAGCGGGTAATCGCTGAAGTTTCCGGCCGAATAGATGTACACGCGGTCTGTTCCGAGCCGGGTGAGGTCTTCGACATGGACGAAGGCGCATTGTGCAGGCCTGGGAGTGAACGTTGCTGTCGGCGTTGGGGTCGGAGTGTCGTGTGGACCGACAGTTCTGGTTGGGGTCGGCGTCGAGGTCTGGGTAGGGGTCGGCGTCGGTGTGGGGACGGCGCCCACCGAGACGGACCACAGGTCGGTGCCGCCGATCTCGAAACCGTCGATGAAAATTGGGTGGATTTCGAAATAGGTGAAGTCGTCGAGGGCGAAGCGACCGAAGACCCAGTCCGCCATCTCGAATTGGATGGTGGAGATGCCCCGGCCCGGCTCGGCTATGAACTCGAAGTACTGAAAATCACAGAGGTCGCCGGTCGGGTCCCCGACGCAGGCGTTTCCGCATCCCACCGCGCCGCATGTATTGAGGGGTCGGTGTTCGATTTCGGCACCAAGTTCGTCGAAAAACGCAACAGTCGGGGTGCCGTACGATGTGTCCAGCGTGTAGTGAAAAAAGACCGCTTCAATCGGCTCGTCGAAGGCGATCATGGAATCAGCGGGGGTGATGGGCGAATCCCACATCATCGCCACCGTGTCGGGGGATGGCTCGTTGGCGATGCCGCAGCATCCGCCGTCGTCTGAATCGACTGCACCCCTCCAGACCCACGCGAACTGAGCCAACCCCTGTCGACCAACCGGGAGCAGGTCGCCGACGCCCTCGAAATCGAGGGTGGTCCAGGCGGTCTGATTGAGTTGGATCGATTCGACGGAGGAGACGGCGTTGCTGAAGACGGTCCAGTCGAGAATCAGAACACCGAGGAACACGGCGAGGGCGGCGATGACGCCACTCAGTGATACATGCCTTTGTTTCATCTCGCCACCATCCATGTTTCCAAGACATTATCTCATCATGAGACATCGTAACGTGGGATTACTGATGAGGATGGTCGGGGCCGGTTCTTTGACAATACAAACACACGGCGACCCACTGAAGAGACTCGAAGCGAAGCGGACTCGAAGCGTGCCAGGTTTGCACATTTACACTTTCGACGGGTGGTCGATCGAGAATGTATATATGTGTAAACCTGGCACCAATTTCCTTCGGTACTTGTGCTGCCGAGCTCAGCCCGTTGGCACCAACACCAACATCGTCTCAGGTCGCGCCAGTTTCTTCTTCGGTATCTCCCGAGGACCCGCGGGTGTCGTGCCAATGGGTGGCACCATTTTTGGGTTCGGGTGAGCAAATCTCGGTCGAGCCGCCTCACTCATCTACAGCGGGCGGTCACTGGTGACAAGACACCGAATGGGCACCAATGCGTAAGGGAGAAAACAGCCGTATGAATACCAGGCCGGCACTAGCAACCCTCAACTGTGCGCTTTCTCTCCCGTCGATTGATGGATGGATAGGTGCGCCGGCTCTCTTCTCTCGGCGGCGATCTTTGTCGAAGGACGCCCCCGGGCGCTTGCTCGCGTAGCGAAAGGTGGGAAGAATGAACGGAAGGCAGTACCGGGCGTTGTTTGCGATGGCTCTCGGCGCGATTCTCCTGATCTCGTCTACTCAGTCGACAGCACAGGGCTGTCCCCAGATGCTCGGGCGCTGGCCGCACGGACCGGCCGGTGCGGTGGCGATCGAGGGAACGACGGCCTACGTGGGCGCCGGCGCCACCCTCGTCGTCGTCGATGTCACGAACCTCGCCACTCCGGTTCAGCTCGGCTTCGTCACCCTTACGGACATCGTTTTGGATGTGGTGGTCGACGGTGGGTTCGCTTTTGTGGCGCTCGGGTTCAGCGGCATGGCAGTCATCGATGTCAGCACTCCGGCGACGCCGATAGTGGTCGGCGTTCTCGACACTCCGGGAGGCGCGCTCGGAATCGCGGTTTCCGGGATCTACGCCTACGTGGCGGATGGAAACTCCTGCCTGCGGGTTATTTCGATCGCAACTCCTTCGGCGCCGCTCGAGGTCGGATTTCTCGAACCGGATTTCCAGGCATACACGGACGTCGTGATAGACGGAAGCTACGCCTTCATCACCGCCATCAGCACATCCATCCCGGTCGGCGACCACGGCTTGAGAGTCCTCTCCATCGCCAACCCTCTGGCGCCCTCCGAGGTGGGCTCCGTCCCTATCTACGGGAACCCATACCGGCTCACGGTCTCGGGAGGCTCCGCCTACGTGGCGGCCGGCCCTTCAGGCATTCGGGTGATTTCCGTCGCCAACCCCATGACGCCGATCGAGGTTGACTTCTTCGACACCCAGTTTCTCGCGGTCGATGTCGCGGTCGACGGTTCGTTGGCCTTCGTCGCCGACAGTTTCGGCGGTCTCCGGGTGATCGACATCAGCACCCCCGGCGCATTGAACGAGCATGGTTTTGTGGTGACGGGTTCCAGCGCCTCGGCCGTCGCAGCTTTCGCTGAATTCGCGTTCGTCGCCGATGACTTCGGCGGGCTGGTCATCGTCGACGTGGCTTTGCCGAGCCCACCGACGATCTTTGGCTCTCTCGGGTTCGCGGGTTACTCCTCCAGCGTCTCCGCCGCCGCAGGTCTCGGCTTCGTCGGGAATGGGAAGTTTCCGCCGGGCATCCGGGTCATGGACCTCAGCATTCCGTCAGCGCCGGTCGAACTCAACACCGTCAGCACCCTCGGTACGCCGCAGGAGGTTTTTCTCTCGGGATGGAGGGCATACTCCCCCGAATTAAGCCACGGCCTGGTGATCTACGATCTGACGATACCGACGACGCCGGTCCACCTGGGCATGATCGACACTCCCGGTGAAGCCCGCGACGTGGTAGTGGTCGGCGCTACGGCCTACCTTGCCGATGGCACCTCGGGCCTTCGCGTGATCGACGTCAGCACCCCCTCCTCCCCGGACGAGCTCGGCTCCGTGGACACACCCGGTCCGGCATATGGAATCGATGTCAAGGGTGCCTATGCTTACCTCGCCAGCACGACGTCGGGCCTGCGTGTCATGGACATCAGCAATGGGTTCGATCCGTTCGAGGTCGGATCGATTCCGACCCCGGGCGATGCCTTTGACATCCTGGTAGCCGGTGGTCACGCGTTCGTCGCGGCCGACGCATCCGGAGTGCGTGTCATCGACATCTCGGTCCCCGCAGCACCCGTCGAAGTCGGGTTTCACGACACCGCCGGCCGTGCTGTCGACCTGGCCTTCGCCGCCGGTTACCTGTATGTCGCCGACAACTATGGTGGGGTGGCGGTCCTCGATATCAGCACACCGGCCGCGCCAATCGAGGTCGGCGTCGCCGACACCATTGGCAATTCCAGATCTATCGCATTGGACGGTGGCCTGATCGTTCTCGCCGAGGACCGCGCTGGAGTCGCTGTTCTCGATGACTGCCAGGACCAGGTGTTCGCCGACGGCTTCGAGGTCTTCGAGGCCGCCGCCTGGTCGGAAGTCACCATTAATCGTTGATCGATGCGTGCCCTCACCGATTCTCGGGACAGGTGCGACGTACACACCTCCACACTTCTGGACGGCCGTCGATGGCGATACAGCCCAAAGGGCAGGAGAGAACTGCGTCATGACAAGGGGGCAGGGGAGCGGAGCAAACACCTTCTGTAATACGGATAGGTGCCACCCTTAGCAAACACAGCATTGTGCAGTGATGAGAACTCAGCAGCAAGATGGGGCCTCTAAGTAGGACCCAACCGACCACGGAACGACACAATGCTAGGAATGCTAAGGGTGGCATCTATGGAGGCTTGCGCAATCCGCCAGACTGTCCGATGATTGGCGCCAAAATGAAATACTCTCTTATAACCACCGTCGCAGCACTGCTGTCTTTTTTGGTTGGACCCTCTGCATCCCAATCTGCTCTTCCCACGACCTGCCCGGTAGAGGTCGGACGTTGGGCGCACGGCCCATCGCTCACCGTTTCGTCGGAAGGGACACTCGCAGTCTATGGTTCCGGCGCGGTCTTGCGGACGGTCGACGTCTCCAATCCTGTCTCACCAGTCATCCTTGGCGAGATCACAATGCCCGACGTGGTGTATGGCGCCGAGCTTGATGGCCGACATGCCTTCGTCGCCGCCGGAGAAGCCGATCTGCGGGTCATTGACCTCATCGATCCATCGAATCCCGTTGAAGTCGGGTCGGCATCCTACGGCACCCAGAGTGACCACATCGCGGTTGACGTGATCCTGGACGGAGATCTCGCCTTCGTTCTCGGAAAGGCAGGGGTCACCCTCTACGACATCAGCCAGCCGACTTTGCCGCTCGAACGAGACACCTACACGTACAGCGGATATCACAATCCGGCGAACCTCAGCATCAATGGCAACAAATTCGTCGTCTGCTTCGATGATCTGCTCAGCTCCACGATCTACTTCGTCGACTTCAGCGACCCAGATAATCTTCAGGAGATCCGAGCCTTCTCCCTCGTGTTCGGCGGCCAACACTACAATCCGACCGGTCTCCTCTGGCATGGAGACTATGTCTATGTCAGCGAACACAACAGTGTGTTGTTCACGATCGACGCCTCCGATCCCGCCAATCCGCAGCAGGGGGGGGTGGAGCTCGGTGCCGGAGGTCTGATCGAGATGGTCGTGACGGGAACCACTCTCCTCGGTTCTCATCGCCTCGGCTCGATGGTTGTGATCGACATTTCTATACCGAATCAGCCCGACTTCCTGACCGGGTTGAATGACGTCGTGCCCGGCGAACTCTGGCCGATACCGTCCTCTTCGTTCGTCCTGGTGTCGGAGAGGCGAGGCGGTTTCGATGTTGTGGATCTCTCAACCCCGGCGACGCCTTCAGTCGCCACCCATGTCAAGGGGATTGGCGCCATCGAGGATCTGCTCGTGACCGGTTCGAACGGAATGGTGGTTTCCGGAGCTCTGCGCCCGCCGTTGTACTGGCCCCCATCGTATCCCCTGGATATCGCCAGCATCCGCCTCGACGGACCGAGCTCGATCACCGTCCTCGACAAGCTGTTCGACACGCGGTCGAAGGCGGTGGACATTAGTGTCGATCACGCCTTCGCGCCGACCTCCGATGGCTTCAAGGTCATCGACATCTCCGATCCGGCGAATCTCGCTACCGTGGGATCGAGTCCTGAGACTGGGGGCGATGATCTTTCGATCTCGGGTGACGTGGGAGTCCTTGCCAGGGGCGTGGCTCAGACCTATGACCTCACTGTGCTGACGGCGCCAATGGCCGGCGGGGTCTGTGACGGAGGTTCGGGGAGCGCACAACAGGCGGAACTCGCCGGTCAGCACGCCCACGTGACCTTCGGAACCTCGTCCTTCGACCTCGTCACCTGTGATGTGTCGAACCCGGCCTCTCCATTCGTTACCTCTACCATCGACCTGTACTCCAACAATCCCTCGGATCTGCTCGTGGTGAGGGATCACCTCGTCTTGACCAACGAGTCTCAGGTCCGCACGTTCGACCTTGAGGACCCATCGCAGCCTCTATCCGACGGTTCACTCTCCCTGGCTGGAAATCCCGATCGGATGGCTGCCCTCGGCAATCTCTTGTTTGTCACGGATGACTCCCATAACGGAAATCTCATGGTCGTCGACATCGAGGATCTTTCGAGCCCATCTCTGATCTGCACGATACCGACGTTTGAGAGGCCAACCGCGCTTTCTCAGAGTGGGGGACTCGTCTATGTCGGATTCACCCACGGTGGTCTGCAGGTCTTCGGTTATCCCGACCTGGTTTTCGCGGACGATTTCGAGCGCGGCGATTCACGCCACTGGGAGTGATGCTGACGACCAGGTGCGACGTATCACAAATACAGGTGCCACCCTTAGCAAGAGACAGGTGCCACCCTTGGAGAAACGTGCCAGGTTTAGGAGAAACGTGCCAGGTTTATACATTTACACATTCAGCGGGTGGTCGATCAAGAATGTATAAATGTGTAAACCTGGCACCCTTATTTGTAAACCTGGCACCCTTATTCCGCCTCCGCGCCCCAAGGTGAGAAAACCCACCTGGCATCGGCGCCTCGCCGCCCTCGCAACGAAACCTCGTGAATACTTCGGGCTAGGGCGCCGGACTGCCGCTCGACCACACGGAGCTGTCGCCGCTGTCGAATCCGTCGATGAAGATGACGGTGTCGGCGCCGACATCACCGATCAGACGGCTCAACGCAACGTCCTCGATGGTGGACCCTGAGACGTCGGCCCGCGTGAAGCCGGCAACCAAGAGGTCGCCGCTGGGGGCGATGGCGATGCCGTTCATCCGGTCCTCCTGACCGTAGCCCATGTCGAAGGCATGCCACCCTGTGCCGTTGAATCCGGGGTCCAGCCTGCCGTCGGCCAGGAGCCGGACGGCGGTGACGTCTCGCGTCGGCTGGCCGCCGGTGCCGATCTCGGTGAACCCGGTGACAACGAGTTTGCCGTCGAGCTGGCGGACCAGCCCGGTCGCGACGGCGGAGGGACCACCGAAGTCGACGGCGGTGACGCCGGCGCTTCCGAATTCGGGATCGGGAGACCCGTCGGGAAGGTACCTGGCGACGATGAACTCGGTGAGGTCGACACCGATGCCGCGAAAGCCGGCGACCACGATCCGCCCGTCGGGGAGCACGACCATGTCGTACGCAGCGTCGTTGAAGCCGAAGAAGTCGGTGGTGACGAGGCCGTTGACACCGAACCCGGGATCCGGGGTGCCGTCGGCGTCCAGGCGCAGAAGGGCCAGGTCGAACTGGTCGTCGGTGCCGACGAACCCGGCGGCGACGATCTTGCCGTCGGGCTGGATGACCACCGCCCGGAGGCTGTCGTACTGGCTGTCGAAGTCGACCTGGATCTTGCCGTCGGTTCCAAAGCCTGTTTCGTCGATGGACCCGTCCGCGTTCCACCGGGCCAGGGCCATGTCCCGCGAGAGGTTGGACGAAGACGTCGCGGCGAAGCCGACGCCGACAACCTTGCCGTCCGGTTGAATCGCGAGCCGGTAGAGAAGGTCGACCTGGCCGAAATCCGCGGTCGCGAACCGATCGACTTCGCTCCCGTCCTGAGCGATGCGGAGAACCCAGAAGTCGCGCTCCTGTCCGGTGCTGCAACTGTTCTGCGCATAGCCACCCGCGAGGAGGTCGCCGTTGTCGGCGAGTTCGGCGGTGAAAAAAGACTCGGGGATGCTGCAGCCTGGGTTGTGATCGTACTCCCAGGTGTTCACGAGAGTGCCGTTGGCGGTGAAGGCCGCCAGCCGTGCGCTGCGACTGTTCGGACTGGTGCCGTCCTGGGAGTCGCCGAAGGTGAAGATCGTCCGATCTTCGGCGACGACGACCGCCCAGACCTGATCGTGATCTTCGAAGGTCTGTGCGAGCCGGCCGTCGCCGTCGAAGGTGGGGTCAAGGGCGCCGATCTGGCCGGTCGCGGGCACCGCGGCGGCGAGAACGATCGCGGCGATCACTGCTCTGTTGGTCCATGTCATGGTGAGTTCCCTTCCGTTTTCGAAGTCGGCTCGTAAGGCCGCTGTTGTGGGAACAGACGGAATCCGGGGGCGGAAACCCGCCATCGCTGTTTCGGACCGGTTCGTTCGATCGGCTCGGAGTCCCGGCTCCCGACCGGGGAACCGGGCCGCCCGGCGTTGAGAGTCGAAAAGCCGGAGGCCGGCGTTCCGGTTCGATATCGGGTTCTTGGCGAATAGATCCACCACCTCGAGTTGTTGTGGAGGGTACAGCCGCAGCGACGAGGGGAATCCACCATGTCCGATCGATGTCGACAAAAAGGCCCGCGTTGGGGAACGCTTTGAGTACGGGCAGCCGATTTGCCCGGCTCGAGTCACTCTTCCATCTTCTGGTGGACCTCGACCCCGATCGACGGGGCGCCGAGCTCGAAGCGCTTCGCCGTGAAGATCCCGTGCTCGCGAGGACCTTGATTGGGCTTCTCGACGAAGCGGACGGGGACGAGGGACTCTTCGATCCCGCCGATCCGACAGTCCAGACGGTCGTCGAGCTGCCCTTCGATGTCGGTCCATACCGCCTCGTCGAGCAGCTCGGCGAGGGTGGGATGGGGGAGGTCTTCGCAGCCGAGCAACGCGAGCCTATCAAGCGCCGAGTCGCCCTCAAGCTGGTGCGGTCCGGGTTGGCGGCCGCATCGGTCCTGCGTCGTTTCGAGCTCGAGCGCCAGACCCTTGCAAGGATGAATCACCCCGGCATCGCCGGAGTCTTCGATGCAGGGGTCGCGCCGGACGGCAGGCCCTTTGTCGTTATGGAGCTCGTCGACGGGCTACCGGTGACCGACTATGCCGATGATCGCAGAATGTCCACCCGCGACCGTCTCGCTCTCTTCGTCGAGATCTGCGACGCGGTCCAGCACGCCCACACCAAGGGCGTCATCCACCGCGACCTCAAGCCCTCGAACATCCTGGTGGAAGACCCCGACGGCAAACCGCGACCCCGGGTCATCGACTTCGGCATCGCCAAGGCCGTCGAGGCGGGAGCGGGCGACGGCGACAGGTTGACCAGGATGGGAGACGTTGTCGGCACCCTCGAGTACATGAGCCCCGAGCAGGCCGCGGGGGATCCGCGGGTGGACGCCACCGCCGATGTGTACTCGCTGGGCTCGGTGCTCTTCGAATTACTGGTGGGCGAGGTGCCGCACCCGACCCGTGACGCGACCCTCGACGAGGCGCTGAGAATGGTCCGAGAACGGCCGACACCGCGGCCGAGCAGCCGGGTCACCGGGCCGGCGACGGGCGACCGGTCGGATCGGCGGGCCACCGACCCGCAATCCCTGGGACGTCAGCTCAAGGGCGATCTCGACTGGATCGTCCTCAAGACTCTTGCCAAGGAACCCGAGCGCCGGTACCAGACCGTGCTCGAGCTGGCGCAGGACATCCGCGCCCACCTCGACGGCCGCCCGGTGAGCGCCCGTCCGGACACTGTCGGCTACCGCCTCGGCAAGTTCATCGAACGGCACACCGCCGCGGTGGTGGTGGCGATGCTGGCTGCAGCGGCGTTGGTCGGGGCGACGATTGTCAGCACCGTCCTCTACCTCCGGGCCGACGTCGCCCTGGTCGAAGCCGAGACCCAGCGCGCCACCGCCGAGCAGGTGAGCGCTTTCCTCCAGAGCATCCTCGAAGAGGCGGACCCGGTGGTGACGCAGCAGCGTGACGCCATCACGGTGCGCGACGCACTGGCGCACGCCGCCGGAAGGATCGACGATGAGCTCGCCGACCAGCCAGAGGTGGCGGCAACCCTCCACCGCACCGTCGCCCGGGCCTACGAGGGTCTCTCGTCATTCGCCGATGCGGAACACCACCGTCGGAGGGTCGTCGAGATCGCCCGCGTCTCGTTCGTCGAGGCCCCCGAGAAGATCGTTGGCGCGCTGGTCGATCTCGCCGGTTTCCTTCTCAGCCAAGAAGGAGCAATCGAGGCGGAGGAGTTGCTCGACGAGGCCCAGAAGCGGGCGGCGGTCCTTCCCGATGAGCGCCGCCTCTGGCAGGCTCGGATCGCTTTCCAACGCTCGCTGGTTCAGGAGGCACAGAACGACTTCGACGGCGCGGAAGCGTCGGTCAGGAGCGCGGTCGATGCGTTTGCCGATGCGGGCCTCCGGGATGAAGAGGGCGGCGCCCGGGGCCGTCTCGGTGTGACCTTGAGTCGACAGGGGCGGTACGAGGAGGCGGCGAAGGAGCTTCGAGCCAAGCTCGACATCTGGTCCGCGACCCGGGGCGCGGAGCACTCCAGCGTTGCCCGGGCGATGAACGATCTCGCTTGGGTGCTGATGAAACTCGAGCGCCACGACGAGGCCATCGAGCTGCAGGAGAGTGCGCTCGATGGACTCGAGGCGATCTACGGACCGGACCACCCTGAGGTCGCCATCGCGGCCGACAATCTCGCGGGTGTCTATCGGAGTCGCGGACGGGTCGACGAGGCCCTCGATCTGCAGGAGCGCGCCCTCGGGATCTTTCGCAGTCAACTCGGTCCCGATCATGTCAACGTCGCCCACTGCCTCAACAATATCGGTGTGACAATGCGCGTCGCCGGCGACTACGCCGCGGCTGCCGAGCGCTACCGGCAGGCGGCGGCGGTCTACGCCCGCGCGGTGGGGGAGGACCACCTCTGGATGATGGCCGCGCGCTACAATATTGCCGACTCGCTTCGCCTGGCCGGGGAGCACGACGCGGCGGAGCGCGAGTGTCGCGAGGTGCTCGAACTCCGGCGGCGGCACCTCCGCCCGGGCCACCCCGATATCGCCCGATCGCTCCACCTCCTGGGTCAGTTGCACATGGATGTTGGCGAGTACGCCGAGGCGGTTCCGCTGATCGAGGAGGCGTTGGCGATTCGGCTCGAGGCCCTGCCCGAGGGCCACATTCAGATCACCAGCGCCGAAAACGACCTCGAGACCTGCCGGAGGATCCTCGCGGGCTAGGTTCCGGAGAGCCGCTTCCGCAGCCAGCTCCTCGCGAATCGCCAGTCGCGCTCGATCGTTCGCAGGGAGGTCTCCAGAGTTGCAGAAATTTCCAGCATCGAGCAGCCCCAGAAGACGCGGAGCGCCATAACCTCGGCCTTCCGTGGGTCGAGCTCTTCGAGTTCTGCAAGTGCGGTCCGGACTTCCTCAGCCGTCGAGTCCACCGATTCACTGTGTTTTGCCAAACCAGTCAGCGTGACGCGCACCTGGTCCCCGCCCCGCTTGGCCGCCGCACGAGCGCGTTGGTAATCGGTGAGGGCGCGGAGCATCACGCGGGTCGCGAACGCGAAGAAGTGGCGTCGGTTTTTGAAGTCCACCGGGCGCTCCTGCCGCAGAAGCTTGAGAAAGGTCTCGTTGACCAGCGCGGCCGGTTCAAGGGTGATTCCCGCGAGATCGGGCCCGAAGCGATCCCGCATCCGCCTCCCGGCAACATTCTCGAGATCGCCATAAACCCGTCGGACAAGCTCTTCGTGAGCGTTCTCGTCGCCCGACGACGCCCGTCGCAGCAGCAGGGTGATCTCGCCTTCTCTCTCCATCACTTTTCGAGTATCTCACCGAAAAGTGACACGGAGCTTCTCATGGGTGGCAACGATACGAAGAACTGTCCCTGAATGATGTGTACCTATCATCCGCCTTCGTACTCAACGTCGTTTAAACGTAAACGTAAACGTCTCAGGTTTATACATTTACACATTCCGTAAAACGTGTCAGGTTTATACATTTACACATTCAGCGGGTGGTCGATCAAAAATGTATAAATGTGTAAACCTGGCACCCTTACTTAGAGGCGGTTCACTCTCCGTTGATTCGGGCGAGCATTGTGACGGCGTTTGTGTTGTCGGGATTGAGCTCGAGGGAGTGACGGTAGTTGGCGACGGCCGGCTCGGCCATCCCGGCGCGCATATACGCTTCACCGAGGCTGTCCCAGGGATCGAAGTGCTCGGGGAAGATCTCGGTGTTGAGGGTGAGGATGCTGATGGCGTCGGCAAATCGCTCACGGCCGAGCAGCTGATAGCCCAGAGTATTGAGCTCCCGTCTATCGAATCGCCAGAGCTCGGGCTCGCCGGCGGCGAGCTGACGGTAGCGGGCGATGGCGGCGTCGATTCCGTCGGATTCGAGGGCCTCTGAGACAGGGGCGCAGATCGACGAGGTGGAGGCTCCCGTCAGACTCGAGTGGATCTCGGTGATCCAGCGCTCGAAGGTGAGACCGGTCTCGGGATGCTCCCACTCGGCCCAGGGCGCGAGCGGATTCTTCTCGACAATCGCAGCCAAAGGGAGACCGGCTTCGATCTCGGAAGCCACCGCCGCCGTCGTCTCCTCGATCATCTCGATATAGGCGTCGAGCTCGGTCATGGTGATCTCGCCGCCGTGGCTGGGCACGATCATGGTGCCTGTTTTGAACTCCGCGCGCAGAGTCTTGAGAACCTCGGCCAGCCTCCGGGCATTGCCGCCCTTCTCCGGATCGGCATTCGGGAAGGTCCCGGTGAGGACCAGATCGCCGATGAAGGCCACGTTCTTCTCGGTGAAGTGAACCACCAGGTCGCCGGGTGTGTGGCCGCCGGGGATGGGCATCAGCCGGATCGTCTCGCCTTCGAAGTAGATGGTCGACTCGCCGCCGATGGTGAGGGTGGGTTGGCCGAGAGCATCGAGGGGCGGTAGGCTGTAGTAGCTCCGCATGCTCTCGCGGACGTCAGGGGTGGCGATGACTAGATCGTTGGCGAGAACCTCGTTTCCGCCGATGTGATCTAGATCCCGGTGGGTGTTGACGATGATCCGGATCGGCGGGGCCTCGAGCGCGGTCAACTCGTCGAGTAGCGCGGGCGCAGTGACACCAAAGCCTGTGTCGACGAGTAGGGTCCCCTCTTCGCCGATGAAGGCGAAGGCGTCCGCCATCCCGAAACACCGGAACCGGAGGAAATCGTCGCCGAGGTGGCTCGCCGCCAGCGGTGGCGGCCCGTTGCCCTCCTGGGCGTCTGTCCAGATGGGGGTGATCGAGACGAGCAGAACGAGGACCACGGTGGATCGACGGTTCATCTTGGCTCCCTTTCCAACGGTCACCGCGGTGGTACGGAATCGGATGCCGCCGGTTGTGGGCAAGGGAGAGCAATCCGGTCAAAACTTGCAAAAAGATCCGTAAGCGTGCCAGGTTTACGTAAGCGTCGAAGCGTGCCAGGTTTACACATTTATACATTCTCGATCGACCCACCCGTCGAAAGTGTAAATGTTTAAACCTGGCACGCTTTTAAACAGGCCCTGCTCCAGGGCCTGGCGGAGATTTGCGGCGGCCGCCTCGGAATCACGTCCATCGGGGCCGCCGTCCGCGGCCGCGGCGGAGCCCGCAGCGCGCAGCGCTGCGAGCAGGACCGCCGCAACCGAGAGCCTCATCACGGTAGTTATGAGATCGATTCTCCTGGACCGCTTACGAATCGAGCCAGTTCACCCGGCCGCTGGAAAGGTCATAGACGCCTCCCACGAGCGCGATCTCGCCGTTGTCGACCATCTCGGCGATGATCGGACTCTGGTCGAGGATGTTCGCGATGGTTTCGCGGACATTTTCCTCGATCGCGAGGTTGAGGAACTCGGTGTTCTTCGAGTTGGCCTCGCCCTCGGTGGCTTCGGCCGCCCGCGCGATGGGCGCGTCGAAGTCGTTGAGCAGCTCGGTCAGGTTGCCGAGCTCGACCCCGTCGGCCGCGCCCTTGATGGCGCCACACGAGGTGTGGCCGAGGATGACGACGACCTTCGACCCGGCGACCTTAGTGGCGAACTCGAGGCTCCCGACGAGGTTCACGTCCTCGACGTTGCCGGCCACCCGTCCGACGAAGACGTCGCCGATGCCCTGATCGAAGATGACCTCGGGCGGAACGCGTGAGTCGACACAGCCGAGAATGACGGCCTTCGGATACTGACCGGAGGCGGTGGCGTTGGCCTGAGCCATGTAATCCCGATTGAGTCTGCGGCCTTCGACGAAGCGCTGGTTGCCCTCTTTGAGATCGTCGAGCACCTGAACGGGGGTCATCGCCTTCTGCGCCTCCGCAGTCACGACATCACGGACCAGCTCCGGTTCGGGCGGCACCTCGACGACGGGTGCAGGCTGCGAGCAGCCGACGGCGACAATGGCTACGATCGGAAGGGCGAGAAAGAGAATCGACTTCTTCATGTTTGCTTCCTTTCTGGGTTGGGCCGGCGAGAATTGTTGGGCTTTTCCGGCCGTTGACTTCCAGGAGATTGGCCGGCACCCGTCCGATCTGCTGCCTGGTCGGCCGGGAGCCCGCGAACCACATCTGCTTATTGGGATGAATGATATTGCCATGTCGAAATATTCCACCATCAGCAGGACGTGCTCGGCGTGCTCGATGGAACCGCCCATCGAGTAGTTCGAGCCTTATCTCCTATTACTGGACCGGGGAGCCCGTATCGCCGCTGATAGGTGCCACCCTTAGCAAACATAGCAATCTTCAGCGATGGGAGCTTGGCAACGAAATCTCTATAGGAAGTCAACCCTCAAGACCGAGGAGATCTTCTTCGTCGTCGGGAGCGCCGAACTGTGGGAAACGCGGAGCGTTTTCCAAGGGCTGTGGGAAGGCGAAGGCTTTCCATAGCCCGTCAGGGCGGCGCTCGGGGTGGGGTCTGGGGAGGGGTGAGCCCTGTGGAAAACTCACACCGCGGTTTTCCTGGCCCGCTCGACCGTCGAGGCGGCCAATCGCGAGGCGTCGTAGATCTCGTCCTTGACCAGGATCCGGTAGATCACCTTGTGACGCTGGCGGGCGAGCGCGATGGTCGCCTTTTTGAATTCAGCCGGGTGGCCCTTGAAGTCTTTCCTCTTCTTGTCGTGGTAGGTCTTGTCGATCGGGCTCCTGGTGCATGCGTTGACGGCCGACATGTAGTGCGCGGAGGCGAGGAAACGGTTGACTCCCCGGCTGAGACGAGAGCGTGAGCTGTTTCCGCTTTGCCGCGACAGCGGCGTCAGTCCACTGTACGTGGCCAGCTGCGCTTCGCTTCGCACCCGAGCCTGCGGGAGCGACTCGGCGAGCAGGACCGCCGCGGTGCGGTAGCCAACCGAGGGCATCGTCAGCAAGCGTTGGCCGACCGGGTGGGCGTCAACCAACTCATTCTCCCGCTTCCTGACCTGCCCAAGCTGCTGGTGGTTCGCTTCGAGCTGGTCCACCAGCATGGTCATCTCCATGGTCAGGACCTCGCGGACCAGGCCCTCCAGCGCGATTGTCTTCGCAGCCTCCCGTAGGTGCTTGGCCATCTTGACGCAGGCGTCTCCGTTGCGAGTGACCTTGCGCAAAAGCTTCTCGATCGACTTCCGGTGCGCCCGCTCCAAGCCCACCAGGCCCGGCCAGCGCTGAAGAATCGCCACCATCGCACGGCTCGAATGACCCGGTCCCTCCCAGTCCTTCGACGCCATCACCGGAGCGAGATCGAGCAGCCGGCTCCGCAGCCGCAGGCCGAGAGCCTTCTTCTGATCCATCAGCCGGAAGCGCAGACGGATCAGCCGCGCCAAGACCTGCTCTTCCTCACTCACTGGAGCCGGAGTCCGCACGCCTTCCATGCCGAAAAGTTGCATCCGCGCCGCCAGGTAGGCGTCGCGATCGTCGCTCTTGTGCGGCTGACCCTCGAGATCTCGGTAGTGCCGCAGGGCCTTGGTGCTGACCACAAAAAGCTCGTCCCCGCGCCCGTGCACGGCCTGGCTCACAATCGCGCCCAGTGAACCGATCGACTCCGTCACTACCTCGAGCTTCCCTGTCTTGCTCAGCGATCCCAACTCGTCGAAGGCCTGGAAGATCTTCCCCAGATCGTTCGCCACCCAGCAACTCGCTTCCCGCTCCCCGTTCTCGTCGATCATCACAAACCGGTGCCGCTGCTCACCACAGTCAACTCCAACGATGGCTCTTGCTTTGCGCATGGCAACCTCCTAAATTGGTCTTGCCAGACGCAGTCGCGCCTCTATCAGCTATCCGCTCTGCGAGGTCCAATTAGACATGCGTCCATGGCTACGACGCGGGCGGCAGTCCACGTACAGCCATCTTTGGCTGGCACCCACAGCCATACCCGCGTCGTCTTTCCTTTATAGGACCTCCACCCTTAGCAAACATAGCAATCTTCAGCGATGGGAGCTTGGCAACGAAATCTGTGTTCCAAGCAGCACGCTACCGGCCAAGAGATCGGCACAATGCTAAGAATGCTAAGGGTGGCACCCATCCATCCTCTCGCTGACGAGCTTCGATGATGACGGATCGTCACCCACAACCGTAAACCGGGGAAACCGGCTGCCTTCGGCCTTTGGCGGAGAATAATTATGGAGCCTATCGTTCTTCACGTTTCCGTACTGCTGGTATTTGCTTTCGGCATCCCCCGGAATTTGCTTCTTGGTTGGGCCGGAAGCAAAGTCCTTAATAGATGGTGCCGTACACTGGCGGCAACGCTTTCGTTGTGTGCCGTTGTAATGAGCCCGTCCATAGCCGCCGCCGGTGGTCTGGCGATGGTGGCGGACGACGCAGGCGACCGGGTAATCGTCTTTGATGCCGACAGCGATACTGTTCTGGGAACTGTGGATGTCGGTGTCGGTACGGTCGGCGATTGTTCCATCTCTGACGGTCAGGATCTCGGCTTTGTGACCGCCTTAGACTCTTCGGTTTGGGTCATCGACCTGCAGGCCTCACCGCCGGTTCTGGCCTCAGGCACCAACCCCATTCCGATCTCCAATACCGGCCGGGACACCGCGCTAACCCCGGACGGACGGTTTCTGCTGGTGTGCGGCACCGGGCTGCACGGCGGGACAGTGTCGGTGGTCGACGTGGCCGCCCGAACCGAGGTCGACAGCTTCGACCCCGGCCACGGCTGCAGCACCGTCGAAGTCTGCGACGACGGTTCGGTGTTGATCGCCCTCCAAGACCTCATCAACAACGTGAGGATAGTCCGCCTCTTGACGATCGATATCGCCGGCAACCTCTCAGACACCGGCGCGACTTTTTTTCCTGACTTCCCCGGCAATCTGGCCTGCGCTCCCGGAGCCGCAACCGCGGTCGCTTTCGAGGTCGGCGGCTACGCGCAATCCTTCACCGTCCCCGGTTTGACCCCGGTCGACAGCGTCAACATATTTCCCGGCTTCGCGGTCGGCGGCCAGGTCGGGCCACGAGGGGACAGGCTCTACGCCCAGGGAAGTGACGGCAGCACTGGCATCGTTAACGCCTATGACTACAACTCGGTTGTCGGGACGATCGGCGATGTCTCGCTGTTCGAGATCCCGGTCTCGGGCACATCCGGCGGGACCGGCCTCGACCGCCTGGCCCTGCATCCGAGCGGCTCCAAGCTCTACGTTTCGGAGCCCGGCGCTGTAGATGTCTATGACGCCTTCACTGGTGGCTTTTTGACTTCGATTACCGATCCGGACATCGTCTCGCCGACCGGGCTCTGTTTCTCTTCGAAGATCTTCGTCGACGGCTTCGAGTCTGGTGACACCTTGGCCTGGTCGAACCGATAGGTACGATAGGTACCACGTATCACAATCTCACATTCTGTCGCTTCCCCAAATCGGTACCTATCAGCGGTTCAAAATATCACAATGTGATACGTGAGCCTCTTGCAAAATCCTACAAGACGACGAGGTGCCAGGCTCACCGCAGCGGTCCATCGCAGGCGGGGACGCCTGCGCTACAAGGATGTTCGCGATTTTGTAGCGCCCGCGTCCCCGCGGGCGATGGTCCATTTGCGTCGATTTCCCGCCGCAATCAAGAATTCTGCAAGAGGCTCACGTGGTACCTATTTGCAGTGATGGGGAACGTGGCGCCCATCTAGCTAGAATGTATAAATGTGTAAACCTGGCACCCTTCCGTGGCGCATATTCAGAAAACTTCTAGAAATTATTTAGAAAGGATTTGCGTTTTGACCGTTTGTTGGTCGTAGGGAAAAGAATTTTTGGAGGCCGTCATGTTCAACATCGTATCCGTAATGACTCTCGCCGTATTCAATCTTGGTTCTTTCGTCCAGGGATCGGTCAACGATGGCGTCGGAACAACCGGATTTCGTCAACAGACCGAGCTCTCTCTTCTCTCGCCGGTGGTGGATCTCGACCTCGACGGCTCTCAGCGGTCGATCCCGATTGATCTTAAGCCGTCAGTTGGACGAGGCGCCGCCGACAATTCGAGGAGAGCCACGGTGATCATTGAATCGCTCAGCGGTTCGATCCATCTCATCGCGACTGAAGTCATCGACTGAGTGCAAACGGCAGGTCGGAACCACTCTGATTCTGCAACGACCTGGAGGAGACGACCATGAAGCGCATAACCTACATCAGCAGATATGCCAAGTCGATGAGCTCGGAAGAGCTGAAAAAGCTGGGCGCTCTCGCTGCAGACAAGAACCAGGAGCTCGGTGTGACCGGGGTTCTGATGGCGTCAGGTGGCCTTTTCTATCAGGTCATCGAGGGCCCCGGCGAGATCGTTGATGAACTCTACGCCACCATCGAGCGGGACGGACGGCATACGGACCTGCTTCTGCTCGATTCTGAGGATGGACTTGAGGATCGCCGGTTTCCTGATTGGTCGATGAGGCTCGTCAACCTGGACGCCGCTTCACATGTCAGGCTTTTTCCGCTCAAAGCGATGATTAAGGCGGTCTTCGACCAACAGATGTTGGTACGAAATATGATCTGGTCCATCGAACGCACGGTTCGCTACGAGATGAACGGACCTGCAAACCGAGATCCACTGGGAGAGGCGGGTCCCTCCCTGTGAATGAATTTTGGTTGGGTGCCAGGCCCAGCATGTTTTGGTAGGGAAGGTAGGTGCCAGCCCTAGCAAACACCGCATTCTTCAGCGATTGGAGCTTGGCAACGAGATCAATGTTCCACTCAGCACCCAACCAGCCAAGAGATCGACACAATGCTAAGAATGCTAAGGGTGGCACCCATCGCACCCATCATGGTGACGCAACTTCCCAACTTCCTAAAGCCTGGCACCGTAGAGTTTCGGGATCGACTACTTCAAGCGGCCAGCGACTGAGGAAACCCGCCAGGGCTGCGCTGGAGCCGGCGGCGGTCACGACCACGGCGCGATGGGCACCGGTTTCGGCAAGACAGCTCACGAGCTCTCGACCGACTCCGATCTTGACCGGTCGGTCGCCCGGTTCGCATCGGATGAGGACCCGGCCGTTTGGGCCATCGGCCTCGAAGTCGTAACCGGCGGTTTCACGACTTTTCGGCCTGCCGAGAGCGGCACCGAGGCGAATGAGACGCCGCTCGACCTCGAATCGATAGGCGGCCGACGACAGGCCCGCCCACCATTCGGGATCGGCCCGACACTGTTTTTGCTGGCGTCGGCGGCGTCGATACTCGTCGAAGGCCTCTCGATACCCGAGGCACGCCTCAAACAGCGGATATCTCCGGCACAAAAACCGGCGCTCGACTTCTTCCGAAGCACAGAGAAGGCAGATGAAGACCGGAACCAACACGATGGCCCACGCCACCACCAGAGTGACAGAGAAGAACGCGGCACCACTCACCGACGACCCTTCGTCGAGCATCACGACATAGAGCACCGACATGACGCCGATGAGCAGCGCGATGAGGTTGTGTGGCCGATACCGCACGAGCCACGGACGGGGAGTTGTGGCGAGATCCCGCTCGGAAATTCCGAAGTCCTCAATCCTCGGCCTCGTCAGCGTGCGTAGCTTGGTCATGGAAACCTCCGCTGATTTCAATGTATGTCCAAGCAGGGGGGTCCGCCAGCATTGATGGGTGCCTCGAACCGTGCCAGATGGGTACCACGTAAACGTGCCAGGTTTACACATTTACACATTCTCGATCAGCCGCTTGTAAACGTGCCAGGTTTACACATTTACACATTCTCGTTCAGCCGCTTGTTTCTTCTGTAAGAGGGGAGGAGGCGATGATGGCGTCGACATCGTCAAGTTTCTTGGCAAACGCGTGGTCGTCCTGTCGTCGCGCCGCTCCTCGCCTACTCCAAAGGCAGGCACTGTGGTAACGAACAGCCAACACTGAGGCCATCTCAGTGACCCGCAGGCCATACCTCTCGACACCGAGGGTCATCAGGATCTCCCGAGTTCGTACAACCTCCCGAAGTTTGCTTCGTCCTGACACCTCCTCCGCACTGTGTCCGAGCACATCCAGAGAGCGTTTGACGAATGTCTCGGCGTCGAGGAGCGGACGCTCCCGAGCGGTACTTCTTCCCAATTCGTCGAGGTGAGGTGTGGATGGGTCCAACCGGAGTTCATCGTCCAGTTCCCTTTTCGAAGGCCTTCCGAGGGGCCACCATGGGAGCTCTCCGGGCAGCCGATCAAGCCACGGCCGATCAGAACCGGCCCGGATGGAGGCGAGGTAGTTCTTCCGCGCGCTCTTTCGTGTCTCGTCGAACGCCAGTAGGAGTTGATCGGGATCGATGAATGGTCTTCGGACCTTTCGGACCAGCTCTCGATGTCCGCCCCAAACGAAATCCACGGGCTGCTCGACAATCCCGGCAGTTACCGGATTGAGGTGAATATAGAGAATCAGGAGGCGCAGGTACTCAGGTGTCTCCACCAACTTGGCCCGGTACCTTCCCTGCCAGAACGGGCCATAGAACCGATATCGAGCGTTGTAGTTCTTGCTGACCCGGGTGTGGATGCTCGCCATGGACCGCCATAAAGGGACTGCGCCGCACCGCACCGCCATGTGGTAGTGGTTTCCCATGATGCACCAGGCGAGAACAGTGAATCCGTCGCGATCCCGAGCATCGCGCATTGCGTCGAGAAGGAGCGCCGCCTCCTGGTCCTCTGCGAACACCATTTCGCCACGCGTAACCCGGTTGTATACGTGATAGATCCCTCCTTCGACAAACACCCGTGGTGGTCTCGGCATTCGCCACCCCCAGGGCGAATATTAGCTAGAATGTATAAATGTGTAAACCTGGCACCCTTTCACCTGGCACCCTTCATAATCTTGTGCGCGTGTCGCTGAACTTGAACGGGTGACGCCGGCTCGATATGCTCTTGCCGTCAGTCTCAATTCGATCGCGAAAAGCGGAGGTATCCAATGAGCAGGACTTCGAAGGTAGCGTGCCCGTGTTCTTCACTGATGATCATGATCGCCGTCCTCGTCGGGCCTGCATTCGGGGTTCAGGCTTCTGAGATTCGGGTCGAGACGGGATCCTGGCCGGATTCGATTCCGCCCGTTCACGTTGATCAGTCGAGCTTCTCGCCACCCTTTGTATTCGTTCCGGTCGATCTCACGGTGATTGAGGAAACCCTCACCGTTGAGGTGGGGGATCGGAACATCACCATCATCGGAGAGGCGAGGAACGATGAGGGAGACACCGCCTGGTTGATCCCGCTCTCGATCGCGGGGCTGGATGCTGATGGCGAGCTGGTGAACTCCGCGACTTTTTCGATGGTGGGCGGAAACAGTGTGACGGCCCGAGATCTTCCGTCTGAATGGCTTGGTCCCGGTGAGACCGGTTGGTTTTCGGCCGAACTTTCCTTTTCCGCCGAAAGACCGGTGGAAACGGTTCTGATCCGGGCCCAGGGAATGGTCCCGAACCTGAAGAGCGAGACAGTCGTGTCCCTCGGTAGCGGTACCGATCTCGAGATGGTCGGCGACTGGCAGATCGAGCACACCGGGTGGTTCGTGACCATGACCGGGCTGGTGCGGAACACCCGCCCGGAAGACGTGGTGGGGCTGCGGGTGACGTCGGTCATACGAGATGCAGACGGGGCGATGGCCGAGTTCGCCAGCGGTGGACAGCGCGCTGAGGTGATCGGCGGTTTTCTGGGTGGCGTGCCCTCGGGCAAAGAGGTCCCGGTTGAGCTCTGGTTCTACGTGGACCCTGACATCCTCGATACTGGCACCGTCGAGACCCGGCTGAGCGCGTTCGACATCGGCGAAACGGAACACCGCTACGCGGTTCTCGGTATCGGCCACATTCGCGGGTTGGGCGGTTCGACCTGGCGATCGTCCGTTGACCTGGTCAACCGGTCTGGGATCGCGGCACGAGTGATTCTCGTCTACCGTTACGGAGACGATCAGACACACGTCTTTGTCGATTTAGAGGATGGTGAAGGCTTTCACAGCAGCGACGTGGCCGTCGAGCTCTTCGGGGTCGAGGAGCCGTCGTCGGGGTATGTGTTGGTTCGCTCGAACACTCCCCTCCAGATCAGTGGTCGGACGAGCAACGAGACGCAGATCGGGGGCTACGGTCAAGCTCTTCCGGTCGTTACCCCAGGGATGACGTACGACTTCAGCCCGGGGGAGGGTCTGATGGGCGTGCTTTCCGGACTCCGGGGCGGTCCCGGCTTCCGGACCAACATCGGGTTGGTCAATTTCGGCAACGAGGCGTGCTCCGCCCACGTCGTCATCATTGACGCCGCGGGATGGATGGTATCGGACTGGGGTTGGGTCGAGCTGGAGCGCACCGAATGGCGCCAAGTGAATCAGGCGATCCCGTCGGATCTCGATGCAACCTACGTCACCGTCGAGGCGGAATCGGGCTGCCCGATCTGGGCCTACGCATCAGTCATCGAGGAAGGGACCAACGATCCGGTCACGGTGGCCATGGAGCGCACCGTCGAAATCGATCTCCGACCTCAGGGAGTCGGGTTCAGATTTCTGATCCCTTGGGCATTCTGAATTGGTGCCGAATTGGAAACGGCAACCTTTGCCAGAAATGGAAACGTGCCAGGTTTACACATTTGTACTTCCGGCGGGTGGTCGATCAAGAAAGTATAAATGTGTAAACCTGGCACCCTTTCTGGCACCCTTTCACATCCGGACGTTAACCCTCGAGCGCCAGCTGTAGCCGGATTGCCCTGCCAACGCTCCTCAAGTCGGCGTCCGTGAGGATGTCCAGCCGTTCCGAGAGGCGTTGCTTGCTTACAGTGGCGAGTTGGTCCGCCAGCGCTTTTCGCTGCTCGCCGTTGAGTTCGATGTATGCCTCGCTGGGGTAGAGGCGGGCCGTGTTGCTGGTGATCGGAACCACTTGGACGCGGTTGAGGTGGCGGTTAGATGCGTCGTTGCTGACGATGACGGCCGGGCGGCGTTTGCGAATCTCACCTCCGATTGAGGGGTCGAAGTTGACCCACCAAACCTCACCGCGTCTCATCGGCGACATCCGTGACGGTCGATTCAGCCCATTCCATGGCTTCAGCTTCCCGAACCTCGTCGTGAGCCATTTCTTCGTAGGCGGCGAGGAGTTCATCCTGCATGACGTGGGGTCGGACTAGTGACTCGATGAATTTGCTGATTCGCCGTCGCCCGATCACACGGTGAAGACCGCTGTATACCTGCTCGTCGACTGTGATGGTGAGCTTCTTCTGCATGGGCGACTCCTTATACGTGTAATATACGTGTTGCGCAGATGTGAGTCAATCTAATGGAAATCATGACTCGCGATCTCGGTGTCGGCCTCGACCTTTTCAAACCTCCGCGCCTTCACCGAAAGCGTCCCATCACTCTTCTGCAAAGCCCCCTCCACCAAAATCACCGGCGTTGACACCAAGAACGGCCGATGCTCCCGGAACAAATCCGGCCGAATAATCGCCTGCACCATCCCCGTCTCATCCTCCATGGTCAAAAACGTAAACCCCTTCGCCGTCCCCGGCCGCTGCCTCACGATGACCGCGCCGGCAACCCGAACGATGTCGTCGTCCTTCATGTCTCTCAGGGCGGCGGCGGTGACCACGCCGCGGCGGTCGAGCTCGGGCCTCAAATACGCCATGAGGTGCGGCCCGGTGGTGAGGTGGAGGCCCGAGTAGTCGGCGACGGTGGTCTCGAGATCGGTCATCTCGGGCAGGGGTGATTTCTTTTCGGGGGGGAGTTGGGCGAAGAGCGAACCCGATCGACCGACGACCTCGGAGATCTGCCAGAGGGCCTCGCGGCGGCTCAGACCCAGCGAGCCGAGGGCGCCGACGTGGGCGAGGCGTTCGAGTTGATCCGAGGAGAGCCCGCAGCGGCCGGTGAGATCGGCGCTGTCAGTGAAGACCGCGCGGGCGCATTCGTTTTCGATGGTCTCGCCGACGGCCTTCTTGATGCCGTGGACATAGCGCAGGCCGATCCGTACGGCGCCTTTCTCCCACCGGCAGCGCCAACCTGAGTGGTTGACATCGACGGGGAGGAAATCGACCCCGTGGCGCTGGCCGTCCTTGACCAGGGTCGCCGGGTGGTAGAAGCCCATGGGCCAGGCGTTGAGCAGGCTGGCGTAGAAGGCGGCGGGGTGGTGGCACTTGAGATAGGCTGAGGCATAGACGATGAGGGCGAAGCTCGCCGAGTGCGACTCGGGGAAGCCGTAGAGGGCGAAGGAGGTGATGGCCTTGACGATTTCTTCCTGGGCCTTGGGTTTGATTCCTTTGCGCGCCATGCCGTCGCGGAGCTTCTTCTCGATCGAGACCATCCGCTCGCGCGAGCGTTTGAAACCCATGGCGCGGCGCAGCTCTTCGGCCTCGCCGCCGGAAAAGCCCGCCGCCACCATGGCGATGCGCAGCAGCTGCTCCTGGAAGAGGGGCACGCCGAGGGTGCGTTCGAGGACCGGTTCGAGGCTCGGGTGGGGGTAGGTGACGGCCTCGCGGCCCTGGCGGCGCTCGAGATAGGGGTTCGTCATGTTGCCGGCGATGGGACCGGGTCGGATGATGGCGACCTGGACGACGAGATCGTAAAAGTGGGCGGGCTTGTTGCGCGGCAGCGACGCCATCTGCGCCCGGCTCTCGATCTGGAAGACCCCGGCGGTGTCGGCGCGCTGGATCATCGCGTAGGTTTTGGGATCGTCGGGGGGGAGGTGGGCGAGATCGACCTCGATGCCCTCGTTGATGCGGATCATGGGGATGGCCTGCTCGAGGGCGGCGATCATCCCGAGCCCGAGGAGATCGACCTTGACGATCCCGAGATCGGCGCAATCGTCCTTGTCCCACTGGATGACGGTCCGGTTCTCCATGGCGGCGGGCTCCATGGGTACGACCTCGTCGAGTCGGCCCTGGGCGACGACCATCCCGCCCGAGTGCTGGCCGAGGTGGCGGGGGAGGTGGTGGATCTCCCACCACAGCCGTTTGAAATGCTCGACCCTGGTCGATGTGGGGTCGAGCCCGACGGCCGCGAGCTCGGTGTCGAGGGAGCGGGCCCCATCCTTGATCTCTGCTGCGGCGTGGTGGCCGAGTCGTTTGGAGATCCGGCCGACCTGCTCGAGATCGAAGCCCAGCGCCTTGCCGACCTCGCGCGCCGATGACTTGGCGCGGTAGGTGGAGACCACCGCGGTCATGGCGGCGCCGTGCGGACCGTAGCGCTGGTAGACATGCTGGATGACCTTCTCGCGCTGGTCGCCCGAGGGCAGGTCGAGATCGATGTCGGGCCACTCGCCGCGTTCTTCGGAGAGGAAGCGCTCGAAGAGCAGCTCCATCTTCACCGGGTCGACGGCGGTGATGGACAGGGCGTAGCAGACGGCGGAGTTGGCGGCCGAACCGCGGCCCTGGGCCATGATTCCCTCGCGCTGACAGAACCGGACGATGTCCCAGACGATGAGGAAGTAGCCCGCGAGATCGAGTTTCTCGATGAGGTTGAGCTCCTTCTCGATCTGGGCCTGGGCGCGGGCAGTCAGGGGCCGGTAGCGGGCGCGGGCGCCGTTCCAGGTGATCTGGCGGAGATAGGAGTTGGGGGTCTCGGTGGGCGGCAGGGGATAGTCGGGGAAGCGGTAGCCGAGATCGGACAGGGTGAACTCGAGCCGGTCGGCGAGTTCGGCCGCGGCGCGGACGGCCCGCGGGTGGTCGGCGAAGAGCGCTTCGACCTCGCGGGGCGAGCGCAGGTGGCGTTCGCGCTGGGCCTCGACGATGGCGCCGGCGGTGTCGAGGGTGACGCCCTCGCGGATGCAGGCGAGGACATCGGCGAGCTCTTTGTTCTCACGGCGAGCGTAGCGGATGCCGCCGGTGGCGACGACGGGCAGCCGGAGCCGGCGGGCGAGATCGAGCATGGCCTGGTTGCGGTGCTCTTCGTCGCGCAGGTGGTGGCGTTGGATCTCGATGTGGAGGCGGCCGGGGAAGAGATCGGCGAGGCGTTCGAGTTCGCGCCGGCCGGCGTCGAGACCGCGGTGGAGGAGGCGCTGGTTGATGAGGCCCTCGGCGCCGCCGGTGAGGCAGTGGAGGCCTTCGGCGTAGACCGCAATCTGGGGCCGGGTGGCGCGCGCCTGGCCCTTGGGCCGGCCGCGGGCGGCCTCGGTGAGGAGGCGGCAGAGGTTCTTGTAGCCGCGGCGGTCGGATGCTAGGAGCGTTAGGCGTGGCAGGGGGGTTCCTGGTGGTGGGGGGGGCGGTACCAAGCCGAGAGGACCGCGAAGGGCAGAGTTTTGAGTTTTGAGTTTTGAGTTTTGAGTTTCGAACCCATCGCATGGCATCTCAGGGGTGTTGGAGTTTTGAGTTTCATCGCACACGGAGCTGGGGTGGGGTTGCGATGGTAACTGAGAACTGAGAACTAAAAACTGAGAACTGTCTTCGAGGACGACTTCCGCGCCGACCAACGGCTTGATCCCCGCCTCACGCGCCGCTTTCCAGAAACGGGGGGCGCCGGAGAGGGTGTTGCGGTCGACCAGGGCGACGGCGGGGAGGTTGAGCTCGACGGCGCGGTCGACGAGGTCTTCGGGTTGCGAGGCGCCTTCGAGGAAGGAGAAGGCCGAGGCGCAGTGGAGTTCGGCGTACTTCATCGGTCAGGACTCATCGCAGGGTTGAACCGCGAAGGCGCAAAGCACGCAAAGCATCGCAGATAAATAACGCAGAGGGATCGGGAGAGCAGGCAAGATGCCTGCTCCACAATTCAGTCTTGTTGGGTTGTGGAGCGGGCTTCCAGCCTGCTTGATGAGTGGCGCCATCGCCCGCGGGGACGCGGGCGCTACAAAATCCCGAGTTCCTTTGTAGCGCAGGCGTCCTCGCCTGCGATGTCTTTGTGATTGCAACGGTGTGATGGGATCTGCGTTGATCTGCGCTATCTGCGGTTTCTCCGTGCGATGACTCTGCACCTCTGCGTCTCTGCGCTCGTAATTCTGCGATGGTGCGATGTCTTTGCGTGCTTTGCGCCTTCGCGGTGAAAAAATGCGATGCCCGCCGCATCAGTCGTACATCCCATCGGCGAACCAGTCGCCGTTGCTGCGGTCGCGGTAGATGCGGTAGAGGCGGCCGCCGGAGAGCTCGACATCCCAATAGTCGCGCTCGACGGGGCGTTCGCTCCACCAGCCGTCCTCGAGGGACCACGGGCCGGCGGCAACGCGCACCAAGCCTTGAATGCGCGGGGTGGCGCCGGTTTCGGAGGTCACCGAAACCAGGCGCAAATTATGAATTATGAATTTTGAATTATGAATTGCATCGCACCGGACGTCGGAGTTTTGAGTTTTGAGTTTTGAGTTTTGAGTTTCGGACCCATCGCATGGCATCTCAGGGGTGTTGGAGTTTTGAGTTTTGAGTTTTGAGTTTTGAGTTTCATCGCATCCGGCGTAGGGGTGGGGTTGCGATGGTAACTGAGAACTCAAAACTGAAAACTGAGAACTTTCGTTGTCGTTGACTTCCTCAGTAATCACTTCGAGCGGTACCGGCGGTCTGAGAACCCGCACCGAGAGGAGCCCTCGTCCGTTTTTTGGTTCGCGCCTCAGCTTGGGCGCTGGTGGGGGATCGAAGGTGGTGGTGTCGAAGCGTTCGGGGAGGTGGCCGTCCACGATCCTTGGCGCGCCCACCCGGTCGGGGCCGATCCGGCCGGCGATGCGGGCCATGGTGGCGGCGAGCTTCTCGGGGTGGATCTCGGGTGCGCCGAAGAGGGTGAGCTGGCCTCGCCGCGGACGGTTGGGGTGGACAAAGCAGCCGAAGGCCGCCACCGCCGCTCCGGGTGGGTGGGCGTCGAGTTCGAGCCGGATGAGGGCGACGAGGGCGTCCACATCCCGGGTCGGAGCGGGCAGCCGAATGGTGCGTCGGTCGCTGCCCTCGGGCTCGAGACCGAGTTCGAGTTCGAGCAGCGCACAGGCGAGGTCGTGGGCCTCGAGCCGGCGTCGGATCCGATCGAGCAGCTGGCGGATGGCGGCGAGCAGCGGGTCGACGGTGACCACCGGCCACTCGAGCTCCATCCCTTCGGTCAGGGTCGGCGACGGTTGGTGCGGCACCAGGGGTTGGGGATCGATGCCGCGTGCGGATTGGTGGGCCGCGGCGCCGGCCGGACCGAGACGGCTCGCCACCCGGTCGGCGGGCAGCCGGGCGAGGCCGCCGAGAGTGGTGACGCCCCAACGGCCGAGGGTCTCGGCGAGGCGGCGCTCGAGCCGGAGGTGACGCAGGGGCAGGGCGGCGAGGAATGCGGTTTCGCCACCCGGGAGCACCACCGTCGGCGAACCGGGTTGACGGGCGGCGATGCGGGCTGCGAGCTTGTTGGCGGCGATGCCGACTCTGATCGGCAGATCCATGGATGTAGCAGTGACTTCGGCGGCCTGGCCGAGATCGTGTTCGCCGTCGTAGAGCCGGTGCATCCCGTCGACATCGGCGAAGACGAGATCGAGTTCGGCGTCTTCGACCCGGGGCGAGAGGCTCCAGGCGGTTTCGAGGAGGGCTTCGTGGGCAGAAGTTTCGCAGCCCGGATCACGGCCGCGGGCGATGAGCGCGGGCAGGATGCCGCGCGCTTGAGCCATGCTCATGCCGGGACGGAGCCCGGCCTTGCGCGCCGGGCGCGAGGCGGCGACGACGCGTGCGGCCGCGCCGTTGCCTTCGCAGATGGCGACGATCTCGCCGGCGAGCTCGGGCTCGGCGCGGAGCCTCGCCGCGAGGGGAAAGAGGGGCACATACAGACACGCGATGCGGGTCATGAGCGGGGAAAAAACGCAAAGGCGCAAAGACAGCGCACGTCGCACATCGCAGATATAAAACGCAGAGGCGCAGAGGCGCAGAGGACATCGCAAACACAGAGGCATCGCACCATCGCAGGATTGAAACGCAAAGGCGCCAAGGCGCAAAGATATCGCAAAGCATCACACCCGATCCGGACGGCGGAGTCGGCGACGGTCTTCAACCGCCGCCACCGTGGAATCGTGCTGTCGTTTTGAACGCAAGCATTCGTCCCGCCAGCCCGATCCCACGGCCGCTGTGCTCGGAGCACAGCGGCTCCGCCTGGGTGACGCCGGAGAGGGATATTTTCAGGGGGAAGACCGCGGAGTTGTCGACTTCGCCGGTGTGCCTGAAGGATTCGAACGCCTTTGTAGCGCCGGCGTCTCGCCGGCGATGGGACCTCGATAGAACCCGGATCCAACACGCCTGCATCAAGGCGCGCGGCGCAGGCGGGACGCCCGCACTACAAAGGCGCCCGATCCATTGTAGGGGCGAGCTTCCAGCTTGCCTTTCAGAGACCACGATGCTGGCCTCATTCTTTCGGTCTGCACGGGGGAGGCGATGCCGTCCAGTCCACCGAGGCCGGGCGGGCGCGCCGTAGGTGCGACCCGAAGTCCGAAAGGTCGATTCGACAAACGCGTCGGTTTGGCGATCGGCCTTTCGATCTTCGATGCCACGGCTGCAAGCCGGGGCTGTCCGGCCGGTTGACCTCGAATCAACGCTGCGATGCCTCTGCGTCTCTGCGCCTCTGCGTCTCTGCGTTAAAACTGCGATGTGCGACCTGCGATGCCTTTGCGCACTTTGCGTCTTCGCGGTGAAAAAATGCGATGTTCCGACGGGCTCATACACAGAACGCGAAAACCAAAAAGCAGAACCCGAGAGCCGACAGTCCCAAAGCCTCACCGATGATGGCGGGCAGATCCTTGATGGCGATTTCAGATGTTTTGAACATGACGTTCTCTCCTTGTTGAAGGTGTTGTCGTAGGAACCGAAAGCGGAGCGCGAAACGCCGCATCGGCGGTGGTGAAGACCGTGACGGTATGGGTTGTCTGGCGGCTTCTGGAGCCGGTGTGTTTGTCGAGTTCGAGCTGGGCCGAGAGGCCGTCGAGCAGCCGCAGCCCGCCGATGCTGCCCGACCACCGGCCCCGTCCGCGGCCGCTCGAAAGCACGGCGGTGGCTGCGCACCCGCTCAGACGGTAGGGCGAACCGACGAGGATCACGGCCTGGTGGCTGGCGGCCGAGCGGGCGAGCCGGAGCCAGGCGGCGAGGGGAGGGCGGCCGAGGACGGGGGGCAGACCGAGATCGAGGGCGACGAGTTTGAAACCGGTGACGACGAGCATCTCGGCGGCCGCCAACGAGTCATCGAGACGTTGGGGCCGCAGCCACAGCAGACGATCGAGATCGATCCCGGCGGCCACTGCGGCCTGCGGGTCGAGCTGTGAACCCTGATCGACGAGGACTGCGGCCTCACCGGCGCTGGTCATCTGTTGGAGGGCGGCGATCAGGGTCGAGAAACGGCCGCAGGAGCCGCGTCCCACGAGTTCGACCAGGGTGCCGCGGGGGAGTCCGCCGCCGAGGATCTCATCAAAGGTTGCGACCGAGGTGGCGAGGGGCGCCTCGTGGAGCGTCTCCGCCCGCCGCCTGTTCAACTCCGACGCGCGGCAGACGATCCGCCGAACCTCGTCCGGTAGCGTCGCGTGGACCGCGCCGGCAGCGGTTTCGATGGGGGTGTCGGGGCTGGTGTCGGGGGCGTTCATGATGTCTCCGTCGGGGACTTTTTGGGTCCACTTTCAGTATAGGTGTAAATAAAGCATAAATCAACAAGAAGTGGTGAACGACTATTCATTTCAGTGAGATAGAGCGCCGTAATTATCTGATTTTGAGACACATGCTAGATCTTTCAAGTTGAACAGATGTCACAGTGGTTGTAAGATGATCCGATCAAATCGGCGGGCCGGACCGCCGTCTTTCTGGGGGGGATCCAGTGGCAAAGATCGTATCCATCGAAGAAATCGCGCCGGCCTTCAAACGCTATGTGGTTGAAGCGCCCGAGATCGCGCGCAAGCACCAGGCCGGACAGTTCGTCATCGTCCTCATAGGTGAGCACGCAGAGCGGGTTCCACTCACCATCGCGGACAACGATCCCGAGGCCGGGACCATCACCCTCGTGGTGCAGGAGGTCGGCAAGTCGACCATGGAAATGGGCACCATGAAAGCCGGTGACCCGATCCAGGTGGTCGGCCCCCTGGGAAAGCCGACCCATATCGAGAACTTCGGCACCTGCGTGTGCATCGGCGGGGGCGCCGGTATCGCGCCCATGCTGCCCATCGCCCGCGCCCTGAAGGACGCCGGAAACAAAGTCGTCTCCATCCTCGGCGGTCGCAACGAGGGTCTGATCATCCTCCGCCCCGAAATGATCGAGGCCTCGCACGAGATGATCTACACCACCGATGACGGCAGCTTCGGGCAGAAGGGTGTCGTCACCGACGCTCTCAAGCAGTACATCGACGAGCACGGCAAACCGGACCTCGTCATCGCCATCGGCCCGGCGATCATGATGAAGTTCGTCGCGCTCATGACCAAGGAGTACGAAATCTCCACCGTTGTTTCGCTCAACACCATCATGATCGACGGCACCGGGATGTGCGGTGGCTGCCGGGTCGCGGTCGGCGGCGACAGCAAGTTCGTCTGTGTCGACGGCCCCGAGTTCGACGCCCACGAGGTCGACTTCGATCTGATGATGAAACGCCAGCGGATCTACCTCGAGGAGGAGGAGATCGCGCGCAAGAAGTACCTGGAGCAGCACGCTTGCAGGGCCACGAGCGGCGTGGAGGTGAGTTGATGGCCAGAGAGAAGATCGAGAAAAAAGAACGCATGAAGATCCCCCGGCAGCCCATGCCGGCGCAGAAACCCATGGATCGGATCAAGAACTTCAGCGAAGTGGCCCTGGGTTTCAACGAGGACCTCGCTCTGCTGGAAGCCGATCGTTGTCTCGAGTGCAAGAAACCCAAGTGCGTCGACGGCTGCCCGGTGGGCATCGACATCCCCGGTTTTATCGTCAAGATTCAGCAGGCGGATTTCGAGGGAGCGCTGGCCATCATCAAGAAGGACAACACCCTGCCTGCCATCTGTGGTCGAGTCTGCCCGCAGGAGGATCAGTGCGAGATCGTCTGCGTCACTGGTAAGAAATCCGACCCCGTCGCCATCGGCCGGCTCGAACGCTTTGTCGCCGACTGGGAGATGGCCCAGGAAGGCGAAGTCAAGATGCCCGAGCTGCCGCCTTCCTCCGGTTTCAAGGTTGCGGTGGTCGGCTCAGGACCGGCCGGTCTCGCGTGCGCCGCAGACCTCGCGCTACGCGGCCACAAAGTCACCATCTACGAGGCGCTGCACAAACCAGGCGGCGTGTTGGTCTACGGCATCCCCGAGTTCCGGCTGCCGAAGGAGATCGTCCAGGAGGAGATCGGCAACCTCGAGAAGCTGGGCGTCGAGATCCGTTGCAATTTCGTTATCGGGAAGACCGCGAGCGTCGAGGAGCTCTTCTTGGACTATGGCTTCGATGCCGTTTTCCTCGGCACCGGCGCCGGTCTGCCGTACTTTATGGGGATCCCCGGCGAGAACTACATCGGCGTGCTCTCGGCCAACGAGTTCCTGACCCGCGTCAACCTCATGAAGGCCTTTGCCTTTCCCGATTACGACACCCCCGTCCGCCTTGGCGATAACGTGGCGGTGGTCGGCTCCGGCAACGTGGCCATGGACTGTCTGCGAACCGCCAAGCGGCTCGGCGCCAAAAACGTCATTTGTCTCTACCGGCGCACCCGTGACGAATCGCCCGCGAGGCTCGAGGAACTCGAGCACGCCGAGGAAGAAGCCATCGATTTTCGTTGGCTGGCCTCTCCGGTGGAAATCTACGGCAACGATGACGGTCTCGTCACCGGCGCCCGGGTCCAGAAGATGGAACTCGGCGAGCCCGACGACTCCGGTCGTCGCCGCCCGGTGCCCATCGAGGGCGACCAGTACGACATCGAGCTCGACCAGCTCATCATGGGCATCGGCCAGGGCCCGAACCCCCTCGTGACCAAGAGCACCGAGGGCCTCGAGCTCAACCGGTGGGGCAACATCGTGGTCAACGAAGAGACCATGATGACTTCCATCGACGGCGTCTTCGCCGGCGGCGACATCGTCACCGGGGCGGCCACCGTGATCCTCGCCATGGGCGCCGGCAAGAAGGCGTCGGAGGGCATCGACTCGTACTTGAGGGGAAAGGCCACGGCCAAGACCGCCTGAGGAGCAAACCGAATCTGATTCACGGGCCGGGATGGGGAACCATACCCGGCCCGTGTTATACTTCCCGACGGAGCTGTATGTTCCGTGTTTGAAGTAAGTTATAGTCTTTTCAGGAATTTCGGTCCGGAGCCGGCGAGGAGAACCACATCTTTCTCGCCCATGGGTGTCGTTGAGTGACAATCAGCGGCAATCTCCGGACGATGCCATTCGCCGATCTGCTGCAATGGGTTTCCCAGAGCCGTAAGACCGGCACCTTGGCCATCGAGGGCGATCCCTACAACAAGAAGATCTATTTCCGCAACGGTTTGGTCGTTGCGGGTTCGTCCGAGAGCCCGAAGGAATTTCTCGGCTACTACCTCGTGGGTTGGAACCACGTGGGCGAAGACGAGCTTCAGGAACTCCTCGATATGCAGGAGCAACACAACACCCTTCTCGGCGAGCTCCTGGTGATTATCGGACGGCTGTCCCGCGAAGATCTCATGCACATCCTCCAGGTCAAGACCGAAGAGACCATCTATGACCTCTTCATGTGGGATGAGGGTGATTTCCGTTTCCTCGAGAACATCTTGCCGGCAAAGAAATTTCAGCCCCTCAACCTGCCGGTGGACATGATCATCCTCGAAGGGGTGCGGCGCCGCGACGAGTGGATCAGGTGCGCCGAGAACATCGCCGATGTTTCCTGGGTCCCGAAACTGGTTCGCGCCGTCGATGTGCGCCAGATCGGTCAGACCGAACTCGGGATTCTGCGCGAGATCGACGGCAGAAACAGCATCGAGCAGATCGCATTGAACTGCCGGATCGCGACGTTTCACGTGATGTTTTTCGTGTTCCAGGGGCTCAAACACGAGCTCTTCATCATCCGACCACCGGATGAAGGCGAGTCCGAGATCCCCGGTTTCTCGTCACGTGCGTGGCGGACCCTCATTCACGAGGCGGAGTTGCTCCTCGAAAGTGGCGATCTGGGCGGCGCCTACCAGCGGTTGGGCGACATTCGCGGCAAGTACGGGGGCCACCGTGAGGTGGGCGAGCTGGCAACCGGTCTCGAGGGAACCATCCGCAAAACGGTGGACAGCCTCGACCTCGAAGACAGCGTCGTGCTCAAGCTGGCCATCCCTCCAGATGAGCTCACCTCGGTCCAGTGCACACCGGAGGAGGGCTTTCTGCTGTCTCGGATCAACGGTTCGTACAGGCTGGGCGATATCCTCGCCATGGTTCCGGGGTCCGATCTCGACAAACGGGTCATGGTCGCATCGCTGGTGCGGCGCGAGATCGTGAAGAAGTAGAGAGCTGACCGCGAAGGCGCAAAGTACGCAAAGAACATCGCAATAGATCGATCGCGGGGACCTCGCACGCTGCGTCCAGCGAGCGAGGTCCCCGCGATGGCGTTTCTTCGCGATCTTGGCGCCTTTGCGGTTCAATTCGTCCGTGGCGGAATTTTATTCTGCAAATGAGACTTGATTACAACAAGCCGGAGATAGCCATCCGGGCCCGGCCGAAAACCAAGCTCATCACCAGGAGGATTCAACGATGCCCAAGTTTGAACTGCCCGCACTTCCCTACGCCTTCGATGCCCTCGAGCCGCACTTCGATGCCATGACCATGGAGATCCACCACGACAAGCATCACGCGGCCTATGTCGCCAACCTCAACGGCGCCCTCGACAAGCACCCCGAGCTCTTCGACCGTTCGCTCGACAGCATTCTCGCCGATCTTTCGAGCGTCCCCGAGGACATCCGTACGGCGGTTCGCAACAACGGCGGCGGCCACGCCAACCACAGCTTCTTCTGGGATCTTCTCAGCGCGAACGGCGGCGGCAACCCCGGTGGCGATCTCGGCGATGCCATCAACGGTGAGTTCGGCTCCTACGACAAGTTCAAGGAGCTCTTCACCGCGGCCGGGATGACCCGTTTCGGTTCCGGTTGGGCCTGGCTCTCGGTGGACGGCGGCGGCAAGCTCGTGGTTTCCTCCACAGCCAACCAGGACACGCCGATCTCCGATGGCCTCAAGCCCGTCGTCGGTCTCGATGTGTGGGAGCACGCCTACTACCTCAAGTATCAGAATCGCCGTCCGGACTACATCGGCGCGTTCTGGAATGTGGTCAACTGGAACCAGGCTGCGGCGAACTTCACCAACGCCCAGGGTTGATCACTCAATAGCGAGACAATCAGGACCATTAAGCCCCCGGCAGACAGACTGCCGGGGGCTTTTTTGTCGTGAACGTCGCAACGCCGCAAACGGCGCAAAGGACGCGAAGACATCGCAACGTCGCAGGTGATGTGGACGTCGATGGAACCCGGATCCAACACGCCTGCATCGAGCTCGCGGTGCAGGCGGGACGCCCGCACTACAGCAGACCGGGCGCATCGTGGGGGATCACGGCCGCACACAGCCTGTCATGCTGAGCGAGCTGGAGCGAGTCGAAGCATCCCCTCCGGGTCGCGGAGGACTCTCCGGTCGATCGCGTTCCGCTCGGGTGAGTAGCTGCGGGCGGGGACCGGGTTTCTTATTTCCCACCCCAGGGATCGGGGCGAAGTCGAAGTCATCGAAGCCCAGGGCGCGCTCGCGGCGGGCGAGGGCCTGCTCCTCTTCGTATGAAGGAAGCACGCCGAGATGGACGAGCTGCTCACGGTACTCGTACCGCAGTCTGAGGTGGACGGCGGGGCTCGACTCGAGCCGCATCTGGACTCGGGTTACCCGATTGTCGATCTTTCGACCTATCCCGGTCGCGGCCATGTCATCGTCGAGGCCGTCGGCCGGAGCGGGCGCTGCCTTGCCTGCCGACTGCGGAGCCGATGACTCGCCTGAGCGCATGCGTGCTGACTCTTTCTTCTCTCGCTCGAGAACGGGTTGCGGCGGTGGGGGAGGAATGAACTCTCGATAGGCCACGGCTTCGATGACACCGAGTTTGGAGGTCTTGCCGAGCCACGCGCCATAGCTCTTGTCCTCGCTGGTGAAGAAGAACCTGCGCGCGGCGTCGGGGCCGATCTGCCAACCGTCAATGGTGACGGTCTCCCACGGATCGAGGACCCACTTGCTGGCCTTTGATGCGCTGCCGGTCTTGGCGTCGATGGTGTTGAGGCCGTCAACGGCGAGGGCGACCGCCATCCGGCGATCGGTGCGATTTCTCAGTCGGAGCGAGTACTCGGCGTTCTTGACGGCCTCGACATAGGTGGAATTGCGCGCCGCGAGTTCATTCAGGGGCTGCCCGTTGACGAGGATTTCCAGGGAGAGTTCGCTTTCGGTGATGGCCTCGGCAGGTGAAAGCCCCGTGAGTGAAAGGGTCGCGATCATGGCGATCAGGCAGAAGGTGCGGGGGTTGGTTCTCATCGTTTTCTCCTTGTGCGTTTTTCTCGGGCCCGAACAGTGAGAGGTCGACCGCGCCGAAGAGTTCCAAGATCCGTTATCCGGAAGAGCAGGCATCGCACCATCGCATTTGCTATCGACCGCAAAGACGCAAGGGTCGCAAAGACATTCTCAATATCGATTGACATCTTCAGCGCATTGCTTGGACGGCGGAGATCGGCACTGATCGCAAGACCGTCGCAATCCGTGCAATCGTGCGGTATCGGTTTCTCGAACGCAAGCAGTCGGTGTCCCGCTGCACTCACCCGGTTTATCCGTGCGACCGCTGTGCGATAAGTCAATCATGCGATGGTCTTTGCGTGTCCGTTGCGATCGTAGCGATCTGCGGTGCATCGTGATGCCTCGCGGAGACCCTCGTGGCCTCTTGCGATCTTCGAGTTGCAATCACACCGCCGATGCCGCCACGCGATTCCTGAGACAGTCGAGCACTCAGGCGGAATGTGCATCAAGAACGATAGCGGCGGGGATCAACTATGAACCCCGCCCCTGCGAATCGTTGGTCTCCGGTGAGTATGGAAGCGGGTGACTTCGAGTGGTGGACGCGGAGGGCTACACCGTCCGCGAGAACCTGGGTGCGTCGGGGCCGGTGTCGCCGAGATAGGCGTCGAAAGGCATGCAGAGATTGCTGAGGAAGAACCGCCCGCGCGGGGTGACCACGAGACCGTCGGCGCCGATCTCCACCAGACCGTCGTCGGCCATGGGAGCGAGTTCCTCGATGGCGTCGGCGAAGTGGCTCGCGCGGGATCGATGCCGAACTGCTCGCTCGACCCAGTCGAAGTCGAGGCGCAGGGTGCAGATGATTCGGTGGATGACCGCGCGCCGGAGCTCGTCCTCGGCGGTGCGGACGAGGCCGCGCTCCACCGGGAGCCGGCCGGCGTCGATGCTGCGTCTTGTAGGCGGGGAGCTTCTTGATGTTGGCGGCGTAGGCTCCCGCGACATCGCCGATGGAGGTCACTCCCACTCCGATCTGGTCGGCGGCGGGCATGACGGTGTAGCCCATGAAGTTGCGGTGGATCCGATCCTCGGCAAGGGCGCGGGCGAGCTCGTCGTCGGGCCGGGCGAAGTGGTCGAAACCGACGAAGGCGTAGCCGGATTCGACAAACTCGCGGGCGGCGCCGGTGAAGAGCGAGAACTTCTCCCACCCGCCGGGCAGCTGTGTCTCGTCGAGCTGTTTCTGGTGAGGTTTGATCCACGGGACGTGGGCGTAGGAGAAACAGGCGACCCGGTCGGGTGCGAGCTCGGTGATCACCGAACGGACGCAGTCTCGGAAGCTCGCCTCGGTCTGGAGCGGGCAGACCATAGATGAGATCGATGTTGACCGAGGTGAAGCCGAGTCGGCGGGCTTCGTCGACGTGCTCTTTGGTGAGCTCCAGTGGCTGGATACGCTTGACCGCGCGTTGGACCTCGGGGTTGGTGTCCTGCAGCCCCATGGAGATGCGGTTGAAGCCGAGCCGGGCCAGGGTGCTCGAGGTGCTCCATGGTGGTGACGCACGGGTCGATCTCGATGGCCACCTCGGCGTCGTCGGTGAGGGGAAATCGACTCGGTGATGGCGGCAAAGAGGCGTTCGCACTGCTCGGGCGAGAGAAAGGTCGGTGTGCCGCCGCCCCAGTGGAGCTGGTTGAGGCTGCGCCGTGGTACCGAGGGCCAGGGCGAGAAGATCGAGCTCGCGCTCCAGGGTGTCGAGATAGTCCTCTTCCGGGCCGCGATGGGGTGAGATCACCACGTTGCAGCCGCAGAAGGTGCAGCGTTCGTGGCAGAACGGCAGATGGACGTACATCGAGAGCGGTTCGTCCGCCCGCTGCCGACGCCAGGCGCAGCCGCTCGCAGTATGCGTCCTGATCGAAGGCGTCGGTGAAGAGCGGCGCCGTGGGATAGGAGGTGTAGCGCGGACCGGGACGGTCGTAGCGCTGCAGAAGAGCGGGCGTCAGGCCGTCGAGATCGAGAACGCCCTTCATCGCGAAGCCTGCGGTCCGATGGGCTCGGTTCAATGATGAATTTTGAATTATGAATGATGAATTCCATCGCATCGTCGCTCAGTTCGAGATTCATCGAATTCCGAATTCATCATTCATCATTTGTCATAGCGATACCGCTGAATCGTCTCCACAAACGTCGAGACTGCTCGAACGGGTACGTCCGGCGTGATGCCGTGGCCGAGGTTGGCGATGTAGCCGCGGCGGGGCGCGTTGTCGAGCATGGCCAGGGTTCGTGCTCTGATCGCATCGTCGGGACCCATGAGCACCCCGGGATCGAGATTGCCCTGGAGGACGTGATCGGGCAGCGCCCGAGCCGCCATGGCCAGGTCCGCACGCCAGTCGAGGCCGATGACCTCGCACGGCATGATCGCGCATGTCGTGCAGCAGGTGCGAACCGCCGTTGGCGAAGTAGATCCTCGGCACGCCGAGGTCCGCGAGTGGCCTCGAGCAGCCGTCGGGCCGGCCGGAGCGCCCACCGGCGGGCGTCCTCGGCGCCGAGCGCGCCGATCCAGGAATCGAAGATCTGCACCGCCTGGGCGCCGTGCTCCACCTGATCCCGCAGATAGACCGCCATGGCGTCGGCGACCCGGTCGACAAAGGCGTCGAAGACCTCGGGGTGGTGGTGGGCGAGGGCCTTGGCCCGGGTGAAGGACTTCGAGCCGCTTCCCTCGACCAGATAGGTGGCGAGGGTCCAGGGAGCGCCGCAGAAACCGATGAGCGCGGTCTCGGGGCCGAGACCCGCTCGCACGCAGCTCGAGGGTTTCACCGAGAAACTCGGTTCCCTCGCCATGGATCGGGAAAGCGCAGCCGGTCGAGATCACCCGGCTCGCGGATGGGGTTCGCGATGTGGGGCGCGGGAGCTGAAGGTGAGCTCGATCCCGGCGGGCACCAGTGGAGTCAGGATGTCGGAAAAGACGATGGCGGCGTCAAAACCGAAACGCCGGATGGGCTGGAGGGTGACTTCGGCGGCGATCTCCGGAGTCCGGCACATGGTCAGAAAGTCGCCGGCCTGTCTTTCGGATCTCGCGGTACTCGGGGAGATACCGCCCGGCCTGTCGCATCACCCACACCGGCGGCCGATCGATCGCTTCGGAGGCACAAGCCCGTAGAAAGCGGTTCATGGCGTGGTCGCCTTCGTGTCCAAGGCGCGTGGCGAAATGATGAATGATGAATGATGAATGATGAATTGCATCGCAACCATCCTTAGCCCGCCATTCATAGTTCTCAACTCATACCTCGTCATTCGTCAGAGATCTCCCGAACCGCCTCGCCGAAGGCCTGGATCGTCTCATCGATCACGGCCTCATCGTGCGCCGCCGACACGAAGGTCACTTCGTACGCCGATGGCGCGAGGTACACCCCGCGCTCGAGCAGTGCCGCGTGCAGCTTGGCGTACCGCCCGGCGGCATCGGGGTCGATGGCCTCGGCGGTGAGCGGGGTCGGGCCGTCCTGCAACGCCATCCACAGAATCGAGCCCCGGCGAACGACCGTCCAGCCGAGATCGTGGGACTCGAAGACGCCTCGGATGCCGCGTTCGAGTCGGGCGCCCAGTGCTTCGAGATCGGTCCACACCCGGCCGTCATCGGCCAGCAGCACGCGCAGCGTCGCAGCGCCGGCGGCCATGGCCACGGGGTTGCCCGACAGGGTTCCCGCCTGGTAGATCGGGCCGAGGGGCGCGAGTTGCTCCATGTGCTCGCGCTTGCCGCCGTAGGCGCCCACCGGCATTCCGCCGCCGATGATCTTGCCGTAGGTGACGAGATCCGGTTCGATGCCGTAGTGACCCGCGGCGCCGTCGGGGCCGAGCCGGAAACCGGTGATGACCTCGTCGAAGATGAGCATCGCGCCGTGCTTCGTGCACTCCTCGCGGAGCGCCGCGACAAACTGCGCCGTCTGCGGGAGCAGGCCGTTGTTGGCCGGGATCCCCTCGATGATGACCGCGGCGATCTCGTGGCCGTGCTCGGTCATCAGCTTTCGGAATGCGGCCTCGTCGTCGAGGGGCAGCAGCAGGGTGTGGCCGGCCGATGATGCCGGCACGCCCGCCGACGACGGCGTGCCGAAGGTGGCGAGACCCGAGCCGGCCGCCACCAGCAGATAGTCGGCGTGGCCGTGGTAGCAGCCGGTGAACTTGACGATGGCGTCGCGGCCGGTGACCCCGCGTGCGAGGCGGACGGCCGACATCACCGCCTCGGTGCCCGATGACACGAAGCGCACCATCTCGAGGAAGGGCACGGTGTCGACGACCAGTTCGGCGAGCTCGACCTCCTCGACGCACGGCGCGCCGAAGGAGGTGCCCTTGGCGGCGGCGGTTTGGACCGCCTCGATGACCGCGGGATGGGCGTGGCCGAGGATCAACGGACCCCAGGATCCCACGTAGTCGATGTAGCTCCGGCCGTCGGCGTCGGTGAAGCGGCAGCCCGCGGCCTTGGCGTAGAAGATCGGTTCCCCACCCACCGAGCCGAAGGCGCGCACCGGCGAGTTGACCCCGCCGGCATGAGCTCGCAGGCTCGGGCGTAGAGTTCCGACGATCGCGGTCCGGCGGTCACAGCCAACCCTCGGCAAGCGCCATGCGGCCGTGGTAGGTGATGAGGATGTCGGCGCCGGCGCGGCGGAAGGCGTGCCAGTTCTCGAGGACGATGGCGCGCTCGTCGATCCAGCCCTTCTCGGCGGCGGCCTTGACCATGGAGTACTCGCCGGAGACGTTGTAGACCGCCAGCGGCAGCGGGAAGGTCTCGGCGAGATCCGAGACCACGTCGAGGTAGGCCAGCGCCGGTTTGACCATGAGCATGTCGGCGCCCTCCTCGACATCGAGCTGGGCCTCGAGCAGGGCTTCGCGCCGGTTGCGGGCATCCATCTGGTAGGACCTGCGGTCGCCCATGGACGGCGCCGAGTGGGCGGCCTCGCGGAAGGGCCCGTAGTAGGCCGAGGCGTACTTGACCGAGTAGGACATGATCGCGGTCTCCACCAGGCCGTCGTCGTCGAGGGCGTCGCGGATGGCGGCGATGCGGCCGTCCATCATGTCCGACGGCGCCACCACGTCGGCGCCGGCCCGGGCGTGGGACAGCGCCATGGCGGCGAGGTGGGGGAGGCTGGAGTCGTTGTCGATCCTGCCGTCCTTGATCAGACCGCAGTGGCCGTGGTCGGTGTAGGCGCAGAGGCAGACATCGGTCATCACGGTGAGATCCTGGCCGAAGCGATCCTTGAGCGCGGCGACCGCGGTGGCCACCACATTGCCGTCGGCCGACGCCGCGTGGCCGTCGGGGCTCTTCTCGGTCTCGTCGGGCACGCCGAAGATGAGCGCCGCGCGGATCCCGAGATCGAAGTCGGCGGCCACGGTTTCGACCAGTCGATCGACGGATTGGTGGTCGATCCCGGGCATGGCGTCGATGGGGTGGGACACGCCCGTTCCGGGAACCACGAAGTGGGGTTGGACGAGCATCTTCGCGTCGAGCCGCGCTTCGGCGACGAGGTCGCGCATGGCGGCGGTCGTGCGCAGGCGACGCGGTCTGGTGATCAAATCCGGCATAGCTCCTCCGCAAGGGATTCAATACTGGGTTCGGGCGGGATCAGACATTCGATGCCCAGGGACCGCGCCGCGTCGCGGGTCGTGGGTCCCAGGGCCCAGTGGGGACAGGGGAGGGGCAGGCCGCCGACGCCTTCGAGGTAGAGTCGGGCGGCGCGGGGCGAGGTGACCACCACCGCATCGAGGCTGGGCCCGAGGGGCGGCAGCTCGCGTGGCGGAGTGGCGAGCATGCGATAGACGACCAGCGGCACCACCGTGTGGCCGGCGGCTTCCAGGGCATCCGGCAGCTCGGGCCGGCGGTGGTGGCCGCAGGCGTAGATCACCGTGGCGGGTTCGGTCAGCAATCGTGTTCAGCGCCTCGGCCAGGCCGATGCCGGTACCCGGTCCGACGAGGTCCGGCTCGAGGCCGGCCTCCGATGATGCGGCGGCCGTGCCGTCGCCGATGACCGCGACGGGGACTGTCGAGCAGCCACTCGGAGTCGCGCTTCCGGCACTGTGCGACGAAGCGTTCGGGCGCCCGGGGCGAGGCCATGACCAGCCATATGGGTCGATCGGCGGGGCGGGCGATCCCGTCCACCGCGTCCCAACCGGAATCGTTCTCCACATCCTCGAGACGCAGCACGGGGTAGGGGCGCAGGGTGATGCCGCAGGGCGTGAGCCTCTCCTGGAGCTCGGTGCAGTCGGAGGGGTGGCGGGTGATGAGAACGAAGCGGCTCATTCGGGATCGGTCGACAGCCGCCGGCCAGCCGGAGCGCCTCGAAGCAGGCGTCGGCCGCGAGCGTGGATTTGGGCGACACGGCGCCGACTCGGGCGACGGTGGCGTGCGTCACCTCCTCGTCGATCCTGCCGAGGACCGCCTGGAGGCGGATCCCACCGGCGGCGGTTCGGCGAGACAGCCCAGGGGGAGGTGGCAGCCGCCGCCGAGGAGTTCGAGGAGGCGGCGTTCCGCGTTGACGTGGTCCGCGACCGCGGAGTCGTGGAGTCGTTTCAGGGGTCGGGTGAGTTCGTCGTGCTTCGCGAGTCTCGATGGCCAGCGCTCCCTGGCCGGGCGCGGGGAGCATCACCTCGGGACGAAGTTCGGCGACATCGAGACCCGTCAGATCGAGTTCGAGGCGGCCGACACCGGCGGCGGCGAGGAGGATGGCGTCGTAGCCGCCATCGCGCAGCTTGCCGATCCTGGTCGGGACGTTGCCGCGCAGGGCCTTGACCTCGATGCTCCGGGACACAGCGCGAGGGTCTGGGCCGCACGGCGCAGCGACGAGGTGCCGAGGACCGCGCCATCCGGAAGCCCCATGGGGTTGTCCGGGGTGCGGTCGATGACAGACCTTCGCGGGCGAGCAGCAGATCGGCCGAGTTGGTGCGCTCCGGGATGGCCACGACCTCGAGCCCCTCGGGTTCCTCGGTCGGGAGATCCTTGAGCGAGTGGACGACCAGATCGACCCGGCCGTCGAGCAGGGCCTCCTGGAGCTCTTTGGTGAAGAAACCCTTGCCCTCCATCTTGGAGAACGCGACATTCTGGATGCGGTCGCCGCGGGTCTTGATGATCTCGATCGAGGAGGCGATTCCGAGGCGTCGCTTCGAGCATGGCGGCGACGTGGCGCGCCTGCCAGAGGGCGAGGTCCGAACCCGCGGGTTCCCAGACACAGCGATGACGCTCATGAAGACTGCCCTCCGCCGTTGTCCTGGTCTCCGTTGAGACCCTTGATGAAGCCGTCGATCACGGCGCTCGAGTGGTGCCACGCGGCGCCCTTGAGACCCCGCAGCGGGACCTGGACGAGGCGTTTGACGAGTCCCTCGGCCATGCGCTCCACGGCCTCGCGATCCTCGGCATCGAGATGGGCGAGGTCCTTGCCGAGGCTGTGTTTGAGCGCCCGGTCGGCGACCTCTCGAAAGCTCTGGTGGATGCCCTGGGCGGCGGGGGAGAGGGCGCGGTCGAGGAGGTGGCGGCGCAGGGTCTCGATCTGGTGGTCCACCAGCTTCTCGCAGCGGTCCATCTCGGCCAGGCGGAGCTGTCGGTTGTGTTCCGCCTCCTCCCGCATCTCCTCGATGCCGTGGAGATCGACGCCGGGGATCGTCCGTGAGTCGGGGTCGAGATTGGGCGGCATGGCGAGATCGACGAGAAGCAGGGGCTCGTCGTCGTCGAGCTGCGGTCGCGAAGGGACTCCACCTGCGCCCGGGTGAGCATGATCTGATCGGATGATGTCGCGGCGACCACCAGACCGACGGCCGGCGGATTGGCGAGGGTCGCTTCCATGAACAGCGCCTCGGCGTTGGGATCGCCGTCGGCCATCTCTCGCGCCCGCTCGGGAGTTCGGTTGGCGATGAGCACCTGCCGATTCGAATCGGTGTTGCGGATCAACCTGAGGGCCTGTGCAGGCCATTTCCCCGGCGCCGAGGATGAGTGCGGGCGCCGAGCGTGGTCTCGAGGTGATCGTGGAGGCGTCGCTCGACCAGGGTGACGAGCGACACCGGTCGCCGGGTCAGCTCGGTTTCGGTCCGGATGCGCTTGGCCAGGTGGAAGGACTCGTGGAAGGTCTGGTCCAGGATGCCGCCGAGAAGGTTGATGTTGTGGGCGCGTTCGTGCGCCTCTTTCGCCTGGCCGGCGATCTGCGCCTCACCGACCATCATGGAGTCGAGCGCCGAGGTCACCCTGAAGAGGTGGCGAACCGCAGCGGGGCCGAAGTGGACATAGAGCCTGTCGTCGTCGGGGAGCTGGGTGTTGCCGTCGGTGAGATCGGCGAGGGAACGGCGAAGGTGGAAGAGCAGCGGGTTGGTGTGGATTCTGGTTTCGCCGCGGAAGTAGAACTCCACGCGGTTGCAGGTGCCGAGATAGACCAACTCGGAGAAGCCCGCCAGCCGGGCGAGTTCGACGAGTTGCTCGTGCTCGAAGTCCGCGGGCAGCGCCGCAGCGGCAAGCTCGTCAACATGGGCTGTTCGGTAGCTGGTACCGACGACTCCAATGCGATCCAAACGCTGCTCCCTCCAGGGGGAAGATGATAACCGAGATGGCCTCTCATTTGGTCACAGGGGAGTAAATACTGGATGCAGGATGCAGGATACAGGGTGCAGGACTCGCATCCTGTGACCCGCATCTTGTCTTTCCGCACTTCGTTCCTGATAACATGCGCGACGATGTTTTACATCGACTCTCAACAGGAGGCTGAACGCGGACGATGAAACTGATCACAGGTTTGTACGGTTCGACGCTCGGCAAGAAGATCCTGATGGCCGTCACGGGCATCATTCTCTTCGGGTTTGTGACGGGTCACATGATCGGCAATCTGCAGCTCTATCTGGGCGCCGAGACCCTCAACCACTATGCCGAGTTGCTCCAGAGCAACAAGCCGTTTCTGTGGACGTTCAGGCTGGTGTTGCTCTTCTGCGTCTCGGTCCACGTGTTGGCGGCGGTTCAGCTTTGGCTGCGAAACCGCCGAAGCAGGCCGATCAAGTATCGGGTCTTCAACCCGCCGGCGGTCGACTATGCTGCCCGAACGATGGTTTGGAGCGGACCCATCATCCTGCTCTTCATCCTCTATCACCTGGGGCAGTTCACCGTCGGCTGCACCCACCACGATTTCATCCGGGGCGATGTCTACCACAACGTGGTCTCGGCCTTTCAAGTCTGGTGGATCTCCGGGTTCTACATCGCCGCCAATTTCCTGCTGGCGATTCACCTCTACCACGGTCTGTGGAGCCTCTTCCAGACCTTTGGGTGGGACCATCCCCGATTCGGCGATCTCCGCCGCTGGGTCGCCATCGGTTTTGCGGTCTTGATCGGCGCCGGCAATATTTCCATGCCGCTGGCGGTGCTCACCGGTGTGGTTCGGTGAGGAGGGTAGGACGATGAAACTCGACGCACGAATCCCGTCAGGTCCTCTCACCCAGAAATGGCGAGATCTCCGCGATCATCTCGCGCTGGTCAGCCCAGCGAACAAACGCAAACACAATGTCATCGTCGTCGGCACCGGGCTCGCAGGTGGTGCAGCGGCGGCGAGCCTGGGAGAGCTCGGCTATCGAGTCAAGGCGTTCTGCTACCAGGACAGCGCTCGACGCGCCCACTCCATCGCGGCGCAGGGCGGGATCAACGCGGCAAAGAACTACCAGAACGACGGTGATTCGGTCTTCAGACTGTTCTACGACACCATCAAGGGCGGCGACTATCGGGCGAGGGAGGCCAACGTCTACCGGCTCGCCGAGGTTTCCAACCAGATCATCGACCAGTGTGTCGCCCAGGGGATCCCATTCGCCCGTGAGTACGGAGGCTACCTGGCGAACCGCTCGTTCGGCGGCGCCCAGGTATCGCGAACCTTTTATGCACGAGGTCAGACCGGGCAGCAATTGCTGCTCGGCGCCTTCTCGGCCCTCAACGCACAGGTCGCGGCCGGTACCGTCGAGGTTCACGCCCGCACCGAGATGCTCGATCTGGTGGTCGTGGACGGCAAGGCTCGAGGGATCATCACCCGTGACATGGTCACCGGTGAATTCGAGTGCCATCTGGCCGATGCGGTGATCCTGTGTACCGGCGGCTACACCAACGTGTATTTCCTCTCGACCAATGCCAAGGGCTGCAATGTGACCGCCGCCTGGCGCGCGTATCGCCGCGGCGCCGGTTTCGCCAACCCGAGCTACACCCAGATCCACCCGACGTGCATCCCACAGTCGGGCGACTATCAGTCCAAGCTGACCCTGATGTCGGAGTCGCTGCGAAACGACGGGAGAGTGTGGGTTCCCAAGGCGGCCGGAGACGACCGTGATCCCAACGCCATCCCCGAGAACGAACGCGACTACTACCTCGAGCGGATCTACCCGTCGTTCGGCAATCTGGTACCGCGGGACGTGGCCTCGCGAAACGCCAAGAAGGTCTGCGACGAGGGACGCGGGATCGGCCCAGGCAAACGCGGGGTTTATCTCGACTTCGAAGAGGCCATCGGGCGCCTGGGTGAGGATGTCATCCGCGCCCGCTACGGCAACCTTTTCGACATGTACGCGATGATCACGGGTGAGGACCCGTACAAGGTCCCCATGCGGATCTACCCGGCGCCGCACTATTCCATGGGTGGGTTGTGGGTGGACTATTACCTCATGAGCACCATCCCGGGGCTTTTTGTGCTCGGTGAAGCCAACTTCTCAGATCACGGCGCCAACCGGCTCGGCGCATCTGCGCTGATGCAGGGGCTCGCGGATGGCTATTTCGTGATTCCCTACACCCTTGGCGAGTACCTCGCTGGAGCGAAACTGGAAAAAGTCTCCGTCGATGACGACGCCTGCAAGCAGACGATGAACGATGTTGAGGAGCGGACGAAGAAGCTCCTCGGGGTCAACGGTTCACGGACGGTGGACAGTTTCCACCGCGAACTCGGTCTGCTCATGCTCGATGAGTGCGGCATGTCGCGGACGGCCGAAGGGCTCACCGACGCCATCGAAAAGATCCGCGCCCTGCGCGCCGAGTTCTGGCGCGACGTCAAGGTCCCGGGGGATGCAACCGATCTCAACCAGGAACTGGAAAAGGCGGGCCGGGTCGCCGACCACTTCGAACTCGCCGAACTCATGTGCCGGGATGCCCTCGAACGCGAGGAGTCCTGCGGCGGCCACTTCCGCGAGGAGCACCAGACCGAAGAGGGCGAAGCGCTTCGTGACGACGAAAACTATCGTCATGTCACGGTCTGGGAGCACAAGGGATCCGATGCTGAACCGGTCGCGCATCGCGAGGAACTCGAGTTCGAAAACGTGCAGTTGACCCAGAGGAGCTACAAATGAAGTTGACGCTTCATGTCTGGCGGCAGAGCAACGCGCAGGACAAGGGCGCATTCGCGACCTATGAGCTGGAAGACGTCAATACGCACATGTCTTTCCTTGAAATGCTCGATGTCCTCAACCAGGATCTCATCACCAAGGGCGAGAAACCCATCTCTTTCGAGCACGACTGCCGGGAGGGGATCTGCGGCGCCTGCGGGTTTGTCATCAACGGCGTCGCCCACGGCCACCAGAAGGGGAGTACGGTCTGCCAGCTCCACATGCGGCACTTCTCCGATGGCGACGAGATCACCATCGAACCTTGGCGGGCCAAGGCCTTTCCCGTGCTCTGCGATCTCGTGGTTGATCGATCGTCGTTCGACCGAATCCTCCAGGCGGGCGGTTTCATCACCGCGCGAACCGGCAGTGCTCCGGATGCGAATACGATCCCCATTCCGACCGAGACCCTCGAGAACGCCATGGATTTCGCCGAGTGCATCGGCTGCGGCGCCTGTGTCGCGTCGTGCCCGAACAGTGCCGCAATGCTCTTTGTGGGTGCCAAAATTGCACATCTCGGCATCCTTCCCCAGGGTCAGCCGGAGCGTCACCAACGGGCCCTGGCCATGGTCACGGCCATGGAAGAAGAGGCATTTGGCGCCTGCACCAACTTCAGGGCCTGCGAGGCGGTGTGCCCCAAAGAGATCTCCATCGCGGGGATCGCGCGGATGAACAAGGACTACCGAAAAGCGCTCTTTTCGGGTGTGGGTTTCGCGAGTGGAAAAATGCGGTAGGAGAGGTTCACCGCAAAGGCGCAATGATCGCTAAGGGTTTTAAAATTCGCGACTTGCGGTTCTTTGCGTTCTTGGCCTCTTCGCGGTTCCATCGTGCGACGACGATGTTAATCGCCGATCAGTGAGGTGACGACGATCCCGATGAAGAGGACGATGAGGAGAGCCCCGCAGCCGGCCATGAAGAGCTCTCCCGCGGAATAGTACTCGCCGCGTCCCCATTTCGGTTTTCTGTGGACGTTACGTTCTCCGGACGCACGATTGGGTGATTTTCTTCTCGCCACGTATCAATTCTATCCCAACCGGTTTGGCCGATGATCAATATCACCCCTGAAGATCTGAAGATTTTTCCGCACTATCCAGACTTTTGGAGATTCGGGGTCGTTGCCGGGGCTGGCTCTATTGCGTAGTTGAGCAGGTAAACACCTATCAATTCTGTTTCCAAACATGGCCCCGCTTTTGTATACAATGAAGTGAATATTTCTTGCAGGTTTTCAAATGAAGGGCGAGTTTCTCTTCTTGAGACAGGCTTTCGCTGCCAAAGTTTTACGCGAAGAATGAATACGGTGGGTGGCAGCCCCCGGATTCCCTGATTCCGGAGGTTGCCGTGATATGGTAGGCCAATAGTAGGTTAAAATTGGCGGGCTAAATATGGTGAGCGGCAGATGATCCGCCGATGCAAGGTGGGCATGTGATCGGTTGTTGAAGCCTTCCGGACTCCCTCGACAATCGACGAGCAGGGTTTGATAACCATAGACCACATGATACCAACCGTAATGCAAACATCGTGCCAACTTCGCTCCATGAAACAGATCCGTGATTCACCGCGTATGGGACAGTATGATGTGTGGGTGTTCCAGATGTACACAAGGAGGCAAGAATGAACATTGGCGTAGAAGGTGCGCGTGAACGTCGCAATCTTCTTGAGCGGCTCGGTGCCAAGATTCCTGGATTCCAGGGTTATCTCGAAGCGGAACTCCGCCGGGATGTCGACAAGATGCAACGTGATTGGCTTGCAGTGCAGGTTGATCGGGGGCGCGGGGCCCTCCAGGAACAGGTTCGCGATTGGAGCCGTTCCGGCAACCTCGCCAATCTCGATCTGGCTTCGAGCGCCGACAAGGGCCTCGATCGTCTGGCCAACCGGATCCGTCACGCGGACTACGGCTCGAGCGGTTTCTTCGACCCGGTCAAGATCCGCGAGGCCGAACTCGATCGGCTCTACGCCTTCGATCTGGCTCTGATCACCACCGTCGAGAGTCTCGCAGACCGCATCGAAATGCTGCCTTCAACTGCAGCGGAACCGGATCTGCGGACGCTGCTCGATGCGGTGCACGCGGCGGATCGCCAGTTCGACGAACGGGCCACCGTCTTCGAAGATGTGACGCAGAAGGGAGGCCTGTGATGGCCCTGCTCGAAATTCTCGAACACCATGACCCCACCGGTGAGGAGATCGTCTACCGATTTCCACCGCAAGGCAGCGCGGACATCAAGCTCGGCGCTCAGCTTGTGGTTCACGAAACCCAGGAAGCGGTGTTGTATCGCGATGGTAAGGCCCTCGATGTCTTCGGGCCCGGCCGCCACACCCTCAGCACTCAGAATATCCCGTTGCTCGGAAAAGTCATCGGTGCGCCGTTCGGCGGCGAATCGCCGTTCCGGGTATCGGTGGTGTTCGTCAACAAGAAGACCTTTATCGATCAGAAGTGGGGCACCCGCGAACCGGTGGTCTTCCGGGACACTGAACTGGGGATGGTCCGACTCCGCGCCTTCGGCAACTATGGCTATCGCATTGCCGACAGCCAGCTTTTTGTCAACACCGTGGTCGGGTCCCAAGGTCTCTTCGACACCGACCGCCTCAAGGACTTCTACCGCGACGTCATCGTCTCCCGCCTCAACGATCTTCTCGGTGAGACGCTCAAGACGATTTTCGACCTCGCCCGCTATTACGACGAACTCGGAACCGCGGCCAAGGCCCGCCTCTCCGAGGACTTCGCCAAGTACGGTGTCGATCTCACCGACTTCTACATCAATTCCATCACTCCTCCCGATGAGGTGCAGGAGAAGATGGACGAGCGCTCGGCCATGGGCGCGGTGGGCGACATGAACACGTATATGCAGTTCAAGGCGGCTCAGGCGATCCAGGATGCCGCTGAAGGTGGCGGCGAGGGAGGCGGGGCGGCCAGCTCGGGTATGGGCCTCGGTCTCGGAGCCGGATTTGGAGCCATGATGCCGGGGATGATCTCCAATGCCATGAACCAGGCGGGTCAGGGAGGCGGCCAGGCACAGGGTGGTGGGGCTCCTGCAGCTGGAGGCGCCGCGGCGGTCGCGGGCGGTGGTTTCTGCGCCGATTGTGGGACGCAGATGCCACCGGGTGCGAAATTCTGTCCCGGCTGCGGCAAGGCCCAGCTGAACTCCGGGTGTTCGGGCTGCGGGCAGCCGATGCCGGACGGCGCCAAGTTCTGCCCGAACTGCGGTACCAAGCAAGCGGATTAACCATACATGTCGGTTTCGTGTACCCAGTGCGGGGCCTCCATCGAGCCTCGGGCGGACGAGCGGCTGCTGGTATGCCCGTTCTGCTCCACGGCGCTTGTCCTCGATGGTTCGGCGACCCTCTTCCACGAGAAGATGCTTCCGACCATCGCGGCCGAGCAGGTTCCCGCGCACCTTCGGCGCTTTCTCGGCGGCAGCGCGACGGTGGCCGATCTCGACCGCAAGGCTCATCTGGAAGACCCGCGACTCGAGTACTTCCCGTTCTGGGCATTCACCATCTCCGAAGCTGGGCGTGAACGCGTCGTACTCGAGCCGGCGGCGCCGTCGTCGTTGCAGGGTCTTCAGGGGCTCGAACTTCCCGCGGGGACGACGATTCCCATGAGTGATGACGAGTCCTCGGGAATTCCCGTGATCGACCCGGAGGTGCCGGCGGAAACCGCGCGTGGTTGGTTGCAGGCACGCTTTGGCGATGGGGTGGCTGTGAGAAAGACGGTGCTCTATCACCTGCCGCTCTATCGCACCCCATACTCCTGGCAGGGACGGACCTATCAGGCTGCGGTGGATGCCATTTCCGGCAAGGTCTTTCCGGCAGATTTTCCGTCCAAGGCGGAGTCACCCTTCATTCTGGTCGCCGTCGTTGCGCTCGTCATTTTTGGGCTCGAAGGCCTGGTTATCAGCAATCTGCTGTACAAGATCGTGGTCTACCTGATTTCAGCGGTTCCCATCCTCGGAATCGCGTGGCTGACGAGTCGAAAGGTGTAGCTTTGTCGCAGCCGCAGATCCCGCCGCCACCGCCGCCCCCCGGCGCCGCTGCCACAGCTGTCAGCGGGGCTGGGCGTCAGGAGAAAAAAAATTCGGGCAGGAAACCCAAGGTGCTGACCGGCCTCACCTGCGCATCGTGCGGCGGAACGGTCGATGTTCAGGAGGGCCGCACCAACGTCGTATGTCGTTATTGCGAGACCCCGCAGGCGGTTGTCGGGGACCGCGGCATCGCCCGTGTGATGGTGCTCAATCAGCTCGAAAGAAGCCACGCGAGCGACGTGGTTCGTCGCTGGCTGAGAGCGGGTATTCGCAAGGATCCCGCATTGAAGAGAGAGGCGGCGGTCCAGGAGGCCTTTCTCGCATGGTTCCCCTTCGTCCGCGCCCGGCTCGATGCCATTGGGTGGATTCTCGGGATCAGGCACCGAAAGGTCAAACGAGGCAAACGTTGGGAGACCGTCAAGGAACCGGTGGAAAACTCCATCGAGCGAACCGTCGATTTCACCATGCCGGCAGCCGATATGGCGGAGTTCGGGGTTCATCGTGTCAGTCTCCTGGGAGACGAGATACTGCCACTCGACGATGAACTCCTCCGATCGCGGGGGATGGTCTTCCGACCCAGCCATTCTTTGGATGAAATCGGTGACCGGCTCCGGGAGCGGGCCATCGCGGACGCCCAGCGCGCTCACTACCTCGAGGAGGTGAGCTTCTCCTGGTTGACCTCGGTGCGACGTCGAATCACCCTCGTCTACTACCCCTTGTGGGTCATTCGGTACGGTTTCCGCGGTCGAACCTACCAGGTGCTCGTCGACGCCGAGGATGGCAATGTCGCCTACGGCAAGGCGCCGGGGAATCATCTCTGGAGAGCGTCTTGCCTCGTGTTTTCGTGCGCCGGCGCCGCCTTTGTCGGCACCTCGATCCTGCAGCATGCAGATATATTTCTCCGATCGGATGAAGGGCTCACAGGGCTTGTCGTCGCCGGACTGGCGCTTACGGGTTTGGTCTACTGGGGCTATCGCCAGTTCCGCCACGGAGGGGTGGTGGAGGAGGGCACGGGTCTCGAAACCGGTAAGGAACAGGCAGGGCTCACCGACACCGTCAAAGAGATGATGGGACGGCTCTATTGAGTCTGCGATTGGTCAACCTCGACTGCCTGTCGTGCGGATCCGCCATGCGCGGAGAAGGTCTCGACACGATTTTCTTCTGCAGCCACTGCGGCGGTGCTGCTGTGCTCGATGACGAGCGGCTCCAGACGGTTGAAGGCGCGGCCCTGATTGCGGCCCCGGGGCACCATCCTCGTCTTTGGCGGCCTGCCTGGAAACTCGAGGTGCAGATTCTGGTCCACGATCGTGTCAGGGCGGGTGGCCGGGCCACACCCGGATGGGAGGGGAGAAGGATCTTCTATATCCCGGCCTTCGAGCTCTCCCTGGCAGATCTGACACGCCTCTCACGCGCCCTCTCGAATGTCTCGGAGTCGACCCGAGAGGTTCCAAAGGAACCGATCCACGGCGGTACTCTTTCCGTCGACGACGCTCTGACGCTGGTCCGGCACATCCTCATCGGTGATGAGGTTCAACGATCGGATATGCTCGCCTCGGTGACCGTCGATATCGAGGAGATCTCTCGAGGTCTTGTCGCCCTGCCCTTCGAAAAAGTCGAGCGGGGTCTTCGATGTGCGGTGACCGGGGTGGTCATCCCGAGTTCCCGGACAGCTGATGGAGGCCGATCCGCCTGAAACGTCGTCTCAATAGTCTTTCACAATTTGTGACATCTCACGCCGCTGCAATAAATTACAATCAGTACTCATGAGAAAGCTCGTAACGGAGAGGGGAGCCGATTCATGAGAAAGTTAGCTCTGATTGTGGTCGCCATCATCGCCCTGGCCGCGCCGGCATCGGCTGCTGAAACGGGTATTTATGTCGGTGGTGGGCTCGGTGTGTCGTCCCTGGATGTGAGCGATTTCGCTCCTGAGTTTGCGGATCTGAGGTTGGAACAGAGTGATCCCGGGACGAAGCTCTTCGCCGGTTGGCGTGTTTCCAGGTTCTTCGCGGTCGAAGCCGGATACACGAACTTTGGCGACGTCAGGCAGTGGGAGGGGGGGAATCTCAACTTCTTTCGGGAAGCAAAAATCGGCATCTCCATGTGGAGTGCCTACGCCGTTGGTCTTGTTCCGTTGAGTGGAAAGACGGATCTCTACGGCAAACTCGGATACTCGTCATGGGATTCGAGTGTCCAAACCACCTCAAGCGGAGAGACCGAGGATCTTTCGACCAGCGGTACCGATCCGACATTCGGTATCGGCCTGGCCCTGAGGTTCAAAAAGTTCGGAGCCCGTGTCGAAGGTGACTGGCTGCAGATCCCTGATTCCGGCCAGGTGTTCATGTTGTCTGCCAGTCTGACCTTCATCTTCTAGTCGCGATGTCGTAGCGAGCACCCCCGCCGATAGAGATTGGTATCCAGATCCTTTCGGCTTGGCCGTCCGCCGGTCAAACCAGCCTCACACCCATCCCCGGTGCGACGATCTCCGTCGCACCGGGGATTTTCAACAAACGCGAGGCCCGGATATGATGGTGCGAGAACCGCGAGGCTCGAAACCCGGAGAAGACTTTTTCGTATTTCTTAGTATGAGTTCATGACTTTTATGTATCACTTAGATTTTGTGGAGGTGCTTTCGTGACCACGACTATTCTGATGCTTGCCGCCATCGTCATTCCGGTTCTGGCTTTCTTTGCCTACCTCGTGATCAGGGTTCGCTACAAAAAGGCGGGGCCGGACGAGGCGCTCATCGTTTTTGGTCGACGCAAGCTGTTGGGAAAGAAGGTTCGCACCGAGAAGGGTGAGATCGAGGGTTTTCGGATCATCCGCGGCGGCGGCACCTTTGTCTGGCCGGCATGGGAGCAATACGAGGTCCTTTCGCTCCGGATGATGACCCTCGAGATCGACCTCCACCACGTCTATACCGTGCAGGGCATTCCTATCAACGTCAAAGCGGTGGCCCAGGTCAAGGTTCAGGGTGATATCAACCATATCCGCAGCGCCGCCGAGGGCTTCCTCGGGATGCCGGTGGATGAGGTTCAGGCCACGATCAAGGAAACCGTTGCGGGCCACCTCAGGGGCATTGTCGGCACGTTGACCGTGGAAGAACTCTATCGTGAACAGAAACTTTTTCAGGACAAGGTGCGCGACGAGGCGCATATCGATCTCGATGGAATGGGATTCGAGTTCCGCTCATTTGTCTTTCAGGCCATCCAAGACGATGAGGGCTATCTCAACGCCCTGGGTCAGCCCAAGATCCAGGAAGCGCTCAAGAACGCCCGTATCGCTACGGCCAACGCCGATCGGGATGCAGCCATCGAGGAGGAACAGGCGCGGCAGCAGAAGGAGCAGAAACGGCTCGGTGTCGACACCGAGATCGCCGAGGCCGACAAGGCGCTCAGCCTCAAGGTGGCCTCGATCAAAAAGGAGGTCGATGTCGCCGACGCCCAGGCCGTCAAGGCTGGCGAAATGGAACTTAAAGTTCAGGACATCCGAATTGCCGACCAAGAGGTTCAGCGCCAGAAACTTGAACTCAATGCATCCATTCGCGAGAACGCCGACGCCAAGAAGTACGAGGCCGAACGACTCGCCGACGCCAAGAAGTACACCGTCGAACAGGAGGCCGTGGCCGAGAGGTTACGGCGAGAGGAAGCGGCCAAGGCACTCCAGGCCGAAGGTATCGCCAAGGCCGAGGCCGAGTCGGTGCAGCGCCGTCAGATCGGTCTCGCAGAGGCCGAGGCCATTCTGGCAAAGGGTGAGGCGGAGGCCGAGGCGCGGCGACAGCTGGCCGAGGCCCTCAAGCTCTACAACGAGGCCGGTCTCTCCATCGAGGCCCTCAAGGTGTTACCCGAGATCGCGGCGGCTGTGGCGGAGCCCCTGTCCCGGGCGGGCGAGACCACTATCATTTCAAATGGCGGACGCCCGGGGGACGGGACGGGCGCCGCGCGGCTCACGGACGATGTGGTCCAGGTAATGTCCCAGCTCGGCCCGATCATGAAACAGCTCTCAGGGGTCGATATGCAGCAGATGCTGCGCGACATTTCGAGTCTCCCGGCGGCGGTGGCCAAGGGAGTTGGAGGCGCCAAGGATGAGGACGCGGTGAAGGGATCCGGCAAGGTCTTTGGCGAGTGAGGTGATCGATGAAGGTGTCGGACGATCTGACGGCGCTGGTCTTTGAACTCCAGCGGGCGCGTTCGCCGGCGGACAAGGCGAAGGCCATGGCGCGGGCGTGGCGGACCATACGCGGACTCAATGCAACGGAGCGAAGGCTGCTGGTTCGCGAAGTCGGATTTGACGGCGCCGAGGACCTGGTCGAGGGTCTCGCGGGCAAGAGCGGCGGCGGTTTCGCGCCGGCCGCGGTGCTCGAGGCATTGGGAAAAGCGCGCGGCGACGAGGGTCTCTCGGTGCGTGGCATTCTTACCGGTCTGCGAGATCCGGAAACCCGCGAGGATCTTTTTTCGCGAGGGATGGACCTGGCCGCCGATTCCTTTGATCCTGTGGACGAAGAGGTTGATGAGGCGCTGGTGATGGACGAGCCCGTGGTCTATGACATTCCAACAGCGCAACCGATCCATGGAGTGGTTCATCGGGAAGCTGAGGCCAAACCGGTCGAAGTCGACGAGGTCGAGGCCGTGCCTTCGGTTGGGGCGGCCGACCCAAAACCCGCAGTGGAAACACCGCCTCCACCGACGAAAGCGGAGCCTCCACCTGCCCCGGAGATCGCTCCCAAACCGGAGCCGTCGCCCCATGTTGAGGAACCCTCACCATGGGACGATTCTTGGCGGGGTTCGCCGATCCCCGAGATGGCTGAGGCACCGGGTACAAGACGGAGTCAATGGTTCGAGGCGCAGAGAGTCGTTGATCAGCGAGAGATCACAGGGTCGGTTCTCGAACGGCTTCGCGCGTTCCGTGAGGCGATTCCCGGTCTTGCCGACGCGACGGTGGAGCAGATCAGGGATGCCCTCGATGAGATTCCGGAAGCCTGGGCGCGACGGCGCGCCCTGGTAGCCCTCATCGATGCCGAGGTGCCGGATGACGTTGCCCGGATTCTCGACGTCATCGGTGATCTCGATCGCCCCATGGATCAGCTCTGGTGTTTGGCGGCGCTGGCGCGTCGTGGAGGGCTGACCGGCGCCGATCTCGATCGGGCGCTCGAATTGCTGAGTTCGCCGGCAGCGCAGCGGAGGGTGGCGGCCCTGGCGGGGGACGGATAGGGTCTTCAATCCCGGCCTTCTGGGCTGTGTAGCGACAGCCATCCTGGCTATCGACGATCGCGCGCCCGGACGGGGTCACGGTCACGGATACTGCTACGGATGCGGATACGGCCCCTGTCCCGGTTGCTGTCGTTGTTCCGGGCCATGTCCTCAGCACCGGCCTTCTGGTCCGCCGTGACGCATTGGCGTCCCGGCGGCCCAGCGTCGCACCATCGGCGTGGTCGCGCGTGGGAGGCGGGGAGGGCTGCGACCACTCCGATGGTGCGCCGGCGGCCTGCCTCGTTGCCGGGAAAGCAGACCGCATCGGGCCTCCCGAGGGAGCCCGGTGCGGCATTTGTGCAGAGAGCGGACGCTCAGCCGGGAGGTCGTACCGGCACAATGGCGTACCCGGCACCCCGATGGGGCGGGGTTTTCCGCTTGGCCCGGTCGGCTTCGGGCGCGGATCCAGATCAGGGTGGGCGGGCATTGTGGGGGCGGGCTTCCAGCCTGTCCGTCAGGGCTGTTGAAGGAGGCAGAGCGTTTCCGAGGGAGTGCCGATCCGGGTTGGTTCTATCGCCCACGAGACCGTGGCGCTGCAAAGGGCGCTGCGATGTTTGTAGCGCCGGCGTCCCGCCGGCGATGTTGGTGTACCGATGCGGGTTGGTTCTATCGCCCACGGATACGGATACGGATGCGGATACGGCCCCTGTCCCGGTTGCTGTCGTTGTTCCGGACCGTGTCCTCATCGCCGGCCTTCTGGGCCGCCGTGACGCTTTGGCGTCCCGGCGGCCCAGCGTCGCACCATCGGCGTGGTCGCGCGTGGGAGGCGGGGAGGGCTGCGACCACGCCGATGGTGCGCCGACGGCCTTCCTCGTCGCCGGGACAGCAGACCGCATCGCGCTCCCCGAGGGAGCCCGGTAGCGCCATTGTGCGGGGCGCGGGGCGGAGCCGGATGGTGGTTCCAGCACAATGGCGTACCCGGCACCCCGATGGGGCGGGGTTTTCCGCTTGGCCCGGTCGGCTTCGGGCGCGGATCCAGATCAGGGTGGGCGGGCATTGTGGGGGCGGGCTTCCAGCCTGTCCGTCAGGGCTGTTGAAGGAGGCAGAGCGTTTCCGAGGGAGTGCCGATCCGGGTTGGTTCTATCGCCCACGAGACCGTGGCGCTACAAAGGGCGCTGCGATGTTTGTAGCGCCGGCGTCCCGCCGGCGATGTTGGTGTACCGATGCGGGTTGGTTCTATCGCCCACGGATACGGATACGGATGCGGATACGGCCCCTGTCCCGGTTGCTGTCGTTGTTCCGGACCGTGTCCTCATCACCGGCCTTCTGGGCCGCCGTGACGCTTTGGCGTCCCGGCGGCCCAGCGTCGCACCATCGGCGTGGTCGCGCGTGGGAGGCGGGGAGGGCTGCGACCACGCCGATGGTGCGCCGGCGGCCTTCCTCGTAGCCGGGAGAACCAGGATGTGGCGCGCTCCCCGAGGGAGCCCGGTAGCGCCATTGTGCGGGGCGCGGGGCGGAGCCGGGTGGTGGTTCCAGCACAATGGCGTACCCGGCACCCCGATGGGGTGGGGTTTTCCGCTTGGCCCGGTCGGCTTCGGGCGCGGATCCAGATCAGGGTGGGCGGGCATTGTGGGGGCGGGCTTCCAGCCTGTCCGTCAGGGCTGTTGAAGGAGGCAGAGCGTTTCCGAGGGAGTGCCGATCCGGGTTGGTTCTATCGCCCACGAGACCGTGGCGCTGCAAAGGGCGCTGCGATGTTTGTAGCGCCGGCGTCCCGCCGGCGATGTTGGTGTACCGATGCGGGTTGGTTCTATCGCCCACGGATACGGATACGGATGCGGATACGGCCCCTGTCCCGGTTGCTGTCGTTGTTCCGGACCGTGTCCTCATCGCCGGCCTTCTGGGCCGCCGTGACGCATTGGCGTCCCGGCGGCCCAGCGTCGCGCCATCGGCGTGGTCGCGCGTGGGAGGCGGGGAGGGCTGCGACCACGCCGATGATGCGCCGGCGGCCTTCCTCGTCGCCGGGACAGCAGACCGCATCGCGCTCCCCGAGGGAGCCCGGTAGCGCCATTGTGCGGGGCGCGGGGCGGAGCCGGATGGCGGTTCCAGCACAATGGCGTACCCGGCACCCCGATGGGGCGGGGTTTTCCGCGTGTCCTGGACCGGTTGGGAGGCCCGTTGTTGACCGTGGACTTTGGCCAGGTACTTATTGGGTAATCGCGAGTCCTCCGGGGCAGGGCCCAGGATTCCGGGGACTTTGATCCTGGTGAGGTCTCGATTACACAGGTGTTGGTTGGAGAAACCCGGGACCATATCGCTTGGCAAACGAGGGCGGCGTTGGACTGGCGGGCGGCGCGACGCGGATCGACGAGGGTTCTGATGGGCCGGCGGGACGCCGGCCCTACAATCATCGCAATTGTCATCTTGGGTGGAGGAGACGCCAGATCATGGCTCGGACGTCGTCGAAGAGATGGAGGGCGTTGGCGGCTTGCGCTTTGTCGATTGCGCCTGCTCCGACGAGGAGACGCAGGTGGGTGTCGATTTCCTTTGCTGAGCCGTAGGCGATGCGGTAGTGGTGGAGCCGGTCTCGGCCTGAACGACCGGCGCCTTCGGCAAGATTTGCCGGCACCGACGAAGCGGATCGAATGACTTGATCAGTGAGGCTTTTCAGTGGTGCGGTTACTCGCATCACCAGTGAGATCGCGATGCCGGCCGCAGTGGTCGCTTTGTCGAGGGCGTTGAATCCGGTTGACTGTTGAGCGTCGTGCATGGTCACCTCCGGGTTGTTCATGCACTCCCCCCAGCCGTTGAGATGGCCCATGTCAAGGGTCGCCTCCGAGGCGATTCGTCATGCCCTTGACCTGGGCCATCTCAACGGCTACGAGTCGGTTCAAGAACCACCCGGAGTGACCATGCCGACGCCACGGTCTGTTCGGTGACCGTGATGACCTGACAGTCGGACGGAGAAACGGCAGATCACGCAGATCGACGTGGGTGACGTCTCCAGCATCTTCCTGGGTGATCGCGATGCCGGTTTCGAAGTGCGCAACGAACTGCGGCGTCTCACCACGCGAACTTCCAAAAAGCCCTCAGATCTCTGGCTCCAGGACTGGTGATCAGGCGTGGACGCACAATGAAACCGCGAAGTCGCAAAGGCCGCAAAGGAACGACGAAGGTCCTCTCTTGACCCGTCGCAGGGTGTGGAGGGCATTCTGGTTTTGAAGGAGTCCGGGTCTGTGATGCGATGCTCTGTGGGATCTTGGCGTACTTCGCGTCTTGGCGGTTCGGTTGTGCCTTTCGGTGCGGATCGCAGAATCATGGTGACCGAGACTGCATCGGGCAGCAACACTCACCTGTCAGGTGAATACCGTCACTGTACACACGGTTCCACGGTCACGGTCACGGTCACGGTCACGGCCACGGAGTTCTGCCGGCCGGCTTCTCCGCTACAATGTCGATTGTGCTCTGATACAGATTCAAGGAGGCCTTCCATGCGTCGACTGGCTGCGTTGCTCTTGGTGTGTTTTCTGGTGGTTCCCGCGGTTTGGGCCGGTGAACTCGCGGATGTGAAGATGGCCGATGAGATCACGGTGGGGGATGCGACCCTCCAACTCAACGGGATGGGTCTGAGAAAGAAGATGTGGGTGAAGGTCTATGTGGCCGGACTCTACCTCGAGTCGTCAACGAACGACGCGGCCGAAGCGGTCAGTGCTGGTGGGACAACACGGGTGGTGATGCATTTTCTCACCGACAAAGCCAACAAGAAGAAAATGGATGCCGCATGGGTCGAGGGTTTCGAGGCAAACTCACCCGGCAGCTACGCCTCCATGGCGGATCGCGTCAAAATATTCGTGGATCTATTCGGAAATATGAAGGTCGGGGACGTCATCGAATTGACAATGGTTCCCGGAGGCGGGACGACCGCTGCGGTCAATGGTGAAACAAAGGGCGTCATTGAGGGGGACGATTTTTCGGCGGGTCTTCTCAAGGTCTGGCTTGGTGATCACCCGCCATCCGAAGACCTCAAGGCCGGGATGCTCGGGAGCTAGTGATTCCTTTCGCAAAGGTTTTTTTTTTTCAATTGAATGTCAAACAAACGTCAAAGATTTTCCGAAAGACCGTGACAATTGCGGTTAGAATCGAAAGATGATAACCTTGCAGACACATTGCGAGGGGTTTCGGCGCAATCGAAACCATTATTGAGATTCGTTTTTATTACGGGATGTTGCTGCGAAGGGGACGGTCGATTATGCGGCGAAGGATGAGCGCTTCGATTGGCTTTGTTTTGGTTCTCCTGTTCGCGGTTTCAGTCTCGGCTCAAGAGGCTGACGCTAACGGCGGGGCGCCAAACATCGAACCTCAACGGGGCAAGCCGAATTCCTATGAGGCGATCCCCGTCGGCCCATTCCTATTCACTCCGGCTCTTCAGCTGAATTGGCAGTACCGCGACAATATCTTCTTCACACCAACCGATCCCGTCTCTGACTCGGTTTGGATGGCCCGCGCGCGCTTCCAGTTCGAGTTGCCCATCAACGAGTCGTATCTGTTGTTTTCCTATACGCCGCAGTACCGTGACTATCAGGATTACGAACTCGATGACAAATGGAGTCATTTTTTCGACTTCCTCGCGGGATTCGAGTTTTCCAGTGGCGTCATCCTCGATATGACCTACAAGTACATGGAAGGCAACCTCGAGAATCGCGAAGTCGATCCCGGCGGTGAGCTCTACTGGGGCGACCGATGGTACAAAAAGAACTTTGCCGCCATCCAGCTCTCCTACTGGGCCAGCGCCAAGGACGGTTTCAATATCGAGGCCGACTACACCGACCTCAAACATGAGGACCCGGATCTCTGGTACGACTACACCCGTCTCGTTGTCGGAGCGGGCTGGCTCCACCAGCTGAGCGAGATTCTTGTCATGAATCTGGCCTATCGTCACACCGAGTTCAATCCCAGCGAAAACCTCTTCTTCGAGAACACCTTCCGCGAGTCGAGTTCGGACGAGGTTACGGTCGGGTTCCGGGGGATGGTCAGCCCGGTGATCAAGACCGAGATCGTGGTCGGTTATCGCACGACGAAGTACAACACCGAGGAGATTGGATCCGAGATCATCCCCGATTTCGGTGGTTTTATCGCCAGAGGCTACTTCAACTGGGATATGGGCCACGGTTCGGCGCTCCGGCTCGATCTCCTGAGGTCGGATTACCCGTCCAACTTCGGGATCAACGCCAACTATGTGGCCACCGGGGCGAGTCTTCAGTACCAGTATCAGCGCAACCGGTTCAGCGCCCAGATTCGTGGGCGCTATCAGGTCAATGACTACGCCGTGCCGGATCTCCTGACCGGAGACGATCGAAGCGACCCGATTTCGACCATTGGTCTGGGTCTGGGTTATCGGTTCGGACCCTATATCTCGCTCTGGGGTGGCTATCTGTACGAGAATCGTGATTCCACGATCTACCGCTACAGCTATGACTACAACGTCTTCACCCTCGGTCTGATCATCGGCTATTAGGAACGTCCAGGTCGATCGCGACGAATCAGATACAGTGAACCGTAATTCGGCGATGAAACCACCAACACATGGAGCGAATGGCACCGGTAACCGAGGTGCGTCTGCAGATTGCCGACGGTTCTCGTCGGACGCTGTCGGCGACGGTTGGAACAATGGTGGAATCCTCCGCCCCGGTTTGTGCTACCTTCTGCCCATGCGGTTGGCTTGTCTCGCGTTGATTCTGGTCGGAATGCTCATCGCCCCCGTTACCGCCCAGGAAGAGGCGGATGGGGCATCCTCGGGTTACCGGGTCGGGGCGGGGGATGTTCTCCGGGTCGAGGCCTACAATCACGATGAGATCTCCGGCAACTTTGCCGTCGAGGTCAAGGGCGAAATCAGTTTTCCCATGCTCGGTCGGGTCGAAGTGGCGGGTCAAACCACATCAGAAATCGCGCATCACCTCGAAGAGCTGCTCGAGCGGGACTACTACGTCGATGTGCAGCTTCAGGTCGAGGTCGAGGAATACCACTCCAAACCGGTGACCGTTCTCGGTGAGGTGGCGCGCCCCGGGACCTACTACCTCGAAGGCAGGACATCGCTGCACAAGATCCTGGCGGAGGCCGGCGGTCTCAAGACCTCGGCGGGTCAGTTTGTCGAGTTGCGCCGGGTGCAGGAGGTCGATGGGGTCGAGCAGCCGTTTGTCAGGACCTACGGAACGGCGTCGATCCTCAAGGGTGAAACCGGCCGCGACATCATTCTGCAGCAGGGCGATGTGATCTCGGTCTCGGCCAAAGAACAGTTTTTTATCACCGGCGAGGTGGCAAAGCCGGGTCAGTACGATCTGACGCCTGGGATGACGCTGATGCAGGCGATTTCCCATGCCGGTGGGCAGGGCAAATTCGCGTCCCAGACCGTCGAGGTCCATCGTGGCGGTGACGGCGACAAGGAGATCCTGACCTTTGATGTTTCCCATATCCGCAAGGGAAAGGACTCGGATCCCGTCATCAATGCCGGCGACGTCCTCATCATCCGGCGTCGTTTCTTCTAAGTAGCCTTCGATACTTTCATTTGACAACAAATGCTGCGGAACGTACGATGATTGTGCGAATTTGGAGGTCTTCATGCGACGGATGATGATGATCATTGTGTTGGTTCTGCTCGTTGCCACGGCTGCAACTGCCCAGACCGACGTCGAAAAGGCGAGAGCAAAAGACTCCATCACCCACGGTGAGTTCGCCCAGATGGTGATGGATATCGCTCTCGGGTACGAAGAGGCGACCCCGGATCCCGTCACCGCTCTCGAGAAGCTCCAGCTCTGGGGGATCATTCCCGCCGCGTGGGAGGCCGACGCACCTCTGACCCACGCCGAACTCTCCCAGGTTCTCGCCCATGTGGGAATCGAATATCTCCCCGCAAAACCCGACGCTGCCGTATCGGGTGTGTTTGTTCAATCTTTGCTGTGGCGGGAAGTTGGCAAGCTCCGCGATTACAATGCCAAACGACTCGGACATGGTTTCTCGGCGAACCACGTCCTCGACTCGGGCGTCGATCGTGCGGTGAGCCCTTCCGATTTCGACTGAACTGCAGCCACTATTCGAGAATCCAAAACGGCGGTTTCGGCCGCCGTTTTTTGTTGCTCGTCGATTGGGTTTCCACGGTACACTTTGAGCCTCGAGCATAGTCCATTCTGATTGAAATCGCCCCGCTCGATTGGAGGATGATCATGGCCTACGAAAACCTGAAGATCGCCGATGCCGGCGGGATTCGCACCATCACCATCAACCGCCCCGACAAACTCAACGCGCTCAATGTGGCCACAGTCGCTGAGTTGGGCGCAGCCATTGCCGACACCGCGAGTGACGATGCCATTGAAGCCGTGATCATCACCGGCGCGGGCGACAAGGCCTTTGTCGCCGGGGCCGATATCTCTGAGCTTCAGTCTTTGGGACCGGTGGAGGCGAAGGAGTTCGCGCTGAGAGGCCAGGCGGTTTTCCGGGGGCTGGAACGACTCGGCAAACCGGTCATCGCGGCGGTCAACGGCTACGCCCTGGGTGGCGGCTGTGAGCTCGCCATGGCCTGCCACATCCGAGTCGCCACCTCGAACGCGATCTTCGGCCAGCCCGAGGTCAAGCTCGGTTTGATCCCCGGTTACGGCGGGACCCAACGATTGCCGAGGCTGATCGGTCGAGGGAGAGCTCTGGAAATCATCTTGACCGGGAAAAACGTCAACGCCGAAGAAGCCCTGCGGATCGGTTTGGTCAACGCCGTGTGCGAACCGTCAGAACTCGAAGGAGCGGTAGGGAGGATACTCAAAGCTGTGATGGCCAACGGCCCGCTCGCGGTCAGCCACTGCATCGAGGCTGTGAACTCGGGGCTGGACATGGGTCTGGACGATGGTTGTCTCCTCGAAGCGACGCTCTTTGGTGTCGGGGCCGCCAGCGATCAGATGCGGGAGGGGACAACCGCGTTTCTCGAGAAACGCAAACCCGATTTCAAAACGAGCTGAAAAGACGTCCCCGCTGATCCCGATCGACGATGACGGGTGTCAAGACCTTGATCCATCGGCAGGGGCCTCGTAGTATGCTGGAATCTGAACATTGACGGAGGATTGCTTGAGCGAACCTGATGAGGGATCCAGCAAGATCAAGGTAGTAGACCGGAGGCGATTCGACGACAGCGGCGATCTGCGTCCGGATGCGCCGAAACCGGAGCCGAAGCCGGTTGCGCCGCATCCAGAGACCACGCCTGAGCCGGTTCAGCCGGCACCGGCCGCCGCGCCGAAACCCGAGACCGCGAGCCCTGCACCGGGACCCCCGCCGCAGGGGGAATCCTCGCCGTTGTTTCTCGATCTGGTTGCCGGACTCGCTCAGCAGGCCGAGATCCTCATGACCGGAGCCGAAGGGTTGCCGGCTCAGCCTGCCGAGGCGCAACGAGTGATCGAGTATCTCGCAATGTTGGAAAGCAAGACCGCCGGTAATCTGTCCGGCGAGGAGAAACAAATTCTCTCCAACGTCATCTTCCAACTCCGGTCGCTGTTTGTGCAAATGAATCGATGAATCCGATGCGGTGGATCTCCGTGCTCGCCTTCGTTCTTGTGGCGGTGCCTGTATCGGCATCCGTCGACGAAGCGTGGCTCGAGGTTCAGGAGGTTCTCTCCGCGCCTGATGGTCGATCTCTTCAGGAACCCGTCAACGACCTGATCGCCGAGGCGGAGGAAATCGATCTTCGCCGGATGACCCCGTACGCTGCCGCCCTGGTCTCGTGGTTCTATGCAAATCCGGATGCGGATGTGTCGATTCTCGAAACAGCCGTCACCATCGATCCGGAGCTTCCGGCGAGCTATTTTCTGCTGTCACGTCGAAGCTGGCAGCAGGATTCGAAGCTCGATAGCGCAGGGTACTTTCTCAAGGGATGGTGGGCGAGCTTTCAGTACGAGGTGACCCGGCGCCACATCCTCATGTCGCTCGGAGCGTGGCTGATCCTCGGGACGGCGGTGGCGAGCGCCGTGGCGCTCCTGGTCATGACGCTTCGATCGGTGCGACGATCCAGCTTCGATGCGATGACGGTCGGTTCGATGGTATTCGAGCGCGGCAACGCCGTTGTCTTCGGGTTGGTGCTGATCCTGCTGCCCCTTTTCGCGGGTCTCGGACCGATGTGGTTGCTCATCTACGTGTTTGTCGTCGGGTGGGTGTACCTGGATCACAGCCAACAGGTCATCGCGTTGGTGATCTGTCTCGTTTTGGCTTCGGTGCCGATGCTCTCCGATACCTGGCAACGCGCGCTGCTGAGGGAACCCCCGGTGACCGATCGGGTCGCCGTGATGCTCGACGAACGTCAACTCGATCCGTCGACCTTGAGAGAATTCCTCAGTTTGAAGGACAAGTTCGATGGCGACACGACCTACCACCTCGTTCTGGGAGAGCTTCTTCGGATGCACTCCGCCGTCGAATCGGCCAAGATCGAGTTCCAATCCGCTGCAGTGGAGCCTCTCGGGGATGCGCGGCCGTTTGTCTTCCTCGGAAACATGGCGTTGGAGGACGGCAACGTTCAGCTTGCCATCCAGTACTATGACGCGGCCATCGAAACCAACGGGCAGACGGCGTTGGCCTTCCATAACCTGTCGTCGGCTTATGACCTCAATCGCAGGTTTCAACAGGGCGATGCCGCGAGGGCACGGGCGCGTGAGCTGGCTGGAGGTCGTTCAGCTTCGCTCGGTGTTCGCGGTCGCGATCCGCGAGTCCGGTACCCCAGCGTGAGCTCCGATGACGTCGATGAGTTCGTTTCCGGGCTCCTGCCCGAGGAGAAGTTGCTCGTCGGCTTCAGCGCCACTTCGTGGCGTTCGGTGTGGCAGCTTCTGGATCCGCTGTCGATGGTTTTCTGGGTCGGCGGAATCTTCGGCCTCGCGGTCCTCGGCATTCGCTCGCGATGGTTCCCTCCCTCCCGGGAGTGCACCAAGTGCGGCAAGGTCTACCGGCTCGACGACGAACCCGGCGAAAGCCCCGTTTACTGCAGGCAGTGCGTCTCGGTGTTTCTTCAGAGGGATCTTGTCCCCATCGATCAGCAGACCGCGAAATTGGCCCAGGTTCGACGTTGGGATCGGTGGTCGACGCTGATGCGGCGGCTGACGTCCGCGGTGGCGCCGGGGGGGTACCAGCTCGTCGGGGATCAGGTTGCATCGGGTGTCATTCTCGGACTCGTGGCCTGGATTTCCCTCGTAGGTGTTGTCGTCTGGGTGCCGCGGTTTCTCGAGGTGATCGAGCCGACGATGCCGGTTCAGCCAGTGGTCGTCGTCCTTTCGGTCGTGTTCCTCGCGGCCTGGGTGCGAAGCGTGTTCGCGTCCTGGCAACGGAGGTAGCATGGCATTAGAAGGGACTCTCCGCGACTTTTCCTTTGCCGATATCCTGCAGTTGATTTCGTTGCAGAGAAAGACCGGAGTCCTGACGCTCAAGGCTGACGACAACGTCACCACCGTTTCGTTCATCGACGGCAACATCGTCGGAGCATCCACCCTCAATCAGCACACCGAGGATCTCATCGGACTGATCCTCCTCAAACGCGGTGAGGTCGAGGACGGAGAGCTCAGAGAAGCCCTGCAGCGGCAGGAAGAGACCCTTCAGCGTCTCGGACGGATTCTCATCGATCACGGCGTGGTGACCACCGATACGGTGCGTTCGGCGCTCCAACAGCAGATCCTGCAGATCGTTTACCGGATCTTCCGCTGGAACGACGGTGATTATCATTTTTCGCAGGAATCGGATATCGACTACGATCGAGAACTGACCGAACCCATGGCCGCCGACCACATCATCATGGAAGGCGCCAGGATGACTGATGAGTGGCCGTTTATCGAACAGCGGCTACCAGACCGAAACATCGTGTTCATTCAGACGGATTCCACCCGGGAACTCTCGATCGTCGAACCGGCGGACGATGATTTTGACGATCTCGGATTCAGCTTCTCAGATACTCCACCCGAGAAACCGGAACCGAAACCCGAACGTGTCGAAGGGCAGGTCACCTCCGACCAACTTGCGGTCTATCGCCTCGTCGACGGTCGAGATGATGTTCACGAAATCATTCTTTCCAGCCCCCTCATCGAGTTCGAGACCTGCAAGGCGCTAGCGGACCTCCTGGAAATGGGCCTCATTCGTGAACGGACCAGCGACGAGATCGCCGAGGTCGAATTGCTGATCGAGCCGGCGGTGGGCGCCAAACGCCCATCGCCCCTCGGAGCCATTCCCTGGCTTGCCATACCATTTCTCATTCTTCTCGGGTTTGCCTTTACGATCATGCCTCGCAACCCCGTCAACCCGGCCTTCAACGCCCAGGATGACTACTGGGAGCGCTATGTGATCCAGAGCCAATCGTGGCTTCGGATGGACTGGCTCGCCCGGGCCACCGAGACCGAGTTTTTCCTCCACGGGTTCTATCCCACCGGTCTTGAAGATCTGTCATCGTCTCGGTTGAACCCGGAGGTGACGAGCGACCCGTGGAAGCGTCCGTACCGCATCGCCATTCGTGGCGACAGGCTGATGTTCACGGGATCGGACAGCCACGGGCAACCGGTTCCCATATTGATTCACAGCCGAAGCCTGGCTTGGGAAGGTGAGACTCCAGAGTCTGGAGACCGAAAGGGCCCCGGCCTCATTCTTCTCCCCTGAGAGCTGCGCGCGTCCTCTCCATAACCCATATCCGGTAAATATCTCCAAAAGACTTGACAAAACTACACTCAAGTCTTATCCTGTGCGCTGAAAATGAAAGTTGAGGAGGACATCAGCATGTCTCACGTGATTGGAATTGATCTAGGAACGACGAACTCAGTCGTCGCCGTCATGGAGGGTGGCAAGCCCACCGTCATCGAGAATCAAGAGGGAAACAGGACCACCGCTTCGGTGGTGGCATTCAACGCTTCGGGTGAGAGGCTCGTCGGCCAGGTTGCAAAGCGGCAGGCGGTCACAAATCCCGAAAACACGGTTTTTTCGGCCAAACGTTTCATGGGACGCCGGTTCGATGAGGTGACCGAAGAGATCAAAACCGTACCGTTCAAGGTCGTCAAGGGTGAGAACGACAGCGCCCGGATCGAGATCCTGGGCAAGATCTACTCGCCTCAGGAAATGTCGGCCATGGTGCTGCAGAAACTCAAGGCAGCGGCAGAGGACCACCTCGGTGGGCCGGTGGAGAAGGCGGTCATCACCGTCCCCGCCTATTTCAACGATGCCCAGCGCCAGGCCACCAAGGACGCCGGTCAGATCGCCGGTCTCGAGGTTCTCCGGTTGGTGAACGAGCCGACGGCCGCGGCCCTGGCCTACGGCCTGGACAAGAAGAGTGATGAGACCATCGCGGTTTTCGACTTCGGTGGCGGCACCTTCGACATTTCCATTCTCGAGGTCGGCGCCGGAGTGGTCGAAGTCAAATCGACCAATGGTGACACCCATCTCGGCGGTGACGACATCGACCAGGTGATCATCGACTGGTTGGTCGACGAGTTCAAGAAAGACCAGGGCGTCGATCTCAGCAAAGACCGGATGGCCCTCCAACGGCTCAAGGAAGGCGCTGAGAAGGCGAAGATGGAACTCAGCTCCACCATGGAGACCGATATCAACCTGCCTTTTGTTACAGCGGATGCGTCGGGCCCGAAACATCTCGCCCTCAAGCTGACTCGTTCGAAATTCGAGCAGATGATCAGCCCGTTGGTCGATCGGACATTGGAGCCCACCCGGCAGGCCCTCAAGGACGCCGGTCTCGAGGCCAAGGACGTCGATGAAGTCGTTCTGGTCGGCGGGTCCACCCGCATCCCGATGGTTCAGAAGGTGGTCACCGAATATTTTGGCAAGGAGCCTCACCGTGGTGTCAATGCCGACGAGGTGGTCGCGATCGGCGCGGCCGTCCAGGCGGGCGTGCTCTCGGGCGAGGTCAAGGATGTGCTTCTGCTCGATGTCACCCCGCTGTCTCTCGGGGTGGAGACCCTCGGCGGCGTGACGGATGTGGTGATTCCTAGGAACACCACCATTCCGACCCGCAAAAGCAAGGTCTATTCGACTGCCGATGACAACCAGAATCAGGTGGAGATCCACGTTCTTCAGGGTGAGCGCCCGATGGCGCCCGACAACAGAACGCTGGGACGTTTCCACCTCATGGGGATTCCTCCGGCGCCGCGCGGGGTTCCGCAGGTCGAGGTGACCTTCGACATCGATGCCAACGGTATTCTGCACGTGGCGGCGAAGGACCGTGGAACTGGTACGGAACAGAAGATCCAGATCACGAGTTCTTCGGGTCTCAAGGACGACGAAATCGATCGGATGGTCCGCGAAGGGCAGACCCACGCCGCCGACGATGAGGAGAAACGCAAGCGGATCGAAACCAGAAACCAACTCGACGGTCTCGTCTACTCATCCGAGAAACTCATCGCCGAGAACCGGGAAAAGTTGCCGGAAAGCGAAACCAAGGCGATCGAGGAGGTTCTTGCAGAAGCCAAGAAGGCCCTTGAAGAGGGCGCTGAAGACCAGATGGAGGCGATCCACGAGCGGCTCACCCAGGCCTCTCACCAGATAGCGGCCACTCTGTACCAATCTGCGACCGCCTCGGGGGCTCCGGGTTCGGACGGGACGGGAGCCGATCCTTCAGCACAGTCGGGTGCAGGCGATGCTGACGACGAAGTCATCGACGCCGAGTACGTCGATGTGGAAGCCGAAGAAGAGAAATAGCCGATGACTCGCGCCGGGAGGAGGATCATGGTGTCCGCCTCCCGGCCTTTTCTTTTTTTCATGGTTTTTTGCCTGGTCGAGGATCGGTGATAAAGTCAAGGATGATTACCAGAACCACCGTTCACTTTGCCGGTTGACGACCGCAGGACTCTGAGCGGTCGATTTGCTGGAGGGTTTGTGAAGTCCAAACCGCGATATCGAATGATCTCCTGGGTCGCGGAGAAGTACAACGTTCATCCGCAAACCCTGCGTCTGTGGGAGCGTGAGGGTCTGATTCGGCCCAGCCGTTCCCAGGGGAACACCCGTCTGTATGATGAGCGCGCCTGTGAGCAACTCGAGGCCATTCTGACCCTGACCCGGGATCTTGGGGTCAACCTCGCCGGCGTCGAGATCATCCTCAGTCTCAAGGACCAGATCGACCGGCTCCAGACCGAGAACACGATGTTGAAGAAACTGGTTCGACAGGCCATCAGCACCAAGGACCAGATTCCTCGCTACCATGCCCTGGTCAGGGTCGAGGCCGGATCGATTCAGACTGTGGACGAGGAATGACGGAGAGGACGAACCGGTCGTCCAACACCGAATCGGCGACGCTCCGCCGCTACCTTCAGGAAATTTCCCGCTATCCACCGCTGTCCCACAAGGAAGAAATCGAGCTCGCACGAAGGGTGCACGATGGCGATGAGGACGCGGTGCGGGCGCTGGTCGAATCAAATCTCCGGTTTGTCGTTGCGTACGCGAAAAGGTACCGGAATCCGAATGTTGCGTTCCTCGATCTCATTCATGAGGGAAACCTGGGTTTGATCCAGGCCGCGAAGAAATACTCTCCCTTCGAGGAGGGTCACGACGTCAAGTTCATCACCTACGCGGTGTGGTGGATCCGTCAAGCACTTCTCCACGCCCTTGCCGAGCACGCCGGAGCGTTCCGACTGCCGCAGAAACAGGCCAACAATCTCTACCGCCTCGAACGCATCAGGGCGCTGCTGAGTGAAAAATACGGCCGATCCCCCACTGATCCGGAGTTGGGGAAGGAGCTCGGTATCTCGGTCGAGGATGTGAGAGTCCTCACCCAGGCCTCCCGGTCGTCGCTGTCGCTGAATGAGCCCGTCGATGTGGAGGGCGACTCCGAACTGGGAGATCTGCTCGAGCAGACCGTCATGCCGAACACCGACGAAAGGGTTCTGCGAGAGTCGTTCCTGCTCGCCCTGGCCGACGCCCTAGGCGAGCTGCCGGAGCGAGAGCGTCAGGTGTTGGAGCATCGGTTTGGACTCGGGGACGACCACCCCAAGACGCTTCGCGAGATCGGTGAGATCCTCAGTCTATCGCGCGAACGGGTGCGCCAGATCGAGAGCCGGGCGCTCAACCGGCTCCGGCGGTCGCACAAGACGCAGTCGCTAGCAGGCTATCTCTAGGAGTTTTAGGTTATTAGTTAGCAGTTTTTAGTTACATCGCAAACATCCATCGAGATCGTGCGATGAAACTCAAATCGAAACTCAAAACTCAAAACTAAGAACTTTCGTTGTCGTCATCGGCATCAGTCTCTTCGTCGTTCGGTGGGGCGGTGAGGGTCGCCTTTCGGCGGCGGACGACCCACGTTCCGGCGAGGAGGTCGTGAAGTGCGCGCCGATCGGGGCGGAGGGTGATGAGGAGATGACCCATCCCGAGGGTAACCGAACTCACCGAGTAGGCTGCGAGCCTGAGGAATGCGCGCGACAGTCCGATGGGGGATCGACCCCGGTGGTCGACGACTCTCAGTCCGAAAATCCATTTGCCGACGGTGGCGCCGAGCAGGCCCCAGCCGACCGCGAAGTAGCACCACCAGAATGCGATCCAGAGCCCGAGAATGCCAGCTGCATGGGCGAGCCACCCCGGATTCATCAGTGAGCCGAGGAACACCGAGGGGTCGGCGATTGCCATCTGCCAGTCGATATCGCGACACACCGGATAGGCAAGGAGGAAGCACACGCCACAGAACACGAACATATCGATGATGGTGGCTGGCAATCGGCGGAGGAGTCCCGCGGTCCGAAGGCCGATGGGAGCTTGTTCAATTTCCCCGGGATCGATCACAGCGGGGTCAAGCCCCCGTTTTTCTGGTGATCGAGCCACAGCCCCGCGAAGGCGAAGAGGAAGCGGAATCGCGACCGGTAGATCTGTTCCAGGCTTTCGGTGTCGGCGCGATAGAGCATATCGTCGATGAACCACAGAAAACGCCGCTCGACTTCTCGAGCGCGATCCAGACTTCCCGCCGAAGTCTCGAGCATTTCGAAGAGGCGGTCAGGATTGGAGGCTGCGGCCAGCCGAGCGATTTCCCGACGTTCCTCCTCCATCTTGACCCTGAGGGCGGCGCCGGTGAGAAAGAACTGTTCGAGATGGCGTTGTTCGCTGTCCTCTTCGGACTGTTTCTCCACCAGGTTTCGATAGACTTCGACCTCCCAGGATTCAAGACCGAGGCTTTTGATCTCGGGGGCCTCGATGACCTGCTCCGGGGTCCGATCCCAAACCACGAGTTCCAGCGCGAACATGATCTTGTGCAGAACTTCGTTGAGAAGGGGATCGCTGGGAAGCAGATCCGTGATCGAGGTGATGGGTGGGTCATCGGGTCGGCGGGCGCTCAGCGGCGAGTTCGCGGTCAGGTGTAGCTCACCGGTGGGATCGGGAGCCTCCTCGATATCATCGCGTTGATCGGTTTGGGGAGCTGGGGCGGGAGCCGGGGGCTTTCGCTCCTTGATGGTTCCGAGCAGGTCGGCAGCCGTCGAATCGAAATGGGCAAGGACGTTGTGCATGGACTGGCGTAGATCGAGGATGTCGGAGCGCTTGACGTTGTGTTGCCGCCGGGCGTCTTCAAACCTCACGCGGGTCTGGCGGAAAACCTCGATCTTCTCCCTGATCTCGAGGGTCGCGAGATCAGGGTTCTTCTTCAAATAGCGTTCGATATCGAAAATCCGGTTGGTTCCTTCGAGAAGCTGCCGCTCCTCGATATCGAAAAGGTCGCGGAAACGGTTTCTCGCTGCGATGTTGGCGGCGGTGATTTCGAAGAGGATCGGTGGATGGAGAAAGGCGCGCCCGATCCGGGTCTTGAATCCCCGAAGGCGATCGTAGACCCTGGATTGGACAAGGGTGTCGAAGTCTCCGATTCGCTCGAATTCGTCCCGAAGCTCGGCAACCGCCTCGACCAGCGGTTTCTCCTCGGATGGAGGCAATGGAACGAGACCGGCGAATGCGGCGAGGCGTTCGAATGTGGCCAGGAGCTCGGGCCGCGCGCGCTGGAGCAGATCGTCGTTCTCCGAAGGCGCTTCCGCAAGACGGGTAAGGAGGATGTCCAGCTTGTCGAAGGTCTCCTGCTCGAGGTGGCGGGACATGAGATAGAACTTGACCAGAGCGAAGAGAATCTTCTCATCCTGGCGTTTGAGATGGTCGAAGAACCGCCTGAGATAGGAAGGTCCGAATTCTCGCTCGAGTCGTTCCAGTTCACGTTGGATTCGTTCGAGCTCCCGATCGATCTGTTCGAACTCGATCACGACTCGTTTGTCGATGTCGCCGCTGATCTGGGGAACCAAAAGCTGGATGCGTTGGTAAAGGGCCTGGAAATCGTAGTCGTATGGAATCATTCCTTCGTTCCGGTGCTTGTAGACACCGGCCAAAAACTGAAAGAACGTCCACAACGATCGAAAACGATCAGAAAGGTCAGTGTACCGTTCGCTCAGCTCGTGCACATTTCCAGTACTCATATACCAATACGATACACTGCGCTGCGATGCCAGACAACGGAAGGAGGGTGAAATGTTAGGACCCGTGGTCGTGCCTCGATCGGCCATCGAGGGGATGCTGGACCGACTCGCTCGAGAAATCGACGCCGACATGGTGTCGAAGTCGCCGGTTTTCATCGGCGTGCTCAAGGGCTGTGTGTTCTTTTTCACCGATCTGGTGATGCGCCTCAATCGATCGGTGGAAATGGATTTCATCCAGGTTTCGAGCTATGGAGCGAGCACGACGTCCTCGGGTTCGGTTGTGCTGGTCAAGGACATCACGGTGGATGTTCGCGACAGGGATGTCTATCTGGTTGAGGATATCGTCGATACCGGGACCACGCTGACCGATGTCATCCGGCTCATCGATGCGCGCCATCCCCGATCGATTCAGGTTGTTTCGCTGCTGTCGAAACCATCGCGACGCCAGGTTGAGGTCGAAATCGCCTTTCTCGGGACCGAGATCGAGGACCGGTTCGTGATCGGGTACGGATTGGATTTCGACGAACGGTATCGAAATCTCCCGGAAATCTACGAAATGACCCAGGAGTAGTGAAAACAGTCCGGGTTACAATGCATCGACTTTTAGGATGCCCAGCTGCGAGGGCCCAGGAGAGGGAGAGGCGATGAATCCAGGCGATCTAAGCGTGCTGATTCGCGGTGCCGGTGAGCTCGCGTCGGCAACGGCCCACCACCTTTATTCGCAGGGTTTTGTGCGGATCTTCATGCTCGACCGGCGATTTCCCAAAGCCGTGCGTAGGAAGGTCTGTTTCAGCGAGGCCGTGCTCGATGGGAGCCAGACGATTCAGGGTGTCGTGGCTCGATTCGCCCCCGACATCGCCGCGGTTGAAGCCGCTCACGACCGGGGTGAGATCGCGGTCGGGGTCATCAACCACGAAACCGTGCTCGAGGAGTGGAGACCCGATGTCTTCATCGAGGCGTCGATGCAGCGTAGAAACTGGGGGCTCAAGCGTGACAGCGCGCCCATCGTCATCGCCCTCGGTCCCGGTTACATCGCTCACAAGGACTGTGACGCAGTGGTGGATACGGTTCGCGGTCCGCAGGTGGGGAACATCCTCGAGGACACCGGCGAGCATCTCGCAGATGAGCCGCCGGCACAGATCATGGGTTTCGCCCAAGAACGCACCATGAAGGCCGTGCGTGACGGCATTTTCTTCACCCAGCACAGGATCGGCGACATCATCGAACGCGGCGAGCGGATCGGAACTGTTGTCTCCGTCTATGGGGTCGACGATTATCGCCGGGGTGTGCCGGTCGACGCGTCGTATTCGATCACCGCCCGCATTGGCGGTGTGATCCGCGGGTTGCTGCGGGACGGTGTGCCTGTCAAGGCCAATGACAAGATCGGCGATGTCGATCCGCGCGGAACGACCGACGACCTCGACCATGTATCCGATAAATCTCACCGTGTCGCCGAGGGTGTGCACGAAGCCTTGCTGAGCCTGGTTGCCGAGCTCAAAAAGTCGAAATAGAGTTTCCCAAAAAGGGCACCGGTTTTGTGGTCTGAAAAATCAATTCGTCGCGTGCTGATGCGTCTTCGGTCGCCGGTGCTGGCCCTCGGCGGCGGCGGTGCCCGAGGGTTCGTTCACATCGGCATAATGAGGATGCTCGAAGCAAACTCGATCGGTGTCCGAGCCGTGGTCGGAACCAGCATGGGATCACTGATGGGAGCCATGTATCTCGCCCACGGCAGCGCCGCAGCGGTCGAGGAGCGTTGGCGAGATGCCATCGAACTCGGAATCCTGCCCGCGGTCCGCCAGGTCCGCATGGTGCCACGAGCCGAGAAGAAGGAGCACCCACTCATCCAGGTTGCCCGGCAGATCAAGAATCAGGTCGTGGTGTCGTTCGCCCTCAACAGGAGCACCGTTCTCGATGGGGCGGTCCTCGATCAGGCGGTGGATCATCTTCTGCCGGATATGCTCATCGAGGATCTGCCCAGACCGTTCGTTGCCGTTGCCACCGACCTCGAATCGGGTGAGGAAGTCCGTTTGAGCCGCGGGTCCTTGAGGATGGCCGTAAAGGCATCGAGCTCGATTCCCGGCATGGTGCCGGCGAAGCAGATCAACGGACGTTCGTTGGTCGATGGAGGAGTGGTCGCCGAGGTTCCGGTGGCTGCGGCCCGCGAGCTGGGTCGGCCGGTTCTGGTGGTGGACGCGTCGATGGAGATTCCTCCCGTCGAGAACGACGACCTGGCGCTGGACACCATGATGAGGACGCAAATGATGACTTCTCAGCTTCTCAGACGGCGCCAGCTCGCGGAAGCGACCTGGATGATCAGGCCGAAGATCGGCTCAGTCGCCTGGGCCGAGTGGGACACCATGGACGAGATGATCGACGCCGGGGAGACTGCCGCAAGGGAGTTCTTCGGAGCGTAAGACGGAGAAGTAAACCGCAAGGACGCTAGGTTCGCAAAGCATCGCAGAAACCGAGTTGGCGACTCGGGCGCTCAAGCTCCCGCGTCGCCAACTCGGTTTCTGGTGATGGCCCTAGCGTTCCTTGCGTCCTTGCGGTTCAGTTCATGCCGCGTGCCCGGTGTCGTCTAATCCGGGAAGTTCTTCTTGTGGTTCTTCCGCGCTCGCTCGAGCCACTTTCGCCAGGTCTTGGACTCTTCGAGGAGATCGCTGACCTTGACCGGTTTGACTTGACGGCGTTTGAGTTCCCTGACAAACCTGGGGAGCTCGATCCAAGGCGGTTCGGATCGCTCCGTGGAGAGGTGCATCAGTACGATCCCGCCCTCGAGATGGGGGAAGCCCAGGAGTCGATCCATCATCTTCCTCGAGTCCTGGAAGAGGCTCGAGTGTTCGTCGGCGACCCAATCGCGGGAATCGAGGGATGCGCCTTCCAGTGAACTCCAGCGCACATGGAGATACCCGAGTTCAAGGGCCCAGCCCCTCAGGGTGGAATTCTCTTCGCCATAGGGCGCCCGCCATAGGGGCGCCATGGGCCGGCCCGTGGCTTTTTCGAAGGCGGCTTCGGTGCGCTTGAGCTGGTTCTGAAACTGGGATTTGTTGACGCCGGGCAAAAGGTTGTGACGCTGGTTTTCGGCATAGGACGTGAGGTGGGGGTGAGAGAACGTGTGGTTTCCTACCTCGTGACCCTCGAGGAGGGCTCGGCGGACGATTTTTGGATAACGCTCGACAAAACCACCCGTGACGAAGAGCGTGATCTCGAGATCCAGTTCCTTCAGAAGATCGAGGAGCTCGGTGGTTCCATTGGACGAAGCGTTCCCATCGAATGTCACCGCAATCCGGTTGCCGGCGTCGGTCACGAGGTGGAGCACCGGGGGGCTTGACCGCGAGGTGTTTCGGCTCCGCAGTTCCTTCTTACCGGTGTCCGAAGGCGGTGTTGTTGGTCTTCGGAGCACTGTTTCGCGGGTTGGTGTTACGGTCCGAGTCGGAGTCGTTGTGGGGGTTGGCGTCGCGGTGGAGCGCGCCGTCTTAGCGGTAGCCGGAGTCGAGGTCAGCGTGGGTGTTTCGGTGGCCGTCGTGGTTGGTGTGTGAGTGGGGGTGAAAGTGGGCGGAAGGGTGATGGCCTCCGGGGCCTCGGCGAGGGCCGCCAACTCGAGGGCGGAACGACCCGTGATCCCGGGATCCGCCACCGAAGCCCGCCCGTCATCGTCGAGGTTGACGACACGGATGGGATCGCCACCGGCGAATAGCACAGCCGTTGCTCCGGGCGATCCCTGGATCTCGATGGTCAGATTGTCACCGTCTCTCGCAATCTTGGCTACGGCGTAGGGCAGCGACGTCGGAGCCGGGCTGAGGTCGCTCGTAATGGCGGAGAGTCTCATGGAAAGCACTGCAATCCAGGTTCCGCCGGCGAGGATGCCGAGCGTAACGACGAGAGCCGCAACAACAGGTGGCACGGGTGATTTCAGCGCAGAGGCAACCCGCGAACGGCTTTTGGCTCCGAGATCGTGAAGCCGGCATTTCAACCCACAGAATATGTGACCGTGGATGGGGCGGACACAGCGGTCGCAGAGCCACTTGCCGCAGCTGCGGCACCGCAGACTCGCTTCCCGCGATGGGTGATTAGCGCAGTGCGACGTCACCCGCACGCGTACCCGCTCCGTGGCTGATTCAAGGCAAGGCAATACCGATTCGGGATCAACCCTGGGGTTGCTGTAGAATCGACGCGCTGAAGTGCGGAAGATGAATCAACGCTCGCGTCCGTCCAGTCACTGGACGCTGATCTCGGTTGGCTGGGGGAGAAGACCCGAATGTGGAATGTACCTAACAGTTTGACGCTCCTCCGCATCGTAATGGCGCCACTCTTGGTGGTGGTCTTGCTGACCGAATTCCCGGATAAGGAAATCTGGGGTCTGGTTATCTTTTTGATCGCAGCTCTGACAGACGCGCTCGACGGGATGATCGCCCGCCGCACCAATAGAATAACCGTAACCGGCGCGATGCTCGACCCCATCGCCGACAAGTTGCTCATGAGCGCCGCCTTTATCTCTCTCGTCGAGCTCGGGTTGGCGCCCGCCTGGATGGTCACCATCATCGTCGGCCGCGAATTCGCCGTGACCGGTCTGCGTTTCATCGCCCTGGAGAGAAACGTCCCGATTTCGGCCAACGCCTGGGGAAAAGCAAAAACCACGACACAGATCATTGCGGTGTCGCTTCTCATCTTCGGTTCTCATTTAGGGCCATTGAGAGTTCTCGGCCCCTTCATGCTCTGGGTTGCGCTGATTCTGACCATCATTTCGATGGTGGTCTACTTTCGGCAGAACTGGCGGATCATCCGTGAGGCCGAGCAGTGAGCCGCTCCCGTTCGCCAAAGGCCGAGCCGAAAAGATTGCCTCGTCGGAAATAGCGATGTTGGCGGTAGGGCATCGCGAAATCGGTGCTGAGGAGAAGAAATGACTCGCAAACTCGCGGCTGATGAACTCGCGTGGAGATGCCCGGATGACTGGCTCGACTGGTCGAACTCCTCCGAGATTGACTCCGCCTCCACCATCATCGGCCAGGACCGCGCGGTTGAGGCCATCGCATTCGGTCTCGGTATGCCGGGAATCGGATACAACGTATTTGTCACCGGACTCTCGGGAACCGGCCGGTTGACCACAATCAAGCGGTACCTGGAACAGGTCGACGGAGATCGATCCTCTCCGGACGACATTTGTTTTGTCTACAACTTCCGAAACCCCGAGGAACCGAAGGTCCTGTTTCTCGAAGCCGGCGCCGGACGCCGGCTCCGCGACGGTATGAATTGCCTCATCGAAGAGCTCGCTGAGGACCTGCCGAAGACCATCCTCGACAAGGATTTTCGAACGAGAATCGAGGGTGCCGTAGAGGGATTCGAGGCTCAGGAACGGGAGATGATAGAGGCCTTCGATCGAGAGGTTCGCGAGTCCGGGTTCTCCATGGTCCAGATCCAGGCCGGGCCCATCACCCGACCGGAGATCATGCCGGTTGTCGATGACAATCCGGTCGCCATCGACGATCTGCAGGCCCTCCTCGGCGAGGGGAAGGTCGACGAGGAAGAGCTCGCAGCGTTCAAGGAGGGGCACAAGACGCTCTCAGCGAAGCTCAGAGACGTCTTCGATGCTGTCGTCGAGTTACGCCGCCAGGCCCAGGAGGAGATCGTTCAGGTTCGCCGTCAATTGCTCCATCCGACTTTTGAGAACGCAGTTCGCAGGGTCCTGGTCGATGTCACCGACGAACGGGCGAAACCGTATCTCGACGCCGTTCAAGAGGATCTGGAGGAAAGGCTCGAGGTCTTTGTCGTAGAAAACGAAGATTCCGGTGTCGACCGATTCACGCGCTGGCGGGTCAATCTGGCGGTGGACAACTCTGATCTCGATGGTCGTCCGGTCGTGATGGAGACCGAGCCCTCCTACACCAACCTTTTCGGAACTATCGAAAGGACCCTCTTGCCCTCCGGTGAGACCTCGACCTCGTTCATGCGGATCAGCGCCGGATCGATGTTGCGCGCCAACGGTGGATACCTCGTGGTCAACGCCGAAGATATCCTCATGGAGCCGCGGGTCTGGCCCGGCATCAAGCGCGCCCTCCGGTATTGCCGAGTCCAGATCCAGGCATGGGAAAACGCTGTCTTCGGCGCCGCCGTGCTCAAACCGGAGCCGGTACCCATTCAAGTCAAGGTCGTGGTCATCGGCGATCGACGCATCTACGATCTGCTCTACCGACGAGACGCGGATTTTCCCAAGATTTTCAAGGTTCTCGCGGATTTCGACTCGGTGATCTCGCTGACGCGTGAACACGCCGGCGATATTCTCTCCGTGTTGCAGAAGGTGGCTAAAGAGGAGGCGATCCTCCCCATGGACCGCACCGGGATGGCCGCGATGCTCGAGCAGGCGGTGCGCCTCGGAAGCTGGCGCCGGCGTTTCTCGAGCCGGTTTTCCGATCTTGCTGATCTTCAACGGGAAGCGGAGTTCCAGGCGCGGAGCGATGAATCTGACGCCATTCAGGGTCGGCATGTCTATGCGGCAGAAGCTGCGCGCCATCGCCGGCACGGTCTTTCCGAGGATCGGACCCACGAACTCATCGCCGACGGCGTCGTGCATGTCGCCACCGACGGCGTGGCCGTTGGGCAGGTCAACGGTCTCGCGGTTTATGATCTCGGTCACCACCGTTTTGGAAAGCCATCACGGATCACCGCGCAGGTTGGTCTCGGCCGGGAAGGCGTCATCAATATCGAGCGGCTCGCGGGGCTCTCGGGTCCCACACACGACAAGGGCGTCGGAATTCTCACCGGGTTCCTCCGCGGCGCCTTTGCTCGCCGGGTGCCGCTCACCATGGCCTGTTCAGTTACCTTCGAACAGTCCTACGGCGGGATCGACGGAGACTCGGCGTCATCGACCGAGATCTACGCGATTCTCTCGGCCTTGGCGGAGATCCCGATCGAACAGGGAATCGCGGTCACCGGGTCGGTGGATCAGTACGGTGGGGTCCAGGCCATCGGTGGGGTCAACGAAAAGATCGAAGGCTTCTTCCGAGTCTGCAAAAGCAACGGTCTGACCGGTCGACAGGGCGTCATGATCCCGGCGAGCAACGTCCTCGATCTCCACCTCGCAACCGAGGTCGTCGATGCGGTCCGCAACGGTGAGTTCAATGTCTGGGCCGTGGAAAGAATCGAGGGCGGGATCGAACTCTTGACCGGTGTCGAGGCCGGTGAGTGGTCGGACGAAGACGGCTGGCCGGAAGGCAGTATCTTCGGTCGGTGCCAGGTGCGACTCAACGAGATGGTGCGCTTGATGCGGCAATCGGGGAAGGGCAAACCGGTATCGGACGAGAGCGAGAACGGCGCCGGGATATTTGAAAACGGCGATCAAAACGATGAAGACGACGACGACAATGGTGATCAGGCGCACACAAGTTGAGTAAGACAGCCGGTTTTGCGGGCTCTGGAGTTGACACGCTGATTCTCACGGGGGCATAATCGTCGGGCGAGGGGTCTCCGCGAACGCGGAGCATGTCTTGGTGGAGGGGACGTGCCGAGGCGACTGAATACAATCATCATTGTTCCGCACAGCCAGGCGAAGTTCATCAAGTTCTCGTTCTCAACGAGGACGTTGATGGTCGCTGCGGTTTCGTTGGCTGTGGCCATCACCCTCAGTGTCGTCGCTATTGCTTATTCCGGGAACGCGGTGAGTCGGCGAGCCGATGTCCAGCGTCTCCAGGCCGAGAACCAGGAACTGGCAAGCGTCAATTCTGAACTCGCGAGAACCATCTCGGAGGTTCAGGCCAGGCTCGATGATTTTGAAGAACGCACCGCACGGCTCGCACTCGCGGCCGGAATGCAGGGAAATACAGCCGGTATCGTCGGATCGAACGCCGTCAACAACGAGGTCGGCAGCGGAGGTCCCTACGATCGACTCCCCGATGGTCCCGAGACTTTGAAGCTCCAGGGCCAGTGGATCGAACAACAGCTCGACATGGTTGCTCAGAAGCTCTCCGAGACGGGAGACGTGCTGTCATCGACCCCGACCATGGCGCCGGCGGTCGGTGTTCTCACCGATGGATACGGCTCTCGAAAGGACCCGATCACGGGCAGGAGGGCCTTCCACCGTGGTTTGGATATCTCGGCCCGTCGTGGAACTCCCGTCTTTGCTCCGGCAGACGGAGTTGTGGTTTTCACCGGTCGAAACGGCGGCCTCGGCAAGACAATCCGCATCTCTCACGGGTTTGGTTTCACGACGATGTACGGTCATCTCAACGAGATCACAGCTGAACTCGGTGAGGAGATCCACAGGGGCGAACAGATCGGCACCGTTGGCAACACGGGCAGGTCCACCGGGGCGCACCTCCACTACGAGGTCCACGAGGACGGCAAGTCGGTCGATCCGCTGTATTTCATCCTCGATCGGTTCTAGGGACCACGGGTCCCAATAAAGACCGCCCGCACGCAGCGCGTGCGGGCGGTCTTTATTGGGGAAACAAACGAGTTGATCCCGAGAGACCACGCTTCATCCAACATTGAAATCAGTGTCGGGCTGAACTACCCTTCCGTCACCGTCGCAGGGAGGCACGATTAGACAGCCGGCCACCGGCGACGGTTAACGAAAGACAGGGGAAAAGAATGAATTGGGTGGAAAAAGCCATCAGCTTGGTCATCGGCACCAAGCACGAACGAGACTTCAAGCGGATGAAGCCCATGGTCGATGCGATCAATGCGCTTGAACCGGAGATTGAAGCCCTGACCGATGAAGAGATCAGGGAGAGTTTTGCCGCGATCGGCGAACGGGTGCGGGCCGAGATCCAGGATCTTCCCGACGATCCCAGGGAGCGCACGCCGATCGTTCAGCGGCTTCTCGATGCCGAGTTGACCGAAGTCTTCGCTCTCGTCCGTGAGTCATCCCGACGCGCGGTCGGGATGAGGCACTTCGATGTTCAGCTCATGGGCGGAATCGTCCTTCACGAAGGCAGGATCGCCGAGATGCGGACCGGTGAAGGCAAGACGTTGGTCGCGACGCTTCCGGTCTGCCTCAACGCGCTGACCGGGCGTGGCGTCCACGTGGTGACCGTGAACGACTATCTCGCACGCCGCGACGCCGAATGGATGGGAAAGATCTACGGCTTTCTCGGACTCACGTTCGGCTGCATCCAGAACCAGATGAACGACGCAGAGCGCCAAAAGGCGTACGGTGCCGATGTCACCTATGGCACCAATAACGAGTTTGGCTTTGACTATCTCCGCGACAACATGAAATTCGATCTCGCGCGGATGGTGCAGCGAGGGCACGTCTTCGCCATCGTCGACGAGGTGGACTCGATTCTGGTCGACGAGGCGAGAACGCCGCTCATCATCTCGGGTCCGTCCGAGGTCTCCGTCGATCTCTACTATCGCGTCGATCAGATCATCCCCACGCTCAAGAAAGGGGAGGAGATCGAGGACAAGCACGGCAACAAAGAGGTCACCGGTGATTTCATCGTCGACGAGAAGTCACAAACCGCGACCCTCACTGATGCCGGCATGGCGCATGCCGAAAAACTTCTTAACGTCGCGAATCTGTATGACCCGTCCGAGACCGATCTGCTGCATGCGGTCAATCAGGGACTGAGGGCGCACGCCCTTTACCAGCGCGACCGCGAGTACATCATCAAGGACGGCGAGATCATCATCGTCGACGAGTTCACCGGTCGTCTGATGGCGGGCCGGAGGTGGTCCGACGGTCTTCACCAGGCGGTTGAGGCCAAGGAAAAGGTCAAGATTCAGTCCGAGAACCAGACCCTGGCGACCATCACCCTTCAGAACTACTTCCGGATGTACGACAAGCTCGGCGGGATGACCGGCACCGCGGAGACCGAGGCCGAGGAGTTCGAGAAGATCTATGGCCTCGATGTTTCGGTGATCGAGACCAATGCCGAGATGGTTCGCATCGACAGTCCGGATCTTGTTTACCGCACCGAACAGGAGAAGTTCAAGGCGGTCATCGAGGAGATCGCCGAAAGCAATGAGAGGGGTCAACCGGTTCTGGTCGGCACGGTCTCCATCGAGAAATCCGAACGGTTGAGCAAGCTTCTCAAGCGCCGGAAGGTCAATCACGTGGTTCTCAACGCGAAATACCACGAACGAGAAGCGGACATCGTTGCCCAGGCGGGTCGGCTCGGGGTGGTGACCATCGCGACCAACATGGCCGGCCGCGGCACCGATATTGTTTTGGGAGGCAATCCTGACGGTCTGGCGCGGATGGAGGTCGACCCGGCACAGGATCCGGAAGGATTTCAAGCCGCACTCGAGAGATTCACCGCCCAGTGCGCTCAAGACAAGGCCAGGGTACTCGAAGCGGGCGGCCTCCAGATCATCGGCACCGAGCGGCATGAGTCGCGCCGGATCGACAACCAGCTCCGTGGACGATCCGGTCGCCAGGGCGATCCGGGCGCGACGCGGTTCTTTCTGTCCTTTGAGGACGATCTCATGCGGATCTTCGCATCAGATGGGGTCCGCAAGATGATGGATCGGCTCGGGATGGAGGAGGATGTCCCCATCGAGTCGAAAATGGTCACCAAATCCATCGAAAGGGCGCAAACTCAGGTCGAAGGCCGCAACTTCGAGATGCGAAAGCACCTCCTCGAGTACGACGATGTGATGAACAAGCAGCGCGAGGCGGTGTATCGCCTCCGCAGGCGGATCCTCGAGGGTGTCGAGGGCCGTGACTACATTCTCCGTGTTGTCGGTGAGATCGTCGATTCGATGGTCAATCGCTACTGTCCCGCAGAGGTCGACCCGGACGACTGGGAGACCACCGCCTTAGACACCGAGTACCGCGCCTATTTCGGAACCCGGATCGAAGACCTCGGAGTGGATTTCGAGACCATCGCCCTACCAGAGCTCGAAGAGAAGTTGACCGCGGGCGCCCGGGACCACTACGGGTCCCGCGTCGAGCAGTTCGGTGAGGAGAACTTCGTGCGGCTCGAACGGTTTCTTCTTCTCGATACCGTCGATCGACAGTGGAAGGACCACCTGCTCGCCCTCGATCACCTCCGAGAGGGAATCGGTCTCAGAGCGTACGGCCAGCGAAATCCACTCGTGGAGTACAAACGCGAGAGCTACGCGCTCTTCGAAGATATGTGGGAAAACATCGAAGATCATGTTGTGAAGTTCCTGTACCACGCCGAACCGGTTGAGAAGCTGGAACACCGTCGCCATGCGGTGGCGACCACCATGTCGCATCCGGAGGCGCAGGCGTTGAAAGCGTCACACGACCAGCAGGAGCGGGCCGCCAACACGCCGGTCGGTCAGCCGAGCGCGCCGGCCACGATTCGGCGGCAACAACCCAAAGTGGGTCGAAATGACCCGTGCCCGTGTGGTTCGGGGAAGAAATACAAGAAATGCCACGGCAGGCCCTCGGCGGAAAAGGGGTAGCGAATGGATGACTCAATCCCGGTCGGTCTGACCTTTGATGATGTGTTGCTGGTGCCTTCGCGCTCGGAAGTTCACCCCAACGACGTGGATGTCACGACCATCGTCGCGCGGGGCGGCATTCGCTTGAACCTACCCATCGTCTCGGCGGCCATGGATACGGTCACCGAAGCCAAAATGGGAATCGCCATGGCGCAGCACGGCGGCATCGGGATCATCCACAAGAACATGCCGGTCGGTCGTCAGGCGGAGCAGGTCGACCGGGTCAAGCGTTCGGAGTCCGGGATGATCGTCGACCCGGTGACGGTGCGACCCGAACAATCGGTTCAGGAAGCGCTCGATGTGATGGCTCATTTCCACATCTCGGGTCTCCCTGTGATCGGCCCCCAGGGTCAGCTCAAGGGCATTCTGACCAACCGTGATCTCAGATTCTGCACCGAATACGATCGGCCGATTTCCGACTTCATGACCCACAAAGACCTCGTCACCGCGCCCGTAGGCACCACCCTCGAGGAGGCCAAGGCGCTGCTGCACAAGAACCGGATCGAAAAGCTGCTCATCGTCGGTGACGATGGCAGCATCAAAGGGCTCATCACCGTCAAGGACATCAAGAAAGCGCACGACTACCCCAACGCCTGTAAGGACCACCTCGGTCGGTTGCGCGTGGCCGCCGCCATCGGTGTCTCGGGCGATCTCGATGACCGCTGCGCCGCGCTCATCGAACGCCAGGTCGATGTGCTCTGTCTCGACAGCTCTCACGCCCACTCTCGCGGGGTGCTCGACGCCGTGGCGAGGGTCAAACAGAATTTTCCAGACACGCCCCTCATCGTCGGCAATATCGCGACCGCCGAAGGTGTGCGGGATCTCGTTTCCCTCGGCGTCGATGCCGTCAAGGTCGGGATCGGTCCGGGTTCGATCTGCACCACCCGGATCGTGACCGGCGCGGGGATGCCTCAGATCACCGCCATCCAGGAGTGCTCACGTGAGGCGCACGAGCATGGAATCCCGGTGATCGCCGATGGCGGGATCAGATTCAGCGGCGACATCAGCAAGGCTCTTGCCGCCGGCGCCGACACGGTGATGATCGGCTCGCTCTTTGCCGGAGTCGCGGAATCGCCCGGTGAACAGATTCTCTATCAGGGCCGGACGTTCAAGGCCTATCGCGGGATGGGCTCCATCGGCGCGATGAAGGAGGCCGAGGGATCTCGTGACCGCTACTTCCAAGAGGGTGAAGACGTCTCGAAGCTCGTTCCCGAGGGCATCGAGGGGATGGTCCCGTACAAGGGTCCCGTCGCCGACCAGTTGACGCAGCTCATCGGCGGCCTGCGCGCCGGAATGGGTTTGGCCGGTTGCTCCTCCATCGACGAGTTCCACAACAACTCGAAGTTCATCCGGGTCACCGCCGCCGGCCTCAAGGAGTCCCACGCCCACGACGTCGTCATCACCAAGGAAGCGCCCAACTACCGTACCGATCGATAGCGTGGCCGAAGCCGCCTCTCTTAGATAGATACCTGCCGGTCGGGTGTTTCTCCCTCCGCCGGTTTTTGTTTCACCACAGAGGCACGGAGGCACAGAGGGGACGATGCGGACGACGTCATTCTCGTGACCATTCGGCTCGTCACCCTCGGCCCTTGGGCGTGTTCGTTTGAAACGCAATACCCATCGCATATTCACCGCCAAGATCGCCAAGCACGCGAAGAACATCGCAAAGGGCATCGCATCAATGAGTGGGTCCAGCGCTCCTTGAGGATGTCAGCACCCTGGTCTGCGTTCCTACGTGAAGGACCGCGGAGTTTCACCAGGGTGGATTCGGGTCCTTCGGTTGCGAGATGCTCGATTCGGTAACTCTCAGTTGCGATCAAGGATGGGCCTTGCCACGGCCGTGCACGAGTGCATTGCGGACTCGATAGTGCCCTGCTTTGCGATGCTGCGATTGGTCAATGATGTGACGTTCTTTGCGATGTTCTTAGCGATCTTGGCGGTCTTTGCGGTAAAACTGCGATGGATTCTTCGTGTTTCAGTTTTCGTCATTGAGGCGCCCAAATCGAGGAGCCGATTGGCTACGAACGCGCCGTCGTCGGTTTCGCCACTCTGTGCCTCTGTGTCTCTGCGGCGGCTGTGCGCGTCCGACTGATTCGATGCTACCGAGCGACTCGTTCCGCGCGGACGATGTAGCGCTGCGGGGCGCTTCCGGCGTAGTAGAAGGGATAGCACGTGACGAGGGTGATCGAGGGACTCTCGGTTGGTTCGAGAACCCAGACATCTGGAGGGTCGACGAGGAAGAGCTCCCTGATGGTGTAGACCTGACTGCCGGTGAGGGTCTCCATCTCGATGAGATCTCCCACAACCACGTCTTTGAGACCGCGGAAGTAGCCGTCCCGGTGGCCGGCGATGCCGATATTTCCGTCCTCGCCGGGGAACGGCGTGCCGTCGATATGACCGACCCCGCGGTTGAGCACCAGTTCGTCCGTACCCGAGAGCACCGCCACCTCGAGTTCGATCTTCGGGATCCGAAGGATCGCCAACGGCGCGTCGAACTGGTGCTCGAGGCTCTCTTCGAACTCCTCGATGCGATCCTCGGCCCACAACGTGGTGTCCACCGGGAGCTCGAGAGGCAGCCCGTGGGGAGCGATGGCCGGTGTGGAAGGACGCTGCATTTCGGCGCGGGCCTGCTCGAACGTCCTGATGTCGGCTTCACCGCCGATCCGGCCGTGGAGTTTCGCACCCACCCAGAATCCGAGGAGCGCCAGCCCCACCCCGATCAAGGTCCACTGAATTCGTTTCAGCGTCTGATTCCGTCCTGTCATCGACGCGATAGTAACCCGACTTGGCGAACCCATCTCTCGAAAAACTCCTTCGATCTTCGAGATCGAAGGAGTTTTTCGAGAATGAGCGGACCGTCAACGTCAGCGTGTGGCACTCAATGCTAGACTTCCCGGCATGCGACGTAAAGCACTGATCACCGGCATCACCGGCCAGGACGGGTCATATCTCGCGGAGCTCCTCCTCGATAAGGGGTACGAGGTCCACGGTGTGGTCCGCCGGGCCTCCACGTTCAACCGACAGAGAATCGATCATCTGAGGGCTCGGGAGAATATCGGAGACCGATTCTCCCTGCACTACGGCGATCTCGGGGATGCCGAGTCGCTGACGACGATTCTCTCCTCGGTGGGCCCCGACGAGGTCTACAACCTGGCGGCACAGTCCCATGTCGCCATCTCGTTCAAGATGCCGACCTACACCGGCGATGTGACGGGGCTCGGCACGATCCGACTCCTCGAGGCCGTGCGGCGTGAGGCCCCCGAAGCACGCTACTACCAGGCGTCGACATCCGAACTCTTTGGCAAAGTGGTCGAGGTGCCTCAGCGTGAATCAACGCCGTTTTACCCGAGGTCACCGTATGGAGTCGCGAAACTCTTCAGCTTCTGGGCGACGGTGAATTTCCGTGAAGCCTATGGTCTCCACGCCAGCAACGGAATTCTCTTCAACCACGAGTCTCCCCGCCGAGGCGAGAATTTTGTCACAAGAAAGATCACGCGTGCGGTGGCGGAGATCGTCACCGGCCGGCGGGAGACTGTGGCGTTGGGCAACCTCAATGCTCGCCGAGACTGGGGTTTCGCCGGAGATTTCGTCGAGGCCATGTGGATGATGCTCCAGACCGATGAGCCCACAGACTATGTTGTGGGAACGGGGGAGGATCACTCGGTACGCGAGTTCTGCGTGCTCGCGTTTCGCGAGGCCGGCGTGGAGCTCGAGTGGGATGGCGAAGGGATCGATGAAGTGGGCCGTGATCGAGCCTCCGGAGTGGTGCGGGTCGAGGTCAACCCGAAGCACTTCCGTCCCAGCGAAGTGGAGACGCTCCTCGCTGATCCGACCAGGGTCAAAACCGAACTTGGTTGGGAACCAAAAGTCAGGTTTTCCGAGCTCGTACAAATGATGGTCCGGCATGACTTGGACGAGGTCTCACATTCCTGAAGAGTCCGTGCCTGCTTGAACCGACGTTACGGAGGATTCGATGAAGATCGTTGAGTGTGTACCCAATATTTCCGATGGCCGAAATCCAGAGGTCTACAACGCGGTGGCCCAGGCCGCAGCCGCGGTAACGGGGGTCGAGCTGCTCGATGTCGATCCAGGACAGGAAACCAACCGCACGGTGATCACCTTCGTGGGTGAGCCCGAAGCGGTCCTTGAAGGCGCATTCGCCGTCGTCAAACGATCTTTCGAACTCATCGACATGCGCGCCCACCATGGTGCTCACGGCCGCCAGGGCGCCACGGATGTGTGTCCGTTCGTGCCGGTGTCGGGCGTGACCATGGACGACTGCGTCGAACTCTCCAAGAGACTCGGAGAACGAGTGGGGGAGGAGCTCGGTGTTCCGGTTTTTCTCTACGAGTATGCCGCCACCCGTCCCGAAAGAAGGTCCTTGGCCGATATCCGAAAGGGTGAATACGAGGCCTTGGCGGAGAAGCTCAAGACCCCCGAGTTTGCTCCTGATTTCGGCCCCGCGACCTTTGTGCCGAAATTCGGCGCCATGGTGACGGGAGCGCGCAAGTTCCTGGTGGCCTACAACGTGAACCTCAACGTCACCGATAAGCGGTGGGCCAATCGTGTCGCCTTCGACGTACGTGAGGCTGGACGGACGGTGACGGGTCCCGACGGGACCAAGATCCAACAGCCCGGAACTCTCAAGGCAGTTCGTGGAATGGGCTGGACCATCCCCGAGTACGGTTGCGCTCAGGTCTCCATGAATCTCATCGACCTCGATGTTACTCCTGTCCACGTCGCCTTCGATGCCTGCGAAGAGTCGGCCCGCGAACGAGGGATTCGGGTCACCGGTTCCGAACTGGTGGGCCTGCTCCCGAAGAGCTCCATGCTTGCCGCGGGATGCCACTATCTGGCGAGAATGGAGCGGTCGCGCGGGGTTCCCGAATCGGATGTCATTCACACGGCCGTTCGGAGCCTGGGGCTGGGTGAAGTCTCGCCATTCGACGCCAGCGAGAAGATCATCGAGGAAGTCCTTGCTCCCAAGAGACCGTTGGCGAACATGACCCTGCAGGGCTTTGCCGATGAGACGTCGCGCGATTCCACGGCGCCCGGCGGCGGCTCGGTGGCTGCGTTGGCCGGCGCTCTCGCTGCCGCGCTCGCGGCCATGGTGGCGAACCTGCCCCATCCGAAGGAGGATTTCGCCAATGTTCGCGGCGATCTCGAAAAGGTCTCAATACGCGGGCAGGAGCTCAAACAGCAGTTGCTGGACGCCATTGATGAGGACACGTGGTCGTTCCAGAGATTGATGGAGGCCAACAGGGTTTCCGGCGACGCCCAGGCCGCGGCGGTGCGGGTTGCAACACTGGGCGCTGCTCTGGTGCCTCTCGAGGTCACCGAGGCATGCCCCGAAGTGGTGAACTCTGTGTGCTGTTGCCCGAAAACTTGGGATGGCCGCCTCGGCCTCGGACGCCGGGGTCGGCGCCGCCATGGCCCGCGCGGCGGCTCTCGGCGCCGCCATGAACGTGCGGATCAATCTCCAGGACATGGCCGACGATTCTGAGGCCGCAGCCATGCTCGTGCGTGCGGACAAAGCACTCGCTGAAACGACGAAGGCCTCAGCGGCTCTCGAGGCCGAGGTGTGGAACTCGCTCGGGGGTGGAGAGCTGCCGTAGGCGAACCTGTCCGTTAGCCCCGGCCTTCTCGGCTGCCTCGTAGCCGGGAGAGCAGACCGCATCGGGCCTCCTCGAGGAGTGCCGATGCGGGTTGGTTCCATCGCCCACGAGACGTTGGCGCTACCAAGGACACTGCGATGCTTGTAGCGCCGGCGTCCCGCCGGCGATGGTGGTGTACCGATGCGGGTTGGTTCTATCGCCCCCGGATACGGATACGGTTCCTTTCCCGGTCGCTGCTGTTGTTCCGGACCATGCCCCTCGACACCGGCCTTCTGGGTCGCCGGGACGCATTGGCGTCCCAGCGGTCCAGCGTCGCGCCATCGGCGTGGTCGCGCGAGGGTTGATTGAGAGGGCTGCGACCACGCCGATGGCACGCCGGCGGCCTGCCTCGTGGCCGGGAGAACAGACCGCATCGCGCCTCCCGAGGGAGCCCGGTAGCGCCATTGTGCGGGAGGCGCGGCGATGCCGGATGGTGGTACCTGCACAATGGCGTACCCGGCACCCCGCCGGGGCGGGGTTTCCCGCGTGGCCCGGTCGGCTTCGGGCGCTGTCCCTGATGCTGTCCCGGACCCGGTCGCTGGTTCCTGTCGCTGTCCCTGCCCCTGTTGCTGCCTCGGGACGGTTTCTTCCAGCCCCGGCCTTCTGGGCCGCTGTGACGCATTTGCGTCCCAGCGGCCCAGCGTCGCGCCATCGGCGTGGTCGCGCGTGGGTTGATTGAGAGGGCTGCGACCACGCCGATGGCACGCCGGCGGCCTGCCTCGTGGCCGGGAGAACCAGGGTGTGACGCGCCTCCCGAGGGAGCCCGGTAGCGCCATTGTGCGCAGCGTGTTGCGGGTCCGGATGGCGGTACCTGCACAATGGCGTACCCGGCACCCCGTTGGGGTGCGCATTCGTCAGTTCCCGCTGCGGACTCGGATGCGTATACAGACACCGGAGTCAGCCGTCAGAAATCGGTAAAAAGCCTCATTCTGTTTCGGTTTTCCCGTGGCCGTCCGCGCTAATCTGAGGGCCGCAAGGAGAGGGAACAGCGTATGACTCTGATTGAAGAAGACGGACCTGGAAATCTGCGAAGCTCGGTGGCGATTCTCCTCGCCCGAGTGATCATTCCCCTTTGGCTCGGAATCGGCGCAGTTCTGAAAATCATCGACGGCAGCCCGAGCAACCTGCCGGCGGCGCTGGTGAAATGGCTCGGGGGCTTCGGGGTGGATCTGCGTTTCGTTCTCGAGTTCTCCATCGCAGTCGAACTCATTGTGGTGGGCGTGATGATCCTGGTGCCTGGGCTTGCCCGGCTGGCGGGGATCCTGATGCTCGCCTCCTTTCTCCCGGTGCTCATCGGCGATGTCGCGCTCGGCGCATCGAGCTGCGGGTGTTTCGGCGCCGTCCAGATCCCGCCCTGGGTCACCCTGGTGACCGATGCCGTCTTCCTGCTCTCCCTTGTCTTTCTCGCGCAAGGAGTTCCGGGATTGAAGACACCTCGATCCTTACCGACACGGCAGGTCGTTTCCGCCGGGCTCTGGGCGGTGCTCAGCGTCGCGGTTGCGTTCGGTCTGACTTCGTCAGGCATCCCCGCGGAGACGACTTCCAACGGGCCGGAAATTGCATCGTCCGGACCAGCCGAGGGCTACTATCTTCCAGACTATTCAAGCTGGGTCGGACAGCCGTTTGTCGAGCTCGACGTGGCGGGCTGGATTCGGGGTCTTCCCGATGATCTCGGTGAGGGTCAGCAGTACGTGCTCTTTTACCGAAAAGACTGCGAACACTGTCATGAACTCATGGAGATCTTTTTCGCCGAGGAACCTCCGCTGCCCACGACGGCGGTGGCGGTCCCCGACCGGGCCGGTTTCCCTGCCGTTGGGGTTCAGCCCTTTGTCTGCGCGGGATGCCGGCTCGCCGAGCTTCCTGCTGGAGTTGACTGGTTTCTGCAGACCCCGGTGTTGGTCAGAACGGCGGATGGAGTGGTGGAATGCGCCGCCGAGGTCACCGCTGACAACCCGATTTGCCTTGATTTATACTGAAAACAGCGAAACTATTGGGATGAACGGATTAGGGTCAATGATCTCAGTTGTCCGACGGGCAGTCAATTGACGAGTAGTTCGCAAGAGCGTAGGCTATGTTATAGTTCGATCCGCGGTGCTCGTTGAGGGCATCGGATGACATTAGTAACGAAATAACAGGAGGTGGATGATGCGGAAGTTCGTTTCCCCGGCGATCGTCATTCTGCTCGTGGCTGGGCTCACAGTGACCGGTTGCGCGTCGAAGAAGTATGTGCAGGAGCAGGTCGCCAACAGCGAGTCGGTCACCAACGGCAAAATCGGTGAGGTCCAGACTTCGGTCGAGGGCAACCAAAAAGAGATCTCGTCCCTTCACCAGACCGATGCCGAGATGCAGAAGCAGATTGACAAGCTCAGCGCCACGGCCAAAGAAGCTCTCGATCGCGCAACGAAGGCCGGCAAGCTCGCCGAGGGCACCTTCATCGCAGAGGTCATGCTGACCGATCAGGACGTCCGCTTTGGTTTCGACAACTACACATTGTCCGATGAGGCCAAGGCCGCTCTCGACGCCTTCGCCGCGAAAGTGATTGCCAAGAACGTCGGCGCCTATCTCGAGATCCAGGGCTACACCGACAACATCGGTAGCGAGAGCTACAACCTGAGCCTCGGCTACAAGCGCGCCGAGATGGTGATGAAGTATCTCGCCAGCGAGAAGGGTTTCCCCCTTCACCGCATGAATGTGACGTCGTACGGTGAGTACAAGCCCATCGCCGACAACAGCACCCGCGAAGGCCGCGCCCAGAATCGTCGCGTCGGCCTCGTGCTCATGAAATAAGAAATCTCTCCACGAGAACTCAAACCCGGGCTTCGGCCCGGGTTTATTTTTGCGGAAAATGAGATAATGGACCAGCCATGAAATCCGTCAGAATGCAGGTTCTCGGAGTCTTGGGGGCGGGTGCTGCGACACCCGACGAGGAGAGTCTCGCGGAACGAGTGGGCGCCACGGCCGCTCGCGGCGGTTGGGTCACCTTGACCGGCGGTGGTTCGGGAGTGATGGCCGCGGCATCGCGCGGCGCCGTGGAAGCCGGGGGGCTGACGCTGGCGATTCTTCCCAACGCCTTTGCCGGCGGCGGGTACCCCAATCCCTGGGTCCACATTCCGGTATTCACGGGGGCGGGTCACGCCCGCAACGCATTCAATGTGTTGTCGGCCTCGTTGTGCGTGGCCATCGGTGGCGGGCCTGGGACGTTGTCCGAAATCGCACTCGCTCTCAAATCCTCGGTGCCGGTCTGGTGCTGGGGGAGTTGGGGAATCGAGGAGCCCTCGGGTGCCCCACCGGTGGATCTGCGGGTCTTCGACAACGCGGATGACCTGATCGAGGCGCTCGAGGACGTACTCTTCTGAGAATTCTTCTCGCAGGTTAGTATCATCAAGGTCACCAATGCCATCGCGGCTGGGATCAAGATTGCTCTCGGTCCTGTGCCGCTGTTTTGAACGCCGCAACTGCGCTACTATTTCCCACAGTCTTTGATGGAGGAATGATGCAAGAATCGAAGCCGATCAAGTCGAAGCTGCTGCCAGCGAACGCGTACCGTAAACTCGAACCGGGCGAGGTCTACGATCCCGTTGTCGCCGCCGCTGATCTGCGACCCGAGGTCACTCTCTGGTCCATCGGTCTCGGGGTCGTCATGGTGGTCCTCTTCACCGCGGCCTGCGCCTACATGGCGCTGCGCGCCGGCAACGCCATCGAGGCGTCGATCCCCATTGCGATTCTCGCGATCTTCTTCGGCAAGATGCGTCAGCCCGTGAGCACCCTGCTCGAGAACGTCATGGTGCAGTCCGTAGGGCAGGCCGCCGGTGTGGTGGCGGCGGGAGCGACCTTCGTTGTCCCCGCCATGTACATCAACCAGGTGTCGGTCGCCTGGTGGCAGATCTTCCTTGCCTGCTTCATCGGCGGATCCCTCGGCGTAGTGCTCATCATTCCGCTGCGGAAGTACTTCGTGAAGGATCTCCACGGTGAGCTGCCGTTCCCCGAAGCGACCGCGATCAACAACATTCTGGTCACCGGCGAGAGTTCGAGCGGCGGCGCCGGTAAGATCCTCCTGATCTCATTCGCCATCGGCGCCCTCTTCGACTTCTCCATCGAGGCGCTGCACCTCTGGAACGCCGGTCTCTCGAGCTCGACCCTGCTCGGCGGCGTGGGTTCCGGCCTCCGCATCGAGGTCCAACTGACCGCCATCGCAGCGCTTTTCGGGCTCGGCTACATCATCGGCATCCGGTACGCCTCGATCATCGCCTCAGGTTCGGTCCTGGCCATGCTCGTGATGGTCCCGCTGATCTATGTCTTCGGTAAAGAAATCGACGGCCTCGCCCTCGCCGGGAACACCTACCAGATCTCGGAGATGAGCGCCTCGGCGATCTTCGGCGCCTTTGTCAAACCCATCGGGATCGGCGCCATCGCGATCTCGGGTCTCATCGGCATCCTCAGGATGTGGAAGATCGTGGCGTCCTCGGTCACCCTCGGGTTCAAGGGCTTCTCCAAGGCGGCGCAGGCCGAGTCCGACGGCACCGAACGCACCCAACTCGACATGTCGCCGAAGAACGTCCTGCTGATCCAGGCGGCCGCGACGCTGGGCCTCGGGGCGCTCTTCTTCGTCGTCGCCATGGTCACCCCCGGCGACGGGGGAGCGGCGGCCTACGGGTTTGTCGCCAGCCTCAAATTCGGTCTGGTCGGGATGATCGTCGGTTTTCTCCTGAGCTTTCTCTTCACCCCGGTGGCGGCCCAGGCCATCGCCATCGTCGGTGTCAACCCGGTTTCGGGCATGACCCTCATCACGGTGGTGCTGGCCATCGGCTGCATGATCATGATCGGGCTCAAAGGAACGGCGGGGATGATCATCGCCCTGATCATCGGCACCGCGGTCTGTACCGCCCTGTCCACCTCGGGCGCCCTGATCACCGATTTCAAGATCGGCTACTGGCTCGGCTCCACCCCGCGCAACCAGGAGCGGTGGAAGTTCCTCGGGATGGTCGTGGCGGCGTTGGTGGTGGCGGCGGTCATTCCGCTCATGGACAGCGCCTATCACTTCGTGGTCGAGGACCCCGCCACCGGTCTCATGGTTTCCAACGAGCGGGTACTGCCGGCGCCCCAGGCCAACATGATCGCGGCCGTCTCAAACGGTCTGATGAGCGACCCCGCCAACCAACCCTGGCTGCTCTACGGCCTCGGCGGGGTGGTGGCTATGATGCTGCTCATGTCCGGTGTCCCCATGCTTGCCTTCGCCCTCGGGATGTACCTGCCGATCTCCATCAACGCGGCGGTGCTGGCGGGCGCCGCCGTGGCGTGGCTGGTGTCCAAGACCGGAGGCAGTGAGAAGGTCAGGGAGGCCCGGGCCGAGCAGGGCATCCTCATCGCTTCCGGACTCATGGCCGGTGCGGCGATCTTCGGCATCATCACCGCGGTCTTCCGGGTCCCCAAGCTCGGCGCGCTGATCCAGTACGTCAGCGTCGGTGTTGATTTCTGGCTCGAGGACGTGGCGGGCACCGCGGTGCTCGAAGAGCACGCGCATGTCTGGTACACAGGCTTCGAGGGTCAGATGATCGGTCTGGTCATGCTGATCGTGCTGGCGTTCGCCTGCTTCCTCCTCGCACGACTCGGCGCAAAGTGGATGCTCGACAAGTAGCGAAGGGGATGAGTTGAGCGAGGGGTAGGAGTCAGGTCTGCATGGCTCACTCTCACGTCTCACTTCTCAATCTACCAGTCACCTTCGCATCGCCGACGCCGACGGAGATCTCGATGATGTGTTCGCCGGTACCACTCCACTCGGCTGACTTGCCGACAAAACCGGACGAGGAGATCTTGGCGCCGCGAACCGTGAGCTGGGCGTTGCCGACCCCGCCCGAACCGTCCACCGAGCCGTAGTCGGCGGCGGCGGCCTCGACCGAAGCGTCACCGACCCCGATATCGATGTTGAGGTCACCGGAGACGGCGGTTGCGGTGAGATCGCCAACACCGAGATCGACGGTGAGATCACCGGACAGACCGCGAACCTCGATGTCGCCGACACCGAGGTCAAGGTCGCAACCGAGGTGGGCCGGGAGCTTCACGGTCCACCGTTCCTCGAAATGACGATCGTCGCTCTCGGTCGAGATCTTGAGCCGCAAAACGCCTCGTGAGGCATCCATCCGGAGCTCGGCCTCATCAACCTCGGCCTGAGCCTTTTTGAGGGATGAGAAAAACCCGCCGCGACGTGCCTTGAGCTCAACCTTGACGGACACCTCGTCGGTTCCGTTCACGACATTGATATCGATATCGCCGACCCCGGCGTCGATTCGGACGTTCTCGAGATCAGCAGCAGGGACACGTCCGTCAAGGGTGCGGGGCGAGGCGGCCGAGATTGGTGCGGCGACGGCAAGAGCGATGGCCAGGACGATCCAGCTTCTTTTCATGGTCTTCTCCAGTCGGTTTCACGGCCTGCAGCCATGACTCGAAAGGTAAAACGAAAATGCGAGAGAATAGTTCTTGCGCGGGGCTCGAACGTCAGTCCCCATCTTCAGTTTCGTTGGTTCCACCCCACCACGTTCCGGCCTCGAGGGTGACATCGCCGGAGGCGGACTCGACAAGAATCTCGGGGCCGTCGCCGCTCAGGGTGACCGTGTCGGAGGCATCGTTCACGATTCCGGGAAAATCGGACCGGATGTTGCCCCCGATGGTCCGCAAGCTCCCCCGAGGAGCTGTCCCCACCGGGAGGGTGAGGTGGATGCGGCTGGAGTCGCTGCGGACTACAACCCGGTGCTCGGCATCGAGGCGGTCCCAGACCAGCGTGATCTTTCCAGTCGAGGTGATCACTTCGGCGTTGCCGGATAGATTGTCCATCAAGACGCTCCCGGATGCAGTGTCAACGTGAACCTCGCGGGCACCTCCCGAGAGGCTGAGACTCCCCGATGAGGTCCGCGCGAAGAATCGATCGAGGGGGCGGAAGAGGTCCAATCTGGCGTCGCCGGAGGCGGTTCGAATATCGACCGCGGCGGCGGCGCCGACGAGCTCCATGTCTCCAGTTGCGGTTCGAAGATAGAACGGTCGTGCGTTTGGAAAATCCCCTCGCACGGAGACGGATCCGCCGGTGGTCGTGATGTCAGGGATGACGTAGCCCGGGAGGAGAAAGCCGATTCGAGTGCGCGCGGTCAGGGTGCCGAAACCGAGAAAACCCGAATGGCCCGGGTTGACGGTGATGCTGATCCGCCCGTCCGCGACCTCAGTGGCGGGGGTGTGGCTCGATATGAACTTCTCCGCTCGTTCCTCGCCGACCCCGGATATATGGAGCTCGGTGGCGACCTCGACATCGTTGACATCGGCGGCCCGAACCCGATGTCGACGGTGGCGGCGTCGATGACGACCCGCGTGCCGTCGGGAGCAGAAAAGTTCTCGGTGCCGGAAAAGTCACGTTGGGCGGCCGGTAACGGGCCGGCGACGAGAGCCAGGAGAAAAACCGCGACAATCCGGACGACGCATGTGGACGTGAAACGGGTGAACATGGTTTGGACTCCTGTCACGGGGATGGAAAAGGGACGACCGTCCCACCTTCGGGTTCGGACGACGGCGGCGATGTTTCTTTGAGTTGGGGGTTGGTCATGGCAGCAAAGGCCCGATGCGCGAGATCGGTGTGGAGGCACCCGAGAAACCGCCGGATTCGGGTCAGGGCGGAACGGGTTGTCGAGACCGGAGCTCTGGTGAGGCGTGCCATGGCCGCGATGGGGGGGGCGACGCCGTCGAGTTCGAGAATCGCCGCCAGGAGTGCGGTGCCCCAGGGCTGTGGATTCTGCACGCGAGGACGATGGGCTTCGAAATAGGCCCGCCACAAACGGCGGGCGCCGAGAATGACGAGTTTGGGGAGTTCATTCAAGGAACCCTGGTCGATGACGGCGTCATCGACCTCGGATGCGACACCGTCGAGGGGCGCCAGACCCGCGAGCCAGGAATTCGACAGGGTTTCCTGTTTTCGGTAGCGATCCCAGGCGCCTCCAAGACTGTGGTGGGCGTCCTCCAGGAGATCGGAGTCGGGATGACGGTACCGCCCCTCTCTGAGAACGCCGTCGGCCTCGCCCCAACGGCCTACGGCGGCCAGGAGGTTTGCGTGCAGACCGAGAAGGAAAACCTGGAGATCATCGGGAACCGGGGCGCCCCGGGGCAGTGAATCGATGGTATCGAGGGCTTCAGGGTGGCGCCCCTGGTCGGATAGGAGGATTGCCAACTGCACCGGCAGGTGGTAGGCGTCGGGGAAGATGTCCCATCCGCTCTTGAGGAGTTCTTCCGCATCGTCGGGTTGTCCCACGGCAACAAGCGCATTGGACAGGAGGTGGCAGGCGTAGGACGAGGGGTCCAGGTGCCATGAGCGGGAGGCTGCGGGGTGGGCGCTGTCGGGGTCGCCCATGGCGAGATGGGCCTGCGCCTTCCAGATCAGGAGTTGAGCCTCGAGTTCGGGTTGATCGCCGATGGCCGGCAATGCGCGGTCGACTTCGTTGATGATCTTGATGTGGCGTCCGCTGCGGCTCCACTCGAGACAACGGCGCAATGCGCGTTCGATGCGCGGGATCCCCGATCCCGAATCAGAGCCGTCTCGATGATCCACGAATCCGATCCTATCAAATTGGGGTGGGGGCGCGATCCGCCCCCACCCCGAACGGTCCAGGTCGACTATGGATCAGTTCCGCGATCGGTTGCGTTTCGGCTTTGTTTTTTTGGCCGGTTCGGCATGTTCTTTTTGGGTGTTCCGCTGCCTCTCAACCGAAGGCGTCGCTTCAGGTCTGCCCCCGGCGCCGGGTTGTTGCCGGCGACTGGATTCGACCTGCTGAGTGGGGGCTACCCGGACGGCGGACCTCGTTCGGAGAGTGGATGTCTCCGGCCTTTCCTCCCGACCGGTGGTCGCCGGGGTTGATCGTGAGCTCCCGGTCGATCGGTGTGATTCGGCCGAAACCCCTGCGGTTCGATGGTGCGGGTCCGGCGCGGATCCTGATGTCGTTCGGCGGGTCGGGACCCGAGATGTCGATGCCGTTCCCGTTGTTCGGGCGTTCGAACGAGCGGTGGGTTCGGAGAGTCCATAGCCGGTCGATCGACGGGTCTCGGTTCGTCCTGCGGTCGGCCGGGTCGACTCGCTGTTCTTCACCTCGGCGGTGTTATGCCGTCGGATGGGGGTGGTTTGGGTGGTGGTGACCCTCCGCTGGGCCGTCGTGTTCAGCGCACGATCTACCGTGGATGCCCCATGGCGCTGCACGGTTCGCTCTTGCCCCTCGGGACGGACCATCCGTAACTCACGGCCGTCGATGGTCGCCCTCCGCTCGACGATGCGGGCTTCGGGCGCCGGGCGGCCGACATAGCTCTCGACTTGGGTCCGGGTGGGTGCACCGTTCATGACCGTGACTCCCGATCGTGCGACCGCATGGGTGGCCGTCTGGTGCCCAACCGTATGGTGCGCGATGTTCTCGGCCGTGACCTGTGATCGGGGGACCCACGTGGCGTACCGTGCATCCCGCCAACCATCCTCGTAGCCCCGGGAATAGCCGTTCCGGCGGCCCGATGCATACCCGTCGTGCCATCCGCGGTGGTAGCCCCGGTAGGAGTGACTCCATCCAACCGGTGCACAGGGGTACCAGCCGAGGTGGAAACCCGTGCTCACCCAGACGACGTTTCCCGGATGATAGGTGTAGCCGGGCGTCCACACCCAACCGATGGTGGAGAAGGCCCAGTTGCCGTAGTGGTGTGGGACCCAACCCCAGGGCTCATAGGCGACCCACGTCCAGCCCAGGGTCGTCCACATCCATCGGCCGTGACTGTAGGGTTGCCACCCCGCGGCGACCCAGGGGCGCCAGACCCGGCCGAGGCCATCAACGTGGACCCAGTCGCCGTAACCTGCGAGGGTGGCGGAGAAACCCATGGAGGCGCCCCCCGAGTTCCAGGACGAACCCCAGATACCCCAGTTCGAGGCGCCGAAGCCCACGCTGACGCCGTGGTTCGAGACCTCGAGGCCCACGTAACCGCCGGCGGCGGCCGGCGACGCGGCGGTGGTGAGGACGATGGCGGCGGCGAGCAGGATGAAGGTTCTTCCGGTCATGACGGCCTCCTTTCACCGGGACATAGAGCAACGGTCGTGCCAGTTGTTTGAGGGGGCTCGAAGGGACGAAGCAAACGCAGTCGATACAAGGACTTCAGCGGTGTTCGGGCGGTGATGTAGCATACTCAGGAGTGTCCTCTGCGGAGGACGTTTTGGTAAACAAGGAGTGCGACGGCCCTTGTGGTGCGGGCGTCTCGCCCGCAGGATGCCTGCCTGTTGAGGCGATCCCCTTGTATTTTCTGGAGAACCGTCCATCAGCACCGGCCTTCTGCGCCGCTGTGACGCTCTGGCGTCCCAACGGCCCAGCGTCGCACCATCGGCGTGGTCGCTTGTGGGTCGATTGGGATGGCTGCGACCACGCCGATGGCACGCCGGCGGCCTGCCTCGTAGCCGGGAGAGAAGACCGCATCGCGCTCCCCGTGGAGTGCCCGGTAGCGTAGTTGTGCGGAGCGCGCCGCGGTGCCGGGGAGTTGATCCGGCACAACTACGTACCCGGCACGTCCCAATGAACGCGATTGCCGCGTGTTCTGGTCGGGAGCGGTCACGGACACTGCTATCGCCGCGGTCCCGGACGCTGTCGCCGTTCCGGGACCAGTCCTCAGCACCGGCCTCCTGGTCCGCTGTGACGCTCTGGCGTCCCAACGGCCCAGCGTCGCACCATCGGCGTGGTCGCTTGTGGGTCGATTGGGATGGCTGCGACCACGCCGATGGCACGCCGGCGGCCTGCCTCGTAGCCGGGAGAGAAGACCGCATCGCGCTCCCCGTGGAGTGCCCGGTAGCGTAGTTGTGCGGAGCGCGCCGCGGTGCCGGGGAGTTGATCCGGCACAACTACGTACCCGGCACGTCCCAATGAACGCGATTGCCGCGTGTTCTGGTCGGGAGCGGTCACGGACACTGCTATTGCCGCGGTCCCGGACGCTGTCGCCGTTCCGGGACCAGTCCTCAGCACCGGCCTTCTGGGCCGCTGTGACGCATTGGCGTCTCAGCGGCCCAGCGTCGCACCATCGGCGTGGTCGCTTGTGGGTCGATTGGGATGGCTGCGACCACGCCGATGGCACGCCGGCGGCCTGCCTCGTAGCCGGGAGAGCAGACCGCATCGCGCTCCCCGTGGAGTGCCCGGTAGCGTAGTTGTGCGGAGCGCGCCGCGGTGCCGGGGAGTTGATCCGGCACAACTACGTACCCGGCACGTCCCAATGAACGCGGTTGTCGAGGGGCCTAATTCGGATCCCGCTTGTACAGATACGCGCTGTCCAGGTGGACCGGTGCGGATCCCGAGCGGCAGACGGCGTGTTTCGCCCCGGACCAGATGGCGGCCGAACCGGTCTCGCCCTTTTTGTTCACGGCGTAGAACTTGACGTCAAACGACGGCCGGCCCTTGTCATCGAGGAGATAGGGCACCCGCGTCGCCTGGACCATCCGCTCGAGAGCGGCGAGGCAGGCGGCTTCGGGGCTCTTGCCCGCCCGCATGAACTCGACCACGGTGTGGCCGCCGGCGATCTGGATCACCGACTCGCCTCGGCCGGTGGAACCCGCCGCTCCGACCTCGTTGTCGACAAAGAGCCCGGCGCCGATGAGGGGCGAATCACCGACCCGACCCGGAATCTTGAAGAAGAGGCCGGATGTGGTGGTGGTGCCACCCACGTCGCCGTCTGCCGTCGACCGCGCAGAGGTTGATGGTCCCGGTTGGACGAACCTCGCCGTACTTATCGATGAACCACTGGACATCCGGGATCCTCGATCTGACCGGGAGTCGGGAGCCAGTCGTCGATGTCGGACATCTTGGCCTTCCAGTAGAGCCAGATTTTGCGCGCCTTCTCGGTGAGGAGATTCTCCTCCTTGAAACCGATGGTGCGGGCAAAGCGCGCGGCCCCGTCGCCGACCAGAAGAACCCGGGTCGTTCGTTGAAGAACCTGAAGCGCCACCTGCGCCGGGTGGCGGTACCCTTCGAGGGCGGCAACCGCACCGGCGCGCATGGTGGGGCCGTCCATACAGCATGAGTCGAGTTGGACGACGCCCTCGGAGTTTGGCAGCCCGCCGTAGCCCACGGTGACATCATCAGGATCGTCCTCGACCACGGCGACCCCGTGGACGGCGGCCTCGACGGGAGACACCCCGGCGTCCATCTTCGCCACCGCTCGACCGACCGCGTCGATACCGTTGGCCGAGGCCACCGCCACCGAGGATCCGTTCGCCGCGTGGGCCCGGGTCGCTGCGGAAGTTGCGAGGGCCGCGGCCGCCAGGGAACCGCCGATGACGAGTTCACGTCGGGAGACGCCATGAGTTTGATCGTGTACGGCTGAGACGGGTGGGTGGGTTTGATCTTTCATGGCTTTATCGTGAGCACGCCGACGGCGGGTGTCAAGCGGCAGGAGAATTGCATTCACCCCGTTGGTGGTCGCAATGGCAACTCGGCCCGGTGTGGTCTACCATGATGGCGGAAAGACCGTTTCTCAATTGGCCTTCGCCGGGTCGAGACAACGCCGTGTTGCATCGGATCGTCATGGATGGAACAGCAGAATGTGGAGAACCATGATGGCAGGTCACGACAGAGCGAGTGGAATCATGCGCGCCGTTTTGGCAGTGATTCTCGGGGCGATCTTGGTGAGTTGTGATCCGCCCGACGGGCTGGCCGGAACCGACGGAGGTCCCGATTGGGACGATCTGCGGGAGCGGATGGTTCGACAGCAGATCGAGACCCGAGGTGTCAAGGACCCCGCGGTCCTGGCGGCCATGCGGTCGGTGCCTCGGCACCGATTTGTCCCCGAAGACTACCGCGAGGCCTCGTACCAGGACTCGCCACTGCCCATCGGCGAGAGCCAGACCATCTCGCAGCCCTACATCGTCGCTCTCATGTCCGAGCTTCTCGAGGTGGGGCCGGGCGACAAGGTTCTCGAGATCGGCACCGGCTCGGGCTATCAGGCGGCGGTTCTCGCAGCCATGGGCGTGGAGGTCTTCACCGTCGAGATCCGCCAGGGTCTGTGCGAACGGGCCGAGGTCATCCTCGCCGAGCTTGGCTACGACAACGCCCATGTGCGCTGCGGCGACGGCTACGGCGGCTGGCCCGAGGAGGCGCCATTTGCCGGTATCATCGTCACCGCAGCACCCGATCGAATCCCGGAACCGCTGATCGATCAGCTCGCCGTCGGAGCTCGGATGGTCATTCCCCTCGGTGACTTCTACCAGCAGCTCATGGTCATCAAGAAGACCGACGACGGGGTCGAAGAACGTTCGGTGATTCCGGTACGCTTTGTGCCCATGACCGGTGAGATCGAACGGCAAGGCGAAAACGAATAGCAGTTCTCAGTTTTGAGTTTTGAATTGCATCGCATGGGATCTACCTTGGCCCAAGAAACCGAGTGCGATGGAACTCAAAACTCATAACTCATAACTCAAAACTCCGTTGTGTTTGCGGTGCACATCGCCCTTCACTCACGCTATAGTGTCCCCTCCGGGAGGGGCTCTATGTGCGGAATCGTCGGGGTCATCAACAACAAAGGACGATCGGTGGTGGGCGACCTCGGCAACGGCGCCCACTTCCTGCAACACCGGGGTCCGGCCTATGCCGGGCTCTTTATCTTCGATCCCGCCCGCCGGAGATACGCCCTGGAGCGAGGAGAAGGTCTCGCCGACGACATTTTCAAGCCCCTGGCCGACCTCAACGGCGATCTCGGCATCGCCCACACCCGCTACAAGACCTTCGGCAGCGGCGGAACGATCAACGCCCAGCCGTTTTTTGACGCTTTCCTCGGGCTGTCCCTGGCGCACAACGGCCACATCACCAACGTCAAGCAGATCGACGCCGAACTCGGGCAACGCGGGCAGGCGCTGGCGGCCAACTGTGATGCCGAGCCGCTGCTGCGGGTGCTCGCGCTGTGGATCGAGCACTTTCGGCGTGAGGATCCGGTGGCCGAGGAAAAGGAGATCTTCTTCAAGGCCGTCGCCGAGATCCAGCAGCGGGTCACCGGGGCGTACTCGGCGGTGGCGGTGACGCCGTCCGGTCTCTATGCCTTCCGCGATCCGCACGGCTTCCGACCCATGGTCCGGGGATCGCGGGTGCGCGACGGCGAGACCACGGTGATGATCGCGTCGGAGACCCTCGCTCTCGAACAGAACGGATTCACGGTGGATGAGGAGGTGCCGCACGGCACTGCGCTCTTCATCGATCGAAACCTCGAGATCGACGAGCGGGTGCTGGTCGAGAAGGACGCGCGTCCCTGCGCCTTCGAGCTCATCTACTTTGCCGATGTCGAATCGAAGATGATGGGTGATCCCATCCGCACCTTCAGATGGCGCGCCGGACGCGCCCTGGCCCTGTATCTCATGGAGAAGGCGCCGGAGCTGGTCAATGAAATCGATCTCGTCGTGCCGATTCCGCACTCGCCGATCCCCGGCGCCGAGGCCTTCGCACAGAAGCTCGAGAAGGAGTTCAACGGCGGGGCGGTCCAGATCCAGTACGCGACGCCCATATCCAAGTATCGCTACGGCGGCCGGATCTTCATGGAGGAGACCCAGGAGGCGCGCGACGAGGCGGCCATGCTCGACTTCCGGGTCGACACCATCTCGGTCAAGGACAAGAACATCTTCATCGTCGACGACAGCATCGTCCGCGGAACCAACGCCAAGCGAATCGTCCGCGCCTTTCGCGCGGCCGGCGCCAAGTCGATCTGGTTCGGCACCCTCTGGCCCATGGTCATCGACTCCTGCTTCCAGGGGATCAACACCCCGACCCAGGCCGAACTCATCGGCGCCCGATTCGCCCGTGACATTGACGCGGTCCAAACCGAACTCGGCGTCGACCGGCTGTTCTACCTGCCCATTGACGTCTTCCAGGAGAAGGTCATCAAGGGCGCGCCGGCTTGCATGGCGTGCACCACGGGACAACGTGCGGTGATGTTCGAACACGCAGGGACGGTTTTGCCGCCGGTGTAGGCGAGAACTCGCCTATTCGAACCCGATCCCGTTCACGATCCCGACCCCGACGAGACCGTTTCGGGAATGGGAACGGAATCGGGTTCGGGCTCGATTTGGATTGGAGGGCGAGCAGATTGATTGGCGCTTTCTAACTCGCAAGCTCCGCTCGGCAGGCCTCGAGTACGGCCTCATGCAGACGGCCGTTGGTGGCGATGATGCCTCGGCCGGTGGCGAGTTTGCGGCCCTTGGAGAAATCGAGGGGATTGCCGTCGAGGTCCGACACCCTGCCTCCGGCTTCCTCGATCACGATGGCGCCGGCAGCGTGATCCCAGACCTTCTCACGATAGCTTTCGTCGCGCGGCAACCGGAGGTAGATCGAGGCTTCGGCGCGGGCGAGAACAGCGTATTTACACTGGGAGTCGATGCGATAGGGCTCGGCGGTGATACCGAGCCGCCTGGCGATTCCCGCCTGGACGGAATGCGCGGCGTGGGCCGCCTCCACCGATTCGCAGACGACGGCCTGACTCGAGTCGTGGATCGCGTCGACCGTCGCGGGAGCTGGATTCGCCGCCGAAAACCGGTGTCGACCAGGCGCCCGCCGAGCGGGTTGCAAAAAAGACCCAGCCGTCGCCGTTGCCGCGTTCACCCGGCGCCGGGAGATTCGGGCAACCGAGGGCGCCGACAACCACCTTGCCACTCTCCACCAGTGCGAGGGCGATGGCGTATTGCTGACCGCGGAGAAAGCCCTTGGTCCCGTCCACCGGATCGAGCACCCAGTGGCGACCTTCGGATCCACCGGGGTGTTTGCCGCGATCGAGGGAAGCCGCGATGGCGTCGTCGTCGAGGTCCGGGGCGACGGATCGGACAAGCGCTCCGACCTTTTCGGTCATGGCAGGGGAGGCGTCGAGCGAGCCGGAGTCCTCCTCGGCGAGGAAGGCGTCCAGGGGAAAGCGCTTGGCAAGGCGGTGACCCATGATCGCCTGGACCGTCAGATCGGCAAGAGTCACGGGTGAACGATCACCCTTGGTCAGCGAGTCGGCATTGGCGACCACCTCGTCCTGGACCCGTCGAGTCAGAGCGCAGGCCTCAGCCACGAGGGTGCGCGCGAAATCGGTTTCAGATTCGTACATCGGACCTCCTTGGGGCGGTGGGAGTGTAACGCATGCGCCCGAAACGGCGGCGAATTCTGTCTTCCGGAACACCGGCCCTGTGGGCCGCCTTTGGCGTCTCAGCGTCGGTATTGTGGGGGCGGGCGTCCCGCCTGCCCGTCAGTCTCGAAGAAGAACGAAGCGCGTATCCGAGAAATCGTGGGACGTGCCGGTATGCGGGAGCTGATCGCGGATCTCGAGGATTCCTGGAACCCCGGCCTTCTGGGCCGCCTTCGGCGACCCAGCGTCGTCCCATCGGCGTGGTTGCTCGGGTGGTGAATTGGAAGGCTGCGACCACGCCGATGGGACGCCGGCGGCCTTCTTCCGAGCCGGGATAGCCAGGCAGAGGCGCGCCTCCCGGGGGAGCCCGGCAGCGCCATTGTGCGCAACGTGTCGCGGTGCCGGTAGCGTGCACTGGCACAATGGCGTGCCCGGCACGCCCGAGGGAGGGTCCTGTTCCGCTCATCCGGCGAGCTGGTGGTTCTGGTTACCGGTTGCCGACGCTGCCCATGCCGCTTTTCCTGCTATTGTCGCTGCGACTGTCCCAGCCACGGTCTCGGCCACGGGAGCGGGAGGGATCGTCCCATGTACCCTGTACTCGATGCCGGAAGGAACGCCGATCCCGCGCCATACCACCTTCGACTGGCGGATCTACGCCGATGCGACCTGTGCAGGGTTGACGGCCCTGGTTCCGCTGCCCTTTGTCGATCTCGCGTTCGAAACCTACTTCCGGCGTCGGATGCCGGAGACGATCGCCAAGGTGCGGCGGCGGGTGCTGGCTGCCGGCGCCCGTCGGCGCCTGGGTCGGGGGAATGGCCGATTCTTGTCGCTGGAAGGGTGTCTCGCCCTCCCGGTTGGATTGGTTCTCTACATCGTGAAGAAGATCTGGCGCAAACTCGTGTATGTCCTCGCCATTGCCGACGCGACGTCAATGGTCAGCGCCTACTGGCAGCGGGCGTATCTTCTCGATCACATCATCAGCGCCGGCCACGCCGATCCGGGCATCGACTGGCAGCGATCGGCGACGGTATTCGAAAAAGTGCTCGACCGGACCGATAGCAGCCCCCTCATGGGTCTCGCGAGGCAGACGGTATCGAGCGTCCACCGGGTGTTTCGACTCCTGATCCTGTCACGGCGGCACGGCGCCGCCAAGGAAACCGAGTCGTTGTCGGGCATTCTCCGGGAGCACTGGGATGCGGCGGAAGGATCGCTGCGACAGGTGGCATTTGACTACAACGAGGAGTACGCGCGGTCGCTCGAACTTGATCCGCCTGAACCTCCAGACGCCGCCAAGCCTCGCCATCAGCGCGGGGATGACGGATAATGCCGGACGGAGGAGAAACCATGCGCTCAATCATCTGTGTCGTCGTTGTGCTGTCCCTGATCGGTCTGACCGGATGCGCCAAGAAGGACGCGGCTCCGGCCGAAGATACCGAGACCCAAATCGAGACCACCGTCATCGCAACCGAGGACTTCGAGTCGGGCGAGGTCGAAAGCGTGATCGAGGACGTTGAAGAAGTGGTCGAGGAGACTCCTGCCCCCGACGACTCGGAATCGACGCCGTAACCGTTCTCCCTTGGATCGCTGAACTCAACGGAGATTCGTCACCGGTTTGGCGGGTGATCCAGTTCGGTTCCCTTGGAGCGGAGAATCACAACGCAATCTCTCGCACCGGTGCGGGTGACGGCCTAGAATGGCGTCCGAGTTTGAGATCGGACCATCGATGGTTGGGACCTTGACGGTGAAAAGATCGTGGTCAGTGTAATTTCCTTCGAGATGCGTAGGCCTCCAAGGGTGATCTGTGCAAGAGATTCCGCTCTCCTTGCGCTCCTGGTGTTGATCCCACTTTGTGCGGGATGTGGCCATGAACCCGAAAGTGTACGAGCAGGGGAGCTGGTGCCGTTCGCATCGCTCGCCGGGCGGTTTGTCCCGAACCAACCGGTCACGGTCGTCCCTGATCGGTTCTGGGAGGCGGACAACGGTACCGGGACGTGGGCGTTTAGGGGGTGGGCCAACCTCGTGGTCTACATCGATGAAACGGGCACCTCCGGTTCTCTCCAGTTTCGACTTGTGCCCGATGAAACGACGGCCGGGATGCACTTTCTGGCCAAGTGGGATCAAAAACCGCTGTGGAAATCCGCGGTGAAGGCGGGTGACGAAATCGTCATCGAAATTTCTCGCGAACGCCTGTCCCCTGGTGTCCACCAACTCACGCTCGGGAGGATCAACTCGGCTGACGATATCGAACTCAAAAAGAACCTGGATTGCCGCTTCACCGCCATCGAAGTCGGTTCGGGGACGACTTGGAAACTCGACGCAATCGACCACCGCCGGAGCGACTTGATCAGGGCGTTCCTCGAAGACGGCGTTGTGGGTGAATCCAAAGAGAAATTTGGCGGATTGCTGGTTTCCGGGCCGCTAGATCTGAGGGTTCTTTTGACGCCTTCGGCCAGTGCAGAGATCTCGTTCATGGTTTCGTCGTTCTTGGTGTCCGAAACGCGATTCGTCGTTGAGGTCGACGGGGTTGAGCACGAGGTTCATGCAGGTAACGAGGCCGTTGAGATCAGGGTTGCCATGGACGAGGGTGACCACGAAATCAGCCTTCGGGCCGACGGGCCGGAGGAGGGTCTCTACCTCTGGGGGGCCCCGAATTTCAGGCTTGACCAGCCCAACGGTCGTGGTCCTGTGATTCTCGTGACTCTCGACACCACCAGGAAGGACGCGTTGTCGATCTACGGCGGTACCGATCTCGCCACCCCGAACATCGCTCGGCTCGCGGAGACATCGACGGTCTTCCATCGGGCATGGTCGACGTCGCCCTGGACGCTTCCATCGCACGCGAGCATCTTCACCGGCCTCTATCCGACCCGTCACGGCGCCGGAGTGTCGAGGACCCGCCTCGACACTCCCTACGCGACGTTGGCCGAACTCGCACATGAGACGGGTTTTCGAACCGCCGGGTTCTCCGGTGGAGCGCTTTCCGCTTCCCGATGGGGCCTGGCCCGCGGCTTTGACTTGTATCGCGATCCGGATCAGTTTGAGACCAAGGGCGACCGGCTGACCGATTATGTCGAGGAGTGGATCGATCATCACGGGAAAGACCAGTTCTTCCTCTTTGTCAATTTCTTCGACCCCCACGGCATGTACCGCGCGCCCGATGAGTTCGAAGCGAAGTTCGGTGTCAGCGAATTGAGGGCCGCTATTGCGGGTGTGCCGGTGTGGAATCGGGTGAGCGAGGGCGACTCTGCTTCCTGGCGCGCTGTCGTCAATGGTGAGGTCGAGCCGACCGCCGGAGCCATCGAGTATGTTGAGGCCGCCTACCTCAGCGAGGTAGCATTCATGGACCATCAGATCGGCCGGTTGATCTCGATCCTCAGAGCCCACGGCCTTTACGACCGCTCTACCATCATTCTGGTCGCCGATCATGGAGAATTCCTGGGTGAGGGCGGTTTCTTTTCCCACGCGTGCCGGCTTGATCCCGAGCTCACCGAGATCCCGCTTCTGATCAAATGGCCGGGGCAGACGACCCCGGTGCACGACGAGCGGCTAGTCTCACAGGTCGATCTCTTCGGCGCGATCCTCGACGCACTGGGCGTGACGGCCTCGACCCGCGACGGGCTACCGCTTCAGACTTCTGACCCCACGATCTTCGACCGCAGGACGAGGGTCTACATGGAAGAACACGAGAACCGAATCCACCCGCTCTCCAAGATCATGACCATTTCTCCCCATATCTTCGGCCTGCAACAGGAGGAACGGCGGCAGTTGGTGTGGGATGGCGGATCCCTCTGCTACGACCGATCGGCGGAGGGCTGGCGTGAAACTGATTGTGAGGTCGACTGGCAGCAACGGATCGAGGAGTTGGCCGCGGTCGCCGCACTTCCTGTTGAAACAGACCTCTCCACCGGCGATGTCGGTCTGACCGACGAGATGCGGGAAGACCTCGTAGCGCTGGGATATATCCGCTAGTGTACCCCGCCACAATTGGGGTGCGCTAGCGAGGGTGCCGGGTGGACAATCGGGCTCGGCGTAGTATCGATCGGTGAATTCTCCGGGGAAGAGCGGGGCGTGCATTGCTTGTTCAACGGCTGTTTTTGGAGTCGATGCCGACGGATCACTCGAGGTAGCCCAGGGCGCGGAGCTGGTCTTTCTGTTGTTCTGCCGCGCGAAGGGTCATGTCAAAGTGCTTCCACTGGCCCGTGTCGGTCAACCATTTCTTGAGCCGGGCTTCGAATTCCATCGCTCGGCCGGGGTCGGTTGTGACCAGGTCGTGCTGTTCGAGAGGATCGGATGCCGTGTCGAAGAGTTCGTACTTCCACCGAAGTCCGTCCAGGATGAGGTGGTGGCGACCATCATCGACTGAGCGATAGTGCACCTGGTCTGAAAACGCGAAATCGCGGTAGGGCGTTTGACCGGTGAGTGGCCCGAGTAGGCTGATCCCCTCCATTTCAATTCGACCAGGAGAGAGGTCAAGGGCGTCCAGCACTGTGGGCAGCAGGTCAACCAGCTGTACGGGTGCATTGACCAATTGAGCACCCCATCCTTGGGGGAACCTGATGAGCAGCGGAACCCGGGTGAGGGTATCCCAGACGCCCCTGCAGTGTTTGACATGGCCGTGCTCGAGAAACTCCTCCCCGTGGTCGGAGGTCAGGATGAAGATCGAATCGTCGAGCGCGCCGGTTCCGCGTAGAGACCGGAGGAATTCACCGAGCATGGTGTCGACGTACAGGATCTCGTCGTCGTACAGGTCAACAAGATGCTTGATGTCTTGGTCGTCGATGTCAACGTTCGGTCCGTCGTCATAGAGCATTTCGCCGATGGGGTTTGGGTCCCCGGCAGCGATGAATTCGAAGCCCTCGTAGGGACCCGCGAATCTCTGATAGGTCTTCGGCGGTTCGTAGGAATCGTGCGGATCCATGTAGTGGAGGTAGAGAAAGAATGGTTCCTGTAGGTTTTCGATGATCTCCAATGCGCGGCGATTGACGCAAGCGGCCTCTCTCCACAGGCACTGCTCATCGAAGATGTCGAAACCTCGACCGAAACCGGCCGAGGGGTTGTGCTCACTCGGTGTGGCCCGGACGATGGGGCTGGCGGACACCGCGACCGTGATGTAGCCGTGGGCTTTGAGAACCTCCGCGATGGATGGGTACTCAACGGGAATTCCCATTTCTCCGGGTTCTCGGCGGTAGAAGTCGAACGGGTATCGCGACGTCAACAACGAGTTCATCGAGGGAAAGGTGCATCCCGCCTGTGATCGAGCACGGTCAAAAACAACGCTCTCCTCGGCGAGTTGTTCCAGGATGGGCGTCGTCGGCCGCGGGTAGCCGTGGATTGCGGTGTGATCCGCGCGCAAGGTGTCGATCAGGACGAGGATGACGTTCTTCGGGTGCGCCGGCTCGGATGGCACTTCCGCCCGGTCTGCGCACGCCGGCGACGAAAGAACCACCGCTGTCAGCATGATTCCCCTGAACAGGTTCATGAGCAGGACCCTAACACAGGGAGCGCCGGCTGAATCGGCAGGGTCAGCTGCGCGCGAGCTGTTGGAATCGGACTCAAGCCTGTCAACGGTGATTCGACAGAGCGCTACTCGATGTAGCCCAGGCTCCGAAGTCGCTCCATCTGTTCGTCCGGCATCTCGATCTCATCGATGCGGATGGCGAGGTACGGGTGCTGTGAACATTCAGCCATCGCCTGTTGGACCTGTCGACGGCCGATCACGACCATTTCCGGCTCTTGTTCGACCAGATCGTCGTGTTCACCCGGGTCGCTGACAAGATTGTAGAGTTCCTCGCGTCCCAGCGTTTCGGATGAGATATAGCTCCACTCGCGATTCAGTGCTTTCCAAGTGCGGCCGTCGGTCGCGAAGACCACCCGGTCGTCGTCGTACCGGTCGGCCAGACTTTCGCCCTGGAAGACCTCGGGAATGTCCAGATCCATGAAATCCAGGAGAGTCGGTCCGAAGTCGATGCTCGTCATGGGGGTGGACGCGGTGATCCTCTCAGGGAAGAGCTGTGGGTTGGACACCACGAAGGGGATGTGAATGAGCTCGTTGTAGAAAGCGTCGCCGCCATGGACCAGTTTGCCGTGTTCGAGAAACTGTTCGCCGTGGTCGGAGGTGATCACCAAGAGAGTCTCTTCGGTCAACCCGCGGTTCGCCAGCGTGCGGGCGAGTTCGCCGATGACCCTGTCGGTTTCTCGAAGTCGGCGATCGTAGACCGACTGCAGGTGTTCGAGATCGCGATCAGTGAGGCCTCCAGGCTGGTTGAGTACCTTGGCGAGGGTCTCGTAGGCCTTGGGTATCGGCATGTCGGCGAGAGACATGAGACCCGGCGAAAGGCCGAGCGCATCGGGATCGACTCCGTCGAAGAGATACTGAGGAAACCAGTAATCGTGCATGTCGATGAAGTGGAGGTAGAGGAAGAACGGCTGGTCGCCGTGCTCCCTGATGAATTCTTCCGCGAGTTCGAGCAGGGCAGTGTCGCTACGCTCCGATTCTGCCTTGACATCGACCCCCTGCATATAATTTGCCGTCGGCGACACCCATCCGGGAAAGGTGAGAAGACCGGTGGTGTAACCGGCTGCTTTGTAAACCTCCGGGAGCATGACATAGGCGTCCGAAATACGACGCAGCATTTCTTCGCGATCGGGATCGTGGGTGACTCGGTGGACGGGGGGTTGCGTCGAGGTGAAAAGGGATGCGGTGCTTGGAAAGGTAAAGGTCGCGTTGCTGTAGGCAGCCGAGAACAGCACGCTGTTCTCGGCCAGGGCGTCGATCTCGGGCGTCAGCCCGGCCTCGGAACCGTAACATCCCAGCTTGTCCGATCTTAATGCGTCCACCACGACGATGATGACGTTCTCCGGTTTTTCCGGTGGACTCTCGTCGACTGACTGAGTACCGCCGCAGGCGGAGATCAACAAACAGGCCAAGAGTGGCGCGAAAACACTTCGGATGCTCCGAGACATTGTCACCTCTTCATTCTCGTCTCCGCCACCCGGTATGATGATCGAGGGAGACACTGCGCACCGCCGTGATCATACAACCAACGCCCCGGGAATTCGGCGGATCACCCACGAAGGACCTGAACACGGATTGAGGTGAGACAAGTGAACTGCGGACTCCATCACCTCGTATACTCTCAAGTGTCAGCCCAGGGAGGCATCGATGCAGTCGCAGCGAATTCTGACGGGAGCGCTCCTCGTCGTCCTCATGGGCGGCTGCGCGCCCGACCAGGGAGACGGAATGCCGGTTGAGTACACTCCGGTCCTGCGGGACCAGGTGGCAGAGTGGGTCGCATCGGGTCCCGGCGAATCCTACGACACCGAGACGATCTATTCCTACATCGATGGTCATGCCGAGGTTTATGTCGCCTACGGGTTCAAGCGATGTGTTTCGCGGCGATACGCGAGCCCGGACGGCGCCGCCGAGATCGTGGTCGATCTTTTTGAGATGGCCTCTCCCGCCGACGCTTTCGGTGTCTTCAGCCACGACCGCGCCGGCGAGGTGGTGGCGGTGGGGCAGGGCGGAGTCTACCGGCTCGGTTGGCTCTCGTTCTGGAGTGGGTCCTGGTGTGGATCGGTATACGCGTCGGGTTTCGAGGGCGATGCGCGCGAGGATGTGCTGGAGCTGGCACGCGCCGTGGCCGCGAGCCTGCCGGTCGAGGGCGAGGTGCCCGCTCTTGTGGGCGCGCTCCCCTCCGGGAGCCTCGATCCGGCATCGGTGTGCTTCCTCCGCAGCCCGCAGATTCTCAACGCCCACATTGATGTCGGAGCGGGCAATCCTTTCGGTCTCGGACCGGAGACCGAGGCTGTGGTGGGCAGGTACGACCTTGCGGGCTCGGTCGCCCACCTGATTGTGGTGCGGTATCCCTCCGAGTGGGCCGCAGAAGAGGTGGAAGCACGGGCTCGGAGGGAAGCCGGGACCGACGGACCGGAGATGGTGTTCGGACGCAGCGGCGACGTTGTCGCGGCAGTGGTGGGAGACGAGACCGGCGACTGGGGCGAAGCCCTGCTCGCGGAGATATTGGGAGGCGACCAATGAGCGGTGGCGACGGTAGCATCAGTCGACGGGGTTTCTTCAGAATTGGTTCGAGCGCGGCGGTGGCCGGCCTTGTTGGCGGTGGCGCTTCCGCCACCGAAGAGAAGGCGGTCGCGAAGAAATCGAGGATTGTGCTCATCCGGGACGAACGCGTCGTCGGCTCAGACGGCCTCATCGACGGCGGGGTCCTGCACGAGATGCTCAACACGGCGATGCGGGAGCTGTTCGAGACCAAAATCACGGCGGACGCCTGGAAGAGAGTGGTCTCACCCGCCGATGTCGTGGGGATCAAGACCAATGTCTGGTCAAACCTCAGAACCCCGCTGGATCTCGAAGAGGCGATCCGCTCCGAGGTGATGAATGTCGGAGTCAAACCGGACGATATAGCGGTGGACGACCGGGGCGTACTGGAAAATCCGGTCTTTCAGCGGGCCACGGCGCTGATCAACACCCGCCCGTTGCGGACGCATAACTGGTCGGGTCTCGGCACCTGCATCAAGAACCTCATCATGTTCGTTCCGCGTCCGCCGGAGTATCACGGCGACTCGTGCGCCCCGCTCGGCGCCTTGTGGAAGCTCCCCGAACTCGAGGGCAAGGTGAAGCTCAACATCCTGGTCATGCTGACGCCGCAGTTCCACGGCGTTGGTCCACACAGTTTCTCCAAGGAGTACATCTGGCCCTATGGCGGTCTCATCGTCGGTGTCGATCCCGTGGCGGTTGACGCCACCGGCGCTCGAATCCTCCAGGCCAAACGTGATCTCTACTTCGGCGAGCCCCGCCCGATCAGCCCGCCCGCTCACCACATCGAGATCGCGGGCAGCCGTTACGGCCTCGGCGTATCGGATCCGGCCGCCATCGATCTGGTGCGCCTGGGTTGGCAGGACGAAGCGCTGATCTGATCGCTGTCCCGGTTCGCTAACGGGGCGATTTGTCGTATGTGGGGCGTCGGCTCTGTCCCGGCGAGACCCGGTAGCCGTTTTGGTCGACATAGTCGTAATTGATGCCGTAGATCGGAGACACCTGGTCGGAGAAACAGCCATAGTTGGCGATGGGATTGGCGGGCATGAAGACCCGGCCCCGACCAGGATAGTCGACAAAGGATCCCATCCAGGTCTGCCAGATGTCGGGCGGGCCCGCTACGACGGAAGTCCAGTTGGAGGGCGGCCAGATAAAGATCGCCCACCCATCACCGCCGGGAAGCTGGAAACTCTTCGGCGTCGAGTTGCTGGGTCAGCCAGGGGCAACTGGTTGATCTCGACGGCGGGGGTGGTGACGGTGACGACATTCTCATCCTCGTCCCAGGCGTAGTAGGTGTAGGCGAGACAGTTGGTGGCGATGAGTTCGTCAGGTGCGACGGCGCTTGCGCCCGTGGCTTCCAGATCGTACGGCTTCTCATAGCTCGTGGAGCCCTTCCATGCGAGAAAAGACGTGCCGATGAAATCGGTGCCGATCCCCTGGTACCGCATGGACCAAGCGGTAGGCAAGTGGCTCGCGAAAGTCGGAGACTCCACGTTTAGATGGCGGCGTAGCGGTGGTAGAACGAGACGGGAAGACCAGATGCCGGGTGAGGTGGTGGCGACCTCGCCAAGGTTGTAGTCCGCCTCGATGTGGACGGCGGGCGCAGCCGCCACCCACGCTGCCGAACGTCCAGGTGATGTCGCCGACCAAGACGTTGTCATATAGAGCTTCGTTGGCGAAATAACCCTGGCTGCCGGGAGACAGTCTGTTGCAGTAGTTTCAACGACATCAGCGGTGAGATAGAACCAGGTGGCGTGTTGTCTGACCGAGTCTGCCACCACGGCGGTGGGTTGGCGATATATGGGTTATCGAACGGCTGGTGCAGTCATCCGAGGAGTAACGGGGGGTGGTCTGGCTTACCTGGAGGTATCCCTGGAAGAGACTGAGAAACGCCGGGGGAATCGGGGTGCGTGTAGAGCCCGGGTAGGAAGGATTGGTCGGATTGCATCGGTCGCCGAGGGCCATAGTGGCTTCGGGGGGAACGAGCAAAGATGCCGGGCGTCTGGTTGAGGGTGCTGGCGGGCGACATCGGGCCACGGTCCTGGACTCCCTCGTTCGACGAATGCGGCCCCACAAGGTCACCGGGAGTTGACCAGATTGAAAGAACTGATCCATGTCGAAGCGGATCACGTCGTATCCGGTCAGGATGATATTGAAGTTGAGGATGCCCAAGCCGAAATCGGTCCACACGGTGACGCTGCACTACCTGGGTCTGCCAGGAGGTGTTGGTGATGGAGATCTGCGACGACATGCCGCCCACAGATCGTTGTAGTCGATGGCCACGAAGGGGAAGAGCAGGGTCGCGGCGGGAACGTTGTCGAAGGCGCAGATGTTGGCGTCCGCCGGACCGATGGCCGCGAGCATGATGACGAATAGACCGATGAGCCACGAGATTCGACGCATGGAACGCCTCCAGCTTTTGGTTTTCTCGATTCTACACCCGATTTCGGTGCGTCGAGGGAACTCATCGAGGCTCCGGGGTCACACCATCCAGAGAGCCCCGCCGACACTGGTGCCGTTTTTCAGTCGAGTTCAGCCGTTGGCCGGCTCAGACCGCCTTGAATGCCCGATCGAAGTCGGCGATGAGATCCTCGGCGTCCTCGCAGCCGATGGAGACCCGGACCAGACCGTCGCTGATCCCGGCGGCGATCCGGTCTTCGCGCTTCATGGCGGCGTGGGTCATGGACGACGGGTGCTGGATCAGGGTTTCAACGCCCCCGAGCGAAACCGCGAGGGTCATGAGTTTGACCGCGTTGAGGAGCTTGGTGCCGGCTTCGATGCCGCCTTTGACCTCGAAGGAGATGAGCGAGCCCGGGCCGTCCATCTGACGCTCGGCGAGCTCGTACTGCGGGTGGCTCTTGAGACCGGGATAACGGACCCATTCGACCTTGTGGTGGGTCTCGAGGTACTCGGCGATGATCCCCGCGTTGTCCTGGGCGGCGCGTACACGCAGCGCCAGGGTCTTGAAACCGCGGAGCGCGAGCCACGCCTGGTGGGGATCCATGCAGGCGCCGAGATAGGCGTGAACCGGTTTGAGGCGGGCCCGCATCGCGTCGTCCTTGGGGACGATCATCCCGGCCACCACATCGGTGTGGCCGTTGATGAACTTGGTCATGGAGTGCATCACGACGTCGGCGCCGATCTCGATGGGACGCTGGAGAACCGGGGAGGCGAAGGTGTTGTCGACGAGCAGGACAGCGCCGGCCTGATGGGCGATCTCGGCGGCGGCGGTGAGATCGGTGAGCACGATGGTCGGGTTGGCCGGAGTCTCGACAAAGACGATCTTCGTGTTGGGCTTGATCGCGGCGCGGAGTGCATCGAGATTGGAGGTGTCGACAAAGGTCGACTCCACCCCGAAACGGCTGAAGTCGCGCTCCATCACCACCCGCGAGGGGCCGTAGACCGAGGAGGTGCCGACGAGGTGGTCGCCCTGGTTGAGCAGCGCGAAGACCACCGTGCAGAACGCGGCCATCCCCGACCCGGTGGCGAGACCCTGGGCGCCGCCCTCGAGGGTGGCCACGGCCTCTTCGAGACGGGCGATGGTGGGATTGCCCATGCGGGTGTAGATGAAGCCGTCGGCCTCACCGGCGAAGCGGGCCGCGCCCTGGGCGCAGTCGGCGAAAGCGAAGGTCGAGCTCTGGATGATCGGTGGCGCCACAGCCCCCGTGGCCTCGTCGACGTGCTGGCCGGCGTGGATGGTCTGGGTTGTTCGTCCGAGGTCTTTGAGGTTGTCGGTCATGAGAGCTCCCTTCGCGCCGTGTCAACGTGTTGGTACCACGAATCCATCCCGGTGTCGAGGAGGCCTTGCGCAACCGTGCAACCCGGGTGTGAAGGAGCAGGGACAGGGGCAGGGGCAGGAACAGCGACCGGCACAGAGAGAGGGACAGCCCCCGGAACCGCGGACAACGCGCCGCGGCGGGGTGCCGGGCACGCCATTGTGCCAGGTCGCCCGAGCGGCAACGCGGTGCCTTCCGCACAATGGCGCTGCCGGGCTCCCACGGGGAGCGCGATGAAATCTGTTCTTCCGGCGCAGAGGGAGGCCGCCGGCGTGCCATCGGCGTGGTCGCAGACCCTCTAATCCACCACCCGAGCGACCACGCCGATGGTGCGACGCTGGGTCGCCAAAGGCGGACCAGAAGGCCGGGGCTCCCGGAAATCATGGTCTCTGGTCTTCTCGCCGGCGGGGGCGCCGGCGCAGCCGTAGGAGAATCCGGATCGCGCCATCGCAGTTTCACCGCAAAGATCGCTATGAACGCAAAGAACATCGCGGAGGACGTCGCAAAGGTGACTCATCCCGTTATCTCATCGCAATGGAAAAAGGGCCGCCAGCCCGGAGAATGATCCGTGCAGATCCGTGTGTATCCGTGTCCCATTTCCTGCGATGGCTCTGCGTCTCTGCGTCCTGACTTGCTGTTCTGCGCTATCATCGTGCAACACCGATGCCGCACCTTGGCACACCACCGGGAGTCAATGCATGAAGGTCTTGATGATCAGCAGCGAGGTTCTGCCCTTTGCAAAGGCAGGGGGCCTCGGTGACATGGTTGCCGCGCTGGCGGCCGAACTCGAACGACAGGGACACGATGTGCGGATTGTCCTGCCGCGCTACTACTCGGTCGACTCGGGTCTGCTTCGCCGCCTCGACCGGCCCCTGGGCGTCCCTCTGGGTAGCGAGGAAGAGTGGTGCGCCGTCGAAATGTCGACGCTTCCCGGGACCGAGGTCAAGGTGTATTTTCTCGAACACCAGGAGCTTTTCGGACGCGATGGGATCTATGGGACCAAGACCGAACCGGAGTTCTCGGACAATCTCCGACGGTTCACGCTGCTGTGCCGCGGCGCCCTCCAGTTAGCCAAGATGCTCGAGTGGAAGCCCGATGTGATCCACGCCCACGATTGGCCGGCGGCGCTGGCTCCGGTGTATCTCAACACCCTCGAGCGCGACGGTTTCTTCACCGATACCGGAAGTGTGCTCACGATTCACAATCTGGCGCACCAGGGGATCTTCCCCAAGGAGGAGATCGAACACACCCTCATCGGTTGGGAAAAGTTCCACGGCGCCGGTTTCGAGTACCACGACAGTCTCAACCTCCTCCAGGCCGGTATCCGAAACGCCGATGTGCTGACGACGGTTTCGCCGACCTACGCCGAGGAGATCCAGACCCCGGAGTTCGGCCACAGGCTCGACAGCCTGCTCCGCCACCGCTCGCCGGATCTCTTCGGTGTCCTCAACGGCATGGACTACGAGCTCTGGAACCCGGCCAAAGACCGGCACCTCCCCGCCCACTTTTCCCCCGAGAAGCTCGGCGGAAAGGCCGAGTGCAAAGCAGCGCTCCAGGAGGTCATGGGGCTCGAGGTGGACCCGGATGTTCCACTTTATGGAATGGTCTCGCGCCTGGTCGAGCAGAAGGGCTTTGGCGAACTCTGCGGGCCGACCCACGGAAGTCTCTACAATATCTGCGACGATCTAGATTTGCAGTTCGTGATTCTCGGGACCGGTGACGAGTGGTGCGAGGACGAACTCGATTCGCTGGCCGAACGGCTGCCCAATCTCGCGGTCGATCTCGAGTTCAACGAGCCGCTGGCCCACCTCATCATGGCCGGGTCGGATTTCTTCCTGGTGCCGAGCGCTTTCGAACCCTGTGGATTGACCCAGATGTATGCGATGCGCTATGGCGCCCTGCCGGTCGTCAGACGTACGGGAGGTCTTGTCGACACGGTCGAGAACTACGAAGAAACGACGGGGGAGGGGACGGGTTTTGTCTTCGATCTCCTGACACCCTCGGCGATCTACAACACCGTCGGGTGGTCGCTCTGGGCCTGGTACAACCGCCCTGAACACATCGCCGCCATGCAACAGCGAGCCATGACCGAACGATTCGATTGGAAGGCATCCGCGGCGCGGTATGCCGAGCTCTACGAGGGGGCGGTGGATCGCCGATCGGGCGCTGTCCTGAGAACGTGGTGAGACCATGGAGAAAAAACAGCTCATTCGTGTGCTTCTGTTTGTCGCCCTGGTGGTGGGCGCGCTGGGATTGCGGAACTATTTTGCTCCCGGCAGTGTCGTCCGACGGCAGATCTTCGAGGCGGTGGAGAGCTTCAAGAACGAACAGATCCTCGGCGTCATGTCCAAGATCTCGCGTTCGTACACCGACGGGTGGGGCGGCAGCTACGAAGGCCTGGGAGCTCAGATCCAGTCGATGATGGAGGCCTACGACGGCCTCTCGATGGATCTCGACATCGAGTCCCTTGAAATGGGTGATGGCGAGGCCCGGATCGAGCTCACCTTCGTCGTCGGCGGGCGTACCCAGGTCGGACGAGGGAACATCCTCGGTACTGACCTCGACCCGTGCCGGGCCACCCTCAGGTGGATCAAGGAAGAGCCCGGCTGGCGCCTCGTCGAGACTGAAGAGCTCGACATTCCCCAGTTCCGGGAAGAACTCGAATCTCGGCGTTCTCCGTAGGCTTGAGATTGCTCAGTCGGCCGTAATCCGTGCCGGGAGCCACAATGGAACCGCAAAGGCGCGGAGGTCGCGAAGGTGCCGCGAAGACATCTCTTTGACTCATCGCAGTGATCCAACTCGGACTCGCGTTTGGGATCAGAAGGGGCCTGAGTCAATAATGCGGCGCTTTGCGGACCCTTGGCGAGCATACCGTCTTGGCTGTTTCAGCGTGCACGGTCGTTCGGATCGACCCGTAGGAGAATCGGGGTTCTTCATCTCCGCGGCTCGAAACCTGAGGGTCGACTGGAAGTCAGCCCATCACCTTCGCTACTGCGTCGCCGGCGCGTACGACATCCTCGTCGGTGATGTGGAAGTGGGTTACCATCCGGACGAAGTCGTGGCCTAGGGCGTGGACCAGGACCCCTTCCTCGGCGAGGGCGGTGGCGAGGCCGGCGGCGGTGAGTTTCGCGGTGTCGTCGAATCCGAAACAGATGATGTTTGTCTCCACCGTTTCCGGGTCGAGTTTGATTCCGGGAATGTTGGCGAGTCGGTCGGCGAGGGATCTCGCGCGACGGTTGTCGTCACCGAGCATGGGAAGCACCTCGTCAAGCGCGACGAGCCCGGCTGCCGCGATGACGCCCACCTGCCGCATCCCGCCGCCCAGGGCTTTGCGGATTCTCCTGGCGTCGGCGATGACGTCGGTGTCACCCACGAGCATGGAGCCGACGGGGGCTCCAAGGCCTTTGGATAGACAGAACATGACGGTGTCGCAGCCGGCCGCGATTTTCGCGGCTGGGATTCCGAGGGCCGCGGCCGAGTTGTGGATCCGTGCACCGTCGAGGTGAACCGGAAGACCGTGGTCTTTGGCGACCGCGATGAGCTCGCGCATTCTCTCGACCGGAGTGATTCTCCCACCGGCAAGATTGTGGCTGTTCTCGAGGGCAAGCATCGAGGTCGGTGTCCGGTAGCCGACTTTACCCTGGATGGCCGCCTCGACCTGCTCTGGCGCTATAATGCCGTCTTTGGTGGCGATGGGGCGCGGGAACGCCCCGGAGAGAAGGGACATGGCCCCCATCTCGAAATTGAAGATGTGACAGCCCTCATCGCCGATGACCTCGGTGCCGGGTCTGGTGTGGAGATGGACGGCGATCTGGTTGCCCATGGTTCCCGACGGAACATATAACGCGGCCTCGCGGTTCATGAGCTCAGCGGAGCGTTCCTCGAGTCGGTTGACCGTGGGGTCCTCGCCGTAGACATCGTCACCTACGGCAGCTGAAAACATGGCCTGCCGCATGGAGTCTGTGGGGTGTGTTACCGTGTCGGATCGAAGGTCGATGTGGGGTGAAAACATGGTCGTATACTACTATGGCGTCACCACTTGACTTCGCCAAAATTCGAAGCTAGGATTCGTTCTCATGACAGAAGATAAGTCTAACGATATCTTCACTTTTCCAAAGTGGACCTGGGTGTTGAGACCGGGAATCGCAGCTGCTGCGGTGGGGGGGCTGGTTTACGCCAGCATCGTCATCTATCTCGGATTCTCCCCAAAGGCGACCGACGTGGGCTATATGCCTACCCAGCCGGTTCCGTACAGCCACGCGCTGCACGTGGGTCAGCTCGGCATGGACTGCCGGTATTGCCACACCGGGGTCGAGGTCGCGGCAGCCGCCACGATCCCGCCGACGCAGACCTGTATGAACTGTCACTCCAAGGTGCGGGCCAATTCGGAGAAGCTCATTCCGGTGCGGGAGAGTTACGCCACCGGGATGCCGGTGCCGTGGATCCGAATCCACGATCTTCCGGACTATGTCTACTTCGATCACTCGGCCCACGTTCGTCGCGGGGTCGGATGCGTTTCATGCCACGGCCGGATCGACGCCATGGAAGTGGTTTTCCAGGACCAACCATTGAGCATGGGTTGGTGCCTGGAGTGCCATCGCAGCCCGGAGAACCACCTGCGTCCGGTGGAATTTGTCACCCGGCTCGATTGGGTGCCGTCAGAAGACCAGTTGGCGCTCGGCACGAGGTTGCGTGAAGCCAATAACATCAATCCACCGACGGATTGCAACACATGTCATCGCTAAGGCCGGAGCAAAGCATGCAGTACTGGCGAAGCCTCGACGAACTCGCGCAGACTCCTGAATTCAAGGAGGCTGTCCGACGCGAGTTCCCGAATGACGAGTGGGACCGGTTGCCGCCGGCCACACGTCGTCAATTCCTCAAGGTCATGGGGGCGTCCATCGCCTTTGCCGGATTGACCTCGTGTCGCTGGCCGAAGGAGGAGATCGTTCCCTTTGCCAGCCGACCGGACGGCCGGACACCCGGTGTCGCCGAGCAGTACGCCACCTCCATGGAGGTGGGCGGGTCATCGCTCGGGCTGCTGGTGACTTCCGTTGACGGCAGGCCGATCAAGAACGAGGGCAACCCCAACCATCCGGACAGCCTGGGAGCCCTGCCTGCCACTGCTCAGGCCGACATCCTCCAGCTTTATGATCCGGATCGCAGCCAGCGCCTGCTCTACCGCCAGAGCGGCCAGGACTTCGTCAAGAGCTGGGACGATTTCACTTCGTGGACGGTCGAGCACGTGTCCGGTTCCGGAGCGGGCTTTGCGGTGCTTGCGGAACCGACTTCATCACCGAGCATGGCCCGTCTGCAGCGGCGCTTTGCCGAGACCCTGCCGGACGCTTCCTGGTTCGAATATCAGCCGATCAGCCGTGATGCGGAGCGCGAAGGCACCGCCATCGCCTATGGCCGGCCGCTGCGGGTTCATCCGGATCTGAGTCATGCGAAGGTCATCGCGTGTTTCGATGCCGATCCCTTTTTCGATCACCCGTCGGCGATCGCTCTGGCGAGACAGTTTGCCCAGTCCCGCCGGCCGTCTCCTGACGGAATCAGCCGGTTGTGGGTCGCCGAGCCGTCCTTCACCATCACGGGCGGTCAGGCCGATCAGCGCCGGCCGGTCGCCGGTTCGTCGATTCCCGAGCTGCTCGCCATGTTGGCCCGCGAACTCGTGGCTGAGCTTCAGCTGGAGCTGCCCGAGCAGGCGGTCAACCTCGAGGCCGCCTACGGAGCGGCGGACGCCGGTGGTGATGAGTTCGTTACCGGACTTGCGGCCGATCTGATGGCCCACCGCGGTTCGAGCGTGATCCTCGTCGGACCGGGTCAGGCCCCAGAGGTGCACGCCCTGGCGGCGGTTCTCAACGAAGGGCTGGGCGCGGTCGGCGAGACCTTGCACTACACCGAAGACCCGACGCCCGATCGACCGGCTCATTTTCGGGCAATCACCGATCTCGCGGCGAAGATCCGCTCCGGCGCGGTCGAAACCCTGCTTATCATCGGTGGCAATCCCTGTTACGACGCGCCGGCGGATCTCGGCTTCGGCGAACTCCTCTCTCAGGTGCCGAACAGCGTTCACCTCAGCGCCTACAATGACGAAACATCGATGCGCTGCAGTTGGCATCTGCCGCGGGCGCACTCGCTCGAAGCGTGGGGAGACGGTCGTGCATGGGACGGCACTCTCGCCCTGCAACAGCCTTTGATCGAACCCCTTTACGGCGGCCGTAGCGCGATCGAGGTGATTGCAGCGGTGCTCGGCGAGGCCTCGACCAACGGTCATGAAATCGTCCGAGAGACAGCAAGAATCTTCCTCGATGGCGCCGACTTCGAAACGAACTGGAAGCACGCTCTCCACGATGGCGTCGTCGAAGGAACCGGCTGGACAAAGGTCGTCGCCAATCTCGACGGTTCCAGCCTGGCGAGTTCTACCGCCGGTTTGGCCGGTCTCATCAATGCTCCGTCGCCGACGGTTGCCAACCCCGAGTTGGTTCTGACCGCGGACCGGAAGGTCTACGACGGTCGTTGGGCCAACAACGCGTGGCAGCAGGAATTGCCCGACGCGATCACCAAAACCACATGGGACAACGTCCTGCAGGTGGCACCGCCCACGGCTCGCGAACTCGGTCTGGGCGAGGGGGATCTGGTCGAAGTTTCGGCCGCCGGCGTCACCGCCGTGCTGCCGGTGTGCATCGTCCCCGGTCAGGCTGGCGCCACGGTGAGCGCATCGCTCGGATACGGTCGCACCGCCGCGGGCTCCGTCGGCAACGGTGTCGGCGTCGATCTGAATGGTTTCCGCACCGCCGCATCGCCGTGGTTGGTGGCCGAGGTCGAGATCAAGCGGACCGGACGCGGCGTCCAGCTCGCTTCGACCCAGGATCACTTCGCCATCGATGCCATCGGTTTCGGCGCCCGCAACAGCCGGATCTCCACCCTGGTCAGGGAAGCGAACATCGATCACTATCTTGCCGATCCCGAGGTTTTCCAGCACATGGATCACCACCCGCCGTTGGTCTCGTTGTGGAAGGACCAGCAGTACGAAGGCGAGCAGTGGGGAATGGCCATCGACCTCAACGCGTGCAACGGCTGCAACGCCTGCGTGGTTGCGTGTCAGGCCGAGAACAACGTGCCGGTCGTGGGCCGCGAGCAGGTTGTCAACCAGCGTGAGATGCACTGGCTGCGGATCGACCGCTATTTCAAGACCGAGCCGGGGGTCGGACCCCTCGATGTCGATGACGCGGAGATCGTCTTCCAGCCCATGACCTGCGTCCAGTGTGAAAACGCACCCTGCGAGCAGGTCTGTCCGGTGGCTGCGACCCAACACACCGAAGACGGCATCAACGCCATGGTCTACAACCGCTGCATCGGCACCCGCTACTGCTCGAACAACTGTCCGTTCAAGGTTCGGCGCTTCAACTTCTTCAACTATCACAAAGATCTCCAGGAAGTGGAGAAGCTCCAGTTCAACCCCGGTGTCACAGTTCGCAGCCGCGGCGTCATGGAGAAGTGCACCTACTGCATCCAGCGCATCCAGAGTGTTCGGATTCCGGCGCGCAACGAGAGCCGCCCGATCACGGATGGCGAGATCGTGCCGGCGTGTGCCCAGACCTGTCCGACTCAGGCCATCGCGTTCGGCGATCTCAACGATCCGAAGAGCGAGGTCTCAAAGCTGCGCGAAGATCATCGCGCCTACGCCACCTTAGTCGAGCTCAACATCCGGCCGCGGACCCAGTACCTCGCCCGTCTCTCGAACAAGATCGGCGGTGATGGGGGAGACGGTCACCCGCCGCCGCACCACGGCGACGACTCCGACCACGGGAAGGAGGGCTGAGAACCATGAGTGCCTCCATTCCCGTTTCGTCGAGCTATCTCAACAACACCACCGACGACCCCACCCGACGGGCGCCGCTCGTTGTAGGCGAAAACGACTTTCACAGTGTGACCGAGGCCGTGTGCGGCATTCCGGAAATGCCTAAAACGCCGCCAGCGTGGTGGATCGCCTTCTTTATCTCGGTGAGCCTCACCGGCGTGCTCTTCGCGATGATCACCTACCTGATCACAACCGGCGTCGGAGTCTGGGGTCTGCAGACACCCGTCGCCTGGGGCTGGGCCATCGTCAACTTCGTCTTCTGGGTCGGCATCGGCCACGCCGGAACGCTCATCTCGGCGATCCTCTTTCTCCTGCGACAGAGGTGGCGGACAAGCATCAACCGTTTCGCCGAGGGCATGACGATCTTTGCGGTCGTGTGCGCCGGGATCTTCCCGGGGATCCATGTAGGCAGAGTCTGGGTCGCCTACTGGCTTGCCCCGATTCCAAACCAGATGTCGATGTGGCCGAACTTCCGTTCGCCCCTGTTGTGGGATGTTTTTGCGGTTGGGACCTACGCGACGGTGTCACTGCTGTTCTGGTACATGGGGATGATCCCCGATCTCGCCACCCTCCGCGATCGCGCCAAGTCCAAGGTTCGGTGGTTCTTCTACGGGGTTCTCAGCCTCGGCTGGAGGTCGTCCAACCGGCATTGGCACCGATTCGAGATGGCCTACCTGCTGTTGGCGGCGCTCGCGACCCCGCTGGTGCTTTCGGTTCACTCGGTCGTCAGCTTCGACTTCGCGGTCTCGATCATTCCGGGCTGGCACACGACGATCTTCCCGCCGTATTTTGTCGCCGGTGCGATCTTCTCGGGTTTCGCCATGGTGGTCACCCTCGTCATCCCGACGAGGAAGTTCTTCCACCTCGAAGAGATCATCACCCTGCGCCACCTCGAGAGCATGGCCAAGATCATGTTGGCGACCGGGATGATGGTCGGTTTGGCCTACTCGACCGAGTTCTTCATCGCCTGGTACAGCGGTAACTCTTACGAGACCTTCGCCTTCCTCAATCGAGCGTTCGGGCCCTATGCCTGGGCCTACTGGATCATGGTGAGCTGCAACGTCCTGGTGCCGCAGCTCTTCTGGGTCAAGAAACTCCGCACCAACACCGTCGTGCTTTGGTGCGCGTCGATCCTGATCAACGTCGGTATGTGGTTTGAGCGATTCGTCATTGTCGTAACCTCGCTGAGCCGGGATTATCTGCCGTCGAGTTGGGGATACTACAAGCCGTCCATCGTTGATGTGCTGACATTCGTCGGTAGTTTCGGTCTCTTCATGACCCTCTTCCTGCTCTTTGTCCGCTGGCTGCCCATCGTGGGGATGGCGGAGGTCAAAGGCGTGATGCCGCAGGCTCACCTCAAGGATGTGGCGGCTCAGGGTCATGGTGACTACCACGGCGATATTCTCACCGAGAAGGGGAGGTGAAAGCATGAACGCCGACACCACCACCCAAACGGCAGTCCCTGAGAAGGAAACCACCACTTACGGCCTGGTCGCGAGCTTCGACAAGATCGACGAGTTTCTGACCGCGGTGACCAAGGTTCGGGAGGCGGGTTACACCAAGTGGGACACCCACACCCCGTTCGTGGTTCACGGACTCGATGCCGCGATGGGAATCAAGCCCACAGTGCTGCCGTTCTTTGTCTTCGGCGCCGGTCTGACGGGTTGCGCCGCGGGAATCGGTCTGCAGTGGTTCACCAATGCCTACGACTACCCGTTTCTGATCAGCGGCAAACCGCTCTTCAGTCTTCCGGCCAATATTCCGGTGGCCTTCGAGATGACCATTCTCTTCGCGGCGATCTCGGCGCTGATCGGGATGCTCGCATTCAACAAGCTGCCGCAGCTGTCGCACCCTCTTCACTCCAGCCGGTTGATGAAGCGAGCGACCGACGACCGTTTTCTGATCAGCATCGAGGCCGCGGATCCCAACTTCGACCCCATCAAGACCCTTGAGCTCCTGGAGTCGCTCGGTCCCCTCCAGGTGGAAGCGGTGGAGGCCTGAGTATGCCCCGCTGGTTGACTTCGATCGTTGTTATTCTGGTGGCCCTGTCGTGGATTCCCATCGCCCTGGCCCTGCGCGCTCGGGTGGTCAAAAAGACCGAGCCTCGAGTCCACATCATTCAGGACATGGACAATCAGCCCAAGGTCAAGGCCCAGTCTCGATTGATGCTGTTCGCCGACCGGCGTGGGATGCGGCCGCCGGTCCCGGGCACGGTGGCTCGAGGCGCCGTTATCGGTGATTCCGCTCTCATGCTGGGCAAAGCCGATGGTGACGCCTGGGTCGAGACGAGCCCTGTGCAGGTGACCCTGTCCCTGCTCGAGCGCGGACGGCAGCGTTATGAGATCTACTGCTCGCCCTGCCACGGCTTGGCCGGTTATGGCGACGGAATGGTCGCCCAACGGGCGGACCAGCTCCAGGAGGGAACGTGGACGCCGCCGACATCGTTCCACACCGATTTGGTGCGTGAACGCCCGGAGGGACATCTCTTCAACTCCATCTCCAACGGCATTCGCAACATGCCGTCGTACGGTTCGCAGATTCCCGTGGATGACCGATGGGCCATCGTCGCCTATGTCCGGGCGCTCCAGCGGAGCCAGAACGCGACCATCGACGATGTCCCCGCCGATCTCCAGGCGCAACTGCGATAGCGAGGCGATCATGCACAAGGAAGTACTGGACATCACAACCGAACCGCGGCGACTGGATGGGCGGTCCATGAAGTGGGCCGTCATCGGCGCGATCACCGGGGTCATCGGATTCGCCGGCTCGTACATGGTCGCTTCGGGAACCGAGAATGGGATGGACTATCTGCTCCAGACCTATCTCGTGTCCTTTGCCTTTTTTCTCTCACTTTCGCTCGGCGCCCTCTTCTTCGTGATGCTCCAGCATTTAACCCGGGCCGGATGGAGCGTGGTCGTCCGTCGGATCGCCGAGGTCCTGGCGGCGAATGTGTGGTTGATGGCGGTGCTGGCCATCCCCATCGTGCTCGGGATCGAACACCTTTATCACTGGGCTCACGTGGGTGCCGCGGAGCATGACGCCCTCATCGCCGGAAAGAGTGGATTTCTCAACACCAACTTCTTCATCATCAGATTGGTGATCTACTTCTCCATCTGGTCGATCCTGGCGTGGTTCTTTTATCGCGTTTCGGTGAAACAGGATGGCAATGCCGATCCGGCGCTCACCCGGCGTATGGAGGTCGTGTCGGCCCCCGGGATGGTTCTCTTCGCGCTGTCCCTCAATTTCGCCGCCTTTGACCTGCTCATGTCCCTCGATCCGCACTGGTTCAGCACGATCTATGGGGTTTATTACTTCGCGTCTTCGGTGCTGCTGTTTTTCGCCGTCATGCCGAAGATCCTGGTTTGGCTCCAGGCTCAGGGGCTGATGAAGAACGCGGTGACCATCGAGCACTACCACGACATCGGCAAGTTCATGTTCGCGTTCACGGTCTTTTGGGCCTATATCGCCTTTTCACAATACATGCTGATCTGGTACGGCAACATCCCGGAAGAGACCGAGTGGTTCCTCAAACGGCAGACCGGTGGTTGGACCGCGATATCGCTGACCCTCCTGTTCGGTCATTTCGTACTGCCGTTTCTGATGCTCATCTCGCGCCACGTCAAGCGTCGCCCGATACTTCTGGCGGTCATTGGCCTCTACGTCGCCGTGATGTGCTGGATTGATATGTATTGGCTCGTGATTCCCGAGTTCAGCCCGGGCGTGGCCCGTTTCGGGGTGCTCGACATTTTGGTCTATCTTGGAATCGCCGGCATCTACTCGGCGGTGATCGCGTGGCGTCTCGGCCGAACCTCGCTCGTCCCCGAGGGCGACCCGAGACTGCAGGAATCGCTGGCGTTCGAGAACGCCTGATTGAGTTATGAGTTTTAAGTTGTTAGTTTTGAGTTACATCGCCCAGACGCAGTCAAAAGCCCGTGCGATGTCTCCGTAACTAAAAACTAAGAACTAAAAACTGAGAACTGAGAATAGGAGCTCGTGATGCGTTACGACGACCCGAATGTTGCAGCCTCGGCGGTGGTTGGAGTCATCGGTGCCATCGGACTTTTCGTGGTCATCGTGCTGCTCCAAACCTGGTTCTACAGCGCCGAAGAAGACGAGCGATACCGCAAGGTCTACAGCCAGCCCTACCAGGAGCTGCAGAAGGTCGACAACGAACAGCTCGAACGACTGGGCAGCTTTGGCTGGATCAGCGAGGGCGACGGAGTCGCACACATCCCCATCGAGCAGGCGATGAAAATCGTCGCGGAAGAAGCCGAATAGTTCTCAGTTCTTAGTTTTTAGTTTTTAATTTCATCGCGAAGATTCGAGGTCCGTTGGCGATGGAACTCAACACTCAAAACTGAAAACTCAAAACTGTGGCGCGTTGTCCTACAACGATACGCCGTGTCCGTGCACGAACACCATTTTCCGATCTAACGGTTGCTCATCGATATCGATTCAGGTATCGATCTTGCTACTGTGAGGGGTGGCGTGTCATGCTCCCCAGTGGAGAGCCGTGACGCGCTGGTTCGATGGAGGGCATAGAACCTGATGGCACTGGTCGGCAAGCTCGAGGATCTGCAGCTTGCGGAGCTGTTTCACCTGCTTTCGTTGTTCAAGAAAACAGGAAAGCTGACCCTCAACGCGAATGAATCCACCGGCTGCTTTTTCTTCAAGAGCGGAAAGATCTATCACGCCAGCAACGGCCGGCCGGGGCCGGTCCTCGGGGAGTTGTTGGTGCGCAGGCAGCTCCTTTCTCAGGCGGAGCTGGAGAAGGCGTTGCGAATCCAGGCAGATGGGCCTAATTGGCGCCGGCTCGGTGCGATTCTCGTCGAGCAGCGTCTGGTCAACCCCGACGATCTAGATGCCTTGCTTCGGGAGCAGTTACAGGACGTCGTAGGGGAGTTCATCTCTCTCGAGACGGGCTTTTTCAGTTTCAAACCATCGGAAGGAATTCTTCTGGAGTCCGATACCGAGACCGGCAACGATCTCGACATCGATGGTGGCATCAACACCGACGGGTTCATCCTCGATTTGCTGACCCGGCTCGATGAGGTCCAACGGTCGCGCGTCGAGGGCATTGTCGCGCCTGTCCTGCGCTCGCCGGAGGGTCAACAGGTCCCGCCCGCAGCAACCGATCTTGCCTCCCTCCTGGACTATATGATCGATGGATCGGCGCTCGGCGAGATGGATGCCGGTGGTCCCGCACGATTCGAGACTCCCGACGAACTCGGAGACCTCTGCTCGCTCATGACCGAAATTCAGCTTCGATCGCCGTCGTACACCGGCGAGATCGCATTGATGATCTTGCGGTACGCTTCGAGCCTGGTGAACCGCGGCGTTCTGTTCCATTTCGGCGCCGACGGCATCACCGGGATCGGGCAGTTCGGTCTCGGCGGTGAGGGCGAGGCCGCTCCGACGGTCGATGCGAAGATCAGGTCGTTTTCCGTTCCACCAGGTGAGCCGTCGATCTTCCTCGATGTGGCGGAGATCATGCAGACATATCGGGGCGCGCTCAAGCGTTGCCGGTGGAATGAAGAGCTGTTAAAACTCTTGGGTGGGCCGGTTCCCAATGAGGTTGTTGCCATTCCTATCGTGGTTGACGGTATGATTGCGGCAGTGTTTTATGGTGATAATGTCCCGGAGGGTGAACCCATCGGCTCGATCAGAGGGCTCGAACTACTCATGATCGAGGCCGGTTTGGCCATGGAGAGACGGTTTCTCCAGGCGAAGCTGCAACGGGTCGAGGGACGGTTACAGAGTTTGGATCGCGCTGCGGATCGGGAGGACGTGGAATGACCGGGGCTTCGAATCACTGGAGCTGGCAATGCCCTGGGGGCACGCTGACGGATTTATCGGACCGGCTGTGTGGGAAGGGGGAGCGCGATGGCTAAGGCCAGCGTGATGACGGTGGATGATTCCGCCGCCATCTTGACCATCATCGCCGCCTATCTCGAGGACTCGGAGTTCAATGTCATTGCGTCCGAGCGAGACGGACGGCGCGCAGTCCAGAAATTCGGTGAGATCCGCCCCGACATCGTGCTGCTCGATCTGATCATGCCGGGTCAGTCGGGGGTTGAGACCCTCGCACAGATTCTCGCCATCGATCCGGAGGCCTGCATCGTGATGATCTCCTCGCTCGGTACCGAGGATGCGATCCACGAATGTCTCACCACTGGAGCCCGGAGCTTTTTGCAGAAACCGTTTACCCGCGATGACTTCCTCGAGTTCATGCGCGGCGTCGACGCGTCCGCGTGAGGAGGTAGGAATGGCGACGATGTTTTTCGGCCAGTACCTCCTCGCCAAGGCGGCGATCAATCGAGAAGCGCTTCTCGACGCGCTCGATCGTCAGCGGCGTTCGAATCTGAGCTTGCCGGAGCTCGCCCTCCAGCAGGGGCTCATCGACCGCAGCCGAGCCAATTCGATCATGGTGCAGTACCGCATGTCGGATGCTCCCATCGAGGTCATTCTCGAGCAGACCGGTGGCCTCAGTCCAGAGCAGATCCAACGCCTGCAGAACAAACAGCGATCGAGTTGGCTTCGGATCGGAGCCGCATTGGTTGAAGGCGGCCATCTCAGCGACGAGGAGATCGCGACCCATCTCGCAGACTACCGATCGTTGGAAAGCGCGGTGGACGAGGAGATCCGTGAGGCGATGAGCCATCTGCCCGATTCGGAGGCAGTGAGCGCGTGTGTTGAACTGACGGTCTTTCACCTCGCCAGGGTCACCGGTCGTCCGGTCAAGCTGAGATCCGTGACCGTCGAAGCCGACACCCTCGCCGCCGACCGTCAGCGTTTCTCTCAGCGGATCGTCGGCGATGGGGATTACACCATCGTCGTGGATCTTCCGCCCGCGCTCGTTGCTGAGGTCGCCCTTGGCATGCTCGGGTTCTCGGTCGAGCCCGGTGCCGAGGCCGAGCCCGATGCGGTCTGTGAGGTCATCAACCTCATCGGTGGCAATGCGTGCACCCGGATCGAACAACTCGGTCAGCTCCTGAGGCCGGAGCCGCCGTCCTGGTCGGGAAGCGGCGAGTTGGTGACCACATCCGCTGCCGCGGTTCGAGCGGGAGTCGTGTCAGCTGATATTGAGTTCGAGATCTGGATCTTTACGCCCGGAACGGCTGTGAAATGACATTCTGGTCCCGTGCTGCGGCCCCGGTCACCGTGAGTGCCGGTGTGACGTTGACGGGGGTCAGTCTGTGAAGCGCGACCTCGCCTACGTTGTGCACTCCGATCTGGTGATCGCCCAGCGGGTGAGCGAGGCTCTGCGCCAGTCCGAATTCGAGGTGTCCAGCATGACCACCCTCGAAGATGCCGAGTATGTGATTCGCGAACGCCAGTTCGACCTTCCGGACGCGATTCTGACGCCGCTGAGGGATATGGAAAGCGGGGACTCGATCCTGATTCGACTTCTCGAGTCGAATCCGTTGATGGAACAGATTCCGCTGGTCGTCATCGCCAGTGCCGGCGCCGAGGAGCGGCGCCGGGCGCTTCGTCTGGGGCTGCTCGGCGTCGTGGCTCCGCCGTATGACGACGAAGAAGTGACCCTGACCACCAAATTGGCCATCGACAAGCACCGCCACGATCAAGCGCTTTTCGGCACCATGTCCCAGCTCTCGGTGGCCGATCTTCTCCAGACCGCGGAGGTCGGGCGTCGCAGCGGGGCCGTTTCTTTCCAACACGACAATGAAAAGGGCCGCGTCTGGTTGCAGGACGGTTCTGTGATCGCCGCCGAGATTCAGGGTGGGATCCACGGGAAAGAAGCGGTTTACGAAATCGCGACATGGGAGACCGGGACCTTCGAGGCGGACTTCGGAGCGGTGGATGTGGAACCGAAGTTCTCCATGTCGCCGTCGGAGCTGCTTTTGGAAGCCATGCGTCGCCTCGACGAGAGGCGGGCGGCTACAAAAGATGATACGCAGGCGATCGTCCGAGCCCAGACCCTTGACACCGCCCTGACCATGCTCAACACCGTCGCGTCATACGCCTCCAATCACATGGAGGTGAAACTGGTTCTCGAACGACTCGAAGCCATCCGGGACGAACTCATCGGGGAATCCGGAACACTCGGAGGAATTCGCTTGGGTGCGGCGGGTGAGGTCAGTCTCGAACCGGGATGGGACCTTCAAGGGGCGCCGGAAGATTTTGCCGGTTTCGTCAGCACTTGGATTCTCCGTTTCTTTCAACGGATGGAGGAGGCTCTTGCCTGGCGTTTCACCAAGAAACGACTCGCCGAGTTGTTCACGCCATGGCAGAAGCGGATGGAGCAGCTCGGTTTCGTCGGTTTCCGGGAACCCAGGATCGAGGACTCCGGCGAAGAATCCCCGGCCGGGGGCCGAACGAGACAACCGGTGGTCCGCGGCAGCCTCCCTGAGGGCTGTTTACTGCTCGATAGTGATCTGCGGGTCGAGGCCTACGCTCCCTACGGGCTTCGGGTCAACCACCTCGATTCGGAAACCGTGACGGGTCGTCTCCTACTCGGTCTGCTACCGGAGGAGGCATCGGCGGTTGCCGAGGTTGTGTTGCGATCGCTGGCGCGGATGCCCGCCGAGGATCGGAGTTCGGCGAGCACCGAGTTCGAGGTGTCGTTGGGCCACCACGGCGGGATGTGGCGGATCAATCTCGTTCGTCGTGGAGTTGGCAGTGGATTCATCGTTACCCTGGCGAGGCTCCGCGACCTCAGTGAGAGCCTCGCGCCGGTGCTCGATCGGGACCCACTCACCGGGGCACTCCGCGACGCCGGCCAGGGCCGGGTTGTGCTCGCCAACGAGGACTTCCTCGATGCGTTCGAAAGCGTGTTCACCAAACACATGGGCTTTCGGCATCACGAGTTTCTCCGGGAACTCGGTCGAAAATGGGGCATCCGACACGCGTTCAGGCTCGAACAGCATGTCCAGCGTGCGTATGGGAAGACCCTTCGCGAGATGGAAACTCAGATGGCGTTGGAGTTGCTGTCCTCCTCGCTGGGTGTCCTCGGTTTGGGAAGGTTCGAAGCCGACCTGAGCCGGCGCGACGAGGGGATCATCGTGATCAAGCATCAGGACAGCCCGTTCCCCGGACGTTTTGTGGCGGTGTCGGGTGGTGCGTGCCCGATCCTCTCGGGCTTCCACTCGGCGGTCCTGACCTATCTCTCGGGAAGGACTCTCGCTGCGCGGGAGTTCAGTTGCGCCGGTGAACCGCAAGAACCGTGCGTATTCATCGTGGCAACCGAAGAGAGGGTGTCGAAATTGACCATCGCGGTGCCCGGGACCCCCAATCACGAATTGGTCACCGAGATCTTGAACTCCTGCAAACACGGAGCGACCTCGTGAGTGACAAGTGGAAGGACGACAGCCTGGCCGAGAAGCTCGAAGGGACGAAGTGGGACTACCGCCAGAGCGATGACCGTCGGTTCCTCTTTCACCCCATCGGCCAGATCTTCAGCACCTTCTGCTGGGACGGAAACCCCAGACCCGTCGTTACCCGAAAACCCAAGGGGGATGGAGACAAGAACGGGGATTGACCGCGGAGATCACTACAAGGGTCCTTCGTTCAGCATCCTGCCACGTGAGCCTCTTGCAATATCCTACAAGACGACGAGGTGCCAGGCTCACCGCAGCGGTCCATCGCAGGCGGGGACGCCTGCGCTACAAGGATGTTCGCGATTTTGTAGCGCCCGCGTCCCCGCGGGCGATGGTCCATTTGCGTCGATTCCCGCCGCAATCAAGAATTCTGCAAGAGGCTCACGTGTGACCTGCTGCCTGCGATCTGCCTCAGCTTCCGTGCTCGATGACCGTCACGGTCATCGAGTCACCATCCAGAGTGAAACTGTAGTCAGCGCTCGATCTGACGTCGAGGGACGACACGTGGTAGTCGGATCCCTCGACGATGGTCGGCAACGAGATCGAGTTGGTTCCGGGAATGAGCGCCTTGATGTTTCCGGCGACGACGTTGGCGAGTTCGCCGATGACATCGCGTTCGTCGTCATCGACCAACTGGTCGGCCGGGATATCGAACATGATGGATGCGGCGCTTCGAACGATGGTCCGGCTGCACTCGAGCCGGATACCGCCGTGATAGTCCCCGCTGATGTGGATGGCGGCGGTCATGGTCGCCGCAGGCGATGGTTGAACCGCTTCCTCGGCGTCGAAGATTTCGAGGCCCAGTTGGGTTGACCAGACGCTGCGCACGATGGAACGGATCTGGGATTCGTTGGGATTCATGGTGCCTCCGATTTCATGGCGCGGTAAAAAACCGCCCGTCCGAGTCGCACCCTTTCGAACCGCTCATCCAGATTGAGGGTGGTTTCGGCCGTGCCGAGAATCAAGAGACCGCCGGGGCGAAGATACCGGCGAATTCGGTCGAGCACCAGTCTCTTGGTAGGGACGTCGAAGTAGATCAGTACATTACGCATGGAGAGGATGTCGACCGGCGGAAGAGGGGGTAGGTCGCGAGCGAGGTTGTGGTGAAAGAAACTGACCATGTTTCGGATTTCTTCGTTGAGTTTCCAGGTCGTCCCGTTTTGGCGGAAATATTTCACCAGCATCGGGGCCGGTAGGCCGCGGTTGACCTCGGTCTGAGAGTAGATACCGGCCTTCGATTTCTCGAGCATCCCCCCGGAAACATCGCTGGCTAGGATGCGGGTGCTCCATGTCGCGAGTTCCGGAAAAGCTTCACGCAGCATCATCGCCATGCTGTAGGGTTCCTGGCCGCTCGAGCATCCGGCCGACCAGATAGTCAGGCTTCGACTTCCACCCCTGCGTTCAGCCATGATCTCCGGGATGACCTCCTGGCGCAGAGCCTCGAAGGGGAAGAAATCACGAAAGAACGATGTCTCGGTGGTGACGATGGCCTCCACCGCCTTGGTGTGGATATCGCCGAAGGGTCGCGATCTGAGGTGTCTGATCAGCGCCACGACCGAAGGGAACCCTGCATCGCGGGCGACCGGGAGCAGTCGTGCGTTGACCAGGTAGACCTTGGTGTTGTCGAGGGCGATCGCGGTGCTGTCCCTGACCAGGCCTCTGATGTAGTCGAAATCCATACCGTTGACCGGTTCAGGGAGGTGGATTTTCGGGTCCTCGTGTTTCATGCGCGAAATCCGACCCGTCGGACGATCTCCGCGCCGATTTCACTGCAGGGCAGAACGGCTTCCGCGAGACCCTGGTTGGCGACATGACCCGGCATGCCCCAAACCACGCTCGTGCTCTGATCCTGAACGACGATCCGGCCGCCCGCCGAGGCGATGGAACGACAACCCTCGAGTCCGTCCTGTCCCATCCCGGTGAGGACGACGGCCAGAGTGGATGCGTTGAAGCGATTGGCGACCGAATGAAAGAGGACATCGACCGAAGGCCGACAGGAATTCACCAGCGGGCCGTCATCGGTGGTGAGGCAGGCCTGACCTCCGGTCTGCCGCACCTTGATGTGAAGGTCTCCCGGGGCGATCCATGCGGTCCCGGGCGTGAGCACCGAACCATCCTTGGCCTCCCTGACGGTGAGTGCGCAGCGACTATCGAGCCGATCTGCGAGAAACGCGGTGAAGTTCTTCGGCATGTGCTGGACGATGACGACCGGCGCGAGAAATCCATTTGGGATAGTCTTCAGGACTTCCGCCAGGGCGTTCGGTCCGCCGGTGGAGGCTCCGATGGCGACGATTCCGACCTTTCTCGGACGGCTGACAGGGCTGCCGGCGACTGTCGAGACCGGCGTTCGACCCGGAGTGGTGCCGCCTTGGCGACCGAGGTAGAGGGCGCGGATCTTCGGTATGAGCTGTTCTCTCAGGTGATTCCTTGCGGCCTCCGGCGAACTGGTCTGGGTCGCTTTGGTCACATAGTCGGCCGCCCCCATGAATAGCGCATCGACGGTGACCCGGGCACCCCGCTGGGTCAGATTGCTGACCATGATCGTGTCGATTCCGGGAAAATCCGATCGGATCAGACCAAGGGTCTCCATGCCGCCGAGTTCAGGCATGTCGATGTCGAGGGTGACGAGATCCGGCTGCAGACGTTCGATCTTCGTCAGCGCGATCCGGCCGTTTGGAGCGGTGCCGACGACCTCGAGTCCGTCCTCTTCGCTCAGGATCTCTGAAATGACTCTGCGCGCAACGACGGCGTCGTCCACTACAAGGATTCGTATGGGAGGCAATGGTTCCTCTTCAGGCTTTCGCTGTCTCGATGGGGATGCCCAGCATCACCAGTTTGTCCAACAGCATGTCGCGGTCAAATGGTTTCATGATGTACTCGTTGGCGCCTGCCTGAAGAGCCTGGGTCACTCTTTCGAACTCGGTCTCGGTGGTGACCATCAGCAGAGGCAACGCTGCCAATTGGGGATTTCTTCGCACCTCTTTCACGATTTCCAGACCGCTCATCTCGGGGAGATTCCAGTCGACGAGAGCGAGGTCGAAACCGTGGTCCTCGGAGAGGATATCGACCGCTTGACGGCCATCGGCCGCCTCGACGACCTCGAAACCGAGGCTCACTAGAATTCCACGCAAAATGGTCCTCATGGCGCGCGAATCGTCGATTACCAGGGCTCTCATTGCATTCACCTCTCCTCGGTGGAACGAAATTTGAAATGATTCAAGACCTTGTGGGTAAGCCTGAGATTATCCAGCATCAAGCCACCCTTTTTGGCGTGATGCGTGTTTCATCCGCCGGTCTCCCCGGGGCTTCGTTGGAGATCCAGAACGACTTGGAGGTTGAGCACCAGCAAAAGTTCGCGCTCGAGCTTGTAGGCGCCCTCGATCATCCGCCGAGCTTCACCTTTGAGAGTGTCCGGAGGGGATTCGAAGGCCTCGGCGTCGACCTCGACGACATCGCCGACGCCATCGACAACGAGGGCCAGAGGTTCCTCGGCGGTGCCGAGAACCATGGTGATGTACTCGGCGCCGTCGATGGCGGCTTCGAGCCCGGCACGCCGCCTCAGGTCGATGGCGGTGACAATCTGACCGCGGAGATTGATGAGACCTCTGATGGCAGGATGGGCCATGGGAACCGGCGTGAATGACGTGTCCCGGATGATCTCCTGGATTTCTCCCACCTCGATGCCGAGCAGGAGATCAGCCACCCTCAGCGTACAGTACTGTTTCTGACCGGTCATTTCTTGTCCTCGGCCGATTCGTTTCGTTTGAAGAAGGTCGGTTCCGCCAGCCGAATCACCCCAGCGAGATCGATGATTTCGTTGATCCTGTCGCCGATGACCGAGCATGCCTCGATGCCCTCCCGACTCCCCGCTGTCGTGTCGGAGAGATCGGCATCGACGATGTCGAGGATGCGATGGACGAGGAGTCCACACGAACGACCCTCGATGGTGCAGATCACCACCGATGCCTCACCGGCACTCTCGGGGGATTCGTTCCGTCGATTGGTCCGGCGTTCCGGGAGGGCTCGTTGGAGATCGATCATCGGCAGGATCTCGCCACGGTATTGAACCACCAGGTTGTCCCCGACTCGTTCGATGCGGCCACGATGGAGCGACTCGAGGCGTGAGACTCGGCTGAGGTCGAGGGCCATCCGTTCATCATCGGCGCCCTGGAGCAGGAGGACACGTCTGAGCCCAGGCGCCGGAGCGGACGGCAGGGTCGGATCCGCCGACAACGCACGGGTCCTACCGTCGGACACCACTCCTGCCGAAAGGCCGACTCGGAAAACATCCAGAATGAGTGTGATGGATCCATCCCCGAGGATGGTCGCTCCCGCGAATGGTAGCCCCGTCAGACGCCGCCCAAGGGGTTTGACCACGATCTCTTGAGAGTCGTCGATGGAGTCCACCAGCAACCCGAACTGCCGGTTGTCTCCCTGCAAAACGATGATGCTCTCCTCGCTGCCTGTGCCTGGTGAGGCGAGACCGAGTTCCTCTGACAAAGTGACGAGCGGTAGGAGTCGACCACGTAGACGGTAGACCGGTACACCATGAAGCCTCTCGATTCCGAGTTCGCTGCCGCCTCGACCGAGGCGAACCAGCTCGACGACGGAGGCTTGAGGCAGGGCGAACCGTTGGCCGCCCGAACGAACCAGAATGACTGAAACGATCGCCAGCGTGAGGGGAATCTTGATTCTGAAGGTCGTCGATTGCGAGGGCTCGGATTGTATTTCGATGAGGCCGCCGATGCTCTCCACATTTGCCCGAACGACATCGAGGCCGACCCCGCGGCCGGATACGTTGGTCACCTCTCGAGCGGTCGAAAACCCGGCCCGAAAGACGAACTGCTCGATCTTCGCGCGCGGCAGTTCGGCGCCGTTTTCAGCACTGACGATTCCTGCTGATATCGCCTGTTCGAGAATTCTCTCGGAGTCGAGGCCCTTGCCATCGTCGCGAACCTCGATGGCGACGCTGCCGCCTTCGTGAGCGGCGCGAAGGGTGATCTTGCCGGCCCTGGGCTTCCCCGAGGCCTCGCGGTCCTCCGGTGTTTCGATACCGTGATCGACGGCGTTGCGAACGAGGTGGAGGAGGGAGGTCTTGATGGCTTCGAGAACCGATTTGTCGAGATCGGTTTCCTGACCCTCGATTTCGATCTCCAGCTCTTTTCCCGAGGTGATTGCGAGATCGCGAACAAATCGGGGGAGGGTCGACAGGATCGAACTGATGGGCTGCATCCGAGCTCGCATCACGGCTTCCTGGAGCTCGCCGGTGATGGAGTCGAGTCTCTGAGATGCAGTTGTGAGCGCGAGGTTGCTGTCGCTACCGAGATTCTGGCCGATCTGATTTCTCGCAAGGACGAGTTCGCCGACGAGATTCATGAGCCGGTCGAGCACTGAAATGTCGACCCGCAAACTGGATTCTCCGACGGTCGGGCCGACGACATCGCCGGTGACCGGCGATTTCTTGGCTCCGAGATCCCTCTCGGCGGTCTCCGCAGTCACTTCCTCTGTGAGGTCCTTGGTCTTTTTAGTCGGCGCCGGTTTTGGGCCTGGCTCGACCTTTTTCACGCTCCGACTTTTCGCCCGCGGAGGGGACTTTTTTTTTCCCTTTTTCGCACCTTCATCGATGGCGTCCAGATCTCGGGCGATCTCTGAATAATCGCCGTCGCCTTCGGTTTCGTCCCTCTCGATGTGGGCGAGGATTTCGCGCACGCTGTCGATGGCTTTGAGCAGGGTCGTCGTGATCTCAGGGGTCAGCTCGAGGTTGCCGTCCCTTACCAGGGCGAGGACGGATTCGGCTGAATGGGTCACCGCCTCCAGCTTGCTGAATGCGAGGAAACCGCAGGTGCCCTTGATCGTGTGGATCGTTCGGAACACCCGCTCGATGACCTCGGTGTTGGACGAGTCCCTTTCGAGTGCAACGATATCCTGATCCACACTGTCGAGGTTTTCGACACTTTCTGCCAGGAATTCAGCAATGATGGCGGACATGCCACTCAATCCTCTACCCCCTTCGCGACGAATTCGATCCTCGGGTGAATCCCCTCGTCAGATCAGAGACCGCCGATGGCCGTGACGAGGCGGAACCTCCTCGAATCGCCGCTTTATCTGTGAGCAACCTGCGTGCCAGTCTCTGTCGCGATAGGCCGGTACAAACCGGATCCAAGCGTGTCAGTTCGAGACGCCGCATCCAAGCATACCCCAACAATCGATCTTGAGCGTGGATGGCCTTAGTCAGATGTTCCCATCTGTCGATTAATCGAAATGCTGGTAAACTGATACATAGTGGCCGGACCAGCCGTCACTTTGTATCTCTTCCACACACCGGGGTGATCCATGGCGTTAGCCGAGTTCAAACTCAAGAATATCAATCAAAAACTCACCGTCTTCGTCGGTGGCTCCATCGCGGTGGCCCTGACCATTCTCGGTATCGTAGCCGTGAGCTATACCTCGAATCTGGCCAGCCGGCAGATCGGCGTCGAGGTTTCGCGAATGCTCGAGACAAATGCGCTTGAAGTCCGACTGTTTTTTGCCGAACGGGCAAGAATCGTGACGACCCTCCTCGCCGATCCTCGACTCGAAGAATACTTCGTCGGGTACACGGAGTATCGCGCGCCGGTTCTTGGCGATGGCGACTACAACGAGATCATCGACTATTTCGATGCCATCGTGGCCGAGGAAGACGGGGTTCGAGCTGTCTTCTTTGCCGATGCCGACACCGGGGATTACTTTTCCAACCGGATTGTCGAGACGCCTGACGGTCGGGTGGAACTCCCGGGATACCGGGCGAATACCCGACCGTGGTGGCAGGAAGCCGTCAATGTCGGTCGGCTCTATCTGGCTTCACCGACCATCGATCTGGTCACCGGGACGGAGGCCGTCACGATTCAGACCACCCGCCGTAACGGCAACGGAACCCTGGTGGGTGTGGGTGGAGCGGATGTCTCCATGGACTCGGTCGGGCGCATGGTTCGCGCGATTCAATTCAAAGGTCAAGGAGAGGCCTTCCTCATTGATAACGTCGGCGAGGTCATCTATTTTCCCGGCGTCAAGGGTGAGAAGGACCCCGCCCTCGGAGACGAGGCGCAAACTCAAAATTCAGTTGCCAACGAGATGCGACTGGCAAGTCTGGATCAACGGCAGGAGATCAAGGCCGATGGGTTCGCTGAATTGAGCGAGCGCCTGGTGGCGGGTGATAACGGCGTTTTTCCGGTGACCCTCGGAGGAGAGAAGCAGCTCGTCTTCTCGGCTCCGATCCACTCCGACTCTCCGTACTTCACGTGGACCCTCGGTATCGTGGTGCCGAAAGAGATCATCACAGCTCCGGTTCGAGCGAGCGTCGTCGTGACCGTTTTCGCCATATTGTTGACGATTCTATGCATCGGCGGTGTCACCCTGGTGGTGAGCCGGTGGGTGGTCACAAGACCGATTCAGGAACTTCTGGACCGTTTTCTCGCCGTTGCCGGTGGAGAGGCTGATTTGACCCGGCGGGTGAGAGTTTCCAGCGACGATGAAGTCGGACGGCTCGGCACCACTTTCAATACATTTATCGAGAATATCCAGGGCGACCTCGGGACCATCGGGACCAGGGCGCAGTCCCTCTCCGGGGCGGCGACGCAGATGCGCAGTCTCGCGCAACAGATCGCGACGGCCAACGACGAGAGCTCGAGTCAAGCCGGACTGGTCTCGGCAGCGGCGGAACAGGTCAGCGCCAACGTCGATTCGGTGGCGACCGCCACCGAGGAACTCAACGCAAACACCCGCGAGATCGCGGCCAATGCGTCGGAGGCAGCACGCGTTGCGACGAGCGCAGTCGATATCGCGGCTTCGACTCAGGGAACCTTCGAACAGTTGTCCCAGAGCGGCGCCAACATCGGCGCGGTGGTCAAGGTCATCTACGCCATCGCCGAGCAGACAAATCTCCTGGCCCTCAACGCCACCATCGAGGCCGCGCGAGCCGGAGAGGCGGGCAGGGGATTCGCCGTGGTCGCCGATGAGGTCAAGAAGCTCGCCAATCAGACGGCCCAGGCTACCGAGGAGATCAGTTCCACGGCTCGGACCATTTCCGAGCAGACCACCGTCGCCGGTGATGCGATCAACCAGATAACGACGATCATCGAGAACATCCACGATATCCAGACCATCATCGCCAGTGGGGTCGAAGAGCAGACCGCCACCACCGCCGAGATCGCCCACGCTGTCTCGGAGGCTGCGACCGGCTCGCGAGAGATCGCGGAGAGGATCGCGGGGATCGCCGCCGCGGTTCAGGAAACCGCCGCCGCCTCGCTGTCATCGAGGGAAGGCGCTGACGAACTCGCGGAAATGTCCGACGAACTGCAGCGCGTCGTGGGACGATTCAGATATTAATTATGAATTAGGAATGATGAATGATGAATTGCATCGCAACGGATCCACTCGGCGTGGCTGAGGACCTGGTGCGATGGTCATTCATAATTCATAACTCATAATTCATAATCGGATTACTCGTAGCGCAGGGCGTCGATGGGATCGAGGCTCGCAGCTTTCGCGGCGGGGTAGGTTCCGAAGAAGACTCCGACGATGGCGGCGAAGCTGAAAGCGAGCGCGATGGCCCAGATCGGGACGTGGGCCGGAGGGAAGCCGGGTATGGCCTTCGCTCCGAGGATTCCGAGACCCCATCCACAGAGGATCCCGATGAGGCCGCCCACAAGCGAGATGGTGACGGCCTCGGTGAGAAACTGGACGAGAATATCGGACTTCCGTGCTCCGACGGCCTTGCGGACACCGATCTCGCGGGTCCGTTCGGTAACCGACACGAGCATGATGTTCATGATGCCGATTCCGCCGACCAGCAGGGCGATGCTGACCACACCCCCGACCACCGATGTCACCGTTCCCAGGATGGCGCCGGTGCGTTCGAGAAGTTCTTCCTGGAGAAGGACGCGGAAGTCGTCCTTGGTGCCTTCTGCGATCCGGTGACGTCTTCTGAGGACCTCGCCGATCTGATCCTTGGCGAGATCGATGGTCTCGGGACTCGTTGCCTTGAAGTCGAGCCGGAGTTGTTTGACGGCTTCGACTCCGTAGATGTCGCGGGCGGTGGTGATAGGCAACAGGACGAAATCATCCTGGTTCTGACCCATCATCTCGCCCTTGTACTCCATGATGCCGATGATGGTGAAGGTCGACGCTCCGACAATCAGGTCGGATCCGAGGATCGGTTCGGAGAGTTCGAGCTCTTCGATGACGTTGCGGCCGATGAGGGCCACCCGCGCGGCGCGCTGAAGATCGAGTTCGGAGAAGAAACGGCCCTCCTCCACCCAGTGATTCGAGACCTCTTGGTGGGATGGACCGATGCCGAGCAACATGGTCGGGTGGCGCCGGTCTCCCGATCGGGTCTGTTCACCGCGGTAGAAAACCGGGTTGAAGAGTTCGAGACCGGCCGCCTGTTCCATGATGGCGAGCCCGTCGTCATAGGTCAGTGTGACCTCGCGGCCGGCGAGATCCGGGTCCTGGAGGTCCTGTCTGGGAAAGACCATGATGTAGGTCACACCGACGCCTTCGAACTGGGTTGCGATGACGTGGTTGAGACCCTGGACGATGGACACCACCGCGATCACCGCCGCCACACCGATGATGATCCCCAGCATGGTCAGCAGTGAGCGCAATTTGTTGGCCCGGATCGCGGCCAGTGCGATGCGGAAGTTGTCCCAAATCATGATCGAGCCCCACCCCGGTCCCTGCGCCCGTCACTGGTGACGCGGCCGTCGAGAAGTCGAATGGTCCGCTGGGCGTGATCGGCGATGTCCTCCTCGTGGGTGACCAGGACGATGGTGTTGCCCGATGCGTTGAGCTCGTCGAACAACGCCATGATCTCCTCGGACGTTCTCGAGTCGAGATTGCCGGTGGGTTCGTCGGCGAGCAGGATCGACGGCCGATTGACCAGTGCTCTCGCCACTGCGACCCGCTGCCGTTGACCACCTGAGAGCTCGTTGGGCTGGTGTTTGACACGGTCGGCCAATCCGACCCTCTCGAGGGCCTCCAAAGCCCGTTGTCGGCGTTTGGCGGAGGGCATGCGGGCATAGATGAGGGGCAACTCGACATTGGCAAGGGCGGTTGCCCTGCTGAGGAGGTTGAAGGTCTGAAATACAAAACCGATTTCGGAGTTTCTGATGAGGGCCAATTCGCTGTCATCGAGACGGGAAACGGCGTGTCCGTTGAGGATGTACTCCCCGCTGGTGGGAGTGTCGAGGCACCCGATAAGGTTCATCAGGGTGGACTTTCCGGAACCCGAGGGACCCATGATCGCGAGATAGTCGCCGGCCTCGACCTCGAGATCGACCCCGTCGAGGGCGCGGACCTCGATTTCACCCATGCTGTAGATCTTGCGGAGATTGGAGATTGAAATCAGCATCAGTCGAGGCGGACCTCCACGCCGCCGGAGTCGTCCTCGTCGTCGTCACCGGCCGATTTCTCTTCAGCGATGACGGCCTCGCCGGCCTTGAGTTTCTTCAGGGTCCGATAGGGGCCGATCACGACCACCTCGCCCTCACTGAGGCCATCAGTGATCTCGACGTGAAGGACATCGGAGACTCCGGTAGCCACCGGTCTCACGCTTGTCTCTCCATCGACCACGACGTAGACCACATCGATTTCGTCCACGGCATCGGCGGCGGTTCCGTGGACCTCTTCGCCATCGTCGTCGATGCTGCGCTTCACCACCGCCTGGATGGGCACCGAAAGCACGTCCTCGCTGGTCGCGGTCAGGATGTCCACCTTTGCGGTCATTGCGGGCCGCAACGAGGGGTCGGGATTTTCGAGGGCGATTTTGACCCTGAAGCGGATTGTCCCCTGGCTCGGATCGCGGCGGCCGGAGGTGGCGATTTCGACGACCCGGCCGATCTCGGGGTCGTCGTTGCCGAGCGCGTCGACCGTGACCTCTGCCGTCTGGCCCAGTTCGACGCCGACCACATCGATCTCGCTGACCTCGACCTCGGCGAGCAGACGAGACATGTCGGCGACGGTCATGATCACCGAACCGGGGAGATTGGTCGATCCGGGAACCACCGTCTCACCCTGTTCTGCGTCAAGCTGGATCAGTACCCCATCCATGGGGGATCGGATCGTGGTGCGGGCGAGATCGTCGGTCGCCCGTTTGAGAGCCGACTCGAACTGTTCGATGGTGTGGACCTGTGCCTGAAGCTCGACTTCGGCGGTATCGACGGCGAGTTGGGCCTGATCCATGGCATCCTGGCTGACGAGGTTTTCTCGGAAGAGCTCACCGACACGGTTCAGGTTCCGTCTGGCGTCCGCGAGTTGGACGTCGATACGACGGCTCGAAACCTCCGCTTGCCTGAGGGCCGCTTGCGCCTGGTCGCGGGCGCCTTCGTAGAGATCGCGCTCGATCTCCACCAGGAGTTGGCCGGCCGATACGTGTTGGCCCTCGACCACCGGCAGATCGATGATCTCACCGACGACCTTGGCGGAAATCTCGACCTTCTTCTCTGGGGTGATCTCACCGGTTGCCTTGACCCGCGAGGAAACCGTTCGGAAATCGGCGGTCTGGGTGTCAACCTTGATTCCTCGGGGTTGACTATCCCTCACCGAGGCCCAGACCACCAGCGCGAGAATCGCGACGACTGCGGCTCCAATCAGTGGCTTCTTCATCGTGACCCTTCCCGATTAACTGATCATGTCCTGGAGTAGGCCCATGCCCGCCTTACCCACGAGCCATATCGCCCAGGGAACGAGCACCGCAATTGCGGCGCGCGCGGTGGGCAGCCGACCGACGATCTTGAATCCGATAACCAGCAGAGCGAGGGTCCAGATGTTGAAGATGCTGAAGGTGCTTGCCATGGAACTGAGCCAGCCCGGAGCATCGGCGGGCAGCAGCACGCCGGGGTGGGACTTCACCAGATTCGGGATTTCCTGCTCGGTGATCTTGTCGAGGCGTTGGACGAGCGCCACGGTCAGCACCGTGGCCACCGCCGACGCCGGCCAATAGGCGTGCAGCGTGGCCGACAGGGTCGTTACGAAATCGGTTTCGGACCCGACCATCTTGAGCATCAGAAGGAAGATCGCGGCGAGGATTGCCCACATGATGGGCACCACGACCGCGGTGATGACGGGGATGAAGCGTGCGATCTTCTCGCCGCCGGCGATCATCTCCTCGATCTGTTCGTCGCTCATTTCCCCGGCGCGGTCGCCGAGTCGCTCCCTGAGGGTCGCCTCGTTGTCCATGTGGGGCAGGATGATCGCCTGCGCTCCGACGGTCAGGATCATCATGGCGAGAAGCACAACCAGCCAGGAGGGTTTGGTCATGATGTCTTCAAAAACCTCTCCAGGCGAGTAGAACATCCTGGCCAACCGCTGAAAGCTGCCGATTTTCGCGGTCGGCTCCGGCGCGAAGGTCGTCGATTCTGCCGGTTCGTAGCTTGGGCGTTCGGTGGTTTCGTCCATGGATCGCTCCTCCTGGTTTCTTCAGCAGTATTGTGCCCGATCTTTTTGAGTTGGTCTCAAATTTATACCGTATCGGTGGTTTCTCATACGTTTTTGCCGGGGAAAGGATTCGGCGGTGCCGGTCGGCGATCGCGCACCCGGGGTGGATCATCGAACGGGTCTGGTAGAGTTTCGTCGCCATGAGAAGAGTCGGGCTTTTATCCCCTTCCTGCGTCATTTCAGCACTCGTCCTGGGGGTGCTGTCGGGGCCGGTGTTTCCGGTCATGGCGGGGGAGAGTGAGGATCTCGCCGATCTGGTCGTTACATTCGGCAAGACGCGTTGGACCGAGAACAACCGCGTCGAGCTGTTGGCCGATCCCCGACGGGCGTGGGAGGCTCGACTGGATCTTTTGGAATCCGCCGAGAGCCACATCTTCATCAGCACCTACAGCTGGCACGAAAACGAGTACGGGACCCGCTTTAGGGACGCCCTCGCCGATGTTGTCCGCTCTCGGCGGGAGAAATCGGGCGACTTCATGGCTCGCTGCCTGGCCGATGCCACCGGGGTGAAGACGTTCAGCCGGGCCTTCAACGAGGTTCGGACCGGGGGCGCAATCGTCAAGTCGTACAACCGGAGTTCCTGGGGGATGTCGCCGATCTACGACGGGCGGATGCACGATAAACTGTTCATCTCCGATGGCCGGCAGGCGATCGTCGGGGGTCGCAACTATTCGGACATCTATTTCGACCCCCAGCACTGGTGGCTCGATTTCGGTGTGCTCATCGAGGGCGCAGCGGTCTGGGATCTCCAGATGATCTGGCTCAAATCATGGTCGGTCGCGATGGATCTCTCGGGTGCACGGCATTTTACCTGGTCCCAGGAGACCATCCAGAAGCGCATCCGAAACCTGTGGTCCACGGGTCGGTTCCCGGGTGGAAAATCTCCGCTCGAGGACTATCTCAACGAACGTTTCTTTCCTGATTACGAATCCCCGCCGGGTGACACCCAGGTGGCGGTCCTCTACGACAACAGCATGGTCTGGGACCGGGCACCGACGGCGGTCCTCCTGGTGGAGTTGGTCAAGGCAGCCGAGTCCGAAATCGACATCATGACGCCGTTCACGAACTTTGAGACGGTGCTTACGGATGCTCTGATCGAGGCCGTGTCGCGCGGTGTGCGGGTGCGGATCATTACCAACGATCGGGGAGCGGCGCTCCGCAGCGGTGGGATCCGACTCGCGTCCTTCCCGACCTTGATCAGGCTCGTCGAGGCGGGGGTTGACGTCTGGGCCTGGAAGGCGAACCCAGGTCTTTTGGTTGATGTGGCCGAGACCGAATGCGCCCCGTTGATCATGCCGCCCTCCGCCCTTCACGGGAAGATGGTGCGCGTCGATGACGAATTCACCATCGTTCATTCTTCGAACTTCAATATCCGATCCACCTACTACAACACCGAAGCGGGTGTTGCGGTTCTGAACCCAGGATTCAATCGACCGGATGAAGCGGTTGCTCGACGGTCTCCTCAATCTGCACAATTTCGACCTCAGCTGCACCAACGGCAACCGGCAGGTCGTCGTAGACCAACTGGTTGCGCTCGCTCGGCCCGGAGGACGTCAAGGCCATGCGGGGCGAACTCGGGTCGAAACAGCGATTCCTCGACGGCATGAGCATGCTGTGGTGATGACGAGAGCCGGCCGCACGGCTGTTCTGCTTCTGGGTTGCCTGGTGATCCTCTGCCCTGCGGCCTCGGCCGAAGAGGTGGAGCCTCCACGTGATGTCGACGAGTGGCATCAAGCCTTTTCCGCGGCCGTCGGCGGAGAGATCACCGAACCGTTGCATCGTGGGTGGAGTCTGGGGATCTGCCCGAGCGCGGGAATCGTGCTCGGTCCTTACGAATGGATCGCGTTTCAGGCCCACGGGTATCTCTCGGTGTCCAACGGCCACAGTTTCAGCCTTTTCGGCGGTTACGGCTATGAGCGGGGCCCGAGTTCGGAGACCCACATGGCAACCCTCGGCTGGGGTGGCGTCCGCAGGCTGTCGGGCGCGCGGCCCCAACGCGGGTTCTACGGTAAATTCCTGCGCTATCGCAACATCAGGGATTTCAACCACGGAATCCACCACGGGCTGTCGGTCGGTGCCGAGACCGGCGCCGGGCTCTTTGCGTTGGCCTTCGAGTTCGGAGCAGCGCGATCGGCCCAGAATCACTGGGCCATCACGGCGCAGGTCGGTCTCAAGATCGAGCTGCCGATCTTCATTCCACTTTCAAGGAACCCGGGGACAGACCCCGACGGCTGAAGGCTCATGTTCATTTGCCTGTTGCTTCTGTTCACCCGGATCGATGCCGATTGAAAAGAAAATGAAGAAGAGTCGGGAAGTCATGTTCCATCGGAGACAACGGTTCGGTTCCACAGTACAATTCTGTGATCCGGATAGAATCGCGGCAGCGAGCCGCGAATAGAACAGGGGACGAACAATCGACGCCAATCGGATCCTGACCGACCTTCTGGTCAACTTTCGCCGCATCGTTCATCGCGGCCTCGTGACCTATTCGGGTGAGCTCTGGTATCGAGAAGGCCTCCCCAGCGATGTCTTCCGCCGGCTGGTCGTGCGGAAGGAAAACGAGACTCCCCTCGACCGTTTCAGCGGCGACTACGAAGAGCTTATGACCTACGCCAATTTTCGTGATCTGTCGGACATCATCGTCGGAAATGATGTCCTCAAGAATCGCCTGACGGTCCTCGAACCTCGTGATGGCGCCAGTCTTCTCGATCGACTCCACGAACTCGAGGAGATGAGACGGTCGATCTCGTCGAACAAGGCGGCCAACAAAGATGACGAGGTGAGGTTGAAGGGCTACTTCGACGAGTTCCGTTCAGCCATCAAGAGCGCGAAAACACCCGTAGAGCGCCAACCGCCGGAAGAACCGAAATCGTCTCCCAAACCGACCGAGCGCAGATCCGAAGAAGAGACCCTCGATTCGATCTTCGACGAGGATGAACCGCCGGCCCCGACGCCGGAACCGGCCCCTCGACCCGGTCGATTGGTTGTCAAGGTTTCCTCCAGCGGTCTTCACAAGGCGGCCGAAAAATCCACGTCGCCACCCGAGGCTGATCCTCCGTCGAAGCCCGCCAAGGATTGGAGCTCGGAGAGCGCCGCGGTGGGCTCGATCGAGACTCCGGTGACCCATGTGTCGTTCGCGACCGGGTCCCGATGATTCGGCGTCCGAAGGACCGGTCGAAGAAGCCGAACGGGTCGAAAGGGCGCTGCGCGATGGTGACGATGCGGCGATCCTCAAAGCGCTGCACGTCGAGGTCACCGAGATCGCCGACGGCATGTTGCGCCGTGAACCCAAACACGGGCACCTTGTCTGGGAGGTGGTGGGACGCCGCGGGTGGTTCGGGGAGCACCGGGAGGAGTTCCAACTCGATCCTCTCGAGCGGTTCTACGGTTTGGCGGACACCTTTCTCGAGGCCTTCGCATCGGGGGCGAAATCCAGCGAACTCAAGAAGATTCTTGCTGACGTCGGCTTTTCGAAGATGCTCCTCGAGCTGCGGGAGATGTTCCTCAACGCGCGAAGCCGCGTCTAGACCGACTAAAAGTTCTGAGTTCTCAGTTATTAGTTTCTTGAGTTTCATCGCAACCGATCTCTGAAGATCGGGTTGCGATGGAACTCAAAACTAAAACGAAGACTAAGAACTGTCGGCGGAGCCGACATACACCGCTCCGGGTTCGATCATCGGGCCGTCCGGGAGGTACTCGAGGCAGTGGGCCATCCACCCTGTTTGAATCGCCAGACAGAACGGGATGGGGAAGGCGCTGACGGGAAGTCCCATGGGGTGGTAGAGAAGACCAGTGATCGAATCGACATTGGCGTAGATCCCTTTGGGAGCCAAGACGCGCTCTCGATCTCGTCGCGAAGGGCCGTGTAGATCTCCCAACGGCGTTCCAATCCGTGCGATCCGAGGATGCTCTCGGCGTGCGCTCGAGGGCTCGGACCCGGGGGTCCGGGCAACGGTAGACGCGGTGGCCGAATCCGGGAAAACGATGACCACGCGCGAGGGCGGCTCGCGCCCAGGTCCGGGCGCCGCTCGGCATCCGTCGAGCCCGGCCATCATCTCGAAGGCCAGCTGGTTGGCGCCGCCGTGGCGGGCGCCGGAGAGTGCGCCCATTCCGGCGAGGACGGCCGACCCGAGGTCGGCGCCGGTAGAGATGACCACCAGAGCAGCGAAGGCGGCGGCGTGGAGACCGTGTTCGGCCTGGACGATGAGGCTGGCTTCGAATGCTCGAATCTCGTCGTCGGGCGGGATCGCTCCGAGAGTCTGGTAGAGGAAGTTGGCGGCGAAACCGAGATCATCGATGGGCTCGACGGCGTCGCGTCCATCGAGGTGGCGGATCGCCGCGGCCGCGAGGGCCGAGGTCCAGGAGAGAATCCTCGCCGGACGACGCCACTGGGCGTCGAGAGTGGTGTTTTCCGGTTCGGGGGTGTGGCACGCGGCCACGGTCAGCATCGTCCGGTACTGAGCGAGGGGATGGGCTCGACGGGGCACCCTCGTCAGGGCGTCGAACGCCGGCTGCGGGGGGCCGCCGCCACCGACGAAGCTCGTTCTGCCATTCCTCGAGTTGGGCGGCGGTGGGCATCTCACCCTGGAGGATGAGATAGCTGACGGCCTCGAAAGTGGAGTTCGCGACGAGGTCGGCGATGGAGTAGCCCCGATAGGAGAGCCTACCTGTCCGGCCGTCGATGTCGCTGATCCGGGTGTCGCCGGCAACCAGGCCCTCGAGACCACGAGCGTAGGTCTGAGGAGACGGCGCCTGCGATCGACCGATCATGCCGACTCCGGTCGGGGCAAGGGCACGTTCCGGAGGGCCCGACATACCGGCTCAACGGGCGGACCAGACGAATGGTGTCGATGGCTTCGCGCACGAGGGCGACCAGACCGGCAGTTCTTCCCACTGCAAAAAGGCAGGGTCCGAGCGCTGCATCGGCCCCGAGGAGATGAAAGATCGGAGCCGCGTAGAAGTTGATGTTGACGTGAATACCCCGCGGGCTCAGGGCTGACTCGGCGGCGACCTCGATGGCGCGAGCCGACTCGAAGACATCGGGGCGGTTCCGCCGGTCGGCAAGAACGGCGAGTTCGCGTCGGAGAACCGCCACCCTGGGGTCGGGCATCCGGTAGCTGCGGTGGCCGAATCCGGCGATGGGGCGCCCGCTGTCGATGATCCGCCGAACCAGAGCCTTCGCGGAGGATGGCCGATCGAGCGCCGAAAGCTGATCAAGGACCGCCTCGCTGGCGCCGCCCTGGCGAGGTCCCCGCAAGGCGGAGAGACCTGCGACGACGTTGAAATAGGGGTCGGCAAGACAAGATGCGACCACCATCGAGGTGAAGGTCGGTGCGTCGAGGCCGTGGGCGGCATAGAGCACCCAAAGCAGATCGAGGACTCGAGTGTCCGCCGGGTCCGGCCGGTGATCGTTGAGTCCGATCAAGACCGATTCCGCAAGGCTCTCGGCCGGCCCGAAGACCGGCGAGGCTCGACCCGCGCGGTGAGCGGCGATCTCGCCGACGAGGGCAGCGACCTGGCCGACGATCCGCAGCTCGCGCCAGTGTCGATCCCCGGAAAGGTCATCGTCGACGGTGAGTTCATGGCATCCGAGGGCCGAAATGCCAGCCCGCAGCAGCCTCGTGGGATGGGTTGCGGGGCTGAGGTCGCGGATCAAACCGGCGACATCCGCAGGCAGAACGCGGCTGGAACGGAGTTGGCTGCGAAAGGCGGAATATCCCGTCGGATCGTTTTGGCCGGCATCGATCCGGTGATGAGAAGCGAGGCGGTCTCCTCGAAGCTGTTTCGGTCGGCGAGGGTCTCGACCGGGACTCCCCGGTAGGCCAGGCTGCCGCTCGCGGGATCGAGCCACATGACCTCGGTTGTCGTGGCGATGACTCCGGAAAGGCCTCGGCCGACCTCGGTGGTCACCGGCCAGTCGATCTTCTCGGCTCGCCAGTCAAATGACGGGGAAAGGGTCGGCAGGGTGGTCACGGGTTACTTATACCGCATCTCCTTTTGGTGGCGATCGGTCTCTCTGCTTTGTTCGAGGCCTGACGGAGATGAGGGCTCAGTTGATCAGTCCGACCACGCCGAAGTATTTCCGGATTCGAACCCGTCGCTGAAGAGCAGATCGGCGCCGATGCAGGCGCCCGGTACGGCGACATTGGTGATCGAAATCTCATCGATCCACCATCCGGCTCCGTTTTGCGAGGTATCGGACGAGAAAGCCCAGCGAATCAACCCTTCCTGTCCGGTCCACGACGAGAGGTCGGCCGAGTACGCTGAATATGTCGGGAGGTTTCCGGTGAAGAAGCTCCCGGTTCCGAAATCGCACGCGTCGTTGGTGTAGCTTGACGTTCCGGGATAGGTCATTGGCACCCGTTGCCACGAGGCGCCTCCATCGGTGGAGATCTGAAGTTCGCCCTTGTCCCAGACGATTCTCGATGTCGAATTTCGACCAGAATTCGAGTTGAGCGATTGGCGTCGAACAGAAGAGGGGGCGTGGTCAAGCGCGGCGCAGAGATTGTTGCCATAGGCGCCGGTGGCGTAGGCTGCGCCGGTCGTGCCGACACCCGGGAGGACGGTCCAGGGGTTGTCCCGACTCAGCTTGGCGACTCCGGTGTCGCCGGCGTCGTCGCCCCAGGTGCCGATCACGTTTGGACCGGTGGGGACGGATGCGAGTTCCCGCGTGTTGCTCGTCCTCACCGCCGTGAGCGAGATCGACGGCGCGAACGATGTAGTGGTAGCTCTCGGTAAAGACGACATCGATGTCGTGGAAGGCGGTGCCGCCGATCTCCTCGGCGATTCGGTTGGCCGGTGCGGGTATGAAGCCCGGTGTTTCGGACCGGTAGACGTTGTAGACCACAGGACCGCCGCACCACACGGTCTGGGGCGGCTGCCACCGGATGTCGAGTTGACACGCGGTCGATCCCGGATTCTCGACGGAATCGACGCCGGCAAAAGATGGGGGTTCGGTGCAGGTTCCGGTGGTGGTCGCCTCGACACAGCTCGAGATTTCCGAAAAACAGCTCCCGGCCGCGGTCGCGCTGAGGGTGTAGGCGTAGGGCACACCCCCCGAAACCGTTGTGTCGACAAAGGACGTAGCCGAAGTCTCGCCGATCAAAACCGGTGGGCCGGGGTTGGCGCAGCTCCCGGTCGATCGGAAGATCCGGTAGTCGATACCCGAGACCGGACCCCGTCCAACTCAACGCGATGCGGTTGGCCCCGTCAGCCTCGGCGCGCGACTTCGGCCGGCGGATCGGGAACCCTGGCGATGGGTTGGGCGAGATGCGCCATGGTGGCGAGATAGGTTCGGATCACGGCGGCCTCGAAATCGACCGCCCCGGCGCCGCAGTTGGCGATGGTGTCGGATGACTGGTGGTAATAAGGGTAGTTGCCGGCCTCGCCGCAGAATCCTTCGTTGTCGGTGATCCCGCAGACGGCGGAAAAGCCGTTGCTCCAGAATGGCGCGTGGTCCGAATAGACCATGCTCGAGCAGGAGAATGCGTTGATCGCGAGACCGGTGCTGTAGTCGGCGGCCGCATCGACCATCGCGGTCGCCAACCACTGGGAACCCGAGTTGTAGTTGATGTCCAGATCCTCGACCGCGGGTTGGCCGTCGCCCTCCCAGCCGATCATGTCGCCGTTGAGTACGGCCTGGATGTCCTCACCGAGCGGCGGCGGCGTGATCGGCATAGTGATCACTGCCGTTGAGCCCCTGCTCCTCACCGGTGACCGCGATGAATTTGGTGGTACGGGCGAAGCAGTAGTCCGACATGACTTCGGCGAGAGCGGTCACCATGGCTGTCCCGCTGGCGTTGTCGTCGGCGCCGGGAGCGAGGTCCGGATGACGGGAGGTCGTCGAGGTGACCGATGGCGATGTAGACCAGTTCCGGGTTCGGTGAGACCGGGAATGGTGCCGATGACGTTGTCGGCGTAGCCGCTGGTGTGATGCTGATACTCGGTTGTGAGCCCGAATGCGGAGAACAGATCGTGGACATAGGCGGCGGCATCGAAGCAGCCCTGTGAACTCGAGTGCCGGGTGGTCCAGTCGGTTGATTGGGACAGGGCGGACCAGTGAGACAGGGCCAGGGCGCTGTCGACCCGATCGACCATCTCCTGAACCAGGGGGTTCGGTTGCCGAACCTCACGCGTGGGACTGGTTGTTCCTTGATCGCGGCGAGGGGATCCATGTCCAGGACGTGAAGAAACCAGCCGCTGGATTCGAGGCACTCGGGGGAGGCGAAGTCGCACTCTTTGAGGAGCAGCCAGTCGGCGCCGCGGGCAATGACAGCGCCGCAGACAAGGAGGTCGGTCTCGGTGAACCCGGGCCGAAGACCGGCCATCGCGAATCGAGTGTCGATGATGGTCTGCTCGACGACGGTGGCGATGAGTGAACGCCCCTGGGCCGCGGATCCGACATCCGTGGGCGAACCGGTGGCGAAGAGCGCGTCATTGGTCTCGGCGATCAGAGTGACGCCGGCCTCGATGAGGGCGTTGCGGTCCGCATCGGCCCGTCGTTCGATTCGGATCAGGGCATCATCGCCAGCGGTGGTGATGCCGGCCAAAAGAAGCGTGACAGCGACAGCGGCGCTGGTGATCGATCGTGCCGTGGTTTTCTCGGTCATGGAACCTCCGCGGTCGGGTGGGGAACGTTCAAGCCGGAGACTATCAGAAAACGCCGGTCGGAGCCGTGCTCACGCTCACGATCCCGCAGCATCGGTTAGACTTTCGTCATCATGGCCGAGAGCTCTCGGCCGGAGTGGGGAAGGGCGCCAAGGATGACCATCGGCCGAAAGATCATCATGTCCATAACCGTGACGGTGATCTTCTTTGTCCTGTTGGAGGGGCTTCTGGCGCTGGTCGGTGTCCGCACAGAATCCTTTAGCGGCGACCCCTACGTCGGCTTTTCCTCCACCTCGCCGCTTTTTGTCGAGACCACCGGCGGTGGGGGCGTCACCGAGATGGTGACCGCTGAAAACAAGCTCAGCCTTTTCAATCCCCAGCGGTTTCCCGCACGCAAAGGGGATGCGGTTCGGGTTTTCTGTGTCGGCGGCTCAACGACCTTCGGCCGGCCATACGATGATTCGACCTCGTTTTGCGGATGGCTGCGCGAGTTGCTGCCCGTCGCCGACCCCAGCCGGAGGTGGGAGGTCGTCAACGCAGGCGGTGTCAGCTACGCGAGCTATCGCGTGGCTCTGCTGATGGAAGAACTCATCGAATACGAACCCGATCTTTTTATCGTCTACTCGGGACACAACGAGTTTCTCGAGCGCCGGACCTACTCATCAGATCATCGCCATGCCGAAAGCGGTCCGGGGGCTCGGTTCGGTCGCATCGAAGACCCGGATCTGGACCGCCATGTCGAGCGCCGTGCAGAAGTTTTCTCAAAGTCCCTCCGCGCCCGAGACCAACCCCGATATTCTCAACGAGGAGGTGACGACGCTCCTCGACAGCGCCATCGGGCCGAGCGCCTACACCCGCGACGACGAACTCGCGGAGAAGGTCCTCCAACACTTCCGTTACAACCTCGCCCGGATGGTCGATATCGCGGCTTCGGTCGGAGCCGAGACCATTTTCATCACCCCGGCGTCCAATCTCAGGGACAGCAGGCCGTTCAAGTCCGAACACCGTCCGGATCTCAGCGAGCAGGATCGGCGGACCATCGAGGGCCTTCTCGAAGGCGCCCAGGCTGCGCACGCCCAAGGCCGGCTCGACGAGAGTTTGACTGAGATCGCAACCGCCGCGGCCCTTGATCCCCGCCACGCACAGTTGGCCTATCTCGCAGGGACGGCTTCTCGATGAGGCTGAAGATCGGGTTGCCGCACGAACTGCGTTTGAACGTGCCAGAGACGAGGACGTGTGCCCTCTGAGGGCACCGGGTCCGGTGGCGGGCATCGTTCGCGAGATCGCCGCTGAACGGGGGGCGTTGCTGGTCGATTTCGAGGCTCTCACTGATAGCCGGGCGGAGGATGGAATCCCGGGAAAGGAGTCCTTTCTCGACCATGTGCATCCCACCATCGATGTGCACCGCCGGTTGGCGGTGGCGATTCTCGAGGCCATGGCGGACGGGCAGCTGCTTCGGCTTTCACCCGGCTGGGGCGACGAAGCTGTGGCCGAGGTCGCAACCCGGGTCGAGGGAGGCCTCGATCCACAGGCCCACGCGCTGGCGCTGATGAAGCTCTCCAAGGTCCTCGGCTGGGCTGGCAAGCTCCAGGAGTCGTACCGGCTCGCCGCACAGGCTGCCGAGCTCTATCCGGATGACTCGCGGATCCAGTACAACGCCGGCCTGACCGCCCACCTGATCGGGCGGAAAGAAGAAGCCGTCGTGCGCTATCGTCGGGCGGTGGAACTGCAGCCCGACGCCGACGAGCCGCACGGAAACCTCGGCGTGCTCCTCGAGGAATCCGGACGGATCGAAGAGGCGATTCACCATTTCAGGTTGGCCATTCGTTTTGCCCGGACCTCGGACACCGCGACCCGCAACAGTCGAAACCTGGCCCGAGCGCTGATGGTCGCCGGATATCAGGACTACAACCGGAGAGAGTTCTCCGCCGCGCTGGACAAGTTGACGGAAGCGGCCGAGATCGCACCTGAAAGTCCAGAGATTCTCGGTCGACTCGGGATCGCTCAACTCTCGGCAGGCCGGATCGGGGCCGCGGTGGACACCTTTGAAACCGCTCTTTCGGTCAGACCCGATGATGCGGCCTTCACCAACCGGCTCGCCCTCGCGTTGGCGTTGGATGGTCAGACAGATCGTGCGGCGACAACATATGCCCGTGCGCTCGCTCTCGATCCCGGGGTGGTGGAGTATCCCGACAATCTTTTCCGCGTCCTCGACAACATGGGACGAGCTGATTTGGTGCGGCAGATCCGTTTGCAGATAGGGGAGTAGGTCGGTCTGGGCTTCGGCGTAACGATGGACCATACACATTCAGCCGCAGCATGGCGGGGATTGCCCGCAGATGAGGCAGATGGGCGCTGATACATCGCACCATCGCGGATCAGAGGGTTGGATGCTGTGTTGTGGAGCAGGCTTCCAGCCTGCTTATTTGGTTGTTGACTGGTGGCGGCGGCCATTTTGGTGCGGGCGTCCCGCCGGCGATGGTGGTGTACCGACGCGGGTTGGTTCCATCGCCCACGAGACGTGGGCGCTACAAGGGGCGCTGCGATGCTTGTAGCGCCGGCGTCCCGCCGGCGATGGTGGTGAACCGACGCGGGTTGGTTCCATCGCCCACGAGACGTGGGCGCTACAAAGGGCGCTGCGATGTTTGTAGCGCCGGCGTCCCGCCGGCGATGGTGGTGAACCGACGCGGGTTGGTTCCATCGCCCCCGAGACGTGGGCGCTACAAAGGGCGCTGCGATGTTTGTAGCGCCGGCGTCCCGCCGGCGATGGTGGTGTACCGACGCGGGTTGGTTCCATCGCCCACGAGACGTGGGCGCTACAAAGGGCGCTGCGATGTTTGTAGCGCCGGCGTCCCGCCGGCGATGGTGGTGAACCGACGCGGGTTGGTTCCATCGCCCACGAGACGTGGGCGCTACAAAGGGCGCTGCGACGCTTGTAGCGCCGGCGTCCCGCCGGCGATGGTGGTGAACCGACGCGGGTTGGTTCCATCGCCCACGAGACGTGGGCGCTACAAAGGGCACTGCGACGCTTGTAGCGCCGGCGTCCCGCCGGCGATGGTGGTGAACCGACGCGGGTTGGTTCCATCGCCCACGAGACGTGGGTGCTACAAAGGGCACTGCGACGCTTGTAGCGCCGGCGTCCCGCCGGCGATGGTGGTGTACCGACGCGGGTTGGTTCCATCGCCCACGAGACGTGGGCGCTACAAAGGGCGCTGCGATGTTTGTAGCGCCGGCGTCCCGCCGGCGATGGTGGTGTACCGACGCGGGTTGGTTCTATCGCCCACGAGACGTGGGCGCTACAAGGGGCGCTGCGATGTTTGTAGCGCCGGCGTCCCGCCGGCGATGGTGGTGTACCGACGCGGGTTGGTTTTATCGCCCACGGATACGAATACGGATTCGGCCCCTATCCCGGTCGCTGCCGTTGTTCCGGTCCATGCCCTCAGCACCGGCCTTCTGGGTCGCTGGGACGCATTGGCGTCCCAGCGACCCAGCGTCGCACCATCGGCGTGGTCACTCGTGGGTTGATTGGAATGGCTGCGACCACGCCGATGGCACGCCGGCGGCCTGCCTCGTAGATTGGACAGCCGATTTCATGGCGCTCCCCGGGGGAGCCCGGCATGGACCTTGTGCGGGGCGCGACGCGTCGCCGTGAGGTTCTTCTGGCACAAAGCCATGCCCGGCACCCCGATGGGGCGGGGTTTTCCGCGTGGCCTGGTCGGCTTCGGTCGCTGCGGCTGCCCCCCCTGACGCTGCCGACGGCGCGATCAACAAAAAAAGGGCGGGGCCGAAGCCCCGCCCTTGGTTGAAGTTGACGAAATTACTGCGGAAGGATGGTGGTCGGGTCGTTGCTGCCGTTGTCGAGCACCGATCCGTAGCAGTAGAAGCCAGCGTTCGCCTTGATCGACGTTACGTCGGCATAGCCGTTGGCGGGTGCGCTGGCGGCGAAGATCTGGTTGATCTGGTTGTTGGACCACGGTCCGAGCGTCATGCGCTGTGTCTCGAGCATGGTGCCTTCGCTGTCATACGTGGTGATATCGATGGGCACGTTGTCGTTGACGCCGTTGACGCAACCGAGGTTGGCGCGGAGGTCGTCGTTCTCGCTCATGAAGATGATCCGCCTGGTCTCGTTCTGCGTGATCAGGTTGCTGGCCGCGATGCCCGGGATCGCCTGACCAAAGGTACCGAGAGTGTCGGCCTGACTCACGTCATAGGTCCGGCTCATGACGCCGAGGCTCGCGGTGTCGGCGCTGATCGCCAGAGCACCCGCGACGCCGGGTTCGAAACCGAAGACCTCGGCAAGCACATTCTCGTAACGGACGCTGGCGCCCGCGGCGAGGGTGAAGCTGTCAGAAAGGGCCGGGTCCGAGTTGTTCGCACCACGGGGCAGCCACAAGAAGTTGTAGGTGGCCATGGCGTCGCCGGCGTTGTTGATATCGACATCGGTCTGGAAGAACGCACCCTCGAGGCCGGCGGCAAGCGCGGCGGCGGGGATGAAGTAGTTGACGAAGGGCGCGTCGGCGCCGTACTCGGTGGGCAGGATCGATGTCGGGTCGTTGCTGCCGTTGTCGAGCACTGATCCGTAGCAGTAGAACCCGGCATTCGCCTTGATCGATTTGACATCGACATAGCCGTTCGCGGGTGCAGCTGCGAGGAGGATCTGGTTAATCTGGTTGTTGGACCACGGCCCGAGCGTCATGCGCTGCGTCTCGAGCTCGGTGCCTTCGCTGTTGTAACTGGTGATATCGATCGGAACATTGTCGTTGACGCCGTTGACGCAACCGAGGTTGGCGCGGAGGTCGTCGTTCTCGCTCATGAAGATGATCCGCTTGGTCTCATTCTGACCGATGAGATCGGCGGCGGGAACGCCGGGCAATGCCTGGCCGAAGGTGCCGAGAGTGTCGGCCTGACTGACGTCATAGGTCCGGCTCATGATCTTGAGATCGGTGGTGTTGGAGACCACGGCGAGGGCGCCGGCGACGTTCGGTTCGGCGCCAAAGACGTCGGAAAGCACGTTCTCGAAGCGGATGCTCTCACCGGCTCCGATGCTGTATCCGGAGGACTGCATGGGCTCGGAGTTGTTCTCGCCGCGCGGCAGCCACAGGAAGGCGAAGGTGTCCGCGCCGGCGCCCGCGTTGTTGACGTCGACATCGGTCTGGAAGAACGCGCCTTCGAGGCCTGCGGCGAGGGCTGCGGCCGGGATGAAGTACGCCTCGGTGAAGACCGTGCCCGCTGCGACGGTGACGTCCATCGACGCGGAATCCGAACCGCCGCCATTGCTCACCATCAGGCTGACGGTGAAGGTGTCCGCGGTGGCGAAGGTGTGGCTGGGATTCTGCTCGGTGCTGGTCGAACCGTCACCGAAGTCCCAGGCCCAGGTGTCCGGGGCGCCGCCGGTGGAGGCGTCCGTGAACATGACGGGCACACCCGTCGTGGGCAAGGCGGGGGAGTAGGTGAAGGCGGCTATCGGCGCCGGCGGAATCTCGCTCACACCGACGGTCACCGAAGTGGTGGCGCTGGCGTCATCAGGATCGGTGTCGGCCGCTTCCGCGAGGAATGCGGTGGTGTCGGGACTCCAGGTCGACGATGTGCCGTAGGAGCCCATCACAGTGGCTCCGCCTTCAACCGCGGCGATGATCGGCTCACCGTCCGTGACCGAAACTAGGGCCATCGGGATGGTGACCAGGGCGCCGAGGGCGCCTGGACCCATGTTGAGAACGCAATCGTCGCCGTCCGGGGCGTCGGAGCAGCGTCCGTCGTTAACCATGAAGACCGCGACGGCGCCGGCCTGCTCGGCGTTGAAACCCTTGACGCCGAACTCGCAAACGCCGCGGTGCAGCAGGGCGATGTTGCCCGGGGTGAAGTCGACGAAGGCGTCGCAGCCGAGGGTCGGGTCAGCCGAGCCGTCGCTGACAAGCTCGAACTGGGCCTCGACGGGGGTGTCGAGTTGCGAAATCCTGGCGCCCCAGCAGTTGTCGGTGATGAACTGGCAGATGTCCTCGTCCTCGGTGCCGACCAGCTTCGAGCAGGTCGACGAGGCGTACTTGTTGTAGGGCGTCGCCAGCCCAAGCTCGACCCAGACGGTTGCGGGATCGGTCAACGTCCACGCATGGACGAGGTCGGCGGGTTCGGTGATCTCCACGGTGCCGGTGCTCGGCGATTCCATGGGGAGGGTCAACTCATACGTGAAGCTGCCGCTGGCGCCGGATGCGAGGGGCTGGATCGGCGTCGCGTCCGGGGTGTCGTCACCCTGGAGCTGGAAGAAGGTGTGCTCACAGTAGAAATCGTCCCAGAACAGCAGCGGCTCGTTGCCGTTCGTGTCGGTGCCGGCGGCCGAATCCTGCAACGCTGTGTACATCGATCCGTCGCCGTTGAAATAGTTGTCGAGAAAGACGTCGAGTCCCATCGGCGCGATAAAGTCGGAGTTGACGTAGGCGCTGACGGCGGTGTCCGGCCCATTGTTGCCGTAGCCGACTGTGACTGTGAACGGCGTGCCGAGCGTGACCGGATCCGGCACGGTCATGCTAACGGTCATATCCGACTCCGCCGCGTGGAGTCCGGGTGCGATTGCCAAGCACAGCCCCAGCACAACAAGTGCCGGGACTGCAGTGAGTAGATGACTGGTTCTTTTCATAGTTCCCCTCCCAAAAGGAATCTCTGGTTTCAGTTCCCCACGCAGAGCGGCGAACTCCACTTGCATGGCGTTGTCCCACAATTTTTCACCGCGTGATTTTAGCACCGCCAGTTGCAAATGAGTATCCCCCTCGACGAGGGGGATTGAAAGACCTGGTAGAAATTCTGGAAAGCGACCTCACGGGCCGCCGGCTCTAGATGCCTCAACCACCACCGCCGCCGCATGGGGCCGGGCTGCCGCAGGATGATTGTGCCGACGAAGACGAACCGGCCGAGAACGCCGAAAGCAGGCGCTCGGTCTTGCTGCTATTGCATTCCGGGCAGACCATTGAGTCTGCTGGAGCCGAAATGGACTGAAGTCGAGCAAAGACCGCCCCGCAGGAATGGCATCGATATTCGTAGATCGGCACGGTGACTCCGGATCAGATTTCGATCTTCGCGTTGGCCTGCTCGATTTCGATCCGACCCTGCAAAATGGCCTGGTGTTCGCGGTCAATGCGAGATTCGAGGGAATCGCAGACATTGCGGCAAATGGTGAAAACACCCTCATCGATGATTCGGTAATACACGTTGAGTCCTTCACGGCGGCAGTCGACGAGACCGGCTCTCTTGAGGACCGAAAGGTGCTTTGAAACGTTGGCCTGGCTTCCGCCAACGGATTCCAGAATATCGGAGACGCATCGTTCGCCGTTGTGCAGGCTGTGTAGGATTTTCAGGCGGGTCGGGTCGGCCATCGCCTTGAGAACCTCGGCAATTCGGTTGAGCAGCTCATCGGATGCAATCACGGATTCCTCCTCGGGTTCTCTCGGACATCACCATTTAGGAATATACTCCAAGCGCTAATCGTCGTCAATACGATCGCAGTTCGCGGAGCGGTATTTTTTGCGTCCTTTCCGCGGCTGATTGCCGAGTGATACTCTTCGGGAGAAAACGACTCGAGGAGGAGCGTATGCCGACGATCTTCGAACGCATCATTTCCGGAGAGATTCCGTGTCACCGTATCTGGGAGGATGAACGCCACCTTGCATTTCTCGATATCAACCCCCGGGTGTACGGACACACGCTCGTGGTACCGAAAAAGCACTCCAGCGAAATCTTTGCGATGCCGGTGGAGGAATACGACGCGTTGTGGTCGGCCGCCCGGCTTGTCGCCCGGCATCTGAAAGAGCGGACCGGCTGTCAACGCGTCGTTGTCGTCGTTCTCGGTTATGAGGTTCCCCATGTGCACATCCATCTGATGCCCACCAACGAGCTCGGAGACTTCCCATTCCCGGATGTCGACCCAGAAGCTCTCGCTCGGATCGGCGAAGCCGCCAAGGTCTTGGCCTGGGAGTGAATCGGGCGTGTTTCGGGAGCCGGAGCCGACCGGGCGTCGACCGAAGCTTGACCGCTGAGTCATTGAGGGTGAGAATGATCGCCGGGCCGGAGTGGCGGAATGGCAGACGCAGCGGACTCAAAATCCGCCGCCCGCAAGGGTGTGAGGGTTCGAATCCCTCCTCCGGCACCAAATTCCTGATTTCACTCTTCACCGGGGATGTTGACTGCGCGCAGCTCCGAGATCCAATCCGCAACAGGACACGCAAACAGACCGCGCCCCATCGGGGTGCCGGGTCCGCATTTGTGCCGGTACGACCTCCCGGCAGAGCGGCCCGCCCCGCACAAATGCCGACCGGGCTCCCTCGGGAGGCCCGTTGCGGTCTGCTATTCCGGCCACGAGGCAGGCCGCCGGCATGCCATCGGCGTGGTCGCAGCCCTCTCAATCAACCCACGTGTGACCACGCCGATGGTGCGACGCTGGGTCACCGGGACGCCAAAGCGTCCCGGTGGCCCAGAAGGCCGGTGTTAAGGGCAAGGTCCGGAACAACGGCAGCGACCGAAACAGGGGCCGTATCCGTGTCCGTGGGCGATAGAACCAACCCGCGTCGGTACACACCATCGCCGGCGGGAAGCAGGCGCTACAAGCATCGCAGCGCCCTTTGTAGCGCCTGCGTCCCGCGGGCGATGGAACCACCCGCACCGGGACGCCAAAGCGTCCCGGTGGCCCAGAAGGCCGGTGTTAAGGGCAAGGTCCGGAACAACGGCAGCGACCGGGACAGGGGCCGTATCCGTATCCGTGGGCGATAGAACTCACCCGCGTCGGTACACCACCATCGCCGGCGGGACGCCGGCGCTACAAACATCGCAGCGCCCTTTGAACGCCGCGTGCGCATTGAGGTGGAATAGGTATGATTTGAAGCTGAAGGTGGAGTCGGACTGTGTCCGAGACCGGCACGACGCACCCGGGGAAGAGTTGGAGGCCAATTTTGTTGACGGGAAAACGACAGTTGAAGATCGGCAGCATTGTGGCGTTGAGTGTGTTCGCGGCGTGTGCCGCGGCCGCCCAGTCCGCGCCGACGATCACCGCGGAACCGGTGCCGGGTCAGCTCGAGGTGATGCAGGGTACCGCGATCAAGTTGGGTGGGACGCCGCCTGAGGAGGGCCCGCAGCCCGAGAGCTATCACTGGGAGATCGTCCAGGGCGAGGGTGGTGCGCTCTACAACGAGGATCAGTACCAGGTCATCTTCCAAAGCCCCAGAATTGACAACGAAATCGAACTCTTTGTGATTCAGCTGACCGTTGGGTACACGGGCGAGGCACCCGCCCACGCGACGGCTCACATCCGGGTGCACCGCGATATGCCGCAGGCGAAACCGGAGCCGGAGAAACCGGACATCGAAGATGTGATGGCGGATTTCTACCGTAAGGAGAGTGCGGCCCGGGAGGCCAACCAGAAGCGTGTGGAGGAGAGTCGGTCGAGGGTGGTCAGCCATCAAACCTACAGCTACATCGGTTATCACGGCGGATTCGGCTATCGCGGACCCGGATGGGGCTGGGGATATGGATGGGGTTGGCCAGCCTATTATCCGATCTATGCACCGATCGTGGTTCCGCCTCCGGGTATTGATTGGGGACCCGGCGAAGGGAACTGGGGCGAGCCCATCGCCATTCCCTACGACGACATGGTGACGACCTTCCCCGAAGAGATCGCCAGCGACTATCTTCCGCAGGACTACCCCGGCGCCGATGTGGTGCCAGACATGGGCCACGCGGGCGGATCACCCACCGATTTCATCAATGTGCCGCCGGGTGCTGGGGACGATTTCGACTGGTAGGGGAGTGATCGGGAGCGCGGAAACCGGATGGTCCAGGTCGGCAGGATATAATGTGCTTTCCGGACGACAACCATGACGACGAAACGAAAATCCTCCAAGACCCCGAATTCCGATGGTGACACTTTCATCAATCGCGAACTGAGCTGGCTTCAGTTCGCCCGGCGGGTCCTCGAACTGGCGCGTGATCCCGAGGTTCCGCTCCTCGAGCGGCTGAAGTATGCCGGGATCCTCGGGATGCTCCACGACGAGTTCTTCATGAAGCGGATGAGCGGACTCAAGCGGCAGATTCAACGCGGCGTCAAGAAGGTCTCACTCGACGGGAAATCGCCCCAGGAAGAGTACGACGCGTGCCGCAAGGAGATCCTCGCCCAGGTCGAGAAACTCGCCCGAACCATCCACGATCAGATCCGCCCGGCCCTCGGAGCGGCGGGATACCCGATCCTCGATCACGGCGACCTTTCGAAGGAGCTTCAGGCCGAGCTCAGGACCTATCTCAAGCGAGCGGTGTTGCCCATTCTGACTCCTCTGGCGGTGGATGCCGAGCACCCGTTTCCCTTTATCTCGAGCCTCGGGCTCAACCTGGCGGTGGTGATCAAGGAAAAAAAGCGCGAACGGTTCATTCGGATCAAGGTGCCCCCCAACCGGCAGCGTTGGGTTCCGCTGGCCGACGGGAGCGGATGCGTTCCTCTCGAACAGGTCATCGCGGCCAATCTCAATCTGGTTTTTCCCAAGGCAAAGATCGGAAGGGTTCATTTTTTCAGGTTGACGAGGGGCGCCGAGGCGGACGAGAGCGGTCCCGCCGAGTTTCGGGATCTGGCGCCGTTGACCATCCCAGGCAGCATCGTCGAACAGGTGGCATTGGAGCTCAAGGCGAGGCGGTTTGCCGGCGAGGTGAGGCTCCAGGTTTCCGCCAAGATGCCGAAGAAAATGCGCGAGTGGTTGCGCGGTCAGCTCGAGTGTCTCCCTGAAGAGGTGTATTTCAGCGAGAGCTTTTTGGGAGCCGCTGATCTGCTCCGCCTGGATGTTCCGGGTCGGGAAGATCTGCGATACCCGCCCCACCATCCGGTGAGTCACCCCCGCCTGAGGGACATCGCAGGCGGAGATCCGTCGGCGATCTTCAGGGAGATCTGTCGCGGCGACATCCTGGTCCACCACCCGTACCACGACTTCGATACCTCGGTGCTTCGATTCCTCGAGTCGGCTGCGATCGATCCTCGGGTTCTGGCCCTCAAGCTGACCATCTATCGAACGTCCGCCGAGTCGCCCATCATCGCGGCACTGCTCGAAGCTGCGCGGCGCGGCAAACAGGTTGCAGTGTTGGTCGAGATCACCGCCCGGTTCGACGAAGCCCCCAACATCGAATGGGGTCGGCTTTTAGAAAAAGAAGGCGTGCATGTGTCCTACGGGGTCGAGAAGCTCAAGACGCACGTCAAACTGGCGATGGTCCTGCGGGAGGAATCAGACGGCATCCGTCGCTATGTTCACGCCGGTACGGGGAACTACCACACGGGAACGGCGCGGATCTACGAGGATCTGGGCGTCCTGAGCTGCGATCCGGTCCTCGCCGAGGATGTCGCAGCGGTCTTCAACGAACTCACCGGCGCCACTCCCTTCGAGGACTACCAGAAACTTCTCGTCGCCCCGCGATACATGCGGGATCGGTTCTGCGCCCTCATCAGACGAGAGATCGAACACGCCGAGGCCGGCCGTCCTTGCGGCATCAAGGCGAAGATGAATCAGTTGCAGGACCCGTCGTTGGTTCGGGAGCTCTACGCGGCGAGTCAAGCCGGCGTGCCGATCAGCCTCAACGTTCGCGGACTGTGCATTTTGAAGCCCGGTGTGCCCGGTCTCTCGGAAACCATCGATGTGTTCTCGGTTCTCGGTCGCTTCCTCGAGCACGGGCGGATCTACCGGTTTGAAAACGACGGGCGACCCGAGATCTACATCGGTTCGGCCGACTGGATGAAACGAAACCTCGACGGTCGGGTCGAGACCATGGCGCCGGTGACCGACCCCGCGCTGATGCTCGAGATCGACGCCATCTTCGCGGTGCTCGAAGGCGACAACCACACCGCGTGGGATCTTCAGTCGGATGGAAGATACGTCCGGCGGAAGCCAGGCAAGGGTGAACCCACCCGAGCCGCGCAGCAGGAGTTCATCAGGCTCGCGGAGATGAGTTCTTAGTTCATAGTGTTGAGTTTTTAGTTACATCGCAATCGTGCCTCGGGGCCATGCGACGAAACTAAAAACTAAAAACTTGAGAATTGAGAATTACGAAGCGGTGCTCGCTTCGCTCTTGGGTTCGAGCGCGCCTTCGTTGACCCAGTGTTCGAAGAGTCGGAAAACCCGATAGCAGTCAACGCCGGCTTCCTTCTCGACCTCGATGGGTTTCTTGCCCTGGGTGGCCTGCACCCAGATACTGTTGACGAAATTCGCGTCATCTTCGTCGGGCAGGCCCGTCGGTTGTTTCCCGGTGGCCGCGTATTGAGCTTCGTCGGGGATGATCGCGGCTGCACGATTGAACTCGTCGTAGCGGCGCATGCCCTCCATCAGAAGCGACATCACCGCGACTCCGGAGGCTTCTCCTTCGCTTCGAGAGCGATCGACCGGTTGGTTGACAAAAATGAACCGTCCGAGAATCGGTCGTTCGAGAAGCTGGTAGACCGCCGTGTCCGCGGTCAGGCCGCCGGTGGTTGCGTCGATCATCATCCCGTCGCTGAGGGTGATCGATGCGGTTGAATTGCCCGAATCATCGAGGACCGTGAGAACGCCCTCGAGCCGTGAATCCGCAAGATTCTGCATCAAATTCGGAAGCCCGAAAAGTGCAAGATCGCCAGACAGAGAAGTGACCGTCTCGGCGTCATCGGTCGGTTGATCGATGGCGGTCTTGTTGTCGAGCTTGGTCAGAGCCTTGGCCGCGGCGTTGGCGAACTGTTCTCCGGGAAACTTGCGAACGATGCTGTCGTAGACCATCCGCACCTTGGGTATGTCGGTGCCGGAGAGGCTGTCGAGAAGATTCCCGATGTTCTGCGCTTTCCGGGCAGTCTTGACCGATACGCCGAACACCTTGACCGGGAGCTCCACCTTGATCGCTTCGATCACTCGGTTGATGGTGGCCGGGTCGTCGGAGAGATTCTGGCCGCCGAGCATGGACAGACGGGCCAGAGTGTCGCCGAACTCGGGACGCCGTTTGAGCCCGTGGGTCACGACGCACTGCCGCGCCTCTTTGTTGTCAAACCTGATCAAAGCCTTGACGGCCGTGTCGAGAAGGGACTGGATCTCGGATGCCTTGTGTGCGGCCTTGCCCTTCTGCAGGAGCACGTCCTCGAGATCGCTGACCCGCGCGACGAGGGTCTTCACCGATCGCGGATGGTCGATCTGGCCGAGGGCGGTGAGGGCTTCGCGGAGCAGCGGGAGCTCTCCGCCGGGAACCGATGACCTGACCAAAAGATCGATCTCCTTGTCGACGTCATACTCTTCGCTCGGAGGGATGGATCGAATGAGGTAGATCAGGTTTCGCTGGACATACCATTGCTGCGGGACATTGCCGGAAAGGGAATCGTTGAGAATCTTGATCGCCCGGCCCCTGGTCTCTTCACCGTGGATCATGAGCAGGCGGAGAATCATCCGTCGCCGATCGCGACGGGTCTCGACGATGAGGTCCTGCATCAGATTGTCGATCTGGAGAGACGGGAAAAAGTTGAGTACTCGGCGCAGGAGCAGCCGTTTGTCCTCATTCTCGGAGTATTTTCGCAGCTGGTTCTCATCCAGGTTCTTGGCTGCCTGATCGATGACATTCGCGGCGAGGGATGCATCGACCTCTTTCTGCGAGATCATCCGGTTGGCCAGGTCGATGACGGTCACGGCCCGTCCGAGAGAACCGCTGTTGAATTGCTCGACCACGGTTGCGATGAGTTCCCTGAACCGTTCGTTGAGTTCGCCCGAGTCCTTCGACAGGTCCATGACCTTGCGCATGGTCTGGGCGGCGCCGGACAGAGCCGGGGCGTCTTCGGCTTTCGTCGACGGCGCCTCGGACGGCGCCCAATCCGGGAGCGAGCCGCTGAGCGCCCGAAAGACGCCGTCACCCAACGAACCGACGCCGAAGTCCTTGAGATATCGGAGTTGATTGTTGAGATCCGAAGAGGACCTCGCCGATGTGGCGACCTCGTCGATGATTCGCGAGAGGATCGCAGTTTCCGCTCCCGCGAGAGAGGTGTTGATTCCCGCCTGTGGCTGGGCGGTGGATTTCGAGGCGACGCGCTCCCAGCGGTCGAGGAGCTGACTGAGGCGATCGATGTGGGCGGTCGTCTGGTCGTCACCGCCAGCACCAGCGGACCCGCCCGCCGTTGCTGTGTCTTTCTGCTGGGCCGCCTGTCGAGGAACCTCCGGCGGCGGCTCGATCTGCTGTGCGGCGCGCTGCTGCGCTTCGCTACGGGCGACCTGCTCTGCGTAGTCGGCGGCCGATTGAGGAGACCCTCCACCGCCCTGTGCTGCCGAACCGCGTTCGCCGCCACCGCCGGTCCAACCACCTCCTGGGCCCCCTCCGGAACCGGACTGGGGTGATCTGCTGACCGAGATCCGGGCCGCCATCGCTCCGCCGGCGGTGCTCACCCCGAGTCGATCCAGGTTCTGGGACAAATCAGCGCGGTCGTTTTCTGGGCAGATGCCGACCAGCAGCGGCTGAAGACGTGCGAGGTACTGGTTGAGTTCTTCCTTTGGGATGAGTTCCAGTTCGCCGAGATTCTGGACCTTGCGGGCCGAGTGGAGGAGGTAGTCGCTGACGGACGATGCGTTCGGCCCCTGAAGCTGAGTGCCGACCCACGAGTGGATTTCGCGAGCGATGACCTCGGGTGGGGCCCTGAAAAGGATTTCCGCAGCGTCGGCGAAAATCATCGGAGCAACCTCGTCCGACAGGTACCTCGCCAGCAGCAGACGTGCTTCCTCAATCTCCCGAGAATCGGCTTCCGTGACCAACGCGCCTCCCAGTTTCGCACCGACGTTGCGACAATCCTCCGCCGCGCCGGTTTCGCGGCGCCGCTGCCGGATTCACCGGCGATCGTAGCTGTGCTTCATGATCGCATCATCGACGCGGTTTGAGCAAGTGTCCCGGAGGCTGCGCGAACGACAAATCAGGGGTCGGTCAAAATCGGCGGCGGTTGCAGCTCGGTCGGGCAGTAGGCGTCGCGACGTTCGGTCAGGTCGCGGATCACTGCGAGCCGAAATTCGAGATCGGGATACTTGACCGCCAGGTCCCGTTTGAATTTGGCGATATCGATCATCTCGAAGCGGCAGAGAATCGTTTTGAAGGGTCGGGCCAGGAGTTCTCCCGGCGCCTGAATATGATGCAGACCCCCCGAGTAGACCGTGAGTATCCTGCCGTCCGGCAAAGCCTCGAGGATGTCGACGATCCCGGCGCGGACGGTCATTTCCCGTCCTTTCGAGTCGAGTCCGGTCCTGCGTTTCATTCGGCCCTCGGGGAGGATGATCACGAGGGCACGGCTGTCGATCTTGCTGAGGACGTCTTCCCAAGTCGAGTCGCGCTGCCGGGTGACGGTCACGGTGTGGCGAACGAGAAAACGAAAAAACAGTCCGATGGGACGATTCATTGTCTTCTCGGCCACGGGCAGAACTCCGTGTCGCGCAAACCGCCACAGAAGCTTGGTTGACGCGTACCCGGCAATGAGGGGTTCATAGAGGCTGGTGTGATTCAGGATCGCGACAATTCTGGTGTCATCCGCCATCTCATGTGGTTTGGTCGGCATCCAGTCTTCCCGAAGCCGGTAAAGAAGTCGGGTGGTGGCTCGCACGCCGAGCAGCAGCAGGAAAACGAGAATAGACCGCATGGATCGCGTTTGAGGACCGTTGAAGGCCTTACAGATCGCCGATCAATCTAACTCAAACCTCGAGGCTCGGCACGACGCAGCGCGGCAAAAGGCGGCAGATACTGGATGATTTGCGAGGCTTGTAAGACGTGAGACGTTGGGAAGTCAACGGCGCCCTGAACGCCTCACGCCTTACGTCTAACCCCTAACCCCTAACCCCTCACCCCTAACTCCTCACCCCCAAACCTCACCAATCAAACACCAACCCTGCATACGCGTTCCTCGTTGCCGCCGGGATCCAGACCGGCTGGTACCCGTCGAAATAGCCAAAGGTCGTGAAGAGGGAGTCGGTCAGATTGTTGACACGAAAGCTGGCCTTGATCTGTTGAGCTCTGAGGGCGCTTGCCAGCGTGCGTCCGAGATCAATCTCGAACCCGATGTCGATGGCGGTGTAGGCGTCGTTCACCCGGTGGATGTAGTCGGGGTCATTCCGGATCTCGGGAAACTTCCGCATGTCCTCGGTATTGTCGAGGTAGAATTCATCGACATAGCGCAGGGTGATGACCCCCGTGACCGGGCCGGCGGTTCCGTGGACTTCGAGCGAGACCAGCCACTCGGGACTCACCGGCAAGATGTTCCCGGAGTGGTCGATGGCGTTGCCGTCGAAATCGAATTCGGTGAAGTCGACGATCCGGTTGTTCGACCAGGCGAGATCCAGCCGTCCTCCGAAGGCCGCGATGGGTTGCCACTCGAGATCGATCTCGACCCCGCGGTGTTCGGTGACCGCGCCGTTGGCGGTCACCGGATCGCCGTTGTTGTCGAGGCCTCCCGCCCAGACAATGGCGTTGTCAAAATCCAGATAGTAAAAATTGAGCGAGGCCCGTCCCGTGGTCCATGTGTAGCTGCCTCCGAGTTCGTAGTCAGTGAGTTCCTCGGGGTCGAGGGCCAGCGGCGCGGGCGACCAGTAGCTCTGCGGGTCATAGATGTCGCGGAAAGCGGGTTCGCGCCCGCCGCGCGAGACATTGGCAAAAAAGCTCAGGGCTTTGTTTGGCCTGAACGTGACGCCGAGTCTCGGCAGGAGGTAGGAAAAAGTCTGGTCCACCTCAACGCCCTTGAGCTTGTCGTCGTTCATCTCATAGTGGTGGTTGGTCCACGTCAGCCCGGCCATGAGATTCCATTTGTCGTTGAACCGCCAGCTCTCCTGAACAAAGGGCTGCATGGTCTGTTTGTCGAGTCGGTAGTCGTAGTACCGGTGGTCGGGGTCAAGACCCGGGGGGTAAAATTGCGCCCACTGCACGAAACCCCAATGGCGACCGCTGTGGAGTCTGAAGGCGGCTCCGGCCTGAAGGCTGCCGCGGCCGTTGCCGTGACGCCACTCGAAGTTCGGGATCCAACCCGCGTCCCATTCGTCGACCTCGCGCCGCCGAACGAGATCGGTGGTGTCGATGACCGAGCCGTCGGGAAGTTCGATTGGGTCCAGCCCGTACTCGGGCATCCAGCGGTCCTGCTTGAACTGCTGGAAATAGCCGTCCCCCTCGAAGAGATAAACGGTGTTCTGCCACGCCAGATCGGGGTTGATCTGCCAGCTGTGGATCACCTGATAGTGGGGCTGGAAGAAGCTGTCGATTTCGTTGGGGTAGGAGAGGGGGTTGTAGCGCCGGTCGTGCCGCTTGTCACCGGTGATCTCGCCGTCGAGATAGGCCTTGGATACGCCCTCATAGGCGAGGTGGGTTTCTTCCGGACCTCCGAAGAGGTTGATGCGAAGGCTTGTTTTCTTGCCGTAGCGAACGACGGAGAGGTAGTAGTTCCACATCTCGGACCAGCTCTGGTCGCGGTAGCCGTCGGACTGGACTCGAGAGTAGCGTGCGGTGGTCGCCCATTTTTCGTTGATGAGGCCGCTGTCGAACTCGAAGGTCAGGCGACTGGTGCCGAAGGAACCACCGAGCACGGCCAAATGGAGTCGTTTTTCGTTGAGCGGCTGGCGGCTCTGCACGTTGACCGATCCACCGATGGCGCTGCCGCCATAGAGGTTGGTCCCGACGCCGCGTTGGACCTGGATCTCGTCGGTGGTCGAGAGGAAGTCCGCCAGATCGATAAAGAAGACGCCGTGCGAGTGGGCGTCATTGAGCGGAACACCGTTGAGGCTGATGGCGGTTCGGCGCATATCGAAACTGCGCAGGAAGAAGTAGGAGTAGCCGATGCCGTTTCCGCTGTCGTTGTAGGCATAGAAACCGGGGGTCTGCTGCAAAAAAAGCGGCACGTCCTGGGCCCAATAACCGCGCTCGATCTCTTCGCGGCCGATGTTGGTCACGGTCACGGGAGTTTCCCCGAGTGTGGCGTGGAGTCCGGTGACTTCAACCTCACCCCGAAAAACCGTCGGTTCCGCCTGGAGACTGAGTTGGTCCGTGTGCCCCACGTCTGTGACGTTGAGGTCGAGGTTCTCGTGGCCTGCCGAGGTCACTCGGAGGCGCATTGCGAACGGTGGAGGGTCGGGGAGATCGAGGAAAAAGAGACCCTGTTCGTCGGTTGTTGTCTGAACTTGCAGCCCTGTTGCGGTCGCCAGCACAGAGGCGCCGGCTATGGGTTCCTTGCTGAGCTTGTCGATGAGGCGGCCGCGAATTTCGGCTGCTGATGCAACGTTTGAAAGCGTCGCGAGAACGATCGTGGTAATGGTCAACCGAAACAAAAACATGCCGTTTCTCCGGTGTTGAGCTGATGAGGGCCCGGTCGAGGGAGAAGACGGCATTCTGATGCTCCAATTCCCTCCGCCGGTATGACCCGGATCAGGTAATAGGGGTTTGATCTCAGCCCCGTCCGAGACGGGACACCCCCATGGATGCGAATAGATTCACAAAGAGCCGCGCCGAGTATCCGAGCAGGCCGCGTACTTGTCAAGCGAAGTCCGGGAGCTTCACCGCCCAGGTCGGAAAACCAGCGCCCCCAGAGTTCTCAACAAGACGATTGCGTACATGGAAGGGCCGTGGTGCCTGACGGCGTAGAGATCGAACTCGAGCTTGACCATGTGGTCCTCGGTCCGGGCGCAGTACGGGAGGTGAATCTGGGCCCAGCCGGTGAGCCCCGGCCGGACGCAGTATCTGAACGCGTAGAAGGGAATTTTCTTTTCGAACCGGACCGCTACATCGGGACGCTCCGGCCGTGGGCCGACCAGGCTCATCTCGCCGCGAAGGACGTTCAGCAGTTGGGGAAGCTCGTCGATGCGCCACCGTCGGAGCAGACGGCCGACTGGAAACACCCTGGCGTCGTTTTCTTCGGCGAAGGTTGGGCCCTTGCCGTTCGAACTCCTCTGCATGGACCGAAGCTTGAAGAGTTCGAACGGCCGGGCGAACTGACCGAGCCGCTCCTGCCGATAAACTATGGGAAGACCGTTGGTGACGAGAATGGCCAACGCGGCAACAGTGAGAATCGGCGCTGTGGCTATGAGAAGGACCGTCGCCGCCACAAGATCAAAGAACCTCTGCAGATAGTGGAACGGCGAGGTGGCGATGGATGAGAAGTCGCCCGTTGCGATAAACCACCTGGAGTCGACCTGCCGAATCGGGATTCGACCGGTCAGTGCAGAATACGCGCCGGCGGCATCGACCACGGTGGTGCCGTGAAAATTGAGAGCGGCGAGACGATCGATGGTCGGATCACCATCGGAGAGCTGAGCGACGATGATGAGATCGATGTCGCTGGCGTCGACACCCGCGAGAGGGTCGGCTGCACCGTTTGTCGGGGCCGGCAGGTGCCGAGCGATCTGAAATGGTGGGTCCGGCCGATTTTCCAGTTCTTTGCGGAGGGCGCCGACGATGGGGCCGTCGCCGATGACGATGGCGTTGCGAGCGTGCGGTCGAGCTGCGAGTTTGAGCCAGATCGCGCGAAGCAGAACCTGAGACGGCAGGGAAATGGCGAGGGTGATACCGAGGAGACCACGACCGAAGCGCCACGGATCGACGAGGTATACGCCGAGAACCAGAGCAATGGCCATGGTGATGGCCAGGGCGAAGGTCCGCGCGAGAACATAGTCGGGAGTTCGCCAACTCGACGGGCGGTAGAGATCGAATGTGGTGGCCAGCCCGAATTGGACCAGGACCGCGTAGAGGATGAAACCCGGGTGTTGCAGGAGTAGATTGATTTCAGTATCGAAACCGGCCGAACCGAATCGGATCAACGCAGCCAGTACGCCCGCCCCGAGAAGGATCATGGCGTCGGCCTCTGCGAGCAGGAATCGGGTTCGCAGCTCCCGAATCGCTATCTTTTGCATAGAGACTCATTTTCGCCGGTTCCCCGCTTCTGTCAACCGTTTTGGCTTTCAGCCCGTTCATTGATCAAGCGGACCGTTTCGAAAGACGCGCAACTGTGAAAGAGCTTGTCACTTTGTTTCACAAGCTCTATACTCTGTTGCGTGAGCGCGACCCTTGAAACTACCATTCGAGTAGAAGAATCAACTGAATTGGAGCGACGGCGCAACGTCTGAGAACGGCCGTTGCGGCCGCCGAGGCCACAAAAGGAGAATGGACATGTCGACTCTGAAAGAAACCCTCAAAAAGAAGATTGATGAGCACCGGCCGCGGACGGTTCGCCTGCTCAAGGAACACGGCGACGTCAAGATCAGTGATGTCACGATCGGCCAGGCCATTGGTGGCGCCCGTGGTGTCAAGTGCCTCGTGACCGATGTGTCGTATCTGGATCCCTTTGAGGGCATCCGTTTCCGTGGTCGCACCATTCCCGAGACCTTTGCGGCGCTCCCTGCGGTTGCAGGCCAGGACTATCCCGCGGTCGAAGGCTTCTTCTACTACCTCATGACGGGCGACATCCCCACCGCCGAGCAGGCGGCGGAGGTCGTGGCCGACTTCAAGACTCGCCGTGAGCTTCCGGAGTACGTCAAGGAAGTCATGCGCGCCATGCCGGCGGACACCCATCCCATGACCATGTTCTCCGCCGGAATCGTCGCCATGCAGCGCGAGTCGGAGTTCGTCAAGCGCTACAACGAAGGCATGAACAAGATGGAGTACTGGGAGCCCATGTTCGAGGACTCCTGCAACCTGATGGCCAAACTCCCCACGCTCGCGGCGTTCATCTACCGCCTCAAGTACAAGAACGACGAGCAGATCGCGGATGATCCCAGCCTCGATATGGGCGGCAACTTCGCTCATCAGATGGGGTTTGCCAAACCCTACGACGATGTTGCGCGGATGTACTTCATTCTTCACTCCGACCATGAGTCGGGTAACGTCTCAGCCCACACCACCCACCTGGTCGCGTCGGCGTTGTCGGATGCCTACTACTCGCTGTCGGCCGGAATGAACGGTCTCGCGGGTCCGCTCCACGGTCTGGCGAACCAGGAGGTGCTGAGCTGGACCATGAAGTTCATGGAGAGCCTCGAGGGTCAGGAGCCCACCGAAGAGGTCATCAAGGACGCCCTCTGGAAGACCCTCAATTCGGGTCAGGTCATCCCCGGCTACGGTCACGCGGTGCTCCGCAAGACCGACCCGCGCTACGAGTCGCAGCGTGAGTTCTGTATCAAAAACCTGCCCGACTACCCCTTGTTCAAGGTGATTTCCATGATCTACAAGGTCGCCCCGGGCGTCCTGACCGAGCACGGAAAGGCCAAGAACCCGTGGCCCAACGTCGATGCGCAGTCCGGTGTGATCCAGTGGTACTACGGTCTCACCGAGTGGGACTTCTACACGGTTCTCTTCGGCGTCGGCCGCGCCCTCGGTGTCTTGACCAACATCACCTGGGATCGCGCGCTCGGTTATCCCATCGAGCGGCCCAAGTCGGTCACCACCGCCATGCTCGAGGATTTCGCTGGTATCAAATAGGCGTTCACGACCCTCACGACTTCAGCGGGGTGCCCATCGGCACCCCGTTTTTTGGTTGTCGGGGTGGGCTTGGGGGTTAGAGGGATAGAGGGTTTGAGTGTGTGGGGGGGTGGGTCGGCGCCGCCGGCGCCTGGGTGCGAAGGGATGAGGATCTCGGCCCGACCCCTCAAGCCCTCAAACCCTCATCCTCCCGTGATACAGTCACCGTGATGCCTGATTTCGACAATCAACCCACCTTATCCTTTGACATCTTCTGGCCCTGGCTCATGGGTCACCCGAACTGTATCCTGCGCGCCGGAACACCCGAGGCGGTGATCTACGACGATGAGGACCTCCACTGGCATTTCGCCAAGGAAGATCCGGATACCTTGGTCGTCCAGGTTCTCAGGGGCAAGTTGCTGGTTGGAGAACTGCTGCTTTCTCCGGAGCAGATCTCGTTTGTCCAGGGTTCGCCGGGCGATCGAGAGCATGAGTTCGTCTTCGAACTCATCTCCGAGACCGAGACCGAGAGCTACCCGGCCTACTTCTTCGTGCTCATCCACGGATTCGATGAAGAAGGCGAGTTCAGCCCGAGTCGGGTGCATTGAGCCGGCGTTCGACCCGGCGGAAGCAATCCAGGCGCCTTGACGACTCCGCCCTGTTATCGTGGATTGACGACCGTGGAGGGGAGAATTCGGCCGGAACATGGTGTTGAGCATCCAGCGACCATTGAAACTTCGAGTTTGGCTATGCATTGCCGCATCGATCTTGACCTGCCAACTCGCTCTCGGTGCCGACGGTGCGGGGAGCGAACCGCAGAAGGCGGCTGAGACCCCGATTGTTTTTCCCATCAATGAGCGGCTCTCGTACGCCATCTCCTGGTCCGGGGTCCACTGCGGCGAGATGCAGATCACGAGCTATATCGACAAAGAAGCGGCGGGAGGGCCGATCCATCGCATTGTCGTCCTGACCCGAACAACGAAATTCTTTGATGGGATCTATCGTCTGCGTTCCCGTTTGGATTCGTACTTCGATCCCCGCCGAATGACATCCATTCGCTATGATGAGAACTCCCGCGAGAAGAAAAGACGAAAAAGCGAGACCTGGATCGTCGATCTCGAGGCCATGGAAATCGTGAGGACCAAGAACGGGGAGGAAACCCGCCTTCCCATCGACGTCGATCGAGCCAACGATCCACTGGCCTTTATCTACCGATTGCGCGCGATGGACACCGAAATCGGACAGGAGAACGTGCTCGGTCTCATGACCAGCAAGGGTGCGGTGGAGACCGTTGCCAGGGTGACGGGACACAAAAAAATCAAGACCAAGATGGGAAAGTGCGATGCGGCGTCGGTGGTGCCGGAGCCACGCGACGAGATGATGTTCAGCAAGTCGGGATCCATGGTGGTTTGGATTGATCGGCAGGCGCCTCACCGGCCCTGCAAGATCGAATTCGACCTCTCCTTCGGCTCATTGACGGCGAGCCTGAGAAACGCAGAAGAGGTTGCTGAAGGCGGAGTGACGACCGATTGGGAGAGCTGGGGAGATTCCAAGGGGGACAGCCGGTGAATTCGATGTCGAACAACCTACGCCGTTTCGGTGCGTGGTTCATCCGCTCGGTCATCATTGTTTTCTTGATCGCGGCGACGGCGCCCCTCGTCCGGGCCGGGATGGAGGAACGGGCGAAAGAGGCCTTTCGGGAGCTTCAGCTGGGTTACGTGGCCATGGACGAGGGCGAATTCGAAACCGCGATCGGCCACTACGAAAAGGCGCGAGACCTCTCCCTGGGGGATGAGCAGCGGTACAATGCGCTCTTCGGTATGGGGTCCGCCGCCCTCGAGCTCGGGCGCCTTGACGAGGCGCGCGCCGTCTTTGACGAAGCACACGAACTCAAACCGGGCGAGGTCGAATGCACCTTCATGCTCGGAGTCACCTGTCGGCGTCAGGGCGACTTGAAAAACGCGGTGACCTATCTCGCCGAGGCCGCGGCCCGTGATCCGGAGTTCGCTCAGGCGTTTGTCGAGCTGGGCATCACATACGGAGCACTTGAACGCCACGCCGACGCTCAGCGGGTCTGTCAGGCGGTCCTGCGGACCGACCCCGAAAATATCGAAGCGCGGCTCGGTTTGGCGGTCGCTCTTTTCCACCTGGACGACAACGCCGCTGCGATTCGTGAATTTCGCGAGGTCCTCGATCGGGATCCTGAGAACATCCGTGCGCACTATGGATACGGGCTCGCGCTGTTCTTCGAGGGTGACCGCGAGGGCGCCAAGAAAGAGATCATTTTCCTCAATTCTCATGCGCCGGAACTTGGTTCAGACCTCTACGAGTGGGTCTTTCCGCAAGAATGAGGTCCGCGGGTCGACGGACCGGCGGAACGATCAACTGGCCCCGATGAAGTCCTCAATTCGCGCGAGCGCCCTGTCGAGTCTCTCCTTGACGTGTGAGGTCGATGGGCGTCGCGGTTCGTGCAGTCGCACCGATTCCCAGAGATCGCGGTCCTGGTCCTCCAGGATGTCGGTTCGTAGGGTGATGCCATGTCGGGCCAGAACCGGTCCGAGGCGCCGGTGGTTGCGCCAGAGTTTGCGGCGGGTGCTCCGGTAGGCGTGTTCGCAGACCGATTTGCGGTTCGAGTACGAAAAGACGTTGGAAAAAAACATCGAGTAGTCATCACGGCGAGGTTCGAAGACGAGAACGTCTCGATCGGTGTACTTCGTCTCGTATGCCGAGAAACCAGCGCCCATTCGTGAGTGGATAATGGTCCTGAAGGTCTGTGCAAGCACCGTAGGCAGACCACGGTCGGTGAGTCTGCCCCGTTTCATGATGCCGAGTTCCACCGAACGGATCGTGTCGACCGGGACGATTGGATTCACGCAGATGACGAGATCAGCGCCGGCTTCGAGGGCCACCGAGGCGTGTACCGTCTTGAGCAGCACGCCATCGACATAATGCCGGCCCTCGATCTCGACGGGAGGGTAGAGCCCGGGAAGGGCGGTTGACGCCTGAACCGCCTTGGAGATCGGGATGTGGTCGAGCCCGGGCTCGCCGAATCGGGTGGGGCGGCCCGAATCAAGATCGGTGGCCACCACAACGAGTCTTCTGTGGAGCTTTCTGAAGTCGTCGCTTCGACCGGGCTTTTCAAAGATCTTCTCGAGATAGGCCCGGAGAGGATCGCTGCGGAAAATGCCGACAGGTAGGGCGCGGGCGAGGCGGCTGAGGGGTTCGAGGAGCCTTCGGTCCCCTGGGTGGCGGATGACATCCCAGAGGCCCTCGATAAAGAGCCCCGGAATTTTGATTCCACCGCGGACGAACTCACCGACCGCAGGGGACATGAAGGTCTCGGGCACAAACGGGTGCTCACCCGGTTCGTGTTTGATGATGGCGCGGCACATCTGGGCGGTCGAGAGGTTATTGACGAGACAAGAGGAGATAAAAGCGCCAGCGCTGACGCCGACATAGATGTGGAGATCGTTGAAATCGATACCGTCGAGGGCCTCGTCGAGGGCTCGAACGGCGCCGATCTCGTAGATTGATCCTTCGGGGCCGCCCCCGGCCAGGGCGAGGCCGACTTTGGATGCGCTGCGGGAAGAGTCGATCACTCGGTGCTCCCGGGTAGTGTCAGAACGTCAAAAGAACTCGAGAAAGCCCGATGAAGCCCCGTGGAGGTCACTTGTCTCCCGGTTTTCTTGCCTCGGACTGTCTCTCACCTTCAAACGCCGCCAGGGAGACTTCGAGTTCCTCGAGCCGCTCTCTGAGCAGACCCATCTCTTCGCGGGCTCGGCGAACAGGACCGATGCGATCCATGGATGCCTGAACGAGGCGGTCCATCCGGTGCTGGAGTTGTTCCACGCCGCTCGACACGGCTTTCTCGCCGGCACGGATGAGATCGTGGAGCAACTCGTTGGGCAGGAGAGAAGTACCCTTCCGCCCCTCTTCGGAGATGATCTGTGTCAGGGTCTGGGCGGTGACGTCGTCGGATGTCTTGTTGTCGATGACTTTGATCTGTTGGCCGTTTCGAATCCAGCCGGCGAGTTCGTCGAGGGCCACATAGCGGCTCTCCTCGGTGTCGTAGAGCTTGCGGCTCCCGTATCGTTTGATGAGTCGGATCATCGTTGACTCCCATAGGCAAATGACATTGACGGCGCGTGGCGCCGTTGGCAGTGTTGTACCGCAGTGCGGCATTCTTGTCAACTTGGCGGGCCCTTTCGAGATTAATGGCTGAGAGGACTATTTCGCTGATAGGCAAGGGCTTCTGGCAGTGTTGGCAGGTTCGTCCGGTGACGCTGCCAGGAAGGGATCGTGCCATACGGTTGTTGAAGGAAATTGCCGCGTTGCGGCATTCTGCGCAAGATGGTAAATGGCGGTGGATCTGTGGGGGATTGCTAAGGTATGCCTATGAAAGACGAGACCTTTCCCGACCTCAGGAGTTTTCTCGATCGGCTCAGTTCGAATGGCGATCTCCGGATTGTCGACGCACCGGTGGATCCGTGTTTGGAGATCGCCGAGATTCACCGGCGTGTGATCGCAGCGGGCGGTCCGGCTCTGCTCTTTACTCATCCCAAGGGCTCGAAGATTCCGGTCGTCACGAATCTGTTCGGTACCGTCGGCCGCGCCCGACTCGCGTTTGGCAGCCGTCCTTCCGGCTTGGTCCGATCTCTCGTCCGGTTGGTCGAGAGCGGACTGCCGCCGTCGGCATCCTCGCTGTGGTCCCATCGACAACTGCTCGGGGCCGGCTTGAAACTCGGGACCCGCGGTGTCGGCAGCGGCCCGGTTCTCGAAGTGGTTTCTTCCGAGGTCGATCTCGGGCTCTTGCCGGCTCTCACTTCGTGGCCGGAGGACGGCGGCCCGTTTGTCACTCTGCCCCTGGTGGCCACCCACCACCCCGAGACCGGTGGCCCGAATCTCGGAATGTACCGACTCCAGATCCACGATCAGCGACACACGGGAATGCACTGGCAGATCGGCAAGGGCGGAGGATTTCATTATTCGGTGGCCGAGCAGGCCGGCGAGGATCTCTCGACGACCGTGTTCCTGGGCGGCCCACCGGCGTTGATCCTCGCCGCGGTCGCACCGTTGCCGGAAAACGTGCCCGAGTTGATGTTGGCATCGCTGGTTGCCGGAGGCAAGATCGGTCAGTGCAAGGGTCCGGATGGGCGTTTGCTCATCGCCAATGCCGAGATCGCCCTGTGCGGCCGTGTACCGGCCGGTGTTCGGCTGCCGGAAGGTCCTTTCGGTGATCACTACGGCTACTACTCGCTGCAACACGACTACCCGGTGTTCGAGGTCGAGTACACCGCTCGTCGGCGTGACGCCATCTATCCGGCAACCGTGGTCGGTAAGCCTCGCCAGGAGGACTTCTTTATCGGCGATCTCCTGCAGGAATTGCTTTCCCCGCTCTTCCCTCTGGTGATGCCCGGGGTCAAATCGGTATGGTCCTACGGCGAGACCGGTTACCACGCGCTGGCGGGTGCGGTGGTGCAGAATCGATATCGCCGCGAGGCCATGGCTTCGGCGTTCCGGATTCTGGGCGAGGGGCAACTCAGTCTGACCAAGTTCCTCCTTGTGACGGACCAGACGGTGGATCTTCGGAATTTCCGGCAGACCCTGACTCACATTCTCGCTCGAAGCCGGTTCGAGACCGATCTCTACGTCCTCTCGAATCTCTCCATGGACACCCTCGACTACACGGGGCCGGATGTGAATCTCGGATCCAAAGGCGTGCTGCTGGGTCTGGGAGAGCCGATCCGGGATCTCCCGGCCGAGGTCTCGACTGCGGTGACACCCGCAGGTATCGATCACCTCGAGGTGTTCTGCCCGGGATGTCTCGTCGTCGATGGCCCGAGCTACGCGTCCGATCCGAACGCTGCCGAGCGTCTCGCGGCAGCCCCGAGTTTTGCCAACTGGCCGCTGATCGTTCTCACCGACGACGCGAGGCGGGCGACGGCGAGCCCGATGAACTTCCTCTGGACGACCTTCACCCGTTTCGAACCGGCCGCCGACATCCACGCGGCGACCCAACGCGTGGTGCGCCACCACGTGTCCTACACGGCGCCCATCGTGATCGATGCGAGGATGAAACCGCCCTATCCAAAAGAGCTCTTCTGCGATGAGAAGACGGCCGCTCAGGTCGATCGTCGATGGAAAGAGTACTTCCCCGACGGAGGCGTCGAGATGGGCGACTCCGATCGCGGCCACCTCGACTGATCATCGGGGTGGGACCGAAGTTTTGGTGTCTTCCGCGAGGCACAATGGAACCGCAAAGGCGCAATGGACGCAAAGTCGCCGCAAAGCCGATCAATAGATCCATCGCATTGTTTCGAACCCGGTAGGGCGATTGAGAATCGAAGGAGCCCGAGCCAGTCATTATGGTTCTTTGCGGCACCCTGGCGGACTCTGCGACTTTGCGGTTCCATTGTGCTTTGAAGTCAACCGGACAGACCAATCGAATTCCTGCCCCCAGACGTGATGCGGGGGAGATCGACTCGTTTACTTCAGGCCGGTGAAGAAGCGTTTCCAGCGCGGCCAGAAGTGATTGTCGGGATTCACCGACCCGGCTACGGCGAGGGCCCGGCCGTAGATCCGGGTCCGCTCCACGAGCCCGAAATGGCGGGAATCAAAGCTCTCGTCCCGGTTGTCGCCCATGAGGAAGTACTGGCCCTCAGGGACCGCGATGGGTCCGAAGGACCGCAGCGTTCGCGCGCCCGGGGTAATCATCATGGCGTGCGGGTTGCCGTCGAGATCCTCGGCTGCGAGGACCCGGTTGTTGCCCTGCGGGTCAAAGGCGATGACGAGATCGGGATCGATGGGGGAGTAGGTGATCAGTTCGGAATTGACTACGAGGCGATTGTGACTCATGGCGATGGTGTCACCCGGGAGACCGATGACTCTCTTGACCAGCCGCTTTCCGTCGGCCGGCGACGACAGGACCACGATATCGCCGCGCGCAGGGTCGCCCCAATGCGCGATCTGCCAGCGGGTGTAGGGGATTTTGAGGTCGTAGGCCAGCTTGTTGACGACGATCCGATCACCCTCGAGGATGGTCGGTTTCATCGACCCGGTCGGAACATCGTTCCAGTCGGCGACCGCCGAGCGAAACGCCGTCACCGCAAGGACGATGAAGACGATTGACCGCAGCCAGTCGCGCCACGCATGAACGATCCACCGTGCGGCCTTTGACTCCATGGAACCTCCGTGCTCTCGATCGATGTACGTCACACCTCGGAATGAGTTGCAGCGAGCCGACCTTGCCCGCTACGGGTTCGACGGTTTGCTCGGACCCATCATGGCGATGGGGAACGGCGCGACCTTGCCCGATCCGGTGGTGATCCGCCCTCGTCCGGCCTTTTCGACCTCGTCGATTCGAAGAACCGAGTGCATGGGGATGAAGGTCCGTTGTACGCCGTCAAACTCGGTTTTGAGGCGTTCCTCCGATGAGTCGATGAGCAACTTCGACCGTTCGCCGAAGAGGATCCCCTCGACTTCGATGAATCCGAACAGCCCACCCTGACCAACGTTGGCGGCGTAGATCTCGTAGACCTCGCCAGCGCTGATGAAATTGATGCGGTAGATGGTTTTTTCACTCACCAACGGAGGCTACCACATTGTTCTGAAAGTCGACTCCCCGACCAAAATACAAGGGCGCTACCTGCCGGTATAGAAATCGATTCTCGAGGCAACGGCGCGACGGCACACCGGGCACAACGCCTTGACTCCGCGGGTGAACATGAGGCAGTCGATGGAGGGGCGGTAGAGCCCTTCGGAGACATAGCCGGCGCCTTCGAAGGCTCCGACCGTACCGAGCGAACCACTCGAGTCCATGAACTCGTCCACCTCGGCGACCCTTTGGGTGGCGTGGCTCCGGGCGGCTTCGTGGAGTGCATCGAGTTCGAACTGAAAGGTCTTGGCGCGGGTGGCCGCGGCGATGGCGCTGTCGATTTCGCGTCTCTCGACCTGATAGTCGAGGTCGGCGGAGTCGAAGTCGGCCTTGTCCCAGGGCGTCGGGATCGGCGTGTCCGCGGTGACGAGATCGGCCCATTTGATCTTTTCCCGGTCGGTGGCGGCGGAGATGTTCGGGCTCACCGGCTCGGTTCCCTCCGGATAGAAATCGTTGTAAGCCGTCGACGACGTGTAGTACTCGTCGGCAAGCCCTCCGAAGGAGTGGCCGAATTCGTGTAGCAGCAGGTACGGCGAAAACCCGCCGTGGGCGGTGAAAGTGCAATAGCGGTTGTAGATCCCGCCTCCACCGTAGCGCTCGTGGTTGACCATGATCACGAGAGTGTCATAGGGGGCGTTGGCGGCGATATCGCGAAGATCACGGTTGGACTCGGTGAGGAGGTATCGCGGGGAACCGAGGGCGTTGAAACCGGCGCTGAGGGCTGTCGAACGCCATATCCCCCGAGTCGGTTCATCGCAGCCCTCGGCGAGGGAGGGGAGCATGACCCCTCGGATACTGATCGAATCACTCCGGCTGAAATAGGGTTCCTGGGACAACATGAGATCGGCGAACCGCGTGATATCAGCGCGAAAGAGTTTGATTTGATCTTTGGTGTAACCCTCACCGATGATGGCGATGTCGAGGGTCGAGTGGGGGTCTCCCGCAATGTGGGCATTGACCACGCTCACTCCCTCTCTCGCTGGTTCCACCGCGATCGCGACCGATCTAGGATCGATCTCCATTTCGAACAAAATGGTCTCTTCGTCACCGGTCGATGCACGGCTCACGGTGAACCGGATGGTCTTTTTTGGGTAGGGAAGGAGGATTGTCTCGTGGTAGACGCGCGCCTCTCCTCGCGCCGCCGGACCTGTGGTTCGGTACTCACCGAACAGGCTGTCGAAACCAAGTTGGAAGATCGTCTCGCCCGACGCTGGATCGATCGCTCGTGCGATATAGCCGCCGTAGGGGTGGGGATCGAGGAGTCGGCCGATCGGTCCCGCCCACGGCCCCTGTTTGATGAGCCGGTCAACGGTGACGTGCTCGCTATCGGCGTCGCCATACTGATAGAAATCGACCCTGAGCGTGGCATTCTCGAAGTGTTCGTCAAAGCCGGCGGCAAAGATCGTCAGCGCAGGGAACAAGACGAGGCAGACGATGAGTTGGAAGAGTCGATGCATGCGTGGGTCCCTCCCCGAAATCGGCGACCGAGAGCGCTCAGAGTAGATACGTTCCCGGTCATCCTACCTGAGCAACCGGTAACCGGATCCGTTTTCGGGCGTAAATGATGATCATGAGAACGCATCGATTGTGGCTGTTTGCGACCGTGCTGGCTCTCGTCATCACCACGAGCGAAGCCGCTTCGCAGCCGGAGCGGTCCGCATTCAGCTATGAGCGGTGGACCGACGAGGTGATCAGAAAAGGGCTCGATCCTGCCGATGTCGTCTACCCGTTCGAGGCATCGCCGGAGATGGTGGCCTGGGCTGAACGGGTCGTGGACGAAGCCCGGGGGTCGGGAGAGCGACAGCAACTCGCCCGTCTCCAGCAGGCCATGTTCGAGGGCGATTCCTTTGACTTTGCCTATGACGATGGCAGGACCCTGACCGCCCGCGATGCGTTTTCGGCTCGGCGCGGCAACTGCATGTCATTCACGGCGCTCTTTGTGGCCATGGCGCGGAGCGTCGGAATTCAGGCCTTTCTCATCGAGGCCCAGCGTGATCCCGCGGTTGGTCGTGAGGACGGTCTGGTGATCATCAGCCGACACGTTGTGGCGGCCTATCGGTCGGGGGGACAGGTCTCCGTCTACGATTTCTATCTCAGCTCAGCCGGGCCGTTTGTCGCTGGGTTGGTGGTCGATGATGTCCGTGCTTCGGCCATGTACCACGCCAACATGGGAGGCGCCGCCCTTCGCGAGGACGATCTCGACGAGGCGCTTCGGCATCTCGAGATCACCACGGTTCTCGCCCCCAATTGGACCGTTGGGTGGGTCAATCAGGGAGTGACCCTGGCCCACCAGGGCGATGTCGACGGGGCGTTCGCTTCTTACCGAAGGGCGCTCGAGATCGATCTGGGAAACTCATCCGCGCTCAACAATATGTCGTTTCTCTACTCGAGCCTGGGACGTGAGGCCGAAGCCAGGGTTGCTCTCCGAGCCGCGGCCCAGGAGACCGAAAGCCCGTTCACCCTCGTGGCCATGGCGGATTCCGAGATGCAGTTGGGCAACGATTCGGAGGCGGTCGGATATCTCAAGCAAGCCAAGAGGAGATATCCACGTGAACCCGAGGTCTACATGGGAATGGCTCGTTTCGCCCGGAAGATGGAGAAGCCCAACCGAGCCAAGAGGTACCTCCGAAAAGCGCAAAAGCTCGCGAGGGTCGATGATGGGCAAAGCTGAGACCGTCCGAGTCGGGTGAAACTCCGCTGACGATACCCCGTGAAAGACCGGTTTGAATTGCATTCCCTCGCGAGAGGAGTTATCACTGAGGGATGAAGCCTCTTTTCCTCATGAGTCTCCTGGTCGTGGCGGCGTCCGCGGCCGCCGAAGTCCGGGCGCCCGCTGTTGCCGGTAGTTTCTACACCGATGATCCCCGGGCGCTGCGCGCCCAGGTGGAGGCGTTCCTGGAGGACGCCCGAGAGAACTCCTCAGGCGCGCCTGCTCGGGCTCTGGTCGTGCCTCACGCAGGCTATTCGTTTTCCGGACCCACGGCGGCATTGGCGTTCGCGAGACTGCCTGAAAAGGGAATCCGTCGGGTGATCCTGCTCGGTCCTTCACACCACATGAGGTTCAGCGGCGGTGCACTCCCGGCGGAGGGCGTGACTGCCTTCGAGACCCCCCTGGGCAAGATGACCCTGGACGCCAAGGCGATCAAGATGCTCCGGAGGTACGGTGGGTTTTCCGGCCCGGCCGGTGCCCACGATTCGGAACACTCCCTCGAGGTGGAACTGCCGTTCATCCAGGTGGTCGCACCGGAGGCCAAGCTGGTGCCCATCGCCGTTGGATCCGAGAGCGATTTCAACACCTGTGTCGAGATGGCCGAGGCGCTCGCGGGACTGCTCGACGAGAGCACCGTCGTCATCGCGTCGTCGGATTTCACCCACCACGGACGCCGCTATGGGTGGTCACCCTACGATGGACGCGATCTCGGGGAGACGCTCGTTGCGGTAGGTAGGGCTACCGCCGATCGCGCCGCCGCCATGGACTCGAGGGGATTCACGACTCAGATCGATGTGAGCGGTGACACCGTGTGTGGCGTCCGTCCCGTGGGGGTTCTCACCGCGCTTCTCGAACACGCCTTCGAGGGCACCGGGAGCGTGCTCGATGTGACGACCTCCGGCCATGTCACCGGCAGCTTCGATCTCTCGGTGACCTATGCGGCGATCGCCTTCAGCGGAGCGTGGCAGACCTGGAAGGGCCCTGCCGAGGCCGAGGCCGTCGGTCTCGGTCCCGAAACAGGCGGCGAGTTGATCGCGTTGGCTCGAGCGGTGCTCGAAACCCGGTTGACCCACGATGCCGCGTTGGCCTCCTGGTTTGCAGATGTCGGGGATGACCACCGATTCCTCATGCCCGCCGGCGCGTTTGTGACCCTCAACAACACCGGTGCCCGGGTGCAGCGGGAAGGACGGCTTCGCGCCTGTATGGGGGTGATCGAGGCGCGGCAACCGCTGCTGGATGCGGTGGTTCAATCGGCGGTCTGGGCGACGCGGGATCCCCGATTCCCATCCCTTGAAACCTCCGAACTCGACGAGATCGAGATCGAGGTTTCGGTCCTCAGTCCCATGCGCGAAATCGAGTCATTCAAGCTCATCGAGGTCGGAACCCACGGAGTGCTGATGACCAAGAACGGCCAACGGGCCGTTTTCCTGCCCCAGGTGGCCGTCGAGGAGGGATGGAATCGCGACACCATGCTCGAACACCTCTCGACCAAAGCCGGCCTGCCTCGGGACGCCTGGCGCCACGGCGCTACCTTCGAGGTATTTACCGCCCAGGTCTTCAAGGAGCGGGAATGACCCGTCGATGGACTCGGCGCGAACTGGGTGCGCTGGTAGGGGGATCCGCGCTGGCGCGCGTTTCCGGGGCCTCGACGGAAGCAGCGGTTCGACCGCAAAAGGGAGTGGTTTGCACGGCGCCGTTATCCGCGGATGCGGATGATCGGGTCGCGGCCACCGCCGCCGATGCGGCGATGGCGTCGGTGCTGATGGGCGCCACCGGGTGCGCCGACGGTGCTGCTGCGGTCAAGCAGCTCTTCAAACCGACCGATGTGGTTGGCGTCAAGCTCAACTGTCTCGGCGGCCGGCGACTCTCACCGCGTCCGGTGGTCGTGAACGCGCTGGTCGATCTCCTGGTCGCTGGTGGCGTGGCGCGCGACCGGGTCATCCTTTTCGAGCGGTCGAGTCGCGAACTCGAGCGGGCGGGTTTCCCGATCCAACGGGACGGAGCCGGACCGCGTTGTTACGGCACCGACAACGACTACGATCGCCAGCCGTCGGAGTCGGGGTCCATCGGATCGTGTTTTGCGAAACTGGTCTCTGAGACCTGCACCGCTCTGATCTCGTTCGGGGTGGTCAAGGACCACGATCTCGCGGGAGTCTCCGCAGGGCTCAAGAACTGGTACGGTGTGATCCACAACCCCAACAAATACCACGATCAACAGTGCGATCCCTATGTCGCTGACGTGGTGAAACACCCCATCATCAGGGACAAGCTCAAGCTGACGGTGCTCGACGGGGTTACCGCCCAGTGCCACGGCGGGCCAGCGTTCCGCGCGTCCGGTGTGTTTTCTCTGGGGATCGTCGCGGCCAGCACCGACCCGGTGGCGGCCGATCTGTGGGCATGGAAGGTCATCGACGCCGAACGTCTTCGGCGCGGCCTGCCGTCGCTTGAAGAGGCGGGCAGACCACCCCGTTTCATCGCGACAGCCGCGGGTTACGGCCTCGGGGTCGGCGACCCCGCCCATCTTGTCGAGGTGGGGGTTCCCCAATGAGCCTCGATCGCCGCCGATTCGCCGCCTTGCTCGCCAGTGGCGCCGTTGCGGCCGCGTCGTCAAGACCAGCCGAAGCGGGCAGAACGCTTCGGGTCGGCCAGGTGCTCGAGGGAGAAGAACTCCCCGCGCGCGAAGCCTCCTGGTACAAGAAACTCGAGGAGGGGCGCGTCGAGTGTCAGCTCTGCCCCCATGCCTGCACCGTCGCCGACGCCGAGCGCGGCACCTGCGGCGCACGTGAAAACAGGGGAGGGACCTACTTGACCCTGGTTCACTCGTTGGCGTGCAGCATCCACGCCGATCCCATTGAGAAAAAGCCCTTCTTTCACGTCATGCCGGGTGAACTGGCGTTGTCGTACGCCACCGCAGGCTGCAATGTCGAGTGCAAGTTCTGTCAGAACTGGGAGATCTCGCAGTTCCGCCCCGAACAGGTGCGGTCGGTCTATCTCCCACCCGAGGCGCTGGTCGAGGCGGCGAAACGCGCCGGAGCCCGGTTGACCGCGGCCACCTACTCGGAGCCTGTCATCTTCTGGGAGTATGTCCGCGATGCGGCGCGAGCCGCAAAAAAGGCCGGTCTTGCCCCGACAGTGGTCAGCAACGGTTTTATCCAGGAAGCCCCTCTCAGAGAGGTCCTCCCCCTGCTCAAGGCGGTCAAGATCGATCTCAAGAGTTTTCGCGAGGAGTTCTACCGCGACCAGCTGAGGGGCAAGCTCGAACCGGTACTCAAAGCACTCGAGATCATCCGCGGCGCGGATGTCTGGCTCGAGATCGTCGTGCTCCTGATCCCGACTCTCAACGATTCCGAGGGCGAGGTCCGCGACCTTTCGAAGTGGGTCAAAGCCAATCTCGGGCCGGATGTTCCCATCCACTTCACCCGGTTTCATCCGACCTACCGTCTCACCGATCTCCCCCCGACCCCGGTCGCGACTCTCGAGCGATCGTGGAAGATCGCTCGTGGGGAGGGTTTGAACTATGTCTATCTTGGAAACCTGCCGACCCACCCGGCCGAAAACACCGTCTGTCCGGGGTGTGGTGAGGTGCTGATCCGACGGCTCGGGTTCAAGATCCTGGAGAACCGGCTGACCGAGGACTCGTGTCCAGCCTGCGAACGGACCATCCCTGGCGTGTGGCGCTGATGCCCCGAAAATCCAAACTTTTCGGGTACCCCGTTACGGGTCTGCTCTGTCTTCTGGTGACCTATGTCGTGTGGGGAAGCACGTACCTCGCGATCCGGATCGCGGTGCGCGAGGGCGCGGGGTGGGGGCCTTTCTGGCTCGGCGCTTTGCGGGTTTTCATCGCCGCGGCGATTCTGCTGTTTGTCTGCTGGCTGCGAAAGGTGAGGATCAAACCCACCGCCGCCGAATTCGTGGTTATCGCCGGAAGTGGAGTGCTCATGTGGGTGGGCGGGAACGGCGCCGTCAATTGGGCTGAGCAGCGCATCGATTCGGGTCTTGCCGCACTGGTTGTCGGGGCCATGCCCATGTGGGTGGTGCTGATGGAGAGTCTCATCGATCGCCGTCGGCCCTCGACCCGTTTGGTGGGTTCGTTGGTGGTGGGTTTTGCCGGACTCGGTGTGTTGACCCTGCCCATTTGGCGCGAGGGAATCCGTGGAGATTTGGCCGGTGTTGCCGCTGTTGTCGTCGCGGCGATCTCATGGGGCGCTGGGTCAGTCTGGCTCAACCGGAGACCGGTCGGGGTGGATTCCATCGCCAGCGCCGGGCTTCAGCAACTCTTCGGAGGGGTGGGTTTCCTCGCCATGGTCGCCATCGTCGCCGAACCGTTGCCGCAACCGTCGGGCGAGGGTTGGGCGGCGTTCATCTATCTCGTGATCTTCGGCTCGGTCTTCGCCTTCACCTGTTTCATCTATGCGCTCAAGACATTGCCGACGACCCTGGTGATGACCTACAGCTATGTCAACCCGGTGATCGCGGTATTCCTCGGGTGGCTGCTCATCGACGAGCCGGTCACGGTCTACACCTTTGCCGGCACGGTTCTCATCATCGCCGGCGTCTACGGTGTCTTCCGCGAAAAGGCGGGCGGAAAAACCGTCTCTGGTTGAGTATGGCAAAATCGTGGTGTTTTGATGCAGACACCAGACGGGGAGGATCCGTGAGGGATCGACCGGGGACCCGGGAGTGGGTGCGAAGGTGACGAAGGTGAGAGAGGCCAGCGCCCGGAACGTGGATGTCGAGATCGAGCCTTCAGTCAATTCGGCGGGAACGGTCCTGAATGCGCCGGCTTTGCCCCGGTTGTCACCCGTACGATCGCTGCTTTTTCTCCTCGGCGCGGAGGTGGCGGCCGCCGGGGTCTGGATCATGCGTTCCGAGGGTTTTGTGAGCCTCCGCCTCCCCGGAGCTCTCGACGGCATGCAGCGGTATACCCATTGCTACCGTGAGGTTGTTGTCGGTGGGTGTGTGGTGTTGCTGGGGGCGGTGTTTGCAGCCGTGGCCGTGATGGGAGCGCTCCCCGACCGGTTTGGCGGATCGCCGCCGACCCCAAGTCGGCGTTGGAACCTCCGTCGTGGTGGACTCGCCTTCACCTCAGGAGTGATCTGCTATGCCGTCGTAGTGGTGTTCGTCATGCGGGAGAGCAAGTCCGGGTGGATCTTTCTCCTGTTTCTGGTGGCGATCGGCCTCGTGGGACTCGGGATCCATCGAGCCGATCAGGGCCCATCGGGAGTCCGGCTGAGGTTTGCACGAATCGACGCCGTGATACTGCTCGTGCTCGTGATTCTGATCATTTCGGCCAACCTGATCCAATTGACCCACTGGAGGTTCAGCTTTATCGGAGACGAAGGGGCGTTTTTCACCCTGGGCCGGGCTATCGCTGAGGGGGTCGACCACAGCTTCTTCGATCTGGTGGTCGACCACGGTCACCGGGAAATGGCCGCCGCAGATCCGATCGGAGTGGCGGGCGTGAGTTTGGTTCGGTCCTTCCTGGTTTTCTGGGTCAACCCGCAGTGGTTTAATCACTATGTCGGCGGCCCTCTTCTCGATCCGATCTCGGTCGTCCTGTTTTCCCTCGGGTCCGTCATTGGAATCGCGATGATCTGGAGAGCCGACCTTCGCCTCGGCCTGGTCTGGTTCGGGACGGGGCTATTTCTGATCGGCGTGACGAACTATGTCGTCGACCCGTTGTTCACGAGGCTGTTGGTTTTGATTCCGGCGTGCGCGATCCTGGCCGCGATCGGTGTGCTGGCGCTCGAAACCTCATTCAGGGGCCTTCGAATGCCCGCCCTGGCCGGGTCGGGACTGATCCTCGCGCTGGCCGCGGTAATCCCGATCCTCAACCTGCATCAGCTGCTCGTCGCGAGTCCCGAGGTTCTCGAGATCAACCGGCGGATCATCACCTTCAAGGCTCTCCATGAACACCCCGGCCAGGTCATCATCGAGGTTGGCGAGGAGCGGGACCAGAACCTGGATAAGTTCGTGGACATTTATCCATGGCTCAGTGAATTCTATGAATTCTCGAACCCGGATGGACTTCTGCTGCCGCCAACAGCCATGGGATCGGAAGGCAGACTGCCGATCTACCTCGTTCGCGACCACGTCATGGCTGAAACGATGAAGGAGAAGCTGCCGTCGAACTATGTGAGCCGGATCGATGTCGGTCCGAAGGGCTTCCCACAGATCTGGTTGTTCAAGCCGTATCGGTGACCGCGTCGTTCGGTCAATCGGTATCAGGCGGATGCTCGGGTATCAGGGTGACTGATCCGCCGGCGGTCGGTTGGCGAGTCCGCCGGACGTGAGCTCGGGACTCATCCGGACGAGCGTGACGGCGACATTTTCTGCCACCAGAAGATTTCCGCGAGGACTGAGGTGACCGAAAGCCCCGGCAAAGGTGTCCTGAAAGAGATCCTGATAGCCGGCTTCGAGGAGCGCCTCCTCGAAGTTGATTCGGTTCTCCAGATAGCTCACGTCATCGCGATAGTCAAGGAGCTTGCGCAGGCTCTCCACTGAAAGGAGAGGGTACTGCATGGCGATGATTGGGATTTCCCGCTCGCGAACGTGGTCGACGACCCGCTGGTAATAAACACGCGTGAACTCACGAAAACGACCGAGTTCCAGTTCGTCGCGTTGCGCCCGATAGGCCGTTGCGCGCGATGCATCGCCGGACTGCTCGCAGGCGTTGGCGAGTTGTCCGAGGAAAAGGAGTTCGTGGCTGACCGGGAGATCGGGCCATAACGCCAGAGCGCGTTCGAGATGATTGACCGCGAGGTCCCACACCTCGAGCGTGAAACTGACGTCACCCAGAACCGCGGACCACTGGTAGTCGTCGGGCAGCGCGTCGGCGGCGTTGATCAGGCTCTGTCTTTTCAACTCCGGACGCCGGACCCGAGACGCGAATTCCGCCATCCGCAGCCATGCGAAACCCGTGAGATCCGGATCGACGACGGCATTCTCGATGAGCCCCTCTTCGGTCTCGTAGTCATCCGCCCATCGCGCTATCGAGGTGGCGATTCTCAGCGCCGCGAAACGATCGCCCGTCCGATCCGTCCAGATGGCGATTGCGGCCGACCGCTCCTCGTCATCAAGCTCCGTCTCAACCACGCCACACTCATTCTGGAAGAACTCATCGAGACCCTCCGGATGGTCTTGCTCGAGTACGAGTTTTCTGAGATAGCTCAGGTGATAGAAAGGCGTACCGGGATCGGTAGCGATGAGTTCATGTTGGATTTCGATCATCTTGGAGTAGCGGAATCGCGCCATGAGGTCGGGCCGAAGGCTCTCGAGCGCGTCGATCTTCAACCGCGTCTCGTCGTCCAGGTGGCCATCGCCGCGCGGGCCGTCTTCGCGGGTCTGAACCGGCGCGCCGATTTCGAAGGCGGAGCGCCAGAGCAGGGCGAGAAACCGGGTGGTTTTGGAGTGATCCATCAGCCACCCTCGGCGGCCGCCGCGCGGGTAGACGAGGACATTGCCCTCGTCGTTGATGCCGAGCATCGTGATCACGAGGTGCGGCCGATCCTCATCGAGCCAGCCTTCGATCCGTGCGGCGACGCCATCGGTGCGGATGCCGACTTCGCCCCGGTTGATGACTCGGAAATTCCGGTCGGGGAACCCCTCGTTGAGGAGGTTCTCGAGTTGACTCGGCCACAATCCGTAGGTCGTGGACTCACCGATACAGGCAATCCGGAATTCGCCGTCGATGGGAGCGGTTCCTGTGCCGCGATCCGCTCTCTTCATGATCAGAGAGGCCCCCTGGAGGACCGCTTCCACGGCCAGCAGGGTGGCCACGACGCCGATCACGATGCCAACGAGGGGGAAAAGGACCTTTCGGATCATCGAACTTCTACTCTAGCGGATTCGAAGACTCATCGTCATGGACTGGCCTCTCGAACGCGCCTTTTTGTGCTTGAGGATCCTGGGAAGCTCGAGAGCCGGTTATCCACAACCTGGCGTCCGGCAAAGTTCGACTGCGCAATTTTGATCCGCCAGCTCCGAACGACCTTGGCAGCCCCTGGAAGCCAGCCATTTGGAACCATTTCATAAACAGTATGCCGTTCAACCGCCAAAACGACCGTTCAACCGCCCCAGGCACCGCTTGACCACTGAAACGACCGGAAGCCGTACACTGAGCAATTCGTCGAGCGAATTGCGGTGGCGCGTCGGACGCGCCAGGTCGGTGTCTTCCTACTCCCCGATGATCTTGACCATGATCCTCTTCGGCCTACGGCCGTCAAACTCGCCGTAGAAGATCTGTTCCCACGGGCCTAGGTCGAGGCGGCCATCGGTCACGGCGATGACCACTTCACGACCCATGATCTGCCGTTTGTGGTGAGCGTCCGCGTTGTCCTCGCCGGTGCGATTGTGGTGGTAGCGCTTGGGTGAGGGATCGAAGGGCGCGAGTTCCTCGAGCCAGCGTTTGTAGTCGTGGTGGAGACCGGACTCGTCATCGTTGATGAAAACCGAGGCGGTGATGTGCATGGCGTTGACGAGGCACAGGCCCTCGCGGATGCCGCTTCCCTCGAGTTCGGCCTCGACATCACGGGTGATGTTGACGAAGGCCATCCGCTCGGAGATCTGCATCACGAGTTTTGCGGTGTGGGACTTCATTTCCTCTCCTCAACTCCTCTTGACGGTATTGCTGAGCTTGATTCCGATCCACTTGCAGAGAGTCCGCACCGCGCGGTCAGCGGAACGAAACACCGGCAGACCACCTGACTCAAGCACTTCCGCCATGGGGTCGAAGAGGCGGCCTGAGTCGATCACCGCTACAAGTGGGGTCTCGTGCTTGGCGGCGATCGCAGGAAGCTGTCGCGCGATGGAGGAGGGGTCATCCACCGATTCGTGGTGGGTCTCGCCGGCGGCAAGGGTCTGCATGGCCGGTGTGAGAGGAACGATCCCGGTCACCATGACATCGACATTCGGCGAGCCGAGGATTTCATCGACGAGGGCGGCGAAGGTTTCGTCGTTGGCCATGGGTGTGACATCGAATGGGTTCTTGACGTCAACGAGTCCGTCGAGCCTGGCGCCATCGAGGATGGTCTGGAGTCCGGCGCGGGTCGCCTCGTCGTAGCGTGCGAGTGGGAGTCGAGCGCGTTCGCATTCGGTGGAATCGGCCATCCCCACCGATTCGAAACCCGCGTTGGACATGGCGGCCAGTCGCCGGCCGCGGACCGTCTTGCCGCGGAACCCGACGCTCAGGCGAAGGAGATCCGAAAACTCGTTGAAGTCCGACGCCACGAAGGCTCCCGCCTCGGTGATCGCGGCCTCGCAGACCGCGTAATCGCCGGCAACGGATGCGGTGTGACCTGCGGTGGCGGAGCGTCCTGCGGTGGTGCGGCCGGCCTTGTAGAAGACCACGTCCTTGCCGAGGGCGACGGTATCGCGCACGGCCTGGGCGAAGACAAGTCCGTCTCCGGGCTTGAATCCTTCCATATAGACCGCAAAAACATCGATTTCAGGGTCGTCTTTGATGTACCGCAGGAGATCGGCGGCGGTGAGATCGATCTGGTTGCCGATGGAGAGGGCGTAGGCCGGGTCGAACCAGGGCATCCGGCTCAAATTGGCGATGATGTATGCGCCGGACTGTGAGATGAAGCAGGCGGAACGAGGGTGGTCACCGCGGGATTTGGCGAGCTTGGTCTCGGGGATGAACATGGTGTCGTAGCGACCCGGGTGCGAAATCACGCCGAGGGAGTTGCCGCCGATGAACACGGGACCACCATCGTCGGTCTCATGCGCGCGGCGGATCCTTGTCGCCAGGTCATCGGCGATTTCTTCGCTTCCCTGTTTTTCACCCAGCCCACCGGGGATCAGAATCACCGCGTTCGCAGCATCGTTGTCGATGAGTTCTTCGAGGACCTGGGGCACCTGAGCGGCGCCCACGGCAACGATGAAGAGATCGACCTTCTGAGGGAGGCCGCCAATGGTGGAAACGCAGGTGACACCATCGATTTTGTCGGTGCCGGGCCGGATGACAAAGGTCTTCGTCTCGTCGAAACCGCCACCGATGATGTTGCGCAGAATGATCCGGCCCATGTTCATGGATTGGCCCGAGACCCCGATGATGGCTGCCGATTCGGGTTTCAGCAGGTGGGAGATCTTGGCGATGGGTCGGGCGGCGCCGACCGGGTGGGCGGGGCCGAAGACGCAGACACCGTCCAGGGGGGCGAGCCGCGATTGAGCAACCGTGAACGGGTTGACCTCGAACTCGAGGAGCTCGAAGTCGGCATAGGGATTGAGCTCGGAGAAATGATTGGCGAGGCTGATGACCGCCTGGAAGCAATCGACAAGGACGTCGTCGGTGACCAGACGGCTGGATCCGCGCATGGCGCCGGAGAGCCGCTGATATGAGAGGGTTCGTTTGAAAAGATCGAGGAACTGGGGGCCATCGACCAGGCCGGTGGGGGCGATGGCGACGGCGGCGCCCTTGCGTGTCTCCTTTGCCAGGGTTTCCATCTCGACGCCGCCGAGACCCGCCGTGATGATGGGGCCGAACTCGGCGGTCCGACGGACACCGACAAAGAGCTCGGTGGCGAAGCCGCGAACATCGGCATCGACGAACTCGCAGATCAACACTCCGGAGAGTCGGGCCCGAAGGTCCTCTTCTGTCGGGGCGGAATCGGCATCGTCGTGCTCATCCTGCTGGCTCAGGAATGCGGCGTAGGCTCTCGGGGTCTCCCGCACCATGGCGTCGAAAGCGCCCGCGACATCCACCAGGGTCTTTTCAATGATCCGAACACCGGTCGCTTCGGTCTTGTGGATGATGTCGGGCGAGACGATCTTGAGCACCACACGGTCGCCCGGGATGGCGTCGAGGTCCGCTTGGGTCGGTTTCGCCCCGATCGGGACCAGCCGAGAGACCGGTACGGCCTCGGCGCCGGTGGCTTGCAACAGCTGATAGCACTCGGGCTCGTAGAGGCGGTTGCGGCCATCGGAACCGGCGTCGCGGAAGAGCCGTTCGATGCGCGGAAAATCGATGGGTGCCATGGCTCCTCCTCGTCGTCAAACCGGTCCCGCCGTCGGTCCGGTGGTGTCGCCTGTGAGTCAGGCTCTCGCTGGAATCTGGTCGCAGGCGATGTCCTCGTCGGCAGTCAGCACCGCCTCGAGCCTGCTCTCGTCGCGACCCAGGCTTTCGGCCCAGCCGGCAGCGAGGGCAGGGTCATACGTCGCCGGCGAGATCTTCTGACACAGCCGAAGCGCCGACGGGATCGTCATCCCGGCATCCACCAGCCCACGGAAGAAAAGACCCGCGGCGCGCCCGTATCGGAAGGCGCGCTGGTTGACCTCGACGATCTTGTCGCCCTTGCGCTTGAAGAGCGCCTCGACGTACTTCAGCAGTTGTTCTTCGGTGAAGTCGAGGCGGGACGAAGCCGCACCCACCGCGACCATGTTCTGCGCCCGGAGGTTGCCGGCCGCCTTGGCGATGAGGCCGCCATCGACGAGGATGCAGTTGGCGAATGTCGCCAACTGATCGAGGACCTGGGCGGTTTCGGGGTAGTCGGGGATGTTGATATAGGGCGTGACGCTCGAAACCACCCAGCCATCGGGCCTGAGAAAGTGCCAGTAGCGCATGACCTCGAGCGGTTCGACGCTGAGCACCATATCGGCGGCGCCCTTGGGGATGAGATCGGAGTAGATCTCGTGATCGGCATATCTCAGATTGGACTGGACTGCACCGCCGCGCTGAGCCATGCCGTGGACCTCGGCCTGTTTGAACTCAAAACCGGCGTCGAGGGCCGCATTATCGATGACAAAGGCGATGGAGAGGATACCCTGTCCGCCGACCCCGGCGAGGATGATGTTCTTTTCCATTCTCGGGATCCTCCTATGCTCTCTTGATCGCTTCAAGGCAGGTGCGGCGGGCGATGATCACGCTCGGGCCGTCGTAGGCGAGTTCCTCACGGAAAATACCCACATTGGTGTCGTGGTTGCGCGGGGTGGGCGAAATGATCCGCAAGTGCTCGTCGGCGATTCCGGCGCCGGATATGAGTTGATCGAGGGTCTCCCCGGTTGACATGGAACGCTGGGTTCCGGTCATCCCGACCGTGTCATTGTCGAGAACGAGCACGTTGAGGTTGACGCCCTGCTGTACTGCGGAAAGCAATGGTGTGATGCCGCCGTGCGAGAAAGTGCTGTCGCCGATGGCCGCCACCGCAGGGGTGTATCCCGCATGGGCGGCCCCGGCGGCCATCCCGATGGATGCGCCCATGGCGACGCAGCTGTGAATCGCTTCGAGGGGGGGTAGGGCCGCGAGGGTGTAGCAGCCGATGTCTGAGAAGACCTGTGGACTGTCAAAGGTGCTGAGAGCTTCGTTGAGGGCCCGGAAGCTGTCGGTGTGGGGGCAGCCCTTGCAAAGTGCGGGCGGCCGATTGGCGAGATCATCCGCGGGCTCGTGGGCGGCAGGCAGCGGATCGAGACCGAGCGCCGCACGGACGATGTCTGGATCGAGTTCGCCGGTCCGCGGAACTTCGCCGGTCATCCGGCCCTGGACCTTGACTCCGGCAAGACCGAAGAGGCCTCGGATCATGCTCTCGACCAGGGGGTATCCGTCTTCGAGGATCAGCAGCTCGTCGACGTGGTCGACGAGTTCGCGGATCTTTCCGGCGGGGACCGGGTATTGGCGGATGGACAGGACGGAGTAGTCTCCGTCCGAGACGTTCTCCCGTAGATAGTTTTCCGCGAGACCGCAGGTGATGATGCCCTTCTTGCCGGCGAGGGTCAGTTCGTTGTGTGAGCTTTCCTCCGAACGCTGAAGAAGGACCGGCTGTTTTTCGGTGAGGTGGTCGTATTGCACTCGTGCATTTGCGGGGAGCAGGGTCCACTTCTTGATATCGCGGGAGGGATTCAGCGGATTCTGCTCGCGGGCGGGTCGGATCTGGACCCCGGCGCGGCTGTGAGCGATGCGGGTGACGAGGCGGATCATGACCGGGAGGGCGAGTTCCTCGGACATGTCGAAGGCCTCGAACATCATGTCGTAGCACTCCTGCTGGTTGCGCGGCTCGAAGCACGGAATCAGGGCGAACTGGGCGAAGTAACGGCTGTCCTGTTCGTTCTGGCTCGAGTGCATCCCCGGGTCATCGGCGACGGCGAGGACGAGGCCTCCGTTGGTGCCGGTGACCGCGCTGTTCATGAAGGCGTCGGCGGCAACATTGAGACCGACGTGCTTCATGCAGACCAGGGCTCGTTTCCCGGCCCAGCTCATGCCGAGGGCCTCTTCATAGGCGACCTTTTCGTTGGTCGACCAGAATGCGTGGACATTGCCGGCCTTTTTGGTCGTCCGTTCGACAAATTCGAAGATCTCGGTCGACGGCGTGCCCGGGTAGGCATAGACGCCGCTCATACCGGAGTGGATCGCGCCGAGGCCGATGGCCTCATCACCAAGCAGAATCTCACGGGACATGGGCTCCTCCATTCGAACCTGAATCCTAGCAAATAAAAACCGGTTTTGGCTCTCGGGTTTCTAGGGGCCTGAAAGGGGGGTGCAATCGCCCACGAAACGCGGCCGCTACAATGGGCGCTGCGATGCTTGTAGCGCCGGCGTCCCGCCGGCGATGGTGGTGTACCGATGCGGGTTGGATTCTATCGCCCACGAGACGTGGGAGCTACAAAGGGCGCTGCGATGTTTGTAGCGCCGGCGTCCCGCCGGCGATGGTGGTGTACCGATGCGGGTTGGTTCCATCGCCCACGAGACGTGGGAGCTACAAAGGGCGCCGCGATGTTTGTAGCGCCGGCGTCCCGCCGGCGATGGTGGTGTACCGATGCGGGTTGGTTCCATCGCCCACGAGACGTGGGAGCTACAAAGGGCGCTGCGATGTTTGTAGCGCCGGCGTCCCGCCGGCGATGGTGGTGTACCGATGCGGGTTGGTTCCATCGCCCACGAGACGTGGGAGCTACAAAGGGCGCTGCGATGCTTGTAGCGCCGGCGTCCCGCCGGCGATGGTGGTGTACCGATGCGGGTTGGTTCCATCGCCTACGAGACGTGGGAGCTACAAAGGGCGCCGCGATGTTTGTAGCGCCGGCGTCCCGCCGGCGATGGTGGTGTACCGATGCGGGTTGGTTCCAGCCAATAGCGTGCCGGACCCAGAGGGCGGCGATGTTTCGCGTGCCCGGGTCCGCCGCGATGGTGGTGTACCGATGGCGGGTTCCAGCCTGCCCATCAGAGACGTGAAGACGGTTGGGCGTTTCCGAGAGAGTGCGGGACGGTCGGGCTTGGTGGGATTCCCGGCCGCGGCGCCGCGGGGTTCTATTAGCACCGGCCTTCTGGGCCGCCTTTGGCGACCCAGCGTCGCGCGATCGGCGCGGTCACGCGTAGGTCGACGGAAGGGCTGCAACCACGCTGATGGAGCGCCGGCGGCCTGCCTCGTAGCCGGGAAAGCAGACCGCATCGCGCTCCCCGAGGGAGCCCGGCAGCGCCATTGTGCGCAGCGTGACGCGGCGCCGGGGGTTCGTTCCGGCACAATAGCGTGCCCGGCACCCCGAGGGGGGCGGTTTCCGCGTGCCCGGGTCGGCCTCGATTTCGGGTCCACACCAGGTTGGGCGGGCATTGTGGGGGCGGGCTTCCAGCCTGCCCGTCAGAGACGTTGAAGACGGTTGGGCGTATCCGAGAGAGTGCGGGACGGTCGGGCTTGGTGGGATTCCCGGCCGCGGGGCCGCGGGGTTCTATTGGCACCGGCCTTCTGGGCCGCCTTTGGCGACCCAGCGTCGCCCGATCAGCGCGGTCACGAGAAGGTCGCCGGAAGGGCTGCGACCGCACTGATCGAGCGCCGGCGGCCTGCCTCGTAGCCGGGAAAGCAGACCGCATCGCGCTCCCCGAGGGAGCCCGGCAGCGCCATTGTGCGCAGCGTGACGCGGCGCCGGGGGTTCGTTCCGGCACAATAGCGTGCCCGGCACCCCGAGGGGGGCGGTTTTCCGCGTGCCCGGGTCGGCCTCGATTTCGGGTCCACACCAGGTTGGGCGGGCATTGTGGGGGCGGGCTTCCAGCCTGCCCGTCAGAGACGTTGAAGACGGTTGGGCGTATCCGAGAGAGTGCGGGACGGTCGGGCTTGGTGGGATTCCCGGCCGCGGGGCCGCGGGGTTCTATTGGCACCGGCCTTCTGGGCCGCCTTTGGCGACCCAGCGTCGCCCGATCAGCGCGGTCACGAGAAGGTCGCCGGAAGGGCTGCGACCGCACTGATCGAGCGCCGGCGGCCTGCCTCGTAGCCGGGAAAGCAGACCGCATCGCGCTCCCCGGGGGAGCCCGGTCCGCATTTTGTGCGCGAGGCGAGGCGTAGTCGGGAGGTCGCTCCCGCACAAAAACGGACCCGGCACCCCGAGGGGGGCGGTTTTCCGCGTGTTGTGAAGTGGTTGGGAGGCTCGTTGATTGCCGCGGACCTGGGCCAGGTACGGATTGGGTAATCGCGAGTCGTGAGGGTCGTGGACCTGGATTTCGGGGACTCTGACGTTGGTGAGATCCCTATTACACAGTTGTTGCTTGGAAACACCCGGGACCATATCGCGTCGAATACAGGGCGGTGTTGGACTGGTGAGCGGCGCGATGCGGATCGACGAGGGCTCTGATGGGCCGGCGGGACGCCGGCCCTACAATCATCGCAATTGTCACCTCGGGTGGAGGAGACGCCAGATCATGCCGACGCCACGGTCACGGCCACGGTTACGGTCCGAGGAGGCTGTGGGATAATCCGCCCATGCCCGCACCACCCCGCATCCTCATCACCAACGACGACGGTTTCTCATCCCAGGGCATTACGGCCCTACTGGCTGCGCTCGAAGACCTCGGCGAGCTGTGGATGGTGGCGCCGGACGGCGAGCAGTCGGCAGTTTCCCACGCATTGACTCTGGATCGCCCGCTCAGGGTACGAAAGGTGGGGGAGCGCAGATTCGCCGTCAACGGCACACCCACCGACTGCGTGACGCTCGGGATCTCCAACCTTCTGGGCGACCGCCCGCCTGATCTCGTCGTGTCGGGGATCAATCGCGGAGGGAACATGGGGGTGGATGTCCACTACTCGGGGACTGTTTCGGCCGCATTCGAGGGAGTCATCCTCGGGTATCCGGCCATCGCGGTCTCCCAGGTGGTGGGGGAGGGGATGACCTGGGATGCCTCCGCCGCCTTGGCTCATGAACTTGCGGCCTGGGTTCTCGAACACGGATTACCAGAGTCGACCCTGCTCAACGCCAACGTGCCGCTCGGTGCGCCGAAGGGACGCAAGCTCACCCGGTTGGGTGTGCGACGCTACACCGAAGGGGTGGTGGAGCAACTCGACCCCCGCGGTCGCCGGATTTACTGGATCGGTGGGGGAGAGCCGGTCTGGGAGGCAATTCCCGGAACCGATTTTCACGAAGTCGGGCACGGATTCATCTCGGTGACGCCCCTCCACCTCGATATGACCGATCACGATTTCCTCCATCGCCTCCAAGGGCTCGGGCCGTCCTTCCTCGCGAATCCCGTCGACGAGGATGGTCGATCATGATCGCGACCGACGGCTACGCCTACCGGCGGATGCAGATGGTCGAGGCCCTCGAGCGCCTGGGAATCAACGACCGACGAGTGCTCGACGCCATGCGGGTGGTTCCCCGCGATCTTTTTGTCCCCGAGGCCTATCGCCACGCTGCCTATTCAGAAGATGTCTCGATCAATATCGGGGAAGGGCAGACCATCTCACAACCCAGGGTCGTGGCGGCCATGACCGAGGCGGCGCAGATCGGGCCGGATGACCGGGTGCTCGAGATCGGTACCGGATCGGGTTACCAGGCGGCGGTTCTCGCCCGACTGGCACGATTTGTCTTCTCCGTAGAGCGGATCGCGCCCCTGGCTCGACAGGCGAAATCGCGGCTCGATGGGTTGGGGATCGAAAACGTCAGCATCAAAGTGATGGATGGGACCCTCGGCTGGAGGGCGCTGGCGCCGTACAACGCGATTCTGGTGACCGCGGCGGCGCCCGACGTGCCCGAGCCGCTCATCGATCAGCTTGTCGACGGCGGGCGCCTCGTGGTTCCCGTCGGCGCCCGTGAAACCCAGGTCATCAGGGTGGTCGAACGACGCGGTGAACGGTGCGTGACCAGTGATCTTCAAGGAGCCTGTTTCGTCCCGCTCATCGGACGGCACGGTTGGCAGGGGGAGTCGACATGAGCGGCATCGGTGAGTGGATCCACCAGGTCAAGGACTCGCTCTTCGGTCTCATCGACCAGTTTGCCGCGTCCCCGCATCCGGGTTGGTGGCTCTTCGCGTTGGCGGTGGCTGAAAGCTCGTTCTTTCCCATTCCTCCGGATGTCCTACTGGTGACCCTCGGCGTCGCTCGGCCGGAAATGGCCATTTGGTACGGCGTGATCACATCGGTCGGCAGCGTCCTCGGCGGCGGGCTCGGCTACGCCATCGGACTCTACGGCGGGCGTCCGCTGCTTTACCGGTTCTTCAACGAGAACAAGATCAACGCGGTGGAGCGGCTCTACGATCGCTTCAACGCCTGGGCGACTGGAATCGCCGGGCTCACGCCGATTCCGTACAAGGTCTTCACCATCGCCGGGGGTGCGCTCAAGATCAACTTCAAGATCTTCATGATCGCGTCACTCGCATCCCGTTCGTTGCGTTTCATGGCGGAGGGTGTGCTGCTCTACTTCTTCGGCGAACCCATCAAGGACTTTCTCTACACCCAGTTCAACTGGCTCTCCATCGCATTCGTGGTGCTGCTCGTGGGTGGGTTCTGGCTCATCCAGCATTTTGGCAAGCGCCACACCCGGACCGAGGGCGAGATCCCGGAAGATTGAGGGATGCTCGCCCATCGACTCCGCATCCACGGCCGGGTCCAGGGGGTGGGGTTCCGCGCCTTTGTCTATCGCGAGGCCCGGTTGATGGAGATCGATGGCTGGGTGCGGAATCGGCGCGATGGGACCGTCGAGGCGCTCGTATGGAGTGAGCCAGCCACCATTGACAGCCTGCTGGTGAGAATCGAAGAAGGCCCCAGGTACGGACGGGTCGAGCGGGTGGATGTGACCGTGGAAACCGGTGAGGACGACCGACCTTCCGGTTTCAACATTCGATCGGACCGATGATGGTCGAGATCCTGGCGCCGAAGAAAAGCCCGATCCACCAAGTGGTGGAGCGGATGCTCGAGACTCTCCTCGCCGAAAAGACACCTCTCCCGTCGCGGGTCCTGATCGATGACGCAGACCGCTCGTGGCGACGCCACGCCGCAGCGCTGCCCGTCGAAACCCGCCGCCGTTCGGTTCTGGTGACTGCGTCGGATGCGAGCCTCGTCGATGCGCTGTTGTTCGAAATCGGCGGAGCCGCCCGGCTACCCCTTTCGACCCCGTCCATGGAGGCGGCCTGTGAGGCGGCAGTGTCACCTGAGTTCGGGGGCGTCATCCCCATGGCGACCCAGGGCGTGATGGATGCGCTCATGGGTGACTTATCCGAATTCCTGGTTGTCGGCTGGAGGCCCCAGGCTTTCTGGCAGCGTCAGGCGGGTGCGATTCGACCGGTCAGATGGTTGGTCGAGATCGCCGAGCGGCTCGCGATCATCCCGGTGATTCTGCCCGGACCATTTCTCGTCATCAGCGGCCGGGGCCGAACCGAGGTCGAGGCCGCCGCGGCGAACGCTGGGGGTGGACGGGGTTCATTTTCGTTTCCGGCGCCGCCGAGTGTCGTGGAACTCTCCACTTCGGATCTTTCGGCGGACTCCGGGATCCAGATTGACAGCATTCTCGCGGTCGCAACTGCCGGTCGAGATGATGCGGATTGTTCGCCCGAATTCAGCGACCCGGTTCTTGAATTACCCAGCGGCCGCTGCGTCGGGCGATGGTCCCTCACCCCCTCGACCGCAGATGACGGATCCACTTGGCACGCCTCTCCCCGGCAGGGCGACAGCGACGGGAGTTGTTGGCAAATCGTCTCTGCGGACGGCGCGAGCGAAGCGATTGCGGAGTCGACCTCGTTGGATGGGGACGAGGTTGCACGGCAGTCGGTGATTCGGGCGCCGGGCTTTGTCGGCGCCACCCTGCGGCGCGGCTCTCCGGCGGGGCATCTCATCGAGGGACTCGCGCGCCACTCCGCCCGAGCCCAACGGCCGATCTGGGTTCCCAGCGTCGATTCTGAAGGGGTGAGATTCCTCCTCGGTCTGACCGGCCCATTCTGGGTCGACGGCCCGGGCGTCCCCGGATGATTGACAGGGAGAGCCCTCGCGCATAGCATCGTCACCCTCGCGGGGCTATAGCTCAGGTGGATAGAGCGTCTGACTCCTAATCTGAAGGCCGCAGGTTCGAGTCCTGCTAGCCCCGCCATTTTCGGCCCCCTGTTCGTGCACGAACAGGGGGCCGAAAATGTCTGCGGTTCGGACTGCTACCATGGCCGATGGTGAACACGTTTAAGCCATGGGTGGGGTTGTTGGCGATCGCACTGGCGTTGGGTGCTTTGGGGTGCTCGGGTCAGGCTCCGCAGGGATGGCTGCCGCTTTGGCAGGATCGGTGGGAGTGGGGGAGTCGGGGTGAGCTCTGGGTACGCGGCGTACCGGCGAACGGTCCCATCGAGGTTGATCTCGGGCGGGGTCAAATCCTGCGAGCTGATCTGGTCAATCTCGGAGCCGAGTCGGCGACGGTCGTTCTGAGAAACACCACCATATCCACCTGGGAGCTCGGCCCCGGTCAGGTCATCCCGCTTCACCTCGAGGACCTGAAAAACGGAGCGCGGTTCGAGGCGCCGGAAGGTGTCGTGATCGCCAACCCACGTGTGGGCGCCGCTATTGACGACGCCGGCGTGGTGGTCTTCATCGTCATCGACACCCTGCGGGCAGACCATGTGAACGCGGAGCTCATGCCTGGTGTCACCGGGTATTTCGCGGGTGGTAGGGTGTGGACGCAAGCCACCGCCAACGCGTCGTGGACCCTGCCCTCGGTGGCATCGTTTTTCTCCTCGCGTCCGGTCCTCGATCTCACCGCGCCATCGGGGGATCTCATCGGGATTCCAGCCGGTGTGCCGACGTGGAGCGCGGAACTCGAGGCCGCTGGATTCACCGGCGCAGCCGTGGTCGCCAACTACAGCCTCTCGGTCCTCAATGGGTTCGGCGAGGGATTCTCGACGTTCCATGTGCCCGATGGGAAGGGCACTGCCGAGCACCCCGACGCGGGTTGGGTTGTGGAGGCAGGGCGGAGTTGGCTGGACCGCCACCGGGGAGAGAGTGCATTCCTGTACCTGCATCTGATGGATCCGCATTTTCCCTACCGCGACCATCACGATCCCGCTGTCGTCGCGCCGGATCTCCCGGCCCTGGCCGCGGGTCTTCGGCCGGCGGCGCCGGGTGAGCGGGAGCTCTTGGAGGAGCTCTACGTGGGCGAGGTCCGGTACGTCGATCAAGTGCTGACGGAGTTCCTGAACGACCTGCCGAACGATGCGGTGGTGGTGCTCACCTCCGATCACGGCGAGAGCCTCGGTGAACGTGATTGTTGGGGTCATGGGCTCAATCTCTATCAGGAGTCTCTCCATGTACCGCTCCTGATGCGTGGTCCCGGGATCGCGCCCGGTAGCGTGGAAGAACCGGTCCAGCATCTCGATCTCGCGCCGACTCTCCTCGATCTCGTCGGACTCCCGGCCCCCGCTGAGATGGTCGGGCGGTCATTGCTTGACGGAGGATCGTCGCGGCCCCTCGTCTCCAGCACCTTCGGCGCAGGACCCCTGCGGTGGTCTTGGCGGCTCCGCGATGACAAGGTGCTGCTCCGGATGGCGGAGCAACCCGGGCTCGGCGAAGTTGCGCGGTCCAAGATGCTCGGTGGGGGACGGCGGGAACCCGGCGCCTTCGCCTTCGACCTCGCGGACGATCCATTCGAGGAGAATCCGAATACGCTGCCTGACGAACTCGTGGAACCCGTGACCCGGAGCTTTGTCGAGACCGCCGGGCGGATGGTGCCGGGTCTGCAGATCGCTCTGGTCCACCGTGGTGGACCGACCTCGTCCCGGTTGAAGATCGATGGGACCTTCGAAGTCGTCCAGGCCTGGAGCTCAGCGCCGATGACCGTGAGACTCACCGAAGATGAACTCGAACTGAGCTGTGAGAACGCCTACCCGATCTGTTTCCTCGGGGTCGCCGTGGAACCCGATTCCGCGTTGGTCTCGACCGAAGACGCAACTCATCAGCTCAATATGTTGAGGGTGCCGGATTCGCTGACCGACGGGCTCAGCCTCTGGTGGAATCCCGATCGGCCTTTGATCGTCGGCGGGTATGACGAGACTCTCGAACGGCTTCGGGCGCTTGGCTATATCGAGTAGTCGGGCGCTGGGGCCAGCGGCGGCTTCCGCGATCGATCAAATTGCTCAGGCCGTCGCAGCGGTCTGCGTTTCCGAGAAATTCTTTCCATCCACACGGTTGCTGAAGAGCACCCGTTTGGGCGGTTCGCGGAGCCCCCAGACGATGTGCGGGATCGACAGCGCCTTGAGGATGAGATAGCTGATGTCGATCTCCCACCAGAAGAAACCCTGCCGTGTCGCGGTCTGGTAGTAGTGGTGGTTGTTGTGCCAGCCTTCCCCGAGGGTCAGCAGTGCGAGCCAGATCGAGTTGCGGCTGGTATCGGTGGTGATATAGCGAATCCGGCCGAATACGTGGGTCAGGCTGTTGATGGCGAAGGTTGCATGCCAGGTGAGCACGGTGCTGACCAGGAATCCCCAGACAAAAGCGGGCCAGCCGCCGAAGATCAGCAGGAGCGCCCCGAGCAGAATCCCGGGCGCCGCGTGCCAACGGTTGAGCCAGCGCAACTCGGGGAATTTGACGAAGTCCTTGATGAGGGCTTCGGGGGTCTCGTCATAGCGGTGCGAGAGGATCCAGCCGACGTGCGCCCACCAGAAACCGTCCCGCCGGGGTGAGTGGAGATCCTCGTCCTGATCGCTGTAACGGTGGTGGTGGCGATGGTGGCCGGCCCACCACAGCGGCCCCTTCTGGAGGGATGATGCCCCGAGGAAGGCGAGAATGAACTGAAAGACCCGACTCGTCTTGTACGAGCGGTGGGCGAAATAGCGGTGGTATCCGGCGGTGATGGCGAACATCCGCAGCCAGTAGAGCCCGAGACAGAGCCACACCAGGCCCCACGAGAACGGCACCCAGAAAACGGCGAGCGCCGCCACGTGCATGATGATGAACAGAATCGCGCCTGGACCCAGTGCGAATACTTTTCGAATTCCCATGATGCAAGTCTTTCATTGATCGACCCTTGCGTGTGTCATGGATGTTTCATCAAGCGTCAGTCCTTTGTCAGGAATCGTTGTCGACATGGAGGTGACGGCGTTGAAGTCGTCGCAATTGCGCATTCACCACCGAGGCACATCGCAGTATTACCGCGAAGAACGCAAAGATCGCAAAGAACATCGCAAAGGGCATCGCACTATTGACTCATCGCACCATCGCACGGAAAAACCGCAGATAGCGCAGATGGACTCAGATTCCATCGCACCCTCGCGATTCGTAGCGCCCGCGTCTCGCGGGCGATGTTTCCGCCATGCATCGTCACCATCGCAGGCGGAGACGCCTGGGGTACAACTGGCCGAATGCCGTCTTGGTGAGTCGGTCGTGTGCGATGGGTCAACAATGCGATCTTCTTTGCGATGGCCTTGGCGATCTTTGCGGTCTTTGCGTTTCAATAGATGCTCTTCAGGCACCCACCGTCGTTGTGCCGAAGGCCACGAGACCATCGTCGTCGGTGCCCGATCTCTGCGTCTCTGCGCCTCTGCGTTTTTTCCTGCGATGTGAGCGGCTCTTGGTGGTTGCGACGCTCGGAAGCGGTACTATCTCAAGCGTGGCTCGTGCTCGCACTTTTGTCGTTCCCTACGTTCTTTCGATCGTGGTGGTGATCGCCGTGCTGGTGATGTGGATCATCTACGCCGTTTCATCGGGGAGCCGACTCAAGGAACTGGCGCTCCGGGTCGGCGCGTCGGGGCCGACCTGGCCCTGGGTGATCCTCGGCGTCGGGTGTGGGCTCCTTGGTCTGCTCATCGTTTTTATCACCTATCAGCTCGCGCGGTCCCTGGCCGAGGTCCGGTATGCCCGCAAACAGGAGGAGTTCGTCTCCTCCATCACCCACGAGATGAAGTCCCCACTGGCCGCCATTCGGCTCCACGCTCAGACTCTGGAAACAGATGTGACCGACACCCAGAGGGGCGAATCCGTGGGGTACATCCTCCGCGAGTCCGAACGCCTCGGCCGACTCATCGACAACGTGTTGGAGAGCAGCCGGTTGGTGGCGCGGAAGCAGGTTCTCGATCTTCGACCCGTGGACCTCAGGAGTTTCCTCGATACCTACTTCTCCGAGATCCGGCCCCGGGTGGACAAGCAGGGCGTTGAACTCGATATCGACATCACCACCGCGGCCACTATCGAAGCGACCGAGGAAGCCCTGGAGCGGATCCTGACGAATCTCATCGACAACGCCCTTCGTTACTCGGGAAAGAGCGGCAGGATCCGCTGCAGGGCGGATGATTTCGGTGGTTGGGTGAGCATTCAGGTAGAGGATGAAGGAGAGGGGATTCCGAAGTCCGAGTTGAGCAGAATTTTCGAACGCTTTTACCAGATAGGACGTGCTCGCGGGGGCGGTTCGGGCACCGGGCTCGGTCTCTTTATCGTCTCCCAATTGGTCGAGCAGATGAACGGAAGCGTACGGGCCTCGTCCCACGATGATCGCCCGGGAGCCGTTTTTGTCGTCGAGTTGCCCATCGTGGGTGGTGCGGCATGACCGAAGGCACACCTCGGATTCTGCTCGTCGAGGACGAAGAAGCCATCGCCCAGGGCCTGATGGTGAACTTTCGCCGCAAAGGCTGGCTCCCGACCCTGGCCGGGGACGGGCGAGCGGCCCTCGACCTGGCTCGCAGGGAAAAATTCGATCTCATCGTTCTCGATGTCCGGCTCCCGATCATCGATGGCTTCGAGGTCTGTCAGCGGCTCCGGGCGTCGGGTGATCTCATCCCGATCCTCATGCTCACGGCGAAGAACCAACCCGATGACATGGTTTATGGGCTCAAACTGGGCGCCGATGACTATGTGACCAAACCGTTTGACCTGGCGGTCCTGCTCGCTCGGGTCGAGGGATTGCTCCGGCGCAGTGGTTGGTCACAGTCGGCATCCGACCCGAGTAGGGGGTCGTCGGACGGTGAGCGTTTCGTTTTCGGGGACTATTGGGTGGACTTCGGTTCCTGGCAGGCCGCCACCCGAAACGGGATCGTCGAGCTGTCGCGGAAAGAGATCGCGGTGATGCGGGTCTTCGCCAACCGTCCGGGTCAGGTCGTGAGCCGTCGGGAATTGCTGGCCGAGGTCTGGGGCCTGCCCGATCATCCCAACACGAGGGTGGTCGACAACGTGATCCTCTCGCTGCGAAAGGCGTTCGAGGAGAGCTCACTCAGACCCCGGCACATCCACAACGTAAGGGGAGTCGGTTACCGGTTCGAGGTGTAGAAACCCTACGATGAAAACTAAAAACTAAAAACTAAAAATTGGAACTACTGTCTGCCGCTCTCGAGACGGTCAAGCCGCTTCACGATGGGCGCGTTTTCACGGGCGAGCAGCGGGTTGAGCTCATGCGCTTCTTCGAGGCGCTGCCGCGCCTGACGGACCAGTTCTCGGCGGCGCGCCGAATCAGCCTCGGCGGCGATGGCCAGGAGACCGGCGTCGGTGACGAAAGCTGCGGTGAGGCCGGGGTTTCGCGCCAGGGAATCGCGGACGTGTTTCCGGCCCGCGTTGACATCGGCCGTGACCGATCGTCCGGACTGCAACTCCCATTCAGCTCGCCACCGGTGGACCTCGGCGGCGGTTTGATAGGCGACCGAGTTCTCCGGGTTGACCTCCATGGCGCGCGTCGCCGCGCGGTCGGCGGCACGGAAACGGGCTTCGGGAGACCGTTGATTGGCCATGTCCCACCGGGCGGCGATCACCTCAGCGGCGACCTGTTCCGGGTACGCAAAAGAGATTCGCGGGTTGAGCTCGAGAGAACGCGACAGGTCGGAGCGGGCGGCCTCGACGGCGTCCATCGGGTTGCGGCCGGCCTCGAGTTCGACCCGGGCCAGCGTCCGCCAGGCAAGACCACGGTTGGCGAACGCGTAGTGGTAGTTCGGGTTGCGATTGACGGCCTGATCGAACGAAGCGATCGCCTCTGCAAGGGTCGAAAACGGCGACAGACCGGTTTGATGCTCGTAGTAGGCGAGACGCCAACGCGCGATGCCGGCGTTGTTGTAGGCGTTGGCATAGGCGGGTTCGATTGCGATGGCGCGCTCATACGCGGTGAGGGCGCGTTTGAGGGAGGGCCGCGGGTCCAGACCGATGCTCATTTCGTATTTTGCCGTGCGCTCCCAGGCATAGCCGAGTTCATCGAAGGACAGGACCGACGAGGCATCGAGCTCGACCGCGGTCTGGAGGCTGTCGACGGCGCGAAGGAGATCCGGTTGCGGGTCCCGGCCCTGACCCTGGTGGTGCTGCGCGGCCACGATGAGCGCGCCGCCCAGGGTGCCGTGGGCCACAGCACTCTTGGGGTCGATGGCTATTGCGCGTTCCGCTGACGCGACGGCGTCCTCGAGATAGGGGACGGGATCGTCACCACGATCATTGGTCTGGTCGGCGCGCTGCCAATACAGGCGTGCGAGGCGTTCGTGGACATCGGCCCTGGTCGGATCGATGGCGACCGCCCGACCACACGCTTCGACAGCGCTGTCGAAAGCACCCTGGGAGGTGACGCCGCGGCGACCCATGAGCTCCATCACCATGGTCCAGCGGCCGCAGTCGCCTTCGTTGATGCTCGGGTCGGAACGGGCGATATCGGCGGCTTCTTCGTAGGCTGCGCCGGCTCGTTCGAAGGCGAGAAGGGCTCCGTCATAGTCGCCCTCCAGAGCGAGCTCGGTGCCCATCTCCAGGTGAATGTCGCCACCGAGTTTCTTGGCTTCATAGAGCCACTCCGCCTCGGCGTAGGCCTCCTCGGTCTTGGTCAACGCGGTGCCGAGGTTGCCCTCGTAGAAAGCGATGAGCCCCTCGACATAGGCGGGCGCCTCGAGACGCAAACCCGAGGAGGTCCGGAGGTGTTCGAGGGCCTGGTCCCTCAACGAGCTTTCGATCTGCAGCACTCGGGCATCCCGGAGCTCCGGGTCCGTGTACCGACGAGCCAGGCGGAGTTCGCGCTCGTAGAGCTGGCCTAGAACAAGCCCCAACGAATAGGAGACTCCCGGCGAGTCGTAGCCCTCCATGACCGCCCTGCGGAGGTGTTGCTCGGCTTCATCGAGGTTCTGCAGCGTGAGGTGGCCCCGGCCGAGGGCGTAGTGGCCCGGACCCGCGGCGATCTCTCCGACCTCGGACATCTCCTTCTCGATCGCCACCATCCTCTCCAGGATGGACTGCCGCTCGAGTGATCTGTCGTGCAGGGGCATCATGGCCGCAACCCGTGCCATGCCCTCGATCTCCTTGGCCTGTTCGACAAAATGCTGGGCGATGGCGGCCCGTTGCCGTCCTTCGATCTCGGCGCGGATACTGAGCATCACCAGGATCGCCATGACCGTCACCGCCGCAAGTCCCACCGCGGTGAGTACCTTGTGCTTGCGGATTTTCTTTCCTGCCTTATAGATCAGGCTGGCGCGCCGGGCCTGGATGGGCTCACCCGAGAGAAAGCGCCGGAGATCTTCGGCGACTTCACGGGCGGTGGCATAGCGGCGATCGGGTTCCTTCTCGAGACACTTGAGGATGATGGTCTCGAGATCGGACGCAACATCGGGGTTGAGGCGGTGGGGAGGCTCGGGTTCGTGTTCGGTGACGCCGGTGATGATCTCCGGATAGCCGCCCTCATAAGGTGAGCGTCCGGTCACAAACCAGTAGAGGGTGGCGCCGATCCCGTAGACATCGGTGCGCCAGTCGAGCTTGCTGGTCTCACCCCGGACCTGCTCCGGTGCGCAGAAGGCCGGTGTTCCGAGGACCATCCCCGTGACAGTCAGATCGTGGCTGTCGATATCTCGGGCAATGCCGAAATCCACGACAAACGGCCTCCAGCCCTCGTCGGGTTGGTGTTCCACCAGGATGTTCCCGGGTTTGACGTCACGGTGGATCAGCCCGGCCAGGTGCGCGGCGTGCAGGGCGTCGGCCGCGGACTCCATGATCTGCACCTTCTGGCGCAGCGAAAGGAGATCGGTGATCTCTTTGAGGGATCCTCCCGCGACGTATTGCATCGCGATGTAGGAGTGCCCTTCGATTTCGCCGACTTCATAAACGGGACAGACGTTGTCATGGTCGATGCGCGCCTGCGCCTGGGCCTCCCTGGTGAAGCGCTCCACCAGATCCGGATCGTCGCGGCGGAGGAACTTGAGCGCGACGTTGCGACCGAGGCGAGGGTCCTTTGCCTTGTAGACATCGCCCATCCCACCGCGGCCGATGAACTCCTCGATTTCGTAGCGGTCCCAATCGGTGACCGGAAATCGCTCGAACGGGTCGTTGGTCGGCGCCGGGGCTTGAATCCGGCGGATCCGATCGGCGGTGGTGTCGTCGACGACGATCTCGGCCGCGAGTTCCTGCTCCTCCGCCTCACGGGCGAGGCGGACCAGGGTGTCGTCGTCGATGAGGTCGGAGCCGAGAAATCCCCTCAGGGTCGGGTCCTGGAGGCCGCCATCAGCGAGTTGATCCCGCATTTCGGCCAGGGTCGAATCGGCTTCATCAGAGCCGAGGAGACCCTGACTGACCGCCAGCTTCACCACTCGCTCGGCGAGATTGGCGAACGGGGTTCGGCGGCCGTCGGGGCTGTTGGGTCTTGGACTCATGGCTCGGACCGATGATACAGGGGCCGCGGGTCTGCGGCTCGATAGATCGCGTCTCGGCGTTGGTTACTCCGGCGTGTCTTCCAGGGTGGCGCGGATGATGTAGTCGAGGCTGGGGAAGCTCTTACGAAGGTATGAGGCGCCCTCGCGTGCAACCCTCGCCTGGTCCGGGCCGCGTCCCCGAGGCGTGCCTTCACCGTAACCATCGTAGATGGAGTCCATTACATCCATTCCGGAAATGACTTTGCCGAAGGGAGCGAAAGCTCCATGGTCCTTGAGGTATTTGTTGTCGCCGAAGTTGATGAAGAACTGGGTTGTCCGGGTGTTGGGACCACCCATGGCGAAGGTGACCATCCCTCGGGTATTGGCCTGGAGTATCGGGTCGTCGGCGATCTTTTCCCGCGACCAGGCGGCGGAGATCTTCGGGTCGGGGCTGAAACCGCACTGGGCCATGAACCCGCGGATCACCCGATAGAAGGCGACATCGCTGTAATAGCCGATCTTGACCAGGTTGTAGAACCGGTCGACACCTTTGGGCGCCCACGACCTGTTGACCAGGATGACAACGTCACCCTTGGTGGTTTCGAGTTTGACCCGGAAGGCGTCGGGAGCCGTCTCGGTGGCGAGGGACGGGTCGATAAGGGCGGGGTTGGCTCTATTCTCGATAGTGGCCGCTGAATCTTCGGTCGCTGCAGGCTTGGCCTTTTCGTCTGCAAAAACGGTGGGGGTGGGGGAGAGGGCGAACAGGACCGCCGCCAGAATGAGAGTGACTGCGAGTGATGTGCTGGCTTTCATGACCGTGCTCCTTTTAGGGTTGACCGGGGTCAACGACGGGAAGACGTGACCCGGTTCGTATGTTCGATCAGGTGATACTACAACGGCTATGAGACAATGTCTCGGTGACCTCACCAATCCCTGGTTCGCGCGAGATTCAGCTGCAAACTCGCGTCCTCCTCGTCGAGGATGATCCCGATCTTCGGGTCGCACTGAGTCAGATTCTCGAGTCCGCCGAAATGGGGGTCGTGGCTGCCTCGGACGGCGCTGAAGCACTGGAGTACCTCGATGCCGAGCCCCTGGCTTTCGACGCCGTCGTCACCGATAGGATCATGCCCAAGGTCGATGGAATGGAACTCCTCCACACCATCAAGGCCCGCCACGAATTGGCGTTGCTCCCGGTGATCATCCTGACCGTTGCGGCGGAGCCACATCAGATGGTGGAGGGACTCGACGCCGGAGCCTACGCCTACCTCCCGAAACCGGTTGATGCGGTGTTCCTGGTTTCCATGATCCGTTCGGCCGCGGCCGACTGGCGGCATGTGCAGGAACTCAATCGCCACATCCGTTCGGATGCCGATACGCTGACCCTCGCCCGCCAGGCACGCTTCGAGTATCGCTCTCCCGATCAGGCCATGGGTCTCGGCGCACTCCTTGCCAAAACCTGTCCTGATCCGGATCGGGTGGTCATGGGTCTGTCCGAGTTGCTGGTCAATGCCATCGAGCACGGCAACCTCGAAATCGGTTACGACGAGAAGAGCCGGTTGCTGCAGGAACAGGCATGGCAGGATGAGATCGAACGCCGTCTCAGCCTGCCCGATTATCAGGACCGTCGGGCTGTCGTCGAAGTGGAGCGGAGAGCCGATGGTTTGGTCTTCACCATCCGCGATCAGGGCTCCGGATTCGATCCGGAGGCGTATCTCGAGATCGATCCCACGCGGGTCTTTGACGCCCACGGCCGAGGCATCGCCATGGCGAGGCTGCTCAGCTTCGACGATCTCAGATACGAAGAAGGCGGCCGCTGCGCGATAGCGACGGTGAAGCACACCGAGGAGTAGTCAACTTCATCGGATCGCAGCAACCACAGAGACACGGAGGCACAGAGGCCTTCGGCTGCACAGAGGCATCACGTCATCGCAGAATCAACGCAGAGGCGCAGAGGCGCAGAGACGCAGAGGCATCACACCATCGCAGAGATCCATCGCAAATGGGACACGGATCATCGCACCCGAGGAATACGGCGGAGTCGGTACTGGGCCCGATCCATCTTGATCCGTCGAATCCGCGAGAATCCGTGTCCTATTGCGATGGGCTGCGACGTCTCTGCGCCTTTGCCTCTCTGCGCCTCTGCGTTGTATTTGCGATGGTGCGATGTCTCTGTGCCTTTGTGGTAGAAACTCACCCTCGCCGGTCAGCAGATGCGGGGTAGATCGCTGCCTGAGAGCATATCCAAGGGCCTGGTGCTGCCGACTTCGGTCTCCATGACGACGGGGATCTGACCCTCGGTCGAGCCCTCGACGCGGGCAAAAATCGCGGCGTCACGGCCATCCGGGTGGGCCCGGAACGCCTCCAGCGCGCGTTCGGCCTGATCGGCCGGGACCCAGGCGAGAACCCGACCTTCACACGCGAGACCGAGAATCTCGAGACCGAGGACTTCACACACTGCGCGAACCTGAGGCCGGACCGGGATGGCGGTCTCGGTGAGGATGATCCGTTTGCCCGAACGTTCGGCAACCTCGTTGCAGACCGTGAGGACGCCGCCCCGGGTCGGGTCGTGCATGGAGTGGACGTCGATTCCTGCGTCGAAGACCGACTCGATGAGCCCGTTGATCGGAGCGCAGCACGATTTGAGATCGCCGGTGACGAGGCCGTGGCGAGTGGCCATGATCGTGGCGCCGTGATCACCCAGCGGGCCCGATGCGATCACCACATCGCCATCCTCGATGCGGCTGTCGGAGATGTCCCGCCCGGGCGGCACCACACCGAGACCGGCGGTGACCGCGTAGATCCTGTCACCCTTGCCACGCGGCACCACCTTGGTGTCACCGGCGACGATTTGAATTCCGGCTTCTCGGGCGGCCCGAGCGGTTCCTTCTGCGCAGGTGGAGATCAATGCTCCGTCGGCGCCCTCTTCGAGAATGAGGGCCCAGGTCAGCCACAACGGGCGTGCTCCCGCTACGGCGAGATCGTTGACGGTGCCGCAGACACTGAGGTAACCCAGGTCGCCACCCGCGAAAACCGGCGGGTCGACGACAAATCCGTCCGTGGTGAGCGCCGGTCGGCCGGGTGGAAGCTCGGGGAGGATTGCGGCGTCGCTGAGACTCGAGAGGATCGGGTTATCGAGCGCTGGAAGAAATGTCCCGGTGACGAGTTCGTGGGTCAGCCGGCCGCCGGAGCCATGACCGAGGAGAAGACGATCGGGTGTTTTCTTCTTCATGTGTTTGTTCCGGTCAGGCGCTCGTGACGATACCAGGCGGCGCAGGTGCCCTCGGACGAGACCATGCAGGCTCCCACCGGTGTCGCGGGTTGACAGGCGGTGCCGAAGAGCGAGCACTCGGGTGGATCGATGACCCCACGAAGGACATCGCCGCAGGCGCACCCGACCGGTTCATGGGGGGGCGGCAGTTCGACCTCGATGAGCGAAGCATCGCGGTGGGCGAACTCGGGTCGGAGCCCGAGCCCCGAGTCGGGGATCTCGCCGAATCCGCGCCAGTTCGTGGCGACGGGCTCGAAATACTTTTCGACGATCTTCGCGGCAACCTGGTTTCCATGGGGAGAGACCACCCGGCTGTAGAGATTGGTGATTTCGGCTTTGCCGTTCTGCACCTGTTTCAACAGATCGACAACGCCGCGCATGACATCGGCCGGAGCAAAGCCGACCACCGCGCCGGGCACAGAGTAGTCCTCGGCGAGGAAACGGAAACACTCCCAGCCCGTGAGCACCGAGACGTGACCCGGCAGGAGGAATCCATCGACCTTGAGTTCCTGGTCTTCGACCAAAGCCCGCATGGGCGGCGGCATGACCTTGTTGCCCGGGAGGATCAGGAAGTTCCCGACCTTGTCCGACTCGGCTTCGGCAAGCGCGGCGGCGATGGTCGGGGCGGTGGTCTCGAAGCCGACGGCCAAGAAGACCACCCGTCGATCCGGGTTTTCGCGCGCGGCCTGCAGAGCATCCCGGGGCGAGTACACGATTTCGATGGGTTGCCCCTCGGCATGTGCCTGCTCGAGGCTCGACAGGCTCGACGGCACGCGCATGAGGTCGCCGAAGGTACAGACTGTGGTTTTGTCGAGAGCAGCTAGGGCGAGGGCGCGGTCGAGATAGTCCACCGGGGTGACGCAGACCGGACAGCCCGGCCCGGAGATGAGTCGAACCCCGGGCGGCAACATCTGACGCAGCCCTGCTGCGGCGACAGCATGGGTGTGGGTGCCGCAGACCTCCATCAGCGTGACCTGGCGGCCGACCGATTTGGACACTCCCTCGATTTCCTCGGATCAGCGCGGCGATGGCTTTGGGGTCACGGAGCTCCTTGGCTTCGCTCACAGATCCACCATGTTGTCGGCATATTCGCGGAGCAGTTCGAGGGTCTGCGCCGCTTCCTCGGCGTTGACCGAACCGATGGCGTAGCCGGCGTGAATCAGGACGTGCTCACCGACTTCGGCCTCCGGAAGGAGCATCAGTGAGATCGTCCGCTGGATACCGTCGAGCTCAACGACGCCTTCGTACTCCGTACGTTCTTTGAGAACCATCGGGATGGCAAGACACATGGGGAACCCCCAGAAAATTCATTTCGTGGCGCCCCGAATCGGTTCAGGACCCGGAGCACCGTAAGCCTTAGGATACCTCACGCGCTGCACAATCAGTTTTGAGTTTTGAGTTCTTAGTGTTGAGTTGACCGCAGCCCCTCGAGGCGTCGCTGAACGTTTGCGATGAAACTCAAAACTAAGAACTGAAAACTAAAAACTCCGCGATGGTGCTTGTGGCGTAGGGGAGATCGTGACGCCTCGCGCCTGAGCCACCGCCCCGAGTACAGCTTGGCCGTAGGCGAGGCCGCCGTCACCGGGGGGCAGCTTTCTCGGTACGAGGACGTCGAATCCATGGTCCGTAAGACCCTCGGTGAGGCCTCTGAGGAGGAGGCGATTGACCATGCATCCCCCTCCAAGTGCTACCGGAGCTCCCTCGACTTCGACGACCTGACGGGTAACCTCGACAACCAGGTGGCTGAAGGTGGAGTGGAAACCCGATGCCACCAGCGCCGGTTCTTCGCCATCCACCAGCCTTTTTCCGGCAGCCGCGAGAAGCGCGGACGATGGAAGGATCGAACAGGCGGAGTCGCGACCGATCGTGATCTCTCGCCATGGTGGGACGGTCGCTCCTGCCGACGCCGCCAAAGCCTCCAAGCGCGCCGCGGCTTCACCCTCCCAGTCGTTCCGGATGACCAGTCCGAAAACCGCCCCCGCGGCCTCGAAGAGGCGGCCCGCGCCGGAAGCCCGAGGCCAGTGGGGTGATTGGGCGAGGTGTTGAACCTGACCGAGTTGACCGGGATCCACCATGGCGGCAAACGGGAGTTTGGGGATCATCTCAGCCGCGCCGGCGGCAATCAGGGCCGCGACTGCGACTCGCCATGGTTCCCTGACCGCGCGTTCGCCGCCGACGAGCGGCAGCGGTTCGAGATGGGCAAGCCGTCGCCACTCGAGCATTCCGGTGACGCTGAGCCACTCACCACCCCATGCGGTGCCGTCGGGTCCCCATCCGGTGCCGTCTAGGGTGATGGCGAATGCCCTGTCGTCGGGCTGAGGGAAACGCCCGTGTTCGCCGAGGACCGCAGCGCCGTGGGCCAGGTGGTGTTGAACCTCGAGAAGAGAGCCTCGCCGTTGCTCGGCGAATTCGGCGGCCAGCCAGGTACTTGGGTAATCGGGGTGGGCGTCGGCGATCATGCTTGCAGGCCGCACCTCGAGGAAGTCTTCGAGCCCGTGGATGACTTCGCGATGGAACCCCCGGGCCGCGACCGAGTCGAGATCGCCGACGTGTTGAGTCATGAAGGCCTGACCCTTCACGGCGATGCACGAAGTGACGAGGAGGTGTCCTCCCACCGCCAAGAGCGGTTCGGGAGAATCCACCGGCAGCGGGATGGGGTCCGGCACCCAGCCCCGCGCCCGGCGGACGAGGATCGGCCCCACAGCGGTTGTACGGACAACCGAGTCGTCGACCCTGCGAATGACATCGCGGTCGTGGAGCAGGAAACCGTCGGCGATGTCCTTGAGGCGGTCGACGGCCTCGCGGTTGTCGCGGCAAATGGGTTCTTCGGAAAGATTCGCCGATGTCATGATGAGTGCGGGGACGCGCTCGTCGCGAAAGAGCTCGACGTGGAGGGGCGTCGTCGGGAGCATGACTCCGATGTCATCGAGACCGGGCGCGACGTCTTCACAAACGAGGTCTCCCGCCACTCGGGGAGCCAGGCTCACCGGAGCCCGCGATGAACAGAGGAGATCCTCATCCTCGGGTGAGAGGCGGACCACACGGCGGGCGGTCTCGAGATCCCGAACCATCACTGCGAACGGTTTTCCCCGCCGATGCTTTCGCTTTCTCAGGAGCCTCACCGTCGCGTCGTCATCGGCCCGGCAGGCCAGCTGGAATCCACCGAGACCCTTGATGGCGATGATCCGACCTGCCAGCAGATCGGTCTGCGCCGCCAGGATCGCTGATTGACTCTCAACACGATTTCGTCCGTCGGCATCCTGAAACCACAGCTGAGGCCCGCATCCCGGGCAGCAAACGGGTTCGGCATGGAATCGTCGATCGGCCGGATCGGTGTACTCGCCGGCGCACGCGTCGCACAGCGGAAAACAGGCCATGGAGGTGGCGACACGGTCATAGGGGAGACTTCGGGTCAGGGAAAACCGCGGTCCACAATTGGTGCAGGTGGTGAAGGGATAGCGATGGCGGCGATCCGCGGGGTCATTCATCTCGCGGCGACAATCGTCGCAGAGGGCCGCATCCGCCGGGACCATGGCGCCGGCCCGCTTTCCCTGCTCGGTCTCCGTTACCCGAAAGCTGGTGTCGCCGAGGAGTTCGATCTCCTCGATCTCGATCTCGTCGAGCCTGGCCAAGGGGGGGAGTTCGGCCTGGAGCCGCTCGACAAAGCACGCCGTCTTCGCCGAGGGTCCCTCGACCTCCGCGGTGGCGCCGTCTGGGTCGTTACGGACCTCGCCGACAAGCTCGAGTTCGGTGGCGATACGGTGGACGGTGGGGCGAAAGCCGACTCCCTGGACGGCTCCACGGCACCGCACCCGGAGCCGGTTCACGACTGTTGCTTGGCTTCGAATCGGCTGGCGATGAGGTCACACCAGAGATCGATGCCTTCGCCGGTGGTCGAGGAGACCACGAGAATGACGCCGGTTGGATTGAGCGACGAAATGTGGTTCTTGACCGTCACAAGATCAAACGGGACATAGGGGAGGAGATCGCTCTTGGTGATCACGGTGATATCTGCGCGCGAGAAAATGGCGGGGTATTTGATCGGCTTGTCGTCGCCCTCGGTCACCGACAAAAGAGCGACCTTGAAGTCTTCGCCGAGGTCGTAGGTTGTGGGACAGATGAGATTGCCGACATTCTCAATGAAAAGGACCTCGGCCGGCATGAGATCGGTGGTCTCGAGAGCGGTTTCGATCTGTCGGGCATCGAGGTGACAGGCGCCACTGGTGAGAACCTGGTGCGCGGGAACGCCCATTGCGCGGATACGATCGGCATCGCGTTCGGTGGCAACGTCGCCTTCGATCACGGCCATCTTGTAGCTCTCGGCCATTCGCCCTACGGTGGTTTCAAGAAGTGTCGTCTTTCCGGAACCCGGAGAAGAGATCATGTTGAACACCAGGGTGCCGGATTGCCTGAATCGGGCTCGCAATAGAGTGGCGTGTTCCTCACTGGCGGCGAGGGCTTTCCGGCGAATACTCACGAGCTTCTTCATCATCTGCGACTCCCGTTAGGTGCCAGGTGAAACAAAGTTAACAATCTCTGTTCCGCAAGAGAGCACGATCTGACACGCGGTATCCAGAATGAGATTGTGAACTTTGTTTCATCTGGCACCATCGTTCTCCTCATCGGTCTCGAAGGTCACCTCGAGAACATCGAGTTCATCGCCACCCCGAACTTCCAACGGTGTGCCGCAATCCGGGCAGATCCGCAGCCACGATCCTTCCGACCGGTCCTTGGCTTCGTTGCATTGCGGGCAGCGTTGGTCAGCCTTACAGAAGTCGATTTCGAGCTTCGCACCCACGTCGGGGCCGTCGATGATGACCGCCTCCCAGCCGAATGTGAGCAGATCCGGTTCCACCGCCGCCAGTTCGCCGACGGCGATCCGAACCCGCTGGAGCCGGCCACCACCATTTTCACGGACCGCCTCGAGGCAGGTGCGGTAGATCTCGATGGCAATCCCCATCTCGTGCATCGGCACAGTGTACCGGATATAGCCATGGATACGGATACGGACGGCGCTCGGCGGGGTGTACAATAACCAACCAATGCCACTTCCTCGCCTTGTCATCACCGGTGCATCCGGATTCATCGGGCGTCGGCTCCTCGATGGTCTCAAGGAGCGTTTCAATATTGTTGGACTTGCCCGCCGGTCCCAGACGCGATGCGGGGCGCCTGCTCACGACAACATCAGTTGGTTCCAGGCCGATATCGGGGACAAGGAATCGCTTGCCACGGCTTTTCGATTTATCAGGGAAACCGGTGGCGCCGACTTTGTGCTTCACCTCGCGGCTCACTATGACTTCACCGGGGAGAACGACCCGGAGTACCGGCGGACGAACGTCGATGGTCTTCGCAATATTCTCGACGAGTGCCGCGATCTCGATCTCGAGCGGTTCGTCTTCGTGTCATCGGTTGCGGCGTGCCAATTCCCCGAGACCGGCAGGGTTCTGAACGAAAAGAGCCCCCCTGATGGGGATCACGCCTACGCCGTGTCCAAGCGTCTCGGCGAGGAGATGCTGGCCGAATTCGACGACTGCGTGCCTTCGTGCATCGTGCGTCTTGCAGCAGTTTTTTCCGACTGGTGTGAGTATGCGCCCCTCTACATCTTCATCGAAACCTGGTTGTCGGGTTCGTGGAATGCGAGGATTCTCGGAGGACGCGGACAATCAGCGATTCCCTACCTTCACGTGGGTGAGGTCACGCCCTTCTTCCGGCGGCTCCTTGCGAATCATGAGCGTATCGGACAGCGTGAAGTTGTGATCGCCAGCCCGAATCACACCGTCAACCACGTCGAACTTTTTGAGCTTGTCCACCGCTATGCTGGGAGTTCAGGCGCCTCGCCGATCTTCGTTCCGTCGCCGTTGGCCAGGGTTGGCGTGTGGGGACGGGATCTCCTGGGGAGATTCACAGGCAACCGTCCGTTCGAGAGACCCTGGATGGTCGCCTTCATCGACCTCGATCTTGCGGTGGACGCGACGTATTCGCAGGAGATCCTCGGCTGGCGCCCGCGGCAGCGTCTTTTCATGGAAAGACGAATGGCGTTCCTCATCGATCATATGAAGTCGGATCCAATCGAGTGGCAGCAGCGGAACCAGGCTGCTCTCAAAGAGGTTCACCTTCGGCCCAATCTACTGGTTCATCGATTGCTGGAGCGACACCAGGACACCATCCGATCTCGTTTTCTCGAGCTGGTGGTATCAGATACGGAAGCGGAGTCGGTTTTCCCATCGTATCGAAAGGTCAGTCCGCAAGTGGTGGAATGGCGATTCACCGTCGCACTCCGTCACATTCTCAATTCGGTGCGGACCAAAGAGCGCGGGTTGTTCCTCGCCTACTGCCGCGATTTCGCGGTCAAGCGCTTCGAGGAGGGATTCGATGTTCTCGAGGTGGTCCGGGCGTTGAAAGCTCTCAACCGGATTGCGCTCGAAGTGTTCTCAGAGGATCCCGAGGCTGCGAACCTGGAAGAAGCCCTGCAGAGTCATTTCAGCATGACCATCGAGTTCGGCTGCGATCAGATCCTCGAGATCTACGAAGACCTCGGCGGGGAAGAGGTTGATCTGGAATCGCAAGTGTAGGACGTGAGAGGTGCGGAGAGACGTTCTAACTTCTAGCTTCTACCCCTTGCAATGCTCCGATGCACCCACCACACCACCAAGGCCATCACCCCATCGAGAATCCCCGATGTCCAGACCGCCCACGGGATGGGATCGATGATGGTTGCGGTGATCAGAAAAACAAAAGCGATGATCTTTGCGGTGATGAGGATGGAGACGCCTCGGTACCGGCGCCACTCGATCAGGTAGGCGGCCGCGAGAACCATGTGAAACACCCCTGCCTGGTAGGCGAAGAAGATCGGATCGATTCCCTGCCATCCGGCAAAGCGCATTGTCCACTGCGGCAGCAGGAGAAACATCGCGCCGACCATGGCGCTGTGAAGTGAGATCAGGCTGACCAGAAGATTCTCGTGCCCTTCGGACAATTGCATGGTCACCTTCCCGGTTCGTTGGCGGACATCATACCCACCAGATTTTGGGATCTCGCGGTGTCTCGAGGGCTTGAGCGGCCACCCCCAACCGTTCGAGTTCTTCGAGGACGGTCTTGATGACCTCTTCCACAGAAGCCTGAACCGGAGCTGAAAGAGTGGTTCCTTGTTCGATGGTTTCCGGGACGACGCCGATCAGCACCATCTCCTCAGGGCTCGCGTCGGTCAGCTCGGTCGCCATCAGGGATTCCCGGAGACCCGGTTGGTGGGGCGTCATGCGGGGTGGGGGAGCGGAACCGATGATCTCGCCGTTTCGGTAGATTTTGATCTCGCCGGGCGTTCCCTTGGACGAGACCGTATCGAGCACCATGACCGATCGAGCGTGGGAGATATACGGCAAAAAATCGAGACCGGGCGTGCCGCCATCGACGAGCTCCACATGATCCGGAAAATCATATCGGCTGCCGAGAATCTGGATGGCGTAGGGTCCGAGCCCGTCATCGCCCATGAGGACGTTGCCGATGCCGAGGATGCGGATGGGCTTGGGGGAGTCAGTCATCGATGAAGTATAGCGGAGTGGAGGTGAGGAAGTGAGGAGGTCAGCGCTCCCTTCGGTCGCTAGTTAGAAGGTCAGGGAGTGAGAGCTCGCTTCGCTCGCTGTGAGACGTGAGACATGGATTGTCTGACTCCTCACGTCTAACTCCTAACTTCCTAACCTTCTAACAAAAAAACGGGCCGGGAGTCGCCTCCCGGCCCTGTGGTTGATGTTGGTAGCGCGAGCGCTACAGCACCTTCACCGTTGCCTTCTCATTGCCCTCGGGATCGAGGGTGTGGATGGCGCAGGCCAGACACGGGTCGAAGGAGTGGATGGTCCGGAGAACCTCGAGAGGTCTTTCGGCATCCGCGATGGGGTTGCCGACGAGGGAGGCCTCGTAGGGACCCAGCTGACCTTCGGCATCGCGCGGGCCGGCATTCCAGGTGGAAGGAACCACGCACTGGTAGTTCTTGATCTTGCCGTCTTCGATGACGCACCAGTGCGACAGAACGCCGCGCGGCGCCTCGTGGAAGCCGACACCCTGGATCACGCCACGCGGGAATTCGAACGGCGTGAAGATCTCGGTGTCCCCACTGGCGATGTTGTTGACCAGCAGACCCCAATGGTTGAGAGCGTGTTCGCCGATGACCGCAGCGCGGATGGCGCGGGCCGCATGGCGACCGATGGTCGAATGCAGGATGCCGGGGCCGAGTTTGGCGCCGGCCACCTTGGAGGCGATCCCCAGCGCGGCGGTTGCCCACTTGACCGTGGTCTCGTCGCCCTGCGCGAAGGCCGCGAGGACCTGGGCCAGCGGACCAACCTGCATGGGCTTGCCCTGGAAGCGGGGCGCTTTGACCCAGGAGTAGCGGCCCTCGGTGTCAAAGCCGGTGTAGTTGGGAACGGTGTCCTCTTCCCACGGATGGAGGGACCAGTCGCCGTCGTACCAGGCGCGGGCGATGCTTTCGGCCACGTTGTCCCTGAAGTAGGGATCGTTGAAGCCGGTGATGGGCTTGGTCGTGCCGAGATCGGCACCCATGATCGTGCCGCCGGGCATTGAGAAAGTGGTTCCGGCGGTGTCGAGGGGCATCTCTGGAACCGACAGATAGTTCGTCACGCCGGCGCCGTACCCGGTCCAATCGGCATACATGGCGCCGATGGCGCAGACATCCGGCACATAGACCTGCTCGACAAAGGTCTTGACCTCTTCGAGGAGGCTCTTGACCTGGTAGAGCTTGGTCATGTTGAGCGTCGCCTGGTTGTCGAGGTTGATGGCGTTCATCACACCGCCGACGGTCAGGTTCTGGATGTTCGGGGTTTTCGAGCCGAGAATCGCCACGGCCTGAAGAGCCTTGCGCTGAATATCAAGCGCCTGCAGATAGTGGGAGACCGCCAGAAGATTGACGTCCGGCGACAACTTCATCGCAGGATGACCCCAGTAGCCGTTGGTGAAGATTCCGAGCTGGCCGGCGGCAACAAAGCCCGCGACCTTCTCTTTGACCGCAGCCAGCTGCTTTTCGCTGTTGCCGGGCCACGGAGAGAGCGACTCGGCGAGCTTGGAGGCGCGCTTGGGGTCGCCGCTCAGAGCGGACACCACGTCGACCCAGTCGAGGGCTGACAGGTGATAGAAGTGAACGATGTGATCGTGCAGCGAGTGCGCTGCGATGATCAGGTTGCGAATGAGCTGTGCGTTGAGCGGCACCTGGATGCCGAGCGCGTTCTCAACCGAGCGAACCGACGCGATGGCGTGCACGGTGGTGCACACGCCGCAGATGCGCTGGGTGAACGCCCAGGCATCGCGTGGGTCACGACCCTCGAGAATTTTCTCGATGCCGCGCCACATCTGACCCGAGGACCAGGAGTTCTGGACCTTTCCGCGGTCGACTTCGACGTCGATCCGCAGATGACCCTCGATCCGCGTGATCGGGTCGACAGTGATCATTTTGGCCATCTGAGACCCCCTTCTATGCAGCCGACTTCTCGGCGGCTGCACCACCGAGGATCGGGTAACGTTTTACGATGAAGTAATACATGGAAACCTCGAGGGCGATCACGCCGAAGGTGATGAAGATCTCGAGGAATGACGGGAAATAGGTCTGTCCTTCGGCCGGGCGGTAGGCCGTGATGTAGGTGTTGAAGCGATAGAACGCACCGGCGAGCATGATCAGGATTGATGCCTTGAGGATGACCGGGAAGTGCGATCTGCGCTGCTTGTTCGCCAACATGAGAAGCGGGACCGCAAAGAGCCCGATCTCAGCCCAGAAGACGATGCTCAGCCATCCCGAGAACATCAATGGCACTTTGCCGCTGATGACCAGATCGCCGAGACGAAGCGCGAGGTAGAGCGAGAGTATGACGACCATCACGCCCGAAAGGTTGATGAGCATCGAGGTCTCTCGCGCACGTTTGAAGAGAGAAGCCGACAGGGACGCCTCCCAAACCACCACGGCGTAACCCATTCCTACGCAGGAGATGAGATACAGCAGTGGAAGCCAGGGGGTGTACCAGAGCCCGTTAAGCTTCTGACCGGCCAACATCATCAGGGTTCCGAGGGAACTCTGGTGCATGGTCGGGAGCAGAACGCCGAGGGCGATGATCCAGATCAGCGCCTTGTCGTAGAACTTGAGACCGGCCTTGGCGAAACCCACCAGCGCCGAGTTTTTGGATGTGGCTTCCCACTTCTCGAGGAATGCCGGACCGAGTTCGATCCAGAGCACGCCGACATACGCCATGACGCAGAGGGCGACTTCGAGAAGTGCAGAGTCCCAGTTGTACTTGCCCATATCGGGGAATCCCCCGAACGGGATGCGCCAGACGCCCCACCAACGGCCGACATCGATGACGATGGCGAGACCGGCCATGGAGTAACCCAGGGCGCTGGTGAGCAGCGCGGGCCGAACCAGCGGGTGGTACTTACCCTTGTTGAGGATGTAGCAGAGAATCGCGATGGCGTAGCCGCCGCAGGCCAGGGCCGTGCCGGTGACGACGTCGAACGCGATCCAGACACCCCAGGGATAGTAGTCGGTGAGGCCGGAAACGACCCCGATACCGAAGATGAAACGATAGAGGAGTACGGCTGCCCAGATACCCAGGAAGATCACCATGAAAGTGACGAACTTCTTGTTCAGGGGGCCGCCAACGGGTTGTGCGTGGCTATGGCTTGCCATTACCCCTCCTCCTTCTTTGCAGCTCGGCTGTTCCGCCACATCACGAGACCGAGAACGCCGTAGAGCGCGACCGGAGCAACAAAGCCTCGGTAGATCCCGTGCTGGATCTCACGCGCCTGTTTGGCGGTGCCCTCGTCACCGAGGGTCGGAAGACCGAGCTTCTCGAAGTTGAGGTCCGCCAGGTAGAGCACCTGGGTGCCGCCACCATCGGTGAGACCGAAGATCTTCGGCTCGCCATTCGGGCCCCAGTAATTCTCGGGACGTTCGGCGATCCGCTGTTTGGCATCCTCGATGAGATCGGTGTACTTACCGAAGATCACCGCATCCTTTGGGCAGGCCTGGCAGCAGCCGGGCAACGCGCCCTCGCGAAGTGTGCCGGTGTCCGGATCGTGAATGATGTGGTTGCAGAGCTCGCACTTGACGATCAGCGGCACCCCGGTGTCCCACTGGAACTTCGGGATGTTGTACGGGCACGCGACCTGGCAGTACCGGCAGCCGATGCAGCGGTCGGGGTCCCAGGTGATGATTCCGTACTCGCGCTTTTTGAACGCGCCGATCATGCAGGCATTGGCGCAGCCGGGATCGATGCACTGCATGCACTGCGATTTCATATAGGACGACTCGTCGCCCTCCTCGTACAAACGAATGATGTTCTTGGTATCACCGGAGAGATCCTCCGGTGGGTTGTAGCGGTTGCCCGGCAGGTTATTGGCCGTTTTGCAGGCTGTGACGCACGCTTGACAGCCAATGCACTTGGTGGCGTCGTAGAGCATCCCGACCGCATCCTCTGGAGCTTCGGCGTATTTCTCCGATGCCTCCACGGGGGCCACTGCTCCGGCGCCTGCGACCGCAAGGCCCTTTAGCAGCGTTCTCCGATCCATGCTCATCACGACCCCTCCGTTTCCCCCTCACCGAGTTTCTTCGAAGCCATGAGGGCTCCGCCGACTGCGGCTCCGGTGGCGAGTCCAACTACGCCGGCCCACCCAGGTGTGATGGGACCTCGTTGATCGGACGGGTGAATGGGCGGAACATAATTCGGCGGCAGGGCGGCCTCCTGGAAGAGGGGCTTGGTAAAGCCGACGCCCTTGGTGGTGCAACCGAAGCACGGAGCACCGATACCGATGGGCCACGCATCCGGCACCTCATTGAAGTGCAGGGTGGAGCAGTTCGCATAGGTCTCGGGACCCTTGCAGCCCATGGCGAAGAGGCAGTAGCCGAGGTTGTGTCCCTCGTCGCCGAACTGACGAGCGAAGCGACCGGCGTCGAAATGCGCACGGCGTGGGCAATGCTCGTGAATCGTGCGCCCATAGGCGAAGAGGGGGCGTCCCTCGTCGTCGAGAGCCGGCAGGGTTCCCATGGTGGCGAACTGAAGAACCACACCCAGGAAGTTGTAAGGATTGGACGGGCAACCGGGGAGATTGATCACGGTCTTGTCCGGAAGGATCTCCTGGGCGCCCACTGCGCCGGTCGGGTTGGGATCCGCAGACGGAATACCGCCCCACGAAGCGCAGGACCCGATGGCGATGACCGCAGCAGCGTTGCCGCCGACCTCCTGGAGGATGTCGATGGCCGTACGGCCGGCGATCTGGCAGTAGATGCCATCCTCCTTGGTCGGGATTGCGCCCTCGACTACGCATACGTACCCACCCGCCTCGACCGCGTCATGAAGACACTTCTCGATCTGGTGGCCCGCAGCCGCGAACAGGGTCTCGTGGTAGTCCAGCGAGATCATGTCGAGGATCAGCGTGTCGAGCCCCGGGTGCGATGTTCGGAGCAACGACTCGGTGCAGCCGGTGCACTCCTGGAAATGAAGCCAGATTACCGATGGCTTCAGGCCGGATTCGGCCGCTTCCGCCCACTTGACTCCGGTCGCTGCCGGAAGTCCCAGGGCCGCGGCGGCCATCATGCAGACCTTGACAAAGTCCCGTCGATCGACACCGTCATCGGTGAGATCGGCGGGCAGGTCCAACCACTCATCCCTCCTACCCATCCTCGCCTCCTTTGATCGAATGGCCAAATTATAAAAAAACGACGAACAGAAACACGAAATAAGGATAGGGAGATTTGCAGCGTATTGTCAATGAAAATGCTTAAATTCCTAATGAATCTCAAAATCGGACCTGCTTGTGAATGCGAATCAGTCTTAGTTCTTGAGTTGCCGAGTCTCGGTCTCGGAAGGCGAAATTCCGACGCCGCCGTTAAGTTCTGTGTTTCTATCGCCTAAGAGTTTACTCGGTGTTTTCGAAACTGCGACTCCGGGGCCGGGTGCTTGATGGAAAATCGCCGAAGGGCCCGGATATGGGTCTGTGATCGACAAGCCCATCTCATCGAATAATCGGGTGCTTTCGTATTACGAAAATCTGATTCGTATGAAGTCTTCCGGTTCGCATTCGATGTGATAACTCGAAACAAAGATTCCTGATGAATCGTTCGAATCGTCCGACCGTCTACGGGAGCAGATTTTCACCATATGAAAGCCCATTTCAAGGCGAGTAGGGATCGTGGCGTCGTCCTCGTGAAGCGAGAAATCGCGACCTAAGCCGAGATCCAGTCGCGGTTGAGTGAAAACATTGTGTAGCAGAGGGTTCAGGTTGAGAATTACTGTGTGAAACAGTTCACATTTCAATGGATTTTGGGTACAATCGCGCTGTGCCCGGGAGGGGTATCGAAACCGACCTTGGGAATGGAAAGGGGCACTTTCCAGAGAATCGCCGGTCGGATCTTTTTATCGAGGGAGAAGGAGGAAATCGTGGAACCTATGCATTTCATCTATCTGACACCGGTGGTGGCCGTCATCGCCCTCATTTTCGCCTATATGCGGGCGGCCTGGGTCCAGAAGCAGGATCCGGGTAACGAGCGTATGCAGATCATCGGCAAGTGGGTTGCCGACGGCGCCATGGCATTCCTCAAGCAGGAGTACCGGGTGCTGGCGATCTTCGTCGTAGCCGTAGCGATCCTGCTCGGTGTGTCGAACCAGATGGTCGGCGCTGCCCAGAACACCAACGGAATCATCGCGGTTTCGTTCGTGCTCGGCGCTTTCTGTTCGGCTCTTGCCGGCTACTTCGGTATGAAGACCGCGACCGCCGCCAACATCCGTACCGCATCGGCCGCGCGTAAGGGTCTCAACGATGCCCTCCAGGTCGCCTTCAAGGGCGGTTCGGTGATGGGTCTGTCGGTGGCCGGTCTCGCTCTGTTGGGGCTTGGTACCTTGCTCGTGGTCTACACGAGCGTGATCCCGGGCGCCCTCGAGGGCGGCGACGCCACTATGTTGGTGCTCAATCTGCTCTCCGGTTTCTCGCTCGGCGCCTCGTCCATCGCGCTCTTTGCGCGTGTCGGTGGCGGTATCTACACCAAGGCCGCTGACGTCGGCGCCGACCTGGTCGGCAAGGTCGAGGCAGGGATTCCCGAGGATCACCCGCTCAATCCCGCGACCATCGCCGATAATGTCGGCGACAACGTTGGCGATGTGGCAGGTATGGGCGCGGATCTCTTCGAGTCCTACATCGGTGCGATCATTTCATCGATGATTCTCGGCGCCGCCTGGTACGCCGGTCTCGAAGCCGCGAGTCCCGGCATGGGCATCAACGCCGTGATGCTGCCGCTGGTCATCGCGATCATCGGCATCGTGGCTTCGTTCCTCGGCTTCTTCCTGGTCAAAACCAAAGAAGGCGGCGACCCGCAGAAGGGCCTCAACCGCGGCACCTTCGGCGCCGGATTCTTCATGGTCATCGGGACCATCTTCGCCATCAAGGCCCTGATGCCTGCAACGCCTTTCACCGTCACCGACGTGATCGCCGGTGAACCGACCTTCACTTGGTTCGGCATTGTGGTCGCCGTTGTGGCCGGTCTCATCGCCGGAATCATGGTCGGAATGATCACCGAGTATTACACCGCCACATTCCGCAAGCCGGTGGAGACCATTGTCGAGGCCTCCAAGACGGGCGCCGCGACGACAGTCATTCAAGGTATTGCGGTGGGGATGAACTCCACCACCTTCCCGATTCTCGTCATCAGTGGCGCGATCCTTATCGCCTACCAGTTCGCCGGGCTCTACGGCATCGCCCTGGCCGCCCTCGGGATGCTCTCGACGATTGCCATCCAGCTCGCCACCGACGCCTACGGCCCCGTCGCCGACAACGCCGGCGGTATCGCCGAGATGGCTCAGCTCGGTCGCGACATTCGCGCCCGCACCGACAAGCTCGATGCGGTCGGCAACACCACCGCCGCCGTCGGCAAGGGTTTCGCCATCGGCTCGGCTGCGCTCACCGCGCTGTCGCTCACCGCTGCCTACCTCACCAAGATGCAGGGCAACGTCGAGATCAACGCCGCGGATCCTCTGGTTCTCGTCGGTCTTCTCATCGGCTGCATGCTGCCATTCCGCTTCTCGGCCATGGCCATGGTCGCCGTGGGTGTGGCTGCACAGGACATGATCCAGGAAGTCCGCCGCCAGTTCCGCGACATCCCCGAGCTCCGGCCGGCGCTCGAAGCCGCCCAGGCCGCCGAGTCCGAAGAGCGCGAGCCCAACGAAGCCGAGGCGAAGATCATCGCCGCCGCCGACGGCAAGGCCGAGTACTCGCACTGCGTCAGCATCGCCACCAAGGCCGCCATCAAGAAGATGGTCGCCCCCGGCGTCATGGCGGTTTCGGTTCCGGTCATCGTCGGCGTCATCAGCCCGAACATGCTCGGTGGACTGCTCATCGGCGTGACCATCTCGGGTGTCTGCCTGGCCATCTTCCAGTCCAACTCCGGTGGCGCGTGGGACAACTCCAAGAAGCAGGTCAAGGAGCAGGGCCACGATGTGTGGGGCGACGACTATGACGAGATGCACAAGGCGACCGTCACCGGCGACACCGTCGGCGATCCCTTCAAGGACACCTCGGGTCCCTCGCTCAACATCCTGGTCAAGCTCATCAGCGTGGTCGCGATGATCATCGCGCCCATCCTGTTTGCCATTCACTTCGGTTAATCTCAGTACGCTGAGTTCAACGCCGGGCCTTCGGGCCCGGCGTTTTTTTTTCCACCGGTAGGCGTCGCGCGGTGCCATCCTTTGCATTGTTCGGGCTCGTTACGTCAACGGGTTCAGGGTCCTACGATTCCGAACAATGCTAAGGGTGGCTCCGGAGCACTCGTTACGTGCGTTGCCGGAGCGTACGAACACTTCGTTCCTTCAACACCGGCCTTCTGGACCGCTGTGACGCATGGCGTCCCAGTGGTCCAGCGTCGCACCATCGGCGTGGTCGCGCGTGCGTTGATTGAGAGGGCTGCGACCACGCCGATGGCGCGCCGGCGGCCTACCTCGTAGCCGGGACAGCAGACCGCATCGCGCTCCCCGGGGGAGCCCGGTAACGCCATTGTGCGGGGAGCGCCGCGAAGCTTTGTGGTCGATCCGGCACAATGTCGAACCCGGCACCCCGATGGAGGCGAGGTTTGCGTGTCCTTGATGGGCCTTGTCGTTGTGCCTCGAATGAACGGGGATCGGGCTCCTTGTGGGTACGCGGTTTTGGCCTCGGACGGACGTGCCGTCTCAAACCGATTTTGGGATGGAGCGCCTTCCCGATAGCGGCGCGCTTCGGGCCCAAACATCGTTTGAGGGGGCACTCTCGGGGAGCGCGATGGGAGAATCTCGTCAGAGGCGCGTTCCCGGAAACGGATGCCGGTGCCGTGATCCCGGGCGCTGACCTCATTACCGGCCTTCTGGGTCGCCTCCGGCGGCCCAGCGTCGCCCGAACAGCGTGGTCGTTCGGTGGTTGATTGGAGGGCTCGTACCACGCTGTTCGAGCGCCGGCGGCCTCCTTCGTAACCGGGAGAGCTGAACCGGATCGCGCTCCCCGAGGGAGCCCGGTCCGCATTTTGTGCGCGAGTCGAGGCGTTGCCGGGAGGTCGTTCCTGCACAAAAACGGACCCGGCACCCCGAAGCGGCGGGTTTTCCTCGTGCTCTCGATGCGTTCAGTTTTTGTAGGTATCCCTCACTCACGTGCCTGCTCTCTGGTATGAAAATTCAGACGTCTACGTTGGTGGTATGATTGAGATGCCCGTTGGAGGTGCAGCCATGTCAACCACGGATACAAAGAAAGTGACGGTTTCCATGTCCGAGGAACTTCTGGTCTTCGCCGATCGGATGGCCGAGTCGTTCGGAAAGACAAGGAGCGGATTCATTGCATCGTTGCTCTCGGAGGCCCGAGAGCGTGAACTCGAGCGTCTCGCCGCCGAGGGATACCGATACTTCTCGGCGGAAGCGAGCGAGTTTGCAGCCGCCAGCGAGTCCGCGGTCGCAGAGGCGTTTGATGATGACTATCGCTAGGGGAGAAATCTACTGGGTGGAGTTCGATCCGGTCAAAGGGAGCGAGCAAGGGGGACGGCGTCCGGCACTCATCATCCAGAACGATGTGGGAAACCGATTCAGTCCGACAACGGTGGTCGTCGCCATCACCCGGACGATTCCGCCGAAGCCCTATCCGTTTGTGGTGATCATCGAGCCGGACGAGAGCGGTTTGCCCGATCGATCGGTTGTCAACTGTTCTCAGGTCGCGACGATTCAGTCGTCGGGTACGTCGTCGAGGTTTCGGCCGCCGCAGGGAGAGTCGATCCTTCGACCCGTCGGCAGACTAGGAGAGTCGACCATGGATCGGGTCGCAGCTGCGTTGCGGTACAACTTCGGGATTTGAGCGACGCCCGGGCCCGCGTCCGGAACCGGGACAGCGCCAGCCGTGCAGAGGTGTTTGGGTTTTCAGAGCTGTAGGCGGGTCGTTTACGGCCCGCGACCTACCCGCCGAGAGTCCGTGTGGCGATTCTTCGGAGTCTCGCTCCAAAGGTCTTGACGATGTTCAAGTCGGCACTGCTGTCAACAGAATCGTCGTCGAAAACCGGGACAGCGGCAGCGCCAGCGATCGGTGGCAGATATCAGTGTTCAGCGGCAGCGAACAGCGTCAGGATCCAGCGGCGGCGACCGTGCCCGCGGGCGGCGGTACCGGGAAAGCGACCGCCATTGTGGTGCGGGCGTCCCGCCCGCAGGGTTCCAACAACACCGGCCTTCTGGGCCGCTGTGACGCTCTGGCGTCCCAGCGGCCCAGCGTCGCACCATCGGCGTGGTCGCTCGTGGGTTGATTGAAAGGGCTGCGACCACGCCGATGGCGCGCCGGCGGCCTCCTCGTAGCCGGGAGAGCTGACCTCATCGCGCTTCCCGAGGGAGCCCGGTTAGACATTGTGCGGGGAGCGCCGCGAAGCTTTGTGGTCGATCCGGCACAATGTCAAACCCGGCACGCCCGGTGGAGGCGCGGACCGCGTGTTCAGTGGCTGTTGTGGAATCGGACGCCGACGTCGACAGGCTGGAAGCCTATCGCTACACAGCGGCCGATCCGGATGGTGTAGCGACAGCCATCCTGGCTGTCGACGGTGATGCGCCGGAACACTGCCGCTGTCAAGGAGGCGGCACTCCACGCCGTCTCGGTCGCGGCCCTTTTTTTGTTCGCTCCGCGAGCAAAAAAGGGCCCCCGTCCGAAGACGGGGGCCGGATTGAAAAGAATGAAATGAACTGACTATTTCTGGCTCTGATAGAAACCCATGAGGATCTTGGCGACCTCGGGGCGAGCGAACTCGGGCGGAAGGTCTTCGCCATTGGAGAGCATCTCGCGGACCTTGGTGCCGGAGAGGAAGACGAAGGACTCTTTCTTGTGGCCCTCGGGGGCCTCGCGCATCATGATGACCTCGCCGAGCTCACGCGAGTAGGCGGTGTGGTCGGCCTCGAAGATATCGATCTCGAGGGCGCCCTTGGGAACCTCGTCGTGGAAGATGGCCTGGGCGTCGAAGCCGCCGTAATAGTCGCCGACACCGGCGTGGTCGCGACCGACGATGAGGTGGGTGGCGCCCATGTTCTGGCGGAAGAGAGCGTGGAGAACGGCCTCACGCGGGCCGGCGTAGAGCATGTCGTAGCCGTAGCCGGTGATCTCCACCGAATTGGGCGGGAAGTAGAGCTCGGCCATTTTGCGGATCGCGGCGTCGCGGACGTCGGCCGGGATGTCGCCGGGCTTGAGTTTGCCGAGGAGCATGTGGATCACGGCGCCGTCGGCCTTCTCGCGGTCCATGGCCATGCGGACGAGTTCTTCGTGCGCGCGGTGCATGGGGTTGCGGGTCTGGAAAGCCACGACCTTTTTCCAGCCGTTCTTCTCGATGAGCTCGCGGATCTCCATGGCGGTCCGGAAGGTCCCGGGGAACTCACTGGCGAAGTACGAGTAATTGAGGACTTCGATGGGACCGGAGATGAATGTCTTGCCGACGGTGTTGAAGGCATTGACGCCCGGGTGCTTGACGTCATCGGTGCGGAAGACCTTGTCGGTCATGAAGGCCATCTGCTCGGCGGTGGCGGTTTCCACTTTGTCAACGGTCTGGATGGCGAGGACGGGGTTGCCTTCGACGTTGGGGTCGAGCAGGGCGATCCGCATGCCGGGCTCGATGCCGGCGGCGTCTTCGACGACGTTGACAACCGGCACCGGGAAGAACACGCCGTCTTTGGTGACCATCTTGTCGGAAGTCGACATGGCATCGTCGAGATCCATGTATCCGGTGAGGGGATTGAAGTAACCCGAGCCGAGCATCACTGCGTTGGCGGCGGCTGCGGAGCAGACAACGATGGACTTGAGGTTGGCGGCCTCGGCCACGAGGGCTGCGCGCTTGGCGTCGTCGGCCACGTAGAGCGGGTTGAGTGTGTCGGAACCGTGAGGTTTGATCATTTCGAATGTCTCCTTGTTTGTTTCACCGCCCGGTGGGCGTCGAGTCCACGATGAGTTGCTATTTTCCTTCGGTCATCCGCTCGTGGGTCATGGCCAACGTGCGGTAGAGAATGTGAGCGAATTTTGAGTACGGGAGGGTGAGGAAGAGACAGAGCACCACTCCGAGGTGAACGATGTAGACCGCGAACCCGACCATTGGATCGAGGGCCATGAAGCGGAAGATCTCGGTGAAGACGCCGGTGCCGATAACGGCCAGGACCACCCAGAGGAAGAAACGGTCAAAAGCCGTTGTGGCGCCGACGAGCTTGTCGCCGGTGTTCAGCCGGTTGACGAAGAGCAGGATGCCGCCGAAAACCAGAGCGATGGCCGACGCGTTGCCGAGGAGTTTCACCCAGTGGTTGATGGGTACGGGATAGCCGATGTTATCGAAGGGCAGATACTGGAAAAACCACGAGAAGGGGGCCTTGTCGCCGTAGAGGTACACCACCGCGAAGCCCGAAGTAATGGCCGCGCCGAGGAAGCCCCACATTACGAAAAAGTGGCCCCATCGCCGCTTGGCGACACCCCGTTCGCAGCTTGAGAACTTGTTGTGCAGTGCGATGGCTATGAAGACTCCGATGAGAGCGCCGATGAAGCTTCCGGTTCGCTTCTGCTTGTCGCCCATCAACTTCCAGAACTTCATGCCCGACGTGAAGAGAGCAAGGCAGACGAGGCCGACCGCGGTGAAATACACCCCGTAGATCAAGTAGTGAGGTACGTATTGGTCGTAAAAAAACTGACCCATGGTCGGTCCGGGAACAAGACCGTGGTGTGCCTCGTGAGATTGCAGCCCGGTGGTTACGCCCAGGAGCACGACCCAGAACAGGATCGGGCCGAAAACGAGCAGCGGCCAGGTCTTCTTGACATTCCCGACGAGCGATCCCATGACCGGTGGGAAAGCGAGCTTCTCGACCATCATGGCGCGCAGCGACGCCATGACATCTCCAGGGCCGACGTCACGCGGGCACCGCACCGAGCAGTCGTTGCACTGGTGGCAGAGCCAGACGCCGGGGTCGCCGGCGAGTTGGTCGAACATTCCCCACTGGGCGAGGAGGATCTGCTTCCGAGGGAAGGGTGCGTCGGCAGGCGCGAGCTCACAAACACTCGAACACGTGGCGCACTGGTAGCATTTGGCGGCGTTCTCGCCCCCGCGGTCGAAGAAATCGGCCCGGAGATCATCCTGTTGGACGATGGGAATCGATGCCATGCTATTCCCCCTTCCTAGAATCCCTTGAGCGGGTTGGGACCCATCTCGTCAAGTTCGGCGGCGAACTCGTCGAGAACCGTGGGCACCCGGTCAAACTCGTCGTGCGAGAGCTCGACCACCTTGATCCGCTCTGGCTCGAGGGCGAGACGCTGGAGGGTCTCACCAACGTTGCCGAGACGGGTGTTGGCCAACTCGGAGCCTTTGACGTAGTGGCATTGATAGTCATCGCCGTATTTGCAGCCGATGAGGATCACGCCATCGACGCCGGCTGAGAGAGCCTCGGCGATCCAGACGATGTTGGTCGATCCGAGGCAGCGGATCGGAATGATTCGGGTCCACGGATTCCAGGTCGCACCGTCGGCGGCAGCGGCCTCGATGGCGGGAACCGCGTCGTTCTCGCACATGAGAGCGAGGATTCTCGGTTTCTCGTCCTCTTCGTCCGGGATTCCGATGGCCTTGATCATCTCCGCGACCATGTGGACCGAGTAGTCCTGGAAGCTGATGATCCGCTCGGGGCAGGCGCCCATGCAGATACCGCATCGGCGGCAGCGCAGCGGGTTGAACTCCGGCGTACCCTTCTCGTCTTCGTTGATGGTGCCGAAGGGGCATTCCTCGGTGCAGCGTTTGCACTGGGTGCAGCGCTGGAGGAAGAAGTCGGGGAAGGCCGTGTCACCGGCGCGCGGGTGGACCGCTTCGCCCCGCTTGGCCATCTCGATGCACTGGACCGCTTTCATGGCCGCTCCGAGACCGTCCTCGGCCGCCTGCACCGAATCCATCGGCGCGTGGACCGTTCCGGCGGCGTAAATGCCGGTGCGGCGGGTCTCGTAGGGGAAGCAGATGAAGTGCGAATCAGGGAAGCCATACTTGAGCGTCGGCAGATCGGGGCCCTGGCGGTAGTCGAGGTTGAGAATCTCGGTTCCTTCGAAGTCCTTGAGTTCCTCGGCCCGCGCGGCTGATTTTTCACGCACCTGAGAGCTCTCGCTGTGCTTGGCCTGGTGGCGGGAGTCGATGCCCTCGCGGATGAGTTCGCCGTCGGCCGACTGGGGGACCATCCCCACGGCGAGGACGACGAGATCGGCCTCGACCTGAACCTGATCACCGAGGAGGCTGTTGCTCAGATGGATGTTGAGCTTGCCGTTGGCTTCGATCTTGTCGACATCGCCGCGGGTCATCATCATCTCTGCCGACTTCTGGACGCCGACAAAGAAATGCTCCATGTGGCCGGGCGTGCGGATGTCACGGTAGACCACTGCGCTCTCGATGGACGGATCGAGCTTCTTGGTCTCGGCAACCTGGCGCAGGGTATTGATGCAGCACTCCGATGAGCAGTACTCCAAGTGGTTGGGGTCCCGCGATCCCGCGCACTGGATAAACGCGACGCGTTCCGGCTTTCTCCCGTCGGAGGGTCGTGCGATGGCGCCGGAGGCGAGCATGGACTCGTAGTCAATCGCCGTCACAACATCGGCGGAATGACCGTACCCAAGGTGCCCGAGGTTATCTGCGTCGTATGGCCGCGATCCGGTTGCCTGGACGATGGAGCCGACCGTTGTCTCGATATTCTCGGGACCATTGAACACGACCTTGAACTGACCGGGTTGACCGTTGATGGACTTGATGGTCGTGTCGGTCAGGACCCGGATCTTGTCATCGGCCAGGACTTTCTCCACCAATCCGGGGATCGGATTCGGGACGGGCGCGTCATAGGGGGGTTCCTCGGGTGCGATGGAAACCTGGCCGGCCAGGTGGCCGCCGAGTTTCGAGCCCTCTTCGATCAGGACCACCAGATGGCCGAGACCGGAAGCTGTGAGCGCTCCGTCGAGACCCGCTCGGCCGCTGCCGATGACCAGGACGGTCTCGGCGATCTCCAGATCGAGAGGCACGATTTCCTTCATTCCGGCGAGACGAGCCAGACCCATCCTGACGAGATCCTGGGCGAGCATCGTGGTGTCTTCCGCATCTTGCCCTTCACCGCCGGAGGGGTGGGACCAGGTGCAGTGCTCTCGGATGGCGGACCGGAAGACGGCAGGAACTTCCGCCTTCAAGGGTGCGAACTCGTTGGCTTTCGCACGGTCGGAGCAGGCGGCCAGCAGCAGCCCGTTGAGGCCGTTCTCACTCACCGATGCGCGGATCGCGGCGAGGCCTTCGGGCGCGCACAGACATTCATGAGTCAGGGTTGCGGTGCAACCTTTTTCGTTGGCGGCTTCGATCACCTCGTCGATATTGAGGGCATCACCGATGCCGCAACCGGTACACAGAAAAACGCCGAGCTTGTCCATTAGGCCCTCCCTCCCGCAGCTATGACCGCACGGGCTGCGGCGCCTGTCGCATCACGAACCGATGCGGCCACGTCTTCGGGTCGTCGGGCGACTCCCGCAACGGTGACACCGGAATCGAGATCGTCGAGGACGAATCCTTCGTCGTCCTTTCTGGTGAAGAGGGCGAGATCGTTTTCGGCGGCGTTGGGAACCATTCCAGTGGCGAGCACCACGAGATCCGGTTCCACCTCGATGAGTCTGACGTTTTCGACATCCTCGACATGAAGTTTGATCGGCCCGTTCTGCTGCTCGATGCGGCCGACCTTGCCCTTGACCAGATTGACACCCTCCATTTCCGCGACCTTGACGAGGAAGTCCTCGTTGCGGCCGGGGGTGCGCCGGTCGATGTAGTACATGGTCACCTCGGCGTCGGGAAGCTGCGATTTGACGTAGGTGGCCTGTTTGAGAGAGGCCAGGCAGCAGACGCCCGAACAGTAGTTCAGGTGATTGACATCGCGTGAACCCGCGCACTGGACAAAGGCGACGGTCTTGGGCGGTTCATTGGTCGAGGGGCATACGATTTTTCCGCCGGTGGGGCCGGAGGGAGAGGCCATGCGTTCCATGTGGACGTTGGCGATCACATCGGAAATCATTCCTCCGCCGAACTCCTCGAGATTCTCGATGGGGTAGGGGTGCCACCCGGTAGCAACGACCACCGCACCGACCTCGATGGCCTCGGTGGTCGAGGCGGCGTCGAGATCCACCGCGCCGACGGTACAGGCGTCGGCGATCTTGCGCGCTTCATCGTCGTCGACGGCCTCGCGGTCGAAGTGAAAGCGGACCGGCCAGGCGTTGAGATGCGGTAACCGGATCGCCTTGACCTTGCTCATCTCGAGGTTGTGCGGGTCGGGGACCAGCGTGTCACAGGCTTTTTCACAGTCGCCGCAGGCGGTGCAGGCGTCGGTGACGTAGGCCGGAGCGCGGGTGACGGTGACCGACCAACCGGAGTCGGTCTTCTGAGCACCGGTGACCTGCGCCGAGGTGAGGACCCGGATCCGCGGATTGCGCTCGAGCCGCCGGGTGTTGATCTCCATGCCGCATGATGGCGGGCACAGCTTGGGGAAGTAGTTGGTGAGGCGCATGACCCGGCCGCCGATGGCGGACTCGCGCTCCACCAGAACGACCTCGGAACCCATCTCGGCGGCTTCCAGGGCTGCGGTGACGCCCGCGATGCCGGCGCCGATCACGAGCAGGGGAGATGCTTTGGTTTCACTCATTGATCACTCCGATTTGGCCGCGCCTTCGCGCACCTTCATGGTCGACTCCTTAAACAGGGCGAATCGGAGCCACACAAAGGCGAACTTCAAAAGCGCGATGTCGCTGGTCTTGATTTCCTCGATCAGATCATCATCGAGCTCGAAACGCTCGAGAAAAGTCGACTCAAAAACAAACTCGCGGAAGGTGTCGAGGTTGTAACAGGCTGTGTAGAGCATGTGCATCCGTTTGGGATCGAGCTGTCGTCCGCCGATGAACCAGGGATGGCCCACGAGATCGCGGAACCCGACTTCGATCTCGTCGCGTTCGTCCAAATTCTGGTCGGCGCGCCATTTGGCGGCGGTCCAATCGACTGCTTCATCCTGGTGGCGGCCCTTGCAGTGATCGTCCTCGAAGACAAAGAAGATCGGATCGGGCTCGACACCGGCGCGGGCCGGCGGCAGCGCCATACCGAGGGGATACATACGGCAGGCCCACGGACGATTCTCATATACGGTGCAACCCTGCTCGCCGACAAATGGGCATCGTTTTTTCTCGTCGTCGAGCATCTTGAGCATCACCATTGGCAGTTGAAGGTCCTTGGTGATGGGATTGCTGGTGTAGGTATCGAGAAAGACCTGGGTGTGGAGACCGGTGTGCCGCGCGAGCTGGAGCACATCCAGGGGCGTCAAGACGATGTTGACGTCGGCGCAGCAGTCGTTGAAACAGGGAACACCCGGGTGGCAGGTGAAGTGAAAACTCTCGCCATCGGCGAGCTGGTGCTTGTCCGCGAGATATTTCGGCAAGCCCTTGTTGGGGTTGGTCATGTATTGCTTCCTTCGTCGGGAGTGTCTTTCTGATCAGCATCGGGCTTCGCTATGACAGTCGCGTCGAGGATGCGGTCCTTAATGGCGTCGGCCGACCAAACCGCGAGCGGCGAGGGTCTGCCGTTCGCAGGGTCGACACGATAACGATAGGACGCTTTCACCGCATAGTGCTCTTCCATATGAATCCAACCGCGTTGGAAATAGGGGCACTCATCGTTAAAACACGCCAACTGGAAATCGGTTTGCCAGCCTGTGTTGTCGGGCAACTCAAAGGGTTGAAGGGTGATGTCGCAATGGGGGCAGACGGGTTGTTGTGGATCAGTTGTCAATGGAATTGCCTCAAGGAAAATGGCCCCAGGCGCCGAGGCGCCTGGGGCCGAAAGATGGTCGGACTATTTCAGCGGGAGGATGTCACGCTTGATCATCGTCCACTCTTCGGTCACCGGATCCATCGTGCAGTTGACGAAGCAGAGCCAGTTCTCGTTGTCGAGTTTGGGGAAGTCGGCGCGGAAGTAGTAACCGGGCCAACGAGTTTCCTCACGGAACAACATCGTACGAACATGGGCTTCCGCCTGATAGGTACGGTGGTAGTTCTCCCAGCAGCGCATGAGCTCGTGAAGATCGGCTGCGGCGAGGTGGTCGGAGTCTTCCTTGAGCATGTCGAGAAGCTCGAGACCGCGCTCGCAGAGGAACTTGGAGGTGGTGAACTGGGCACCCACGCCGCCGGCGTACTCGTCCATCAGCTTCTGCAGACGGAACATGTACATCTTCGGCAGGATGTAGTTCGGGTTGACATCGGTCTGCGACGTGAAGCCCGAGTGCTCCTCGAAAACGTCGAGGGGCTTGAGGGTCTTGGCCTTGAGGGCCTCGATGGTCGCGTCGTCGATGGTCGGCATCGGGGGGTTCTCTTTGACGAGGAAGCGGACGGCAGCCTTGGCAGCGATCCGACCCTCGGCGTGGGAACCCGAGGAGAATTTGTGCGAGGAGGCGCCGGTAGCGTCGCCGGCGGCGAACAGGCCCTTCACGGTGCACATGTTCTCGTAGCCCCAGAAGTAGTCGGCGGGCGCGAGGTCTTCAGGACCGCTCACCCAGGCGCCGGAGGCGCCGGAGTGCGAACCGATGAAGTACGGCTCGGCGGCGGCGATCTCAGAGGACCGCTCCTCGGGCTGCACGTTGGAGGCGGCCCACAGGATGGCCTGCGAGATGGTCATGTCGAGGAAGTCTTCCCAGGCCTCGGCCTCGAGTTCCTTGACTTTCGCCTTGTGAGCCTTCGGATCGTCCTTGTACTCGTTGGCGATCTTCTGGAGGGCTTCCTCGGTCCGCATGTAGATCGGGCCTTTGCCTTCCATGACGTCGAGCATGCCGAGGTAGTTGCGGAGGTTTGCCGGGATCGGCTTCACCAGACCATAGGGCTTCCAGTTCTGGAGCTCGTCGCGGCGCTCGACCATGTACTCGCCACCGAAGGCGTTGGTCGCGCGGGACTTGAAGAGCAGGAACCAGGCGCCGACAGGACCGTAGGCATCCTTGAAGCGGACGGGAATGAAACGGACTTCCTGGCAGGTCATCTCGGCGCCGGCCTTCAGAGTGAAGTACGTCGACGAACCGGAGTTCCAGGGCGGATACCAGGCGCGGCCGAGGCCTTCGCCAGAGGAGCGAGGCTTGAACACGTGGACAGCGCCACCCATCGCCACGAAGATGGCGCGGGCTTTGAAAACGTAGAACTTGTTTTCGCGTACGGAGAAACCGTAGGCGCCGGCGACGGTGTCGCCATTCATGATCGGGCCGACGATGAAGACGCGCTCGATGATGTTCTCGGTGCCCAGGTGGTTCTTGGCCGCTTCGGCCACGATCACCTTGTAGGACTCACCGTTGATCATGAGCTGCCAACGTCCCTCATGGACGTATCCGCCGCCCTCGGCCTTCCAGATCGGCAGGCCCCACTTCTCGAACAGATGGACGGAGCCGTCCACGTGACGAGCGATGTTGGCAACAAGGTCGTCACGGGCGACGCCCATGAGGTCCTGGCTGACGTAGTTGACGTAGTCTTCGACGGTGTTCTCGCCGTCCTTGAGACCCACGTACTGGTTGATGGCCGAAAGACCCATGGCAACCGCACCGGAGCGGTCCACCGCAGCTTTGTCGACCATGGTGACCTTGAGGCCATTTTTCTTGGCCCAATAGGCTGCTTCAACGGCCGCGCCGCAGGAAGCCATACCGCCACCGAGGATGAGAAGATCGGTCTCTACCTGAACTGTTTCGAAATTAGCCATATTCTTCCTCCCTACTTCGTCCACACGGGGCAGCCCAACGAATCGGGCTCGGTGAACAGAACGGGACCTTCGAGATCCGGATCGGTCGCGAATCCACCGGTGGGCTCAGCTTGGCCCTCAGCAGTCGTGCGGATCGGGAACTTGAAGCGTTTCACCATTCCATTGCGGAACTTGACGGTCCACATGATGGAATCGGTGGAGCGCAGAGGCACAACGGACGCACCCATGGGCACGAAGTCAGCATAGCCACGAACGTCAACAGCCTGCGTCGGGCAGATCTTGACGCAGTTGTAGCATTCCCAGCACATCTCCGGCTCGTTGTTGTACGCCTTCATTTTCTCTTTATCGAGAACCATCAGATCGTTCGGACAGATGTACTGGCAGGCTGTCTTGTCGAGAGCCTTACACCCGTCACACTTCTCCACATTCACAAAACTCGGCATGTACACATCCTCCTTTCGGGTTTCAGATACTGTTTAATGCGTGCAATCCGAAATCACGTCGTTCAACATCATCGTCGACCTAGAAGCAAGTCTTGTGCCGACCTTCACAACCGGGTGGGGAGAGGGGTTCTCATCTGGCTATAACTCGTTGCAGGGATGAGGATTGCTCGCCCGATGGGCGATGATAAATCGCGGTAGGTCGGGGGCGGGTTTGCGCCGGAGATCACCGGCATCGTTGATGGGCGAACGAGGAACCGGATGGGCCATTGTTCTGGCATTGCCGAGGATAGCGCTCTAAGTGACATGAGTAGTTGTACTTCCGTTGGATTTGCTGATTGAGGACTTTTCTGTGTGAAACTTTTCACTTGATTGATTTGGAGTCATTTGCGTGCGATTGACGCTTTAGATTGTTACGATTAGGTTACGTCTCTTGGCCGACAAAGCGGAAGTTCAATGGAATGAAGAGATTCAAGAGGTTACTCGTGTGTTACCGGATGGTCTCCCGAGCCCGGGGTGAGCCCCCGTCGTGACTCGAAACCGGCCAATTGGCGTATTCTCCTATCTCGGGGGAGCCAGGTCTAAGCCTTTTGTGTGGAGAGACTTTCCGAAATTGTCCGGGTCAAGTGGAAAGAGATCCCTACCACCGAAAACGCAGGGACGGCAGGGAAATCGCCCCATCGGTTACCGAGGGGTGACGACGGACCCCAACCGGGGGCCGGAATTGACCCGGCAAGGCCTCCTGGAGCGGGTATCGCGGATCGCAAGGTGGCATCATTTGTGCGTGTCGATTCCAAGGCCATCGCTGAAGCGGGGCTAATACTCTGGAGGTGTACTCAATGCGATTGATTCTTCTCGGACCGCCCGGCGCCGGCAAAGGGACCCAGGCTGCCTACATCTGCTCGAAGCTCGGGATTCCACAGATTTCGACTGGTGACATGCTGCGTGCGGCGGTCAAGGCGGGGACCGAATTGGGTCTCAAGGCCAAGGAAAAGATGGATGCCGGCGACCTCGTGTCGGATGACATCATCATCGGGCTCGTCAAGGAACGGATCACCGAACCCGACTGCGCCAACGGTTTTCTCTTCGACGGTTTCCCCCGCACGCTGGCTCAGGCCGAGGCGATGCAGGATGCCGGAGTCGATCTCGACGCGGTGGTCGAGATCGCGGTCCCCGATGACGAGATCGTGCGTCGGATGTCGGGCCGACGAGTCCACCTGGGGTCGGGTCGTACCTACCACCTCATCTTCAACCCGCCCAAGGTCGAAGGCAAAGATGACGTCACCGGAGAGGACTTGATCCAGCGAGTCGATGACAACGAAGACACGGTGCGGAATCGTCTGTCGACCTACCACGATCAAACCGAGGTTCTGACCAAGTTCTACGGCGGCGGCGAGGGCGCGAAGCTCATCACCGTCGACGGTACCCAAAGCATCGATGGCGTCAAAGAGTCCATCGAGATGGAGATCGCCAAGCTCAGCTGAACGAGAATCGACAGTAGTGTCACCCGCGGCGGCTCTGTGAGCCGCTGCGGGCTTTTTTGGCCTTGGATTCTGCAGTTGCTTCGGTCGCCGACGTCGACAGGCTGGAAGCCTATCGCTACACCGCGGCCGATATAGGTGGTGTAGCGACAGCCATCCTGGCTGTCGATGTTGGCGCGCCGGACCGTGGTTGCTGCACCGACACGGAACTTGCCCTCATCGCCGGCCTTCTGGGTCACCGGGACGCTCGAGCGTCCCGGTGACCCAGCGTCGCACCATCGGCGCGGTCGCTCGTGGGTTGAGTGAGAGGTCTGCGACCACGCCGATGGCGCGCCGGCGGCCTGCCTCGCAGCCGGGACAGCAGACCGCATCGCGCTCCCCGGGGGAGTGCCGATGCGGGTTAGTTCTATTGCCCACGAGGCGTGGGCGCTACCAAGGGCGCTGCGATGTTTGTAGCGCCGGCGTCCCGCCGGCGATGGTTGTGTACCGACGCGGGTTGGTTCTATCGGCCACGGATGATACGCGGATTCATCGCAGCCTTGACGCAGAGACGCAATGGCGCCGGATGCGAAGACGTGCGCAGCCTCGCAGTTTGGAGCACGCATCTCGCGTACTCGACACGGATTGCGGCTTCGGGAACGCGGCGAGCTGCGATGGATTGTGGGTGCGGGCGTCCCGCTTGCACTTCAGGGTTCAACCGGCACCTTATCCTCAACACGTCGTCTGCTGTCGTTCCGGACCATGCCCTCATCGCCGGCCTTCTGGGCCATCGGGACGCTCGAGAGTCCCGGTGACCCAGCGTCGCCCCATCGGCGCGGTCGCTCGTGGGTTGAGTGAGAGGTCTGCGACCACGCCGATGGCGCGCCGGCGGCCTGCCTCGTAACCGGGACAGCAGACCGCATCGCGCTCCCCGAGGGAGCCCGGCATGGACCTTGTGCGGAACGGGACGCAGAGCCGGGTGGTCGTTCCGGCACAAAGCCATGCCCGGCACCCCGATGGGGCGCGGATTTCCGCTCGTATGGAAAGGCGTCGGGCCAGGAGGGCGCGTCGGCCGCTGCCGCGGGCGCGTCAGTCCGCGGGTGTCTTCGTCGCTTCGGCTAGGAGGCGGGCAAGTTCGTTGGGATCGGTTGTCGGCATTTTGCAGGCGTAGTCTCGGCAAACATAAGCCGCTGAGTTTCCATCGATGGGGACGTGGTTCTCGGTAAAGGGGGCGATTCTTCGGATGGTGTCGCCTGCAGTACCCGGCTCGACCAGGAGGGTCACCGCATGGGGAAGGTAGGACGACCGTACTTCGGAAAGCAGGGCATTGGTGTCATCGGCGTCCGCTTGACCGGCAATCACGATTTCGAGCGACGCTGACGACGCGAAAAGCACGGCATCGGCCATGTGGCTGTGTGCCGATGCGCCGCGAGCGGTGTCTGCCGCGAAGGCTGAGAAAATCGCGTCGGCGCGACTGGAGTATTCGGTTCGCCCGGTGAGGCGCGCGAGCCGTAGGAGGTTTCGGGCCGCCACCGAGTTGCCGGATGGAATCGCCCCGTCGTAGACCTCCTTCTGGCGGACCAGGAGTTTCTCGCCGTCATCGGGCGAGAAATAGTAACCGCTGCTGTCATCGTCCCAGAAGAGTTCGTCGGTCCGTTTCTGCAACTCGATGGCGTCGGCCAGATGTGCGGGATCCATGGTTGCGTCGTAGAGTTCGAGAAGCGCCCAAATGACAAAGACGTGGTCATCGAGAAAGGCGGGAACGGTCAACTCACCATCACGCCAGCGGTGTTGGAGCCGGCCCTTCTTGTCCATGGACTCCAACACGAAACTCACGGAGCGTTCGGCGGCGTCGATGTAGCGGTTCTCGCCGAAAACCCTTCCGGCCCGGGCGAGCGACGCCGCCATGAGTCCATTCCAGTCGGCCAGGATCTTGTCGTCCTTGAGAGGGTGGACGCGCCCCTCCCGGTTGTCGAAAAGACGCGATCGAACCGATTCCAGTCGTGTCTCGAATTCAGGCGCCGTCATTCCGAGACCCTTGGCCGTGGCGTCGTTGTCGGAGGACCGGTGCATGATGTTGGCGCCGGTGATCGCGCCGCTGGCCTCATCCGCGAAATTGCCGGTCTTGGTAGCGTTCCACACCGCGGCGGCGAAGGCGGCGTCCTTCTCGCCAAGGACTTCTTCGAGTTCGTCGATGGTCCAGATGTAGAACAGCCCCTCTTCACCGTCGCTGTCGGCGTCCTCGGCCGAAAAGAAACCTCCGTTCGGAGAGGTCATATCCCGCAAAACATAGGTAACGACCTCGTCGATGGTCTTCGGGTGTATCAGGTCCCCGCCGGCGAGAAACGCCTCGGTGGAGGCGGCGATGAGCATGGCCTGGTCGTAGAGCATCTTTTCGAAGTGGGGGACGAGCCATTCGGCGTCGGTGGAATAGCGGTGGAATCCGAAACCGACCTGATCGAAGATCCCGCCATGGCGCATGGCTTCGAGAGTTTGGTCGACCATCCGGACTGCCTGAGGCTGGTCTCTGAGCTTCGAGTACCGACTGAGGAAGAGGAGATTGTGGGGTGAGGGGAACTTGGGCGCGGACCCGAACCCGCCATAGGTGGCGTCGTAGCGACTTACGAGTTCTCGATAAGCGCGGTCGGGAAGTTCCATGTCGACGGCGCCCGCTGCCTGGGGCTGCGAGATCATGGTCAACCGGTCGGAGATCTGTTCGGCGGAGGCGAGGACCTTGTCGCGGTCTGAATTCCAGACCTCTTGGACCTTTGGTGCGAGTTCGGTCATCCCGATGCGACCCATAGCGGCTGTCTCGCGGTAAGTAGGTTCCGGCGAAGAACGGGACCTTGTCCGGAGTCATGATGATGGTCAGGGGCCAGCCTCCCGAACCGGTGAGCATCTGGCACACCGTCATGTAGACCTGATCGATATCGGGCCGTTCCTCGCGGTCGACCTTGATGTTGACGAAGGCTTCGTTCATCAGGGCGGCGACGATCGGAGTCTTCGAACGACTCGTGCTCCATGACATGGCACCAGTGGCATGTCGCGTAGCCGATGGAGAGAAAGATCGGTTTGTCTTCCTTGCGGGCCTTTTCGAAAGCCTCTTCCCCCCAGGGATACCAGTCCACCGGGTTGTCGGCGTGCTGAAGGAGATACGGGCTCTTCTCGGCGGCGAGACGGTTCTTTTTCGTGGTTGCGGGGGACGATTCTCCCGCGTCTGAAGCATGGGTCATGACGGCTCCCAAGAGGGTTGCGAGAACAATGATAATGAGATGGGATCGCACGCCATTGAGAACCCGGTAGTGCTGTTCAGACATTCCGCCGCCTTCACCCTAGAGACCCGAAATCAAAGAGGACGGCGATCATCAGAACGTCCACCCTTCGGCTGATTGATCTTGTTACCTCGGTGCACAATGGAACCGCGAAGGCGCGAAGGCCGCAAAGAATACGCAAAGATCATCTCCTGGCTCATCGCAGGGTTTAAGAAAAGGTCGCTTGCTCAGTATCGGAAGGAGCCCGGGTCAATACTGCGATGCTTCGCGAGACTTGGCGTGCTTCGCGCCTTCGCGGTTCCATTTTACGTTGAGGGAGCTGAGATCGATGAGTCGAGGGAATCGCACTCCAGTCGGCGCCGCCCGCTGTGTCTCTGTGGTTGTACTACCCGAACCTCCGGGGCTCAGCTTCGCATCGCTGCTTCGACCTCATCGACGGTCTTGGGGATTCCGGGGCCGAGGACCCGGCAGCCGTCGGCGGTGATGAGGACATCGTCCTCGATCCTGATACCGCCGAACTCGCGGAACTCGTTCGCCCGCTCGTAATCGATGAACTCGGCGTGCCGGTTCTCAGCCCGCCACTGATCGATGAGCGCCGGGATGAAGTAGATTCCCGGTTCCACCGTGATGACGAATCCGGGTTCGAGGGGTCGGGTCATCCGCAGAAACGCGAGACCGAACTGAGTCGAACGCTCTTCGCCCTCGGGATAGCCGACGATGTCACCGAGATCCTCCATGTCGTGGACATCGAGACCCATCATGTGGCCGATCCCGTGCGGGAAGAAGAGCGCATGAGCGCCGACCTCGACGGCATTGTCGGGATTTCCCTTCATCAGACCGAGGGCCGTGAGCCCACCGGCGATGGTCCGCGCCGCGAGGCGGTGCATCTCACGGTTGTCGTGCGACGGCCCTGCCGCCGAGATCACCGCCATCTGCGCCGCGAGGACGATCTCGTAGATCTGCCGTTGCCGGTCGCTGAAGCGTCCGCTCACCGGGAAGGTCCGGGTGATGTCCGATGCGTACCCGGAAGCTGACTCGGCGCCCGAGTCCATGAGCAGGAGATCGCCGTCGGCCATGGTGTTGCCGTAGCTGTGGTTGTGAAGAACCTCGCCCCGGACCGAGACGATGGGGGTGAAGGCCTGCTGACACCCGAGTTCGAGGGCCCTGGCCTGCATCAAACCGGCGATCTCCGATTCCCGCCGACCGGGGCGGGCCTCGGTCATGGCGACCCGATACATCTCGGCCGTGACTTCGAGAGCCGCTTCGATCTCGGCGACCTCCTCGTCGGTCTTGATGGTCCGCTGGGTGCAGACCGCGCGGACGAGATCGTCCGAGACACCGTTGCCCACCTTTTCCGGATTGGCGTCGAGAAGTTCCGCGAGTTGGAACGATCGCTCGGCTCGGTATGGAGGGAGGTAGTGGATCCGGATTCCATTCGAAATGAGGCGGTCGATCTCCGTCTTGAGGGTGGAGATGTCCATGCTGGCGCCAAAGCCGCCTGCGGTTGCGTGATCACCGACATGGGGTCGCGGGCCGTGCCAGACGAGATCATCGGGGTCGTAGGGCCGACCAAAGAGGATGTCTCGGCCGTCGGGTTCGATTAGAACGGCCATCCCGGTCTCATTGATTCCGGCGTAGTAGAGGAAGTGTGAGTCTTGCCGGAAAGGGTAGACGTTGTCGAGGTAGTTCTTCGGCGCGTCGTTGTTGCCCATGATCAGAATCGCGCCGCCATCGACGGCCAAGCGGAGAACCTCGCGGCGGGATCGGTATGTTTCGGCGTTCATGCTGCCTCCTCAATCGGTCCCGGCATTATGGCAGGGCATCGACGGAGGGGGAACCAAACCACCGGGGTACAGAGGATGATTCCCCGGTGACCACGATCTCGAGCCCATACGGCTCGTCGATCTCAGCTACGTCAACGCACAATGGAACCGCGAAGGCGCTAAGACCGCAAAGAAAACGCAACGACGACCTTTTGACTCATCGCAGGGCACAAGCAATGGTTTGTTGCCCAGGAGCGGAATGGGTCCGGATCAATATTGCAATGCTTTGCGGGACACCCTGGCGCGCTTGGCGTCTTCGCGGTTCCATTGTGCGTCGAGGAACGTGAGATCAATGAGCCGAAGGAAGCACATTCCCGTGGTCGCACTGTGTGACTCAGTGTTTCTGGGGCGAAAAATGCCCGTGGGGCTCGGTTGAACCTCCACGGGCGAGAAAGCTGTCAACTGTCGACTTCGTATTAGCCTTCGGCGGCGGCTTCGAGCTCGTCGAACTTGGCCGCGTCGGTGACGGCGATCTCGACCAGCGCCTTCGGCAGATTGCTCTGCTCGCACATGGTGCGGATCTCGTCGGGATTGTCCGAGAACTCCATGATCTCGCGGATCGCCTCGATGTGTTCGAGCATCTCGTCGGCGGGGATGTCCTCGAGCTTGGGGCCCTCGGCTGCGGCCTTCTTGGCGGCTTCAGCTTCGGCTGCGAGACGCGCTTTCTCGGCCATCTCCTCTTCCATGGCTTTCTTGGCGAGGTCGATGGCATCCTGGCCGATCCCGGCGATGGAGGTGATCGACTCATCGCTGACATCCTTGTTGATGAGGAACTTGGCCTTCGCATCGTCGGTCTGGCCCTCGACATCCTTGAGGAGGCCTTTGACGCGGGCGATCTCGGCGAGTTCGGCCGCGAGTTCGGCCTTGACGGCTTTGAGTTTGGCCTCATCGATCGCCATACGCTCGAGGATGGTCGGCTCGGGAATCTCGTTCTCCATGAGATACCGCACCCCTCGATCACCGCCGATCTCGTTGGCCTTGGCGATCATGAGGTCGAGGCGCTTCGCATCCACGATGGTGCGGAGGTCGCCACGCCGGTCGAGATCGAGGAAGTCGGGCCAGTCTTCGCCGACCCGGTGGGCTAGGGCAATGGTCGCCTGAATGGGGTTCACCAGGTCTTCGAGCTCGAGAGCATCGATGGCGGTGGTGTAATCGGTCATCAGTGCCCGACCGACTCGTGCGCGCTCGTCCACTGCTCGACGGAGCATGAGCATATTGGCGGCGTGCCGAGACACGTTGTAGCCTTCATCGTCGAGGATCCCGGCGAGTTTCTGAACGGTTCCCTCGCTGTCGTTTTCCGAGAAACCGGATGTCCCGAGATCGCCGATTCGCGTCTCGATGGAAAGCCACAACGGCTGGGTTTGGGTTGCTGCGCTGGTCATCGGTACTCCTCCTATGAGCATTTTTCCGGCGGGGCGGGGATGCCCCGGTTCACGAGCTTGTGAAGAATACCTCAAAATCAAAAATCAGGATGAGTCGGCGTCTCAGTACTTCCTGGACAGCCGGAGCGCGGTGGGTTGGCGGGTCACGTGGAAGAGTTCTCCGAGGATAGGGCGATACCCGCTCGAACTCGCAGGTTCGCCGTTGATCAAGTCGAGATCGATCCGTTTAACCGGTTGTTCGGTCCGAGTCAACAACGCGACCATGAACCCAAGATAGGCCTGAAGATGGGGATGATCCGGGGCAACTCGAATGGTCAGTTCGGCGCCGCGCCGCTCGGAGACCAGAACCAGTTCTCGACCGTGGAAGACGAGGTGATTGCCCGGAACTCGGCGAGGAAGCGGCCAGGTAGAGAGCTCGAGGCCGAGACCACACGGTGAAGCCGGATCAACGGCATTGACCCACCAGATTCGATCCTCGCCGAGGCCCTCTCGGAGCCTTCGAATGGTCTGATGGCTCGCGAACTGGAGTCCGACCACACCGGTGACGAAATGTCCGGCCACCACCTCGCCACCGAGTTCCAGCATCCGCAGGGCGCGGAAGAGCGAACCCCACTTGAGCTGAGGCAGCTCTCGCTGCAGGAGCCCGCGAAAGATGATCCCGTATCGATCGAGGATGATTCGGGCGCGTTCGCGGTCGTCATCGTCCCTCGCGAGAATATCGGGTTCTTCCACGCGATCCGGAAGCGAGAACCATGAACCCGAGAAGGGACGATCCCGACGCCAACGGTCAAAACGAGGGCGGCGGCCGCGGGTGGATCGAGGGGGAGGCGCCGGCGGATGGGCGATACCGAAACCGCCGGCGACTCCCTGCCGAACTGGTGCAAAACTGTCAGCCGAAACCGATCCCTGCCACGCCATTTCCCATAGACTGTTGGTCAGCTCGGCCGAGTCGAGACCTGAGAATCGAATCAGATTCTCGAGGCTGAATCTTCCTGCCTGATGGGGAAAAATCTCGTATGTTTCTCCGCTCGAGCTCGGGTCATCCGCGGGCGCCCGGAAGAGATCGAGTTCGCCGTCTAGGGAGAAGAAGAGGCGTTTTGATCCGCCTCCAACCCACCGAAGATCACTCTCGGCCAGGAGCGCGTCGAGCCAGCCTGAAATATACGGTTCGAGTCGCGCAGGGAGAATCTCGGTCTCCCACAGCTCGGCTGCGAGGGGCAGGCCGAAGAGCTGTTCGAGGGCCTTCAGAAGGTCTTCGGGAACGGCATCCCGAAGGCCGAGATTCTGGTGTTCGGCGAGCAGGAGCGGGAGGGCCTCGGCCGGCAACGGTTTGAGACTCGGTCGGGCCTCGGCCCGGGCCATCCGAAGAAGCCGTTCGAGGTTCACCCTGTCGCAGACCTGGGGGCCGGTGGCGCCATCGAGGAGTTCGTCGACGACGACGACCTGGGTTTCGCTGAGTTCGGCGAGGACCGATTCGAGGCGGGTGCCGGAGATTCCAAGTGTGGCGGTGATCCGGGACGGCTCGACCGGGGCGTAGAAACGGAGCCACTCGGCAAGGAAATCGACCAGAACATCGCCGTCGGCGACAGGCTCGTCCGGTAGTTCGAGGCTCCGTCTGGCCTCGATGGCGGAGTACGGTGGGGCAGTGACCGACACGGAGTGAAGTTGTGCGTCGCTCAAGGCCCGATCGAACGCCGACTCAAACCGCGGCAGGAGTTCAACCGCGCAGACGAGGCGCCCCTCTGCATCGCCATCTGGCTCCACCATCACCGCGCGGTGGGCGATCCCGGCAAGGACGTCAGCCATTTCCAGGTCATGATCGCGTTCGATTGCAGCGAGCAGATCGACCCACTCGGGTTCGGGGATGACCAACCGATCCTTGAGCCACTCCAGGAGCTCCGACGAACCCCGGGGGGACCACCCGGGCGCCAACCGTTTGAGCCTTTCGCTCAGGTTGTCGGCGAGTTCCGGCGCCACCCGAGGACGCAAATGAGACGAGAGCGCCATCTCACGAACGAGATCCGGGCGGGCTCCCGCGGTGGCGGTCGGGACGTCGTCCTCGTACATGAGTTCGTTGGTCTGTTTCCACGCGGCCTGAGCGGTGAAGGGTGATGGGGTTTCGGTCCGCACGTGGTGGAGGGCTACTCTGCCATCGGCAACCTCGTCGAGACGATGACGCAGGACATCGAGTTCATACTCATCCTGGAGGCAGCTCCTCCAGGCCTCGAGGACCAGGGGGAAATCGTCGTGGTCGCGAACCGCCTCGAGGAGTTCTTTGGCGCGTTGTCGGTTGACCCAGAGGGGCACCCTTTTCCCCGGACCGGCCTTGGGCAAAAGAAGTGCCCGCCCGGCGGCTTCACGAAACCGCGCCCCGAAGAAACCGGTTCTTTCCACGGCCCGCCGGAGCAGGTCTTCGAGTTCGCTCACCCGCACCAGCGCGAAGGGGTCCTCGACCTCGATGGTTGAAGGGTAGACGACGACCACGCAATCGGCGCTGTGGACGACTTCCGGTCGCATCCCGTAGCGGGTTTCCCAGGCGGCTGCAAGGGCGGTGGCAAAGGGCCGGTTGACCCGTCCCCCCCACATGGTGTGGAGAACCATCTGGCGGTGGTTTCCGCGACCGGCCGGCGGGGAGGTGTGTTCGATCAGGATGCGATGGCGGTGAGGAAGGCACCCCGTCGCGGCATGTTGTTGTTTGAGGTGTCGGATCAACGCAGAACCGGCGGCCCGCTGAAGATGGTGGCTCGCGCCGAGCCGGCTCGGCAGGTCTTGATCGTCGAGGCGACCATCGAGTTGTTCGAGAAGCTCGGCCATCCGCTCGGAGACAAAACTCGAGCGATCGAGTTCCTCCGCCCGCCAGAACGGCGCCATGGCGGATCGTGAACTGGCGGGGGAAACCAGGACATCGTTGTGGGTGATCCTCTCGACCCGCCAAGTCTGAACCCCGAGGGTAAAGGTGTCGCCCACCGATCGTTCCCAGACGAACTCCTCGTCGAGTTCGCCGAGAAGGGCGCCGCTGCCTTCGATCCGTAGCTGATAGTAACCGCGGTCCGGGATGGTGCCTCCCGATAGATAGATGAGCCGCTCGACCCCGGGCCGGGCGCGAATCGTTCCATCGACGGCGTCGATACTGACGAGCGGTCTCAGACTGCGGATTCTGCTGTTGGAGTAGCGACCGGCGAGCATCTGCAGGACGAGATCGAAGTGACGCCGGGGAAGGTGGTGGTAGGGGTCCGAGCAGCGAATCGTCGCGAAGAGCTCGTCGGAGTTCCAGTCATCGCCGATCACCATGGAGAGCAAAACTTGGGCGAGGACATCGAGGGGACCTGCCACCGGTTTGAGCTCCTCGATTTGGCCATCGAGGACACATTTCGCCACCACCGCAGCTTCGAGGAGATCCCGGCTGAGCAGCGGCATGAGTCGTCCTCGGCTGGTTTCGCCGACTCCGTGTCCCGAGCGGCCGAGCCGCTGGAGGGTTGACGCGACCGTTGCCGGCGTCTGGACCATGACGACCTCGTCGATGGCCCCGACATCGATCCCGAGCTCGAGGGAACTGGTGGCGACGATGGCCTTGAGTTCACCATCCTTGAGGCGCTGTTCGACGACGGTACGGATCTCCCGCGAGAGCGACCCGTGGTGAGAGTAGGCGAGGCGCTCCGGGGCGGCTTCGTTGATGAATCTGGTGATCTTCTCCACAGACCGGCGGGCGTTGCCGAAGATGAGGGTCGACCGATTGTGGGTTATGGAGCTTCTCAGCTGGCTGCCGAAGGAGGTCCAGAACGAATCGGGTTCGCGTTGCCCGGTTTCTGATTCCTGCGAAGGGAGAACGACCTCGAGTCGGTAGTCTTTCGGAGCGTCGCTGGCGACGATGGTCACCGGTCTCGGCCGATATTCGGGATCGGCAGGACCACCCGATCTGGTGTATCCGCCGACCCAGCGAGCCATGCGCTCGAGGGGGCGAACCGTAGCCGACAGCGCAATCCGCTGACTCTCACCGCTGAGCATGGTCAGCCGCTCGACGGCGGTGATGAGGTGGACCCCTCGCTTGCCCGAGGCGACGGCGTGAACCTCATCGAGGATGACGCAGCGAAGCCCGGTGAGGAGACGCCGGCCGCTCTTCGACGTGAGCAGAATGTTGAGGGTTTCGGGGGTGGTGATCAGAATCTCGGGTGGCGAGCGCTGCATCCGACGACGGGCGCTCTGCGGGGTGTCACCGGTCCGGCTCTCGACGCGGATGACGTGCCTGGCCTCGCCGACTGACGAAAATCGGGCCGCGAGTTCCGCCAACGGTTCGGTGAGGTTGCGCTCGATGTCGTTGCCCAGCGCCTTGAGCGGCGAGACATACAAGACGCGGGTCGCGCCTGGTTCCCACTCGCCGGTGAGCAGGCGGTCGAGGGCCCAGAGAAAAGCGGCGAAGGTTTTACCGCTGCCGGTGGGGGCGGTGAGGAGGACGTGCTCGCCCGCCGCGATCCTCGGCCAGGCCAGCGATTGAACATCGGTGGGCTGACCGAACCGTTCCCTGAACCACCCGGCAATGGGAGGAGCGAAGATCCGCAGCGGTTCGTCGAGTGGCGAGGTCATAGGATCGAATCATGGTAGCAAGGTGGAGGGGAGCTAGGAATGATGAATTATGAATGATGAATTATGAATTGGCAGCGGCTCCGCATCGCGCATCTAAGCCGTTGCGTTGTCTATCGATAGACTACCCCAAGGGTGTTCCTCATTGCCCTACTGAGCATTTGCGATGGAATTCATCATTCATAACTCATAATTCATAATTCATAATTGAGTTTTACCAGTCGGGCAGGGGCTTACGGAGCCAGGTGTGGACGATGGCGTCGCGTTGTCGTTCGAGTTCCGGATCTGCGGTGGGGATCGTCTTCGCGCGCTTCTCGTGGCCTCGATACATGGCCGCCACGATCAGGATGACCGCCGAGGGGCCGATGATGAACACGATGTCCGAAGGGCTCAACACGCCCCGAAAGAGACCGAGGAAAAACACGATGGGTGGAGCGGCCAGGAGCACGATCTGGGCCAGAGCGGCGTACATCTGGTGCGCTACGACGGTCTTGAAGCACTCGATGTCGTGGCTCGACTCGAACCTCGGTGTCGAGGACACGAAGTTCTTGAGCTCGGTTCCGAACCGGAACGCGTTGACCACCGCCAACGCCGGCAGCCCGAGCATGGCCATCAGGTAGAGCGATCGGGGTTCCATGGAAGGAGTATACCGGGGCGCATCGCACACATCGCAATTCAACGCAGAGGCGCAGAGGTGCAGAGACGCAGAGGCATCGCACCATCGCATTTTTTCACCGCAAAGGCGCAAAGACATCGCAAAGGTCTCTGGTGGGTGCAGGCTCCCGGCCTGTCGAGGCCAGCGTCCGGAACAGGGCCCGCGACAGCGTCAGGGTTCAGCGACAGCGGCAGCGACAGGAGCGGCGATCAGCGATCAGCGACGATGGCGCCCTCCTGGACCCGATGTTCATGGTCACCTCCGTGTCGTTCTTGGGGAGTGAGTAGTCGATGACGTCCGAGCCATGACCTGGAGGCTGATCAACCCGAGATTGTAAGTAGCCGCTATGGCTTTCCGAACCGAGCGGAAAACCCCGCCTAAACGGGGTGTCGGGTCCGCATTTGTGCCGGAACGAGGACAGGTTCCGAGACAGCGGCAGGGGCAGCGGCAGGAATCAGCGACCGGGACTGCGACAGGAGTCAGGGACCGCAACAGCGTTCGCGACAGCCAGGATGGCTATCGCTACACCACCCAGACGGCCGCGGTGTAGCGACAGGCATCCTGCCTGTCGACGGCAACGCCCGTATCCATAGCCAATCAGGGAACGAGGCAATCGCGTTCATTGGGACGTGCGGGGTACGTAGTTGTGTCGGATCGACCAACCGGCACCGCGGCGCGCTCGGCACAACTACGCTACCGGGCACTCCACGGGGAGCGCGATGCGGTTTGCTCTCCCGGCTTCGAGGCAGGCCGCCGGCGCTCCATCGGCGTGGTTGCAGCCCTTCCAATCAACCCACGCGCGACCACGCCGATGGTGCGACGCTGGGGCGCTGAGACAACGTCACAGCGGACCAGAAGGCCGGCGATGAGGTCAGGCTAGTAGAAGAAGTCCTTGACCGCCCCTTCGGGGTCGGGCAGGAGTAGTGAGGTCGGGTCTTCATCGACCCACTCCTCGGGAAGGAGCCTGGCATAGCGCGAGTCGAGGAACCGCTTGCCGACAAAGGTGATGACGCCGCGGTCGGTTTCGGATCGGATCAATCGGCCCGCCGCCTGCACCACCCGGGTCATCCCGGGGATGAGATAGGCATAACCGAACCCGTGCTCGTAGGTCTCCTGGTAGTAGGCCTTGAGCAGCTCCCGCTCCATGTTGAACTGGGGCAGCCCCGGCGACACGACGACGACCTGGGAAAGCATCCGCCCCGGATAGTCGACACCCTCCGCGAAGATTCCACCGAGCACCGCGAGCAGAAGGTGAGACCGTTCGCCCTTGAGCGCCTCGAGGATTTTCCGTTGCTCGGCATCGGTGCTCCCGGAGGTCTGAACGAGGATGTTGTGATGCGGCATGTGGAGCCGGTCGTGGATGGAGTTGAGAAAGGCATAGCTCGGGAAGAGGGCCAGAACGTTGCCCTGTGGATGTGAGAGGCGGCGGATCCAGGACGCGATGCGATCGTAGTTGGCCGTCCGCCTGCGCCAGGTCGTGTCGACATCGTCGATGGCCATTACCAGCCGGTTCTCGGCGGGAAAGGGTGACGGCACATAGAGAGATGAGGTGCGGTGGGGATCGAAGCCGAGCAGATCACGATAGAAATCGAAGGGCTCCAGGGTTGCCGACATGGCGATGACCCCGGCTGATTCGTCGAGGATCTCGCCGACGAACCGGGCCGCGTCGAGACAGCAGATCCGAAGACTGATCGTCCCGTCGGACGTCCGCCGAGCGAGATGGACGAACTCGGAGCCGCCGAGGGAAAGGACCCGGTGGAAGTGGGTCAGGGTGAAGAAGAGGTCGAGGATCGGGTCGTCGGCGATCCACAGTTCCTGCTCGCGCTTGTAGAGAAAGTAGGACAGCATCGCGCCGTCGAAGGCGATCCGGAGATCCGAGATCGTCTGAGGATCGAAGCGAAGCCAGGGCCTCGTCTCCGCGTTGCTCTTCAAAGGCCAGATCGACCGTCTTCCTGAGGTATTCGGAGAGTTCGCGAACCAGCGCCGCGAGGTTTTCGAAGACCGCATTTGAGCGGGTGGCGAGGTACTCGAGCGTCCGATCGATCTGGCTCGACGAGACGGTGGGGGAGTAGTACTCGCGGCTACGATCGACGAGGTTGTGGGCCTCGTCGATGACGAGAACCGCGTTTCGGAGCGCGCCTTCGTTGAGCACCGCACCAAGTCCGATCACCGGATCGAAGACATAGTTGTAATCGCAGACCACCAGATCGATGTGGGGGAGAAGATCGAGGCTGACCTCGAAGGGACAGACCTCGTGGTTGCGCGCGGTTTCGAAGACCTCATCGGGGTCCTGGTGATCGCTGTCCTCGAGGAGGTTCTCGATGAGTTGGCTCTTGACGAGTTTGACGCCGTACTCCTTGGCGTAGGGGCAGAACTCCTCGTGACAGATCAGCTCGGTGTTGGCGCACATCTTTCCCTTGGCCCGTAGCTGAAGACTGCGGAACAGGCCGTCCTGCATGGACCGTGCGGTTTCGACCGCGATCTTCTGCTGCAGGGTCTTCGCGGTGAGAAAAAAGAGCCGGTGCCCCTTGGAAAGCGCCGCGCGGAGCGCCGGGTGGAGCACCGCTGCGGTCTTGCCGCAGCCGGTGGGCGCCCGTATCAGGAGGTGCCGGCTATCCCCGAGCAAGTCGGTGACCTTGTCTCCGATGGGTATTTGAACCGGACGCATCTCGTCGTGCGGAAAGGGAATGAGATCTGCAGCGGCGCGAAGCTCGGCGAGCCGATCGAGTCGGCGTGTCTCTTGCGCGATGAGACGGTGGAGACGCTGACGAAGCCAGGTCCGCACCTCCTCGGGGGACCAGACGACCTCCTCGTCCTTCTCCTCGGTGGAGACGATGTCGACGAGGATCAGCCGGACCGCCGGCGGAGGGCCGTCCCCGGTCAACATGAAGGCGTAGAGGGATGCCTGACGACGATAACGATCGAGGCGCTCTTCGACATAGAGGTTGTGGAGATCGACGGCGAAGTGGAGGGTCTTGATCTCGTCGACCCGAACCGGTTGTTCGTCTTCGAAACGGACGCCGTCTGCGCGGCCCACGAGTTCAACGGTCCAACCGTCGACCTCGAGTTCGAGAGCGACGGGCACCTCCGAGCGATAACCCGGTTCTGCGGCCTCGAAATCCGACTGCAGGCGTCGATGGAGTTCTGAGCCGATCCAGAGCCGGGAGAGGCCGCTGCCGCTCAGCCCGATGGCGCGCGTACCGGGTTCGCCTGCCAGGTCTGAAACGCTGGCGAGGAGGTGACGACGTTCGAGATCGATGGAGATCGTCACGGTTGAGATTGTCGGCGGCGGAGGAGAATCACGATGAGCGCCGCAGCAAGGACGGCGGCGGCGATAAAAAACGGCAGACCCGGAAGATGATCGGTCATCCGCGGCTGGTAGGCGATTTCGGGCGGAATCCGGACACTGTCGATGATTCGGTCGAAGAGGACTCGCCCGTCGTCGATGCGTCGTTCCCGGTCGACGAAATGAAAACTGAGCAACCCCCGCTCGGTCAGAAACGCCGCGGTCAGGACCCTGACCCGTCCGAAAAAACGAAGATCGAGACTGTGTTCGAGGCGGAGGCAGTAGGTTTCCGGCTCAAATGAAACACCGTCAACGGCGACACCCATCACCATTGGAGGGACTCCATCGGGAAAAGTCCTTTGCGCCGCATCCTGGATGTTGTCCAATGGCTGGAGGTGGAGAAACCTCCCGTATCTCAATCGACCACTCTCGCGGATCTGAACGAGAAAATTCGGCAGCGTTGTATCGACGCCGGGATCCCGCGGTCGGAATCCGTGCTGATAGACCTCAACCGACCTCCCGGCGGTGGCCTCAGCCGACCACATGGTCAGATCCTCGAGATGCAGTGGGTCGATTTCGCGCCAATCATCGGGGATCTCCATGGCGACCAATCCGTCATAGATGTTCACCGGTCGGACTCCAGAATCGGCGGACCCTGGCGGAGCGCCGATGAGCAGTACAGCCGTGACGGTAGTGAGGGTCCTCCTCAACATTAGCCAACCCTAGCACCGACTCGACCGACCTCGCACGGGAGTGTTCAATCTGTGATCAGCAACGATGTCAGATCGAGTCCGGGAGCAAATCTGCTAACCTTAAGAGAAGGGGTGGATTAAGTAATCATGACGGACGATCACAACGGTTTCGGCGGCCAACCCACGGGTGGAGATGATCTGGTTGAAATCGACCTCAACTTCGAGAGTATGCGAAGATTTCAGGGCGAGTTCTCGCCGAATCTTTCCAAGGGTGGTTTATTCATCGACACCGGCGAACCGCTGAACCCTGGTTCGGTTGTCCGTTTCCGCGTCATTCTGCCCGAGGATTTCGTCTTCCTCGAGGGCACGGCGGTGGTGGAGTGGATACGGAGCGCCGAGGCCATTTGCGAAGGCGCACCGGGCATGGCCCTCAGGTTCGTTACCCTCTCCTCGCAAAACCAGGAGCTGGTCGAGCAGCTCGTTCAGGATTTCATCGATACCGGAGGGACTCCTTTTGATCTCGATGTTCGGCCGGTTCCAGCGGATTTTCCGACGGATTCGCTGGAAGGTGCGCCCTCTCCGTCGACCGAGACCCTCGATGAGGGGTACAAATTGACCCTCCGCCACACCGGACCGAACCTCCAGGCCAATGCGCTTCGGGCGCTCGCCGAGGTGATGCCCGAGGTCAAGGAGGACGAGCTCCCAACGGAGGCCGATGTCCAGGAGATGCCGGATACCGTCGAGCCCGAGGATGGCGCCACGGTGGAATCGGTTGAGGAGGGTTTCGTCGAGATCGAACCATCCGATGCCGATGCCGAGAAAGAGGATTCCGTCGAGGACATCCACGGCTTCGAGATCGTTTCAGTCGCCGCGGCCGAGGCGGTCCCTGTTGTCGAGGACACGATCGCCGAGATTATGGAGACGATCACCGATGTCGAGGCGATCGGCGATCCACCGGAGTTCGATTGGTCGGCCGAGTTGGACTCGTCAGCGGAACCTGAGGATCCGCCCACGGTCGAGGGGCCGGTCGAAGAGTTGGAATCTGAAGTCGCTCGCCAGGACGATCCCGAAGAAGTCCTCGTCGCCGAGCAAGAGGAGCTCTTGTTCTCCGTCGAGGCTGACGAGGAGCCGGCCGAGACCGACGATGTTTCCATCGCCGCGGAGGCTGTCGCGACGCCGGATGTGCTTCCTCCTCCACTCGCCTTTGCTGATGGTCCAGAGGTCATCGACGACGTGGACGATGGCGATCTCGGAAGCCCTGCTTTTGATGTCAGCCTCCCGGAGATCGACGACGAGCCGGATACCACGCCGGTGCTCCCGGACGAGGGCCGCGACGATGTCACGGTCACCACTGAAGATGACTTCGATGAACCACCGCGCGTGCGGCGACGGTGGCCTCTGGCGTTGGCCGCCGTCTTTGTCCTCGTGGTAGGTGGAGGGTTCCTGTGGCCACATGCAAGGGACTGGCTGGCGTCTCGCGATAACAATTCACCTCAAGAACAGGTGGTGGCCGAGAATTCCCAGGTCGTGGAAGAAGCTCGGGTTCCCGCGGGCGAACAGCCGGAGCCCCCGCAATCGTCAGATACCGTGGTGGATGAGTCTTTGGCGGCAGATGACGGCGAAGCCGAGGCGGTCGATATCGAGCAGCACGAAACCGCCGTCGAGGAAATCGCCGAGCGGGTCGAGCCCGAGCCGACTCAGCCGTCGGTGCAACTCGGCCCCGCCGATGCGGTGACTTCGATCGATGTCGAGCGGGGTCCAGCAGGGACCGTGATCAGAATCCGGGCCAACGGAAGCCTCGAGGATGGAATTCTCTCGATGGAGACCCTTTCATCGCCGCCGAGGGTTCTGGTCCGGGTGCGGGGAATCACGGCCACCTATCGCCCCTACACCATCGATGCGATGACCCCGGAGGTGGCCCAGATCCGGAGTGGGCTTCACGAAGAGCGACGCCCATCCGAATTGTGGGTTGTCGTCGATCTCGCCGAGCCGGACGTGGCTGTCGCTGGAGTCTCCATCGGCAGCGACCAAGCCGAACTCGTTCTCGCGAGACCCTAGGAGCCCGTAGGCTCTTAGGCGTTCAGGATCGACTCCACCTCCTGCCGGTCGAGGTCGAGGGTGTACTGAATACCGCTCACCGCCTCTGCTTCGTGGGTGAGACTGGCGATATCATCTCGCGAGATGTAGCTGGTGGCGAATTTTCTCGAGCCGCACATGAGCTGACGCAACCCCTGGGCAAGCCGCTCATAGTAGGTGAAAAGCCCGATGGCGCCGGTTGGAAGTTTCTCGAACTCGTCGTTTCCGACCAGCCGCCGAAGATCGGCCGCGGTGACAAAGATCTCATCACGAGTTCTGCCGAACCGCTCGACATAGACCGGTAGCTGAGACTCGTCGATGGTCTTGCCGATGGTCTTTCCGACCATGGCGGCGGCGATGGGGGAGCGCGCCATCCCGACCATCTTGACAAACGGCGCTCCGATGGCCAGACCCTTGAAAATCTGGTCTTCGAAGACGAACCCGCCGGCGAGGACCAGGGCCGGCACCGGCCGGCCGGCATCCGACAGCTGCTTTGCATAGGTATATAGCAGCGAGTGGAGCTCCACAGGGGGCATTCCCCACTCGTTCATCATTTTCCAGGGACTCATTCCGGTGCCGCCCCCGGCGCCGTCGACGGTGAGCATGTCGATCCCGTACTTCGAGGACCAGGCAATGGCTCGAGCGAGATCCGACGGACGATAGGCGCCGGTCTTGAGAAAGACGTATTTCGCCCCCGCTGCACGGAGTTCCTCGACCCTTTGGGCGAAGCCCTCCTCCTCGACCATGCCGACCCGAGAGTGGCGCTCGAATTCGCGGAAGGTGCCGCGTTTGAAGGCGTCGATGACGTCGTTGTCGGTGGGGTCCGGCAGCACTACGTAGCCCCGCCGGTGGAGTTCCTGCGCCTTGCCGAGATCCTTGATCTTGACCTCGCCGCCGATATTCTTGGCGCCCTGTCCCCACTTGAGTTCCACGACCTCGGCCCCGAGTTCCTTGATCGCGTACTCCTGGGCGCCTAGCCGCGTGTCTTCCACATTCGCCTGGACGATGATGGCGCCGTAGCCGTCGATCTGATGGTCCTTGTAGAGCTTGATCCGACGTTTGAGATCCACCGTGTCGACCACGCGGCCGTTCTCGATGGTCGCCTCCATGTCCATCCCGACCACGTTCTCACCGATGGTGAGACCGGTGCCCGAGAGGGCCGATCCGATTGCAAGACCTTCCCAGTTGTTCTTGGCGACATCGGTGGACCCGATGCCCGGGATGATCCACGGATAGCGGAACTTGAGACCGTTGTCGTGACCGACGCGAACCTCCAGGTCCACCGATGGGAAGATCGCCTTGTCGCTGTCGGCCTCGATGCCGTGCGCGCCCACGGCTGTGCCCATGATGTTGAAGTGTGAATAGTCGACGGGATAGACCTTCTCAGCGGCGGTGGTGATCACCCCGAATGGTTGGGGATAGATCACCTCGTGGCCGCGGTAGGCCGACTTACCGATCTCGCACATCCCGATGCAGCCATCGACGCAGGTGACGCACATGCCCGATGCGGGAACGATGGAATCCTCGGTGCGGTTCTTGGTCAGGGTGGCGGCGGTGGCGTTGGTTCTGGACAGGGACATCATTCTCCTCCGTCAGTCTTCTTTGATCTCGCAGGCCACACAGGGCTGCATATAACACATCATGTCGTCGAACTGCGGTTTGTCGACACACGGTGGGGTCAGGTTGGCGCAGCCTCCACAGATGGCCTTGTCAGGTTCGGAGTAGGTGCAGCGCAGTTCGCACGCGGGGCAGACGTAGATGCATCCCCCGCAGAGTCGGCAGACCTCGGAACTGCTCTCGAACGGAGTCCCGATCGCCCGGCTTTCACCACGACCGGTGAAACCGATAGCGCCGGCCATCATCTGTTCGGAGCACATACGGACGCAGCGGCCGCACAGAATGCAATCCTCCTGCTCCTGTCTGAATCGTTGTTGACGTACACCCAGTTCCGCCGCGATGTCCTGGATTGTTTTTGACTGGGGGCACGAGGCGAGCAACAGTTCGACGATCATTTTCCGCGCCCGAACCACCCTCTGCGATGATGTCCTCACCTTGAGTCCGTTCTCGACCGGGTAGGTGCACGAGGTGACGAGCCTGGCGTTCGGCCCATCACCCACTTCGACGACGCAGAGGCGACAAGCTCCGTACGGGGTGAGTCCTTCCATGTGGCAGAGGGTCGGGATGGGGAGGCCGAGGAACTGGGCCGCCTCGAGGAGGGTCGTGCCCCGGTCCATCGAGACGTCGATGCCGTTGATCTTGAGATCGATCATTCTGTGTTCCCTCCAACCACCAGGGACTCAGGACCCGCCCGTTCGGCGAACTCGAGATCGCAGCGCAGGCAACGTCCGGCCTCGCAGCGAGCTTCCTGCATCGACAACCCCACCTCGACTTCGGCGAAGTTCCGTTTACGCCAGTCGACGGAAGCTCGGGGAGTTTCGACGCGCACGTCCCGCGACACGGTCTCGTCGATCACCGGCGGGTCGATGTAGGGCAGGGGTTCGATCGATCTCGCGGGTCGGACCAACGACTCGCCCTTGATGTGGAGGTCGATCATGGCAGCCGCTTTTTTTCCGTCCGCGACGGCGTCGATGATGGTGTTGGGTCCGGTGATCACGTCGCCGGCAGCAAAGACCCCCGGCCGACTCGTGAGTAGGGTTTTGGGGTCAGCCTTCACCGTATTCCATTCGGTCACCTCGATCCCCCCTGCGCGGGCGGGGGTGACGCAGTCGACCCCGGAGTCCTCGCTGATCGCCACGATCAGGGTGTCGAGCTCCAGGAGGTATTCGCTCCCCTTGATGAGCACCGGTCGACGGCGACCGCTGGAATCGGGCGACCCGAGGCTGTTGCGGGCGCACACGAGGTGCGAGAACAGACCGCTGGTCGTCCTGATCTCGGTGGGAGTGACCAGGGTTTCGATGAGGATTCCTTCCTGGATGGCCGCTTCGATTTCTTCCTCGAAGGCCGGCATCTCGGCCCGGGTTCTCCGATAGAGGATGGTGACGCTATCGACATCTCTCTGGCGCAGCGCGGTTCTGGCGGCGTCGATGGCGGAGTTGCCGCCACCGATGACACCGACCCGCCCCTTGGCGAGCTGCTCGCCACGTTCATTGAACGCCTTGAGGAATTCGATGGAGGGGTAGACTCCGGGGGCGTTTTCCTTGTCGAGACCGAGCGGTCGGCTCTTGTGGGCGCCGAGCGCCAGCAGAACAGCGCTGTAGCCATCACCGAGAAGGCTGTCGATGGTGAAATCGGTGCCGAGGCTCGTGTTGCAGATGATCTCGATGTGCTCGTCGAGGAGGGCTTGGATCTCTTTTCTGATGACTTCGCGGGGAAGGCGGTACTCGGGAATCGCGCAGTAGAGCATGCCCCCGGGCTCCGGCTCGGCTTCGAAGACCGTGACGTGATAGCCCTTGATGGAGAGACAGTGAGCCGCGGTCAGTCCCGCGGGGCCGGCCCCAACCACAGCGACCCGTGGCGCTTCACCATCGGTCCACTCCTCTCGATTCGGTTGATAGCTCGAGGGATCGACCCGATCGGTCACGAACCTCTTGAGAGCCCTGATTGCGATGGGGTCGCCCCCGCTGGTGCCCGCGCGGCACCGTTGCTCGCATTGATGATCGCAGGCCCGCGCGCACACCGAGGGGAAGGGGTTGACCTCACGGATCACTCGATACGCCTCGTCGTACTCGCCGCGCTCGATGTGGGCGACGTATCGCCACGCCTCGGTGCCCACCGGACAGGCCGACTGGCACGGCGGACCGACCAGGTCTTTGCAGATAAAGGCGTCGCACCTCTTGTCGACGATGTGTCGCTCGTACTCGTGGCGGAAGTATCTCAAGGTGCTGAGAACCGGGTTGGCGGCGGACTGGCCGAGGCCGCACATGGATGTGTCCTTGACGACGACGGCCAGTTCTTCGAGCAATTGCAGGTGATCGAGGGTGCCGCGGCCTTCGGTGATGTCTTCTAAAATCTCGTACATCCGCTGGGTGCCCTTGCGGCAGGTGTAGCATTTACCGCACGATTCATCCTTGAGGAAGGCCATGAAGTACTTGGCAACGTCGACCATGCAGGTGTCCTCGTCCATGACGATCATCCCGCCGGAGCCCATGATCGATCCGGCCTCCTTGAGACTGTCATAGTCGACGGGGAGGTCGAATCGGGCGGCTGGAATGCACCCTCCGGATGGTCCTCCTGTCTGTACGGCCTTGATTTTCGCTTTGCCGGGAGGGCCGCCACCGATATCGTGGACCACCTCACCGATGGCCATGCCGAGGGGAACCTCGACGAGCCCGGTGTTGCGGATCTTGCCGACGAGCGAGAAGATCTTCGTGCCGGTGTTCCCGGGAGTGCCGACTTTTGCGTATTCGGCCCCACCGAGATTGATGATGACCCGAATGTTGGCGAGAGTCTCGACGTTGTTGATGCACGTCGGGCAACCATCGATTCCCTTGGCGATGGGGTAGGGAGGGCGTTGCCGCGGCTCGCCCATGAATCCTTCAACCGAGCGGATGAGAGCGGTCTCCTCACCGCAGACAAAGGCCCCCGCCCCACGAACGATCTCGATGTCGAAATCGATCCCGGTGCCGAGTATGTCGTCGCCGAGGAGGCCGAGTTCGCGAGCCTGGCGCAGCGCGATCATCGTGTGTTTGATCGCCAACGGGTACTCACCGCGGACGTAGATGATCCCGTGATTGGCGCCGATGGCGATGCCGGCAATCATCATCCCCTCGAGGATCGAGTGAGGATTGCCTTCTAAGAGGCTCCGGTCCATGTAGGCGCCGGGATCACCTTCGTCGCAGTTGCAGACGACGTATTTGGGTTGCCCCGGCTGGCCGGATGCGCGGGCGAACTCCCATTTGCGCCCGGTCGGGAAACCCGCGCCTCCGCGACCTCGAATTCCCGAGGCCTTGATCTCCTCGATGATCCAGTTCGGGTCGTTCTTCTCCAGGACCTTCTCGAGCGCCGAGTAGCCGTCGCGTTCGACGTAGTTGAAAATCCGAATCGGATCGAGCTTCTGATTGGTGCCGAGGATCGTGCGGGTCTGCTTCTTGAAAAAGGGGATCTCATCCTGGGTGTCGAACTTCGCGCCGATGAAGGGCTCCGTGTAGATGAGGTCGGTTTCGACATAGCCGCCAAGGGCGGCATCGATGACCCGTGGGACGTCCTCCATCTTCAACCTCGGATACAGGTGTTGTCCGGGCTCGACGAGGATGAAGGGCTCCACCTGGCAGAATCCGTGGCAGCCGGTGATTCTCAGGCTGATCCGATCACCGAGATCCTGCTCGAGGATGCAGCGTTTGACGATCCGCATGATGTCGTTGGCGCCGCTCGCCTGTCCGCAGGTACCGCCGCTGACCACCAGGGTGGGGGTCTCTGCTTTGATTTTCTTGGCGCTTTCGACACGTGAGCGGAAACCGGCGAGCTCGTCTATGGTTGTGAGTCGTCTCATCGATGGACCTCCTACGACCCGAGCCCGCTCACGTCGAGCAGATGGCTGGTGCAACCGCGCCGCGAGCAGATCTGGACCATCCCTCCGCCGCGAACGATGAGCGGAACCATCGGTGCGGCGCAGACCGAGCAATCGGTGGCGCCGGCGAGCTCCGCATGACAGGTCGGGCAGAAGAAATGGGCGATGGTGTCGGCCGGGATTTCGTGCTCGGACTCGATGGTGTATGAGCCGTAGAGCGACGATAGCCTGAGCCAGCCGTGCTTTCGGCCGTGCGAGATCGTCACCCGGACCGAGGGATGCCCCTCGATGAGGTGGTCCGTGTCCATCAGGCTGCGATTGCAGCGGGCGCAGAAGACCTGTACCGGAAAGACCCGCTTGTCGGTCGCGACCTCGATGAAATCGAGTCCGTTCTGGGTCTTTTCGATGATCTCGTCGACCTGACGTGCATTCACCTGTGGAAAATAGTGACCATCCACCACGACGATGGGTCCGAGGGCGCAGGCGCCGAGGCAGTTGACGGTCTCAAGAGAATATTCGCGGTCCTCGGTGGTGCCGCCGGGGCCGATGCCCAGTGTGCGCTTGAACTCCTCCACGACCGTGGGAGCGTTGCGAACGTGGCAGGCCGTGCCGACGCAGACCGAACACAGGTGGCGACCCTTCGGCACCAGGCTGAAGGCTTTGTAGAACGTGGCCACACCATAAATATCGACGAGCGACCGACCGGTTTGTTCCGCAACGAGCCGAAGCGCGGATTCCGGGAGGTATCCGTAGTTCGCCTGAACGCCTTCGAGGATCGAGATCAGACCGCCTCGCTGATCACGATTCTTGTCGATGAGGGCCGTGACGAGGGTTTCGCCCCACTCGCCCTCCTCGAAGAGGTCGCAAGAGAGGATGGGATGTTCGTGCTTTGCCCGTGTTTCGCAGCACGGCAGGTGCATGCAGGTCAGGCAGATCTCCGCAGTTGCCTCATCGGCTCGGGTTGCGGTTGCTGATCCCTGTGGTTGGTCCATCGTGCCTCCCTGGGTCCATCGCAAAAGCAGTCGCAGATGGGACCTGAGAAGTCCATCCCATTCGCGGTTTGTCGGGGTTGGGTTACTGAGGTGGGCTGATATGAAGGATTCGGGCTGTCGGGATTGTTCAGAATCTGCAATGAGGAGAGGTTTCGATCAACCTCGAGACTCCCCCTTGGAGTCGGGGCGGCATTCCCCGGCTGGTCGATCGTCGGCTTCACCTGCGGCACCGACCTGTGCGGCAGAAAAGAAAAAAATCGCAACCAAGGGTTCAACACGACTCCCGGCAGCTACGACGTTCGGTTGATCAAATCCAGACTCTTTCTCAATTCGCTCTTCTCATCTTTCGCTGACCCCTTGACGTTAACAGGAACGCCGCCTGAACTCAAAGATCTTTCACGAAAGGGGAGGAATCGAGCCCACCGCGACGTCAGTCCATCCACTTGGTCACGAAGACGTTGGTCTCGCCGGGTTCGGTGTTGTTCCGATTGGAGCAGAAGACAAAGGTCTCGCCATCGGGTGCGAACATGGGGAATCCGTCGAAACCACCGGCAAAGGTGATCTGTTCGAGATTTTCGCCGTCGAGATCGACCATGAAGAGCTCGAACTCCCGACCGCTCGGGTCGCCGTGATTGGACGAAAAGATGATCTTCTCTCCCGAGGGGTGGAAGAAGGGACCGAACGCGGCAACACCGAGTTCGGTGATCCGCTGTTTGTTGGAACCGTCGGCATCCATGACCCAGATCTCGAGCTTTGACGGTCGAATCAGACCGTCGGCGAGAAGCGCCTGGTAGTCGGCGATCTCCTGGGGGTCCTCGGGATGCCGGGCGCGGTAGACGATCTTGGTGCCGTCAGGAGAGTAGAAGGGTCCCCCGTCGTAGCCGACGCCGTCGGTGAGACGCAGGACATCGGAGCCGTCGAGGTTCATGGAGTAGATATCGAGGTCACCGTCCCGCGTGGAGGTGAAAACGATTCGATCACCGGCGGGAGAGACTGTTGCTTCGGCGTCGTAGCCTGGTTCGTCCGTGAGCTTTCTCAACTCGCTGCCATCGGGCCGAGCGATATAGAGATCGTAGTCCGGATAGATGGGCCAGACATAGCCCCGGCTGTGATCGGGAGTCGGGGGACAGACCGCGGATCCTTCGTGGGTCGAGGCGTAGACGACCCAATCGTCCTCGGGGTAGTAGTAAGCGCAGGTTGTCCGACCGGTTCCCGTGGAGACGAGCTGCTGATCGGAACCGTCGAGATTCATGGTGAAGATCTGATCGCATGCGTGAGGCTCCCGGGTCGACTGGAAGATCAGCTTGTCGCTTGCGAAGGAGAAGTAGGCTTCGGCATTTTCCCCGCCATCGGTGAGCATCGTGAGTTCGCCGAAGTGGATCTCCCGGGCCTCGGGCTGGATGGTCGATCCGACCTTGGTCGTTTCTGCGACCTCGGGTCCGGGAGAGGGGACAGGTTCGCTTTTGGCGCAACCGAAGACGAGCACCGAGAGAGCGATGACGAGCGTGGCGAAGACAGGATATATTTTCACGCAGACCTCCAAAGCCGCGACATCGTCTCATGTATTGACGGATCCGCCAAGCTCTCGACGAAGATTTGAATGGTCTGAAGTCACAGAACGGTAATAGTTTTCACCGGGTTCGTGAACTGCGGCCCTTCGATCGTCCGGTTGGCGACTTCAGCTCGATAAAGAGGTCCTCGACCTTCTTCCGCGCCCAGGGAGTTTTGCGCAGGAACTTCAGGCTCGACTTCACCGAAGGGTCGCTCATAAAGCACCTGATTTTGATGCGGGTACCCAACACGTCCCAGCCAAAGTGCTCGACGAGACAGGTCACGACCATTTCCAGTGTTTGACCGTGCAGGGGATCGTTGTCGTGGTGATCACTCATGAGTCGGCCTCGTTCCGGCTTGGCGGATTTTGTAATCTTTACCGACCGTGCGCCGGCCAAACCCGATAGATTTTGAGATTCATCTCTCCTGTTCGAACGCTTCCTGGCAATCGATACAGAAGGGGGTTTCGGGGCGGGCATCGAGGCGAGCGGGATTGATCTCGCCGTTGCAGCTTCGGCACGATCCATAGGACCCGGCTTCGAAAGCGGAGAGCGCGCCCTCGACCTGTTTGAGCTTGACTTCAAGTTGCCGCCGGTTGAGTTCGGCCATGTTCTGCATCTGGATGGCATCCGCCCGCGACAGCCTGCCGATTGGAAGATCGAGGTCCACCGGTTTGGCGTCCTCACTCGTGCGCCCGAGTAGGGTGTTGATCTCGATCTGCCATGGTGAGCAGTCGCTGACGAAAGGACTCGAGTTGCTTTTTGTTCATTCGGTCTCAACCCTCGAGGGCCAGAAGCAGCGGTTGCTCGAGCGCCTGGGTGAACCAGCTCAGGAATCGGGCGGCCTCAGCGCCGTCCACAAGCCGGTGGTCATAGCTCAGCGACAGCGGCAGCATCCGGCGCGGCTCGAAGTCTTCGAGTTCGTCGTCCCATTCGGGCTGGATCCGGCTGCGTGAGACACCCATGATGGCGACCTCCGGCCAGTTGACGATGGGGGAGAATCCGGTACCGCCGATTCCGCCGAGATTCGAGATGGAGAACGTTCCACCCTGCATCTCGTCGGGTCTTGAGTTTGCGGGTTGCGGGCGCGGCCGGCAAGATCGTCGAGTTCGATGGCGATCTCGGTGATGTTCTTCTTGTCCGCGTCTCGGATCACGGGCACGAGGAGACCGCGATCGGTATCCACCGCCACTCCGATGTGGATGTAGTCCTTGTAGATGATCTCGCCGCCGGCCGGGTCGACGCTCGCATTGAGGTTGGGAAAGATCTTGAGGGCCGACGCCGCGACCTTGATGAGGATCGCAGTCATGGTGAGTTTGCCGCCTGCGGATTCGACCCGGGTCTTGAACGCCCGGCGGAGTTCCTCGAGCTCTGTGATGTCGGCGAGCTCGTGGTTGGTCACCTGGGGAGCAGTCAGCCACGCTCTGGTCATGGCCTCGGAGGTGAGGCTGCGGATCTTGGACATGGGTTCGCGACGGATCTCGCCCCAACGGCTGAAATCGGGAAGTTCGGCTGCGGGCAAGGCGACCCCGGAACCGGTGCCGCTGGTCAGGCGACGGGTGGTTTCGGCTTTGACGTCGTCGATGGAAATCCGCCCGCCGGGGCCGCTGCCCTTGACGGTGCTGATGTCGATTCCGACCTCGCGGGCGAAGCGGCGGACTGTTGGCGCCGCTGGAATGAGGGCTTGAGGTCGTGGGGTCTTGGGGTCCTGAGGTCGTGGGGTCTTGAGGTCTTGAGGGTCCGTCGCGGTTCCTGCCTCTGACGCTGACACTGCCTCTGTTTCTGCCGCTGTCTCTGCCGCTACCACGGTCCCTGCCGCTGACTCGGACACGGGCGCGGGCTCGGTGGGAGATGGCTGTTCAACTTCTTGCGATGTCTCTGCGTCTCCGCGCCTCTGCGTCTCTGCGTTGGATTCGGAGACCTCAACGGTGATGATGGCTGCGCCGGGCCCGAGGCTCGCTCCGGGTTCCGTGTGAATCTCGAGGACGGTGCCGGCCATGGTTGCCGGGATCTCCACTGCGGCCTTTTCGGTCTCGACTTCGATCAGCGGCTGATCGACCTCGATGGTGTCGCCGATCTTGACCAGGACGGACACGACATCGACCTTGTCGACGCCTTCTCCGAGTTCGGGGATGGTGATGGTTTTCGTCATGATGAACCTCAGACCGTAATCGGGTTCGGTGCGTCGATGTCGATTTCGAAATCGGCGATGGCCCGAAAGACCACATCGCGTTCGATCTTGCCCTCCTTGGCCAGGGCGTCGAGGGTCGCCACGACGATGGCGGCGGCGTCAACTTCGAAGAACCGGCGGAGTGCGGCGCGGCTCTCCGAACGGCCGAATCCGTCGGTACCCAGCCCCACCGGCGCCTTCGGGAACCACCTGCCGATGGACTCGGGAAGCGCCTTGACATAGTCGGATGCCACGACATAAACCCCGTCGGTGCCGTCGAGGCACTGGTTGATCCACGGCGTTTTCTGGTCGATCTCGCGGTGGAGGCGGTTCCACCGGTCGCAGTCGGTGCCGTCCACGTAGAGCTCCTTGAAGCTGGTGATGCTCCAGACATCGGCGGCGACGCTATAGCGATCTCTCAGGATTTCCTGGGCCTCGAGGGTCTGGTTGAGAATGGCGCCGGAGCCGAAGAGCTGGGCCCTGTTCTGAGCACCCTCGGTTTCGGCCGCCTTGAAGCGATACATCCCTCGGAGGATGCCCTCGTCGCTGCCTTCAGGCTGATCGGGCATGGTGTAGGGCTCGTTCTCGACGGTGACGTAGTAGAAGATGTCTTCCTGGTCGACATACATCCGCTTGATCCCGTCCCTGATGATCGTCGCCAGCTCGAAGGCGAACGCCGGGTCATAGGTCTTGAGGTTGGGGACGGTGTAGGCGAGGAGGTGGGAGTTGCCGTCCTGGTGCTGGAGTCCCTCACCGTTAAGGGTGGTGCGTCCGGCGGTGCCGCCGATCATGAAACCGCGAGACCGGATGTCGGCCGCAGCCCAGACGAGATCGCCGATGCGCTGCATCCCGAACATGGAGTAGAAGATAAAGAAGGGGATGGTGTTGATGCCATGGGTGGCGTGCGCGGTTCCGGCCGCGATGAACGAGCACATGGAACCTGCCTCGGTGATGCCCTCCTCGAGGAGCTGACCGTCCTTGGCCTCTTTGTAGTACATCAGCGTGCCGGCATCGACGGGCTCGTAGAGCTGGCCGGCGTGCGAATAGATGCCGATCTGACGGAAAAGCGACTCGGCGCCGAAGGTGCGCGACTCGTCGGGGATGATCGGAACGATCAGTTCACCGAGGCGGGGATCCTTGAGCAGCTTCGACAGCATCCGGACAAACACCTGGGTGGTCGAAAGCGAGCGATCCCCCGAACCCTCGCTGAACTCATCGAAGATGGCGCGCGAGGGGGGCTGCAGCGGTTCGCACCTGACGCCTCGGGTTGGCACCGGTCCACCGAGTTCCTGGCGTCGTTGGTGGAGATAGACGATCTCGGGGCTGTCCTGTGGCGGGCGGTAGAACTTGGCGGCCTGAGCGTCGTCGTCCGAGAGCGGGATACCGAACCTGCTGCGGAACTCGATGAGCTCGTCCTGGTTGAGCTTCTTCTGATTGTGTGTGACGTTGCGGCCCTCGCCGCCCTCGCCGAGGCCGTAGCCCTTGATGGTCCGGGCGAGAATCACCGTGGGCCCACCCTTGTGCTCCACCGCGGCCTTGTATGCGTTGTAGACCTTGACCGGATCATGGCCGCCGAGTCGAAGCCGGCGCAGCTGTTCGTCGGAGTAGCCCTCGACAAGCTTGAGCAGTTCGGGGTACTTGCCGAAGAAGTGTTTGCGGATGTAATCGCCGGAGGAAATCGAGAAGAGCTGACTCTCGCCGTCGACAACCTCGTTCATCCGCCGCACGAGCAGGCCGGTCTCGTCCTTGGCCAGGAGGGCGTCCCAGTCCGAGCCCCAGATCACCTTGATGACATTCCAGCTTGCGCCTCGGAACGCCGCCTCGAGCCATTGGATGACCTTGCCGTTGCCGCGAACCGGCCCATCGAGCCGCTGGAGATTGCAGTTGATGACGAAAATCAGATTGTCGAGGCGTTCGCGTGACGCAAGGGTGATGGCGCCCAGGCTCTCGGGCTCGTCCATCTCTCCATCACCGAGAAAGGCCCAGACTCGGTGGTCCGATGTCGGGTGGAGGCCGCGGTCTTCGAGATAACTGTTGAATCGCGCCTGATAGATGGCCTGGATCGAGGCGAGACCCATGGATACGGTTGGGAACTCCCAGAAATCCGGCATCAACCAGGGGTGGGGGTAGGACGAGAGACCTCCGCCGATTCCACCGCGGAGTTCGCGGCGGAAGTTGAAGAGCTTTTCTTCGCTGAGTCTGCCCTCGAGAAACGCGCGGGCGTAGATTCCCGGCGACGAGTGGCCCTGGAAATAGACCTGGTCACCGTCGAAGTGCTCGCTCTTACCGTGCAGAAAATGGTTGAAGGCGACCTCGTAAAGGGTGGCGGCGGAGGAGTAGGTGGAGATGTGGCCGCCGATCCCGTCCTCCTCGTTGTTGGCGCGGACGACCATCGCCATGGCGTTCCACCGAATGAGGCTCTTGATCCGCCGTTCGATCTCGCGGCTGCCGGGATAGGGCACCTCTGCCGAAGGGGGTATGGTGTTGATATGCGGGGTATCGGCGGCGAACGGGATGTCGACCCCGGCCTTGCGCGCATGGATCTGGAGGTCTTCGAGCAGCCTTGGACCCGTTGCAGGTCCGCCGTGCTGGAGGACCCAGTCCATGGACTCGAGCCATTCTTGGGTTTCGACGGCCTCGGTGGCGGTGATGGATCGCGGGTTGTCGTCGTGGGGCATGTTCACCTCAGGTTTGATTCGTCTGTTCTGAGAAGCCGGTTCATAGCGCTTCATATATGCGAACAAACGAATCTCGATCTCTGTTTCATTCTTGCGCCGGGAGCCTAACAGTCCCGAGCCGCCCGATCGAGTCCAGGTGCGGCAGGTTCTGCCGCTCTGCGGCAAGCTCAGCGGAACAGCGGCAGCAGAAACAGACCGGCCGTGGCGACAAAGGCGACGGACCAGACGGCCGACCGAAGACGATCGAAATCGCCGATGTAGAGCGGCAGGTAGAGAACCCGAGCGACGACAAACGCCACGGCCAACCGCGCGGTCCAAACCGGATCGGCGCCGCCCAGCACCGCGACGAGCACGGCGGCGGCAAACCCCGAAAAGGCCTCGAAGCCGTTAAGGTGGGCGGCAACCGCCCGACGTCCCCATCCGGTGAGCTCGGCCTGCTGGACTCTCGGATTGCTGTTGTCGTAGCCGCCGCCTTGTCGCGCCATGGCGATGGCGACCGGTGCCTTGCTGACCATGTTCAGGAGAAAGGCGAGGAAAAGGCAGAGAAAAGGAGTCGTCATTTTGGGGCCTCCGTGGAGGAAGCATAGTCGATGTGTTTTGAGGACCCATACTCGGATCGCGAAAACGACGCTAGACTCTAACCATGTCTCGCCGCCGGCGCATCGTGCTGTTTGTCGCGCTCTCGGTCGTACTCCTGGTGGGTGCGACCTGGCTCGGGCTGCACAGCCGCGGGTTTCAACGGATCGCGACCGACCGGCTAACCGCGGCGATCGAGGCGCAGACCGGCTGGCGGATCGAGATAGACGAGCCGCACCTGCGGTTGTGGCCGGCGAGATTGGTGGCAACGGGGGTGCGGGTCTTCGCGGGCGACCGCCAGGTGGTCTCGGTCGACCGGATCGAGGCGAGTTGGGGCTGGGCCGCTGTCACCAACGCGCCGCACCGACTGAGCTCGGTCGAGCTGACCGGGGTGGCCCTCGACCTCCACGACCTCGAGCTGCCGCAGACCGCCGAAGCGCTGCCGGACAGCGAACCGTTGGACCCATGGCGGGTGGTCGAGGTACAACGGCTGCGGCTCGTCGGCGGGCTGGCCGAGGGGCGTGCAATGGATATGGCGGGGACCGTCGCGGGCGTCCGCATCGCGGCCTCGCTGGTCGGCGGCCGGGCGAGCGCCGAGATCGAGGCTCAGCGGCTCGACATCGAGCGGCAGGATCGTCATCTTTCGCTGGGTACGATCGACATCGAGGCATCGGCGTCGGCCGACGGCGTGGTCGTCGAGCGCTTCAACATCGGGGGTCCCGAGGTCGGCATCGAGGCCACCGGCGAGATCGGGTTCGATCCGGGGCCCAACGGACATGTCGATTTCACGGGCCGTGCTGAGCTCGCCGCCGTGCTCGAGTGGTGGGACCCCAACATCGCGAGTGGGCTGTCGCCGGAGGGGGTCCTCGATTTCGACGGCGGTGCTGCATTGGATGAGGACGGCAATCTCACCGCGAACCTCGTCCACCGAGGCGACCCGATCCGGTTGGCGGGAACCGACATCGACGAGCTCGAGCTCGGGTTCGAGAAGGGCGTCCCGGTCATCGGCGTTGCGGGGTCGTCGTGGGGCCGGGCGAGCATCGCCGTCGTCGGAGACGGTGTCGCCTCGGTGTCGGCGCGGCTGCGCGACGCTCGAGTGGAGAGGATCCTCGCCTTTGCCGCGCCGCAGGTCGCGGCCGCGGTTCCCGGACCGGTCAGTCTGTCGGGCACGGTCGACGGCACGGTGTCGTTTCCGTTCACCCTCGACACCGTGGCCGGTTCCGTCGATCTCGAGGCGGTCAGCCGGCGCGGCCGGGTAGTGGTGGCGGCGGAGGGCCGGGCGGAGACCTGGACCGTGCGCCGTTTCGAGGCGGATGCGGCGTCGGTGCGGCTCAGCGGCGCCGGGGAACTCGCAGCCGGCGGCCGGGTGGCGGCGGAACTCGATTTCGAGGTCGACGACATCGTCCGCGCCCTCGCGTTGGCTGAACCATGGTTCGAGCCGCCGGCCGGTCTTGTGCTCAGCAGGGGGGCCGATCACCGGTACCGCCGTGCTGTCGGGGACCCTCGGCGAGCCGCGGTTCGCAACCGAGATCGAGTGGACCGAACCGGTGCTTGCGGGACGCGGGCTCGACCGGATCGCCGGGCGCGCCCAAGGTGACCTGAAACTCGTGGACTGGGCGCTTGAGGCGACGGTGGACGACGCCACCGCGGCGGCGGCCGGGGGTCGGTTCGACCTCGACGAGATGATGGTCGGCGGGTCATGGAGCGTCGATCTGGAGCGTCTGGACAAAGTGGTTGGGATGCTGCCGGCGGCGGACGACTCCCCTCGAGGTCGCGGGGAGCGCGCGCGCCGAGGGTGGTTTCGAATGGTCGCCGGAAAGCTGGCGCCTGGGCGGGGCGGCCGAAGGGCAGGATATCGCGATCGCGGACTGGCGTTTCAACCGGTTCGAGGTGGTCTTCGACGCCGGGCCGGAGGGGGTCGTCATCGACGACCTCCTCGGCGGAGCTGTACGGCGGCGGGTTGAGCGGCGGCGGCGAGTTCGGGTTCGAGGGATTGGATGCGCCGCTGTCGCTCGCCCTCGAGTGGCGGGATCTCCAGCTCGGGATGCTCCCGTTGGAGTTGCCGGAGGGCGCCTTCGGCGCGGTGAACGGCCTGTTGATCGCGGCCGGGACAATGGCCCGACCGACCGCCGAGGTCGAGCTCGACTGGACGCCCGCCGACCCGGCGTCGCCGGTGCCGCCGCTCGCGGCGGCGGGCTCGCTGGAGGACGGCGTGCTGCGGCTGGTGACCCGTGAGGTCGCGACCGAGCTCGGGACAGCGATCGCCAGGGCGACGGTGCCGCTCGGCGGGCTGCCGCTGCCCGAGTGGCTGTGGCCGGAGGCGCCGGACGAGGCGATCCGGGTCGTCGCCGACGGGCACAACCTGCGGTCGGAACCGCTGCTCGCGCTGCTTGGGGTCGAGCCGCTGCCGGTGTCGGCTACCGCCGAGCTCACCCTCGATGCCGAGTGGCGTCCGGGGAGCCCGGAAGGAACCAGGGTCTACGCCGAGCTCAGCGGATTTCGGATGCAAACCGCCGCAGGGGTCGTCGAGGCCCAGGGGCCGCTCGAGTTCCGGATCGACAGCCGGCGGGTGCGGCTCGAACCGGCGGTGCTGACCGGGCCGCAGACCAGGATCGAGGTCAGCGGCGAAGCCGATCTCGCCTCGCGGAGGATCGACGGTACGCTCGACGCGGTGGTCGCGCCGACCATCGCGCGGCTCATCCCGTACCCGGTCCAGATCTACCAGCCGATCCAGCTGTCGGCGACCGCGACGGGAACCCTCGACGCGCCCCGGGCGATGATCAAGGTCGACCATTCGGGAGGCGCGCTGGTGATGCGCGACCCGCCGTTGCAGATCCAAGATCTCAAGCTGTCGGCCGAGATCGTCGACGGCCGGCTGTGGATCAATGACGGCCGGGCGGAGGTCAACCAGGGGAGGATCGAGCTCGGCGGCGGTTGGGACGCCGGTTCCGGTCAGGGGATCGTGGCCGAGATCGACAACGTGGTGGTCTTCGTCGAGGGGATCCTCAGCCAGTGGTCGGGGACGGTCGCGATCGAGCCCGAGCCCGGCCGGCTCGCCAAGATCACCGGCGAGCTCAACCTGGTCGCCGGGCTCTGGGACCAGGACGTGAGTCTCGGCGGCGCGCTCTTCGGTCCGTCGTCCCTCGACCCGGCCGGCGACGACCCGCTGTACGACATCGTCCTCGACCTCGACGTGCGCGGCCGGGGCATCGTCCGCGTCGAGAACAACCTCGGTCGCTTCGACGCCCGATGGGATGTTCTCAGGGTCACCGGCAACGCCGCGGAGCCCGAGATCCGGGGCAAGATCAGCATCGCGCCGGGTGGCCGGCTGTCGCTCGCCGGCCAGCGCGTCACCGTGCGGCGGGGGAGCCTGGTCTTCACCGGCGATCCCGCCGTCGACCCGGTCATGGAGATCGTTCCGGACTCGGACATCGCGGCCTTCGGCGGCGGCGACACAGATCGACACCACGAGCATCGCCACCCAGGGGCTCGTGAGCGGGCTGGCCGGCGCGCTCGGGTTCGAGAACGAGACCCTGCAGCCGGCCGAGATCTCGGTCGAGGTCGAGAAGGACTCGTCGCAGCAGCTCATGTTCGGCCAGCGGCTGAGCCACAACATCGCCCTGTTCTTCGCCACCAACACCACCGATGTCCAGGACCGGACCTCGATGTTCCAGCTGTGGAACCTGCCCGGCCTCAAGGGGTTGGCGCTCCAGGGCTACCAGAAGACGCTCACCGAGGAGGCCGGCGGCAACCTCGTCCAGCGGTTCCAGTGGGGCGGCTCGTCGCTGTACGAGGACCGGCCCACCATCCGCAAGCTCAAGCTCGAGGGCGACTGGCCGATCGGCAAACGGCGGCTGAGAAAGGCGACCGGCTTCCGCCGCGGCCAACCGTACGACCCGTTCCTGACCTTTGTCGCCAAGGTCCGGATGGAGCGCGAGCTGGCGGGGGCGGGCTACCAGGAGGCAACCGTCACCGCGCATGCCGTGGAGTCGAACGACGCCTGGACGATGGTCTTCGAGTGCGACCCCGGGCCGAGGCAGGAGGTGGTCTTCAAGGGCGACGTTCCGCCGCGGCGGATTCGCGAGGAGGTCACCGCCATGTACCAGCCGCCGCCCCTCGAGCGGGTCGGGTTCCGAAACATGGCGAGCGCGCTCGATCGTCACTTCGACGCCGCCGGGTATCCGGAATCTGCGGTCGTGGTCGAGCGGCGGGACGAGGAGGTGGTGGCGGAGATCCACCGCGGCGACGGCATCGAGCTCAGCGGTCCGGTGGTGGTCGGGGCGCCTCCGGAGCTCAACCGGGCGGTGCAGCAGCGGCTCGGGTCGCCGACCGAGCTCGCCATGCTTCCGGCGAACGATGCCCGGGCGAAACGCGTGGTCGAGCGCGTCCTCGTCGATCTCGGCTACCCGGACGCGGTCTTCGAATCGGCGACCAAGGTCGCGCTCGACGGGAAACGGTCGGAAATCCGGATCGAGGCCGATCTCGGGGCGCGCGCCGTGGTGCGCCGAGCTGGTGGTGACCGGCGACGACCCGCTCGGCCTGACCCGCGCCGACGATTTCAGCCTGAATGTCGGCAGCCCTCTCAGCCGCGGAAAGGTGGATCTCGCGGCGAGCCAGCTCCGCGCCGGTTACGACTCCGCCGGCTACTCCGATGCCCGGGTCACCGGGTCCATGGAGGAACTCGCCGAGGGCGATTGGAAGGTGACGATCCACGTCGAGCCGGGAGGTCGGCGAACGGTGCGCGAGGTGGAGATCGTCGGGCTGAAGCACACCAATCCGAAAGTCCTGCGTTCAGGGATCACCGCCGAGGAGGGCGAGATCCTGCGCAACCCCGATCTCGACACCACCGCGGTCCGGATCGCCAACTTCGCGCCCATCGAGCGCGTCGACGTCAGCACCGTGCCCCAGGGCGCCGACGGCGCCAAGGTCGTGCTCGAGGTCGTCGAGAAGCCGCGCTGGACCACCGAGGTCGGCGCCGGTTGGAGCACCGAGCGCGGCGCCCAGGCCCGGTTCGGAATCCGCGACGAAAATCTCATAGGCCGGGGTCTCAACCTCAACCTGCGCGGCCGCTGGGACCAGACCGAGTGGCTCGGGTTCGTCGTGGCCTCGCTGCCGCCGCCGCCCGGGAAACGGTTTTCGTTCACGACCACGGCTGGGTACTCGAGCGGAGAGGCGCCCGAGAACCGCGATCTGGATCAGGACGAGGTTTTCTGGAGCTTCGAGGTGACCCGTTGGATGGGTCGCGGCGACATCGCCGTCGGTACCGCCGGCGAGCAGCTCACCGGCTACTACCGGTTTTCGAGGACGCACAGATTCGGGGTCCTGGATGACGGGTTAATCCCGATCGAGATCGACGACTACAGCGACACCGGTCTCCTCGGCGTGCGCTACGTCCACGACCGTTTCGACTCGCCGTTCGACCCGACGAAGGGCTACGGGGTCGTCCTCGACGCCGCGACCAGCCGCGAAATCCTCGGGTCGGATGTCGACTACTGGACGGCGCTCGGCAACGGCTCGACGGCGATGGGCGCTCCGTTGTCGTCGATCTGGATTCAGAGCCTGCGGGTCGGAGTTGCCGAGCCGCTGCAGGGCCAGGACCTGATCCCCGACGCGAGGTTCTTCGCCGGCGGCCAGGGCTCGATCCGCGGCTTCGACCGCGACTCGGTCGGTCCGGTGATCTACGGCGGACGAGACAACAGCGGACAAGACACCTGGGACCCGACCGGTGGCGGCGCGCTGCTCATCCTGAACGAAGAGCTGAGAATCCCGGTCAAGGGCGGGTTCCGCGCCGCGGTCTTCGCCGACATCGGCCAGGTCTGGCCGAGCTGGGGGGAGGCTGACTGGAGTCTCGCGGTCGGCGCCGGAGTCGGGATTCGTTGGGCGACGCCGATCGGTCCGGTGTGGGCGGATGTCGCGTGGCCGGTTGTCAACCCGACCATCGACCTGCCCGATTGGGCGAATCCCGCGACCGAGTCGCGCCCCATGAGTTCGTCCAAGCCGAAGTTCTACATCGGAATCGGGCGGCCCTTCTAAACCGTCCGCAGTGCGATGGCCGATCGATCCCGATCCCGTTGCGGTGACCCGCGTCCGCGTCCGTGCGTTTTTGCGGTTCCATTGTGCGCTCGCGAGCCACGAGGTCGGCTGAGGACAAGTCCCTCTCAAGCAACGAGGTGAATGGCGCGCTCCATCGAAGTAGACGGCCGCAGCGGTCAGCGCTGGAGGAGCGCCCTCGCGGTCTTGGCCTCGTTCGAGTTCGGTGCGAGCCGGACGAACTGATCCATGTCGTTGATCATCTGGTCCTTGCGCCCGAGCTTGTCCCACGCCAGCGCCCGGTAGAAGTAGAGGTGAGCGTACCGAGGGTCGAGCTCGTGGACGGCGTCGAAGCTATCCTTGGCGGCCTTCCAGTTCTCCTGCAGCATGTAGCTCAGACCGGTCTGGAAGTCGACCATCGGTTTGTCCCAGTCGGCTCGCTCCGCTTTCTTCAGCGCCTTCTGGGCATCGCCCGGCTTGCGGAGCTGGACCAGCGACGCGCCGAGATAGTACTGGGCCCGGGCGTCCTTCGAGTCCTTCTCCACCAACGCCTCCGCCCGTTGCCTGGCGCGCTGCCAGGCAGCTGTCGCCTGCTCGCGTTGGCCGGTCCATCCCAGAACCACGCCGCGGTAGTACTCGGCGACCGGGTCCTCTGAGGCCTTTTTTGCCTGGACTTCCAGGATTTGGAGGCCCTGCGTGACGAGCTGGTCGTCCTGACCGATTCCGTAGGTCGCCATGAGCAGCCCCTCGGCGGTGAGCCAGGGCTGGGTGTCCTCGAACCGAGCCTTTTTCTTCAGCGCGCTCTCGCCCGATTTGGTCCGCCAGGCGACGATCTTCGAGATGGCGTCATCTCTCACCGATTCTGCGGCGGCGTTGTTCTCATCGCCAGCCCAGATGGTCGGTGCCGCCAGTCCGGCGACAACGAGGATGAGTCCAATCCGGATGATTTTCGAGGTCATGTCGATCCTCCTCAAAGCTCTTGATATCAAATAGTGCCACAGCCCTCCAGTGGAAGGCGAGGGTGGCACAATTTTTTACACCCTTGTACATTCCCGGGTGGAGATCCTTATCGACCCCAAGAGACGGCAACAAATCCTCGCGCTCGCCCTGCCGATCATCGGTGGGATGGTGTCCCAGAACATTCTCAATCTGGTGGACACGGCGATGGTCGGGATGCTCGGCGTCGCCGCCCTTGCAGCGGTCGGAATGGCGAGCTTTGCCAACTTCATGGCATCGGCGTTCATCACGGGGCTCTCGGCGGGGGTGCAGGCCATGGCGGCCCGGCGCCTGGGCGAGGGTAGCGCGGAGCGATCCGCAGAACCCCTCAATGGCGGTCTGCTGCTCGCGGTCGGGCTCTCGCTGCCGCTCGCCGGTCTGCCCATCGTCTTTGCCGAGGAGATCTTCGGTCTGTTGGTGGATGATCCCGAGGTGGTCGTCCTAGGGGTCCCCTATTTCCAGGCGCGGCTCTTCGCCATGCTGGCGCTCGGTGTGAACTTCGCCTTCCGGGGCTACTGGAACGGCGTCAACATGTCCAAGGTCTACATGCGCACCCTTCTGGTGATGCACGCATCGAACATCGTGCTCAACTGGGTGCTGATCTTCGGCCATTTCGGGCTCCCGGCCCTCGGGGTTGCGGGCGCGGGTATCGGTTCGGCCATCGCGACCTTCATCGGGTCCGGGCTCTATCTGGTTCAGGGGTGGCGGATGGCTCGGGCCAACGGCTTTCTCCAACGGCTGCCCAGCCGGGCGACCATGTTGACGATGCTGCGGCTGTCGATTCCCACCGGAATCCAGCAGTTCTTCTTCGCGGCAGGGTTGACCGGGTTTTTCTGGATCCTGGGCAGGGTCGGGACAGCCGAACTTGCGGCCTCGAACGTGCTGGTTCAGCTTCTTCTGGTGGCGATTCTCCCCGGTCTCGGATCCGGGATGGCGGCTGCGTCTCTGGTGAGCCAGGCGTTGGGAAGAAAGGAACCGGCCGATGCCATGGCCTGGGGTTGGGATGTCGCCAAGCTTGCCACCTTCGGGGTCGGGATCATGGCCCTTCTCGGTCTGTTCTTCCCCGACATCCTGCTGCGACCGTTTCTGCACGACGAGCAGACCCTCGCCCTGGCCCGGTTGCCCCTGAGATTCCTGGCCGCAACCATGAGCCTGGACACCCTCGGGATGGTGCTGATGAACGCCCTGCTCGGCGCCGGGGACAACCTGCGAGTCATGACCGTGACTCTGGTCTTGCAGTGGGTGGTCTTTCTACCGGTGGCCTATGTCATCGGACCGGTCCTGGGTCTCGGGATGACCGGAGTCTGGCTGGCGCACATCGGCTACCGGTCGATACAGGCGGTGGTGTTTCTCGCCATCTGGCGGTCCGGCTCCTGGGCTAAGATCCAGGTCTGAGGCCCCTCTCCGTGCCGCAGGGCGGCGTGGTGGTGAAAACAATCGGTGGTAACCTCTCTCCCCGGTGTTGCCGAGGTAACCCGAGGGGATCTCCCAAAAGCGAAGATTCACATCGTCCGGACTCGGGCGCAGGAGAGGTCCCAGGAGAGAACCATGAGATTTCAAAACGTTTCAATTTATGGTGTTGCTCATGTCGATGCGCCCATCAGGGTGCCGTCCGAAGAGATCGAAGAAAGACTGGCGCCGACCCTGCAGCGTCTCGGTATGCGTGCCGATCTGATTCGTGATTTGTCGGGGATCATCGAGCGACGGGTCCTGGAAGAGGGCATGCAACCGAGCGACGTCGCCGCTCAAGCTGCCGAGAAGGCCATCGATCAGGCGGGGATCGGCCACGAACAGCTGGGCATCCTCGTCAACACCTCGGTCTGCCGCGACTATATCGAACCGTCGACGGCATGCATCGTTCACTCCAAACTCGGTCTGCCCGAGACCTGTATGAATTTCGACCTCGGCAATGCGTGTCTGGCGTTCATCAATGGGATGGACATGGTCGGCAACATGATCGAGCAGGGGCAGATCGACTACGGCATCGTCGTCAACGGCGAATCGAGCCAGTTCTCCACTGAGAAGACCATCGAGAAGCTCCTCGATCCGGAGGTGGATGAGGAGACCTTCCGGTCCAACTTCGCCACCCTGACCCTCGGCTCGGGTTCGGCGGGGATGGTGCTCGGGCGATCGGGTCTCGGCGAAGGCGGGCATCCGTTCCTCGGCGGAGTGAACCTGGCGGCGACCGAGCACAACCGACTCTGCTTCGGTCAGGTCGATGGGATGGTGACCAAAGGTCACGAACTGCTGGTGGCCGGACTCGGGCTCGCGGCGCGAACCTGGAAGAAAGCGGTCGACGAACTCGGCTGGAAGATCGAGGACTTCGACCACTGCGTACTCCACCAGGTGAGCAAGGTCCACACCGAGCAGTTCTGCAAGATCGTCGGACTGGATATCGAATCGGTCTTCCGTCTCTACCCATATTTTGCGAATATCGGTCCTGCTGGCGTACCGATCGTCCTGTCCAAGCTCAACGAGGAGGGGCGGTTCAAAAGCGGCGACCGGATCGCACTCATGGGTATCGGCAGCGGGCTCAATTGCACCATGGCGGAGCTGCGCTGGTAGAACAATTCTGACCCGTCGCGCAGAGCACTATGGGTCGGAATTTCTGAGGTTGAGTATGAGGAAGATCGCACAGGAACTGTATCCGTTCGATTCGAACTATCTCGAACTGGGACCGCTTCGGTTGCACTATGTCGACGAGGGCTCCGGTGAAGTCGTCGTCGCTGTTCACGGCAATCCGACGTGGTCGTTCTACTACCGCGAGCTCATCAAGGATCTGAGGGACGACTACCGGGTTCTGGCCCCGGATCATATGGGTTGCGGTCTCTCTGATCGACCCGATGACGACGCGTATCAATTTACCCTCGAGCGGCGAGTGGCAGATTTCGAGACCTTGATGGACCGCCTCGATCTCGACGATGTGAACCTGATCGTTCACGACTGGGGTGGCGCCATCGGCTGTGCGTGGGCCGGGCGAAACCCCGAGCGGGTCAAACGCCTGGTAATACTCAACACCGGCGCCTTTCATCTGCCGGCGAGCAAAGCACTTCCCTGGCAACTCTGGCTCGTCCGCAACACACCGCTCGGTAGCGGCCTGGTCCGCGGTCTCAACGGTTTTGCCCGGGGCGCGACGCGTTTCGGATGTACCCGGCGGCCGATCCCCAAAGAGATCCGCGATGCCTACTGCGCTCCCTATGATTCGTGGGAGAACCGGCGCGCGGTGCTTCGCTTTGTCGAGGACATCCCGCTCGGACCCGATGACCCGGGCTACGACCTCGTGACCGAGATCGCCGAGAACCTGCCGAAGCTGGCCGACAAACCGATTCTCATCTGCTGGGGCGACAAGGACTTCGTCTTTGACCACCACTTCCTGGACGAATTCGTCAGGATCTTCCCCGATGCCGAGCTCCACCGCTATGCCGATGGCGGCCACTACATTCTCGAAGACTACGCCGACGAGATCGTGCCCTTGGTGCGGGAGTTCCTTCGACGGTAGGCGTTGAACCACAGAGGCACAGAGACCTCGCAAACACAGAGCCATCGCACCATCGCAGTTTTTACCGCAAAGACGCCAAGAACGCAAAGCATCTCACCATCGCAATTTCAACGCAGAGGCGCAGAGACGCAGAGACGCAGAGACAGCGCAATTTCAACGCAAAGGCGCAAAGGCCCAAAGGTCGGGCCCGTTGCCGACGTCGGCAGATTCGTTCCGAGAGGCGGCAACCGGCCGGACGGTAGTCCTCGGCCAGGGGCCGAGAACCCAAGACTCTCGAGATTCGAATCAGAAACGCGGCGCTTCTGATTCGAATCTCGAGAATCTTGGATCGTGCCTACGGCACGACCGCCCGGCCTCCTCAATTTGTTGGATATCGTTCCGCTTCAGTTCTCAGTTTTTGATGCTCGACATCCTCTATTTGAGTGAGAGTGATCATTATGAGCGAAACCCAGGCGGAGCCGCTGTGCGCCGCGCACAGCGGCCGTGGGATCGTGCTGGCGGGAGGAAAACTGGTTTTCGGACCGACAGCCCGATTCCACGGTGGTGGCGGTCGTAGACCGTCACCGACTCCGCCGACCGGATCAGGTGCGATGCTTTGCGATGTCTTAGCGCCTTTGCGTCTTTGCGTTTCAACCTGCGATGGAGCGATGTCTCTGCGTCTCCGCGCCTCTGCGTTGAATTGCGATGTTGCGATGGTGCGATGTCTCGGTGCCTCCGTGCCTCTGTGGTGAAATCGCCTGCGTTTCCGGATTCGCTCGCGCCGTGATTCAATAGCTCGCCTATGAACAAATCGGTCAACATCGCGAACGCGGTCAGCGACATGGCTCAACGCCAGCCGGAGGCCACTGCGGTCGTCTGCCCCTGGGGCCGCCGAGGCGGCACGCTGACCTATGGTGAACTCGAAACCCGGACCTCGGCGGTGGCTGCGGGCCTCGAAGCCGCGGGAGTCGGTCGAGGGGTCCGGACGGTCCTGATGGTCCCGCCGGGCCTCGATCTTTTTGTCCTTGCGTTCGGGCTCTTCAAGGCGGGTGCGGTGCCGGTCCTGGTCGATCCCGGGATCGGTCTGCACCACCTCAAGGCGTGTCTCGGCAACGCCCGTCCGGAGGCCTTTATCGGCGTGCCCAAGGCGCAGGCCGCCCGGGTTGTTCTCGGGTGGGCTAGGGAAAGCGTACGCACCATCGTCACGGTCGGCCCGCGGCTCTTCTGGGGCGGCCACAGTCTGCGGAAGCTCGAAAAGCGTGGTCTCGACTCCGGAGGCAGGGGTGTGACGGCCACCACCGCAGACGAGATGGCGGCCATCGTCTTCACCTCGGGCAGCACCGGTCCCCCCAAGGGAGTGGTCTACCGCCACGGCAACTTCGCGGCACAGATAGATGCAGTTCGTGAAGTTCTCGACTGCGGTCCGGGTGATGTGGATCTGCCGACCTTTCCGCTCTTCTCGCTCTTCGATCCCGCGCTCGGGATGACGACGATCATCCCCGATATGGATCCCACCCGGCCGGCGAAGGTCGATCCGATGAAGATCATCGGTCCCATCCTCGAGTTCGGTGTGACCACCATGTTCGGTTCGCCGGCGTTGCTCGACACCGTCGGGCGGTATGGAGTCGATCACGGCATTCAAATGCCGACGCTCCGGCAGGTCGTGTCCGCCGGCGCACCGGTGGCGCCGAGGATCATCGAACGATTCGTCTCTCTCATGGCCCCGGGCGGTCGTGTTCTGACACCTTACGGCGCCACCGAGTCGCTTCCGGTCGCGGTCAACTCGAGCGATGTGATTCTCGGCGAAACCCGCGCCGCGACCGATCGCGGCGCCGGCACCTGCGTCGGAACACCGGTACCATCCATCGAGGCGGCGATCATCGGGATCGAGGATGGACCGATCGCGGAGTGGCGCGATGCACTCAAGCGACCGGACGGTGAGGTCGGAGAGATCGTCGTCAAGGGACCGCAGGTCACCCACGAGTACTTTGCAGCCGAGAAACACAATCGGCTCGGCAAGATCCGTGACGGAGAGAATGTGCGCCACCGGATGGGCGATCTCGGGTACTTCGATGAGCAGGGGAGGCTCTGGTTCTGCGGTCGGATGTCGCAGCGTGTGATCACCTCGGATGAAACCCTCTTCACGGTTCCCTGCGAGAGTATTTTCAACACCCACGCCGATGTCTATCGCAGCGCGCTCGTTTCAGCCGAGGTCAATGGCGAGACTGTCCCGGTGATCTGCATCGAGGCCGAACCCGGGGTCAAGGCTGCTGAACACGAGCGGATTCGGACCGAACTTCTTGACCTCGGATCCGGTTTCGAGCACACGAAAAACATCCGGACAGTACTCTTTCACCAGTCATTTCCGGTGGATATCCGCCACAACGTCAAGATCGGTCGCCGCGAGCTCGGCGGGTGGGCCACGGCACAACTCGGGAGGGGCTGATGCGATCCCTGGTGACCGGTGGTGGAGGGTTCCTCGGTGGGGCCATTGTTCGCCGCCTCGTTGACACCGGCGACAGCGTTCGGACCCTTCAGCGTGGGCAGTACCCCGAACTCGATGCGCTGGCAGTCGAGTGTATCCGGGGCGATATTGCCGATCCGGAGATCGTCGATCTCGCCGTCGCAGGGTGTGACCGGGTCTTTCACGTTGCCGCCAAGGTGGAGATGTGGGGACCACGAGAGCCGTTTCGACTCGCCAACGTGGTGGGGACCGAAAATCTCATTCAATCCATGCGGCGTCATACGGTCCGCAAACTGGTGTTCACCAGTTCGCCCAGCGTGGTCCACGGTGGCGACAATATCGAGGGCGCCACGGAGACGCTGCCGTACCCGGATCACTTCGAGGCGGCCTACCCCGAAACCAAAGCCGAAGCTGAACGACTCGTCCTCGCCGCGAATTCGCCTGAACTCTCGACCGTCGCCCTGAGGCCGCACCTGATCTGGGGGCCCGAAGACACGAACCTGGTGCCGACCATCGTCGACCGCGCCCGGAGCGGGCAGCTTCGTCTGGTTGGAGATGGATCGAACCTCATCGACACCGTCTACATCGACAACGCGGTGGACGCACATCTCCTCGCCGCCGAACGGCTGGGTCCTGACTCAGAGTGTGCGGGCCGGGCCTACTTCATCACGAATGACGATCCGCGACCGATTCGAGAAATCATCAACGGTTTCGTGACGGCTGCCGGGCTCCCGCCGGTGGAGAAGACCATATCGGTGGGGATGGCGGTTGCCGCAGGCCGGGTCTTCGAGGCGGTTCACCGTGTCTTCCCATCGCCTGGCGGGCCTCGAATGACCCCGTTTCTCGCCCGGCACCTCTCGACGGCGCATTGGTACGACATTTCGGCCGCCAAACGGGATCTCGGGTATGAGGCCAGGGTGGGGATCGATGAGGGCATGGGTCGGTTGAGACAGTGGTTGCAGGCGCCGGCAGGAGGTGCCGAATGATCTCATCAATTATCCTCGTCGTGGCGGTATCGGTGCTTTCGAGCGGGCTGACGGTTCTCGTGCTTTGGCTGGTTGCGAAGAAGGCTGTTGATCGGAACCTCACATCCGCGGGCGAGGAAATCGCGGGCCGTGTTCGGGCGGCGGTGGAGGAGGGGGCCGAGGCGGTCGTTCCGAAAATCCGTGACGCGGTGCGATCGGGCCTTGATGAGTCGGTGGCTTCGGCTCTGCCCACCGTTCGCGAACAGGTCGCGGCCGGAGTCCGCGACGGCGCGGAAACCGTCGTGCCTAGGATCCGCGATGAAGTTCGACTCGGAGTCGAAGAGGCCATTTCCTCGGCCGTGACGGGCGGTGTTGTCGGTAAAGCCGGCGAAGAGCTCGCACGGAAGGGTTCGTCAGTCCTCAATCGAATTCTCCGGGGAAAGGACGACGACTGAATCGACCCTAGACCTCGATAGTTGCGCAAGCGTCGTAGCCGCAAAATTCCGCCCCACGGGCCGAATTTTTAGTGCTATTCTTCTGCGGATGAATGGACTCGTGCATTATTTCACACAGCGCCTCGAAGTCAAAACGGGGTGCTGAGACCTTATTCGCGAAAGGAGTCATAGATGCTCAATAAAATCGGTCTCATCGGTGGCGGCTACATCGGCGGTGTTCTGCTTCAGGAAATCGTCAAACGGCGCCTCGCTCGCGAGGTCGGGATGTCCGATCCGGCCCCCTTCGTCAACCCCAACGATCCGCCGGAGCAGCAGGCGACCCAGGCCAAACAGTCGGTGGCCAAGGGCAAGGCCCTGGACATCGCCGAAGGCACCCCGACCATCCGGTCGGATGTCCGCTGCTACGGGTCCAAGGACTACTCGGCTCTCGATGGTGCAGAACTCATCATCAATACCGCGGGCGTGCCCCGCAAGGCTCGTCCTGACGGAACGTTCCCGACCCGTGAAGAGCTGCTGACCATCAACCTCAAGGTCACCAACGACGTGGCGAAGGGGATCAAGCAGTACTGTCCCGATGCGACCATTCTCTCCATCGCCAACCCCCTCGACGCCATCGTCTACACCCTGAACAAGCGTCTGAGTCCGCCCAAGAACAAGCTTTTCGGTATGGCCGGGCAGCTTGACTCGGGTCGCTACTGCTATTTCGTAGCCGAGGCAGCGAATGTTTCGGTTGAAAATGTCAACGCCATGGTTCTCGGCGGCCACGGCGACACCATGGTCCCGGTGCGGAGTTCGTGCCAGGTCGGTGGGATCCCGGTCGAGAAGTTCCTCGACGAAGAGACTCTCGCCGCCATCGAAGCTCGGACCCGAAAGGCCGGCGGCGAAGTTGTCGGTCTGCTCGGCTTTGGTTCAGCGTTTGCCTCGCCCGCCTGGGCCGCTCTCGAGATGGCCGAAGCGGTGATTTTCGACAAGCGCAAGATCATCCCTGTCTGCGCCCTGCTCGAGGGTGAGTACGGCGTCAACGGCCTCTATGTCGGTGTGCCCGCCATCGTCGGCAAGAACGGCGTCGAAGAGGTTCTCGAGATGGATCTCACCGATGCCGAGAAGGCCGCTTTCGACCACTCGGTCGGCGCAGTGCGCAAGACCTGCGACGAAGTCGACGGAATGCTCGCAAGCCTCTAGGTCCAACGACCACATCGATCCAGCCCCCCGTCCGCGGGGGGCTTTTTCGTGGCCATCGCATCATCGCGGTTTCACCGCAAAGGCGCTAGGTTCGCAAAGACATCGCAACCATAGAGTCGTCGCACTCATCGCAATTTCAACGCAGAGGCGCAGAGACGCAGAGACGCAGAGGAATCGCATCATCGCAGTTTCAACGCAAAGGCGCAAAGGCGCAAAGGTCGGAACCATTGCCTACGTTGGCTGTTTCGTTCTGAGAGGCGGCAACCGGCCGGACGGTAGTCCTCGGCCAGGGGCCGAGAACCCAAGACTCTCGAGAATCGAATCAGAAACGCGGCGCTTCTGATTCGATTCTCGAGAGTCTTAGATCGTGCCTACGGCACGACCGTCCGGCCTCCAGTACTACATGGACATCGTTCGCTTCAGTTCTTTCTACGTCTGATGCCTCGACATCCTCCGTTTGTATGAGGGTGACGACAACGAGCGAAACCCAGGCGGAGCCGCTGTGCGCCGCGCACAGCGGCCGTGGGATCGGGCTGGCGGGACGAAAACTGGTTTTCGGAACGACAGCACGATTCCACGGTGGTGGCGGTCGTAGACCGTCACCGACTCCGCCGACCGGATCAGGTGCGATGCTTTGCGATGTCTTAGCGCCTTTGCGCCTTTGCGTTTCAATTGCGACGGTGCGATGTCTCTGCACCTCTGCGTCTCTGCGCCTCTGCGTTGAATACTGCGATGCCGTGCGCGCGATACCATGGTTGCGTCATGCTGAGGTGTTTTGTCGTCCTGGTTTCTTTCGTGCTGTCCGCGATGTCGGTTGCGGGGCAGGAGCCCGATCTGTCCGGGCTTCCGTATTGGATCCAGGCGCAGATGGTTCCGAAGACGGTTCCACCCACCGTTTCCAATTCGGCCCGTATCAAGAGTGACTCGGAGTTCTGGGCGGAACGCATCGACGAAACGTGGGGGGTGGGGCTGAGCACGGGAGAGAAACTCTTTTTTTTCGACACCTTCTGGCACGCCATCGATGATGAGTTCGCCTGTTTTCAGGGTCTCGATGTGGACTGGTCCGCGCTCAGGGATCTCTACCGTCCCGAGGTCGCATCGGGGGTCAGCAAGGGGCGTTTCGCCGCTATCTTGAGCCGGCTCTCGCTGGCGCTCATGGAGGCCCACACCGTCGCTCTCGACAGGGTCGTTTTCTGGCGGACCGCCGCAGCTCCCGGTGTTCCGCTGCTCAAGGTCGGAGGGTGGGGCTATGTCCGCGAGTTCGGCGCCTGTCTGACTCCGCTGCCCGATCGATCTCTGCTGGTCTACAAGGCGCTTCCGGATCATCCCCTCGGTCTCGTGCCCGGCGACATCATCACCGGCTATGAGAGCAGGGCCTGGACCGAGCTCTATCCCGAGATGCTCCGATACGGTCTCCCGGTCTCCGGGTTCTGGGGATCGAACGAGGAGACCTATGAGCACGCCTGGTTGATGGCCGCGGGAGCAAATTGGCACCTTTTCGACACCATCGATGTTGTTCGTCACGACTCCGGTGAGAGCGAACACCTCGCCACGATGTCGATGGTGGGTTTACAACGAGCAATTGTGGTGCACCGAGCAAATCCCGGTCGCGGGTGTGGTGAAACCGGATTTTGCCCATGAACAGCTCTTTTCCTGGGGCATCATCGAGGGAACGAGGATCGGTTACATCTATGGCTGGGGATGGGCCTGGGATGCCGAGCAGGAGTTCCACGACGCCGTTCACGCCCTGATGACGGAGCACGAAACCGAGGGTCTGATCATCGATTTTCGATTCAACATGGGCGGGAACATGCACCTCAGCAATCCCGGGCTCTCCCTTCTCTTCAACCGCGCGGTGCCCACCATCGACTGGGTGACCCGTTGTCATCCGGATCTCCACCTTGCGCTGTGCGACGAAGGGATCTGGCCGTCGTACGTGATTCCGGGTGACCCCGCAACGTCATACGACAAGCCCATTGCGGTTCTCGTTGGACCGGGCGCCGTGAGCTCCGGAGATCAGGTCGCCCTGCGCCTGAAGTTCCACCCAAAGGCGCGGTTCTTTGGCAAATCGACCAACACCGCGTTCAACGCGGCGGCCCTGCTGTACTCGGACGAGGATTTCCAGGCGACCTACGCTGTCGCGGACGCCTATCTGCTATCCGACCCGGGTGAGTACCTCACCCACGATCCTCTCGATGTGGACCATCCAGTCTGGCTGACCCCGGACGATGTCGCGGCAGGCAGGGACACCGTCGTCGATGCGGCCGTGGAGTGGATCCAGAGCTCCAGATTCGCTCCCCGACGAGCGACCGGTCGAGTCTCGCCACCTTGAGCATGACCAGCGTACAGCCATCGCACGGTTGAACCGCTAAGGCGCAAAGAACGCAAAGACATCGCATCTCACCATCGCAAATCCAACGCAGAGGCGCAGAGGCGCAGAGACGCAGAGGAATCGCACCATCGCAATTTCAACGCAAAGGCGCAAAGGCGCAAAGGTCGGAACCATTGCCTACGTTGGCTGTTTCGTTCTGAGAGGCGGTAACCGGCCGGACGGTAGTCCTCGGCCAGGGGCCGAGAACCAAAGACTCTCGAGAATCGAATCAGAAACGTGGCGCTTCTGATTCGATTCTCGAGAGTCTTTGATCGTGCCTACGGCACGACCGTCCGGCCTCCTCACCTACATAGACATCGTTCAGTTTCAGTTCTATCTACGGCTGATGCTCTACATCCTCTGTTTTTGTGAGGGTGACGACAATGAGTTACACCCAGGCGGAGCCGCTGTGCGCCGCGCACAGCGGCCGTGGGATCGGGCTGGCGGGAGGAAAACTGGTTTTCGGACCGACAGCCCGATTCCACGGTGGTGGCGGTCGTAGACCGTCACCGACTCCGCCGACCGGATCAGGTGCGATGCTTTGCGATGTCTTTGCGCCTTCGCGTCTTTGCGGTAGAAACTGCGATGGAGCGCTGGTGCGATGCCTCTGCGTCTCTGCGTCTCTGCGCCTCTGCGTTGAGTCCTGCGATGGAAGGACTAGCTGACCGCGACCGGTTGCAGGTGCTTTTCGATGGTCTCGATGAGCTTGCCGAAATTTGGTGGCTTGGTGTGGAATCCCTCCACCTCGACCCAGCTCTTCTCGAGCCTCGACCGAATCTCGAAGACCCGATTGACCCCGGTCAGCATGACGATGGGGATGTCGGCCGTCTCGGGGTTCTTCTTGAGGGTCGCCGCGAGATCATAGCCCTCGGATGGGTAGGTGAGCATGACATCGAGCAGGATGAGATCGGGGCGATCGGCGGTGAGACTGGCCATGGCCTCTTCGCCGTCAGATGCCGCTCGGACGTCATAGCGGGTTGCCAGAACCGCGGTCATGGCATCGACAAACACCGGATCATCATCGACCAGAAGTATCGTGTGTTGAGCCACGGATCCCTCCGCGGCACAGTATAGCCAATTCTCGATTGTGAATGATGAAAATTGTCGCACCGGCACCAAGCAACTGCTGCGCTACCCGCCCCTAGCGGCACCAGACGTGCATGTCTTCGAAGCGGCCAGCAATGTGGCAGTTGTTGACGAGGGTTCCGGTGAGCTCGTAATCACGGTTATAAAAGACCCGATTCATGCCCGCTGATCGAGCCCGGGCGATCGTGTAGAGCTGACGGATCTCGCGCTCTTCCATGTCTCCTTCGAGGGCGGCCAGGAGGTGTTGAGCCAAACCAGCCCCACGCTGACTGGGCAAGGTGGCGAAGTCTGTCATCTCGGCATTTTGATATTCGAGGTTCATTTCGCCGGAAGCCGCCGCCACCATTGCTCCTGATTCGTCGCGAACCACTCGATAGACCACGTGGCTGGCCATGGTCTCCACAAGATATCGGGGCGACGTGATGGGAAACGGGTAGCTCTCGAAGACCTCTTGATAGACTGCTGCCAGATCCTCGGCGTCAGCGGGCTCGGCCACTGCCATCTCGTAGCCGGCGGGAAGGGTGGGGACCGAAGCGTCCGGAGGACGGACCGTGATGGCCTCAAGGATTTCTTCCTGTTGCGCCAGGACCGGTTGCTGTTTCCGCTCTTCATTGGGAAACGCAGACATCACCACCGCCGGCTCATCGACGCCGAAATAGCCCTTGATGGAGGCCTCGGCTATCATTCCAGCGTCCTCCAGAATCGGTTGATCCGCGGGTGTCGCTTTTAAGAACACCTTGCCGAATCCGCGCTCCGAGGACTCCTCGGTGAGCGCCTGAATCATTTCCGGAAGCTTGGGTCCAGTATAGGAAGTCACCTGCAGGCGCTGATTGAAGGGGCTGACCAAGACCTCTGCTTCGAAGCCGTCGCCGGTGACTCGGGTGTGCCAATCTCCGGCGCCGTTGATCTCTGATGTGCTCATGCGCTCTTGCCTTTCAACGTTTTCCTCTCGGCGTCATTCTGGGTGCCGGCGGAAGAATTCTCCCCGGGAACCAGGGCGATGTTTTCAGGGTCATCATCAAACAGCCCTGCCACCCCCACCTGTTCCTCGCCCTCGCGGAACATCTTGCGGCAATAGGCACACGGGTGACCTTCGCTGCACATTCCGGCATACTCCCGTGGCTCCTCATAGGCCACGATACGACCCTCGAAATTTCGCAAGATGACCTTGTGTTCGTGCTGCGACACCACATAGTTCGGGTGGACCGGGATCTTGCCCCCGCCCCCCGGCGCATCCACCACGAAGGTAGGCACCGCAAGCCCGGAAATATGGCCGCGCAAGTGCTCCAGAATCTCGATTCCCTTCGCCACTGTCGTGCGGAAATGCTCGAGACCTTCGGCCAGATCGCATTGGTAGATGTAGTAGGGACGAACCCGATTGGCCGTGAGCTCGTGCATCAGACTGCGCATCAGCACCCAGCAGTCATTGACCCCACGCAGGAGAACGCTCTGGTTACCCAGGGGAATACCTGCGTCGGCCAGATTCGCCAACGCTGTCTTGGATTCGGGAGTGAATTCCTTGGGGTGATTGAAATGTGTGTTGACAAAGATGGGGTGGTACTTCTTCAGGATTGCCGCCAACTCCGGAGTCACCCGCTGCGGCATGGTCACCGGAACCCTGGTTCCAAAGCGAATGATCTGAACATACTTGGCTTCCGACCGCAGGCGGCTGAGGATGTGCTCGATACGGTCGTCAGAAAGCAGGAAGGGGTCGCCCCCCGAAAGCAGTACGTCACGAATCTCGGAATGCTGATTGAGATAGGCGATTCCAGCATCCAACTGGGCGTCGCTGAGAGGCGCAGGGCGCTCCCCGACCTTACGCTTGCGCGTGCAGTGGCGACACAGCATGGCGCATTCGTGCATGATCACCCAGAGCACTCGATCGGGATAGCGATGGGTCATGCCGGGCGCTACCGAATCACCATCCTCATTGAGCGGATCCTCGATATCAAAATCGCCAACGAGGAGCTCGCCATCGCCTGGTACCGCCTGCAGGCGAATCGGGCAATCAGGGTCCTCCGCGTTGATCAACGACGCGTAATATGGAGGAATCGAAAAACGGAAGCGATCCAGCGCGCGTTCGATCGTACGTTGCTGCCGAGGAGTGATCGGCAGCACTCGGGCCAGCTCCTCGGCTGTGGAAATGCGGTTTTGCATTTGCCAGTGCCAGTCGTTCCACAGAGCCAGAGGCACATCCTTCCAGATCGATCGCTGTTTATAGTCCGGCTCGTCAACAGGCACTGCCAGTGCGGCTTTATTCGGTGACATGAGGGGTTCCTTTAAGTCTCAGCGCAGCGTCATAAGACAGACGCCCACTATGAGTGAACGGCGACGCTTGACTGATCTCGCGACGAAATGAGAAAAGGAGGGTGGTAAATTCATCGCGTACTAAACAATATCACAAGCTCAGCGAGGCTACAAGATTTCGCCGGCAGGGCTTGGCAATGGCACCTGTCAGAGCTCGGTACTGCTTGCCGGAATACTTTCGAGGTAGGCTTCGGTGCGTTCTGGAGTGACGTCGAGTGGACCGGTGGTGAGGATCGGCCCCGCCTCCACATCGCCGGCTTCCATCAAGCTGACAATGCGCTGCAGGGAAGACAGAATCTGGGTCTGTTCCCAATCTGCGAGCTCGTCAAAGGCAGCGATGAAGTGCTCCTGCAAAAGCGGTGGTGCTCCGGCCAATACCCGTTCCGCCTCAGCGGTGGACGACACGATCACCTTGCGCTTGTCTTGGCTGCTCCGCACTCGCTCAACCATGGCCTTGCGCTCGAGGCGGTCGAGAATTCCGGTGACGGTGGCCTGACTCAAGTTGACGGCATGGGCCAGCCCGGACACCGGCCGACCACCACCTTCCACCAGCTCCTTGAGTACTACCAGTTGCGGCCCTGTGAGTCCATAGCGCAGAACCAACGAGCGCGAGTGGAGGTCGATGGCGCGAATAATGCGGCGCAACGAGGCCATCACCCGAACAGTGCTCCCGGCGGATTCTTCAGGGGCAAGCTTGGTGTCACTCATCATCACGGCGGCCATTGTAGCGCGGCCGATTCGCCGTGGTGAATTGGCATCTGCCGCCCACAACCGGGGCATCCGGTTTTTTTAGCCCGCCCCGGTCGTCGTAACCCGACTCGTTGGGAGAAATTCCATCGTGTGCGAATGATTTGACCCCGGCGATGATCCATCTTATGTTGTAAGAAATTAATCATGTCGCCCAAAGCCATCGGTCTCGCGGGCGGCTCGATTCGAGCCCTTGAGGAGGTCTTTTGATTTGCGGACGACCGGAACTTTTCGTGAACCAAAGGCCCGCACACCGAGCCCATGCACCCAATTGATTTCCTGATCCTCGCTGTCTATTTCCTGAGCATGCTCGGGGTGGGTCTGTATTTCCACCGCCGCCAGGTGGGCCTCGAAGAGTTCTTCGTGGGCGGCCGCTCCATGGGTGCCGGTCACATCGGCATGTCGGTGGTGGCCACCGACGTGGGCGGAGGCTTCTCCATCGGTCTCGGCGGCCTCGGTTTCGTGATGGGGCTTTCCGCGTCATGGTTGTTGTTCAGCGGGCTGGTCGGCGCCTGGCTGGCGGCGGTCATCCTGGTCCCCCGAGTCAAAACCTTGGGGGACATTCACGGCCATCGCTCGTTTCCCGGTTTTCTCGGCCACCACTTCGGGAGCCGCACCCGCCTGGTGGCGGCCCTGGTGTCAGCCATTGGCTATGCCGGTTTCACCGGATCCCAGCTTCTCGCCGGCGGCAAGCTGGCGGCCGCGGCCTTCGACCTCAAGCTCACCACAGCAGTCCTGGTCATGTCCGCGGTGATCGTGGTCTACACCGCCCTCGGCGGTTTGGAGGCCGTGGTCTACACCGACACCGTGCAGTGGGGCATTCTGTTTCTCGGTCTCATCGGCCTTGGCCTTCCTCTGGGGTACCGCGCCGTAGGGGGGTGGCAGGGGCTCCGCGAGGCCCTACCAACGAGCCACTTCCGGCTCGATAACCTGAGCGGGCTCGAATTCGCCACCTGGATGATCACCATTGTCCCCATTTGGTTCGTGGCCATGACCCTGTACCAACGCATTCATGCCGCACGAGACGTCAAGACAGCCCGCCGCGCGTGGTTTTTAGCCGGCCTCCTCGAATACCCCTGCATGGCATTCATTGGTGCGATCCTGGGGATGTTCGCCAGGGTGCTCTTCCCGACAGCAGATCCCGAAATGGGGCTGCCGTTGCTCATTCGCGAAGTTCTTCCCATCGGCGCCACCGGGTTGGTCCTGGCCGCCTACTTTGCCGCCATCATGTCCACCGCCGATTCCTGCTTGCTGGCCTCGGTAGGCAACCTTGTGGACGATATCAGCCGCCGCCACGTGGCGCCGGCCGCCAGTGAGAGGACCCTCCTCATCAGCTCACGCATTCTGACCCTGGTCGTGGGATTCGGGTCGGTGGGTTTCGCCCTTTTCGTACCCCGCGTCATCGACTCGATCCTTCTCGCATACTCCTTCATGGTGGCGGGCCTCTTCGTGCCCACCCTCGGCGCCCTTTTCTGGCGCAGGGTCAGCGGCACCGCCGCTTTCTGGAGCATCATCACCGGAGGTGGGTCCACGGTTGTCCTGAACGTGGTGGAGACCTCACTGCCGCTCGATCCCGTGTTCTACGGAATGGGCGCCTCAGCCCTGGTGCTGCTCACCCTGACTCTTCTGGTGCCGCGCCCGAATCCTCTGGCGGGGTGACGGACGGGAACAGCGACAGCGGCAGGTGCGCTCGGTCAATATTACCAAGCGCCGTATCTCGAATCCTCCTCGATGCCGTCGAGCCGCACCCTGACCGCGGTCTCGAGCTGGGTGTCGACCGTTGCAGAGGCATCTTCGGCGGGCGGCTGCCAGACCACCACATCAGGCTGCGCTCCCTGCTTCTCCATGTTGATCCCGGATCCGGCGACGTACCAGCCGCGGCCGGGAAGCCGCACGAGACCGCCATTGATCAGCTGCATCCCTCCGGTTGAGATGACGGCGCCGAAGGTGGGGGAGCCGACCAACGGGCCGCGATCGAGGGTCTGAAAGGCCCATGAGAAGATCTCGGCGTTGGAATACGAGTCTTCGTTGCAGAGCGCGGCGGCGGGCCGGGTGAAAGCTGCAACCGGGAGCCGCTCGGAGGTGGGGTAGGACCTCACCGAAGGATCACCGTCACGCGGAACGGTAAAGGCGTGTCGCTGCACGGTGAGTACGGCCATGAGATAGTCGGTGGTCCAGCCCCCACCGTTGGACCGGACATCGATGATGAGTCCTTCTTTACCATCGGCAGCGGCGAAAAGATCGCGTTCGAAGACCTCGAAGGACGGAGCGCTCATGCCCTGGATGTGGAGATAGCCGAGGCGGCCGTCGGAGATCTCCTCGACAATCCGCCGGCGTTGCCGGACCCACTCTTCATACCGGAGTTGGCGGTGCGATCCGTAGGCGATCGGTCGAAGGATGACCGATCGTGTCGATCCATCGGCGGCCCGTACCGTGGTCGGTACTCGTTCTCCGATGGTGTCGACAAAGAGGTCGTAGATATTGGTTTCAGTCTCGACTTCATGACCGCTGACGGTGAGAATGCGCTCTCCGGCCTTGATCCCGACCTCGGCGTTGGCGGCGGGGGAGTCTGGAAGGACTTCGGTCACAAGAAGCCCGGGACCTCCTGCGGCGGGATCGAAGACGGTGCCGATCCACCCTGTCTGGTCGCCCTCGCTGGAAGCGCCGCGGCCGGTGGCGTAGTAACCCATGTGCGAGGCGTTGAGTTCTCCGAGCATCAGGTTGACCACATCGGAGAAATCGGCGTCGCACGACGCCTCGACGGCCCATGGACGGTAGGTGTCATGGACGGCGGCCCAATCCGCGCCGTGGAACCCGGGGTCGTAGAAGTGGTCGTTGAGCGCCGCCCACGCCTCATCGAAGATCACGCCGCGCTCCACTCTCCGGTCGATTTCGAAGCGTGCTTTGAAGGGGACCGGATCCCCATCGGAGCCGTCCATGTCGATCCGGTTGATCATGCCGTCGCCGTTGAGGAAAAAGAGGGTCTCATCGTCGATGAGTTGGACATTCTCGGGATTGGTGTCTCCCTCGGTGAGGCGTTCGAGTTCCTCACCGTCGAATCGGATGCTGAAGAGATCGGTCTCGTCCTCGGCCTCGCCGACGAGGAAGATCTTTTTGCCGTCCGGACCCACGACGACCGGAAATTCATCACCATTGAGGGTTGTGAGTTTGACGGTGCGTCGCCAAAGCCGATCGAACTCGATCACCGTTTCGGGGCTGTCGGGAGCATCGGACTCATCCTCCTTGTCGCCTTCATCAACCGAATCATCGTCCTCGTCCTCCGGTTCATCGTCATCCCGCCAGACCTTGAGCCACTCGGCGGCCGTCCGCTGGTGATCCGCTTCGGTGAGCCAGACCGCCCAGACATCAAAGTTGTTGTCATGACGATGTGAGCCCCACACAAGACGCTTCCCGTCCGGAGACCAAACCGGGTTTTCGTCGAAATCGGGATGGCGACTGACGTTGTAGGGTTCCCCTCCGGCTGCGTGCACGATGAAGATCTCGGAGTTCGCGTGTTGGTCCTCGGATGCATAGGCGATCCACCGACCGTCGGGCGACCAGCTGAAGGTCGGTGGGTAGAAATGGTCGTTGAGCACGATCTCTTTACCACTATCGGCATCCATCACCACCAGTTGCCCCTTGTCGCGAATAAACGCGATGAGTTTGCCATCGGGGGAGAATTGAGGATCCTGTTCGTTCTTCGGCCCGGTGGCGATGGGGGTGGTGGTGAAGTCAAAGCTGTCGGTCCACTCCGCATTCTCATCGGCCCGGGTGACGGTAAAGAGATCGAAATTGCCGTTGCGGGCGGAGACGAAGATGAGGGATTTGCCATCGGGAGCCCATTGGGGTTGTTGCTCCCGCTCCGGTGTGGTTGTGAGGCGAACCGTCGGTGGCTTTGCGATCTCCTGATCGTCTTTGGAGACGATGTCCGTGACGAAGATGTCTCCGTGGATCACAAAGGCCGCACGCTTGCCATCCGGGCTGACGGTGAGATCCGATGCACCGTCAAACTCGGTGCGCCGCTCGATGGCGTTGACGACCAGATCGGCCGGAACACCGATGCTCAGCCGAACCGGGACTCCGTTCGCCGGCGAAACCGTCCAGATCCCGTCTTCAAACTCATAGGCGATGAGCGATCCATCCGCCGATGCCCTGGGAAAACGGACTGCCGACCCTTGATGATCGGTGAGCGCAGTGACCGCACCGCTCGCGATGTCGATCGTGAAGACGTTCTTCCGGCCGTTCCGACTCGAAAGAAACGCGATGGTTTCGGAATCGAGCCACGACGGGTTGTCGTCGTCGCCGTCGAAATCGGTGAGCCGGCGATAGTCGTCATCACCTTTGGTCAGCCAGAGATCGCGGCTCGCCGATCCGCGGTAACCCCGCCGGGTCCACTTGGTCGCACCGCGGACCATCGCCAGAGTCCCGCCATCGGGCGAATAGACCGCCTGCTCGGCAAAGGCGCTCTGAAGCATGGCCGGAGTGCCTCCCGTGATGGGGACCGTCCAAAGCTGGGGCATCCAACGGATGCCCATGGCGCGGTTGGATGTGAATAGGACAGCTTTGCCGTCGGGTGTGAAGCCATAGGGTTCATCGGTCACCGAGGCGAAAGTGAGACGTTGGGGCGGGGTACTGCCGTCGACCGGCATGACAAAGACATCCGCGTTGCCGTGGCGATCCGAAGCAAAGGCGATGAGACGACCATCCCTCGACCACACCGGGTGCCGCTCGTCGGCCGGGTGGGCCGTGATGCGTCTCGCGTCTCCACCGGCGGCCGGAACCAGCCAGAGGTCGCCCTGCCAGGAGAAGGCGATCTGTGCCCCGTCCGGGGATGGCGCCGGGTGGCGCGGCAGGGGCGCATCGGCGGCCGAGGATGTGGCGGCAAAGACCAGACTGATGACGATGGCAAGCGAGGCGTGAAGGCGCATTCGATTCCTCCTCCGATTCTGACGGCCCACGGCCGTCGAGGTTAGCAGACCGTGGTTGAGTCCTCGGGAACCTGCGGACGAAAATGCACTCGGGTTCTTTCCATCACAGGCGCCCGGGTGACCGTACGTGGATTTTTGTCACAGGTTTGTAGAAATCGGAGGGACGAGATGGTTTCGGGAGGAGACTGGAACGAGAGACCCGTTCTTCGTACAACCCAAACCCGCGGAGGCGACCATGAGAGAAAGAGTCGTTCTAACCGTCATCATCGGTTTCTGCCTGGCCGGGTCTGCCTGCGCGCCGGAGCCCGTTGTGGGTGTGCTGATCCCGGAGAGCGGCCACGCCGAGGCCTACGGCCACGCGGTCAATAACGGGATTCGCCTGGCGTTGAATGAGGCGCGGGCGTCGAAAACTCTGCCCGAGAATTTTCAGCTGATCGAGGCCGACACCGGCTCGCGACCCGCCCACGCAGCCGACGAACTCCGGCGCCTCGCCTCGACCCTCGATGTCGAGTTGGTCGTCGGAGGGGTGACCACCGAGGAGGCCCTCGCGCTTCTGCCGGTTGTCGAGGATGAGAAAGTGGTCTGTCTTTCGCCGTCGGCCTCGGCGAGCAGCCTGACCGGAAAAAGCCCGTACTTCTTCCGGCTCTTCGCCACCGATGAGGTCGAAGGAAGCACCGCCGCTCGCTATCTTCACGAAACCCGATCCGCCCGCACGGTTCTGGTGATCACCGATGACTCGACCTTCTCACGCGGGCTCGAGGCCGAGTTCCGCCAGCACTATCAGCTCCGACTCGGCGGTGAGATCGTGGCGACGATCCACGACGAACTCGAGTGGTGGAAGCGCAAGGCCACCGACATGGTCAACGCCCACGAACCCGATGCTGTCTATGTCGTCGGTCATGCAGAACACATCCTGACCAGCCTCGAACTGCTCCGGGATATCGGGTATGAGGGTGTGAAGTGCACAACCTCGGCGGTCTATCTCGCCGAGCTTCTCGAACAGGGAAATCCAGCCCTCGAAGGAGTTGTTTTTCCCCTGACGGCCCTGAGAACATGCGAACAGGAAACCGACAACGCCCGGGAGTGCCCGTTTGTCGATCGCTACCAGGCCGAATTCGGAGGCCAACCGGACTTCTATGCGGCCCACGGTTATGACGCCATGCGGGTCGCACTCCGAGCCCTCATCGATGCCCGTTCCGTCGATGTCAGCGAACTCCGGCGATACATGCGCGTCGGGCTTCAGGAGTTCGACGGCGTGACGGGGACCATCGCCTTTGATGAGCGGGGAGATGTCCGGCGATACCCGACCATGCACACCATCTGGAACGGTCGCGTGGTGAAGTGCAGATGGCTGAGCGATATGAAGAAGCTCCAGCTCAAGCAGCTCATCGAGGGGATCACCCCGACCCGTGTTCAACCGCCCGCGCCAATCTTCCGGCTCGAGGTGTAGGCGTCCGTCGCAGTTTCACCACAGAGACACAGAGGCATCGCACCACCGTAGATTTAACGCAGAGGCGCAGAGGCGCAGAGAAGACATCGCACCGTCGCAATTGAACCGCAAAGGCGCAAAGGCGCAAAGAAATCGCAAAGCATCGCACCCGATCCGGGCGGCGGAGTCGATGGCGGTTTTCAACCGCCACCACCGTGGAATCGTGCTGTCGTTGCGAACGCAAGCGTTCGTCCCGCCAGCCCGATCCCACGGCCGCTGTGCGCGGCGCACAGCGGCTCCGCCTGGGTTTCGCTCGCAATTATCACCCTCGAACAAACAGAAGGTATCGAGCATCAATAACTGAAAACTCGAGCGGTACGGTATCCATCAAATTGAGGAGGCCGGACGGTCGGGCCGTAGGCACGATCCAAGATTCGAGAGTTTCGATTCAGAAGCGCCGCGTTTCTGAATCGAAGCTCCCGGGTCTTGGGTTCTCGGCCCCTGGCCGAGGACAACCGACCGGCCGGCTGCCGACTCTTTGAACAAATCAATCAACGTCGGCAATGGGTCCGGTCTCTGCGCCTTTGCGTCTCTGCGCCTCTGCGTTGAAATTGCGGTGGTGCGACGGCTCTGTGTTTGCGACGGCTCTGTGCCTCTGTGGTTCATATGCGATGCCTTCGTGAGTTTTTTGTGTCTTTGAGTCTTTGTGGTTGCGACGTTGCGATGGCCTTGCGCCCCTTGCGTCCTTGCGGTTCATTCTGTCCGCTGTGTTAATCTTCGCCGGTCGTGACACAGGGCAGAAAATGGTTTCCGTGGGTCGGCTGGGCGGTGGTCATCGCTCTGCTGGTGACCTTTGTCTGGGGTCTCAATCGGCGGTCGCGTCTCGAGGCCTCGGGGCAGAAGGCTGTTCAGATGCTCTTTGTCCCTTCGGTGGAACAGGGGACCTTGGTCCGTCGTGGTGATGAACTCGCCCGTTTCGTCCGTGCCGACAGCGGTCTGACCCTCAGATCACAGGTCCCGACGAGTTACGCCGCGGTCATCGAGGCCCTGGGCGCGGGCCAGGCCGATGTCGCCTGGATCCCGGCCTTCGCCTATGTCCTCGCCAATGCCCGCTATGGCGCCGAGGCCCGTCTTCAAGTGGTTCGGTCGGTGGACAGGTACGGGATCATCGTCACCCGCAACGGAGCCGGAGAGCCCGATCGTCTCGAGAACCTCGTGGACGCGAAGATCGCATTTCCCCAGACGATCCGCGGCCGGCTGAGGGCCATGCTGGTCGAGCTGCTCGATGAATACGCCCCCGGTTGGGTCGAGGTTCCCGTGGCCGACGACAAGGAGGCCGTGTGGTATCTCGCCGAACGTAAGGACGGCGTCGTCGCAGCGGCGAGCAGGCATGTGGCCTCGGGTCCAAACGATCTGGTGGGCGATGGCCGCAAGGAGCTCGAGTACGACCGGCCCGGAACCATGCTCGAGACTCAGATCGTCCACCAAACGGGTCAGGCAGCCCCCGAGCTCTCCAAGGTGTACTACGGCTGCGTGATGACGCGATCCGATTCGGGGATCAACCGTCTCGAAGATCTCAATGGCAAGACCTTCGCCTTCTCGGACGAAACATCCACCTCGGGACATATCTTCGCCCGGGCGCTGCTGCAGAGAAACAATGTCGAGCTCGGTCATATCTTTTTCGCCGGCGGCCACCCCAACGCGGTGCGGGCGGTGGAGGACGGCAAGGTCGCCGGAGGGGCCTCGTTCTACTCGCCGCCATCGGCCGCCAATGAACGTGACGGCACCAAGGTTGGCGACGCGCGTTTCCTCATCCTCAAGAATATGGCCGACCAGGAAGCCCGCGACGCCTTTCTCGATACCGTTCGTGTCATCGCCCTGACCGATCCCATTCCCAACGATGTCTGTTGCGTGCGACGCGGTTTCCCCGAGTCGACCTGGCGCGACTTCGAGGCCTCGCTCAACCGCTTCCTCGAGACTCCGGACGGCCAGGGGGCCTACTACGATCTTGTCGCCGGCGTGGCAGCGGCGCCGTGTACCGATGAGGATTTCAACGACTTCCGGGACGCCCTCAAGAAGACCGGCGTCAGCGCTTCGAAACTCCTCGAGGCGGCCGAAGCCAAGCTCGAACGGAACAAGGCTAAAACGGGAAGTGGGTCGTGACGGCCGACACCGCGATCCGCGTCGAGAATCTCGGGATGGTCTATCCCGGTGGCGTGCGGGCCCTCGAGGGCGTTTCGCTCGATGTCCGCGCCGGTGAGTTTCTCGCAGTTCTGGGATTGTCGGGTTCGGGTAAGTCAACGCTTCTTCGTTGCATCAATCGACTCATCGATCCCACCGAGGGCCGAGTGTGGATCCTCGATGAGGAGATCACCGGGGCCAAGGGCGCGCGTCTGCGAAACATGCGGCGTCAAGCGGCGATGATCTTCCAGCAGTTCAATCTTGTGAAGCGGCACACGGTGCTCACGAATGTGCTGTCGGGCGCACTTGGTCGGAGCCCGTTGGTTTCGAGCATGATGCTCTCGTTTTCCGGGGAAGAACGTGCGCGGGCCATCGCCGCTCTCGAACGGGTCGGGCTCGCCGACCGATTCAACAGCCGAGCTGACGCCTTGTCCGGCGGACAGCAGCAGCGTGTCGCGATCGCCCGCGCCCTGATGCAGGAGCCGCGGCTGATCCTCGCCGACGAGCCGGTGGCGTCACTCGACCCGGCGCTGCGCCACTCGGTGATGCAGCACATCGAGGCCCTCAACCGTGAGGAAGGCATGACGGTGATGTGTTCGCTGCACGACATCGATCTCGTGACACGTTACGCCACCCGCATGGTCGCGCTGAGAGACGGCCGGCTGGTCTGGGAGGGCGTACCCGCCGAGTTCGACAAAGCGACCTTCAAAGAGATCTACGGCGAGGATGCCCAGCCGGCGTCCAACTCGGGCTTCTGAGATGGGCTGGAAGGACGATCACGCGGTGCGCAGAGCGGTTCTCGAGAAGAGCGTCGATCGACTCCAGGCGACGGTCCTGGATGCGGTGCTTCTCGGCATCACCCTGCTCATGCTCGAGTTCCTCTTTCTTGCCTTCTCCGGTCGCCGCGGCCCGACGGGGCTGCTGCTGTCCGCCGAACAGATCCTCGATCTGCTGCACTATGCGTGGGCGGCGGTGGGTGGCCTCATCCTCGCCCTGCTGTGGAATCTCTTCTACCGCCATCTCGGCGCTTCGCCGGGTCGGGCGTGGGTTCGTGGCGTTCCCGATTGGGAAGCGCCTCTAGATTGGAATCAAACGCTTCGCGGGTGGTACATCGCGGTCTTTATCGAGCTCACGGTCTTTTCCGGATGGCTCATCACCGAACTCGATCTCTACACCTTCCTGACCAAGTTCGGCAAGGCCGCCGATATCGTCCGCGGTCTCATGCACCCTTCCGGCGCCGTCCTCCACGAGGGCCTCGTCCTGCTCGTCCAGACCATTTTCCTGGCCTTCATGGCCACCGCCTTCGCCATCCCCGTGGCGTTTGTGCTCGCGTTTCCCTCGGCCCGGAACCTGACGCGCAACACCCTCACCGCCAGAATCTCCTACACCCTGTCCCGGACCTTCATGAACTTCGTCCGCGCGGTGGAGCCGTTGGTCTGGGCGCTCATTTTCATTTCCTGGGTGGGGATCGGGCCATTCGCGGGTGTCCTGGCCCTTTGGGTCCATTCGGTGGCGGCCCTCACCAAGCTCTACTCCGAGCAGATCGAGTCCATCGACACCGGACCCATGGAGGCCATCGCCGCCACCGGGGCTTCGGCGCTCCAGGTGCTGCGCTACGGCGTCGTGCCGCAGGTCATCCCGCCGTTCTTGAGCTTCACCATCTACCGCTGGGACATCAACGTCCGGATGTCGACGATCATCGGATTCGTCGGCGGCGGCGGGATCGGCTACATCCTCAAACCGAGAGTGGATCTCGGCGAGTGGGGCGAAGTCGGTACCCTGGTCCTCCTCATCGCCGGCACCGTCTGGCTCATGGATGTCATCTCCGCCAAGATCCGCGAACGGATCGTCTGAGATTCCTCAAGCCGGCTCGAGAGTTTCGCTCAGAACGAGGTCGAATATACTCTTCGTATTGAGACGGCCGTTGCATTGCCGTATGATTTCGAGCAACCCGTCGGGAGCAGAAGAGTGAATCATCGGTTGAGTTGGGCGGCGTGGGCCCTTGTTTCGATGGTGGCGATTGCCGCATCGACTCAAGATGGCCCGTGTGCCGGGAAGCTGGAGACCTTTCCGATCGGTGGTTCCTACTACGCCACGGGAATCGCAGTGAGCGGCGATCTGCTGGTCAGCGTCGACTGGGACTCTCTGACGACCTGGGATCTCAGCGATCCGGATTCCCCGGTTCCTCTCGGTCAATGGATCAGTTCCGCAGAGAACCATGCTTACGGTGAAAAGGAGCTCCTCAAGCTGGATCCTCGGGGATTCGCCTTTGTCAGCAACTGGTACACCTCGCGGATCGAGGTCTTCGATCTGAGAGACCCCGCGGAACCGACCCCGATCGGGAGATTCGGGACGGGTTGGAACGACTTCGATCTCGTTGAAGACATGCTCGTTGGAGTCGATTCCCATCTGACGATCCTCGATGTGGCGGATCCTTTCCGTCCGGTGCCACTCTGCGATTCGTGTCTCCAGCTGATCGACAGTGGCCCTCCCAGCTATTGGGATCGGACGGCCGTGGCGATATCCGGCGATCTCGTCGTTACCGCCGACTTCGGTTTGCTCAAACTGATCGATATCAGCAATCCGATTCGCCCGGTCGAGGTGAGCGCAGTGGATCTGTTTCCCTTCCACGCCAGAGATATCCGTCTCTGGGCGGGAGTGGATCGAGCTGTCGTCTGGAGCTCGACAGGTATGCACTCGATCGATTTCAGCAATCCCGATGACCCGATGGCGAATTTTATGGATGTCGACGTCTATTTCGAACCCTATTGGGGCGAGATCCACCAACAGAATCTCGTGATCGACGAGATTGGGAGTTTTGCGGTTGTCGATATCAGCGAACTTGGTGGCGAAGTGGTGGTGGATCGCGTCGATCGTTATGCTCCGTCCTCTGAGGTCGTAGGAAACAGGCTCTACATTGGAACCTCCTCGGGGATCGAGGCCTTCGACCTGTCGGTGCGGCCGATCGAACAGTTGGGAATCGGAATCAAGGACCAGGCGACTCACATCGTGATCGACGGAGATACCGCCATCGCTACAGGGTCGAGGACCGTGAGATCGCTGGCGTACGGACCCGAGGGCCGGCCGTCGGTGGTCCACCGCCTCGAGCTCGATGACTCGGTCGGACGTCCTGCGATTGACGGTTCTTTAGTCGCAGCCTCGCTCTATCCTCCCGCGGTTGCTCTCTTGGCGATGGATCCCGGTCTGCAGCTCGAGATCATTGGTGAGATCTCAACGGGCGACTGTCAGGCATACCAGGTCGCACTCGACCGGGGTCGTCTCGCGATTCCTGCGGTCTGTGAAGACGAGTCGGGCGTTCTCGATGTTTACGACGTCAGCAATCCGGGTGATCCGACCCTCGAATTCAGGTACGTGACGGACGAGCCGGTTGTCGCCGCCGCGTTCGAAGGAAACCGCCTGTTCGTCACTCGGGGCGGTGATCTTCTCGAGTTCGACGTTTCCGATCCGCCTATAACCGGCCCGCCGGTGGTTCTTCCGGTCTCTGAGGACGCCGGGAGGATCTACTCGCTGGCCTTCGCCGGAGACTGCCTATTTGTCGGGACATCGGGAGCTTTACTCCAGGCCGGCGACAACTTTCTGGCTGCAGTAGACGTCGATCAGCCGGGGAATCCCGTTCTTCTCGCTAAAGCGGAGTTCGACTCCTTCGCACCGTTTTGGCTGGCCGGATCAAACGGCGTCGCAGCCGGGGGCGAGTATTGGAACCTCTATCTGACGACCTGCCCGTTGCCGGGAGAAGAGCTTGAAGTGTCGACCTTCCAGTTCTCGAGATCCGTGACCAGAGGCGGTGGTTTTAGGGACGGCAAGCTCGTGCTTGCCGCCCGTCACTCCGTGGACGAGCTCGATCTCGCGTGCGTTCAGCCGGAGGCCGATTTCCGTTGGTACACCCTGGGCACCTGGGTCCAATTCGAAGATCGCACAACCTACCTCGATGGGATGGACTGGTCAAGCGGCACCTACGATCGCAAATGGAGATGGGTCTTCAGCAACGGCAGGACTTGGGAAGGCCTCCAATCACCATTGATCGATTTCGAGCTTCCCGGCGTTTACACCGCCACCCTCGAGGTCACCACCGAGATGGGTACGAGCTCGGTGACCAAGACCATCGAGATCCCTCGTCAGGCGGGCTTATCGCCGGACAACCGCCAATCGGGAGGGAGGGTGCAACCGTGACCCGAACAACTGCAGCGATGGTCGTGTTCGTGCTGATCGTCTTTTCAACACCGTCGTGGTCGGAACACCCGTGTGGCGGCGCGGTCAATTCGGTCGCTATCGAGGGGCCCTACCAGGTGAGCGCTCTGGCGGTGAACAATCACCGGATGGTGACCGCCGATCGGGAGTTCACCCTGACGAGTTGGGATTTGGACGACCCGGATGCGCCGACAGTCGGGGGGCGGTGGACCCTCTGGGACGAAACCTATGACTCGAACAACCTGGTTCTGCTCGACCGACGAGGCTTTGCCTACGAGAAACGAGCCTGGCAATTCTACGACGAGTTCATGCTGAGGATTTGGGACTTGCGCGACCCATCCAACCCGGTGCCGATCGCGGACGCCCCGGTGGGTGGGTGGACGCCTTTGTCGATGACCGCACCATCGTGGGGTCGTTCTACGGATTGAAGATTGTCGATGTCTCGGACCCGTTCCATCCGGTGCTCGTGTGCGATGACTGCGCCGACCTCGATCTGCCGGATCTTCCGCCGGCTGTCAGCGGGGTCTATCTCAAAGTCGGGAAGGCCGGCCGGTACGCGGTGCTGCTCGAGTGGAACACCGTGCTCGTGGTTGACTATTCGGATCCATCGACTCCGGTTCAGATCGGATCGGCCATCACGAACCACTACTACTACGGGACGTCGGAAATCTGGGCGGACGAAGGAGTTGCGGTGCTCTCGGACGGATCGGGAGGAATCGAAATCGTCGATCTCTCGGACCCTGCCCGACCCGTCGTTACGGACCCGGGAGTGGGGTTTTATTATCCGTGGTGGGGCCTGGTTCACGGGCGGACGCTCTTTGTCGAAGAGGGTGGCCTGATCCGCCGTCTCGACCTTTCCGACCCTTTGGCGGCGGTGGAACTCGATCCGGTGGAGTCCGGCTATGTATCACGACATGCGGCGGCGTGGAAGGGCCGCCTCTATGTGACGACTCACGATGGGGTGCGCACCCTGGACATCGAGAACGATCTGGCGGAGCTTGGACGTTCTGAACCAGCTCAGTTGATCGATGGTGTCGCCGCTTCGGGTAATGCCGTCATCGCCGTCGGGCATGACACCCTCAGAGTCTTCGATCTCTCGGACTCTATGGCGCCGGACGAGCATGGGCGGCTGACTGTGGATGGTTGGCTGAGGATGCCCGATCTCGAGGGCAGGCTGGGCGCCGCGTATGCCTTGGATGGATCGGCCGTTCTCATCGATATCGATAACCTCGATCGACCCGAGATTCTCTCGGTGATCGACTACAGCCTGACCTACGTCTATGACCTCGAGATCAAGGCCGGTCGACTCTATCTGGCGGGGACGGATGAGAATTTCGATGGCATGGTGGAGGTCTGGGAAGTCTCGGACCCGGAAGATCCGACTCTGCTTTCGACGATCACTCACCCGGGACGAATCTACGAGGTGGAGGCCCTGGGGCATCGTCTCTTTGTCGGAGGTGAGGCGGAACTCGTGGAGATCGATCTGACCCAGCCGAGTTCGCCCTCGGTTCTTTCCATCCTGACCGCCGTGGCTCCCACCGGGCTCGCGACCGTGGGAGACGATCTGCTCTTCGCCTCCGGGGTCTACTTCGGGCTCGCCATGATCGACATCTCCGAACCGGGCGCCCCGAATTGTTGGATTTCCTGGAGCCGTACTACGGAGTGCCGTCCTGGCTCGAAAGCGAAGGAGATCGGGTTGTGGGCAGCGACGGGACGAGGGTGTACCTGATCTCGCCCTCCCCCGATGCCGAGTCCATCGTTCTCAGCGAATTGTGGTCCGCCCAGGGGATCGGCCGCGGTGGGGTTTCCGGAGGAGTGGTGACCTTCGCGGGCGGGAATGGGCTGAGGACCCTGGATCTCGGTTGCGAGCCCCCAGAACCGGATTTCGACTGGTTCCAGATTGGAACGCAGATCCAGTTCATCGATCGAACGACATGGGCCGGCCCGGTTCGGGACTGGGTGTGGGCCTTCAGCCAAGAGCCCTACGAAGCGGAACCGCGCAACCCCCTGGTCGACTTCGTCATGCCGCAGACCATCGAGGTCACGCTCCAGGTCGAAACGGAGTCCGGCACCGGGACCGTGACCAAGACAGTCGAGGTCGTGGACCCACCCGGGCTCACCGGCCCGACTCGGGCGTCCGGAGGGCGCGTCAGACCCTGAATCCCGTCAGCGCAGCGCTGCCGGGAGCTTACTCGGTGCCTTGAACTCAAAGGGTGCATTGAGCCCTTCGATGATCTTCGGGTCACGGTTGTAGATGTCCTCGCGGAATCCGATCGTTCCATCTTCGCGAACTTCGGCGGTCCAGTAGAGCAGGAAGACGGTCAAGGGCTCGGTCAGGGTGACCGTGGTCATCTTCGCCGAATCGATCACCTTGTCGATCCTGCCGCGGTCCCAGCCCTCGTTGTCTTCAAGCAGCAGAGCTGCAAGATCGAGGGGATTCTCGGTACGGATGCAGCCGTGGCTGAATGCACGGGCCGAACGACCGAAGAGGCTCTTCGACGGGGTGTCGTGGAAGTAGACGAAGTAGGGGTTTGGGAAGATGAACTTGACCCTGCCGAGTGCGTTGTCGGGACCAGGTTCCTGGCGGATGCCGTAGGGGAAGGGACCGTTGAAGTCCACGGTGGCCGGATCGACCACCGAGCCGTCTGACCTGATGACGCTCATGTTCCTGTCTTTGAGATAGTTGGGGTCCTTACGGCGGCGGGTAGAGTCTCCTTGCGGAGGATCCCCGGTGGGATGGTCCATGTCGGGTTGAGCACGAGGTACGTCATCTCTGCGGTGAAGACCGGTGTGGCATGGTACGGTTTGCCCACCTGAACGCGGGTGGACCAAACCACATTCGCCGTCGCGGTAAAACTTGAGGCGGAACCCGGCGATGTCAGCGACGATGAAGTCGTCCGGGATGTCGCGGAAGACCCAGCGCTCGCGCTCGAGATTGACCCGGATCTGCTCGATTCTCGCGTCCACCGAAACGTTGAGGCGTCGCAAGCGTCTTGGGGCCCACCTTGCCATCCTCGTCGAGTCCGTGGCGTCTCTGAAAGCGGATGACGGCCTCTTCGACGGCGTCGTCGTAGAGCTCGAGGTCGTCGCCCGGGCCCGAGGCGGGACCATCGGTGACCGCCAGCCGGGCGCGAAGGGTCTCGACCCTGGGATCGCGTTCGCCGGGTTTGAGCACCGGCCCGGCGGGGATCATCGGCCACCCTCCGTCGGCAGCGATTCCGCGATAGGTCGCCAACCCGTCTTTGAGCCGGTGGTAGGGCGGAAACTGAGGTGCGACGCCGGCGAGGTAGTCGGTGATCGTTCCATTCGCGAGGACATCGGCAAACTGTTCGACGACATCGAGATCGCCGAACTCACGGCTCAGGTTCCACACCGGGTCGAGATCGACCGGGTCGAGTTTGCCGAAGTGGAGGGTGACGGCGTAGCGGGCGAGGGCGTCGGTGAGCAGGAGATCGAGATCGACAAGGGACGTGGCATCCGTGAGCCCGTTTTCGATAATCTTGAGTCGGCTCCGCAATGCTTCGAAGTGGTAGTCGGACGGATCGAGGCCGTGTTCCGGGGCCGCCGCGATGGCGGTCATGAGGTCCTCGCTCATCGCCGGGTGCGTCCAGGCGAGTTTGAAGTGGTTTCTCCCATAGAGCACCGGAAGGAGGCGAACCGCTGCGATCCGCTGGCCGCCGACCTGGAGGGTTCCTGTTTCGTGGATGCTCTCGATCCGTTGTCGGAGAATCTCGTGGGTTTCGGCGGCGGTTGCGGGGAGGCCGGAGAAACCCAAGAGAGCGATGAGGAGTGCAGCGGCGAGAACGGACGTTTCACAATCCGGGTCCTTTCGTCACTCAGTGTCCGGGGCCGTTGTACCGCTCTCCGGCCTCGATCGCCACGAAGAGGGTGTTCTCCGGAGTCGGGAGCGGGCAGGTGGCGAAGGGCGTGAAGGCGCACGGAGGGTTCGTGGCAAGGTTGAAGTCGAGCACCACCGCGCTCGAGCCCTCGGCGATCTCGGCGTCGAGGAAGCGCCCGGCGCCATAGGTCGTGTCGCCGGAGGTCGCGTCTCGGAAAACGATGAAGAGGGTTCGCTCTCCGGGAGTCGAAATGTAGGGCTCGAGGGACACCGGCTCGCCACCGATTTCGAATCGAAGCAGGCCTGGTGCGAGCATCATCGAGGGTTCACCGATGACAGTGGGTATCGCGACCTCTCTCGGTTCGGGGTAGGGTTCGAACGACGCTGTCACGCGGAAGGCGGGGTTGAGGGGGTAGTGTTCGAGACCGGGGAAATCGCGGCGGGTGGGTGATTCCGGATCCTTGACTCTGACGCCGACCCGGTCGCCACGGCTGATGAGGTAGAAAAGAACCCGGCCGGTCCGCATGAGATCCGGGGCTCCGACGGTGTCGGTTGCGATCTCCTGCTCGACCGCCGTTTCACCGTTGACCGTCAGATCGCTGTCAGGGTCGGGGAGCAAAGTGACAACACCGTCCGGACCGAGATGAAGAGACCCGACCAGGGCAGTGCCGTCGGGGAGGCGTACATGGGCATCTGGCGCCGTGCCGACGATGTTGGCGCCCGATTCGAGCCAGTACAACCCGGTCAGCGTGAGCCAACCGTCTTCGGCGGTGAGGCGGGCCTCCCGCTCGGCCCAGGCGGCCTCGATCTCGGTGCGGTAGGCCGGGTCGATGGGCGGATGCGTATCGCCGCAGGATGCGAGGGTGATGACGGATGCGAGAATGATGAGAGTGGGGGAGTTGCGCATCCCCGTGTTTTATCACGGTCCTCGGTTCAAGGTTTCCTCATCACCGGCCTTCTGGACCGCCTTTGGCGACCCAGCGTCGCGCCGGTCGCCGGGTCGCACAATGAAACCGCAAAGACGCCAGGGTCGCTAAGCTGCCGCGAAGTTATCCCATTGACTCATCGCACTCCCCGGAATTGAATCCGTTTCCCGAATCGGAGGGAGACCGGGTCAAACAGCGTCGCTTGGCGGTACCTTGGCGTGCTTCGCGTCTTTGCGGTTCGATCGAGCCTCGCGGTATAGATCGCAGGTCATTTTAATGAGTAAGCGTCGCCCTATCGGCGTGGTCGGTCGAGGGTGGATTGAACGGGCTGCGACCACGCCGATGGCGCGCCGGCGGCCTGCTTCGTAGCCGGGAGAACCAGGATGTGGCGCGCCTCCCGAGCGAGCCCGGCATGGACATTGTGCGGGACGGGACGCGCCGCCGGATGGTATTTCTGGCACAATGCCATGCCCGGCACCCCGAGGGGGTGGGGTTTTTCCGCGTGGATTGGTTGGTTTTGGTCGCGGATCGTGTGGGGCGCGCTACTCCCAGCGCAGCGCGTCGATGGGATTGAGTTTGGCGGCACGGAGGGCGGGATAGAGGCCCGAACCGATACCGACCGCCATGGAGACGCCGAAAGCGAGGATCACCGACCACAGGGTGACCACGGTCGACCAACCGGCGGACACGGCCACGACCTTGGAGATCACGACGCCGACGATGACTCCGGCCAGACCCACCGATGACGCTGATGGTGAAGCTCTCCATGAGAAAGAGGGTTCGGATGTCGACCTCGCGCGCACCGACGGCTCGCCGGACGCCGATCTCACGGGTCCGTTCGAAGACCGTGGCCAACATGATGTTCGCGATCCCGATTCCGCCGACGAGCAGCGAGATCCCGGCGATCGCCCCCATGACGATGTTGAAGAGCCGCTGGGTCTTCCGGCTCTGTTCGAGCAGGGCTTCGGGCACCACGAGTTCGAAGTCCTCTTCGCCGCCGTGCAGACGACCCAGAAGCTCGTCCACCAGGCGAGCGGTTTCGCCGGGTGAGGCGGCGGGGTCGAGGCGGACGATGATCTCGTCCAGGGGGGCCTCGAGGAGGGGAAGGTCGAGCTTGCGGATGGCCGTGGACACCGGCAGGTAGATGTCGAGATCGGTGGATCCGACGGCCACGCCCTGGACCGAGGAAACCCCACCCGATCCCACCAGGACGCCGATGACCTCGAGCCAGAGTCCGTTGACCTTGAGAACCCTGCCCACGGCCTCTTCGTAGCCGAAGAGCTCACGGCGGACGGACTCGCCGATGACGCAGACCTGGGCGTGTCGGGCGACATCCACGCTCGTCGAAGAATCGGCCGACGGTGACCTCGAGGTTGGTCAGCCCGGCAAAGGTAGCGTCGACGCCGTGCGCGGTGGCCTTGACGGTGCGTCCTCCCGACAGCACGGTGTAGGGCTCGATCTCGACCCGCGCGCAGGTGCGCTCCACGCCCGGGATGGCATCGGCGATCGCCACCGCATCGCGCGGCGACACCCCGGGTGATGTCTCCCGAACCTCTTGAAGCTCCTCGTCCCGCATATCGATGTCGCGCACCAGGATGTTCCGGACACCGAGCCGTTCGATCATCTCCATGGCCTGGCGTTCGGCGCCCTCACCGATGGAGAGCATGGCGATGACCGCGCCGACCCCGAAGATCATCCCGAGCATGGTCAGCACGGAGCGCAGCTTGTGCGTCGAGAGATTCTCGATGGCGGTACCGAAGGCATCTCGGAGGGTCACGATGCACCACCGGGCAGGACCGGCCCCGCTGATTCCTGATTTGTCTTCGCTCTGGTCTTCGGTGGTGGTGGGATCTCTCAGCGCGATGACATCGCCGTCTTCGAGCCCGGAGGTGACCACCACCCTCCCGAATGCGGCAGGTCCGAGCTCGATCTCGGTGGCCGTAAACTCTCCTCGTCGCCAGCGGTAGACGACGGTGGTCCCGTCGAGGTTGCAGATCGCCTGCCGGGGAACCGTGATGGCCGAGTCGAGGTCGGCGATGGTGATCTCGGCGTGTACCCGCGATCCGGGTTTCATGCTGCTCGACATCGGTGCGTTCGAGAGCGAGCACCGTGCGGAAGTACTGGACCGGGACCCGCCGGTTCCTGCGGCCGGCCATGGGATCGATGCTCTTGAGGGTTGCAGAGTGGGCGCGTCGTGCGATCGGCCTCGAGCCAGACCGTCGCGATCTGGCCTGATTCGAGATCGCCGGCATCGGCCTCGAGGACAAAGACCTCCGCCTGCATCTCGGTGAGATCCGGGATTTTTGCGAGGGGACGCCCGGGCCACACCGTGTCGCCGACCCGTACCGGATTGCCGCGCCAGTCGCGCTCGAGCATGACGATGCCGCCGTGGGGGGATCGTACCTCGAGGGCCGCGAGACCCTCGTCCGCCTGTTGGACCTTGATGTCCGCCTTGCGCCGCTCGATGGAGAGCAGTTCGATCTCGGCTTCGGAGAGCTGGTCGACGATATCCTGCGACACGCGGGCGTGGTCGGCTCGGGTCTCGGCGAGCTCGGTGTCGATCTGCGATTCGACGATCTCGATCTTCGAATAGACCCGATTGTCGGTGGACTGGAATTCCCTTGCCACCTCGAGCTCCTGGTTCGCCACCTCGGCGTCGCGATCGAGTTTGCCGACATTGACCTCGCGCGAGGTCTCGGCGCTGCCGATGCGGTGGTCGCTGATCCGCTGGTCGGAAAGGCCGTCCTCGCGGTCCTTTTCGAGTTGGCTCGCGTCAAACCGTGCCACCACCTCGTTCTCCTCGACCACCGCCCCGTCCTCCACGAGCCAGGCGAGCGTGAATGGCATCTGCGGTTTCATGGGAGCGGTGAGCGGGGTGTTCCGGACTGCAGCGAGATTTCCTTCGGCGGTGACCCGCGCCCGAAACGGACCGCTCTTGACCCGAAGGGTGGGCACGGTGGGATTCGATCGATTGAGAAGTCCGGGAATCACCACGGTCGGCACCGAACACAACGACGACCAGGGCGATACCGATGAGCGAGATCCTCCGCGTCATTCCCGCCTCTCCAACGAAACGAGGTCCCCGGGATCCAGTCCCTCGATCACCTCGACGTGCTCGGAGTTGCGATCACCGAGGGTCACGGGGACCGAGCGCCAGCCGGTGAGCCCGCGCCGGTAGGCGACAGTGGCGTCGCCTTCTCGGAAAACGGCTTCCACCGGGATCAGGACGACGTCGCTGTGGCGATCAACCTCGATTTCGCCTCGGACCCGCATCCCGGGTCGCATTCGTTCGGGATCGGTCTCTTCAAGGGAGAGGGTGAGGTGGACGATCTTGAGGGGGTTGCGCCAGCTCTTTTCCTGAACCGCCCTGGAGATGGACTCCACCACCGCGCGGTATTCGTGATCCGGGTGGGCGTCGAGGTGGAGCTTCACCGTCTGGCCTTCCCGGATGCGGCCGGCTTCGGCCTCCTCGACCTCACCGTCGGCCTCCATCCGGCTGAGATCGGGGATCTCGATCACCCGCTCGGCGACCCAACACGAATCGCCCACCTTCTTCTTTTCGTTGCGCCAGTTGGCGACGTGGATGACGATCCCGTCGCGGGGCGCCGTCCGCTGCATCCGGCCGATCCCATCCTGAATCTGTTGCACTTCGGATTCGACCTGGGAGAGGTGTCGCCTGGAGAACCCCGAGCTCCTCGTCGCCGGCGCGTCTCGTGGCGTCGATTCGCTGTTTCACCAGACCCACCTCGAGCTCCGCGAGCTCGAAATCGAAGCGGGCCTTGGCGACCTCGTTGTTCGATCGGAGCCCGGATGGCTGGTCGGCGATGAGCCTGGCTTTCCGAAGCCGGGCCTCGACCTCAGCCAGGGCGAGGCGGTCGTTGGCCACCGTGACCGCGATATCGACCTTCTTCTTTTCGACCTCGGTTCGGGCGGAGTCGAGGTCTGCCAGCTTGGTCTGGAGGCGTTGCTGAAGTTCCGAAGGGTCGAAGCCGAGCACCGGGTCACCGGTCTTCACTTCGGTTCCCTCCTCGGCCATCATGGCGATCTTGAACTGCCAGACATCGCGCACCTGGGGCGGCCCGAGGACCGACGATTCCACAGCACGAAGAGTTCCGGTGACCTCGACTCCGATCACCAGATCCCCGCGTTCGGTACGTCGGCAGCCGGGAGGTTCCCGCAACAGAGCCCAGACCATCCGTCCCGCAACCATCAGGACGATGGCCGCTCCGACGGCGAGGGCGATCCGGCGCCGCGTCACGAAGGCCACTCCGTCATCGGGGTGAGCCTGGCTCCCTCGTCGAGCCCGCTGACGAGAACGCAATTCTGTGCCGAACAAGCTACCGATTTCGATCTCCGCCCAGTCGCCGCTACGGAGCAGAGCACGGGGAGGTACCGAACTCAGATCGACGGCGGATCTCGGGATCAGAAGGCTCTCTGCGGCGCGGGTTTCGACCTCGACAAGCACCGACATCCCGGGCACGAGAAGGACCTCGCCGAAGTCGGTCCTCGAGTTCGATGGTCACGTCGAAACCGCGTCGTTCGGAGAAGACCCTCTGCTCTCGGGCGATGGGCGTGATCTCACTGATCCGACCCTCGATGTGAAGACCCGGCTCGATATCGGGGGTGCAGCGGGCGGACATCCCCACCTCGAGGCTACCGTCATCGACATCACTCAGGGCCGCCCTCACCCGGAGTCGATCGAGATCGGGGATCCTGAGGACCGTCCAACCGGGAAAGAGGGTGTCGCCGATTTGGTATTTGCGGTCCTCCCATGGGTGTTCGTCGACGACGATGATTCCGTTGCGGGGTGCGGTGAGGACGAGCGCTTCGAGCGCCTCCTCGGCAACGGTCAACTCGCGTTCCACTTTCCGGTACTGCTCATCGCCGACCCGGTTCTCCGATTCCACGGCGGCGGTGGTGGAACGAAGATCGGCCACCGCCTTCTCGTAGCCCGTCTGGGCCTTGGCCGCAGCCAGTTCGAAACCTCGATGGTCATATCGACTCCGAACCGACTCGGGAACCGAGGCGTCGATCTCAGCCTTGGCGAGGGTGATCCGCGCCCGTTCAACGGCGGCCTCTGCATCGCGCAGTCGAGCTTCCCCGAGGGCGTGGGTTTGGAGGATGGTCCGCCGGCTCCGCTGCAGGGCTGTTCGTTGTTGATCGAGGTTGGCGGTGAAGGACGAGTTGTCGAACTCGAGCACCGTGTCTCCCTCGGCGACCATGGCGCCGTCAGGGGCCAACCATTGGATCTGGAGGCGGTGCTCGCGGGTTCGGGGAACCTTGATCTCGGCGCCTTCGATGGCCTCCAATGCGCCGGTCAGCAATTTGCGTTCAACCAGAGTCCCCCGGTAGACACGAAGATCGGCGGGGGAGGAGAGCGTTCCCCGGTCTCCTCGGCAGCCGGCAGCCCCCCCGATCACGCTCAGGACGAGCATGGCTAGAGCGAGCCGCCGGCCTTGTTGAGATTGTGCTTTCACGATCACGACTATTCTACGTGAGATTCACGCCGGATGTCTGTCTCGACACCGGTGCGACACAACGGAAGTGCTCGGCCGAAGGTGATTTGGATCAGAGCTGAGCACGGTGCTATTTCTGCGTTCCGCGTTCATCCCGTCTCAAGCGCAAAGACGCCAAGGCGCGAAGCATGCGCCAAGCCGTCGCATTCAAACTCATCGCAGGGTTCCATCAGGAACCAGAGCATGCAAACGATTCCCATGGTGCAGGGAGTTTGTGATGAGAGCCGGGGGAGCCCGTACCATCCCATACGCCTCAAATGAGATGGACGACTCTGAGAAAACGGGTGGTCCACTCTTGATTGAGATGTCTTGGCGATTCCTTTGCGTCTTCGCGCCTTCGCGCTTGCGACGGTCGCTAGCCGTGGATCGCCCGCTTGTCCACCGCGAGAGCCGCCTCTTTGACCGCTTCGGCCAGGGTCGGGTGAGCGTGGCAGGTCCGGGCGAGATCCTCGGCAGAGGCGCGCATCTCCATGGCCATGGCGGCCTCGGCGATGAGTTCCGAGACCCGCGGACCCACCATGTGGACCCCGAGGATCTCATCGGTCTCCTTGTGGGCGAGGAACTTCACCATCCCGGTCTCGTTGCCCAGGCTTTTGGCGCGTCCGTTGGCTTTGAACATGAAGCGTCCGGTATTGAACGGGACCCCGGCATCCTTGAGTTCGGCCTCGGTGCGGCCGACCGCCGCGAGCTCTGGATCGGTGTAGACGACGTTGGGGATGACGCCGTAGTTGACGTGCGCGGGCTTCCCTGCGAGGTGTTCGGCGACGGCCATGCCTTCATCCTCGGCCTTGTGCGCGAGCATGGGGCCCCGAACCAGATCACCGATGGCGAAGATCCCGGCAACACTGGTCTGGAGGTGGTCGTCGACCTCAACCCTTCCGTTCTCGTCGAGCTTGATCCCGACCGTCTCGAGACCCGCGCCTTTGGTCACCGGGCGACGTCCGACGGCCACGAGGACCCGGTCGCATTCGATGGTTTCAGTGCCGGTCTTGGCGTTCTCGACGGTGAGTTTGACCTTGGACTTCATCACCTTGGCGGCGGTGACAGTGGTCTCCAGCCGAATCTCGAGCCCTTGTTCGGAGAGTGCGCGCTCGAGGGTCTTGGCCATCTGCTTGTCGGCGAAGGGGGTGATGGTCGGAAGCATCTCGATGACGGTGACCTTGGCGCCGAGACGCCGCCATACACTGCCGAGTTCGAGTCCGACAGCTCCGGCGCCGATGACGACGAGGTGCTTGGGCACCGAGTCGAAAGCCAGAGCTTCGGTGGAGGAAACCACCCGGTCGCCGTCGGTGGGAAGGAAAGGGAGGTCGATGACCGTGGAGCCCATGGCGAGGCAGATGTGCTTCGCCCCGATTTCGGTATCACCGTCGGCGCCGTGGACAATGAGCATTTTCGCCGCGGTGAGCTCACCGCGTCCGGGGAAGACCTGCACCTTGTTTTTCTTCATCAGCATGGCGACGCCGCCGGTGAGCTCACCCACGATCCGGTCTTTCCTCGTCATCATGGCTTCTAAATCGAGACCGATGTCGCTCACCACGACTCCGTGGTCAGCGGCGTGGTTCATGGTCTCTTCAAAGACCTCGGACGACTCGAGCAGCGCCTTTGATGGAATGCAGCCCACGTTGAGGCAGGTCCCACCCAGGGTTGCGCGCTCCTCGACGAGGGCGACTTTCATCCCCAGTTGCGCTGCGCGGATGGCGCAGACATAGCCGCCGGGCCCGGCGCCGATGACGGCCAGGTCGAAGTTCTCCATCGTCTAAACCTCCAACAACAAACGCTGTGGATCCTCGAGGCACTCGACAATTCTTCTCAGGAAGGTCACGGCCTCTTTGCCGTCGATGAGCCGGTGATCGTAGGACACGGCGAGGTTCATCATGGGTCGGATCACGATCTCGTCACCCACCACGATCGGGCGTTTCTTGATGCTGTGCATCCCCAGAATCGCGCTTCCAGGCGGATTCAGAATCGGGGTCGAGAGCAGCGAACCGAAGATGCCGCCGTTGGTGATGGTGAAGACCGCGCCCTGAAGATCGGCGATGCCGAGGGTCCGATCCCGAGCCTTGGCCGCGAGATCGCCGATTGCTGTCTCGACTCCGGCCAGGGACAGTCGATCCGCATCTCTGATGACGGGAACGACGAGTCCATGCTCGCTGCTCACCGCGATCCCGATGTCGTAGTAGTGGTTGGTGAGAATCTCATCACCGTCAATAAAGGCATTGACCTCGGGGACGGTCTTGAGCCCATCGACCACGGCTTTGACAAAAAACGACATGAACCCCAGCTTGACTCCGTACTTTTGAATAAAGCTCTCCTGGTATTGGGAACGGAGGGCCATGATTCGACTCATATCGACTTCATTGAAGGTCGTGAGCATGGCGGTAGTCTGCTGAACCTCGACCAGACGCTCGGCCAGGCGTTGGCGGAGACGTGACATGGGCTTTCGGCTTTGTCTCTGTCCGGAGGCAACCACCGCGGCTGCCGCGGGAACCGGCGCCTTCGGCATTTCTCGTGGAGCTTCAGACGGCGCCTCAGGTGCAGGCACCGGTTTCTGGATAAAGGCCAGGACATCACCTTTGAGAATGCGGCCGTCTTTGCCGGTGCCCTCGATGGCGGCCGGATCCAGGGAGTGTTCCACGACCAGGCGACGCACCGCAGGGGAGAGTTGATCCAGGTCGCCGGCATCGGGCGCGGCGGTTGCCGACGCGGGCGGATCGTCGGCCTTGGGTTGAGCCGGAGCCGCTGGCGGTTCCGGGGATTCCGTTCGATGGCGGCGGCGGGGCATCCCCAGCCGCGTCGGGATCGATTCGGGCCACGACCTGACCGACCTCGACGGTCTCGCCTTCCGCGACGAGGATTTCGAGTCTGCCGGCCACTTCCGCGGTCACGTTCATGGTGATTTTGTCGGTCTCCAGCACGAGGAGAGGTTCCTCCGCCGCAACTGCCGCGCCATCCTTCTGCGACCATTCGGCGAGAAATCCCTCGGTGATGGATTCGCCGATCTCGGGGATTTTGACGTCAACCGCCATAGTTACCTCCACGCGCTTCGAACACATCGATCTGAAGTTTTTCGTGTGTCACCGTCGGGGCCCGATCAGTCGCCAAGGGCTTCGTCGACGATGGCCTGTTGCTGCTCACGATGGACCCGCGCCGATCCGGTGGCCGGAGACGCGCTCGGCGCTCGACCGATGTAGTTGACGGGATGGTCGGGGAATGCCTCGAGCAGACGCGGCATCATGAAACTCCAACCTCCGCGATTGGCGGTCTCCTCCTGAACCCACGCGATTTCTTTGGCGCCGCGATAGGGCTCGGTGATCCGCTGGAACATTTCTTTGTTGAACGGGTAGAACTGCTCGACCCGGACGATGGCCACATTGTCGGCGCCCGCCTCTTCCCTGCCCGTCTGTAGATCGTAATAGATCTTGCCGCTGCACAGCACCAGGCGGTGGGTTTTTTTAGGCGGCGTCGGATCATCCAGGATTTCGCGGAACTGACCGTTGCTGAGCTCATCCACCCCTGAAACGCACTTGGCGGACCTGAGAAGCGATTTGGGCGCCATGATGATCAGCGGTCGGCGCAGATTCCGTTTGAGCTGTCTGCGCAGAGCGTGAAAGTACTGCGCCGGCGTCGTCAGGTTGCACACCTGGATGTTCTCCTCCGCGCAGAGCGTCAGATACCGCTCGAGATACGCGTTGGAGTGCTCCGGACCCTGGCCTTCATATCCGTGGGGCAGCAGCATCACGATCCCGCTGCCCCGTTGCCATTTGTCCAACGCGGGTGAGATGAACTGATCGATGATGACCTGGGCGCCGTTGGCGAAATCGCCGAACTGAGCCTCCCAGAGCACGAGCATATTCGGTTCCACCAGCGAGTAGCCATAGTCGAAACCGAGGACCGCCGCCTCGGACAACATCGAGTTGTAGACGCAGAACCTGGCCTGGTTCTTCGAGATGTGGTTGAGAGGCACGTACTTTTCTTGGGAATGGGTGTCGAACCATGCCGCGTGGCGATGTGAAAAGGTCCCGCGCACGCTGTCTTGACCCGAGAGCCGAACCGGAAGTCCCTCCTGCAACAGTGTGCCGAAGGCGAGGAGTTCGGCAAGCGGCCAGTCGATATTCCCTTGTTCGTCGATGGTCTTTTTGATCGCCGGAAGCCGGCGGCCGACCTTTCGATTGAGATTGAATCCCTCTGGAACCGTAGTCAGAGCGGCGATGACCTCGTCGAGTGCGGCCGGGGAAACACCGGTTTCGCTCGGATCGAAGGAATACGGATTATTGAACCCGGTCCAGAGGTCATGGAACGCGTGAACATCGTCGACCTCTATGGGACAGCTCTCCTGAGCAGCCCGGTGCTTTTCGATGAGGAGGTCTTGGAGCTCGTCCCGGTAGCGGGCGCTTTCATCGAGGGTGATCGCGTGCTCGCCTTCGAGTTGGAGCTGATAGAGCTCTCTGACCGAGGGACGGTTGGCGATCTTCTGATACATCAGCGGCTGGGTGAACGCCGGCTCGTCGCCCTCGTTGTGGCCGTGACGGCGGTAACCCATGATATCGACCACCACATCGCGGTGGAACTCCTGGCGAAACTTGACCGCGAGTTCGACAACCCAGGCAACCGCCTCGGGGTCTTCACCGTTGACGTGGAAAATCGGAGCTTCCACGAGTTTGGCGATATCGGTTGAATACCTCGACGACCTCGCCTCGCTCGCCGTGGTGGTGAAGCCGATCTGGTTGTTGATGACGATGTGCACCGTGCCGCCGGTGCGATAACCCGGCAGCTGGGACAGATTGAGGGTCTCAGCCACGAGACCCTGCCCGGCGAAGGCCGCGTCGCCGTGGAGGAGCAACGGGATGACCTTGGACCGCTCCACGGCATCGTCGCGCCGCCGTTGCTTGGCCCTTGCGCGGCCCTCGACGACCGGATCGACGGCCTCGAGATGGCTCGGGTTGGCGGTCAGGCTGATGTGGACCAGCTGTCCTGAACTCGTCGTGTAGTCGGAAGAGTACCCCCGGTGATACTTGACATCGCCATCGGCGTAGTCGGTGGTTTTGAGGTTGTCCTCGAACTCGTGAAAGACGAGATCGAGGGGCTTGCTGAGAATGTTGACCAGCACGTTGAGGCGGCCGCGGTGGGCCATTCCCATCACGACTTCCTCGGCGCCGGTCTCCGCGGCGATGTCCATGAAAAGGTGCAACGCCGGGATCACCGACTCGATGCCCTCGAGGGAGAATCGCTTCTGGCCCTGGTAGCGGGTGTTGAGAAAAGACTCAAATGCCTCGGCGTGCATGAGCTGCTCGAGGATCCGACGCTTTTTCTCGTTGGGCACCTCGGGTTCGTTGAGAACCGGCTCCATCTGATTCTGAAGCCACCGCCTGATCTCACGGTCTTGGATATGGATGTACTCGACGCCGATCTTCCGGCAGTAGCACTCCCGCAAATAGGCGATGAGTTCGCGCAGGGTGATCCGGCTCGGCCCACCGAGGTGGCCCGTATCGTAAACGCGGTCGAGGTGTTGCTCGCCGAGGCCGTGAGTCTCGAGGTCGAAGATGGGATCGTGGAGATCGCCGTCACCGAGGGGGTCGAAATCAGCGATGAAGTGGCCGACGTTGCGATAGGCGAAAATGAGCCCGGCGACCTTACTTTGATCGGCGGCCTCTTGCGACGAAGGCATCCCGGAGCCGGCGCCGAATTCGAATCCCGAGAAGAAAGCCTGCCATTCATCCGCGAGGGAGGTCGGGTCCTTCTTCCACTGCTGATACAGCTCGTCAACGTATTCGGGGCTCGAGAGGAGTGCCAGACTGTCGGGACCGCTCTTGGACGATGGTTGTGCCACCCTGAGTTGCTCCTTCGCGAAAGAGTCTCCGCTACCGCTTTTGAACAGCAATACCTCGGAGATTATGCCATCTCTGGCGGTAAAAGACCCGTTCCGACGGCCGGCGCCGGAATCTGAACCCCGGCCATCGCTTTCCCGTTAAACTATTCCAGGGGGAGTCATGACCAAAACATCGACCGTCGTCTGGAGTCTCATCGCTACCGTGATTGCGGTTCTCGGCATCCTGGGTCTGATCTATGGACCTGGAATGTACCGTCAGGGAAAGGCGTTGGTCGGTCCCATCGTCGATATCGCCCAATCCGAGGAGCGTCTCAAAGCGCTCAACGACGAGATTCCCTTCGAAGGGCCTGCGGACGGAATCATCAGCAATGACCGCTTCACGGTCTTTCTCGACATCCGGCGGGATCTGCTTCCCCGCTATCTCGAGTGGCAGGCCATCGAGCGCCAGCTCGAACAGGGCGATCCGGAGGATTGGGAAACCGGCATGGAGATTCTGAAGGCAATCCAGGGTGTGATGGCGATGCAGATCGAGACTCTGCGAAGCCACGGTATGTCGCCCGCAGAGTTCATCTGGATCGAGGACTCAACCTATGTCAACTGGGCGGAAAATGTAGCTGACGTGATCGAAGGCAGCGCCATCACCGAGAAACTCCGCGAAACCACGGTTTCCGATCAACAGACGCTGGCCGATCTCGAACGGCGGCATGGGTCTTCCCGGACGACCAGGGAGTTCGCGGCAGTGCTCGATGCCCGTCTGGAGTCACTCGACAACCCGGGTGCGCCGATGATCGACGGAGTGCCGGAAGCGAATTGCGCGCTTTTTTGGGACCAACGCAACCAGATCGTTGAGCTTGATCTCGCCAGGTTCAGCGAACTCCACGACATCCTCCGGGGTAACAACAACGTCAACATCGACATCGCGGTCACGCTGACGATGACTAGTCCTTCAGGCGGCAACCACTCCGGTCGCTGAGGCGCCGAGAGCGTGAAATCGTTCCCAAAGATCCGGCGTCGCGGCCTTCGCCTCCTCGGCGATCCTCGTCCGGTCGAGGGTCATGATCCGGTGGTCTTCCATGACGACGCGCCCTCGGGCGACCGTGTGCCGCACGGGTGAACCGGCAACACCGTAAACCAGGTGGGCGAAGACATTTTCGGGCGTCACCGGGGTCGGAGGCGCTTGGTCGAGAACAAAAAAATCCGCAGGCGCCCCGACCTCGATGCGGCCGAGCTGGGGCTCATCGAGGAAGGTTCCCGCGACCTCGGCATTCACCGCGAGCAGTTCCGGGACGACGGTGAACCCCGCCGTAGGATCCCGACGACCGCCGCGGACACCGAGGAAGGCGGCGCGCAGGGAACCGAGTACCGACGACGACATTCCATCGGTGCCGAGCCCGACCCGACAACCATCGGCCGACGCGCCACCGAGGTCGAGTCGGCCGACGCCGTTGTTGGCGTTGGACTCCGGGTTGTGGATGATGACCGCGCCTCGATCCGCGAGCAGCCGTCGATCATCGCTGCCGAGGTGGATGCAGTGGACCGCCAGGGTTCGATCGTCGATCAGTCCAAAACGTTCAAGGCGTTGTACGGGACCGTCGCCGTAGATCACCCGGGACACTCTGAGATCGAGGGCGTCCTCGGCGACGTGGATGTGGCAGCCCATCCCGGCCGATCGTGCATCGGCGGCAGCCTGCAGGGTCAGGTCATCGACCGTGAAGCTGGCGTGAAAGCCGAGCATGCCGCGGATCCGGGTGTCGTTGCACCGAGCGGCAAAGAAGCCGATATTCTCCTCGATGCCGGCGATGGCGCCTTCGTGGCCGTTGCGATCGGTGATCTCGTAGCACAGGACGGCGGAGAGCCCTGCCCGTTCCACCGCTTCCGCGATGATCTCCAGACTGCCGCCGATCACCGTTGGCGACGCGTGGTGGTCAAAGACCGTGGTGACGCCCCATCGGATCGAATCGGCGAGAGCCAACTCGGCGGAGAGGCGGATGGTTTCGGGGTCGAGGGCGCGATCGAGACGCCACCAAAGCCCATCGAGAATCTCGCCGAAGTTGTCCATCTTCCGGCCGGGATCGAGCCCGCGCGCGAGGCTCGAGTAGAAGTGGTGGTGAAGATTGACGAGACCGGGAAGGACAAGACCTCCCCGGGCGTCGAGAACCCGTGCATCCGGGTATTTTTCGACCATCTCTGCGGCGTCCCCGAGATCGAGAATTCGATCTCCCTGCCACGCCACCGCGCCGTGATTGAGTACACGCGGAGCTCGGAAGGCCGTGACGATGGTTCCCGGGACAAGAATCGTCACCTGCGCTGAGTTGAAGGGATCTTCGTTCATTCCAGACCCCGCTGGATCCAGCGACCGCATCCGGCCGGGGCGAAGAGCTCGCGCCCATCGGGTTTGCGCTCGAAGACCGCCTGGCCTCTCACATAGGTGGCCCGAACGCGTCCGGTGAGCTCGTGCCCCTCGAACGGCGTGTAGCGGTTGAGGTTGTGCAGTTCAGAGCCCGCCACCTTCCAACGGATGTTTTCGTCGAGAACCACGAAATCGGCGTCATGGCCCTCGCGAAACGCACCTTTTCGGTTTTCGATCCCGAAGAAGCGGGCGGGATGGGAGGCGGTGAGCTTGACCAGCTGTTCGAGGGTGATGCGACCCGCGGAAACCCCCTCCGAATAGAGATAGGGAAGGAGGGTCTCGACGCCCGGGACTCCGCCGTAGTCGGTCCAGATCGATCCGGTGTTCTTCTCTTCGGGCCATTGCCCCGGCGCGTGGTCGGTGGCGACAAAAGAAATCTCACGCTCGGCGATCCCTTTCCACAACCGCTCGCGATCCGCCTCGGACTTGACCACCGGTGCGGTTTTGAGCAGTGATCCCTGGCTGATGAGATCATCCAATGTGAATTGGAGGTAGTGGGGACACGTTTCGGCGGTGATAGCCACCCCGTCCCGTCGCGCCTCGGTGATGAGGTCGAGGGCGGCGCCGCTCGAAAGGTGGACGATGTGGACACGCCCGCCGGTCGATCGTGACGCATCGATGAGCTCCCTCACCGCCGCAACCTCGGCCAGGGTCGGTCGCGAGGCGGCGTAGTCCGCGGGATTGTGACCGTTTTGATTGCGAACCCCGGCTGTCAGTTCCCGGACGATGGTCGAGTCCTCGGCGTGGACTCCGACCGGGATCCCCAATTCCTCGGCGGCTTCGAGCACCTCGCGGATCTGGCCGTAGTCGAGTCCGGTGAAACTCTCCATTCCGGACAGGCAGTAGACCTTGATCGCGCCGACACCGGCTTCGACGAGATCGGCGAGGTGTTCCCGCCAGTCATCGTGGGCCATTGAGTTCCCCGAGACACCACCCCACAGCATGAAATCGACGTGTGCTCTGGTCTGAATGGCGCGGACCTTGGTCGCGAGCGCCTCGGTGTCGGTGATCGGCGGCAGCGATGTGCAGGGCATATCCACGACGCAGGTCACTCCGCCCGCCGCAGCAGCAGCGGTGCCGCTGGCGAAATCCTCACGGTGGGTGAATCCCGGATCATCAAAGTGAACATGACCGTCGATGACTCCCGGGAGCGCCAGAGCGCCGCGGAGATTGACCCATTGCTCGCCGCCGGCGGCGGTCTCGGTTCCGGCAGGGAGGATTTCTTCAAATCGGCCGTCGTCGACGACGATCTCGACTTCCTGAACCTCGTTCCCACCTGCGGGAATCCTGACGTTGACGAATCGTGTCCTCATATGAACGTTTTCCCTCCGTGAACATCATAGTAGCTCCGAGAATGTCGGGGGCTTCCTTTTGAAAGCCCCCGACATTCTCGGAGGAGATGAGCAGTTTGGATCAGCCTGGTGTGACGAGCCACTCCGGCTGCGCCTCAGGCATCGGCAGGTGGGGCATGGATTCGGCCAAACCATGCAGGAGGGTGGCCATGATCGCCACCTCCGGTGTCGCTCCTGTCTGTTGGCGTATCAGATCGTCGTCAAGGAACAATTGGCGGGTTGTGCCTTCAAATCTTCCCTGGATCGCCGGTCTGCCGTCGATGGTGAGCAACATGAACGCATTGTCGCTCTCGGCCTCGAAATCGCCACGATGGAAGAAAATCCGCGGTTTGTCCGTGTACGGGCGGCCGACCGTCGGGCAGAAGGTGGCACAGTTGCCGCACTCGTTGCAGAAGTCGGCCACGACAGCCACTTGGGGCGTTTGGTCCGCAACGAGCGGCGCTGAAGACGGTCGGGATCGAGGATCGAGGAAATACGTCACGATGGCACGGTTGGGACAGACACCGTCGCAGGTGCTGCACAAGTCGTCACAATCAAGGCAACGCGCCGCCTCACGAGCCGCCGCTTCGGGTTCGAGAGTATCGATCACCTCGTCAAAGTCCCTGTGATCGACTTTCTCTCTTCGTGGGGTCTCCACCCTCGGCAGACGTTGAGCTCGGCGGGCGAGAAGATCGACCCAGCCGGGTCGATCCAGCGGAACTCGGGGATCCGGAATCTCACCGGGAATCCCAATACCCTCGCGAGTGAGAATGGATCTCGCGATGACCTGGCCGTCGCCGCATGCATCGACGATGCTCGACGGTCCGGGGTCGCGGAGATCTCCACCGGCGTAGACCCGGGGTAGGGATGTTTCCAACGTCTCCTCGTCGACGATCAGATAGCCCGAACGCGAGGTTTGGACATCGCTGCCGTTGAAAACACCGAGATCCGTCCGCTGACCGATCGCCACGATGAGGGTATCGAGCTCAAGGGTGAGATCGCCACCGGGGACTTCGACCGGACGCGGTCGTCCCGATGCATCGGGCTCGCCGAGGGCCATCGTGGCGCACCGGAGGGCCCGGAGTCCGTTGTCGACGATAATCTCCCGCGGCGCGACAAGTTCGCGGATAGTGATCCCCTCGGCCAGGAGATCTCGGATCTCCTCGGGGTGGGCCGGCATCTCATCGATGGTGCGGCGGTAGAGGATCTCCACCGGGCCGTCGCTCAACCGGCGCGCCGATCGGGCGCAGTCCATGGCCACATCGCCGCCGCCGATGACGGCGACTCTCCGGCCGAGGCCGCCAGGTGAACCGTGACGAGCCTGACGCAGGAAGTCGAGCCCGTCCAATACACCGCAGGCGTCCTCGTCATCGAGTCCGAGCCGAAGCCCTCGCTGGGCCCCGACCGCGACCACCGCGTATGAGAATTCACCCTTTAGAAGATCCTCGAGACTGAGCTCTCTCCCAACGGAAACGCCGTATCTCACCTCAACCCCGAGAGCCTCGAAATCTCCGAGATCGCGGTGGACGGCTTCAGAGGAGGTTCGGTAACCGGGAATGGTCGCCGAGACCATTCCACCGCCCTCTTCTCTCGACTCGAAGAGCACGACCCGGGCACCGCCACGGGCGAGTTCGGCAGCTGCGGCAAGTCCGCAGGGGCCGGCCCCGATGACGGCCACACCGGGCGACGTGGAGCCGGAATTCCACGGCACGATGTCGAGGTGGGCGTTTTCCATGGCGAATCGTTTGATCTCACGGATCGCCACGGGTTGATCGAGGTGGGTCCGTAGACAGACCGGTTCGCACGGGTGGTGACAGGCTCGACCGAGGACTCGGGGAAGTGGATTGTCATGCGCGATGATCGCTGCCGCGCCTTCTATATCGCCGGCAGCCACTCGACGCATATAGCCCGGAACCTGCTGATTCACGCTGCAGATATCGGTGCACGGCGCTTCGATGCAATCGAAGAAGCCGAGGGAGCGGCCGGTCTTGGTGTGCTGTCGCCGGTAGCTGCCGTACACGAGTTCGGGATCGTCCCGGAGACTGTCGGCATAGCCCTCGAGGTTGTGCCTGGCCGCCTGGCGGTTGGTGCTGGCGCCTTCGGCGCTTTTGATGACGAGTTCATCGAGATCGTCGGCGCCGGTTCGATCGAGGGCTGAATCGATCTCCTCGAGATACTGGCGGAGCCTGAGAAACCCTCCCGGGCGCAACAGATCGGAACAGGTCGTGATCGGTCGCAGCCCGGACGCGAGAAGAGCCGGTGCGTTGAACGCATCGGCCCCGCCGGCGAAGGAGATGTCGATACCCCCATCGGTGTCATCGCTGAGTCGCCGGGCGAGCTCGACTGCAAGGGCGTGCAGGGGACGTCCCGAAAGATACGCCGTGGCCTCGCCGGTTGAAAAATCTGGGCGACGATTGAGAACCGGCAGCGTATTGCAGAGTTTGACTCCAAAATCCATTCCTCGCTCATCGCCGAACCGCTGCAGCCGGTCGATGAGGGCGATGGCGTCGGGGTAGGAGATATCGCTGTCGAAGGCCGGCCGATGGGGCTCCACGTTGGTCCAGCGGAGATGATCGACGAGAATCTCTCTCACAGTCTCGTACCCTAGAAGAGTGGGGTTGAGTTTGACCGCGGTGTGGAGCCCCCAATTCTCGAGCAAATGTTCGGCGATGGCGCCGATCTCCTCGGGTGGACATCCGTGGAGGGTGGAAAGAGTCACGCTGTCGGCGATTCTGCCGGGGATATCGAGATTGAGGACACCGGGAAACGAGTGAGCGACCTCGGCCACACAGCGATCGAGTTCCTCGCCAGGATCGGCCACATGCTCGAGATACCAACGCATGTTCGGCCGTTGTATGCCATCGAGGTCATAGCCGACGCTGAGATCGAAGAGCACGCCGGGGTCGTCTCCCTCGAATCCGAGCTCGGCATGGAGGGTGTGGATCAGGACCCATGCGGTCAGGTACTCATCGAAGGACTCTCGAACCGTGAGCTCCTGTGACCACTCGATGTTGTAGCCCTCGTCCTGCATGTCGATGCAAGGCTTTGGCACTTCGATACTGTCGAGGGTCTGGACGGTCTTGAGCTCGATAACGCGGGCGCCGCACAACCACGCGACGATGATGTTCTGCGCCAGCTGGGTGTGGGGACCCGCGGCGACCCCGACAGGAGTCTGTAAACGTGTGCCGCGAAGATCAAAGGCGAATCGATCGGCGCCGGTGGGCGCAAACCAGAGTTCTCGGGGGATGCCGAAGATCGAACCCGCGCCCTCCACCTCATGGGCGATCCACGCGGCCAACCGCGCCGCCCCCAATGGACGAAAGCGATCGCTCATGGCCCTCGTTCGAATCGCCGGGTCACGCCTCAACGCCTCCCGCTCTTATCGTGGTACATGAGGTGGTCGGCACGGACCATCGCCGCGGAGGGGTCCCCGCCTGCCTGGAGCTCGGTCACACCGATGGCGAGCGAGACGGCTGGTGTCGTGGCGTCAGAGGCGCCCATGAGCGACCTGATTCGCTCGGTTCTCGGGCCGACGCTCTTTTGCTCCATCTCGGGAGCGATGACGAGAAACTCGTCGCCGCCATAGCGCATGACGGCATCCTGCGGCCGGAAGGCCTCGACGAGGAGATGCGCCAGTCGTTGCAGGACCGCGTCACCGATGGGATGACCAAAACGGTCGTTGATCATCTTGAAATCGTTGATATCGATAAAGATCAAAGCCGCGCCCGCCGAGGTTGCCCGATCCATGAACGGTCGCAGCGCCCGACGATTTGCGAGCCCGGTAAGTGGGTCGGTGTCCACCATCTGGCTCAGCCGTTCCTGCGACTCGAGCAGCTCCCGGTTGGCGTAGCGCAACTGATCCTCGCTTCGATCCGCAACCGCGGCGAGACAACTCAGCGCGAGAACCAGCTCGAGCCACGCATCCAGAAATGATGTGACCGGCATGAACGAAACCAGCAGGGGCCTCGCGAGAAGGGTCGGGGCCATGGCCACCGCATAAAAGAGGAAGACCCCGCTTTGCAGGAGGAACGCCCACCCGAGCCAGCGCGAGACCTGGGATCTCGGCCTTCGCAGCACGATCCACCCACCGGCGGCGAAGAGCACCCCGACCATGACGCTCTGCGCGAACTGGGCCACCACCAGCTGTCGCGCCACCACAGCAACCGAGACGCTCCAAACGCAGATGAGGATGGTCAGGGGCGCGGGTCTGAGATGAGGTTCGGCTCCGGGCCGGACGTGATTTCGTGCACCCGACACCATGAACACCGCAAACGCGGTCTTGCCGGCGAGATAGAGAAAGAGAGTCAGGCGGAGGGGCATTCCCCCGCCGCCGTGCAACGAGCTGTAGAGAACCGCGCCGAGAGCGACGGCGTCGGAGAACCACGCCGCCGACCACAGTCGCACCTCTTCGAGTCGTACGGTGTTCCTCAGCAGGAGGAAGTACACCAAAAGCGTGGTGACCACCGCAAACTGCACAGTGATGGAGAGTTTGGCGGCTATTGCAAATTCAGGTGTCATCTTTTCCCCTCAACTATACCTCTGCTGCAGACCCAATACAGGCACGGCAGCGGAAAAGGCTACACTTCTCGGCATGGAATCCCGGGGGTGAATGATGTCGGGCACAATTCGGCGTATAGCGATTAACACTGGCGGTGGGGATGCGCCCGGACTCAACGCGGTCATCCGATCCGTTGTGCTCTCGGCCGTCGGCAGGGGTTGGGATGTCCTGGGGATCCGCCGCGGATACACCGGGCTGCTCGACACGAGCAAGATCATCCAGCTCGACGCCAATGCGGTTCGAGGGATCACCCATATCGGGGGAACGATCCTTGGGACGACCAACAAGGGCGACCCATTCGAATTTCCGGTGACGCTCCCCGGTCAACCGACCACCCTCGTCGATCGGTCCGACGAAGTCGTGGAGAACTTCAGACGCCTCAAGATCGATGCCCTGATCGCCATAGGCGGTGACGGCTCCATGCGGATCGCGAGCCGATTTGCCGCCAAGGGCCTTCCGATCGTGGGCGTGCCGAAAACCATCGACAACGACCTGTCGGGCACCGTTGCCACCTTTGGTTTCGACACCGCGGTCACCGTGGCCACCGACGCCATCGACCGACTGCACTCCACCGCGGAGGCCCACGAGCGAGTGATGGTGGTGGAAGTGATGGGTCGGTATGCGGGTTGGATCGCCCTGAACTCCGGCGTGGCGGCGACCGCCGACGCCATCCTGATTCCCGAAATTCCGTTCAACATCGACTACGTCTGCGACAAGATCACCGACCGCGAGGCGCGCGGCCGACGATTCGCCATCGTCGTCGTTGCCGAAGGCGCGAGTCCGGAGGGCGGCAAGATGGTCGTCAAGGGCGAAGAGATCGGCCGGGAGGTTCTCCTCGGAGGGATCGGCCAACTTGTGGCCAGGGAGATCGCAAATCGTACCGGAAAAGAGACCCGGACCGTGGTTCTCGGCCACATACAGCGCGGCGGGAGACCAACCACCTTCGATCGCTTGCTTGCTCTTCGATTCGGTGCAGCGGCGGTTCGACTGATCGAACAAGGGACCTTCGCCCACATGGTGGCTCTCGACCCGCCCGAAGTCCTGGCGGTTCCCCTCGAAGTGGCGACGAGTCGGATGAAGACCGTTCCCCTCGATTCCGACACCGTGCTCACCGCCAGAGATCTAGGGATCTCCTTTGGGGATTCAGCACCGATCTAGATACGGAATTGGGGTCCATCGCAGTTTCACCGCAAAGACCGCCAAGAACGCTAAGAACAGCGCAAAGGACATCACAGTTCTTGCTCATCACACCATCCCGGCGTGATTTAAAAACAATGAATGTAAGGCCGAATTCGCCGATCTCAGCTGCGATGGCTATTTTTTTGAGCTGTGTTCTTTGCGATTGACTTTGCGGTCATTGCGTTTCAAAAAGTTCGCTGAAGTCACCTCTGCCGATCCATGTGGTCGTACACCGCTCCGGCGTAGTGTACCGAAGCCTCACGACTTTCGGCAGTCGATTGACGGCTGGCTCTCACCCGATCTGCGAGAGCTGGTAGACTTAACCCAGCGATGATCGTCTCAGCCTGGTACGACGGACACAGCACCTATGGCGTGCGCATTCTCGACCGGGAAGTGAGCCTCTGGTTCAGACCCGAGTGGGAGACAGTGGAAATCCGCCTGCCGGACCATCCCGACCCGGTCAAGATTCCCCTCACCGAGAGTTTTTGGCACGGATCATCCGAACTTCGGTCGCCCCGGATCAGAGAGTTCTTTCTCCGCCACGATCTCGTTGGTTGGCAGAAGAAGCATCCGCCTCAATTCGAACTCGAGCCCCTTGGCGGAGGCGTTTTTCGACTCAATTGGCTGACAAAGAAGGAGGGGCAGCGGGCGCTCCCGCTCGATGTCTGATCGTTGAGGGCCGGATCAGCGAAACTCAGTGTTGTTGAAGATCCACCGGAGTCACCATCCGACCGTCACGGCTCTTGCCGTCAATCACCGAGCCGTAGACCACGAGCGGACCGTCGATGATCACCTCGAGATCAAAGATCTCGGGCTCGAAACACCCCTCAAATGGCCGACCCATCGGCGTGAGTGTGAACTGTTCCCACCGTCCGGCCTCGATCACGAGCTGATGGGGCAGGGCGACGGTGCCGTTGTTGATCCTCATGGCCCGCTGGGGCTCCTTTGGTAGATACAAGGTCACCGTCACCGCTTCGGCTCCGGGGTTTGCAAAGCCGACGCTGGTGGTGAACGCGGGCTCGCCGCAGGGATTCCGGTGCCAGAGCAGGGCCGGCAGCAGAAGGGTGGTCGGTCCGGGAAGCCCTTCCACGGGGAGTGCAACCACCGACTGTCCATCGCCGGTGAGAACGCCCATCGGTGTCGATTCTCCGGTATCCGTGTGGCGCACCATCTGCGCTGTGACCCGGACCGGACCATCGACGTGGAGCTTGAGCGCGCCGATGACTTCCTCCGCGCAACCGAGATCCGTGGCGAGCCCCGAGGCGGTCCAGAGAACCGCTGACTGTGGGGGAACGACGCGGGTCGGCGACATGAACTGACCGCAGGGGGTGGGTCGACTCACCTTCCCGGGCAGCAGTTCGGCGATGGCCACCGATATCGGATCCGGGGTCGGGTTGACGAGATACACCTCGGTCGACCAGCGTGAGCCATCGGGATTCTCGGCGTTGAGAGCAAAGACGGGCAGGATCAGTTCCCCAGCCAGCCCAAAGACCGGCATCACAAACAAAACCAGGGTCAGAACGAGTATTCGAATGGCCATGACACTCCAGTGGGATGGCGGCGTCAGTCGCACCGCTCCCTGCACTCTACTACGGATGCCGCCGCAAATGTGTTGATACACTTCCGACGATCGATTGCGTTTTCGGCGTTCAAGGAGGATCCATGGCACTGCCAACCGGCGCATACGCCCCCATTCCAACACCCTTGGATGCCGTTGGTTTGCTGGATCCGGTCGCCTTGGATCGCCACCTCGGTTTCCTCGCCGATGAAGGACTCGATGGAGTCTTGATACTCGGGACCAATGGTGAGTTCCCATCATTCGACATCAGTGAACGATTGGCCCTGGCCGAAGCTGCCGCGCGGTTCGCGCGCGGTTTGTCGCTCATGCTCGGTGTCGGCTCGAGCGCGCTTCCCGAAGTGATCCAGCTTGTCCAGGCGGCTCGGTATTTCGACTATCAATCGGTACTGGTTCCACCGCCCTTCTATTTCCGATCAGCGCCGATCGGGGGTTTGGTCGCGTTCTTCGAAACGGTGCTCGACTGCGCCGAGATCCCGGTCCTGCTCTACCACATCCCCCAGGTGACCGGGATCGAGATCTCGGATGCCATCCTCGACGCGATCCTCGACCATCCCCGTTTTGGTGGGGTCAAGGACAGTTCAGGCAAGCTCGACGAGATCGACAGATTCACCGCCAGGCTCGGCGAACGCTCGTACATGGTCGGAAACGATCAGCTGCTGTCGGCGGCACGAGCCGCCGGGGGCAGCGGTAGCATCACCGCCTCGGCAAGCGTGGTTCCGTCGCTCGTGGCGGCGACCCAACGAGATTCCGAGCGGCAGCCCGATCTCGATGCAGTCAGAAGTCTCCTCGAGAGGTACGGTCTCGGCCCGGCGGTCAAGGCGGTTCTCCGGCACAAGGGCTTCGGCGACTACCGAACCCGACCACCCCTCCTCGATCTCGATGACCAATCCGCCACCAAGCTCGTCGGCGAGTTCGAGAGACTGACCGAGGCTTAAGGCCAATCGAGCACAAACGAAGCGCAGTCCTTGAAGTCGACTCTTAACGGTGACTGTTCGGGCTCCATGACACCAAGATCCCAACCGATGCACACAATGGAACCGCGAAGGCGCAAAGTTCGCAAAGATGCCGCCAAGGCGGACATTTATGATCAACAATTGTCTCCAGGAAGAGACTCGCTCGGCGGATCGGATGGGGTCCGGGTCTCAATTGTGATGCTTTGCGAAACCTTGGCGCACTTCGCGCCTTCGCGGTTCGATTGTGCGCATCGGAACCATCCGCTGATGATCGGACCGGAGGTGGCGCTAGATCGCCTTCGCCGTGATCGCCGCACCGCTGCCGTTTAACGGATAGTGAGAACCACCTTGCCGAAGGCCTCTCCCGAGGCCAATCTTCGGTGGGCGTCGGCGGCTCGGTCCATGGGGAAGACGCTGTCGATGATCGGGCGGAGTCTTCCGGCCTGCAGGGCAACGCCGAATCGATGGAGGAATGACCTCACGATCTCGGCCTTTCGCTCGAGGCTGAGCGCCCGCAGCGTCGAGCCGATGATTCGGATCCTTTTGGACAGGAGGCGCCTGAGATCGAGCTCGCCGGTTGTTCCGCCCATCAGGCCGATGACCACCAGCCGCCCCTCGGTGGTCAGCACCTTCAGGTTTCTCTCCAGATAGGGCCCGCCGATACAGTCGAGAACGACATCGACCCCGTTTTCGTCGGTGGCATCGAGACAGACGCTCTCGAAATCCCGTTCGCGATAGTTGACGGCGATCTCCGCCCCGAGTTCGGTGCAACGGCGACAGCGGTCGTCTGAGCCGGCCGTTACAAAAACGCGGACTCCCGCTTCCTTCGCGAGCTGGATGGCCGCTGTTCCGATCCCGCCCGATCCTCCATGGACCAGCGCGGTCCCGCCGGAAGTCAATCCTCCGAGCATGAACAGGTTGAGATACGCCGTGAGATAGACCTCCGGGAAGGCCCCTGCTTCGATATCGGAGAACCCATCGGGAACCGGAAGCAATGATCCGCGATCAACGACGGCCTCCTCGGCCTGGCCTCCACCCGGGACCAGGGCCATCACCCGAGCGCCCAATGCCAGATCCGTCACATCCGGACTCAAATCGCTGATCGATCCCGCGCACTCCAGCCCGAGGCTGTCGGGCGCGCCCGGGGGTGGTGGATAGAAGCCCTGGCGTTGCAGCAGGTCGGCGCGATTCAGCCCCGCTGCGGTAACCCCAACCCGAACAGACCCGGATCTCAGCTCCAAAGCAGGCAGCTCTTCGATTCGGAGGACATCCTCGTTCCCAAAACCGTTGCAATTAAGGCTTTTCATCAACTGAGCATAGCCCAGGTACAATTCTGCTCGTCGGGCGCGCCGCCCGATGGGCAGAATTGTATGTGGAGGCTTGAATGATCGATCAGCGTGATCTCGAAACATGGGCAGGTTTCCTTCTCGACCATTCCGTGGGTGGTGTCGGCCCCGGCGACCGGGTCATGATCAAAGGCGAGCCGGTGTGTTGGCCGCTCATGGCGGTGTTGGAGAGAAAGACCATCGAAGCGGGGGCCATTCCCGATGTCTATCTCGTTGCCCCAAACAACGATCGCGGAAAGGTGTGGTCAGCAGCCATGGGACGGGCCGGCGCGAACGAACAGCTCGAACAGGTCCCCGACTGGCACCGTGAACGTTATGAGAGCATGACCAAGTACATCGAGATCCTCGGAGGCGAGGATCCGAGCCAGTACATGGGACTCGACCCGGAGAAGTCTCAAGCCCTCGCGGCGGCCGATCGTCCCTATTCCAACATCCGTCTGTCCAAACCCTGGGTCATCACCCTGTACCCGACAGCAGCCTTCGCCGCACTCGAGGGAATGAGCGTCGAGGAGTTCGAGGATTTCATCGTCGGCGCATCGACGGTTGATCCGAATCCCCTGCGCGAGGCCGAGGAACGGATCGCGCCGTTGGTGGACAACGGATCCGAGATCAGGATCGCCACGAGACACCCGAAAGAGAACCGGGATCTGGTTTTGAAGATGGGGATATCCCAGGGCAAGGCCGCGCTCTCATACGGTCTGCGGAACTTCCCCGACGGCGAGGTCTTCACGAGCCCCGACGCATCGAGCGTTGAGGGTGAGATCTTCATCGATCTGCCGATCAACTCCGGCGGCAATGATATCCAGGGGATCTATCTCAAATTCGAAGGCGGCAGGATCGTCGACTACCGAGCCGATGAAGGCCACGAACATCTGACGACCATCATCGAAACCGACGATGGTTCACACCGCCTCGGCGAGGTGGCGTTTGGGATGAATCCCGGACTCGATCGAGTGCTCAAACACCCGCTCTTTGTCGAAAAGGTCGGCGGAACCCTGCACATCGCCATCGGCGCCAGCTATGAACACTGCTATGTCGAAGACCCCGGCTCCGATCAGGGGCGCGAGCGGATCGCTCAACTCGAAGCGGACGGAGTGCTTAATCGATCGGCGCAGCACGTCGATATCGTCACGGACTTCCGACCCGGAGGGTGCGGCGTTTCGGTTCACATCGACGGCGTCGAGCTGGTTCCGCGGGATGGGGTCTGGGTGGCCGCCGACTGAGTCGTTTCGAGGGCCGAGACCGTATACGTTTGGGTGGCGGCGGAATCAGCGGCGCTCACCAGGCGTTCGAGGGATCGAGGGCGCACCGTCGCTCAAAAGAGGAGTCAAGATGACAACCGACAGTTCCAAGCCGTCCACCACCGGTGGTGGACCGCGCGATCTCACAACAATCACCCCTCCCGATATCTTTCAGGAGCTTCAAAAGGGTGTTCTCGGCCAGAGCACCTCGTTGCGATACACCTCGGTCGCAGTCTACAAACACACGACCGGAAAGGTCCCCGGGAACATCCTCCTGATCGGCAACTCGGGAACCGGCAAAACCACCATCATGAACAACATCCAGCGGATGTATCACGAGGTTGAAGAGTACCGGCCGTTCAGAGCCATGACCATCATCAACGCGAACCTCCTGGTGGACGCAGAGCGCCTCGAGTTCCAGCCGGCAAGGCTCCTCACCGCCGTCGAGCAACGCGCCCGCGCGCTCGTCGGAGAGAAACCGACCGCCGAGGAACTCATCGCCACCATGGAACGGGCCACCGTCTGTATCGACGAGATCGACAAGATGTCATCCATCGTCGCAGGGAAACCCAATGCCATCGGGGTTGTCCTCCAACAGGGCCTCCTGACCCTCATGGAAGGGGAGGTGGTGGCCCACCGTGCGCACGTCTGGGAGGATGGTGAGGAGCGTGAGGTCATCCTTTCCGTTGATACTCGCCGTATGATGTTCATCTGCGGTGGGGCTTTCGAGGGTCTGTATGACCAGGTCTATCTCAGAGTCATCAAGCCGGGGAGCGGCGAAAAGCTCAAGTCCCAGGCGATACAGACCGCAGACGGGCAGGTGAGAATCGAGAGCCGGTTTGCGCTCAGCGACTTTCTCAAACCCGAAGACCTTTTCGAGTACGGGATGGTGCCGCAGTTCATGGCCAGGTTCGACGACGTCGTCCTTCTTCGGGATCTCGATACGCCGGTGCTCAAGGAGATTCTCCTGAAGTCGGTCGATTCGCCGTTTCTGCGCTCGAAGCGGTACTTCGAGGTGCTCGGGATCAGTCTCGAGATCGATGATGTCGCCGCCGGGATGATTGCTGAGGAGGCGGCAAAGAGTACGCGAACCGGAGCTCGCGCGCTGCGGACGGTCTTTGGTCGGATCGTCAACCGCCTCGAGTTCGACCCCTGGACCTTTGAAGGACTCGAAGATGTCGCCGGCGGTGGAAAACGACTGCTGATTTCGACGGAAATGGTGCAACGAGCCATCTCGGGCCGCAGGAGTTAAGTTATAGACAACTGCTCCTGATAACATGAGGGTAAGAGTTATCGAGATGCGCCGATGCGGCGTGCGAAAAAAAGAAGGCGAAGAGCATGGCGCAGTTCATCCTGGTCTATACCCATCCGACCGAAGGGGAGAAGAGGTTCGACCTGGTTCCCGGTCGGAGCTATCGAATTGGATCGCGACCGGATAACGATATCGTCATCGATCAGAAGGATGTTTCGCGCCGCCATGCGGTGCTCCGGGTCGAGGACGGTTCGTTTTACATCACCGACCTCGACAGCAAAAACGGCACGTTCATCAACGGGGCCAAGACGGCGGCCGAAACCTTCAACTGCGGTGATATGGTCCACCTCTCATCCGCCCGCCTTGTCATCGTGGAACTGGGCACCGGAAGCTATCCGACCGGCCCGGAAGCGATTCTGCGGCGCGACGACGATTCCGAGGGCCAACAGACGGAGGAGACTCAGAAGTTTCGCGGTGAGGCCTCGATGGAAGATGTGGTTTCGCTGCTCGAAACCGTCGCAATCGCGGTCCGGCGCGGCGGCATGGCCGAACCGCTCACCTGGGCGGTGGAACGCCTCGGGTTCGATGGCGCGGTGGTGCTCTATCGCGATGAGAATGACAGCGTCGCGATGATCTGCAGCGCCGGAGATCTCGGTCAACTCGCCCGCAAGAGCGGGATTCTCGCCAAGCTTGCCACCGATCATAAAAGGCCCAACGCATCCGGAACCCGTGTCCGGCAGGTCACTGAATCGGGTGAGAACCTCCTCGTTTCGACCGTGGGAATGGACCACGTTTTGGTGGTCCGGTATTCCGGCCAACCTCCCGCCATCGGCGATCTGCGATCGGTGATTGCCGGGGTCAATATCGTTCTCGGCTGCGGCAGGTTGCAGCGGCCGGGGAGCGTTGCGGATTCGCCCGATTCGAGCGGATGGGAGAAGAAAACGGCGGTCACCGGCTCCATTCCGATCGCTGTTTGCGGGCTGGAGGATGGCAATCAGGATGATTCGGCCGCCGTTGGTGACGTTCCCGGGTTCGACTCCGAAAGTGCAGCCGAATTGGAGCTTGCCGAGGGTCGCGACCGGTTCGAACGGTGGATGGTCGAGCGCGCGTTGGCGGCGGCTGACGGAAATCAAACTTCGGCCGCCGAACGGTTGGGGCTTTCCCGCGCCGGACTGTTCAAGAAGATGAGGAAGTTGGGTCTCTGAGGCTCGGACTTCGTTCTCGCGGCTCTCAGTTGTGCCTCTTTCAAAACCTTACAAGACGACGAGGTGGCAGCCTCACCGCAGCAGTCAATCGCAGGCGGGGACGCCTGCGCTACAAGGATGTTCCCGATTTTGTAGCGCCCGCGTCCCCGCGGGCGATGGTTTCACGGGCGTCGATTCCCGCCGCAATCTCGAATTCTGCAAGAGGCTGAGTTCTGAAGTGGGTAGCGCTCCATCGGTCGGTGCTATTCTCTCCAACGCAGGAGGAGGCGGGCGTTCGCTGTCGTCATTTCATGGCGGGGGAGGAAAGTCCGGACTCCTGACGGGCAGCATGCCGGGTAACGCCCGGCCGTGGCAACGCGAGGGAAAGTGCCGCAGAGAGCAGACCGCCCGCCGGACGTCGGTGGGTAAGGGTGAAAGGGTGCGGTAAGAGCGCACCGCCTCTCCGGTAACGGAGGGGGCACGGTAAACCCCATGCGGAGCAAGACCGAATAGGGGAGTCGAGGGTCGCCCGTCCCCGCACCCCGCTTCGGCGGGAACGACTTCCGGGTAGGTTGCTGGAGCCGTTCGGTAACGAACGGCCAAGATGAATGAACGCCGCCTCGAGGGCACAGAATCCGGCTTATAGCCTCCTCCTGCAATTTTGGCCCGCGGTGCCTTGCGCCACGGGCCAAAATTGCCGGGCAGGAGTATTGTTGAAACACCATGAGTGTTTGGCGTCCTTTAAAAAGCGGTGAGCCGATCGGTGTAGTTGCCCTGTCGGGTCCGGTGGATCCGCGGAGGCTCGCCGAGGGCCTGGTGGTTCTTCGATCATGGGGCCACCCGATCGAGGTGGCGTCAAATCTCCAGGCGAAAGACGATTATCTCGCCGGATCGGACGACGATCGTCTCGGCGGTCTGCTCGAACTTCTCGACCGGGGGGTTCGGACCTTCATTGCGGCTCGGGGGGGATTCGGCGCCACCCGTTTGTTGGACCGCCTTCCCTGGGATCGGCTTGTCACCGACGAGGTTCGGTTTGTCGGCTTCTCCGATCTCACCGCGATACTGAACCCATTGGCTTCATCGGTGGTGCAGATACATGGTCCGATGGTGGCCGCGGGTCTTGCCCGGAAGTCCAATGCAACCAGGCTCCTTGATCTTCTCGAAGGTCGATTGGTCGGCCGGACGCTCTTTCCGATCCCGTCGGATTGTGTGCTTCGCCACGGCGCCGCCGAGGGGATCGCGCGTGGAGGAAACCTCTCCTTGCTTTCAGCGCTGATGGGGACGCGTTCGGAGCCGGATTTCAACGATTCCGTGCTCTTTGTTGAAGAGGTCTCAGAGCCTCCCTACCGGATCGATCGTCTGTTGACCCACCTCCGCGGCTCTGCTAGTTTCGGAGGGGTAAAAGCACTGATAGGTGGGAGTTTGCACGCCTGTCGACCAAAATCGGAGTGTCTGTCGCGTTGGCGCGAACGGCTCCTTGAATCGGTGCCCGAGACGGTCCCCGTCATTGTCGGAATGCCGTTCGGTCACGGAACGAGAAATCTGGCCTTTCCCGTCGGGGCAACGGTGGAGATCGACACCCGGCGTGGTGCGCTAAGCTGGAGCTTGTGATGGCGAAGTTCAAAACGACTGGCTCAAAGGGGACCCACGACTCCCTCGATCCGATGCGGACGCATTTCTCTTCGGGAGATGTGATCTTCGGCGAAGGCGATCTCGGGCTCCAGATGTATGTCATCGAAAGCGGCGATGTCGAAATCAGGAAGACCTTCGGCAAGAAAGACCGCGTGCTCGCGGTCCTGAGCAAGGGCGACTTCTTCGGTGAAATGTGCATGCTCGAGGATGAAATTCCACGATCCGCCACCGCTCTGGCGATCACCGATGTCGAAACCGTCATGATCGACCGTTCGGCCTTCACCTTCATCCTCAAGCACAATCCGGAGATCACCATCCGGATCATGCGGAAGCTGGTCCGACGCCTGCGACAGACAACCCATCTACTCGAAGAAGCCGTCGGTCACAAGGTTGACATCGAGTCTTCTGGGATATCCGACGGACCGAAAACCGGCCTCGACCTCAGAGCGAGACTGGTCGAGGTGACATCCGGTCTTGTCTTTCCCCTGGCCGAGGATGGCGAAACCTCGGTCGGGCGCATCGACCCGGTGACGGGGATCCACCCCGATGTCGATCTCACCCCCGTAGACGGCAAGCGGTCCATATCCCGTCGCCATGCCCGAGTTCGCCGGGAAGAGGACGGCACTTACAGCGTCATCGAGGATGTCGGCACGATGAACGGGACCTTTGTCAAGGGCGTCAGGTTGACGGCCGGGCAGGCTCACCCGGTCGAGGCTGGAGACGCGGTCATCTTCGGTACCATTCAGTGCCGGTTCGAGATTGACCCCACCAGAGCCTGAGGCCGAATCGCCGCTGGTTGCGGATGATCCGGTCCATCGCATCGTCGGCATCGGTCCCAAAACCGCCGCTGCGTTGGAATCAATCGGGATTCGCCGGGTCGCGGACCTTCTTTTCCATCTTCCCAAAAGGTATGAAGACCGGGGAACGGTAATCAGCGTCGAAGACGCCGAACAACACCGCGGTTCAGTCCTGTTGCACGGTCGGCTCGCCGCCGGTTCGGGCCGCTATGTCCGGCGGCGGCTTCACATCACTGATGGAGATCTCACCGATGATACCGGTGTGGTGGCCATTCGCTGGTTCAATCAGCCCTGGGTAGGTGAGCGGGTGGCCGGTGGGGTCGACGCATTTGTATACGGAGTGGTGGGCAGGGGGAAAGCCGGCCGGCGGCAGATCGTGAACCCGGAGATCGAAATCGCCCGGAGGTCTTCCGAGGTAGACGAGGTGGTTCCGATCTACGGCCGGCTTGGTCCGCTTTCGGGCAAGAGACTCCGCAGGGCATTGGATCAGGCCTTTGAATGCCTCGACAAGCTGGCTGACCCACTCCCGGTGGCGATCCGGCGACGATTCGCGCTGCTTCCGCTCGGCGAGGCTCTCGAGCGTCTTCACAACCCGACCCTGCCCGAGGATCCCGGCGAAAGGACTCAATTCGTCACAGCCCTGAATGAGGGGTCAAGCGAGGGACACTCCAGGCTCGTTTTTGACGAGCTTCTCGCGGTGGCTTCGGTTGTGGCCGGATACCGTGCTCGCCGGCTCGAGCAATCGGCGAAACCGATCAATGTGTCGTCGCGGTTCCATCGTCAGGCCGAACGGGCGGTGCCCTTCGATCTCACCGTCGCCCAGCGACGGGTCGTGGGCGAGATCATCGGCGATCTCGGCGGATCCGTCCCGATGGCCCGCCTGCTCCAGGGTGATGTCGGTTGCGGTAAGACGGCTGTCGCGATTCTCGCGATTCTCGCTGTGGTTTCGGGTGGCCGGCAGGCCGCCCTGATGGCGCCGACCGAGCTGTTGGCAGAACAGCTTCACCGGGCGGTCTCAACCGCACTCGACCCATTCGGGTACCGCATCTGCCTTCTCACCGGCTCATCCGCGGCGGCCGACGGCCGATCACACCGATCGGAACTGGCGAAAGGTGAGATCGATGTCGTCGTGGGAACACACGCTTTGTTCCAGGAGCGTGTCACCTACCGTGACCTCGGTCTGGTCATCATCGACGAGCAGCACCGTTTCGGCGTCGCTCAGCGGCAGCGTTTGCTCGACAAGGGCGATTCGCCCCATCTTCTGGTCATGACCGCGACCCCGATCCCGCGATCTTTGGCCCTTACGCTCTACGGCGACCTTGATCTTTCTCTCATCGATGAGCTTCCACCGGGTAGGACCCCGATCCGCACCGAGATCCGAGACCGGGGGGCGAGGGAGCGAATTTTCAGTTTTCTTCGTTCGGAGATCGATGCAGGCGGGCAGGGATTTGTCGTCTACCCCCTGATCGAGGCCTCGGACAAGCTCGAGGCCGCCGCCCTGGAGGAACACGAGACCTTTGTTCGAGAGGCCCTGGGTGGCGTTGAAATAGGGGTTCTCCACGGCCGGCTCGGGCGTGACGAGCGCGAAGCTGTCGCCGAGCGCTTTCGTCAGGGAGTGATCAAGATCATCCTGGCCACCACGGTCATCGAGGTCGGTGTCGATGTCCCCGCCGCCTCGGTCATGATCATCGAATCCGCGGATCGGTTCGGCCTGTCCCAACTCCACCAACTTCGGGGGCGGGTGGGTCGCGGGAGTCGGAAGTCGTGGTGCATTCTCGTCACCGGTGACGATCCGACGGAACATGCGCTGCGACGGCTCGAGGTTCTCGCCGCAACCACCGATGGTTTCGCCATCGCCGAGGCCGATCTCGAACACCGGGGTCCCGGTGAAATCACCGGGCGACGACAATGGGGCGCCGAGAGTTTTCGTTTTGCAGACCTGCTTCGCCACAGGGAATGGGTCGTTCGCACCCGATCTCTCGCCCGAGAATTGGCCGACGACGGAGAGCTCGCCAAGGTTCGCGATGCCCTCCTTCGGCTCCATCCGGTCGGATCCGAATATTCCATCGGGTGAAATGACCTTGCCGACAATGGCACAATGGCCCCACGGAGGCGCTCGATGAACCCTGATGCACCCCAGTTGGTGGTACGCCCCGAAGAACTGACCAATCTCGACGATTCGCCGCGGCACATGGCGGAAATCCCGGGGAGCCGAATGTTCGAGATCAAAGAGGCCCTGGCGGTCTTCAGAAAGACCGACCCCGACGCAGAAGTATTTGACGCCAGCCAGGGCGATGGCGGTGCCAGCCTGCCCGGTGTCCCGCGCGAGGTGCTCGAGAAGGCGCACGAGTTGCAGCTCGAACACGGAACCGGGTACGACAAGCCCTTCGGCACTCCCATGTTCCGCCAGGCGGTGGTTGAAGACTACTGGCAACTCGACGCGGCCACGGGGTGGGGACCGGCCAATGTCCTGGCGGGTCAAGGAGGGCGCGATGTTCTGATCAAGGCCTACGAGGCCGTGCAGTTTCTCGGACGGCAACGCCGAGGAGATTTTGTGGCGGTGTCCAGGGTCCCGTGGATCTCGTACAACTGGGGGCCATACGCGGTGGGGGCCAACGTGCTCCTGGCCCCAGGTGACGAGAGTGAAGCCTGGACACTGACACCGGGAGCCGTTGACGCCTGTACCCAGGAGGCGAAGCGATACGACGGACGCGATGTGGTCATGCTGGTCATCACCAGCCCCGACAACCCGACGGGAAGGAGCATGACGCCTGATCGCCAACTCGAACTGGCCAGAGCAGCCTTCGCTGCGGGAATCCCGTATGTGCTCTTCGACTGGATCTATCATCGGGTGACCGACGAGGCGCCCCACGATCTCAACGCGTTCCTTCTCGCTTTGGAACCGGATGAGCGCGACCGCTGTATTTTTCTCGACGGCATCACCAAGTCCCTCGGAGCGAGCAACATCCGCAACTGTCACCTGGTGGCGTCCACCGCCATGATCAAGTTCATGCAGAGCCGCGCTTCACACGCGGTGATTCCGTCTTTTCACAGCCAGGCTGTGGCCATCGCGGCCTACCGAATGGGCTTCGATCGTGCGGCGGCGACGATCATCGAGCCGACCAACGCGAGCCGGAAGGTCATGGAGGCTTTTGTCGAGGAGCACGGCATCCGCGCCATTCTCGGGAAGGGTTATTACGCCTTTCTCGACATGGGTCCGTGGATCGACGGCGCCGGTCTCGCCGACGGCGCTGAACTCGGCGCCATCCTCGCCGAGAGGTTCGGTCTCGCGGTTGTTCCGGGTTCGTACTTCTCGGAGTACGGCGCGCGTTGGATCCGCTTCTCCTACGCCCTCCCGCCGGAGACCACCAAAGCCGCGACCAGGCGGCTATGGGAAGGCCTATCGTCGTTTTGAGACCGAGAGATCGAAGCGTAAAGCATCGCAATCTCACCGCAAAGACGCAAAGACGCAAAGTCCATCGCAAAGGACATCGCATGATTGACCCATCGCACTATCGCAGCATCCCATCGAGGGTCGCGCGCTGGATGCACGATAGGCAGGTCCTTCATTTAGACGAACCGCACACGGTTCCTCCGGGTTTTACCGGCTGCAACGGTTGCGGTCATCAACCGAAAGGCCACATCGAGGTGTGCTCGTCGGCAAGCCGTCGACACGAAGTTGGAGATCCTCGAAGTTTCGCCTGGCGAACTATCAAATGCGATGGCTCTGCGTCTCTGCGTTGAATCGTCCGCCCGGCCCGGTTACGGAATCGACTCGGTCCATGCGGTCGTGTCGCCGGACTCGAAACCGTCGACAAAGAGCGTACCGAGTTCGTTGATGAGCCAAACCGAACTGCCGGCGGAGACATAGACATTGCCCTGCTCGTCCTCACCGAATGTCCTGAGAGAGAACAGGCTGTCGGTGAAGTTGAGGTCGACCGCGGACCAGGTCCCGCCGATTTCGTCGTACAACCCGGCCCAGACATCTCCCGTACAGTAGTCGGCGAAGAGATAGGCGCCACGAAGGCCCGGGGCCTTGACCCCACGATAGCGATAGCCGCCTGTGACCGAGCACCGACCCGATGAATGTGAATACTCGAGGATCGGCATCTCGTAGTCGCCGATGGGTCCGCAACCGGCGGTGTTGTACGGATGACTTGCTTCGTAGCAGCGCCAGCCCCAGTTTTCGCCGCCTGTGCTGGAGGCCGGTTGAAAGTCGATTTCCTCATAGAGATTCTGCCCGACATCGCCGATGAAGAGATCGCCGGTCGTGCGGTCGAAGCTGAACCTCCATGGATTTCTCAGCCCGTAGGCCCAGATCTCCTCAGCGGCGCCCGCAACGCCGACAAACGGATTGTCGGCGGGGATTCGATAGTTGAGTGGGGGATCGGCGTTGTCGATGTCGATGCGCAGCATCTTGCCCAGCAACACCGCGAGGTTCTGGGCCCGATCGCCGGGATCGCCACCGCTGCCGCCATCCCCCATGCCGATGTAAAGATAGCCATCCGGACCAAATTCGATCTGGCCGCCGTTGTGATTCGAATACGGCTGGACGATGCTGATGATCTCGAATTCAGAACCCGGGTCGGCGATATTCGGATTACCGGCCGTCACCGAAAACCGCGACACAACGGTGTCACCGGAGCCGTCGGTGTAGTTGACATAGAAGTACCCAAGGCCTTCGTAGTTCGGGTGGAAGGCGAGCCCGAGCAACCCCTGCTCGTTGCCGCTCGAATTCACCACCGGATCGATGTCGAGAAACGGCGTCGGCAAAAGGGTTCCGTTCTCGACGATCCGGATGCGGCCGAGCTTTTCCACGATGAAGATCCGGTCGCTGCCGTCGCCGGCGTTGGTGACGACAACCGGTGTCGAGAGGCCCGAAGCCACTGGGACGAGTTCGAGTTCTGGTGGGACTGGTATACCTGCGTTCGCAGCGGAAACCAGACCGAAAACCACGATCGAAAACATCAGAAGGCGTACCGTATTGTTGAGTTTCAGTCCACGCATAAGATCACGTCCTTTACTTCTCGGTTGGATCACGTCTTCGTCCGAGTACAATCGCACCCTGACGACGTACATTCCCCAACGATCGGATTCGATCACAATCAGAGCACAGGAGGACGAGCGAACCCATGGGGCCAGGTCACAAAATGGAGTGGTACAAGTTTGCCGAAAAGGTCCAGATGGCCATCGAGTCGTCTCGTCAGAGCGATCCCGGAGGCGGTACCTCGGGACTCGAGGTCGAACTCAACATCCTGGACGGTGACCTCAAGCCTGTGGCATCGGTGGGCTCCGGTCCCGAACGCCGCTCTTTTGCCGATTATCTCCACGATGACCGGCTACCCGAATGGGCGAGATCGAGTTTTCAGCTCGAAGTCTTTCATTGGATGATCGAGCTCACGACACGACCGCACTTCAGCGCTTTGGCGACCGCCGCCGAGAGTCGCCTCATCGAGGCGGTGCTGCTCAACACCCTTGCCGAACTCGAGCTGTCCCACGGAGAGGCGTTCGGTACCCTGCACGGTAACATCCCGTATCCGTTCAAAGCAGGCGCCGATTGTGTTCCCTCCGGTTGGAACCTCGCCAAGCGGCGCTATCTGGAAAAGTGCGTCGACCTTTACGGCGAGCGTCTCGCCACCGCCGGAATCCACACCAACCACAGCTTTCCCGAGGCTCTCCTGGCGTGGGACTATTTCCACCTTCCGTTGAACGACCGGCAACGGATCACCATGGAGGATTATCGCAATCGGGCGGTGATCAGAGCCACTCGACAGCTGCGGCCATACTGCCCGTTGTTCATCGCCATCAGCGCCGCCTCTCCTCTGAGTTGGGAGGAGGTCGATGGTCGGCCGGCGTCGGTGCTCACCGATGTCGATTCTCAACGCCTGCTGGCCTTTCCCAACCCCGAAGAGCTCGATATCGGCATGCTTTACGCAAGCCACAAGGACTATCTGAGGATCTCCTACGATCTGGTCAGACGGGGAATCCGGTTCGGCGCCAACAACTGGACTCCGGTGCGCGCCCGTTCAGATGTGGATCCGGTCAGGAGGAACATCCTGGCCACCAGCGACCAGCTCCGCGAACTCTATCGGCGCGGGATCTACGCCACGGGCGAGAACGAGAGCATCGAAGACGCGGAACGTGAGCTCATCATCGAGAACCTCTGCGCCAGGGTCGATCTGCCGATGAACCGCGTCGAGGTACGAACCGATGAGGGTGGCGACAGCTTTGAGCTCTCCGTCGCCAAGATCGTGTTCAAGGAATTGCTGATGCTGCGGATCTACGCCGACAGAGAACCGGATGGCGGATATCCCTATGACGCCGACTCCATTTCCAGGACAAGGCGGGATGAGGGAATCGCAGCTCGGGAAGGTCTCGATGGTGTTATCAGCCTTCCCGGTGGGGTCGGAGACATCGGGATCCGTGATCTGCTGGGGAGGATGTTGGACGAGATCGATCCTTTGGCGGAAGGGCTCGGTTGCCGCGGTCAGCTGGAACCACTTCGGGAAATGGCCGCTGGGGGCCCCAATCCAGCCCAAGCCATCCGATCGTGGTTGCACGGCGAACTCGGGTCATCGGGCCTCGTGCTTCCATCCGGCGCCACGGTGATTCCGCGCGAACTCATGATTGATCTGATGCATCGTCGCCGCGAAACCATAGCCGGGGAGGTCGGGCGGATAGCCTCCATCCCCGAGATTCGCGAAAGCTCGAACCCGGTTTTCGGTGAACTTCTCGATGGAATCAAGACCATGTCGCGGGCCCAGCCGTCCATGCCGATTCGGCTTGACGACACCCGACCCACCATCGTGGTCGAGACCGGGACCGAGCGAACACGCGAGGTCGTTGAACTCGCAGTCGAGCTCATCAAGATCCCCTCGGTGACCAACTGCCCGGACGAGAGACTCCCGGAAGTGCTGACCTGCGCACGGTTTGTCGCCGGCTGGTTGCGGGAGGCTGGACTCGAAGTCGAGCTCTACGATAGTGCTCGATATCCATCACTCATTGCCGGTTTTCCCGGCCGTCTTCTCGCGCCCATCACCATGAGCGGCCACTACGATGTCGTTCCGCCCGAACCCGATGATCGCCAGTTCGTTCCCCGGATCGACGGTGATTATCTCTGGGGCCGGGGCGCCGCCGACATGAAGACCGTGGTGGCCAGCGCCATGGTCTGGATGAAGCAAAAGGTCGCAGCCGGCCCCCCATACCCGCCGATGAACGCACTCCTGGTCGGGAACGAAGAAAACGGAGAGGGTGAGGCGTGGGGAACGCCGCACATCCTTGCCGACCTCGCCGACCGATTCGGCTGGGCGCCCGAGATCATGCTCGTCGGCGAACGAACCGGAGAGATGGGTGATGAGCTCTATGGAACGGTCTGCCCCGAGAACCGCGGCGTCGCCCGGTTGCGGTTCACCGTAAAGGGAAAGAAGGGCCACACCGGAACCGGCGCAGTCCCGGTGGATCTTCTCGATCGTCTGATCGAACTCAAGACCGTACTCGCGTCGGTTTTCAAACGTCACCTCACCCTGTCAAGCCTGGACGGGTGGGAATCGGCGGCCCGTTTCCCATTCCTCAACGTCGGTGATGACGGGGTCTACAACATCACCGCCGGTGAGGGTGTGCTGGGCCTTGAAATCAGACCGATCCCGTCCGATGATCTCGAGGCCATGTGTCGAGAAATTTCTGATCTCTGCCGGGAACTCGACATCGAGGTCGATCTCGAAGTGATGGAGGCCGGGGTTGCGTGCCCACCTGACAACCCCCATCTCGTCCGGCTCATCGAAAGCGTCGAATCGATTTCCGGCCGACCGACGGTGGTCGGCAGAAAAAAACCCGGTTCGTCCGCTCGATTCGCACCCGGAGGCAACGCCGTTGTCTGGGGCCAGACAGGTATCGGTCCGCACTCCAACGAAGAGCGCCACTTCATCCCGTCCATCGAGCCTTATCTCGCCGTCCTCGACGAGTTTGCGAGGCGAAGTACTTCAGAATGACGTCGATCGGCCCCTCGATCCCGATCCCGCTCCCGTGATGTCCATTCGGGAACGGGATCGGGATCGGGAACGGGAGCGACCAGGGCCCATCTGACCCGATGTGACAGCTGATCACCGTTTCAGCCACGCGAAAACTCAGACCTAAGGTCAGACAATCGTCGATCCGCGATTCCAAGGCGATCGGCCCGCGTACCTTCTTCAGTCTGACTTTGGCCATTGTGGTGCGGGCGTCCCGCCCGCAACGGGCCGGTAAGGGTTGGATATCGCTAGCGAGTGAAACGAATCAAAGACCCCGCCCCTTACCGCTCAACCGCTGAATCGACCGCTCAACCGCTCCGGGAGCCGCTTGACCGCCGAAACAACCGGAGTACGTAGATTGGTGGATAGGAGGGTCAGACGCCATTTGGCGCACAAACCCGAACCGGGAACGAGGCTGCGACGATTTCGGCGGGTCCGACCCGCCGCCGCAATTGGCGGTCGCCGCGGCCGTCAATTGCCGTCGAAGAAACCGCCGATACCGCCCATCTTGCCGAGGACCGAACCCTCGCCTCGATCCTTGCCTCCGCCCTGGGGCGCGGCCTGCCAGATCCGACCAGCGAGGCGGCTGAAAGGCAGTGACTGGAGCCAGACCTTGCCGGGCCCCGACAGCTGGGCGAAGAAGAAACCTTCACCACCGAAGATCGCCGATTTGACGCCGCCGACAAACTCGACATCGTATTTCACCGAAGGTTCGAGGGCGACGAGACAGCCGGTGTCCACCCGAAGCCGCTCGCCGGCGGTGAGTTCGCGCTCGATGATGGTGCCGCCGGCATGGACAAAGACCATGCCGTCTCCCTCGAGCTTCTGCATGATGAAGCCCTCTCCGCCAAAGAGACCGGCGCCGATCTTCTTCTGGAAGGCGATCCCGACCGTCACACCCTTGGCCGCGCACAAGAAGGCGTCCTTCTGGCAGATCAGGGTTCCGCCGGCCTTTCCGAGATCGACGGGGATGATCTTGCCCGGGTAGGGCGAGGCAAACGCCGCCTTGGCCTTGCCGGTTCCCTGGTGTGTGAACACCGTCATGAAGAGGCTCTCACCGGTGAGCATGCGCTTGCCGGCGCCGACGAGCTTGTTCATGAAGCCGCCATCCTGGCCACCGCCATCGCCGAAGATGGTGTTCATCTCGATCCCGTTCTCCATGAACATCATTCCGCCCGCCTCGGCGACGATGCTCTCTCCCGGATCGAGCTCGATCTCGACAAACTGCATCTCGGTGCCGAAGACCTCGAAATCGATTTCGTCGGCGCGACCGGTTCTCGGCGCCGGTGGAGGCGCCGACGGTGCGGCGCTTGAGAGGCCCTTGAATTCGTCGACCGATTCGGCGGGATGCCACCCGCGCATGCCCTCGGTGAAAACGTGGTGCTTTCCGGTGTATTCGCCGGCTAGAAACTTCGCCTTGAGATCGTCTTCGGTGAACGGCCCATAGCTCTGACCGTCAACCGCCACGTACCACTGCTTATCGCTCATGGATCCTCCGTCGTCGATTGTGTCCGGGGATTATACGCGGTCCCAGTCCAACAACCCCTGCTCTCCGACTGGCTCGACACACCCGGGATCATCATTCTTCGGTGAGTTCACCATCTTGCTCACCGGCACCGCCTCCATCCCGTCGACCGGGTGGGGGAGCAACATGACCTCGGCGGTTGCGGGGGTGAGCGGACTCGTGCCGATCCACTCGCTGAACCGCTCGGGTGGAATGATGACGGGCATCCGTTTGTGGAGTGAAGCGATGAACTCGTTGGGACGGGTCGTCAGAATCGTGCACGACTCGATGGGGTCGCCGTCAGGCGGAGTCCATCGCTCCCATAGACCACCGAACGCGAACGCACGCTGGTCGGCAAAACGGATGTAGTGGGGCTGCTTACCACCTCGCGGTCTTGACCCACTCGAAGAAACCGTCGGCAGGGAGGAGGCAGCGCCGGTGTTTGTAGGCCGATCTGAAGGACGGTTTTTCGGCGGCGGTCTCGGACCGCGCGTTGATCAACTTGTTGCCGATCTTCGCGTCCTGGGCCCAGGATGGAATCAGACCCCAGCGGGCCCAGGCCCACTCCCGTTTCTCATCGGGGCCTGATCGAACGATGGGCACCGGCTGTGACGGCGCGATGTTGTAACGGGGTTCGATCTCGAACAACGGCTCCAGTTCGAACAGGCTCGCGAGCACCGAAGCATCAACCGTCAAGGTGTATCGACCACACATCAACCAATGGTATCGCGTCGAAAGATTGTTGTGATAATGCGATGGGTCAATAATGCGATGGCATTTGCGATGTTCTTGGCGTGCTTGGCGGTCTTTGCGGTAAAACTGCGATGGGATGGTTGCGGTGCACGTTTGATCGTCGACGGGGTTGCCGATGTTACCATCTCGACTGGTTCCACCAGTGGTTGGGTGGGGAAGCGCCGCCCTGGGATGTCGAGCGGTTCCTGCGGAACCAGGTCTTCATCGACCCGGCCGCCGAAAATGGTAGGCTTGGCCCTCACGCGACGATCGATTGAGATTCGGGAGATCAACATGGCAGGTATATTCAAGGCATACGACATCCGCGGCACCTATCCCGACCAACTGGACGAAACCACGGCGTTCCACGTCGGCTACTACTTCAAGGACCTTCTTGAAGAGGACGATCTCGCCCTGGGGCCTGTGGTCGTGGTTTCACGCGATATGCGCTCGCATTCGGTTCCGTTGGCAGCTGCGGTCAAGAACGGTCTTCGTGCCCGTGGCGTCGCGGTCATCGACATCGGGATCGCCGACACTCCGCAGAACTACTTCGCCACCGGTTTTCTCGGCACCTCAGGTGGAATCCAGATTACCGCCAGCCACAACCCGGCGGTCTACAACGGGTTCAAGATGTCGCGCCACGACGCCATTCCAGTTTCCTTCGAAACCGGAATCGACCGTTTGGAGCAGCTCATTCTGGCCACCGATGTTCCCACCGATCTCGAGCCCGAAGCCGGTGAAGAGGTCCGCGATGTCTTTGCCGAGTACACCGAGCACATCCTATCGGAACTCATCGGCAGCGAGCCCAGACTCAAGCTCGCGGCCGACGCCGCCAACGGCATGGGAACCCTCTACCAGCCGATTTTCGAACACCTCAATCTCGAGGTCACACCGCTGTACTTTGAACTCGACGGGACCTTCCCGAACCACGAAGCGAACCCCCTCAAGGCGGAGAATCTGGTTGACGTGGAGAAAGCGGTGAAGGACCACGGCTGCGATTTCGGCGTGGCCTTCGACGGTGACGCCGACCGCGCCATCATCATCGACGAGAAGGGCAACGCGATCTCGGCCGACATCATCACCGGTCTGCTCGCCCCACGTTTTCTCAGAGACGATCCCGGTTCGGTCATCGTCTACGACCTGAGGTCCTCCTGGTCGACCAAGGAGGCCATCGAGGAAGCCGGCGGGGTCGCCGTCCGCGAGCGGGTCGGGCACTCCTTCATCAAAGCCACCATGCGTGAGCACGACTCACCCTTCGGCGGCGAGCTGGCCGGACATTTCTACTACCGGCGGAACTACACCGCCGATTCATCCATTGGCACCGTCATCGAGGTGCTCAACCACCTCCGGGAGACCGGCAAGCCTCTGTCGGAGCTGGTGGCGCCGCTCAAGCGTTACTTCGCCACGGGCGAGATCAATTTCAAGGTCGACGACAAGGAAGGGATGATCCAGCTCCTGGCCAGGGATTTCGCCGACGGTGAGATCGACTATCTCGACGGCATCACCGCTCAATATGCCGATTGGTGGTTCAACGTTCGCCCCTCCAACACCGAACCCTATCTGCGACTGGTCCTCGAGGCCCGGACCGCAGATCTCATGGCGGAGAAACGTGACGTTCTTCTCGGCTATCTCGGTACTCCGGAGGCTTGACGGCTGTGACCGCGATTCTCGGAATCTCAGCCTACTACCATGATTCGGCCGCCACCCTGGTGGTGGACGGAGAGGTCGTTGCCGCCGCACAGGAAGAGCGATTCACCAGAATCAAGCACGATCACGGGTTTCCCAGCCACGCCATCGCCTACTGTCTCCGTGAGGCCGGGCTGACGGCCGCGGATCTCGACTATGTCGGCTTCTACGACAAACCATTTCTGAAGTTTGAGCGCCTGCTCGAGACCTATCTCGCCTTCGCACCGGTGGGATTCCGTTCATTTCTCAAGGCCATGCCCCTTTGGCTCAACCAGAAGCTCCACCTGCCGCGCGAGATCCGCCGCGAGCTCGGCGGCGGTTTCACAAAGCGCATCGTCTTCACCGAGCACCACGAATCCCACGCGGCTTCCGCTTTCTACCCCTCACCCTTCGAAGAAGCGGCCATCATGACCCTCGACGGGGTGGGGGAGTGGGCGACCGCGAGCTTTGGCGCCGGGCGCGGGAACCGGGTCGACCTCAGCCACGAGCTCCGCTTCCCCCACAGCCTCGGTCTTCTCTACTCGGCCTTCACCTACTTCACCGGCTTCAAGGTGAATTCGGGAGAGTACAAGCTCATGGGGCTGGCGCCCTATGGAGAGCCCCGGTACGCCGATCTCATCATCGAAAAGCTCCTCGACCTCCGGGATGACGGGTCCTTCCGCCTCAATCTCGAGTACTTCAACTACTGCCAGGGTCTGACCATGACCTCGAAGCGCTTCGACGGTCTCTTCGGTGGTCCACCGAGGCAACCGGAATCGCCGCTGACCCAGCGCGAGATGGATCTGGCGGCGTCGATCCAGAAGGTCACCGAGGAGATCCTGATGCGGATGGTGCGCCACGTTCACGCCGTGACCGGCATGTCGAACCTGTGCCTGGCAGGTGGCGTGGCCCTGAACTGCGTCGGCAACGGACGCATCCTCCGCGAAGGGCCGTTCGAGCGAGTGTGGATCCAACCCGCGGCCGGCGACGCCGGCGGCGCACTCGGCGTGGCTCTCTTCATCTGGCACCAACTCCTCGGCAACGACCGCCAGGTCGTCGAACCGGATGGCCAAGCAGGGCTCGCTGCTTGGTCCGAGCTTTGATGACGAATCCATTCAGACCTTCCTCGACGACCACGGGTGCGGTCTACCACCACTTCCCCGAACCTGATCAACTCGACGCGAGATTGGTTGAGCTGATCGAAGACGAAAAGGTGGTCGGGCTCTTTCAGGGGAGGATGGAGTTCGGTCCGCGAGCACTCGGCTGTCGTTCCATCATCGGTGATGCGCGGAGCCGCGCCATGCAGTCGGTGATGAACCTGAAGATCAAGTATCGCGAGTCGTTCCGACCGTTTGCGCCGATTGTTCTCGCCGAGAGGGCGGCCGAGATACTTCGACATGGCGGGGGACACCGACAGTCCGTACATGTTGGTCGTCTCACCCGTCGCCGCCGAGCAGCAGTTGCCGGTCGACGAGGGGGACGTCGTCGGACTCGACAAGCTCAAGACCATCCGCTCGCGGATTCCCGCAGTCACCCATGTGGACTATTCGGCCCGGGTTCAGACCGTGGACAGGGAGCGGAACCCACGACTTCATCGGCTCATGACCCGCTTCGCCGAGAAGACCGGATGCCCCGTCCTCATCAACACCTCGTTCAACGTCCGCGGCGAGCCCATCGTCTGCACCCCCGAGAACGCCTACCACTGTTTCATGGGGACCGATATGGATGTCCTCGTCCTCGAGAACACCATCCTGCTCAAATCGGAGCAACCCAGGAGCCAGGTCGATCGTGAGAGCTATCTCTCCCGGTTCGAGCTGGACTGAGGAGGGGGCATGAGCATCGTCCGCATCAACCGCAACCCGACCCCGAAACAACTCAACCAGTTCGGCTTCATCTGGCTCGCGTTTCTTTCGTTCTTCGGTGTGATGGCCTGGTTCAAACTCGATCAACCGCGGTCTGGCGAAGGGGCTGTGGGTGGCGGCCGTCGTGGTGCCGGTCATCGGTTGGTTGGCGCCGGCGTTCATGCGTCTGGTCTTCCTCGGGATGTCGTATGCCGCCTGGCCCATCGGCTTTGTTGTTTCCCATGTCATTCTGGCGTTGGTCTACTATCTAGTGATGACCCCGATCGGGCTCGCGATGCGTCTTTTCGGGTATGATCCGATGACGCGACGACGGGATCCGGCCGGTGGGACCTTTTGGATCGATCGATCCGGGAACCAACGCGGGCCTGAATCGTATTTCCGTCAGTTCTGAGGTGTGAAATGGTCGATGACAAGAATTCGAAGACCGAGTTCGAACGCGAGGCAGAGGCTCCTCAACAGAGCATTGTTGCTGAGTTCTTCCACTTCCTGCGGAACAACAAGAAGTGGTGGTTGACCCCGATCATCGTGGTCCTCATGCTGGTGGCCCTTCTGATCGTCCTGTCGGGCTCAGCGGCCGCACCCTTCATCTATACGCTTTTCTGATTCATGGACTTTCGTCCATGGTTCGACAAATACGTCTACGGCACCGAGGTCCCACCCAAAACCTGGTAGACCTTGCCGCCGAACCGGAGTGTGGGAAGATCACACGATGAGGGAATCTCGAATCATTCGTTCCGGGCTCTCGGTGACCCTTCTCACCCTCGCCGCCTCGGTGGTGGTGATCGCCGGAATGCGAGCGGCGCAGAATCTCATCGTGCCGTTGATGCTGGCCCTCTTTCTCGCGATCATTGCGGCGCCCGGGGTATCGTGGCTGAAACGAAAGCGGGTTCCGTCAGCGGTCGCGATCCTTCTGGTGGTCATCATCATGTTGGCCGGCCTCACCGTCGTCGGGATCGTTCTCGGCAGATCGGTCAATCTCTTCGTCGCCGCGATTCCCCAGTATCAGGTTCGAATCGACGGCCTCGTCGAGTCGATCCCCGCATCCCTGGAACGCTTCAACATCGAAATCGACGAGAGCGAGATCACCGAGATTCTCAGCCCGGGATCGATCATGGGTTTTGTCGGCAGCGGACTCAAGGGTTTGGCTGCCCTGTTGAAGAACGCATTCGTCATCTCGCTGATCGTGGTTTTCATGCTCATGGAAGGGGTTTGGATTCCGACCAAACTGAGGGTGGCCTTCGGCGAAGATTCCGGCACGGTTCAGCAGCTCACTCACGCCGCAACCCAGATCCAACGCTATCTCGCCGTCAAGACCATCATCAGTCTCGCGACGGGGACGTTCATCGCGATCTGGACCGCGGTCGTCGGTCTCGATTTCGTGCTCGTCTGGGGGCTCCTCGCTTTCCTGCTCAATTTCATCCCCACCATCGGCTCCCTCATCGCGGCGGTGCCGGCGGTTCTACTGGCCCTCGTCCAACTCGGCCCCGGCGCGGCCCTCGCGGTCGGGATCGGTTTCCTCATCGTCAACGTGACCTTCGGCAACATCATCGAACCGAATGTCATGGGAAGAACACTCGGGCTTTCGACCCTGGTCGTCTTTCTCTCGTTGGTGTTTTGGGGATGGGTGCTTGGGACGGTCGGGATGCTGCTTTCGGTACCGCTGACCATGATCATCAAGATCATCCTCGAATCCAGTGAGACCACGAGACCCATCGCGATCATGCTCGACAACGGGCGGGCGGCTGCGGCAGCGGGTCAAATTGGAGGAACCGCAGAGGCAGCGGAGGCGGAGCGGATGTCGGACAATTCTTAATTTTCAGTTTTTGGTTTTTGATTTCATCGCGGACGCTCCTGCACGGTTTGCGATGAAATTGAGAATTGAGAACTGATATCGCAACCATTCACGCCACTGTAACATCCTATACACGGGAGAGAAATGGCAACAGACGCAGATAGCTCGAAGACGACGATCTCGCCAAAGCCGAGTGGTGGATACCGCTCGCGGTGGGATCGGGGCTCGTGGTGGCGCTTGCCCTCGTGGCGGCCGTTTTCCTCGGGAACCGGCGGAGCAGCATCCGGAGCCCTCGGCGCCCCTGAGCTCCCGGATCGGCCTCGCCGCGCGTGCGGCGCTGGTGGCGCTGGGATCCGACGAGGACGAGTTCGAATCCGCCCGAGCCGAGCTTCTCGATGTTCTCGATGCGCGAAGCGCAGATCTCCCGGAAGAGGCGCAGGCCACGGTGACCGAGAATCTCGAGATCATCGCGGTCCAGATCGCGGCCATTTCCGAAGAACTCTCCCGCGATCCGGAAAATCAACGCCTTGCGAGATTGTTGGCCGCCGCCTACCAGCGTGAGCTCGAACTGCTCCAGAGAGGCGGCCGCCCTTCCGGTCATGGACGGTGACGTCCGAAGGCTCCTGAGGCGCATCCTGCGCATTCTCGGAGAAGGCCTACAATGCACCGGTCGACGGATGGAGGTCCTTGATGCAACGTTTTCTCGCTTGGTCACTCGTGTGTTTGTGCTGTCTGTTCTCATTATTCCACTCTCAGCGGCGCAGGAGACCGTACCGGCGGGATTCCGGACCCCGAATCGGTCTTCGGATTCACGCCCGGAACCGACCGAAGCTGATCGACTACTCGCAGCTGATCGATTATCGTCGAAGTCGGTCGCCGAGCGTCTCCCCGGAGTTGCATCTCCGGAGATCGGTCGGACGACCCTCGACCGTCCCATGGAAATGGTCTTGATTTCGTCGCCCGAGAATCTGGACGGCTCGACGAACTCCGCATCGATCAACCGACGTCTCGCGCTCGATCCCGAGATTCCGGACAGACGAGCGCGCTGGCACTCATCGAAGAGCGCGCCGGTCTTTGTCATGGCCACGCTGTCGATGCACTCCACCGAGGTCGCTCCGGCGCAGACCCTGCCGTTGCTGACCCACCGTCTGGCCACCGACCGACGACGAAGAGACCCTGGCTGGCTGGACGATGTCGTCGTCATGGTGGTCGCCTGTCTCAACCCCGATGGGATGGACATGATTGTCCACCACTATCGGGAGAGCCTGAACACTCCGTATGAGGGTGGGTCCATGCCCGGGCTCTACCACCACTTTGTCGGTCACGACAACAACCGGGACTTCGTTGCGCTGACTCAGGCCGAGAGCCGGGCGGTGAGCCGGGTCTTCTCCACCGAGTGGTATCCCCAGGTTCTGATCGACAAGCATCAGATGGGACGGACCGGTCCCCGCTACTTCGTCCCTCGATATCACGATCCCATCGCCGAGAACGTCGACGGCGGGCTGTGGACCTGGTCGGATGTCTTCGGCTCCGGCAATGGCGCGCGAGATCGGCGCTTCGACGGTCTCACCGGCGTCGCCAGCAACTGGACCTTTGACGAATACTGGCCGGGTGCGACCACCACTTCGCACTGGAAGGGTGTCATCAGCATCCTCACCGAGGCCGCCAGCGCCAGAGTCGCGACCCCGGTCTTTGTCGAAAAGAACGAACTCAGGGTTCGCGGCAAAGGGCCTTTCGGAGTACAAAAAGAGCGTCAACATGCCGAGCCCATGGCCCGGTGGCTGGTGGCGTCTCGGCGACATCGTCGACTATGAGCTCGCGTCGTGGAGAGGCGCCCTCAAGACCGCTTCCAATCTGCATGATGAGATCCTCACCTTCCGCAACGATCTCTGCCGTGAGGAAGTCGAACGAGGCCAAACCGAAGCGCCCTACTACTACGTGATTCCCGAGCGATCAGCACGACGCGAGCGAGCGCGATCATCTGGTCGGCCCTGCTCAGCGAACACGGTGTCGAGATCGCGCAGCTCTCCGATGACGTGATTGTCGACGGGCACAGTTTCGCCGCCGGAGACTCGTGGTGCCCCTGGCTCAGGCCTATCGGCCGTTTCGTCAAAGAGGTCATGGAGCACCAAAGCTATCCGGTGCGCCACTACACCCCGGGCGGCGAGATCATCCGCCCGTACGACATCACCAGTTGGTCGCTTGCCCCTCCACCTCGGAGTCACCGCCATCGAGCTCGAGACCCGTTCCGAGAGCTCGAGGCGGCTCTCGAGAGCTTCGTGGCCGAACCGGCGACGATGCCGGCCGATCGAGTCGGTCCTGGGGTGTCGCTCTCGATCCCCGCGACAATGCGAGCTATCAGAGTCGTCTTTGCACGCTCTCGATGACGGCGACCAGGTTCGCCGGGCTCCGGAAGGCCTGACAGTGGGTGAGACCGACCTTCCGCCCGGGGCCTTCGTGATCGAGGATCCTCGAGGTGACGCGCTCGACGGACTCGCCATGGCGCGGTCCACCCGCTGGATGAGCGGCCCGATGCCGACTGAACGAGGTCTCGAAACCCCGGGTCGCGTTGATCGAAACCTGGTATCCACGACATGGACGCCGGTTGGACGCGGTACCTCCTCGAGGACTACGGTGTGCCCTACACCCTGCTCAGACCCGGTGATGTGGCCGATGCCGATCTCGCCAAGAACTTCGATGTGGTGATTCTGCCGGATGCCGACGAGAATGTGCTCAACAAAGGGCAAATACGAAAGCAGCGGCCCGTATCGCGTCAACGACTATCGACCCGAGTACCGCAAGGGCTTCGGCGACGATGGAGCCAAACAGCTCAATGTCGTTCATCGAGGGCGGCGGGGTCATCGTGTCCTGGGGGAGGTCAACCGGCCTCTTCTTCGAGAATCTGACCTTTGGCGAGGGCGACGAGGCCATCGAGATCGAACTCCCGGTCCGGGATGATGCGCGAGGACCTTGGCGAACAAGGGATTCTACGCACCGGGTTCGTTGCTGGCGGTGCACTTGAACACCGATCATCCGCGTGAACTGGGGAATGCCCGATGAATTCGGAGTCTTCACCCGCGGGTCGGCCCGTGCTCGGGACCGGTCGTGCCCAATGCTCATCGCCGACCGAAGCGTCCTGGGAGTCTTTCCCGGATGACGACATCCTCCTCAGCGGTTATGCCGAGAAAGCCGAACTTGCTGGCCGACCGCCCGGCGATGGTGTGGGCCCGGGCCGGCAAGGGGCAGTTTGTGTTCTTTGGTTTCCAGCCCCAGTTCCGGGCGTCGACGCCGGTGACATTCAAGCTGCTCTTCAATTCGCTCCTGCTGCCGAAGGTCAGCGAGGGGATGGCCGGAGTCGCCGGCCCAACCCTCTGACCCGAGAACCACCGAAGCACTCACACCGGGCCGGCTGACGCCGGCCCGGTCGCATTTTCGTCGTGTTCAGGGAGCGGGGGTGATTCTCGATCCGCCCTGGCGCTCCCGGGGCTGCATGACGAGACGGACGTTGTCGACATACCAGCCATCCTGACCGTTGCAGCCATCGGTGCCGAAATCGAATCGCAGCACGATGGTGTCACCGCCGCGGGCGTAGGCGGCTGAGATCGACCTGCGACTCGCCCCCATGAACCACGATAGGTGGTGGCGTTGGTGCCGATGAATGCCTCTTCACCGGCCAACGGGTTGTCATTCCACTGCGGCGCCGCAGTTCGTCGTTGTAGGGGTTGAAGAGAGAAGGCCTCCCCCGGAACGAGTTCGAAGGCCCCGCCGTTGACGCTGATCTTGAGGTTGCCGCCGTCCACCCGATCCTCGGTAGCCACGTAGTGGTCGAAGAGTGACCAACCGGTCGGGTCGCCATGGGCAGAGCGATGGAAGGGCTGTCGAGGTGCACGACCCCGGACTGGTCGTCGCCGCCGGCCTGGCAGTTGCCGAGATCGGGGCTGTCCATGGCGTAAAAGGCGCCGCCGTCGCCGCCATCGGGCACGTCCTCGGTCCAGAGCCAGTCTCGGGGCGCGTACTCGGGGAAGACGCCCTCGTTGCTCAGAGTCCAACGCAGCGGGCCGGCTGTCGAAGGTCTCGCGAGAAGACCTCGATATCACCTGGCACGAAAGGCGCATCGGGATCGAGGATGGTTTCGAAGTTGCACTGGGAGGGCCACTCCCGCATCTGGGTCGCGAGCATGGCGGCGTCCACGGCCGCACAGTCCGCGGCGGTGATCACATCCGCCGAGACCTCGCCGGTCAGAGAGATCCGGCAGGGGAGCACCCAGGAGATCCTGACAGCTGGTGGCGAGGAGCTCCGCGTGGTCACGGAAGTCCGACAACGGGAACTGGTAGACGCTCATGGCCCGCCAATAGATGTGCGCCGCCCGGGTCATCCCGATGGCCGGAACATCGATCCCGTTGGCAGAACCGCCGTCGACCAGCATGGCGAAGGCGTGGTTCGGAACCCCGCTGTTGGATGTGAACGCCGCCGTTGTCGCCGTCGCTGCAGTAGTAGTTGTTGGAGAACACCGAGCCGGGATCGCCGAGGCACTCCGGATTCCACATGTCGCGGATGGCGCCGCCGAAGGCGGAGCTGTCCTCGGCGACGAGCCAGCGCAGCGACCCGTCGCCTCCCGCACTCATCTTCACGACGACGCCCTCAGCGATGGCGGCGCGGATGGCGTCACCATCGGTGCGGCCGATAAAGACCGCCGGGATCGAAAGCCGCGCCGCTGCCGGTCATGGTCGTGATGTTGTCGTTGAGCGGGTTGACGACGATGGCGCGCGATCGCCCCGGCGGCCTCGGCGTTGGCCGACCGGTGTGAGGAACCGCTCGGCGCAATTGGCCATGGTGATGAGCGCGACCTTTCCGGCCTCGAAATCCACCAGGGGATCGCAGGCATCGTTCCCGAGACCGACACCGTCGTCGGCAAGGGCCACGGTCTCCGGAAACACTCCAGGGTGGGGCGGGGTTGAAGGTGGCGGAGCGGGCGTCCATGGGTCCGGCAATCGCGGCCGGCGCTCGACACGACGAACTCGGTTTCGCCGATGGAGGTCGCGGCCGAACAGGTGCCCGCGCGCACGGGTGGTGCTCGGCGATATCGGTTCCGGAGTCGTAGAGCAGATCGACGATCTCGCCGAAGATATCCGAGTAGCTCTCGTTGAGCGCGCCGCTCTGCCACGGCATAGACGAGACCGTGGGTCTCCTGGGTGTAACCGTGGGCCCACTCGTGGGCCACGACGTCATCGGTCGCAGACCCGACGCAGAAGCTCGTGGACGAACCGTTGAAATAGGCGTTGGGGCAATCCATCCCGTCGCGGTCGTAGTAGCTCCGCATGCTGCCGTCGTCTCCGGTCCAGGAGATGAAGGTCCCGCCGGAAATATTGGCAAAGGTGTTGTAGGTCTGTTCGGCAACCTCGATGAGGTTGTTGATCTCGCTGTCACGGAAGGGTCCGCTGCCCTCGTACGGGAGCGGATCGCCCTCCTGCCAGACGAGGTTGCTGCCGGTATTCTCGTAGATGAATCCGATTGATGTGCTCGACGCCGCTGATCTGTTGCAGGAGCCGGCCGTCGACGAGCGTCAACGAAAAGGTGTTCGCGGACGCCGGCGCCATCGGTCACTTCGAGGTGCCAGGCGAGGTGGGCGCCGCCCTCACGACCCCAGATCACACCATCGTGAAAGACCACGAGTTCGGCGATGGGAACCTCGAGATCGAGCGCGTCCAGACCCTGTTGTTTGGCAACCAGCAGGCCCGCCCGCTCGCGAGCCTGGTCGACATCGAGGTCGGGGCTGACCCGCTTCGACTCCGCCGACCGGCACCACGCTCGAGTTCGCTGCAACCAACTCACCCGCGCCGTTGAAGTGAAGACCGATCCTCCCGCCGAACACCGGGACACCGCGATGAACCTGGTCGTAAATGAGGTGGGTGTGGCCGAGACCGTCGATCCGCTCGCGAATCTGCTCGAGTTGGATCCCCGGAGCATCGACTCCGAACGCCGCTCCGTGCCGAAGGAGAAAAAGTTCGCTCTTTTCTTCCTCGAGTCGCCCCGTCGCTCACCACGGCGCCGGGCTGAAAACGGGCATGGCGCACTGTTCCGGTGACCGGATTCATTGATGGTTCGACCTCGGCGACCGATGCGAGGCTGGTAATCGCATCGGCGCGCTGGGCGGCTTGCGGCGAAACCGCGTTTGCCGAAAACGGAACCGTCATCACGAGAAAGACCGAGGCGAGAAGCAATCTGAAGTTCATACGGTTGGAGTCCTTTCGGGCGGGGAATCAGCGCGGAGAATCGCGATTGAGATCATCCTAAACCACGAGGCATAACGAGTACAGCCCGCCATGTCATTCCGGCGTCAAAACTTGCTGTTGCCGTTTCCGGTGGCGGATTCATGAGACATTAGCGCTTTCCAGCCCCTTTCATGCACTTCGGGATGGAAGCTCAGGTAACCGGGATAGTCCGCCCGCGCCCGGGCTACAGCCTCCGAATCGAGCCTTACGACAGCGATAGGCTCGGTTGTTTCGGTGATGACCTCGCCCGAAGGACTCATGACGGCGGACGGGCCTCCGATGGGTGACGACTCTCCTGACGAGGGCCGGTTGACCGTAACGACGTACGCAGCGGCTGTCACGGCGTCGGCGCGGAGGATCAGGCGCCACCTGGGCCAGGTTTCGGCCGGTGTAGCCCGGGGAACAAAAATCGCCCCGACCCCCTGAGCGGCGAGGAGCTGGCACCCGGAGGTCCGGTTGGCGTCGGAACAAATCTGGATTCCCAGGGGCAGGGCGAAGCCGGAAAGCACCTTCGGCGGCTCGGTTCCGGGCTCGTAGTGGGCGGCCTCCCAGAAGTCATCTTCATACGGAAGGTGGACCTTGCGATAGCTCCCGACCATCACACCCTGCTCGTCGAAGAGCAGGGCGGTGTTGTGACGTTTCCCGAGTTCAGGATCGCGAACGATGGCGCCGCCGAGAACCCCGATGCCGGCGTCTCGGGCGGCGTTGGCCTGCAATTGGTGGCGTCGCCCCTCCGGCTCCTCGGCATCCGCGGGGTTCATGTCCGGACTAGCGGGGATCCAGGGATCGAGCGGGAGTTCTGGGAGCACCGCAAGATCGGCTCCGGCCGCTCGCGCTTGGCAAAGACGGCGGGTGAGACGTTCACCATCGAGATCGTCAAAAAAGACTTCGGTATCAGGGCGATTTTCAGTGAGGGATGAGTCATGTAGGCTACGGTATCGCGGGTGTGCCGCGGACTCAAGGTTCAGAACTCCGAGGAGGAGATCCATGCGAATCGCCCTCATCCAACAGCCGGCCGAACACGATCGAAGGGCCAATCTGGAGAAGGGCCTTGCGGCCCTCGAGCGGGCGGCAGCCCAGGGTGCGAATCTGGCGTGTTTCGCGGAACTGGCATTCGAGCGGTTCCACCCCCAGAAACGTGCGGAATCGGGTTTCGAGCAGCTCGCCGAGCCGATCCCCGGCCCGTCACTGAGGCATTCGCCGCCCGAGCCCGCGAACTCGGCATCGTGGTGGTGCTCAATCTCTACGAACGTGACGGCGATCGATGCTTTGATACGTCGCCGGTGATCGACGCCGATGGCGCCCTGCTCGGCAAGGCCCGGATGATCCACATCACCGACTACGAGTACTTCTATGAGAAGGGCTACTACACCCCGGGCGACACCGGCGTGCCGGTATTCGACACCGCCGCCGGACGGGTCGGCGTCGCCATCTGTTATGACCGCCACTACCCCGAACAGATGCGGGCCCTCGCTCTGGCCGGCGCCGAGATCGTGGTCGTTCCCCAGGCGGGATCGGTGGGGGAGTGGCCGGACGGGCTCTATGAGGCCGAGTTGCGGGTCGCCGCGTTTCAGAACGGGTATTTTACCGCGCTGTGCAATCGTGTCGGCTCCGAAGATCGGATGGTCTTCGCCGGTGAGTCGTTTGTTTGTGCACCCGATGGGCGGGTGGTCGCGCGCGCGGGGTCCGGGAGCGAAGAGATCCTCATCACCGATATCGATCTGGCGGAAGTCGAGCGGTCCCATGCCCGCAAGCTCTTTCTTCCTGATCGCCGACCCGAGCTGTACGCAGCCTGGCTCGCTCGCCGTTGAAACCACGGTCCCTACGAGTTACATTGATCGAGGGGTCCTAGATGGAACGCCAAATCGAAACACTGACCAAGGTCGAACAGACGCCACTCTCGGGTTCGGTGATCCTCGTTGTCGATGACGACGAAGACATCCGCACTTTTCTCCTCGCCCTCTTCGCCGATCACGGCGCAGGGCTCTGTGAGGCTGCCGACGGCGATGAGGCCATGGAGATGGCGAGAACCAAACACCCGGATCTCATCACTCTTGATCTTTCCATGCCAGGTCGGGACGGCGTGAGCACCTTCTGTGATCTTCGCGATGATCCATCGACGAGTGAGATCCCCGTCTGCATCGTCACCGGTCACCCGGAGTTTCGCAGGGTTATCTATGACCGGCCGGTCAAGGCTCCGGAGGGGTTTGTCTGCAAACCGGTCAATCCGGATGAATTGGTCAAGACCGTGCGCCGCATCCTCGCGTTGGGCAGCCGGCGCCGGACCCGGCAGCACTGACGAAGGGCCTCTCGACAGCCCTGGTTGTGATCGAAAGACCAATTCTGATTGAGGCCCCCGCTGTGTCGCGACGTCTCGACTCCGCGCTCAGACCAACTCGTGAACGTATTTTTCTCGCGCCAGACGCCAGAAAACCACGAGAAAAGCCGTCAGCGGGATGGCCAGGATCATCCCGGAGATGCCGCTGAGCGCCGTACCCCAGAAAAAGATGGCGACGATGATCACCACGGGGTGGAGCCCGGTGCGATCGCCCATGATCTTGGGCGTCAGAAAGTAGCCTTCGATCGGACTGGACGAGGGCGAAGACCACGAGCACGGCAGCCACCCGACCGAGACCGCCACCATCCTGGAAAAACGCGATCGGCAACGCCGTACCGAGACCGATGATGTTGCCGAGGTAGGGGACGATGTTGAGGAAACCGAGGGTGATCCCGATGACCGCGCCGTACTTGAGCCCGACGATGCTGAAACCGACAGCGAAAAGCAACCCCTGTATCGAGGCGATGACCAACTGACCGCGAAAGAACGCGACCATGATGTTCACGAACTCACCGACGAGATAGACGATGTCCTTGCGGGTCTCGGGCTTGAGAAAGGGGAGAACACCCTCGAGTTGCTTGGGGCTCGTGGTCTCGGCCATGAGGAAGAATGAGAAGTAGATCGGGAAAACCGCCCACCCCATCAGACCCACGACCCACGTGATCAGTCCGGCGCCGGCCGACAGGGCCTGACGCCCTACGATACCGAGGCCGCTGATGAGCCCGGCGGTCTGTCCCTCCATCCCGGCCCTGATCTGCTGTGCATAGGGGTTCTCGTTGAGAAAGTTGCTCATCGCCGGCGAGTTGGTCTTGACCCACGCCGACACCCTTGGTCCACAAACCGGGAAGCGTTTTGATCAAATCCGTCATCTGCTCGACGACGAGCGCTCCGAAGAAAAAGATCGAGACCTGCGACCGGGATGGTCACCGCCAGAAAGACCAGAAGCAACGCCACCACCTTGTTCGCGCGTAGCCTGGTCCGGATCCAATCGTAGAAAGGCTTGAAAACCAGCGCCGCGACGCCCGGCCACCGCGAGCGGGAGCAGGACGTTGGTGAATCGATGGACAAAGGCGCCGATGATCCAACCGACCAGACCGATTCCCGCCAGGATGATCACCGCCGACAGAATGGTGATCGCCGTCGCCACGGTGTTTTGTTGCCGTCTCACTCAGTTCAAGTGGCACTTGATGCCTCCGAATTCGAAACCGATGGTCGCTCTCCATCACTTCTCCTGCGGAACCAACAGGTGATTTCTGCGACGAACAACTAGCCTTCGCCCTCCAACATCGCCTCCATCTCATCGTGGAAAGCCTCGATGATGGAACCGGGATCGGGAACCAGCCCGGCGTCGGTTGCGACCCCGAGTCGAACCTGCCCGGCATAGCTCAAGATGCTCACTCCGAGACCGAGTCGGGCCGATTGGGGCACCCAGACCATGACGCTTCTCATGGCCTTGCCGGCAAGGATAGAGCTCCTTGGGCGGCCCCGGCACGTTGGTCATCACCGCAGTGGCCTTGGAGCCGAAGAACTGGACCGCCAGGCTCTCAACCGACGCACTGGCGGTACCTACGGCGTTGAGAACCGCGTAGGTGACAACTGCTTCGGTCGAGCCCTTGATCACATCCATTCGTCGTTTGAGCTCGTGCAGCCGCTCGATGCGATTCTCCATCCCAACCGGTAGGGCGAGGAAGACCAGACCAAAGCTGTTGCCGAGCTTTTCCTCGGCATCCTCGGGTCGAAGATTGACCGGGACGATTGCCCTGATATCGAGAGCATCACCGACCTCCTCACCACGTGAGAGGATGTAGCGGCGGAGCGCGCCCGCCACGCCAGAAAGAAGCACGTCGTTGATGGTGGCGCCCAACGATTTGCTCAAGGCCTTGACGTCGTCGAGAGGAAGAACCTTCGACCAGGCACACCTTTTCGCGGTCCCGAGAGATCCCTTGAAGACCGTGTCGGGATCGGCGGGCATGGTAGTCAACCGGCCCAGCACTCCGGTTGCTTTGATTCCACCGCTGACGACTCCGACCACACGCGCGGGATCGAGCAACGTTTCGACAGTCCCGTCGACGACCTTTCCGGTGGTCTTTCGCACCGAGTGGAGCGCCTCGTTGACCACCTCGGGCAGCCAATAACCTCCGCCGAGAGGTTTTCGCTTCCGCCTCGCGCGCCGAGCTTTGGGTGAACCCTCCGGCGAGTCGTCAGTCATCTCGAGCAACACCTTCACCAGAGCGATCCCATCCGCGATGCAGTGATGGATCCGAGCCACGACTGCTGAACCACCGCGATAGTTCTCGATGTATTGGAACTGCCACAGCGGCTTGGATGGATCCAACGGCGTGGACATCAGATTACCGACCATCTCCTGCAACTCGTCTTGCCCGCCGGGATCCGGCAACGCGACCCGGAGCAAATGGGAGTTGAGATTGAAGTATCGATCCTCCACCCAGCGCGGTCCGGCGAATGGGACACTTGGGTTGACGACCCGCTGTCTGAACCGGTCATAAGAAAGGAATCGATCCTCGATCACTTCCTTGAGTTTGGCGAACTCGAGCTTCTCGTAGAAAGACAACACCCCTGTGATGGTCATCAGGTTTGTACGGTCCTCCATGTGAAGCCACGCGGCGTCCACGTTCGAAAACGCCTCTCCCGGGAGCAGACCCATGAAACCTCCTCGAAGCCCATCCAAATAGGAAAGTGCTGCTCAAACTCTAGCAGAACGCGTCTTCGAATCGCTCCTTACCGCCCGGGGGATAGCCAAGGTTCGGGCCAACTCACCAATACCTGTGAATCTACAACCGAAATCGGCCTCCGGGAATCGGTTGAGCCGCTCAAGCCCAGCCAGGATTCTCCGAACGTCAGCCCTCGTCGGCGAGCGACGAGAGGGCGTCACCGGTGACCCTGAAGATCGTCCATCCGTTCATGGCCTTGGCGCCGAGGTTCTCGTAGAAGCGAATCGCGGGTTCGTTCCAGTCCAGGACCGACCACTCAAAACGGCCGCAACCCCGCTCGACGGCGATGGCCGCCAGACGCGCCAGAAGCGTCTTGCCGATCCCGTGGCCGCGAAGTTCCGGTTTGACAAAGAGGTCCTCGAGGTAGAGCCCGGGCCGCCCCAGAAAAGTCGAGAAATTGTGAAAGAAAAGGGCAAATCCTGCCGGGTTCCCGTCGAAGTCGGCCAGCACGACCTCGGCCGCCGGCCGGGCGCCGAAAAGTGTCCGCCGAAGGCCCTCCTCGTCGGCGATCACCTCATGCGCGAGTTTTTCGTACTCCGCGAGTCCTTGGATGAACTCGAGGATCAATCCGGTATCCGCCGGGTTCGCGAAACGTAGTGAGACTCGTGAGCGTTCAGTCATGGGTGCTTTCTCCAGGGACATTCGTAGCGGCAACGTCTATCGGGTATTTCTGTTGTTGCTCAGGCTGAGAATCCACTCCGCCTTGTCGACTTCCGGCCTTCTGAAACTTCCGAACCGATCCAGGAGGGCTTCGGGTTCCTCCTCCACGATGATCATCGACCGGTGCTCCGGCCGGATGAAGAGCTGATCCCGTGCATCGTCGAGAAACTCCACGAGCTTGTCGAAATACCCTGAGATATTGAGCAGACCGCAGGGTTTCGAATGGATTCCGAGCTGAGTCCAGGTCAGCACTTCGAAAAACTCCTCGAGGGTTCCGAGACCGCCGGGAAGTGCGATGAACCCGTCGGAAAGATCCGCCATCATGGCCTTGCGCTCATGCATCGACGGGACAACCCGAAGATCGGGAAGCCGGGTGAGCGCGACCTCGCTGTCGGCCAGGGCTGACGGAATCACTCCGATGACGTTTCCGCCGCCCGCCAACACTGTTTCGGCGAGTCTGCCCATCAATCCGACGCTCGCGCCTCCGTAGACCAGTTCGTGGGCCCGTTCCAGCATGGCGTTGCCGAGAGCTTCGGCCGCATCCAGGAACACGGGCCCGGATCCGGGGCTCGAACCGCAGAAAACGCAAATCCTTTTCACGGACCGCGATTCTACCGCGTCAGTGCGTATTGGATCCTCATCCCGGACCTCGTTTCTAAAGGCGGTCGCAGACTTCGACGTCAACGGCAGCGGATGCGGCTCCGGTAAACGCCCGCAACGACGAGTCGACAACCGCTGATTAGAAAGTCAGTTGGCTGAGCGAAGGCGGATGACCGCAATACAACACACCGAGATCGTTTGCGATGACGATCGCTGTGCGTTCTGACAAGAGTTGTCCGACTTCCGCCCCGGACGAATCAACGACGGTCAACAAAGGCCCTGGCGAGAAGGATTGTGTCTCGACAGCCGACGTGAACATCATGGCCAACAAAACGACCTAGACGAGAGATCTAGTGATCGATACCATGTGATAACCCCCTGGGTTAGGTTTTGGTGTCACTTGAAGTTGGGTCATCGTACTCAAGAAAGTGGATCATGACCACTGCAGATTCGCCGGAGTACCTTCTCCCAGTACCAGCGGCGAGAATTTCAGTTGCGGCAGAACCGCACTCGCCGATAGCCCCGCCCTCGAACCCGTACTATTTCGAGTGTTCATTTCCACGCTTGAAGTTCCCTGTGACTCTTGCCATTGCGAGTTGCTGCCCTTGACCGTCAAGACCCTGGATCCGCGTCAAGAAGGTCGATGCCTGCCGACCCCTGAGGATTTTTGCCTGTTGACCCCTCCACGAAATGAAGACCTTCCCGTCATCGCTGGCGCAATACGTAAACGGTTCATCCTCGAGACCGCCCCGGCTATCGTGATTCGGGCCCATGTCTCCCACGTTTCCTTCAGGACCTAACGATCGTGTTAGGCATCGGTTCACACCGCCTCTTGATAGGCTGAAACCTCTTCTTCCAGAACGCCCTGTAGCCGTTCCTTCTCGGTTTCGAGGTCGAACCGCAACTGGAGGTTGAGCCAGAATCGCTCGCTCGTACCAAAAAAGCGGGACAGTCGCAGGGCAGTTTCAGCAGAGATAACACGTTTTCCATGAACGATCTCGTTGATGCGCCTCGGAGGAACACTGATCTCCTTCGCCAAGCGGTACTGGCTGATAGCCGGTGGCGATAGAAATCCTGATGATCACGACCATCACTAGGATTTTGAATGCGAAGATCATTTCATCCGAACCTAACGACTGGAGTTCAGCGGACGAAAGCCGCGCAACGCGCGGGTTGGGGTCCGCTTGATTGCTGGGTTAGGCGCCTTTGAAACGCCTGTATCCATGAGCAGACATCCAGTGAGGTCCAGCTTCACTCGAACCATCGTTTCTCGACCGTCTCGACCATTTTGTTGCGTTGATTCGGATCAAGATGTGGCGAACTTTCTACGTAGTTGAGGACTTCATCGCGTACCGCCGGGAGGAGTCCGAGCGCTGTGTGTTGGAACTTCGTCACAACTTTGAGCACTTCGTCAAACGAGGCGGTTTCTAGAAAGTCGCGCGCTGCCTTCGCGAAGAGTGGTTCCAAGATCTCCTCCGGCAGCGACGCGCTGAAATGGGAACCCAAGAACGAAGTCATTGTGGCCATCAAGTTGTATCGCTCTAGGCTGTTTGAGCTGCCCTCAAGTGCGACCACGAACTCGTTAAGGAATCCTGAGACATTTAGATGTTGTGCGACGCCTTCGGCCGATTCGCACCAAGACGGTTGTACCTCGACGTCGCACTGGTCGATTGTCTCTAAGATCCAGTCCTCGTAAGGCTGGCAGTTGAGTTCGAGGTAGCGGTTCAATCCCTCGGATTGCTGCTTGGTGAGCTCGATAGGTTCCTCACTCATATAGAGAATTTGCTTGTGAACACTGTCAGCATCACAGCTGGTAGCATTGGCGACAATTTCATACAACCAATCATAGTGATCCGAGTCGATTCTCTGTTGTTCCTCGGCCACCATCAGGGCGTAGCTAATCTGTTGGTTTGCAGCGTAAACCGCTAAGTCGCGGGCTTGGCTGGAGTGCGCCACAGTGGCGATCACGACGCCACAGATGAACTTTGCGGAGAGGCTCATCGGGATCATTCCCTCCATTGGCCTAACGACTGGAGTTCACGGGACCAAAACCGCGCTCGCGCGGGTTTGGGTCCCGTGAACGATTCTGTTAGGCATCGGGGTTGGCCTTGAGAGGGTATTTCTCTGGATGTTCGATTGAATCCACGGTGAGATCCACATCGAGGGCCGGCCAGTGGAGGTGGCTTTCCCGAGGCCGTTCGAGATGAAGAACTGAATCTACGGAGGCGTTTCTGAACCATGGGAACTCGTCGAAAGGCATGAAGAGCTCGCGGTCGTCCACCAACAGCCAGACTCCGTGCCTGGAGATGTTGGTGACCTCAGCTGCCGAAATGCTTGTTCCAAGCGGTGCGGATGACATCTTCGTGCTCCTCTACTAGTTTACGTAAACGAGTCAATTCGCGTTCTGGAAGACCATGGCGTCGGGCAAGTTCAATCTCGGGCTCGATCCAGAATTACGCCTCTCCTTCCGATGAATCCACATGAATGTGCATTCGCGATTCTTCTCGTGAGAAGAAATAGAATCTATACGGACCACTTCGAAAGACTGTGGGGCTCATTCATCAATTATGCACTGTACGGGTTTTTTGCGGGCCTAACGATTGGAGTTCAGCGGACGCGGGCCGCGCCCGCGCGGATTCCGGCCCGCTTGATTGATGGGTTAGGCGCGACCGTTTTCACACGATTCCTCCCTGCGCGATTACACAAGCGCCATTCCTATCGCGAGACCGAGTCCATAGAACAGGTGGTTTGTCAGGCTCGATAGTGTTGCCTTCGTGCCTTCAGGAGAGTGCCGGCCAAACACTCCCAACCCCATGGATGGGTAAACGAAGAACCATGAGGCCACGGTCGTTGCGATGCCATACACAAGAGCCCATGCCGGTGATGGAGACCCACCGACAAAGAACGACCAACCGAGCAGAAACGGAACCGCGAGAACCACGCCGATGGTGTAATGCGTAGCAAGGCCGATGAGTGCCTCGTGTTTGACCGGTTTCATTTCGTTTGGGTTTGGATAGCGGAAACGCCCGCGTGCCCAACCAGCTGCCATCCTCCCGATCATTGCCAGGTCGATTCTCGAGATCAACCGCGTTCGGGCGACGAGGTAGTTCAGGGAATCCATTACCAGCGTTCCGAGCACCCCGACGACAACCCCCGTTAAGACGAGATCCACAGCGCCTCCAATACCAATTGACTGCCCATGTGATGGCCTAACGACTGGAGTTCAGCGGACGCGGCCTGCGCTCGCGCGGGTCGCGGTCCGCCTGGAACGATTTTGCTAGGCCGTTACGGGAACGGAGCTCACGACAACAGCGCATTGAGCTTCCCCAATACTTCGGTTGTAGTTGTTTCCGGTGCCACATCGGCGATCTGCGCCTCACGAGCTCGCCAGTCGAGGCTCTTAACTTGATCGGATAGCACAACTCCGGAGATTTTGAGATTGCTCGGAAGGGAAACCTCAAACGGGTATCCCTTTGCCTTGCTTGTGATCGGGCACATGAGGGCGAGGCCGACCCGCCGGTTGTACTCCGCGGGCGAGACAACCAGCGCTGGACGTCGGCCGGCCTGTTCGTGGCCGGCTTGGGGATTGAGAGAGACCCAGACGAGATCTCCACGATCCGGTGAATCGTTTTCGGCTACCACTGTTCACTCCCGGTCGGACCACCGAAATCGTACTCACTGTGACAGTTGTCTTCGGTCACCCTTGAAAGCAGACTGCTGAGTTCGTACTTGGGCAACGTCGTTGGCTTTAGTACGAGGCAGCCATCCTCGAGCGCCAGTTCTACGGTGGAGTCTTGGTCGAGGCCGAGATCGTTCGCGAACGCCTTTGGGATCCTCACAGCGAGGCTATTGCCCCATTTTTGGACCTGAGTTTTCATGGCACCTCCGTATCTACAATGAAGATACAAGATATGGGTCCTTGTGGCAAGTTGAAGCTGGCCTAACGACAGGAGTTCAGCGGACCCGAGCCGCGCAACGCGCAGGTTGGGGTCCGCTGCAACGCGATGTTAGGCGCCGCCATTGCGAGTTCCGTTTTCATCGCTGCTGCATTCCACGCGCAAGGCCGTAACTGGTAACCATGGAAAGGAAGAGAACCGTCGTTTTGGCGAGGATCCAGGCGCTGAATGTGCCGCCCTTGATGAATCCGACGAGTGCTACAAGAAAAAAGCCGAAGACTACCGGGAATGCCGTCAGCAGGATCACAGCTCGTCTGTCAATCGGATCTTGCAGAGCCCAGACCAGGAGGCATGTCCAGCCAGTCATCAATATCCCGCCGATAGCCATTATGAGCCGAACCTCCGTTTCCGGTTGGAAGTCAGGCCTGCCCAAAAGCACCCCGAACACAGTCGGTGAAAACAAGGCGACCGCCCACAAAGCATCTGCCGCAATTCCGAGCCAGTATGGCAGGCGGATCAGGAACATTTTTTGTTGGGTTTCCATTTGATCCCCCCGGCCTGAGCCTAACGATCGGTGTTCAGCGGACGGTGCCCGCGCTCGCGCGGGTCGCGGTCCGCTGGAACGACCGGGCTAGGCCGAGGCTTCTTCAAAGGCAGCCGTTGCGGCTTTGGGGAGAATAATCGGCACGAACAACTCTGAAGGGAAAAGGTAGTCCTCTCCAGATTCGTCGATCACTCGAATGAGGCGTTCTTCGCCGATGGGTTCCTCAGCCAGCCGGAGATACACCTTTCGTTTTTCGAGGGCTACCTCAAATCCGTGGTTCTCGACGCAGAGTACAAACGAAGTGTCTAAATCAATCATCATCTCTCAATCCAACAGGCGCTTGACCTTGAATTCTTTCCTTCCGATGCCGTGCGCCTCATACCAATGTAGTTCGGCGTTGACGACGCGGCCACTTCGAAGGCGAATCTCGGCGATTCCTTTCATCTTGCGCCACCTGGCTTTGCCGTGGAGTTTCTGGAGGCGGTTCAGCTCGCGGATCGAACCGCTCACAGCTATTGCCTCAACATCCTTGACTTCACCAAGTATCTCGAAGAACACCCCAACATTGTATTCGAGACCATTGCTGGCCTAACGATGTCGAGCTAAGCGGACCAAACCCGGCAGGGTTTGGGTCCGCTTGAGCGAGTGGTTAGGCCGATCAGGGCTCACGGTCGATCCAGAACTCTGGGCGCTGCCTGTGATGGGCGACCGCAAGAATGATGACCACCTCATCGACCTTTCTGTACATCAGCGTGTAGGGAAAGCGGGCAATGACCTTTCCCCGGACCTTGCCGCGAACCAAGGGCGCAGATTCGGGATACTCGAGAATCTGGTTGACGGCTTTCTGGACCTCGACCATGAGTGAGGCCGCCACTTGTCGTGAACGCTCTTGGTAGTAATGTGCTGCATTTCGCAGCTCACCCCTTGCGGGCGCCAAATACCGATAGGTGGTCACTTGAGGTCGGCGATGATCTCGCGGTGGACGGCATTTCCGTCGACAGCTTCAACCCGGCCGTCTTCAAACGCTTGGTATCGCCGCTCTGCCTCGGCCGCCCAAACTTGTTCGATCTCTTCAGGGGCGAGTTCGTCGAGGCTCTCGAGGAGTTTCTCGGCCAACTCGGAGCGCTGATCGAGCGGCAGATCCAGCACCTGTTTCGTGAGTTCGTCGAGATTATCCATAACTCGATTGTACCAGTGGCCTAACGATTGGAATTCAGCGGACGAAAACCGCGCGACGCGCGGTTTTCGGTCCGCTTGATTGGTGGGTTAGGCGTTTGGACCGTCATGTATGACAGTTCCATCTGGAAGTACTAGTGGGGGCCGATTCTTGCGTATGTCTCGGCCACAGTTATCGCAAAATGCGTGGTTGCGAGTTGGTTGCGCGCATCGCGGGCACTCGATAGGCGGCCCGTCCTGCTCCGGAGGGATTTCTTGTACTGAATCGCCTTTGCTGCCAAGGCTCTCGATCCCGAGTAGTAAAAGGAATGCCGGCACAACCAAAGCGCCGCATATTGCGCAAGTGACAAGCCCAACCGAAGGGCGCTGAACAATCCAGAAGACGACACCACCTATCCCGCAACCGATGATAGAAACGGGCAACAACAGCCACAGCCGATTCCGCAAATACGGCAAGATCGCCCCAAATAGCGCACCTGTTGCGATACTGGCAACCACCAGCGAGAGCACGATTCGCAGAGTGCCAAGTGTCCAAAACGAAGGAACGAAGACAAAGAACGCCCCACCGCTTAAAACAACCGCAACAGCGAGGAAAAGAAGGAGCTTCGGAGCCGCAACCGCGCCTTCAAACATACCTCGGAAGACAACTGCAACGCTTGTCGTGTCGCGTGGTCCGGTGGGAAGTTGCGATTGGGTCATGTCCTATTCTACGAACTCGTCGGAGGGGTGTTTGCCTAACGGTCCGAGTTCACGGGACGAAAGCCGCGCCCGCGCGGATTTCGGTCCCGTGAAACGAGTTGGTTAGGCATTACCGCAGCTGATCCCATTTCATCGGATCCTCGTACTGGTGAAGAATGGCAAGTACCACAACTCGTTTCGGCTCAACGATAAAGAATATAGCGTATGGAAAACGGCGAAGGAGCACCCGCCGGATGTCTCGATGGACGACTTGATAGTGCTGGGGATTCTGGTGGGCCTTCTGTATCGCTTGATCGAGTTTATCGATGAACCGGTGTCCTAGACCTTCAAGTTGTGACTCGTACCAATCGCGGGCGAGGAAGGCCTGGGCTTCCGCTCGACGCCGAACGATCAATTCGTGCTTCATTCTTCGGCGAGCAACCTAGCCTTCACATCGGTCCAGGAGGATCCCTCATCGGGGTCGCCGAGGTACTCGTCGTAGCATCGATCGAGTTCCTTTACCTGGGCAGCTGTGAGCGGGACCTGGTCCGGACTCGAGGCGACGCTATCCCAGATTGCTTGGGCGAGGCGAATCCTCTCCTCGATTGGAAGTTGGAACACGTCAGAGATGCTTACGTTTTCCATTTATCCATTCTACCTTGAGGTTTGCTTAACGACTGGAGTTCACGGGACACGGGCCGCGCTCGCGCGGGTCGTGGTCCCGTGGAACGCGATGTTAGGCGACGATTTCGTTAAGGCCATCGATCGCTTCATTGACGAATTCCGGTGACAGGCGGGCGATTCGCTTTCCAAGACGAATGACCGAAAGAATCCGAACCTGGCTGATCTTGAGCCATGACCTCTTCGGCATTCCATGTTCCGTGATCTCCAGGTTCAAGGGAAAGCCTGCGCGTTGGGCCTGGCTCGTAATCGCCATAGCAATGACGGTCCCAGATCGTTCGTTGAACACGTCGTGACTCACAACGAGAACAGGGCGGCGACCCGCTTGCTCTTGGCCCTTAACAGGGTTGAGATCGGCCCAGTAGACTTCGCCTCTTAGTATTCGGGCCACTGTTCAATCTCCGAGACCATGCCCTCTTCAGCAAGAGCGGATTCATAGGCAGGGTTGAGCTTTGCACATTCGACGGAGAGTCGATCCCGGGAGAGCCGATTGAGACGTTCCTCTAACGCCTCCTGGATTGCCCGGCTTCTACTGGGGTAGACACCCGCAACTACAAGGCGATCGAGCTTCTCAACGGTTTCTCTTTCAAGACTGATGGCGATTTTTGCGCTTGCCATTTCGAACCTCCGGTATGACTAATTGTCATACCGCTATTCCCGAATGTCAACCGCCTAACGATCCGAGTTCACGGGACCAAATCCGCGTCCGCGCGGATTTCGGTCCCGTGGAACGAGCGTGTTAGGCGGAATGGGCATGCATCAAGGTACCGAGAACGAAAACGTGAGTTTGTACGTGAACGTCACCGGGTTCCCGTCAACGATATGAGGTTCAAACTCCCAGTCAGCCATGGCGACTAGAATCGGGTAGTAGAAGACAGCGAGATCATAGAGCTTGTAAACCACCGGTTCATATATTCTCCCGTCGTTTCCCAACACGACTTCGACGTAGACCTCGGATTGAATTCCATGCCGACGACACTCTTCCGAGTAGATTGGGTGCGGCGCACTCAATACGGCGATTTCAGGCGAACCGACGTCTTCCCAGTCAAGCAGTCCAGCGGCAGGATTCGATCTGGACCTTGGCCGCACATCCTCCAGGGCCTCTGCCTTTTTTCCAAACTTGGACAAATCGAGGGTTGAGTGTTTCGAGTAGATTATCTGAGATACCTGCCAATGCCATTCTGCCATTCGTGTCTGATCACGCATCGCGAAGGAAACCGCGCGGACAGCAGACACCCTGGCCAAGAGCACCTCGATGTCGTGTGTGAGAAGAGAGCCATTGATGATTGCCTCTCCGGCCTTGCGAGCTACCTTGTCGGCCTTTTCCCAGTTTCGTTTGATGAGTAGGCTTTCGGCTTTCTGAACACGCGAGTCCCATTCCTTCATTTTTGATTGGTCGACTTGACTGACAACGCTTGTGGTCATCAGGACAGCAAGAAGAGCTGAACAACTCAAACAGTGGTTCTTGGCTGCTTTCACATTTCCTCCTGCCCGTTGGGGCGGCGCGAAGCGCCGCGCCAACGATACGAGATAAGCGGACGGACCCGCGCAACGCGCGGGTTCCGGTCCGCTTGATTGATCAGGTTAGGTGCCATCGGGACCTCCCGCCGCTGTCTGAAGGAGTGAAGCCAATCGGTTTGCGTCTGCTGGTGAGAGTTTGGCAGGCATCATTTGGTAAGACGCAAAGCTCTTTGCCACCAACTCCAATCCGACCTCATAGCCGACGTCATTGTCGCCGAGCGTGTGGACTCTTACAGAGACTTTCATCATCCCCGTGCCTCTTCCGGCCACCTCGCCGACGGTGTTTTGAATCGGCGCCCCAAACATGGCCCCTTTGAATCCGCGGTTCTTGATGATCTTGTAGAGAAACGTACCAACCACCAGGGCAAACAGAGCGAAGAAGATGTACTCGAAGCTGCTCTCAACAATCATGTTTGCTCCCTAGGGGACCTAACGATTGGAGTTCAGCGGACGCGGCCCGCCCTCGGGCGGGTCGCGGTCCGTCTGGAATGACTGGTTAGGCGGCGCCGACATGGACGACTTGTGCTGTTGAAGCAGGTGTGGGAACTGGGGTCCCCTGTTCCTGAAGGCCCTCGATGTGAAACTCGATGGCTTCCTGGATAAGCGCCAAAACTTCTTCTTGGCTGTCTCCGGCTGCAATACATCCCGGCAAATCAGGCACGTACGCGCCGAACCCTTGATCACCTTGCTCGATCACCACCAGATATTGCATGTCCGTTACTCCTTGGCTTCCAGGAGGCCAGCCTGTTTCAGGGCGCTACGAAGGGTTCCGATCGGGATATCCGCTCCTGGCATTCCCGACACCGTTACAGTTCCAGGCTTCTCAGGATGATGATACTGCCGATGGCTCCCTCGAGTTCTCGATAGGTACCAGCCATCCTTCTCAATCAACTTGAGTAAGTCCCTGACCTTCACTAGTCAAGTATAGGGGTTTCCCGCAATGGCCTAACGATGGTTGTTCAGCGGACGCAAGCCGCGCTCGCGCGGATTGCGGTCCGCCGCAATAACTCGGTTAGGGCGAGGGTGCCCACTGACGACGAAGCCATGAACTCCCAATCCCGACGAAGGGCGCGACCCCACAGTCGAACGGGAATGCGATTTGGATCGGCGCAGGAAATCGCCGCTGGTGTGTCGTTTAGCCATCGAGACATGACCGTTCCATTTGTGATTCAGCGTTGTCGAGCGACGAGAATCCCTGCAAACGCGATCAGCACGACGAAAAGAACGGCGCTGGTCTGGTGCAAAACCGGGATGGGCCGAATGGGCTGATCTACTACTTCGAGAAGTGAATACCTTTCTTGGAACTCGTCGTTTGGAATAGGGATCGACCAGATCGCTCCTCCGGTTTGGGGGTCGATGGGCCCTACGGAGTGAATGGTTGTAAACAACGGTCCACCGCCGCATCCCCAGCCCAGATAAAGGGTGTCTCCGTCGGAGGAAAGTCCGTAGGCGCCGCAGAACTGGTTGTCCGGCAACACGACGGTGACTTCGAAGGTCACCGGGTCGACATCGAAGAGGTCAGCCCCCGAGCCCGAGCAATAGAAAGCCCCCTGGTGAAATTCGATCGTGTCAAGATGGTTCACAGGGAAGGATCCCCATTCCGTCAACTCGCATGTCTGGATGTCGACAGCATAAAGGGTCGTCCCCGAAGGGCCGGATTGTGCCCATAAGAGGTCGCCCGACGGCCCAAACGTGAGGTCGCCAGTGCTCATCAGCGGTTGGTTGAACTCGCATAACACATCCACCGTGCGCGTAAACGGTGCAAACGCGGCGAGAAAGACCTCCGATCCCGCCGCTGTGAGCGAGAGGATCCTGCCGGAATCATCCCTTGCGGAGCCGAACGGCTGCCATACATCGCCAATGAACGTTTTGTTGATCGTCGTGGATGAGCCGGTCTGGGCGCCCGGAGGAATGACCTCAACCAGCCAACCGTCCGAGTCTCGGAAGGAGAAGATTGACTGAGTGGCCGCCAGACAATCCACAGCGGGTACCAATAACAATGCGACAAACAGACAAGGCGATGCCAGGTTTCTCATTCCTCATTCCAATCATCATGAATGTGGCTTCCGGTATCACGACTGCCCATCCTATGGCCTAACGATTGGAGTTCAGCGGACGCGAGCCGCGCTCGCGCGGGTCGGGGTCCGCCTGGAACGATCGTGTTAGGTTCACAATCCCAGTGCCAACCTTAGTCCTTCATCGACAGCGTTCATCATTTTAGGGGACAGCGGCCCTACACGTTCCGTGAGAAAGGATTTGTTCAGGGTGACCACTTGTGACACGTTGACGACCGAGTCGCGGGTCAATCCAGACTGCTTTCGCCTGACGATCAGGTTTCCTGGGGCCGCTGCGAGATCCAGATTCGATGTGAGAACGGCTGCCAATACGGTTTGAATACGACTTGCGGTAAAGGCATTTGATTGAATGACGAGGACCGGTCTTCGATATCCGGGTTCCGACGCTCTGGGTGTGGACATCGACGCCCACCAGATTTCGCCGCGCTTCACTACCACTCCTCGGCGGGAATCGAAGAATCCTGAATGCTGAGGATCAAGGGGTCGACCTCAGCGACGTTGTTTTCGTAAACGGCGTTCAATCGAGCGGTTACGCCCCTTGATCTATGTGCTTCGATGTACTGAGCAATCGCTGAGGAGTAGAGTTGGCTTCGGCTCACACCCAGCCGTTCGGCAAGACCCTCTGCAGCAACGAACACCTCATCTGGAATGGAGATTGCGGTTTTCATAAGAAAAGTATGACTCTGGTTATACCCACTGTCAAGCGCCTGCGGACCTAACGGTTAGAGTTCAGCGGACGCGGCCCGCGCTCGCGTGGGTCGCGGTCCGCCTGAAACGATTTTGTTAGGCACATGTCGCAGTTCAAAATCGAACCCCCTCATCCCTAGTCTCCCAAGTCTTCCACGTCGCTCGAGTACTTACCCCAGTCCTCGAAGTCCTCGTCGGTCATTGAACTGTATCGGGCAGGGTCTACATGCCGGGCATTCCAGGCGAAGTTCAAGTGGAAGTAAGCATGTCTGAGGAAGATCTGAAATTCCTCCTGGTTTGGGGGATCCCCAGATTCGATGCTGGAAACGAGATCGTCGATCTGTTCGCCTGCTTCCTTGAGGTTACTGAGGATGGCCTTCCAGTTCATGCTAGCTGTTTCGGCCATCAGTTCATCCTCTCGATTGGCCTAACGTCCCGTGGAACGAGGCGGTTAGGCCGACCGTGAGATGCCCTAACCATCAGTTTCTCCGACGGTTGGAAAGTCCGGCTCAGAGATATAGAACCAATCATCTGAATCCACGAGGGTCCGAAAACACTTGAAGTGGCAGTAGAACGTTTGCTCCTTTTGCTCTGGCCGCGGTGAATCGAAGTTGGCCGTGAGTACCAAACCGCATGGGTCGAGTTGGCTGTTCTTGCCGCGCTCGACAGTTGCCTTGCAGATGCAGCACTGGAGTTCATTCGATTCGTCTTCAGGCATGTTAGTGGTACCCATGTGATGGCCTAACGATACGAATTCAGCGGACGCGGCCCGCGCTCGCGCGGGTTTCGGTCCCGTTGAACGCCTGGTTAGGCCTACCGGCCCATTGGAATAGAGAACTCGCGAACACGATGCGACTCCCGACTACCTTTGATCGACCACGTTTCTAGTATGTACCGGGTTGAGGGCTGAATGACAAATGAATCGCCACTCTTAGGCACAAGGACCGCCGATAACGAGAGGACATCCGGGTGTGCTGGGTTTTCTCCCGCAACTAGCGGGATCGTCCACACTGGATTGTGACTTCCTGTCGCTTTTACTTCCCAGATGACGTTACCCGATGCTGGTTCAGTGATCTTCAACCGGAGGAGGTTTGCCTGATACTCGCCCAGGGATTGAAGATCAACGACCAGACCCTCAGTCGTATCAACAAGTGCGACCTGTTGAACGTAGAGGAATCTCCAACCTGCATAGGTTAAGACGGCCACAATCAGTGTTGCGCAAACGAGGCAGCCAATCGCTAGTAGTTTGCCGACTTTTCCCATGTGATGGCCTAACGATACGAAATTCAGCGGACGCGAGCCGCGCTCGCGCGGGTCGCGGTCCGCTGGATTGAGCCGGTTAGGCTCGGTTTTCCGCCTTCCCGGCGGTGTACCAACGTTCCTTGGTGGCGCCTTTTCCAGAGTACTCCCATCGAGGCGGTCAACGAATCGTCGTAGTTCCTCCTCAGTCCAGGACGAACCGGAGTCGCGGAGGGGGACATCGCCTCGTCCAGGAGAGTGGTTGCCTTTTCCGTTTCACCTTGTGCTGCCGCCAGTTTCGCGAGTCGCGCTACTGGTTGACGGCCAGGTCCTGTAGGTAGGAACCCCTTTCTGACTCCTCCGGGGTCTCGTCGGCCAGGCTTGTTAGCAGGGAAGGCGTGATTGCTCAGGAAATTTTCGGCGACTGAGTATGGCGCGTAGAGGTAGATCTGATACGTGGTGTTGGAGGAGCCCGCTGCTGTGGCCAATCGCTCCATAGGCTGCCCCATGACGTGGAGCCGCTCAATCCCAATCAAGGCGACAGACACTCCAGCAACGAACCCAGCTAGCGATTCCGATTCAACAGGCCAAAGATGAAACGTCGCTTCCATTCTTGTCGGCCCCTTCGTGGCCTAACGAATGGAATGATGAGCGGACCCGAGCCGCGCAACGCGCGGGTTGGGGCCCGCTTGATTGAAGCGTTTAGGTAATGCCACGGTAACTCACCGTGTCCGTTGCCCCAATAGTTGATCCGGCATGCGATGACCACGACCAAAATTACAGCGAAGACCGCATCCTGATCGCCTTCATTCGAGCGAAGCCACTTCTTCATTCAGTACGCATTCTCGGCGGTTGGAAGACTCTACCTTGGATACGACCGATACTTGGGATCGTCAAGTTCGCGGACTCTTCTCCATCGAGACATGGTTCTTCAGCTGGAGCTGGAGAATGACGCCCGCAGGCTGATCGCGAGGAAGCCGTTCAATAAGGCGAAGAACTGTGCTGTCTCGACGGTCAGCTCGAGTCTCCATGTTTGATGGCCTAACGACTGGAGTTCAGCGGACGCGGCCCGCGCTCGGGCGGGTCGTGGTCCGCTGGAACGCTGCGGTTAGGCACCTTTCCTGTACTCCACCGAGGGGTAGCCCAGCACCAGACCACGAACGCTGATGTCTTCATCGACGTCGGGCCAGTGGATGCCCTCACCGTCACCAATCAGCTCGAAATCGGATCGTTGCTCTGCTGACGCATGGAGCAATCGAGGAAACCACGCCAACGGGACAGCGATGCGCCGCCCGTCAACGAGACCCACGACCAGTTCGTGGTCGGTGACGCTGACCTCGGCAGCGACGGGCTCGATGTTAGCTACGGAAGAAGCCATTCCACGCCTCCAGCAATTCGTGTTCGTGCTCACGAATAATCTCTTCAATCCGGGTGAGCTCCTGAGCACCGAATCGCTTCGATCTCGCGAGAGCCACCGGTTCGAGCCAGAACTTCGCGACGCCACGATCACGCCGAACGTGAATGTGTGGAGGTTCTCCAAGCTCGTTCGCATAGAAGAAGAACCTGTAGGGTCCGACGATTTTGACCGTAGGCGACACCTTCTAGTTTACTCGATCGATCGTCCGGGCCTAACGACTGGAGTTCACGGGACCCGAGCCGCGCAACGCGCGGGTTGGGGTCCCGTGGAACGAAATGTTAGGGCTGGCGTTCATGTACGACCTCAAAGTATGGGATGTTGCAGCCTTTGACCAGCCCTTCAAGGGATTCGAGGTTGTTGGGGCCAGCGATGAGTCGAAACCTTGAAACGCCCTGTTGGTAGAAGCCCATCAGCGACGAGACCGGTCCATCGCCAAAAACGTAATCCACCTCCGTGTAGTCGACTTCGATCAGTGAGACGGATTGACCGGGATGGCTCTCAATCCACTGGTCGATGCTTGATTTGACGAGGATTGCCGATGGATGACCCTCTGAACCAACGCCGTGTTCACCGGTGCAGGTGACTCTGAGAACGCCTTCGTTGAATTCCAGACCGGTTACTTTCATGGATGACCTAACGATTGCGAGTTCAGCGGGACGAAAGCCGCGCTCGCGCGGATTTCGGTCCCTGAAACGAATTGGTTAGGCGCTGGCACTTGGGTCCCACCTTTCTACTCGTGTAATCCAATCGGGCTCTTCCGGTTGATCAACCGGGAAGTCATCGCGCGAAAAAGCTGCCAGATCGTGGTTCTTGATGACATAGGTACCCGCGACGATGTCGCCAAGGCGCTGGCGGTACTTTGACACGCCCGCGATAACGCCGGCTGGTATGCCGCCTGCCACGATCGGGTTGGTTTCGAGAAAGCGGAAGAGGGTCCGGATGAATGCTCGGTAGTATCCAGGTGTATCTCCTGATTGTGTGACGATCTTGGTTCGAGTAGCCCACTTCCCAAGGGTCTGCCCGAACTTCCCTTCTAGGATGGTGAAGTACGCAAGAACGATCACTGCTGCTGTGACTATCCGAGTTGTTTGACTGTTGGGGAACGCGATAGCGACAGGCGCGAAAAGAACCAGCAGCGCGATGAAGTCGAGCCATAGGCTCAGGAAGCGACGACCGATGATCTGGCTCGCGACGTACTCTTGCGCGATCTGTTTCCCTGTAACGATTCCCCCAGATCTGCGTCATGCTGGCCTAACGGGCAGGGAGTTAACCGGCCGAGCAGGATACCAGGCGGACGCTTGCGTCCGACTGTAGCCTGCGATGGTCCGGTTGAACGACCGGTTGGCCGGCGCCGCGCCGGACACCGGGCGTACATCTAACTCCCTGCCCGTTGGGGCGGCGCGAAGCGCCGCGCCAACGATTGGAAATAAGCGGACGGGATCCGCGCAACGCGCGGATTCCGGTCCGCTTGATTGAAGGGTTAGGCGACGATCTCATGTGACAAGTGTAATCGAGAGTGTGAAGTTGAGAGAACTACCAATGTCGCCACCATAGATCGATCCGTGACCAGAATTTGTCGCCGAGCACGGCCGCCAACCCACCGGCGATTACCGCACCAACTATGCATTGAAGCCAGTGTTTGGGTTCCGGCGATGACATGGCAGTTTCCCGGAGGAGAAAAAGGAAGGTGATAGCGAACCCGAAGATGGCTCCACAACCGAACCGTACAGTTCGTTCGCCTTTTTGGACTGGGAACTCATCCATGTGGCTGGCCTAACGATACGAATTGAGCGGACCAAACCCGGCAGGGTTTGGGTCCGCTGCAATGAGCCGGTTAGGCTGCGGATTCCGTTCCACGTCCCAACTTGGAAAGACCAATACCGCTGGGTGTACCTTGAGCGCCCGAGCTAGGACCTTTGCGCGCTCGACCCCCAAGTTAACCCGATCGCGTTCGATCGCGGAGATTGTGGATTGCGGGATACCAGTGAGAGCGGAAAGGTCGTTTTGATGAGTTCCTGCAGTTCGCGGATGATTCGAACGGACTCTCTGACGCTCACCTCGATACGCCGTTGTGCCTTGTGGTAGTCGCTGATATTCACTTCTTTCTGTAGTCGTGGGCGGTAATGCTCACGACCTCCACGAGGATCTGCTCGCCCTCCACTCGATAAAAAACCCGAAACTGGAGGTTGAGTCGACTTGAGCGATGCCCCTTCCATTTACCGAACAAGGCCTCATCGTGAAGCCCCTTGATGAGCCTCAGACCTTGAGGGCCAGAGATGGTGACGATGTCCTTCCATTTTGGATACCGCTTTAGTACATCTTTGGGGAGTCTCTTGAGCTGACGTTCCAACCGCTTGTGTTCGTAGACCACCCACATACATTATAAGATATATACTGAATCGGACATGTCAACCCCGCGCAGGCCTAACGAAGGCGTTCAGCGGGACGCGCCCGCGCTCGCGCGGGTCCCGGTCCGCTGGAATAGCCGGTTAGGCATCGGTCCACCCCGCCTGTTCACGAATGAACGCTTCAATCTCATCCGCGTACCGAAACAGGTGGAGAGGTACGACGATGCGTTCGGTTGGACCACGTATGACGAGTTCCTGCTTCTCTTTCTGTACGTAGGGCCTTTCTGACCACGGGATTATCGTTGAACGCAGACAACCCGCGTTTCTCGACCCCGTCAAACGAAAACCGATACCTGGTGCTGGCGAGAAAGTTGAAAACAGCGACTACGGGAAGGACGACAAACAAACCGGTGAACGCAATAGTCGCATCCCAGTCGACGTACTCACCGGCTTTCAGCGATTGAATAGCAGGCCAATTCACAATTGCGAGCACCATCACGAGTGCCGGTGAGTAGATCGCCATCAGAACGCCGAATCCCACCCAGTTTCTCTTGGTGAGATTCGGGAGGTCGTGATTTTGGTTGGGCACGTGATGGCCTAACGACTGGAGTTAACGGGACGGTAGCCGCGCAACGCGCGGGTACCGGTCCCGTTGAACGCACATGTTAGGCAAAATGTTGATTGTTAACGACATATCTACCATCCTGGAAGAAAGATATACGCGACCAAGCCTGAGGCGAGCGACACAGCTACATTCGCACCGATTGCTAGCCAAACGAGGCTGCTTCTTGACCGGCGTGCAAACCAACGCAAGAACCAACGAACAGCTGAAATGGAACATGAACACCGATGTCATGGGTCTTGAAAGCTCATCCTCGTCTTGAATGCTGAATGTCGCTCCGGTGCATCCGATCAGGCCGATCGCCAACAAGACACCACCGACGATGAGGAAGCGACGGTCCTTGATTGCAGTTGCCATTGGCTGGCCT
>CAVWAW010000006.1:0-189199 GCA_963753035.1 uncultured Acidobacteriota bacterium | reverse complement strand
CCCAGCCTAGCTGGGACCGGGGAATGACGAGCTCCATGCAGCTTGGGAACCCGAATCGAAACCATCTCCGAAGATCATCGTGGAGGACAGGTTCGGTTGGAGACTGAGGGCGTCGACATAGACCTGGAAGTTCCCCGCGCCGAATTTTTGATTGACTGCCGATACCCACACACTCTGCGCCGTGTATGGTCGGAACGCGGGTCCGCCAGCCTGTTCCCATGCGTCAAAGAGGCCGGGCGGGAGGAACTCTTCGTACGTGAGGTAGTCGTTACACAACGAGTCGGTGAACCAAACGAGATCGACCCGGGTAAAACCGGTCCCCGCCTGGCCGGAAGGCACATAGGTCCGCGCCACGATTTCGTAACCGATGGCCGTCGGATCGACCGTGATGCACTGGCGAACGAAGGCGAAGCCGGCAGCTCCGGCTGAAGTGTTGATGTAGGTCACGGAACCGGAGTTCAGTGTGTTGTCAACATCGAGCGGGTCCCACACGCCGGGGCCCGTCCAGCCGGACGGGTCGGTGTCGAAGTTCGGGTTGACGACAAGGTTCTGGGCGATCGCCGGCGGGGCGACGGCGGTCACCATGAGAATCAGGACGGTCTGGAGTATGAACATCGATCTGGTCATTTTTCACCTCGTGTTGTTGTGGCTGGAGTGCTGCCGGTCATCCGAATCGGACTCCACCCTGGTTGGAAAATCTGGGTTGCTCCCTGCGTCGTGAAGCTCCCTGTCAATGGTTCCGGTTTGGTGTCAGGCGTAAGTTGAACTGCGTTTTCATGCCATTGCTCCTTGGTTCTGTCTGTGCTGATCATCGGTTTCTGGCCCAATAGGCGTGAAAGGGGCGCGCCCGTACTCATCGGATTTCGACTTTTTTCTCCGCTGCGAAGGCATGTGGCACTATTGGAGGCATGATGAATCGCCAGGCTGAGGACGTGACGCGGCTCCTGGTGGAGTGTCGCGGGGGCGACGAGAAGGCGTTGGAAGCGTTGTTGCCGATCGTCTATGACGAGCTGCGCCGTCTGGCCTCGCACTATATGAAGGGTGAACGCCAGGGCCATACGCTGCAGCCGACGGCGTTGGTGCACGAGGCCTACGCCAAATTGGTCGTTCTCGACATGGGCTGGCGGGATCGGGAGCAGTTCTTCAAAGCGGCGGCTCAGGCCATGCGACGAATTCTGGTGGATCACGCTCGTGCCAAACGAAGCGCCAAGCGGGGCGGAGGTGTCGCCCCGTTGAGCCTCGATGAGATCGCCGTGGCACCGGGAAGCGCACCAGCCGCCGACCTCTTGGATCTCGATCGGGCGCTCAGCGATCTCGCCACCCGAGACGAGCGAAAGGCGAGTGTCATCGAGCTTCACTACTTCGGTGGGCTCAGCTTCGATGAGATCGCCAAGGCATTGGGGATCTCGCGAGCGACCGTTGATCGCGATATGCGGATGGCCAGGGCGTGGTTGCACGCGGCCCTTTCGGACGAGGCCGAGCGTGAGCTCTGACCGCTGGCGGGAACTGGGCCGCCTGTTCGATGCGGTCGTCCACCTCCCATCGGACCAACGGCAGGCATACCTTCGTGAAAGCTGTGACGATCCCCGGATCATCGCCGAAGTGAACCGGCTGGTCGAACACGACACCGGCTCGGATGACTTTGTTGCCGGCGTGGTCGACGATGTGATTTCCGATCCTGTCCTGGCCGAGCAGATCGTGCTTGGTCCGGCCCGTCTCTCGAAGAGGGCCTCGGAGGGTTGGCGCCGGGTGATCTCATCGGTCCCTACCGGGTCGTCGATACGTTGGGACAGGGAGGCATGGGTGTCGTCTACCTCGGTGAGCGGGCCGATGCCTCCTACGAACAGCGCGTGGCAATCAAGGTCGTTCGCGAAGCGCTTCCCGGCACGGTGGAGAAGTTCCAACTGGAACGCCAGATTCTGGCCGATCTGGTGCACCCCAACATCGCGCGGCTGCTCGATGGCGGGACCACCGGTGGGGGGTTGCCCTATCTGATCATGGAACTCGTGGATGGCCGGCCGATTGACGGCTATGCGGATCTCCACCGACTGGATCTTCGAGAACGGATCGATCTCTTCCTGTCGGTCTGCGAGGGAGTTCATTTCGCGCACCGGAACCTCGTGGTCCATCGTGATCTCAAGCCGAGCAACATCCTGGTCTCGGAAGACGGTCGGCCGAAGCTGCTGGATTTCGGCATTGCACGTCTGTTGAGCCCGGATGGCCTGCCGGGAGACATGACCTTATCGGTCGGGCGTTTCTTCACTCCCGAGTTCGCCAGTCCCGAACAGGTCCGCGGAGAGCGCGTCACCACTGCGTCGGATGTCTACTCACTGGGCGTGTTGCTCTACCTCCTCGTGACGGGCAGGAAGCCCTACGAGATCGACACCGCCAGCATGACCGGCATCGAGGAGGTGGTCTGCCGTCAGATCCCCGCGGCACCGAGCACCAGGGTGACGAAGGAGGAGAGCCGGGCTTTGGCGGGCGACCTCGACTGGATCACCCTCAAGGCATTGGAGAAGAACCCGGATCGGCGATACGGCTCGGCGTTGGAGTTGATCGAAGACCTGGAGCGCCACCTGGATCATGTGCCGGTCCACGCCAGGCCGCCGAGCACCGGGTATCGATTGGGTCGTTTCATCCGTCGTCACCGAACCATGGTCACGGCGTCATCGCTGGCGATCCTGGCGCTGATTGCGGGATTGGTGGTGGCCGGGTTGGGCCTGGTCCGCGCCACGGAGGCGAGGAAGGTCGCCGAGCGGGATGCCGCTTCGTCGCGCGAGGTGACCGCATTCCTGCGGCAGATGCTGTCTTCCGTCAAACCCGGGAAGGCGCGAGGTCACGAAGTGACCGTTCGCGAGGTGCTCGACGAGGCTGCGGCGGGGCTCGATGGGCGTTTCGATGACGACCCTGAGGTCGAGGCTGCGATCCGTTTCGCCGTGGGCGACAGCTACCAGGCGCTCGGAGACTACGAAACCGCCATTCCCCTGCTTCAACGAGCCGTGGAGATCAGGCGGGCCGAGCTGCCGATCGGCGATCCGCGTCTCGCCGACGCGTTGGACGTCCTGGGAATGGTCTACTGGCTCAGTGGGGATCTGGCAGCGTCGCTGAGGTGTTCCGAGGAGATTCTGGCGCTGCGGGAGGCCGAGTTCGGCACAGAGCACGTGGAGTACACCCAGGTGTTGGCAAACCTCGGAAATATTCACGCCGACATGGGGCGCCTCGACAACGCGGAGGAGCTCCAACGCCAGGCCCTGGTGGTCGAAAGGCGGATTCTCGTCGGGGACGACCGCATTGATCTCGTCTACACGACCAACAACCTGGCCTCTGTGTTGGCCGATCAGGGAAAGTACGAGGAGGCGATCGAGCTGCATCGCGAGTCGCTGGAGCTGCGTCGCGAGTTCATGGGTGACGACAGTCCTGAAGTTGCCATCAGTCTCGGTAATCTCGGCTATGCCCTCATGGGGGCGGGTGAGCTCGAAGCTGCCGAGGCCAGGCTGCGGGAGGCGGTAGAACTCGGCGAGAAGATCTTCGGCCCCGATCATCTCCGCGTCGGCGGGTTCATCTCCAATCTGGTGAGAGTCCTCATCGATCGGGGGCAGTTCGAGGAGGCCGAGCGACTGGCGCGCCGGTCCCTGGCGATCCATCGGGCAGCGATGGGGGAGCGTGGCTGGCGCACGGGAGTGTCCCACGGGTTGATCGGCTCGGTACTCGCCGAGTCCGGGCAAACTGACCAGGCTCGGGCTGAGCTCAAGTTGGCTCACGAGATTCTGCTGGAGACCCTGGGTGCCGATCATGCCAGGACCATCAGGGCCGCGCAGTTGCTCGACGACCTCTCATAATTGGATCGGATGGATGGGTGCCACCCTTAGCATTCATAGCATGATGGATGATAGGTAGATGATAGGTACCATGTGAGCCTCTTGCAGAATTCTTGATTGCGGCGGGAATCGACGCAAAGGGACCATCGCCCGCGGGGACGCGGGCGCTACAAAATCGCGAACATCCTTGTAGCGCAGGCGTCCCCGCCTGCGATGGACCGCTGCGGTGAGCCTGGCACCTCGTCGTCTTGTAGGATTTTGCAAGAGGCTCACGTGGTACCCATCATCTACATCCATCATCCCGTGCAAGAATGATCCCGTGAGCGTGCCCGAATCTCGCCCCGGGGCCATCGAGCTGGATGGCGCCGATCCGCTGGCTGATCTGCGCCGGCTGTTCGCGCTGCCCGAGGGTGTGGTCTATCTGGACGGCAACTCGTTGGGCCCGCCGCTCAAGAGTGTCGCGGCGCGGGTTCAGCAGACCGTCGGGGCCGAGTGGGGCAGCGAGCTGGTCCGGGCCTGGAACAGTTGCGGTTGGATCGAGCTCCCGGCTCGGGTGGCGGCGCGCATCGCTCCGTTGATCGGGGCGCGTGAAGATGAGGTGGCGGTTGCCGACTCGACCTCGATCAACGTCTTCAAGCTCCTTGCCGCCGCGCTGTCGCTGCGTCCGGACCGGCCGGTCATCCTTTCCGAGGAGGAGAACTTCCCGACCGATCTCTACATGGCGCAGGGGCTGGCGCAGCTTCTGGGTGATCGGGCGCGCCTCGAGGTGGTGCCGCGCAATCGGCTGCGGAGTGCGCTCGACGAACGGGTCGCGGTTCTCATGCTGACGCACGTGGATTTCAGGAGCGGCGAGCTGCACGATATGGACGAGGTCACCGATGCCGCCCACCGGGCTGGGGCGATGATGTTGTGGGATTTGGCCCACTCGGCCGGCGCCGTGCCGGTGGATCTGGCGGCGTGCTCGGCCGACTTCGCGGTGGGCTGCGGCTACAAGTACCTCAACGGTGGCCCCGGCGCGCCGGCCTTCGCCTGGGTCGCACGGCGGCATCACGACGAGTTTCGGACACCGCTGGCCGGGTGGATGGGCCACCGCGATCCCTTCGCCTTCTCCACCAGCTACGAGGCGGCCCCGGGCAGCGTCCAGCTGCAGGCCGGGACACCGCCGATCCTATCGCTGGTCGCACTCGACGAGGCGTTGGAGATCTTCTCGTCGGTGGACGTGCACGCGCTGCGTCGCAAGTCCGTCGCCCTGACCGAGCTCTTCATCGCCCTGGTGGAGGACCGGCTGTCCGGTCACGGGCTTCGGCTGGCCTCGCCGCGAGATCCGGAACGGCGCGGGTCGCAGGTCTCCCTCGCACACCCGGAGGGCTTCGCCATCATGCAGGCGTTGATCGATCGAGGGGTCATCGGCGATTTCCGTGCCCCCGATCTGCTTCGCTTCGGTTTCGCGCCCGCCTACACTCGATTTGTCGATGTGTGGGACGCCATCGCAGCACTGGGGGACATCATGACCGACCGCACATGGAATCGACCGGAGTTTCGCGTCCGCTCGAAGGTCACCTGATGCACTGGAGCCTGGTGTTCATGCTGGTGCTCGGCGTTGTGGCGCTGTGTGCGGCCGCCGACCTGCCGCCGTTGATGACGGTCGAGGAGGCTCTCGGCCTGCCGCGAGCCGAGCCCGATCACCGCATCGACTACGGCCCCGAGGACCTCAACTTCGGCGAGCTGCGGCTGCCCGATGGCCCGGGTCCCTTTCCCGTGGTGATGGTGATCCACGGCGGCTGCTGGCTGGCCGAATACGACCTGGGCTACATGTCCAGCCTGGCGGACCGGTTGGCCGGCGAAGGGTTCGCCACATGGAGCATCGAGTACCGGCGGGTGGGCGATGCCGGGGGAGGCTGGCCGGGCACCTTTGTCGATGTCGCGGCGGCGGCCGACGCGCTCTGCGGTCTGGCGGAGGACCACCCCCTGGACCTGGAGCGCGCCGCGGTCGTCGGCCACTCGGCCGGCGGTCACCTGGCGTTGTGGCTCGCTGCGCGGCCCGAACTCGATCCCGACAACCCGCTGCGCGGCGCGGAGCCGCTGCGGTTTCGTGGCGCCGTTGCGCTTGCGGGGATCACCGATCTCGCCGCTTTCTCCTCGAGCAGCGGATGCGGATCGGCGGTTCCCGGTCTTCTCGGCGGTGAGCCGGAGGAGCACCCGGCGCGCCTGCCGCAAACCTCGCCCATCGCCATGCCCGCATCGGGGATCCGCGAGGTGCTCGTGGTCGGCGGCCGCGATCCCATCGTGCCGATCTCGCAGGCCGAACTCTACGCCGCTGCACGGTCGGACGGCACAGTTCAACTGGTCGAAATCCCCAGCGCCGGCCACTTCGAACTCATCGATCCGGGCAATGGGAGCTGGACGGAAATTCTCTGCGCCGTCCAGAGTGCGCTCGACATCAGCGACGGGCCGCCGTGCGGAGGAGGCCCGGAGTCCTCAGTCCATTCCGATTGAGAACATCCTCCCGAGATCGTAGTTGGAGTATGCACGAAAGGCGATCAGGGTCTCCGAGGAGATCACGCCTTCGATCTTGAGCATCTCGTCGGTCACCAGGGAGGCGACCCCGTCGTCACCGGAGACCCGCAGGATCGCCACGAGATCGTACTGACCGGCCACCGAATAGACCTCGGTGACGCCCTTCAACTCCAGCAGGGTCTGAGCCACGTCGTTGATTCTTTCGTTGTGGATCTTCATCAGCACGATTGCGTTGATCATGTGCTCCGGCCTCCTCGGGACCATTCTAACCGCCACGCAGGTTGTTGGGTGCCAGAACCCTGTTCTCAGAAAGTCCGATAGGTGCCACGTAAACATTTCCACACTTGTCGATTATTGAGGGTGGTTGAGTAGAGTCGGGTTGTCCCGTCCGCGCATGGGAGAGATCTCATGCCACGACACCGCCGCCTGTTTCAGGAAGGTGTAGCATGGTCAAGCTCACCAGCGGATGGTTGCGAATGAAGACGCGCAGAATCGTGCGGTCGCGCCCGCGTGATCCCGGGAGGTCAACATGACATTGACCGGAGTCCACTTTCTGCTCAGCTATCAGTGCACCTACGAGTGCGACCACTGTTTCGTGTGGTCCAGCCCGAGCGCGGGCGGAACGATCACGTTGGAGACGCTCACGGCGGTGCTCGATCAGGCCCTCGAGCTCGGATCGGTCACGAACATCTACTTCGAAGGTGGCGAGCCCTTTCTCTTCTACCCGCTAATGGTGGAGGGCGTCCGCCGGGCAAAAGAGCGCGGGTTCTCCACGGGCGTGGTCACCAACTGCTACTGGGCCACCGCCGAGGCCGACGCCGAACTCTGGCTTCGACCGCTCGGAGAGCTCGGAGTGGCCGACCTCAGCGTGTCCAGTGATGATTTCCACTCAGGTGAAGACGAGGACCCCAACCCCGGGTTCGCGGTCAAGGCAGCGCGGTCGCTCGGGCTCGCCGAGGCTGTGATCACCATCGACCCTCCGGCGGTGTGCGCCACCACCGACGAGAAGGGCCTGCCCATCGTCGGCGGCTCGGTTCGCTTTCGGGGACGGGCGGCTGAAAAACTGACAGATTGCCTGCCCCGGAAGCCGTGGACCGGCTACACCGAGTGCCCGGACGAGGACTTCCTCGACCCCGGCCGGGTGCATGTGGACGGGTTCGGAAACGTCCACCTCTGCCAGGGTGTGCTGCTGGGGAACGTGCGGAAGAACACCCTTGGCGAAATGCTCGGAACCTACGATCCACAGCATCACCCGATCATCGGGCCTCTGCTGACCGGCGGCCCGGCCGAGCTCGTTCGGCACTTCGATCTCCCACACGAGGACGGGTATGTCGATGCCTGCCACCTGTGCTACGAGGCGCGGCGTGGGCTTCGCGAGCGGTTCCCGGGATACCTGGGGCCGCCAAACGTATATGGCGCCGAGAAAAGGAGTTGAAGGAGAGAGCCATGAGTGAACCGGGATGCGCGACCTGCTCGTTCAGAGCGAAATACGACGCAAGGCCTCAGTCCTTGCTGGGGCGTCTGTGGCGCTGGCACGCCAACTTCTGTCCGGGATGGAAGGCATACATGAGATCGCTGCCGGACAACGAGAAACTGGAGATTGTCGAACGGTACAGTTTTCCGGCCGGAAAGTTCGCCTGAAAAACCCGGGGAGGTCCACGATGACCGAGCAACTGCACGCGGTGGATTTCGGATAGGTACCACTGATCACATCGTCACAACGTATGCGCGCGCAACAATCCAAGAATGCTATGAATGCTAAGGGTGGCACCTATGAAATCGACGAGGCCGAGGTGATCTATTGGGGCCGATGTTCCAAGTGCCTCGCCCAGACTCCGGTCCGGTCCGGGGCTGACGACGAGTCTGTCCCCGTCTTACGCGTAACGCACTCGAGCGACGACAGCGACACCAACCGAGCTACAGGTCACAATCAGACCGACGAACCATGAGGAGAACCGACATGTCAGACGAAAACCGTAAGTGCCCAGTGACAGGCGCCCGACACGTAAAGGCACGGACCAACCGTGACTGGTGGCCGAACCAGCTGAATCTGAGAATCCTCCACCAGAACTCTCCTCTGTCCGACCCGATGGGCGAGGAGTTCAATTACGCCGAGGCGTTCAAGAGCCTCGACCTGGATGCCGTCAAGAAGGACCTTTATGAGCTGATGACGACTTCGCAGGACTGGTGGCCGGCGGACTACGGGCACTACGGGGGGCTGTTCATCCGGATGGCGTGGCACAGCGCAGGTACCTACCGCATCAACGACGGCCGGGGCGGCGCCTCGACCGGCACACAGCGCTTCGCGCCGCTCAACAGCTGGCCCGACAACGCCAACCTCGACAAGGCGCGTCGGCTCCTCTGGCCGATCAAGCGGAAGTACGGCCGGAAGATCTCGTGGGCCGACCTGATGATCCTGGCCGGAAATTGCGCCCTGGAGTCGATGGGGTTTGAGACCTTTGGCTTCGCCGGCGGGCGTGAGGACATCTGGGAACCGGAAGAAGACATCGACTGGGGCGCCGAAACCGAGTGGCTCGGAGACCAGCGCTACAGCGGCGAACGGGAGCTCGAAAATCCTCTTGCGGCCGTACAGATGGGTCTGATCTACGTGAACCCGGAAGGGCCGAACGGCGAGCCGAGTGCGGTCGCGTCCGGCCGGGACATTCGAGAGACCTTTGCACGTATGGCCATGAACGACGAGGAGACCGTCGCGCTCGTTGCGGGAGGACACACGTTCGGAAAATGTCACGGTGCCGGAGATGCAGCACTCTTGGGCCCAGAGCCTGAGGGTGCCCCCATCGAAGAGCAGGGCCTCGGCTGGAAGAGCAGCTTCGGCAGCGCCACGGGTGATGACACCATCACCAGCGGTATCGAAGGTGCGTGGACGCCGAACCCGACCCGATGGGACATGGGCTATTTCGACATGCTCTTCGGTTACGACTGGGATGTGGTGAAGAGCCCCGCCGGCGCCTGGCAGTGGGTCCCGGTCAACCCGGACGAAAAGGACCTCGCGCCTTCCGCACGTAACCCGTCGAAACGGGTGACGACCATCATGACCACGGCGGACATGGCGATGCGGATGGATCCGATCTACGGGCCGATCTCGCGGCGGTTCCACGCAAACCCCGACGAGTTCGCCGATGCCTTTGCCCGGGCCTGGTTCAAGCTGACCCACCGCGACATGGGTCCCCGCTCACTCTATCTCGGTGCGGAGGTCCCGGCGGAGGTGCTGATCTGGCAAGATCCCGTTCCCGAGATCGATCACGAGCTGATCGACACGCGAGACGTCGCAGAGCTCAAGGGCAAGATCCTCGCTACGGACCTGTCGATTTCGGAACTGGTCTCGACCGCCTGGGCCTCGGCGTCCACATTCCGCGGCTCGGACAAGCGCGGCGGGGCGAACGGAGCGCGAATCCGCCTCGCGCCGCAGAAGGATTGGGAGGCCAACCAGCCCACCCGACTCGCGAAAGTCCTCAACGCTCTTGAGGGAATTCAGAAGGCGTTCAACGACGTACAGTCCGGCGGCAAGAAGGTCTCGCTCGCCGACCTGATCGTCCTGGGCGGGTGCGCCGCCGTCGAACAGGCTGCGAAGAACGCCGGCCACGATGTGGAGGTTCCGTTCACCCCGGGGCGCACGGACGCGTCGCAGGAGCAGACCGATGTTGACTCCTTCGCCGTGCTCGAGCCGACTGCAGACGGCTTCCGGAACTACCTCGGTAGTGGAAACGCCGAAGCGGCAGAACACCTGCTGGTGGATCGGGCGCAACTCCTGACGCTGACCGCTCCCGAGATGACGGTTCTCGTCGGCGGTCTGCGTGTCCTGAATGCCAACGTCGGACAGTCCGAGTTCGGCGTCTTCACTGACCGGCCCGAGACCTTGACCAACGACTTCTTTGTGAACCTGCTCGACATGAGCACCCAGTGGAAGGAGTCCGCATCAGAGGGCGCGTACGAAGGGCGCAATCGCGAGACTGGCGAGCTCACATGGAGCGGCACCCGCGTTGACCTCGTCTTCGGTTCGAACTCTCAGCTCCGGGCCCTCGCGGAGGTCTACGCGTGTGAGGACTCGAAGGAGATGTTTGTGGCTGACTTCGTGTCCGCTTGGGACAAGGTCATGAATCTCGACCGGTTCGCGCATCAAGTCTGAGGATGCTAGGCGAGGCCATCGGGATGCTGGTAGCGAACCTCGAGCTGCTGTCACGAAAGGACCTCAGATGATCTTGGATTGGTTCCTCGTACTTGTCGGCTTGGTTGTGCTCGTCGGTGGGGGCGAAGCTCTGGTTCGCGGGGCGAGCGGCATCGCCTTGCACGCTCGACTCACGCCGGCGGTAGTCGGTCTGACCATCGTGGCCGCCGGCACATCGATGCCGGAGCTCGTCGTATCAGTACAGGCGGCAATTGAAGGGAGTCCCGGGCTGGCTGTCGGCAACGTCGTAGGCTCCAACATCTTCAACATCGCTCTCATCCTGGGCTTGACCGCCTTGATTCGTCCGTTGCGTATTCAGGGCAATACGGTACGGCTCGAGTGGCCCGTGATGATGTTGGCGGCCTTTCAGTTTCACCTCCTCGCCAGGGATACGAGCATCGACAGGCTCGAGGGAGGTTTCCTGCTCTCGGTTTTGGTCGCCTTCGTTGCCTACGCCGTTTGGATTGTTCGCGGGAACACGACACCAGTAGAGCAGGAGGCATTCGAAGAAATCGGCACCGCTTCCTTGGCTCACAATGGCTCGAAGGCGCTCGTTTTCAACATCACGGCCGTTGTCTTTGGAATCGGCCTTCTCGCTGCCGGGTCAACGGCCTTGGTTCGTGGCGCGGTCGGCGTTGCCAGCTCCTTGAACGTATCGGACACAATCATCGGGCTTACCATCGTCGCCGCCGGCACCAGCGCACCGGAGCTGGTGACCTCGATCGTCGCCGCCTTGCGCGGTAGGGATGACATTGCGGTGGCGAACGTTGTCGGCTCCAACATTTTCAACATTCTCGGGATAGCCGGAGTCACCGCGATGATCCATCCATTGCCGGTTCCCGTCGACATCATCACCCGCGACAACTGGTGGATGTTGGGCGCGTCGCTGCTACTTCTCCCGCTAATGAAGACCGGAATGCGGGTGAGCCGGATCGAGGGAGCGGTGCTTCTGGTCTGCTTCGTCGGTTACATGGTTTCCCTTCTGCACGGGGTGTAGCCTGAGGTGAGCCGGTTGCGTCGAAGTAGATCGACCAAATCCTTGCCGGGTGCCCACCAAACCGTCGAGGAGAGCCGAAAACCGCGCTCACCCGATCTTCTCGCTCAGTGAACTGAGCACGAAACGCAGGGATCGTAGGAGCGCACGAGCATGGAACACAGGAGTTCGAGACGCTGGTCGTCGTTGACGCCCCTGTCCACCATCTGGCGCACGAAGTCGGGCAGGTCCCGGTGGATGTTGCCGTTGTTCTGGGTGGTCGGGACCACACAGTTCGCCTTTTCGATGCGGCCGTCACCACCATAGCGATAGTGGTGGAAGAGGATGCCGCGCGGCGCCTCCACAGCGCCGACTCCGTCACCCGCAATCGGCGCCACCTCGGTCATCGTTGGCTCACCTTCCGCTGCGACGATCTCGTCCACCAGTCGAATGGCGTCGTGGGCGCAGTGCACGCACTCCACCAGCCGGGCGACATGGGCCATGAACGGGTTGTTGCACACCGGCCTCAGACCGAGCTTCCCAGCGACCCGTCTCGCCTCGGGATGGAGGAGCTCGAAGTTGAGGTTGCAGCGGGCAAGGGGCCCCACGGCGTAGGACTCCCGGCTCAGGCTGGACCATTTGCTGGTGTTGCCTTCAACCACGACCTCGTTGGTCATCTCGAGGTACTCGTCCTCGGCGCGCTCGACCCCGTCGGAGGAGACCAGCCGGCCGCCGATGAATGGGTACTCACCCTCCCCCCGCAGGGCCACGAACTCGGTCTCACGCTCGAAGTCCGGGATCTCGAAGGTTGCCAGCAGATCGGCGGTGGCGTGAAGGTCCTCGAACGACTCCTCCAACTCGCCGCGGAAGCTCAGCAGCGTACGCTTCTCGGGCACCATGGAGACCCCACCCGGCTGGATCGCCACCGGGTGGGTGGTTCTACCGGCCACTGCGTCGCACAGACGATTCGCCATGCCTTTGAGGCGCAGCGCCCTTTGCAGGACTTCAGGGTCGGCCGTGGCCAGGGGGATGGCGCTTTCGAGGCCGAGGAAGTCCGGCGCGGCGAGGAAAAAGAGGTGGAGCACATGGCTCTGGATGGTCTCGCCGTGTTTGGCAAGAAGACGCAGGCGAGCCGCCTGCTCCGGCACCTTCAAACCAAAGGCGCGCTCGGTGGCCCGCAGCGTTGTCAGACAGTGGGAGATGGAGCAGATACCGCAGATCCTGGCGGCCAGAATACCGGCCGTGGAATAGTGTTTGCCTTTGAGCATGACCTCGAAGAAACGCGGCGTCTCCACCACGTCCCAGCGCGCCTCCTCGAGCTCACCGTCAGATACGCGGACGACGATATTGCCGTGGCCCTCGATGCGCGCGAGATGGCGAACGTCGATGTCGATCCTCTTCACAGCAACCCCCCGAAGCCACCGAAGAAGTTCATGCGTTCGGCGATCTCGTCGTTGCCGAATTCGCGCTCGCGTACTGCCTTCAGGAACTCCTCTAGATTGGCCTCGACCGCCGGGCCCCTGCAGCCCCAACATCCGAGCCCGCCGGCCGGGCACGGCGCGTTGCAGCCCGCCCGGGTGATGGGCCCGAGGCAGAGTCTGCCGATGTCGAAGGTGCAGATCGTGTAGCGCTGCTTGCACTCCAGGCACACCGGGTAGGCGGGAAAGTGATAGGGAACGTCCCAAATGAGGTGCTGGACGACGCGTTCGACCTCGTCCTTGGACACCGGACAGCCGGGGATCTCCAGATCCACCGCCACGACCTCGGAGACAGCGCGCACGGGCAGGGTCTCCTGGGGTCGGTCACCATAAACCTCGCGGTTGGCCTCGTCCAGGTCGAAGGCATTCTTGAGCCGGCTCACCCCACCGAAGCAGGCGCAGCTGCCCAGGGCCACCAGGACCTTCGCGCGCTCGCGGATGGCCTCGAGACGCTCGACCTCGTCGGCTCGCGACACTGCGCCGTCCACCAGGGCGATGTCGTAGTCGTCGGAGGCGGCAGAGCTGATTTCTCGGAAGTTGACCACCTCCACCGCGCTGAGGAAGGCCGCCAGAGTCCTCTCCTTATTGGCCAGTTGAAGCTCGCATCCCTCGCAACCGGTGAGCTCGAAAACCGCGACCCGGGGACGAACGGAGTCGAAACCGAGGTATTTCACAACCGCCTCCCTCAGATCGCTTCCTTGAGATTCATCACCGTCCAGTAATCGAAGACCGGGCCGTCCATGCAGGTGAAGGTGGAGCCCACGTTGCACCGGCAGCACTTGCCCATGCCGCAGTGCATGCGGCGCTCGAGGGAGACGAACATCCGCCGCATGGGCACGCCGATCTCGGACAGCCGGCGGCACACGAACTTGAACATCACCGGCGGCCCGCAGACGATGGCGAAGGTGTGCCGGGGGTCGATCTCCATGTCGTCGATGAGCTCGGTAATCATGCCCGTTGGACCCGTCCAACCCGGGTCCGGCTTTTCGACGATGATCCTGAGGTTGATGTCGTCGATCCGCCCCCACTCCTCATACTGATAGTCGAAGAGGAGCTGAGCAGGCTCTCTGGTGCCGTAGAGGATGTTGACGTCGCCATAGTCGGACCGGTTGTCGATGACCTCGAAGATCGGCGCTCTGAGCGGCGCCAAGCCGAGGCCGCCGGCAACAAGAAGCAGGTTATGGCCTTTCATCTCCTCCATTGGAAAGTGGCTGCCGAACGGGCCCCGGATGCCCACTTTCGCGCCCCGCTGTGCGCGGTGCAGCGCGCCGGTAACCACCCCAGCTCGGCGAATGCAGAGCTCGAGGTAGCCATGTTTGGCCGGCGAGCTCGAGATGGAGATGGGAATCTCACCGTAGCCCGGCACTTCGAGCATGACGAACTGTCCTGGAAGGAAAGAGAAACGTGCGCGCTCGCCACGATCGAGGATGCGGACCTGGAACAGCTTCTCCGTTTCGGTGAGTTGGATGATGTTGAGGATCTCTGTCTTGAAGACCCTGTCCACGTGCTTGAGTCGACTGCGCCGGTTGAAGTCCAGCGGCTCCTTCATTTCGGCCTCGAGTGCCACGTCGTATCTGCTGTTGAAGGTGCTCATGCATCGTCCTCCGCCTGCAGGTCGTGGATCACGTCCAGGGGGTTGATGCCCGTGAGACAGGTGCGTCCGCAGCGGTTACAGCCGACGCACTTGGGCTCGTCGTGGGCCTCCACGAAGCCGCGGTGCTGGTGGTAGTACCGGTACTTCAGGCGGGTGCTCCGGTCGGGGCGGAAGTTGTGGCTTCCAGCAACCTCGGCGAAGTCCACAACAGTGCACGCATAGAGGTGCTTCTCCTTGCTGCCCGTGGTGAAGTCCATTGACACTCGTTCGGTGGTCCCGTAGCAGTAGCAGGTCGGGCACACCATGGCGCAGTTACCGCAGCCCAGGCACTTGGCGCCCCAGGTCTGCCAGACGTCAGACTCGAACTCGATGTCGAGCAGATTGGGCAGGTTCTGTACCGCCACCTTTGTGGTGAAGAGGTCGGCGATCCGCTTGCGTTCCTCCAGGTAGTCCGCCGTATCGCGGTCAGATATTTCGGCGACGCCGACCTGGTTGAGGAGGTCGAAACCGTCGTCGGAGCCGACGGCCACGAAATAGCGGTCGCCGAGGTCCGTCAGGTTGAGGTCGAAACCCCGGGTCACCGTATCGGATCCGAGAGAGCGGCAGAAGCCGCCCCTGCACGGCTCGTGGTCGATGCCGATGATGAAAGTGTTGCGACGCCGCGACACATAGTAGGGGCTGGGGAAGTGGTCGCGGACGAAGACCTTGTCGAGCCGCAACAGGGCGTTGATGTCGCAGGCGTGCAGGCCGACAATGGCGCGCGGCTGCATCCGGTAGCGCACATCCTGCTGCCAATCGTCATCGCTGAATGCGTAGGTGGAGAGGTTTTCGCGGTAGGGCAGAAAGTAGGTCTTGGCCGAGTGCTCGGTGGTCTCGTAGGCGAGGTCGATCTCATCGAAGCCGGCAACGGGCAAGAACTGGTGTATCTGCTCGCCGTCGCTGCGCTCGCCGACCTCCTTGGGGGCGATGACCTCGGTGGTCTCCATGATCGTTTCCACCAGCGGTCTGAATCGATCCTTGGAGAGGACTCGAAAGAGCATGGTCCACCTCTCTAGATCACTATAGGACAGATTGTGACCATCTTCGCGAACGACGCAGAAATCCCCGATTCCTCAATAGCCTACGCGAAGCTCAGGAATGTCGAGAACTGTTCTCCTGGCGCCGACTACCCGGGAACGTCGGAATGCTCATCCTGGGAGTCCTCCGGATCGTCAACAACCACACGGATGCGGTCCGCACGGTGGCTCACAACATTCTCCACCTTGATGGTCCCTCCGGACACGGCCACCTCGTCGCCAACCCGGGGTAGACGCCCGAGGTAAGCTGCAAGCCATCCTGACATCGTACGAGCGTTCGGCCGCTCCGGAAGCTCGATACCGATGTCGCGTTCGACCCGGGAGGTCGGCAGGACTCCGGAAATCAGATAGACGCCGCCTTCCTCCCGCTTGAGCTCCGGCTCGCCCGAGGCCTTTTCGTCGCCCAGCACACCGACGATCTCCTCGATGAGATCCACCACCGTCACGAATCCGGTGGTATTGCCGTACTCGTCCACGACGATGGCGATCGGCAGCCTTTCGGCTTGCATGTTGCGCAGCAGCGCCGGCACGGACAACGACTCCGGCACCTCCATCACCGATCGCAGTACGTCAACGGGCTTGACGTCGGGTCCGGCCATCAACAGGTCGGCGACGCGCAGAATGCCGAGTACATCGCCCGCGGCGTCTGTGACCGGATAGCGGCTGTGGCCGGCCTCGCGAATGACCTCGATGCAACGCTCACGGGACCAGGACGCATCGAGCCGGACAACGTTCGTCCACGGAATCATCACGTCACTACAAAACAACTCGTCAAAATGAAAGACCGCCGTCAGCAGTTCGGTCTCGGTGTGGGTCAACTGCCCTGCACCGGCCCCCATCTGGATCATCGCCACGATCTCCGCCTCCGTAGTGACCGGTGTCTTCCGGCCTCGCGCCACGATCAACGAAGAAAAGTGTTCCGTCACCCAGATCAAGGGTCGCAGAGCGGTGACCAACCCTTTGAGCGGCAAGGCCACAAACGGCCAGATGCCACGCCAGTGCATCACGCCGAAGGTCTTGGGGAGAATCTCCGACAAGAACAGGATTGCGGCGGTCAGAACCGCAGAGAAAAGCGGCACCGCGCTGCCCCCCCATACCTGCGCCGCGAGCATGCCGGCAACCGTTGCGCCGGCCGTGTTCGCGATGGTGTTCAGGATCAAGATCGCCGAGGTTGGCTTTGAGACGTCGCGCTTGAGATCCAACATGTGCCCGGCGGCGACGAGGTGATTCCCGTCGCTTCTCGCTGCCTCGAGGGAGGCGACGCGGGTGGAAAAGAGCGTCGCTTCGAGCAACGAACAAAGCGCCGAAATGAACAGCGTAACGCCTACGACGAGAACGAGAGTGGTTGCCATTGTTCCTCCTGCGATTCCCAGACCCGCACCGAACTGACCGGACGGCTCACCCCTGAGCGTCACCGGCAGAGATGGGCGAGGGGGTATGCGTCTCCTCGGTTGTCTTTATGGGTTTTCGAGCCGCACCTGAAGATCCAGGGATCTCCTCCAACTGGCGAGCGACAAGGCGGGTCAACGCGTTGAGCCTCTGGAGGCTCTCGATGATGTCTGTTTCCACCTGAAATGCCGCGAGACGGTTGGGCTCGTCGGCGATGAGACGTCGCGCAAGGTGCTCGGTGGCGTCTTCCGCCAGCTTCTTCACAACCTTCTTCTTGTGAGCCACCTTCGCCGCTGCCTCCTGATCTCCTGACTTCAATGCTCCGAGCATGAGGTCGAAGTTGATGCAGATTTGCCTGTGAAGGGGCTCGAGCACCCGAATCGTTGAGGGGCTGACGGCCAACCCCAGGTCCAATCGCTTCTCGGCGAGATCCACGATGTTTCCCTCGATGACGTCTGCGAAGGCCTCCAGGTAGTTGGCGATGACAATGAAGCGGTGAAGCTGTTTCGGTTGAGGCCCGACAAGATCCTGCTGCGACAGCTTTCCGAGATAGGTGACGATGGCGCCGTGGAGCGCATCCACCTCGTCATCTGCCCTGGCCAATGCCGCAATGTCGCTTCGGGATCCCGCTGTGACCACCGTGAGGCAATCCTCCAACATGACCCGGTCACATTCCGCCAGGCGGACCAGCTCTCGCCGGACCTGATCCAGCGCCACCGCCGGCTGCTCGAGAAAGAGCGGGTCCAGGTAGCGGGGCAGGGCGCCCATGGGTTGGGGTCGCTCCGGAACCAGCCGGTCCACCAGGCGAGCCAGTGGCTGCGTGAACCAGATAAAGATCAGCGCGTTGCCGACGTTGAAAAGCGTGTGTGCGTTCGCAATCTGTCGCGGGGCCTCCGCTGCCAGTTTGGCGGTTCCGGCCAGACCCTCGGCGACGGGCGAGAAGCTCCGAACGAACTCGGCGACCTGGGGGATGAAGAACATCCACAACAACACGCCGCAGACGTTGAAGATCACGTGCGCGGCGGCCGCCTGGACCGCTTCACGGGGCCGGCCGACGGCCGAGATGATGGCGGTCACGCAGGTCCCGATGTTGGCTCCGAAAATCACCCCTATGCCTGATTCCAGCGATAGAAGACCCTGGCTGGCGAGCACGATGACGATGCCGGTCGTGGCGCCCGAGCTCTGGACGACTGCCGTGAAGATCATCCCGACGGCGATACCGACCAAGGGATTTTGCAACTCCTGCATCCAGGCGATGAAGGGAGGCCAAGATCGCAATGGGACAGTGGCGGCGCTCATGAGCTCCATGCCGAAGAAGAGCAGCCCCAGCCCCATCAGGGCCACACCCCATTGCTTGACCCTTTCGGCCTTGCCCACCAGGTCCATGAGAAAACCAAGGGCGATCAGCAGCAGGCCGTATTTGTGGACCTCGAAGGCGATGATCTGGGCGGTCACCGTACTGCCGACATTGGCGCCGATGATCACACCGATGGCCTGACTCAGGCTCAACAGACCCGTCGAGACGAACGCCACCACGAGAACGGTGGTGGCCGACGAGGACTGGACCACCGCGGTGGTGATGGCCCCGGCAAAGGCAGCCGTGAACCGGTTCCTTGTCAGGCGGCCCAAGAGGTTCCTCATGCCGCTGCCGGCGACGGTGGTCAACGCCTCCGTCATGCGCTGCATCCCGTAGAGGAAGAGCGCAAGCCCACCGCCCAGTCCGGTGACCAGTGCGCCGATCTCGATGGGTTGGGCGACGATCTGATTCATTTCACATCTGTGCCATGTGAAAACACGGTAGCAGAGCTGGCCTGGTCGAGGGTTTCGCCGAGCAAGAGGCGATCCGAAGCTTCGAGAAGCCCTAAAACGGCGAGGTCACTCCGAGACGCAAATGGAATTCCTCGCTGACATCTTTATCTTTGCGAAGAAATGCCCACGTAATCAGTTCCCGATTTCTGTTAGATCTGGTGGAATAGGAAATATATCCACAAAAGCAAAACAACAATGAACGAAATCCAGAATGACGATCCTAAGAGTCAAATTGTTTTGAGATAAATGAATGGGTGCCGCGTGAGCCTCTTGCAAAATCCTACAAGACGACGAGGTGCCAGGCTCACCGCAGCGGTCCATCGCAGGCGGGGACGCCTGCGCTACAAGGATGTTCGCGATTTTGTAGCGCCCGCGTCCCCGCGGGCGATGGTCCATTTGCGTCGATTCCCGCCGCAATCAAGAATTCTGCAAGAGGCTCGCGTATCACAATCTCACATTCTCCTACTCGCCCTGCATGAACGTCACGAATGTGATTCGTGGTACCTATCCATCGACAGGCTGGAAGCCTGTTACTACGCAATGGCCGGTTTGGTCGGTCAGCTGGTTAAATCAGATCGAGGAGATCGAGGGAGTGGCGTGTGGCGTGCTCGCCGTGCTGCTCGACGCCCTCGGCACTGATCACGAAGGTTGCATGCTCGCCCGCGGTGCGGGAGTAGTACACCCGGTGGGGCACGTCCTTGGTGGCCATGTCGATGCAACAGAGCTCATCGGAAATGTCGGAGATCAGGCTTTCGTGGCAGAGAGGGCAGAAGAACCGCCAGCGGGAACCCGGCTCGATGGCGTACCCCGGTGGGAGCGCTATCTGGTAGTTTCCCGGGGCGGGGTGAAAGCCGATGATTATCCGGTCCTCGCCGCGGGTTCCGATGAGCATAATCGAGTCCTCGCGACTGAGGATGCCGCCGCAGTGCGGGCACGTGTAGTTCCACCGCATGACGCACCTCCCGACCTTGGATTGAAAGGGCCTGGTTTTAATATGGGGCGCCGGCGGCGAGATGTCACCTGGGAATGCGCACCGACGCGACCTCGGACCGTGAGTGACGGATCACGATGGTTCGCGTCTGTTGCCCGGAAGCCAAATTGGGACTCTACTCCCCCCCCTGCGTCCGACGGAAGGGTGCCACGTGCACATTTCCATACTTGTGGTGAAAAATCTTTGGAAACCGAACTTGGTTTTGTATAGAGTCGTTGAAGAGGCGCTCATTTGAATCGCAGCTTGCAGGCGCCATAACAAGTATTGCTAAAGCGCGAAGGGAACTGAGCCTGTGATTCAACCCGTCGCGTCGCGACGGGTTTTTTCGTCGGGCGCTTTGTGGATCCCTGCATTTTGGCGACGAACGGTTGGAGGTTTGACATGAGTGTCCTTCAGTTTCGTCAGCCGGTGAGTACTCCGAGGGGTGAAAAGGGCTTTCAGCCGCATCTGGTGGAGCGGTTGATGGCCGCGGTGTATCGCAGGGAAAACCTGCCCGGGTTTCTCAGTCGGGGAGAGATGATCCGGATCGCCGAGAGGCGGGTGTCCACGACCGGGCGGCGGGTGTGTCTCGTCCTCGGTGCCGGTAGGTGTCTCTACTTCGATCCGGATGGGCGGCGGGCTTGGTCCGATGATGCGCCCTCGGGCGGGGCCGTTGTTGACGGGTGATACAGATCGGTGCGGCGCTCGGAGGTCGAGGCTGCGAGAGTTCAAGAGACTGCTGCGTCATCACCCGGGTTCTCACTGAACTCGTCTGAACGCCGGTCAATCAACGATGAAACAACGCGGTGCGTGGCACCCATGGATATCCGTTCAGTTGGATTCTCCCCGGAAAACCGTGTAATCTGTCCCAAACAGGGCATCAATATCATGACTGGTCTTGAGAGAGACTATCTGGGTCGTTACGAAATTCTCGGCGCCATTGGCGCCGGAGGGATGGGTGAGGTCTATCGTGCCCGGGACTCTCAACTCGGACGCATGGTCGCCGTCAAGGTGATCCACACGGATGTCGCCGGGCATCGCGGGATCGTCGCCCGGTTCGAACGCGAGGCGAGAACCATTGCCCAGCTCTCTCACCCAAACATCCTCGACATCCACGACTTCGGCGAGGACGACGGGGTGGCCTATGCGGTGACCGAACTCCTCCAGGGAAAGGATCTCCGACAACGATTGGGATCCGGTAAGCTTCCACTCTCAACGTCCCTCAAGATCGGCGGAGAGGTCGCCAGCGGGCTCGCGGCCGCCCACGGTAAGGGGATCATTCACCGGGACATCAAGCCCGAAAATGTCTTCGTCACATCCACCGGCCAGGTCAAGATCCTCGATTTCGGCATTGCCGGATTGCGCGGCGCCGCACCGGACGAACCACCGGATCCCAATGCTCAAACGGCCACTCTCACCGAATCGGGGAAGGTCTTGGGCACGGCCGGGTACCTTTCACCCGAACAGGCCCGGGGCGAAAAGTCCGACGCCCGTAGCGACATCTTCTCCCTCGGATGCCTGCTCTACGAGATGCTGACCGGAGAACGGGCGTTCTTGGCGGAGTCGAATCAAGAGACCATGCTTGCGGTACTCAACCGCGACCCACCCCCAATGACGGAGTTCAATCCCCTCATTCCCAGCGCCCTGGAGACCGTGGTCCGGCGGTGTCTCGAAAAGCAACCGGGCGAGCGCTTCGAGTCTGCACGCGATGTCGCCTTCGCATTGCAGGCCACCTCGACCACCGACCGGACCTCTCCAGTAGATGCGGATACGGAATCCCGCCGCGCAAAAAGGCGCCGGATCGGCGCCGGACTCGCGGTCGCCGTCGCACTCCTGCTCGCGACCGTCGCCGCCGTCCAGCTCGGCCTGCGGGGTCCCCCCCCGCTCCCGAATGAGAAGCACGTATCGATTTTCCGATTCACCGCCATCGGTGACGATCCTCAGCTTCAGGAGATCGCCGATGGGCTCACCGAGACGGTGACAATCGGGATGAGCCGGATCGAAGAGGACTCTCTCGATACACTGTGGGTGGTTCCACGAGACATGATGCGAAAACCCGACGCCTCGACCCGCCAATTGGCCTACAAGAAATTCAACATCACCCTCGGAATCAAGGGGCGAGTTGAGCGTTCCGGCGACCGCCTGAGCTTGGCCCTGGACGCAATCGACCCCGCGAGCGGTGGCGTCCTGGCATCGATCGAAGTCGAAGACGAGTTCAGCAACCTCGTCTCTTTTCAGCAGGAACCGGTGCGCCGGATCGCCGAGATGCTCGGTGTTAACCATGAAGGCGAAATCACGGGAGGCATCTTCGCCGGAGGCACCAACATCGCCCCGGCACTGACCCGATTTCTGAGAGGCCGAGGTCAGCTCAGACAGGCGACCGATCGTGAATCGCTCGATTCGGCCATTGACCTTCTCGCCCAAGCGGTCGGGGACGATCCGCTTTTCAGCTCCGCGAGGGTCGCGTTGGCCGAGGCCCATCTGCGTCTCTACGAGACCACCCGCGACCCCGCCCACTTCGAACTTGGACTGCAGAAGACACAAGGTGTGTCCCCGAGCGACCCCTATCACGGATCGATTCTCCGTTGGGAGGGGGATCTGTATCGTTCAGCCGGTCGGCTCGACGAGGCGGTTGCCGCCTACGAAGCGGCGATCGAGGAGCGACCCGGCAACGCCGAGTTTCGGATCGGTCTCGGCCGGGCGCTTCAGGCTCTGGGTCGGCACGAGGAGGCGCGGCGGCAGTTTCACAAGGCGATCTATCTGCGGCCCGGCTACTGGCCCGGAAACCACTGGCTCGCGAAACTCAACTTCATTCAGGGCGATTACGAGGCAGCCGCCATCGAGTTCCGCAACGTCGTCGAATACGCGCCTTCCAGTTACTTCGGCTACAACAACCTCGCCAACGTCTACGACAAGCTCGGGCTTCGGGAGGATGCCTTCGCGGCGCTCGAGCGATCCATCGAGCTCGAACCCGAGAACAATCCATACGCCTTCCTCAATCTCGGCAAGCTGCACTTTGACGACGCGCGGTTCGCGGACGCGGCCGAGCTCTTCGAGAAGACTCTCGCCCTCAACCCCGACAGCGCCCTGACCTGGGGCAACCTCGCCTACGCCTACGCCTCCGGAGCCGACCCGGCAAAGACCGAGGGCGCAGCCCGGAAGGCCATTGAGTACGCTGAGATCGAGAACGAGAAAGACCCAGATGATGCCGAGATCCTCAGCCGTCTCGCCGGATACCACGCGTTGCTCGGCGAACGCGAAAATGGAATCGCTCTATTGGAAAGGGCCATCGCCACCGATCCACAGAATCCAACGGTGATCGGAATCATCGCCGGGACCTGGGAGGACCTCGGCAAACGCGACCTCGCCCTCGAGTGGGTCGAGCGCGCGTTCGAACGAGGCGTGCTGCCGAGCCGCTTCGAGAACCGCCCACTGCTGCGCGGTTTGGTGGCGGATGAAAGGTATCAAACTTTGTCGGAAATGACCCCCGAAAGCTAATTTTCGAGTGAACTCAGATGGAGGAAGAGATGAGCAGTGATTTTCAGAAGTCGACCAAGAAACACGCTCTAGACAGAAAGATCAGAAGAACAATCGCCAAGAAGAAGCCCGTGAGTATGGAGGAATTCAAAACCGCACTCCAAACATTCCAAGCAATTCAAGAACAGACAAGCGCGCTTCTGTACATGCCGGGATGGATGCAGGCTGGTGCGGTTAAACAGCATTCACTATTTGGTCCTGATTTCATTGTCACGAAAACAGTTACTGATGGAGTTTCCAGTTTCGGCATCGAGGCCGCGAGAGAAACCCCCTTTACCGTGATTGCAGGTGGCTATTTCCGATTCAAGAATGCAGCCGATGAGATGATTCGGCTTTCGTTTTTCGACGACAACGAGTTTGACAAAACCGGAGCAGCTCTCGCTCAGCTTCAAATCCCGAGTGAGGATGGCGTGCCGGTGCTGGTGCTCTATCCTAACCAAACAGGAGCTGTCTCAACGATGGGTCCGATCGAATCTGACGGAACGGGAGATCCTGCAGTGTCAGGGTTGACCGAATTCTGGATCAACATTGAAGCTATACGAGATGGAGATTGGAAAGCCGTGAGCGATGGGGGAAACGGCGCTGACATGGGCATCAACGATCCCTGATCACAAAGGAAAACGTGGCCGACGAAGCGGTCCGTTGCATTCCCAACAGGGGAGCGATACCGGACCGCGCATACACCCTGCGATAGGACGTCATCTAAGGAACCGGTCCGGAGACGCTGTAACACGTTTCAATGTATGACATGTAGCTCATCATAGTTGCAGGTACCGTTTCCGTCGTCGTCAATCCACATTGTCGGGTCATCGATCTCGATGGCTTTTCGGGGGCCGGGCGGACCCACCCAAACCATTCGTCCCCGATCAACCGCGTTTGTTGTGCTGCCATCGTTCGCAGGCATAAATGTCAATCTCCGCCATTCGCTGAACAGTTGAGGCCTGGGTCCAACCCGCGGGTCGAAAAGATACAACCACCTGTAACTGTCACCACCTGAATCTCCCGGGGCACTTTGATCGCAGTATCCAACGACCGCATGGTGGTGGCCGCCTTGTCGTCCCATGATTGGCCTCTTGGTGTCTATCCAATATTTCACTAACGAATACCCGATGAGCGGGTCTTTCGTGGAGTCGTATCGAGCTGCGATGGGTTCCACGGTCTCTGGTGGACCAATCAATCTCCAGTCTTCGGGCGAAGGCTCGTCGAAAACGTCCCCATCCTCGAGGTGGAGCGCCCATTTGAACAAATGGGTCGCAACCTCCATGTTTGCTCCCTGATTGTGCGACAGATTGTCAATTTCCTCCTCACTCTTCCAGACACTCAGGTATCTTGAGATTCGATCCTGGCTCAGGCACCCGCCGTAGGACGAAACCAACATCGATATGGAGGCGTAGACACAGTTGTTCTCCCCGTGTTTACAAGGTTCCGTCGCAACTGCGTGCGGATAACCAGCCCATGACAAGACCGGGGCAGGATCCGAATTCAATATGAAAGCGCTGGCAGCAAAAAGGCGATCAAGGGCTGATGAAGGCTCACAAGTCGCAGATATTTGACTACCGGCACAAATTTCTATTTGTCCGCCATCAAGGGAATCAAGGCTTACACACCGACCGTGAGGCGCGTTTGATGGGCATCGCAGATCTGAAGCCTCCCCGCACTTCAGGCAATTCAGCATCGAGTCCTTTCTCTGGAACTTGAACCTCATTGAGTGAAGATAATTGCAGTGAATCGGATTCTCGCATGCTGGTTTCTCGAGAAACGAAATATTTGAATACCAATCAACCGGTTCAGATGATCCCGGGATCATCGACCAGTCACACGGGGTCTCGATGGCCCTGAAACCTCTCATCAGGCTTTCTTGACTGGGTATGCCCTCGGACATTGCAACGACCTCGTAGATGTACTCAGCATCAGGGATTTGTGAACCCAATCGAACGGCGGACCTTCGTGTATCAATCTCAACGAATGGATCAACCACGTTTGGCAGTTTGTAAATCCGGATGATGAATGATTGATCACCATTTCGCTTTTTCCAAGCCAAAGCGAATGACTTGGTCCCGACGATCGCTCCACCCTCCAAGCTAAACGCCTTTGGGGAGGGCACTCGGTTCATCCATCCCGGACTCGCCTCGTGCTCATCGTAGACAACCCAGTCCTCAGGCGTGCTCGTTTCGCTGTTGGGATACAGCCCAATCGTCCAGCCTTCTGGTATCTCAATTCCGGCGATGGTCGAACCCAGAGATTCGGCCAGTGGTACAAACCCAGTTCTGGGCCAGAGATCTTCCGCGCCAGATTCATCGGGGAAGTTTGGCGGTTCCCCCCAGGCAACGAAGTCGATCAGCCGATCCTGTTCAAAGGACCCTCCGATTCGCTGTGTCCGGACCAACGAAATGTTGCCTCTCCTCGACCAGGGTCCCAAAACCTCTTCGGGGGCACTTATCCCGGTGCGGTGTAAACCAGGAAAGCAACGCGGGGTTTGAATCGGCACCACTAGAGCACTTCCGGGCCCGAGGACCTGACCAGCCGAGTGCGGAAGCTCGAAATGCAGGTCGTAATCAAGAAGAACCGCAAACCCCTCTAAGGAAACTTCATCTTCCGTAGGGTTGGCGATTTCAATCCAGGGGCATTGCCCACCCCCTGGATTAGGCATGATCTCGTTGATCATAAGTGACGTCCTCGTGCCCGTTGGCTGTTGACCCATCGATGACTCGGAAACCAACACAATGATCCCTACACAGAGCATCCCAACTCGAGTCCCCATGGTTCCTCCTTATCGATCCCCGCCGATCAGCGCCAAAGGGAACGACGCCTCAGGCATCTTCGCCATATTCCGCATTGAACTGAGATTTACGTTAAGAACATAAGGTCAGAAATGCTAAATGACAACCCTGAGGCGCCGTGATCGCCGCTTTGCTGCCAGCCACGCGTGTAGGTTTCCACGTGCACGCTTCCGCACTTTTTTGGATCGATCGGTGCCGATCGATCGGTGCCACGTTCACATTTTCACACTTGTTGGCGGATCGGTGCCACGTTCACATTTTCAGATTGATCGGTGCCACGTTCACATTTTCACACTTGTTGGCGAGATCGTCGGTCGATCTGGTATTGGGTCGATCGTTCCCTGATGGGTGCCGCTGATCACAACCTCAGAACCTACGTACGGTTGGCTTGTGCGGGTGGTATGGAGGTGGGTGTCGGGGAGACCCGGGCGTGACTAGCGAGATCCCCCATCCACCTGATGCGGCAGCTTGTCGAACCAGTTCAGATCGACGACGACGCGGGGCCGGGTTTCGGCAGATGAGTCCTGGTGTTCTCTGGCCCCGATCAGGGCGTACTGACCGTCGCGGGTGGTGTCGAACATCTGGACCTGGCGTGCGGCATCGAACTCGAAGATAGGGACGGGGTCGGTCGTGGAGAACTCCGGTTCGGTCGACACCCCGACACTGAGGGATGCCTGGGATCCCACTCTGTACATGATCTGCTTGCCGTCGCGCGTCCAGAATGGGAAGTAGCCCTCTTCCGCCGAGACGATCCAACGCCGGCCGGTCGCGATCTCCGACACGTGAACATCCCAACGGCCGGTCTCGTCGGACTGATAGCAGATGAATCGGCCGTCGGCCGAGGGCCGGGCGTTCACCTCGTCGGCCGGACCCTCGACGAGAATCTCGACCTCGGGTTCCCCGGTCAGCGAGATGCGCGCGATGTCGGAGTTCCCCGGGGTCATCCAGGAACAGTAGAGCCACTGCCCGTCCTGGGACACGCCGGTCGGCAGCTGGGCGCCTTCGGCGGTGAGAACCTTCTCGGGCGGACCGCTGAGATCGGCGGATCGGCGCCAGATGTCGGTGTCGCCGTCGCGATCCGACGCGAAGTACACGGTCTTGCCGTCGTGCGACCAGACCGGGTAGGTGTTGCGGCCGGTAGACGTCAGTCGTTGCACCGAGCGGCGATCGACATCGAGCACCCAGACGTGGGTCCCGTCATCGTCGTTGATGTGCGCGGCAACCCGCCGGTCGTCGGGGGAGAGCGAGGCGTATCCGAAGGGCCGAACATCGATCGGAAGGGGCCTTTCGTTGCCGTCCCGGTCCTGCAGGAGCAGCCGCGTGGGACCTGCCGCGCCGTATCCAGCCGGTGGGGTAAACGCCAGAATGCCGGCGTCGGAGACGTCGAAACCGGCGGCGCCCGTCTCGTCCTCGGCCGACATGTGCAGGTTGGTTTCCACGGCGACCGCGCTGCCTTCGACTCGCATTTCGTCGATGTCGAAGGGGACGGCGAACAGGGTCCCGCCATCGACGTAGGCGAGGTGTCCGCTACCAACGTAGCGGGCATCGCGGCCGCGTGGGACGAGGGCTCGTCGCTCGCCGCCGGTGAGCGACTGGGCCACGATGGACCCGTTCGACCAGCCGCGTACGCTGCGGCACAGGGTGAAGAGAATCCATTCTCCGCCGGGCAGCAGCTCCGGGCCGTGGGCGTACTCGCCGGCGTCCATCGAGAGTACGAGTTCCAACTCGCCGCCGGAGCCGGGGGCACGCCAGATTCCCTTGTCCGCCCGGCCCACGTAGATGTAGCCGTCATCCGCCCACTGCATGCCCATGGGCCGCTCACCGAGCTGAGTCACGACGATGGGGGTTCCCCCGTCGACCGAGGCGCGCTTGATGACGCCGCTTTCCCAGTAGGCGATCTGCCGGCTGTCTGAGGAGAAGGCGGGAGATCGGGCCTGCTGCGATTCGGGGACCGTAATGATGCCGGTGTCGTTCAGGGGGCGGATCTTGAGTCCGATCGAGGTGTAGGCGATAAAGCGCGAGTCGGGAGAGATGGTGACGATTCGGTTGTAGTTGGAGGAGAAGATGGTGTCCTGGGGGAGCACGATCTCAAAGCGCGCGTCGAGCGGCTCGGGAGCGGCGGGAGTCCGCTTCAGGGTCCACGCCGCGACGGCGCCCAGGGCCAGCGCGAGTGCGGCCGCGATGATCAGCGCGACCGGACTGCGGCGGGGCTTGGCCCGTACTTCGCGCGGCTCCGGGGCGGGAAGCTCCGGACCCGAGGCCAGTGTGCGGCGCAGATCCACCACCACATCCGCGGCGGTCTGATAGCGCTCGTCGGGATCCTTGGCCAGGAGCTTGTCGAGGGACCATCCGAGCCGAACTCCCGATGAATCTTCGTCGATGGGTTCCGGTTCACGGCTCAGAATGCGAGACAGGGTGTCGTGGACGTTCTCCCCGCCAAAGGCCCGCTTTCCAGTGAGCAGTTCGTAGAGGACACAACCCAACGCGAAGAGATCGGCACGCTCGTCAACCTCTTCCCCACGGACCTGTTCCGGCGCCATGTATCCAGCGGTGCCGAGGATCTGCCCCGCTACGGTCATGGTCGGCGAGATGGACAGCTCGTCGTTTGGGAACATCCCACCCTCGACAAGCTTGGCGAGGCCGAAGTCGAGGATCTTGGCGTGCCCATCCGGCGTGATGAAGATGTTTTCCGGCTTCAGGTCGCGGTGGACGATCTGGGCTCGGTGCGCGGCCTTGAGCCCTTCGCCGATTTCGATGGCCAGCCTCATGGCTTTCTCAAATGGCAGCGGGCCACGCTCCAGGAGTTCGCGAAGCGTCTCGCCTTCCAGGTACTCCTGCACCATGTAGCGCGTCGGTGGGTCCTCGTCGGTGGTCACCCCGACGTCGTGGATGGCCGCGATGTTCGGATGGTTCAGGGCAGCGGCGGCCTTGGCCTCTTGTTCGAAGCGGATGCAGCGGTCCGCATCCTCGGCGAGCTCGGCCGGGAGGACTTTGATGGCGACCTTCCGGCCGAGCCGCGTGTCCTCGGCCAGCCACACCTCACCCATGCCGCCCCTGCCGAGCTGCTCGACGATCTCGTAGGGACCGAGGGACGTGCCGATCAAGTGAACGCCTTGATCGATCGAACGTGAACACGAACTCGGTCCCGGACGCACGGGGCGCCTGGGATCAACTGGTGGGCGGTCTTGGACACTTTCATTTCAGAGATAGGGTTTCCTTTGTTCGATCTCAGGGCAACTCGGTTTTTCGGTACCTATTGGCAACCAATGCGTACGCTCGCGCATTTCACACCGGCGTTGATCTGGGTGGGTGCGACCATGGCGCTCGATCGCAAGCTGATGGATGGGTGCCAAGATGGGTGTCACCCTCCGCAATCTTCACAATCTTCATTCTCAAGAATGTTGTGAATACGAAGGGTGGAACCTCTCAGATTGCGTCACTTTGAGATTGCAATGATTGCGAAGGGTGGCGCCTATCCACCTATCGAAACTGATCCATTTTGGTACCGAAGCATCAATCTGTTCTAGGTCGGTTCAAGATGCCGCTGTCTTTTGCGGTCAATCATAGGCATTCAATTTGCGTATCGACGATCGACCGGCACGATTGTGCCGATCCGGATCGTCAATGGATGTCGAACCATGCAGACAATGACTACTTCTTTGTTCTCAGACGGTCGATGGGTGGTCTTCAGCGAAACACGTCCATGATATGGGCGAAAACACATGTCCGGATTGACATCAGACATGACTGAAATGGAGTGGATCGTGAAATTGAGAGTCGGTTCTGGTTTGGTACTCGCGGCATTGACGTTTATTGGCCTTCTGTCGGCGACCTCGGCTCGTGCGGACATCCCCACATCGGAACGTAACGCCCTCATCGCGCTATACAACAGCACCGGCGGCGACAACTGGTACGAACGTGCCAACTGGAAGGTCGGCGGCGTTTTCAATACCGCGGGCACCGAGTGTTCCTGGCAGGGTGTCGTATGCAATGCCGCCGAGGACTCGGTCATCAGGATCGTCCTCAATGGCAACAACCTCTCCGGGACGCTGCCCGCGGGGCTCGGCAGTCTCCCGGCACTCGAGTACCTCTCCATGCGGGGTAACTTTCTGACCGGGGAGATTCCGCCGGCTCTCGGGAGTCTCTCCAACCTGATAAACCTCATCCTCAACAACAACCAGCTCAGCGGCAACATCCCCCCGGAGCTCGGAGATCTTCCGGCGCTGGGCGAGCTGAAGCTCCAAGTCAACCAGCTCATCGGAGGCATTCCCCCGGAACTCGCCGACGCCACCCAGCTCTGGCAGGTCAACCTTTCGGAGAACCAGCTTACCGGCAGCATCCCGCCAGAGTTGGGGAGCCTCACCACTCTGGATGCCCTGGTCCTGAGCCACAACCAACTCAGCGGGACGATTCCCCCGGAATTGGGCGACCTGCATCGACTGCGATATCTCTGGCTCGATTCCAATCAGCTCACCGGCAGCATCCCCACGGAACTGGGCGGTCTCGGTGGGTATATGAACTCCATGATTCTCGGAAGCAACCAGCTCACCGGATCGATCCCGCCGAGCCTCGGGAGTCTCCCGAATCTGCAGGTTCTCGACCTGGATAGGAACCAGCTGACCGGGAGCATTCCCCCGGAACTGGGGGGAGACCAAGGTCTCATGTGGAGACTCAATCTGTCGCACAATCGGCTGAGCGGCAGCATCCCGCCGGCCTTGTACAGCACGGAATTCCATCCTCAGTTTGTCTACCTGGAAAACAACCAACTGAGCGGAAGTCTGCCCGCGTCCTTTGGAAACATGGTCGGCGGTGAGCTTTTCCTGCACTCCAATCAGCTCTCAGGCGCCATTCCTCCCGAGTGGATCAACATCTGGGTCACCAACGGAACCGGACTCGATCTGCGGTGGAACGCCCTCCATTCAGATGATCCCGCCATCATCGCCCAGCTCAACATCGACCAGATCGGAGGTGACTGGCAGAGTTCTCAATCCATCGCCCCGGAGAATCCGAGCCTGTCATCGATCGCGGATCACACGGCATGGCTCGGTTGGGACGCAGCCAGCTCGACGCCCGGCTCGGGGGGCTACGTGTTGTATTTCAAGGAGACAACAAGTCCTGACTGGCTGCTCAACGGAACCGCCGCGTCGAAGACGACCGTGAGTTTTCCCGTGACCGGACTCAACCCCGGAACACAGTACGATTTCGCCGTCGCCACCTACACCGACCCTCATTCGAATAACCGAAACCGCGTCATCTCCGACCCGAGTCCTTTGGTGAACGGGATGACCGCCTCAAACAGCTGTGAAATGCCCATCATCAGCATCGGGGAAACGCCGCTGTGGACTCTCGGTGTGACGGAATCCTTCGACAGTTATCTCTGGAGCACCGGAGCATCAAGCCAGAGCATCGTCGTCACACCCACTGAAGAGACGTCGTACTGGGTGACGACAACATCCGGCGGTTGTGAGGAGTCTGCTGCAGTCACCCTCGATCCTACGATCTTCAGCGACGGCTTTGAAATCGGGTCGACCGAGGAGTGGTCGACGGCGACTCTTTGATCACGACCTCGATCATGAATGGTGGCGGGTTGATAGATTCACGCACTCTCACACACGGTTTCACGGTCCGCCCTGCCGGGGCGTCGCCATCGCCGGCGGGACGCCGGCGCTACAAGGGGGCAGAAGCGTGACAAGAGAGCAGAGGCGTTACTGACTGGCATGGGACAACCCGGTATGGTGGCGGATGGGTGCCACTGATCTCAAGCTCACAACCCTGTCGGGTCGGGCAGTGTCGCGGTGATGTGATCAGTGGCGCCTTTGACGTTGCCGCTTTCTGCTTTCTTCGTAGGCCGGGAAATCGGTGGAGCCATTGGGAGGGCGCGGGGTGAGCAGCGGCGTGGAATACGTTTCGACGCGACGCGGTTATTTACTTCGATATCGATTTAATCGATATCGAATTAATCGATCGCATGAGGAAATCACGATGGGGACAAAGCACCGGGGTACGGCTTCGGAAACGCGGGCGCTCGATACCTACATCAAGCTGCGCCGAGCCGTGAACGCCGTCAACCAGCGCGAGAGCGAGCCGATGCGCGACGCCGGCCTGACCGAGAGTCAGTTCGGCGTCCTCGAGGCCCTGCTTCACCTCGGGCCGTTGTGCCAGCGCGAGCTTGCCGCCAAAGTCCTCAAGAGCGCGGGCAACATGACGACGGTCGTCGACAACCTGCAGCGGCGCGGTCTCGTCGAACGCATACGAGAAGCGGAGGATCGACGAGTCGTGACGGTCCACCTGACGGACCGCGGGGAGGCGCTCATTCGCGAAGCGTTCCCGGGGGTCGTCACAGCCCTCGTCGGCGTGTTCTCCGTGCTCACAGCCGGCGAACAGAAACAACTGGCGGCGTTGTGCCGCCGTCTCGGCGTCGCCGAGTCCTGATCAACCAACAACCCGCTCACCGAGCGGAGAGCCAGGAGAGAAAAATGTCAGCGAACATCCGTGAACGTCTGGAACAACTCAACGCGATGATTCAACAGGGAAAAATCATGGAGGCCATGAACGAGTTCTACACCGATGATCTCGTGATGGCCGAAAACGACAACGAGCCGACGGTGGGCCTGGTGGCCAATCTCGAGCGCGAGCAGGCCTTTGTCGACAACACCACCTGGTACGGTCTCGAACTCAAGGGCGTGGCCGTCGGCGACGACCTTTCGATGGTGGAGTGGTGGATGGACTTCCACAACACCCAGTACGGAGCGCGCCTCGCCTTTACCCAGGTTGCGGTCCAGCGATGGCGCAACGGAAAAATCTACGACGAGCGTTTCTACTACTCGCCGCAGCCGGTGACCGAGGGCTGATCGTCGCCAGCGGCAGACGAAACCAGGGGCGCGCCCGCGGGCGCGCCCCTTTCTTTCCGTGGGTGCAAGGTGTGCGCCAGGCTAAGCCTGGAGAAGGGGGAAGATATGACGTGAGTCAGAGATGACAACGAAGTCTTGGAGACCTTTCGAACGGACCTTGCGGATGGATGGGTGCCACGTACACATTTCCACACTTGTTGATTCTTGAGGAGCGACGAAGATGGATGGGTGCCATTGATCACAACCTCACAACCCATTCGGATTGGGAGTCTGTTGTGGTGATGTGACCAGTGGCGCCTGCCGATCGGTGGCGCCCGAACAAATTTGCGGAGCCGGGCGGGCTGTAAGATCGGGGCATGAAAAAAATCCTGTTGCACTGTCTGCTCGGTATCGCCCTGTTTCCGACCACACCGCTCGCCGCCGGAGCGCCGGCTGGAATGCCGGACGGCGACGGAAGCTATGCAGACCTGGTTGCCCTGTTCGACGAGTTCCACCAGTGGCGGGATGCGGACTTCTCGTACGACGCCGCGGCCGTTGCCGCTCGCCTGACGGAATTGGAGAAGTTCCAGAAACGGCTCGCCGATATGGCGGTTGTCAAGTGGGAGCTCGCCGAGCAGGTCGACCACCTCGCCGTGCGGTCGCGGTTCGACCAGGTCGAATTTCAGCTGCGGGTCTCACGGCCATGGTCCCGCGACCCGGGCTTCTACACGGACCAGATGCTGAGCGTCACGTTTACCGAGCTGCCGCTGGACGGCGAGGAAGAGGCGCAGTTCCTGGAAGCCTTGGCAACGGTCGCGGAGCTGTGTGAGCAGGCGCGGACCAACTTGGCCGGGGTCGCCGCCGACTACGCCGATCTCGCCATCCGCAACCTGAGCCATGCCGATGGCGTCGGCCACGGTTTTCCCTATCGCCCGACGCCGCCACAAGGTGTCATCGGTTGGTATGACGACCTGCTCGAACGTGCCCGCACGCAGCAGCCGGAACTCGTCGACGCCATCGAGGCCACGAAACGGTCCGTTGCGGCGTTCCGCGACTGGCTGGTGGAAAACCGCCCATCGATGACCGCGCCCGCCGGGGTCGGCAAGGATCGCTTCGACTGGTATCTCAAACATGTCAAGTTGATGCCGTACGACTCGGAGCAGATCGTCACTCTGGGTCTGCGGGAGCTCGATCGCCTGTGGAGCGTGCAGGCGCTCGAGCAGCACCGCAATCGCGACCTGCCGCGCCTCGAGTTGTCGGCCTCGTCCGAGGAGTACGAGGCGCGGATTGCCGCGGCCGACCAAAAGATCCGCGACTTCCTGGTTGCCGAGGACATCATCACGATTCCGGACTACATCGGCGATCTCGACACCAACGTGCCTTGGATCGTGCGTCCGAACGGGCCGAACTTCTGGGAGCAGGTCCAGTATCGCGACCCCACGCCGGACCACCTGCACGCGGTGATTCCCGGGCACCGATTCGACGGGGTGGTCGAGGACCACAACCGCCATCCGATCCGCGGCCGGATCACGAGCGATGGTCGCGCCGAAGGCTGGGCGGTCTACCTCGAGGAGGCCATGCTCAACGCGGGCCTGCTCGACGACCAGCCGCGGGTGCGCGAGCTCATCTATCTATTCGGCATCTTTCGCGCGGCGCGCGTGCCGGCCGATGTTTGGCTGCAGCAGAATGAAATGAGCGTGCAGGAAGTGGCTGACTGGTGGCTGCCCCGCGTTCCCTGGCTCGATGAACACGTTGCGCGGGTCGATGCCGAGATCTACCTGCGCCGCCCGCCCGGCTACGGCCTCGGCTATACGATCGGCATGCTGCAGATGCAGAGCCTGTTGGCCGACCGCAAATGGCAGCTGCGCGACGACTTCGATCTGCAAGCGTTCCACGACGCTTTCATGGCGGCGGGCAGACTGCCGATTTCTTTGATCCACTGGGAGATGACCGGGCTCGACGACAAGGTCCGGAGCTTTTGGTCACGACAGCCGATACCGAAGTAGACCGGAGGTCGCCATCGCCGGCGGGACGCCGGCGCTCCAAGGGGGCAGAAGCGTGACAAGAGAGCAGAGGCGTTACTGACTGCCATGGGACAACCCGGAATGGTGGCGGATGGGTGCCAATGATCTCAAGCTCACAACCCTGTCGGGTCGGGCAGTGTCGCGGTGATGTGATCAGTGGCGCCTTTGACGTTGCCGCTATCTGCTTTCTTCGTAGGCCGGGAAATCGGTGTAGCCATTGGCGGCGTTGCCGCCCGAGTACCACGTGCTCATGTCGAAGTCTTCGTTGAGGGGCCAGCCGTTGGCGAAGCGCGCCGGAAGGTCGGGGTTGTTGATGAACGGTCGGCCGAAGGCAATCAGATCGGCAGCGCCGCGACCGAGTGCCGCCTCGGCGGTGGCGAAATCGTAGCCGCAGCTGCCCATGAGAGTTCCGTGGTAGACCTCGCGGGCTTCTTCGAGCGTGACCGCCTCACCGAGTTCGTGAAACCCGAATGCAAGGCCGTCGACCATATGGAGATAGCCCACGCCCATGGCCTGCAACTGGCCGGCCGTGTAGGTGAAGGTCTCCCGGTAGTCCGGTGAACCCATGTCGTTGAATGATCCGTTGGGCGAAAGGCGGACGCCCACTCGGTCCGACGACCAGTTTTGAGTCACCGCCTCGACAACCTCGCCAAGGAGCCGGAAACGCTTTTCGATGCTGCCTCCGTAGCCGTCGGTTCGGTGATTGGTCCTGGACTCGAGGAACTGATTGAGCAGGTAGCCGTTGGCGGCGTGGACCTCGACGCCGTCAAAGCCCGCGGCCCGTGCGAGTTCGGTGGCTCGCGCGAAGTCGGCGACGATGGCGGGGAGCTCATCGGTTTCCAGGGCTCTGGGAGTTTCGTAGGGCTTGGGGCCATCGGGCGTGTGGACGTGGTCCCCTTCAAGCTTGATGGCCGAGGGGGCGACCGCAGGCCGACCGCCGTGGAACGCGCTGTGCGACGCCCGACCGCAGTGCCAGAGCTGCAGGATGATCGGCGTGCCTTGGGCGTGGACGGCGTCGGTCACCAGCTTCCAGCCCTCGACCTGGGCCTCGGTGTAGATCCCGGGCGAATCCACCCAGCCGATTCCCTGCTCGGAGACAACGGTTGCTTCAGTGATCAGCAGGCCGGCGCCTGAACGCTGGGCGTAGTACTCCGCCATGAGCTCGTTGGGAACCCTGCCGGCGCTCGCCCTGGCGCGCGTCATCGGAGCGAGGACGATACGGTTTTTCAGGGTCAGGTCGCTCATTTCGTAACTGGTGAAGAGGCGCTTTTCAGTCATGTTGTCTCCAGGTTGCGGATTGGTTGCGAGCAGCGAAAGCTGTGGCTCATCGCGTGCGCGTCGATCATGGAAACGACCATGGCGACGGTGCTATTCCTGAGGCGCGGCGCTCGGAGATCGAGGCGGCGAGAGTTCAAGAACCAGGAGCGGTGGAAGTGTTCACGTGGCTTCGTCAGGCGTCGGTTGCCTTGATGACCACGATCGTCATGTCGTCGCTCAGTTTGGACTCGCTGCAGCACCGGTAGACATCGCTGACGATCGCCTCTTTGATCTGGTCGGCGGTGAGGGCTGAGATGTCGAGTTGGGCGAGGAGGTCTCGCGGGGCGTCGTACCCGTATTGTTCGTCCGAGTAGTTTCGGGCCTCGGGAACGCCGTCGGTGAACATCACCACGACGTCCCCCGGGGCCAAGGGCAGACTTCTGCTTTCATAGGTCGAACCCCGAATCGCACCGAGCGGAAACCTGTCGCCCGGAGAACTCAGGTACTCGGTGGAGTCGGCGGATCTGTGAAGAGGTTCGCAGAGCCCGGCGTTGGCGAATGTCAGGGTTCGGGTTCCGGGCTCCAGCACCACCAGGCAGAGGGCGGTGAACATGCGATCTCCGACCTTTTCATGGATCGACAGATTCAGTTTGCCCATGATCTCCTCGACCGAACCAGCCTGTCTCGCCATCGAGAAGACCATGCCGTCCGACATGACCGCGTTCATGGCGGCCGACATCGCCTTGCCCGCGACATCACCGACGACGATGGCCAATTTCCCCGGCTCCCCTTCGAGCCAGAAGTAGTCGAAGAAATCGCCGCCGACTTCGTGGGTCGGGACGCACGACCCCGAGATGTCGAAGCCGGACACCTCGGGGTTGTTCTGCGGCATGATCGCCATTTGCGCGTCATGGGCGGCGACGAGTTCGGTCTTCATGCGGACGCTGCGCATCCGGCTCTGGATGATGATCAGGGCCAGGCCGGCGAGCAGAATGACCGCAAGCAAACGAAACCACCAGGTTGCCCAGAACGGGGGAGTGACGACGATCCGCAGCGAGACGCCGTGGTTGTTCCAAACGCCGTCCCGGTTTGCGCCGCGCACGCTGAAGACGTATTCGCCGGCAGCGAGACCGGTAAAGGTCGCTGTACGCCGGTCGGCTCCAACCGCGACCCAGTTGTCGCTGAAGCCGGCCATTTTGTAGAGATACCGGTTCCTGCCCGGAGCGCTGTAGTGCAGTGCGGCGAACTCGATGGTGACGACGTTGTCCCGGTACGAAAGCTCGATTTCGTCGCTGTAGGTGATCGGACGCGTGAGCGGGACTCTGCCGTCGATCTCCTCGCCGACGCCCATCGAGCGGTTGAAGAGCTGAAGATCGGTGATGACGACGCTTGGGATCACCTCGTTGATGGTGATCTCGTCGGGGTGGAAGGAATTGAAGCCATTGATGCCGCCGAAGAACATCTCGCCGTGCGGGTTGAGGTAGGCGGAGCCGCCGTTGAACTCGTTGCTCTGCAGGCCGTCGCGAACGTCGTAGTTGCGGAAGATGTCGGTGAGCGGGTCGAACCGCGACAGACCCATGGTCGTGCTGATCCACAACATCCCGTTTTCGTCCTCGAGCATCGCGTAGACGGAGTCTGCGGCGAGCCCGTCCTTCACCCGGTAGCGCCGGAAACTTCCGGTCTCCCGGTCGAATTGGTTGATGCCGCCGCCGAAGGTGCCAAACCACAGGATCCCGTCCCACCCCTCGAGCGCGGCGAAGACGTGGTCGGTGGCGATGCTGGAGGGATCCTGCGGGTCGTGTCGGTAGTGGGTGAAAACGCCGGTATTGCGGTCGAAGCGGTTGAGCCCGCCGCCCTGTGTTCCCACCCAGAGGATGCCCTTGCTGTCCTCGAAGGTGAAACGGATGAAGTTGTGGCTGATGCTCGTGGGGTCTTCGGGGTCGTGACGGTAGTTCGTGAATGTCCCGGTCGCGGGGTCGAATCGATCGAGTCCGGCGCCAAAGGTCCCGAACCAGAGCGCCCCCGAGCGGTCTTGATAGATCGATCGCAGCTCGTCGTGACTCAGCGAGTTCGGGTTCCCGGGCTCGTGTCGATAGTGGGTCATCCGTCCGGTCTTCGGTTCGAAGCGGTCGACGCCGCCTCCGTTGGTGCCGATCCAGAGTACGCCGTCGCGGTCGCCGAGAATCGTGCGCACCGTGTTGTGGCTGATGCTCGACGGGTCGTCGGGATGGTGCAGGTAGTGGCGCCACCGACCGGACCTGCGATCGAACCGGTTCAGGCCGCCGCTGTCGGTCCCGATCCACAGGACGCTGTCCTCGTCCTCGTAAAACGACCACACGATGTTGTGGTCGAGCGAGTTGGGGTCGTTGGGATCGTTTCGGTATCGGCGGAACTTCTTTCTCGAGATATCGACCTTGCTGAGGCCGCCGCCGTAGGTGCCGACCCACAGCACATGGGACCGATCCTGGTTCACCGCGTAGATTCGGTCGGCGCTGAGGCTGTACCGCTCGGTCGGGTCGTGGCGGTAGGCGACGAAGGTGCCGGTGTCGCGGTTGAACCGGTTGAGCCCGCCACCGTCGGTACCGATCCACAGGGTTCCTTCATGGTCCTCGAATATTGCCTTGATGAGATTGCTGCTCAGGGCGGTCGGGTCTTCCGGGTCGGCCCGGTGATGGGTGAACCGGCCGGTCGTCCGATCGAATACGTCGAGCCCGCCGCCATAGGTGCCGATCCACAGCGCACCGGTGCGGTCCTCGAGGATCGCAAACACGCGGTCGTCGCCGAGGCTGTGGGGGTTCTCCAGGTCGGATAGAAAACGGGTGAAGGCTCCTGAGTCCGGGTCGAAGCGGATCAGCCCACCGCCGTTGGCGCCGATCCACAGGACGCCCTCCCGGTCCTGATAGATCACGCGGATATCGTCGGGCCCTGCGTCGGTGGGCGTGGATGCATCCATCGGGTAGTGGATGAACTCACCGGTCTCGCGGTCGAGACGGTCCAGACCGCCGTCCTGGGTGCCGATCCACAGCCGGCCGGAGCGGTCCTCGATGATGCAGCGGACGGTTTCGCCGCCGAGGCTGGAAGGGTCGTCGTCGTCGTGGCGGTACCTGACAACCTCCTCGGTCGTGGGGTTGAAGCTGTTGAGGCCGCTCTCGAAGATCCCCACCCAGAGGATCCCCTGACTGTCTTCGAAGAGGGCCTTCAGCTCGTTGTAACTCAGGCTGTTGGGGTTGCCGGGGATGTTCTTGAAAACCGAAAAGCTGTAGCCGTCGAATCTGTTGAGGCCGTCCTCGGTGGCGAACCACATGAAGCCCTTCCGGTCCTGGACGATCTGCTCGATGATGCTCTGCGACAGCCCATCCTCGAGAGAGAGGCGGTCGAAGTCGATGCGATCCTGACCGGCAGAAGCCATCCCTGCGGCGCTCGAGATCGCGATGACCAGCACCCCATGCAGGACGATCGAGGCCCGAATTGAAGGGTTCATCTCAGTGTGTCGATTCTATCAGGCCGCGACGCAGATGGGTGGGTTTTGCAAGCGAACCGACCGCCGTCTCGTGGCAATCCTACCGACGGCGGCGCTGCTCGCAAACCAGAATCAGATCGTGTAAGGCAACGAACAGCACCGCGTGCCCGGGATCCCGATGCCGCACTCAAGGGGCTCGACGCCACGTCGACGTCATTGGATTTCGGCACGATCCAACTTTCCATGTTCCTGGGTGAGCGGTTTCTGGTCACCCGCAGCTCGGCGCATTCAGTGAGCACGGAGACGCTGCGCGCCGGGCTGGTTTCGGGGGAGATCCCGCCCGATACCCCTCCGGCTGCGCTCGCCTTGCGGTTGTGCCGTGCGATCGCCGACCGCTTCATGCCGTTGCTGATGTCCGTCGAGGATCGGCTCGAAGAGATGGAGGCCGAGATGCTCGAACGGCCGAGCGACGACCTGCTGGCCGAGTTGCTCCGTCAGAGTGGCGATCTCAAGCGGATGCTCCGCATTCTCCAGTATCACCTGCAGGTGTTTTCCGCGGCCCGCGCTCACACGCCGGTTCAGTTCAAGGGCTACCACCATGAGCTCACCGACGTGCAGGAGCAGCTCGATCGGCATCTCAGCCTGACCCGTCTCTACTACGAGCTCACCGACGACCTGATGGATGGCTACCTGTCGCTGTCGGCGCACCGGTTGAACCAGATCATGCAGACATTGACCATCGTCACCGTCGTGTTCGTGCCGATCACGTTCATGGCGGGGATCTACGGGATGAACTTCGAGTTCATGCCGGAGCTGAAATTTCGGGGAGCCTACTTCCTTTTGTTGGGCGCGATGCTGACGGTGGTGACCGGCATTTTGGTGTTCTTTTTCCGCCGCGGCTGGCTGGGCGGTCGGGCTCGTCCGCGCTGATCGTCTCCCGGAGTCCCGGCAGGCGCCCCCCGAATGGGCGCACAGCCGGAACGGCAGTGATTCAGGTCAGCACGGGATGGGGGACCCGAATCGGAGCTTTATTCCTCGATCTCCCGCCCCCGGCCGGGGCCGAGATACTTTTCGAACCACGCCAGATCCCAGGCCATCTTCGCCTTGCGGTGGGTGTAGGTGGTCAGACCGTGGTGGGCGCCCGGATACACGATCAGCTCCGTCGGTACGCCGAGATAGATTTTCAGGGCGCGATACAGGCCCCGGGAGTGGGCGGCGGGCACCCTGGGGTCGTCGCCGCCGACGTGGATCACGGTCGGTGTCGTCGCCGACGCCAGACCGTAGAGCGGTGAGCCCATCAGGTAGTGTTCCGGGCTCTGCCAGGGCAGCGCCGCACCCATGAAGTTGATGACGTGGCCCGGGGTGTCCTCGATCGCCCACTGAATCGTCTGGTCCAGCACTCCGGCGCCCGACGAGGCCGCCTTGAAACGGTCGGTCTCTGCGATGAGCGCGTTGGTCAGGAACCCGCCGTTGGACCAACCCATCACGCCGAGGCGATCGGGATCGGCGATGCCGCGGTCGATCATCGCATCGACGCCGGCCAGAATGTCCCGGACCTCGATGTCGTTCTCGCGGCCGATCAGCTGGGTCATGAAGTCATCGCCGTAGCCGGTGGATCCGCGGTAGTTGGGGCTCAACAGGGCATAGCCCTTGGCGGCGAGCAGGGTGCGGCCGTAGATCCAGAAACGCATTTCGAGGTGGGTGGCGGAGGTGGGGCCGCCGTGGATCTCGACGATCAACGGCAGCGGTCCGTCGTTCTTGGTCCAGCCCGGGGGCAGCTCCAGGACGCCTTCGACCGGTGCGCCGTCGGGCGCCTTCCACTGGACGGTCTCGATGGAGGGAAGGATCCATTCATCCACCTGCGGGTTGATGGTCGTCACCCGATCGAGCGCGCCGTCCGCGGCCACCAGATAGAGGTCCTCGGGGCTGTCCAGGGCGCCCGAGGTGACCAGGATCTTCGACCCCCCGGCGTCGAAGGCAAAGGAACCGATGGTGGCGTCTCCCGGTGTCACCACGTTGGCGGGTTTCGCCGGTATTCTGGCGATACAGACGCACTCGGGCGCTGGAGTCACCGGTGAAGAACAGGGTGTGGGAGTCGGGCTGCCACCGGAGCGAACCGCCATTGACGGAGACACCGGCGGGCCGGTCGAGTTCGGTCAGGATCCAGGCGTCCGCCTCGGCCGCGGCGGTGTAGATCCGGGTGGGATAGCCGTCGAAGGAAATCGTGAACCCCAGAGCCCGGCCGTCGTCCGCCATCTGCACATCGTCGATCCACCCGAAGGGCGAGTTGTGGGCATCGCGCCAGCCCTCTTTCGTGACCTCGGTCAGCTCGCCGGTCGCCATGTCCAGGACCTCGACCCGCGACCACCCCTCGTGGTGGACGACTTCGTTGTCCGGTGTTGTCACCAGGGCCGCGGTGCTTCCGTCGGCGCTGAGGTCGAGGCTCTTGATCACTCGTTTGCCGTCAAAGACCTTGCGATTGCGCCAGGTGCCGAGGTCGAGGCTGTGGACCTCGGAAAACGCGGTGACGCCGTGGCCGTACTCCAGATCGGCGAACTCGTCGCGGAGGTCCTTCCACTCGTCGTCGGTCTGGTCGGCGCTCACCGTGTAGACCAGGGTGCTCCCGTCGACGGACATGTCCCAGAGTTCGATGCCGTCGGAAACCGAGGTGAGCTTGGTTGCATCGCCCCCTTCGGGAGCGATCCGCCAGATCTGGCTCGCGCCGTCGTCATCGCCGGCGGCAAAGAAGATCCACCGGTCGTCGGAGCTGAATCGAATCCCGGACGGTCCCATGCCGTCGAAGGTCAATCGCTGCGTCTTCCCGGTCGCCAGGTCGACCCTCCACAGCTCGGTGGTGCGGCCGTCGGCTTCGACATCCCACCGCGATTCGGCCCAGGCGGCGGTGCTCCCGTCGGGCGACAGGGCGATCCCGGTGATGCCGGCGATCGAGAAGTAGTCTTCGGCCTCGATCTGGTGGGTGCGTTCCCCGGCGCAGACGGCGGCGGCGCCCAGCGCCAGGATCACGGTCATCGTCATCGTCAATGGAGTGTGTTTCATCGGTCGGCCTCCCTTGGCAGGTGTTGCAGCGAACCGTGATGTAGCTTACGCCTTCTTGTTGGATCGGTGCCACGTGAGCCTCGCGGGCCCTGCAATGGACCTCCGCCCTTTGTAGTGCCGGCGTCTCGCCGGCACCGCGTGCGTTGGTTCCTTCGAGGATTATGGGACTGGGCCGGCGGGACGCCGGCCCTACAAGTGCGCGTGGTTTCTTGTGCGGCAGGAGCCCCGCCGGGCCTGCGATGGAGCTTCGCCCCTTGTAGTGCCGGCGTCTCGCCGGCACAAAGACCACGGGCGCTGAGCCGCCCTCCGAATCTCTGCCCGACTTGGGCACAGCGTCAAAAACCAAGTGGCGTTGGAAGAACCGAAGGGGGTTCGTTTGTTAAACCAAAGAGAGGCAAGCGGCACCGCCGTTCATGGTGGGTCGTACAAAATCGATGCTTCTATTTGGAGGGAGTCATTTCAATGCGAAAATCAAGCTTTTCTATCCTGGCCGGGACTGCGATGGCGATCATACTGATGCTGTCGTCGAACCCCATATTCGCTCAGGGCATGGCGAAATCGAATCAGTTCTGGTGGCCCGAGCAGCTGGACCTCAGTCCGCTTCGCGCGCACGGCGCCGAGTCCAACCCCATGGGAGACGACTTCAACTACGCCGCGGAGTTCGCGACCCTCGATCTCGACGCCGTCAAGAAGGACATCGAGGCGATCATGACGGAATCCCAGGACTGGTGGCCGGCGGACTACGGCCACTACGGGCCGTTCTTCATCCGAATGGCGTGGCACAGCGCGGGCACCTACCGCACCCTCGACGGCCGCGGCGGCGCCGGTGGCGGGCAGCAGCGTTTCGATCCGCTGAACAGCTGGCCGGACAACGCGAATCTCGACAAGGCCCGACGCCTGCTCTGGCCGGTCAAGCAGAAGTACGGCAACAAGCTCTCATGGGCGGATCTGATGGTGCTGACCGGGAACGTGGCGATGGAGTCCATGGGATTCAAGACCTTCGGTTTCGCCGGCGGTCGTGAAGACGATTGGCAGGCCGACCTGGTCTACTGGGGACCCGAGACCACCATGCTCGCCGACGAGCGCTACAAGGGCGATCGGGAGCTGGAGAGACCGCTGGCTGCGGTCCAGATGGGTCTGATCTACGTCAACCCCGAGGGCCCGAACGGCAACCCGGATCCGCTCCTGGCCGCCAAGGACATTCGCGACACCTTCGGCCGCATGGCGATGAATGACGAAGAGACCGTCGCGCTGATCGCCGGCGGCCACACCTTCGGTAAGAACCACGGCGCGCACAAGGTCGAGGATTGCGTCGGGCCGGAGCCCGGTGCAGCCGGCCTCGAGGAGCAGGGCTTCGGCTGGATGAACGATTGCGGCAGAGGCAACGCCGGCGACACGATCACCAGTGGGCTGGAAGGCGCGTGGACCACGACCCCGGTGAAGTGGAGCATGAACTACCTTCAGAACCTCTTCGCCTTCGAGTGGGTTCAGACAAAGAGCCCTGCGGGGGCGACGCAGTGGATTCCCAAGGACCCGGCCGCAGCGGAGATCGTGCCCGATGCGCACGATCCGTCGAAGCGGCGCGCGCCCGTCATGCTGACAACCGATCTCTCGTTGAAGTTCGACCCGAGTTATCGCGAGATCTCGAAGCGCTTTTTGGAGAATCCCGAGGAGTTCGAGCTCGCTTTCGCCAAAGCGTGGTTCAAGCTGACCCACCGCGACATGGGTCCTCGCGCGCGCTATGTCGGGAACGACATTCCCTCAGAAGAGCTGCTCTGGCAGGATCCGGTCCCGGCGGTTGACCACGAACTCATCGACACCGACGACATCGCCGAGCTGAAGGCCGAGATTCTCGATTCGGGGCTGAGCGTTGCCGAACTCGTGAGGACGGCGTGGGCGTCGGCCTCGACCTTCCGCGGCACCGACATGCGCGGTGGGGCGAACGGTGCACGCATTCGTCTCGCGCCGCAGAACGGCTGGGATGCCAACGATCCGAATGAGCTCGCGAGAGTGCTGAACAGCCTCGAGGGCATCCAGAGCGACTTCAACCGCTCACAGCAGGGCGGGAAACGCGTCTCGCTCGCCGACCTGATCGTGCTCGGCGGGTCCGCCGGAATCGAAGAGGCCGCCAACGCAGCCGGTCATGACGTCCAGGTGCCGTTCGCACCCGGCCGCATGGATGCGTCCCAGATCCAGACCGACATCGAGTCCTTCGAAGTGCTCGAGCCGAAGGCCGACGCGTTCCGCAACTACTACAGTGAGAGCGCTTCTCTCCCACCGACGGTGTTGATGGTCGACAAGGCCAATCTGCTGACCCTGACCATTCCCGAAATGACCGTCCTGATCGGCGGCATGCGGGCCCTCGATGCAAACGCCGGGGGGTCTGAACGCGGCGTGTTCACCGATCGGCCGGGTACGCTGAGTAACGATTTCTTTGTGAATCTGCTCAGTATGTCGACCGAATGGTCGAAGTCACCGACTCGAGGGGTATCTACGAGGGCCGGGACCGCAAAACCGGTGAGCCCAGATGGACGGCCACTCCTGTCGACCTGGTCTTCGGTTCGCATGCGGAACTCCGTGCCGTTGCCGAAGTCTATGCAGTCAGCGGCGGGGAGGAGAAGTTCGTCAACGACTTCGTCGATGCGTGGACCAAGGTGATGACCCTCGACCGCTTCGACATGCCGGCCTCGCAGCGTGTGCAGATGGCTGCGATCCGCTAAGCACCAAGCCGACTGAGACAAACGGCGGCGTCGATGACGCCGCCGTTTTTTTTGCGCCGTTTTTTAAATCAGTGCCACGGATCGACCGGATCTGCGAGGCGGGTTCGTACGACGACGGGGAACACCCGTTCCTTGCCGACCCGATCCCAATCCGAATGGTCGAGGGCATGGTGGTGCTCAGGGTGACGGCTTACCGATCACGTTGTGGTCGCCCGCGCCGTCGGATCGGCGAGCCACACCAGCCTCCGAACCCACCATGCGGAGAGGATGGTCGAGCACAGGCCGCCGGTGAGCGCGCTCGCCCACACCGCCTCGATGGGTGCGTCGAGCAGCAGGACCACCGCGTAGGCCAACGGAACGCCGACGATCAGCACCCGAATGCTGGTGATCACCAGCGAAGGCACACCGTGGCCGATGCCCTGGAGGAGCCGGCCGGAGGTCATACCGAACGCCATCATCGGGTAGGCGAGAATCATAAAACCGAGATAGGTGTGACCGATCGAGATGGCCTGCGCATCGGCGGTGAAAAGCCGCAGGATCTGAGTCGATCCGAGGAATGCGGCAATGCCGATCAGGGACGCGAGCAGGACGGCCCAACGGTAGGTGTAAAGCGCCGTGGAGCGCACCAGATCGACCCGCCCGGCCCCGGCGAACATGCCGACGATGCTGACGGCAGCTCCGGCCAACCCCATGATCGGCAGGGCCACGATCATGTCGACTTTGGAGGCTGCCCCGTACGCAGCCACTGCGAGCTCTCCAAAACCGGCCAACAAACGGTTGTAAAGAAGGCCCCCGACCGACATCACCGCCATTCCCGCGGCGGTGGGAGCAGCCAGGGACACGATGCGACCCAACACAGGTCGTGATGGCGCCAGGTGCATCACCCGGAAGCGAACGTACGCCGTACGACGACGGAGGATCAGGAAGGCGAAGGTCGAGAGCGAGGCCAGGACCGAGGCCACTGTGGCCAGGGCAGCGCCGCGCAAGCCGAGGTCGAGCACGAGGATGAAGACGGCATCGAGCACGATATTGAGCACGGTCGAACCGAAGAGCACGAGCATCGGGGTGCGAGCATTCCCTTCCCCCGTGAGCACCGACCTGAAAACGCTCGAGATGAAAAACAACGGAACGGCCAGGCTGATGATCTGGAAGTACTGCCAGGCGAGGATGGCATTCTGCCCGCTGGCGCCGAGGTGGGCGAGCAGCGTGGGTCCCGACCACAGCCCGAGAACTGCCATTCCGCAACCGAGCGCCATACCGAAGGACATGGCGGTGCCCGCGACCTTGTCCGCTGCCTCGGAGTCTCGCCGGCCCACCGATTGGGCAACCAACGCGGTCACGGCGGTACTCAATCCCATCGTCATGGCCACCATGAAGAAAAAGACCGGTCCGACGAAGGTGGCGGCAGCCAATGCCTCGGTGCCGAGGGTGCCGATGAAGGCCGTGTCGGCAACGATGTACAGGGTGTGGACGGCCATCCCCGCCATCATCGGCGCCGCCATGGTCCACACCGCTCGTCTCGGCGCCGCGAGGTACCGATCCAGCCGGTCCGGAGAACGGCCGTCGGGCTGCGAGGGGCTGGTGTCAACCATCGTATGAACCTACGCCCGACCGCCGGGCCTGGCAAGGCGGCCCAATGATTTGAATGGTGCCGTGTTTATACATTTACAAACTATCCATCTGCGGAATGGGTGAATGCGGAAACCTGGCACGGTTTCACGGTCCGCCCAACCGGGACGTCGCCATCGCCGGCGGGACGCCGGCGCTACAAGAGGGCAGCGGCGCTGCAAGAGGGCAGAGGCGCTGCTGACGTATCGGTGCCAAGAGACGCAATCTTGGTGGGTGCCACCCTTTGCGTTCTTCGCATGGAATGGGTGAATGGGTGCCACTGATCACAACCCCACAACTTGGGGTCTGGTGGATTGGGTGATGGTAGGTTCTGAGTGTCCCGTCCGCGCCGGAGGACAAGCTCATGGCGCGAACACCCAGGATGATCTTCCCTGGAGCCATCTGCCACGTGTACTGCCGCGCGGCGCGCGGCGAGATGGTGTTCTCGGATCCACTCGAGGCATTCGAATTCGTGGAGACCGTTGCCGATGTGAAGCGATTGTACGAGTTCCTGAAAAAATCTTGGAAACCGGGTCTCCGATTGTCATCACTCAGAACCGTCGCGCTGCCGGTGTTCTGCTGTCCCCTGCAGAATTCGACCTGCTGACAGACGACGACCTCCAGGTAGAGCCCGCCGTCCGCCGAGCGAGTCATCGGCCCGATACCAGCAAGGTGTGAGGTTGTGATCAGTGGTGCCCATCGTCTGGCTGCTGTCATAATGTTCTCAGCAACAGGGGTACATCGTGGCTCACCACACGGCGAGAAAAGGCTACCTGGATCTGGAGAGCCGGCTGAACCTGCACCCGCAGGGGGCTGCTCGATCGGAGGTCTTGTACCGGATCCTCGAGTTGCTCTTCACGGAGCGCGAGGCGGAGTTGGTGGCCGAGCTCCCGATTCGGCCGTTCGACGCCGAGAGGGCCGCCAAGATCTGGCGAATGCCGGCCGACTCCGCCAAGGCGGTCCTTGATGAACTCGCGAGCCGAGCGGTGCTGGTGGATATCGTCGAGAACGGGCGGACCACTTACGTGTTGCCGCCGCCCATGGCCGGGTTTTTCGAGTTCTCGATGATGAGGATCAGGAACGACATCGACCAGAAACTCCTGGCCGAGCTTTTCTACGAGTATCTCAACGTTGAAGAGGACTTCATCAAGGAGCTCTTCACTACCGGCGAAACGCAGCTCGGCAGGGCCTTTGTCAGCGAGAGCTCGCTGCCGGCCGATGGCGCCGTCGAGGTCCTCGACTACGAGCGGGCGAGCCGGGTGATCGAGACCGCCTCGCACATCGGGATCGGCCTCTGCTACTGTCGGCACAAGATGGACCACCTGGGCCGCGCATGCTCCGCGCCCATGGACATTTGCATGACCTTCAACACCACCGCCGCATCGCTGACCCGGCACGGGTATGCCCGGCCGGTCGAGGCTTCCGAGTGCCTCGATCTGCTTGCCGAAGCCCGAGATTGCGGGTTGGTCCAGTTCGGCGAGAACATCCAGCAGCGGGTGAACTTCATCTGCAACTGCTGCGGCTGCTGCTGCGAGGCGATGATCGCGGCGCGCCGCTTCGGCCACCTTCACCCTGTCAACACCACGAATTACCTCCCCGCGACCGACGTCGGGCTGTGCACGGGCTGCGGAAAGTGCGTGTCGGCCTGTCCGGTGGAGGCCATGCGCCTGGTGTCGGCCAATGATCCCGCCAAACCACAACTGAAGGTGGCCGGGCTCGACGAGGACCTGTGTCTTGGCTGCGGGGTCTGCGTTCAGGCTTGTCCGGAGGGCGGAATCAGCCTGAAGGCGCGGGAAAGCAGAGTGATCACGCCAGTCGACTCGACGCGCAGGACGGTGGCCATGGCGGTTGAGAGGGGGACCCTGCAGCACTTGATCTTCGACAACCACGGTCTGACCAGCCACCGTGCCTTGGCCGCCGTTCTCGGTGCCATCCTGCGGCTGCCGCCGGTCAAACGATCCATGGCCGCCGGCCAGCTCGGCTCGCGCTATCTCGACAAGCTGATCGAGTTGAAGACGCACTGACGATCGATGGGTACGATGAAGAGAACGAGGTGACCCGGCAGCATGGCGAAAAAAGACGGCCCGCAGGGCGGACCGTCTTCAAGCATTATTCGGTGTCGTTGATTCAGGCTGCAGGGATCATCACGGTGTCGATGACGTGGATGACACCGTTCGACGCCATGACATCGGTCGTGAGAACCGTGGCATCGTCGATCATGACCTTGCCGCCCTTGACCTTGATCCGGACGTCGGAGCCTTCGACGGTGGTGGCGTTTTTGAGCTTCACCACCTGGTCGGCGGTCACTTCACCCGAAACCACGTGGTAGAGGAGGATTGCCTTCAGCTTGTCAGGATCGGCGAGCAATGCCTCAACCGTGCCCGCGGGCAGCTTGGCGAAGGCTTCGTCGGTCGGAGCGAAGACGGTGAAAGGGCCGGTCGATTTGAGAGTGTCGACGAGACCGGCGGCCTTTGCCGCGGCGAGCAGGGTGTTGAAAGTCCCTGTAGACATGGCGACCTCGACGATGTCCGAAGTCCCGACATTGGCCTTGGTGGCGTGGCTGTGCTCGTCTCCAGTTCCGCAGCTGCCGCAGTGGGCGAAAGCCGGCGAAACCGATAAGGCAAGGATGATTGTGAGCGCTCCTAAGATTCTGTTCATTGTGCCCTCCTAAAGGCGTATTTTCTGCGTTCCGCTATCCAGACAGCTCAACGACGCCGGGGCTTGGGCTTATTCCAATGGGTATGTATTGGGATGATCGAAGGCGGTCTGTACCATGTGTACAACAGGTTTTCGTCTGGCGAAGAGGTGTTCGGCGACCCGAAAGAGGCGATCTGCTTTGTCGATCGCCTCCATGAGGGCAAGGCAATTCGTCGGACGAATCGCGGTGGCGCGTCGGACGCGCCAAACGTCGTCGCTGACCCTCCCTGTTTGCGGAAATCGAAGGGTTCACCACCCGAAAGACATCGACGATAGCGAGGGCGCGCCGATCGCAACTATCCGCTCATCAAATCGAGTCCCTCAATGAAAGCACTGTTTGCTCCTTTGGTTTCTGTTGCAATAGTATCGCTGGCGTTGCCGATCATTTCGGCTGACGCAGGCGAAAGGCCATTTCCCAAGACCGTCCCCCCCCTGGAAGAGGCACCGCCCGAAGGATTCACCCTCTGTCCAAGAATGGCAGGCTTCCACCGGCCGACGCCATCACCGCGATACAGCTGCCCGACGAATTCATCCTCGACCCTGAATCTGATCCATGCTGTGGTGGGAACGGCATTGTGGCGACGCCCAACGGGAAGACCTTGATCGTTGGCCACTCGAATCTGGCGCGCCTTTATCGTGTTGATCCAGCGACTGGCAGCGTGGATGAGATCGAAGTCAATCCGCCGCTGAGTGGTTTTCTGGACGGCATCGTCATGCGCGGCAGTGTCCTGTTCATTCTGACCCCCGATGACTCCGGCGCCTACCCTCCAGTGGACCGGATCCAGGTGGTGGAACTCGATGACACTTTGCTCAGGGGGACCCTCGTGGGAACGATCACCGATCCGGACATGGACGGCGTCGCGAGCGGCGCCTTCCATGGGAGTTCCTTGTACGTCAACAACGCCAGGTATTTTGATTTTCCTGGACCCCCCACCGAGTACTGGATCACCAAGTTGAGCGTCGACGACGTGGAATAGGGCGACAATTCGACGGCGTTTGACATCAACGCACGTCACAGCAAGAGAAAACCCCGCTTCGGCGGGGTTTTTTGTTCACTTCAGGTGATACGCGAGCCTCGTGCAGAATGAGTAATCGGTGCGGCGCTCGGAGGTCGAGGCGGCGAGAGTTCAAGAGACTGTTGCGTCATCAGGAGGGTAGGGGAGTCGCGCGAAGCGAATCACCGGTTCATCTGGGGGATCCTCGGTGATGAGCGAGCGGGTTGTTGGCTCAGGGGTGTGGCTCTTTGCGGGCCGATTCGTCGTTCGTTGGAGCTTGGTGCAGTCCGCCCAACCGGGAGGTCGCCATCGCCGGCGGGACGCCGGCGCTACAAGAGGGCAGCGGCGATATACGAGGGCAGAGGCGCTGCTGACGTATCGGTGCCAAGAGAAGCATTCTGATGGGTGCCACAAACAAAAAACACAAACACGGGTGCCAGGCCCAATACCTATTGCATTCTTAGGGTCAGGATCTCTCTGACGACGGGGAGGATCGAGATCGACTTCTGCAAATGTCGTTGGGCCTGGCACCCGAAGCTGGGCCGTGCACCCAAAGGCACCCAAACGTTGTTACCGAGGGAAAGGTGCCTCCCGCCCGTGCAAACTGCGAGTTGACAACACCGATCACCAAACCCATATTGATCCTCACAATACAACCAGTGCTGATTTGAGAAAGCAAAGCATGACGTGCCGCAGAGCGTGAGTCTGGCTATGCGTTCTCCGTCTTCCCGGCGAGACGATGGCCTGGAGAAAGCGGGGTCGAAACCACCAACGGATGTGTCGTGTTCGGTTCCAAAGACTCGGCTGTCTCGATGAACAAGAAAAGGGGTTGGATATGAAGTTATTGAGGTTGATGTGTGGCGTTGTTGTAGTGGTCAGCGTGATGCTCGTCGCGGCGCCGGCTCTGTCTGGTGATGGTGTCGAGGATGGAAAAAGGCACGGAGTGTGCCGCAATGACGGGGCATGGATTGGTGAGTCACCCGCGTGGGGAATGCAATGGATCGCCGTGTACAGCTCGGAGTCGCACTGGAAGGGTGCGTACACGACGCGCTGGATTGGTGGCGATCCCACCCTGGGCGGATTTTTCCCCTCCGTGGTGGCCTTTTCCAATACCGTGGGAACCTGGATCCGGACCGGGCGAAGGACATTCGAGTACACGATGATCACCTACGGCGTGGACGCCTCGGGCCAGCCGGTGTACATCGCGAAGAACAGCGGGCACAGCGAGAACTCAGTGGACTGCAATCACCAGGAGTCTTTTGATTCGGCGATTTCCCTTTTCGATCCGAGCCAGGATCCTTTCGGCGATGGTCCCCCCGCCTTCGGCTGCATTCTCGACCCAAGCGTGCACACAGCAACCCGCATGCGGGTCGACCCGCCCTGCGAGCCCTAGGTCAAAGCGCGGGAAACAAAACACACGGGTGTCCACCAGGGCGCCCGTGTTTCGCAAATGAACGGTGCCAATATGCGGCGCCAGGAGAAACCTTCTCGACTACTCGGATTCCTATTGGTAGAGCGCCGCGCGGGTGTACGGCGTCGGGATGCCGGTCACCAACTGCCCTTTGAGCTGCTGGAACCGCGCGATGGCCACCCGCGTGTCCTCGTCCAGAACGCCGGTGACCGGCCCGCCGTAGAATCCTCCCGCCTTGAGCTCGCGCTGAGCGTCCTCGACCGCCGATGGCAGGTAGCCGAGGTACAGCTCGCCATCGAAGCCGCGCACCAGGTCGGGTTGGACCTGCGGGGCTTTCTCGACCGACTCCGCGTACAGCACGTGCAGCTCGCCGCGGGCGGTCTGCTCCTGGACGCGGATTTCGGCGAGACGGTTGGTCGCCTGCTTCTCGAGCGCCGAGACCCGCTCCAGGGCTGCGGCGGCGCCGTCTCCCTCGAGCTGCGACTCAGCCGCGGATGTCGCCTGCTCGAGTTCGGCCATCAGCTTGCCGAGCGCCTCATCCTGGACCGGCACGGCGGTGTCAGCCTCAGTCCGGATTCGGGAGACGGCTTCCTTGGCCTGCTCGAGCTGCTGGCGCCGAGCCTGCAACTGGCGTTCGGCCTCAGCGGTCGCCTCGGCCTGCTGCGCGGCCTGGTCAGCGGTCGCAGTGGAGCGGTCCTCGTCGCCGCCGCCACCGCAGGCGGCTAGCCCCACAATTCCGAGGACGAGCAGCGCGGCGGCGGCCGCGGACATGCCGCGGACCAGAGTTGAACGGACAACACCAACTAGTCTCACCCAAATTGTATGTCTCATAATCGGCGAGATTATCACATTCATCGGTGCTGCCCTTCGAATTCTTCGAATCGTTGCATCAAGGGATTGGGATCGGTGCCGCGTACCGCATTGGGAGCGGTCCGCCCAACCCGGAGGTGGCCATCGCCGGCGGGACGCCGGCGCTACAAGAGGGCAGAGGTGCTTCGAGCGAGCAGAAGCGCTACTGACGGGCGCGGGTCAACCCGAAGGAGGTTTTTCGACTCGCTGGTCGGGCTCGCTCGCTCAGGATGACAGGTTCAGGGCGCAGCTTGCAGGCCGATTCGTCGGTCGTCGGAGCTTGGTGCCGAAGAAAGAATATTGGCCGTCGAAGGTGACAATCAGCGCACCGCAACCCACATTGGATTCAGCCCATTTTGAAAATGTCCACACGCTCTTGCGAATGGTCGCGGCCATCGTCGGTCTTTGTGCCGTGATCGATCCATGACTGGGCCGTGGTCGGATATCCGCGGGAAGGCGGCTGAGATGAAACAAATCTGGCGGGTCCTGCTCATCGGGGCGATGGTCGGGGCTACGGGCCCGGGATTGGTGAACGCGCAGTGGGTCGAGGTGAGCCGTCCGGAAGGGTGGGGGGTCAACGATCTGCTGGTGGAAGGGCCCTCCCTATTCGCTGCCACGAATCGGGGTGTGTTTCGTTCGATAGACGACGGGGAGACGTGGATCGACGCAAGCTCGGGGCTCGGCAACTCGAACGTGACATCCATCGTGGCAAGTGGGAAAAGCCTGCTCGTAGGAACCGAAGAAGGGGCGTATCGCTCGACGGATTCCGGGGCCAGTTGGACCGCTGTGAACGATGGTCTGCCTCGACCTATGCCGATGGATGTCGGCTGGCCGGCGGTTTCGGTTGGAGACGAGATCTTCGTCGGCACTGACGACGGTGTCTTCAAATCAAGCGATGGCGGAGAGAGTTGGATGACAGTCAATTTTGGCCTTCCGCGGTTTCCCCACATCGACCGACTCGCGGGGATTGGCTCGGTAGTGTTCGCATTGACAAGCGATGGCTTGTATCAAACCGTGAATCGGGGCCTCGAGTGGATACGCGTCGATCCGAGTCTCCCCGCTTCGGGCAGGTTCGAAGCCATGGCGCAGGTGGGAGAGGTCCTATTCGTCGGCACAAACCGAAGGGTATACGTATCAACCGACCGCGGTGCGAGTTGGTCGAAGATCGAGCTTGGCGTCCGAACCAAACAGCTTTGGTCGTTCTCTGCCGGCGACGACAAACTTTGCGCCGAGTTCGACGGTGAGCTGTTTGTTATTTCCAAGCAGGGAGAGAGATGGGTTGCGGAGAGCTCGAGTGATCTTGAATCAACGTGCGTGAGCGCACGGTGCAAGTTTGGAGGGTCCGCTCGTCGACTCCTACCGAACAGAATTCGAGCGATCAATCGATAGGGCCGCTTCCCGAACCGTCCTCGATCGAGAGACGATCGACGATTCGCTGGACGACCTTTTCGTGATCGGCGAGCATCTCTACGCAGACACCGGGGACGGCCTGTTTCGGTCAATCGATGGCGGCGAAACATGGGAGGCGCTGGATGCTGACCTTCCGAGGACGTTGAGTGTCAACGCGTTCTTCACGAGCGGGGCCGGGATATTCGCCGGCACTGATCGCGGAGTGTTCCTGTCGAGAAACAGCGGGCGAAGCTGGGAGATTGCGTCACCGGGAGAGATTGAGGTTTTCGATTTCGCAGCGAAGGGTCCGAGCCTGTACGCCGGCACCGGCGATGGTGTCTATGTGACACAGGATGATGGCGAGACATGGAGGAAGACAAACCTGGTTCTCCGTCGATTCACCGACGTCACGAACGTGGTGGTGGTGGAAACGGCCATCGTTGTCGACACAGGCGATGGAACCTTCGCCTCCCGCGATGATGGGGCGACGTGGGTCGAAATCGAGTCTGATCAGCTGGACGACTTCGATTGGGACGAGATGGAAGTGATTGGCCGGGACCTTTATTTTGGTGGATACGAGGGGGTCGTTCGGTCGTCCGACCTCGGGTCCACATGGGTTGATGTGAGTGAGGGTCTGCCTGAGGACAAATCGGTCAGCAATCTCACGGTGATCGGCGATCAGCTCCTTCTGATCTCGTCAGATGGCAGGGTTTTCACGACAGACGATCGTGGAGCGACGTGGCGCGCGACCGCGGCACTCCCTTCGTTTGGTTACTCCGGCATACTCGCGGCGGTGGGAGATGAGCTCTTGGCCAACACGTCGGAGGGGATATTCCTTTCCGCCGATGGAGGAGCGATTTGGACCGTCCTGGACTCGGGTTCGCTCTGGCAGGTGACTCAAGCGTTTTCGAAGGTTGGTCCCAACCTTATTGCAGGAACCAGGGAGGCCGGCATCTTTGTACACGAGCCGGGCGGCAAAAGATGGAAGCCCTCGAGCGCCGGCCTTCCCAGGGATTCCAATTGGCCGGGTCAAGGATTCGTCTGGGCTGGAAAGAACCTGTTCGTCGGGACGATAGACGGCGTCTACAGATCAGCGGATTTCGGGGCGAGTTGGAGCCCAGATACCTCTTTGAAGACGGACGGTCCGTATGTGATGAGCCTCGCTGTCATGGATAACCACATCCTCATGGGCACCTCGAGAAGCATGTTCAGATCTACCGATGACGGTCAATCCTGGGATCGGATGCAGCCCGAGCTCTCACGCTGGCCAGGCATCGACAACCTGCGGGTCGTGGGTTCAACACTGCTGGCGGATGTCGACAAGTACGGCACCTATTTCCTGGTTCCGGGGGGAGAAAATTGGCAGATATTGGAAGACGAGATCGAAAGCGAGGAATCAACAGACGAGGTGTCAACCAGTTTCGAGGGCATGACGACTCTCGCGATCTTCGGGGATACCATCTTCGCGCGAAAGAACGATCGCCCGGGGATGTACATCTCGTCGGACAGCGGGGAAACATGGTCGAGGTCTGATGTGGGGATTCCGGAAGAGGTCGAGATCACCTCGGTCTCCATCTACTGGATGGACCTGCATGCCCAAGCAGGGGAAGAGCACTTCGTGTCCACTGACGGGGGTGCGAGCTGGGTGAGCATCGGATCCGGTCCTCCCGAAGGCGCCATTATCTGGGACTACTCGATCAGCGACTCCCACGTCTTCGCCCGATCTGGCGACGGTGAGGTCTGGCGACGTCCGAGAATCCACTTTCCACCAGCGGGACGGTGAGTTGGATGGGCGCCAGGGCTTGTGCCGTTGTCGACGCTCCAGCCGAGGACTGGATCTTTCGATGCGGCACCACCGATGAGCCCACGCATCGACTCATTGCGGAAACACGGCCTATCCCGATACAATCGAGGGTAGACCGTCACCAGAAAAATGAGCGGGGATAGTAGACCTCCGTTGGACGAGAGCCCTGGCGACTTGCCGGCCGGCGAGTGTGAAGAGACCAGGGACATTGAAGGTCCGTTCGAGCCGGATCGGGATCCGGACCGCACACTGGATTCTCCGTCGAGCGTGCCACACCGGATCGGCGACTACCGGATCATCGGCGTCATCGGCGAAGGCGGAATGGGCATCGTCTACGAGGCGGAGCAGGCCCACCCGCAGCGGCCGGTGGCGCTCAAGGTGATTCGCGGCGGCGCTTTCGTCACCGATCAACAGGTGCGGATGTTCCAACGCGAGGCGCAGACCCTCGCCCGCCTACGCCATCCCAACATTGCGGCGATCTACGAATCCGGTTCAATCGACGGTCGGCATTTCTTTTCCATGGAGCTGGTGCGCGGTGAGCCGCTGAACATCTTTCTCGACGGTCGGGCGGGCGACGGAAAGTTGACGCCGGCCGAGCTGCGCTTCCGACTGGTGCTGTTTCGCAGGATCTGCGACGCGGTCAGCTACGCCCACCAGAAAGGTGTCATCCACCGCGACCTGAAACCATCGAACATCATGGTGTTGCCGATGAGTTCGAGCGGTGTGACCTCGGACAGTTTCACACAGGAGGTGAAGATCCTCGACTTCGGGCTGGCCCGGATCACCGACACGGATTCGGCCGCCCCGACCCTGGTGACCCAGCTCGGCAGCGTCCTGGGCACCCTGCCCTACATGAGCCCCGAGCAGGTGCGGGGCAGCTCCGACGAGGTCGACACGCGGACCGACGTGTACTCGCTCGGCATCATCATTTACGAGCTGTTGTCCGGAACGCGGCCGTACGACCTGACCGGTGTCGACGTACCGGGGGCGGCATCGATCATCTGCGAGCAACCGCCCATCCCCCTGGCTCGGCAATGGCGGGGAGGCCGGAGGCTCGATCCGGATCTCGAGACCATCGTGATGAAGGCGCTCGAGAAGGAACCGAACCGCCGCTACCAGAGCGTCTCGTCGCTGTCTGAGGACGTCGAGCGATACCTCATGGGTCAGCCGATCCAGGCGCGTCCGCCCAGCGCGGTTTATCAGCTGCGAAAGATGATCGCCCGCCACCGCGTCGGTTTCGCGTTTTCTCTCGTGCTCGCGCTCCTGGTGGCAGGCTCGGCGGTCGTGATGTCGGTGCAGGCGGGACGCATCGCGCGCGAGCGCGACCGCGCCAACCAGCAGGCGGAGACTTCGGGCCGGGTGACCGAGTTTCTCGTGTCGCTGTTCGGGCTGCCCGATCCCGCCCGGTCGAAGGGGGAAACCGTCACCGCCCGCGAGGTCCTCGACCAGGGGGCTGAGGCCATCGACTTCGAGCTGCGCGACCAGCCCGCGATTCGCACCCAACTGATGGACTCCATGGCCCGGTCGTACACCAACCTCGGGTTCGCCGACCGGGGCTTCGAGCTCGCCAATGAGAGTCGACGCATCCGGCTTGAAATGGGTCGTGAGGGTGCCCTCGGTTTGGTGGACAGTCTGTTGCTCCTGTCACTGATCGAGGATTCGAGAGGCGACTACGGGGCAGCCGAGCAACACGCCAGCGAGGCCCTCGATCTGCTTCGGCAGGGCTCGGCGAGACCCGAGAAGGAGTCCATCGCCCTTCAGCATTTGGCGGTGTCACTGAAGAGACAAGGCCGGTTCGATGAGGCGGAGGACCTTTACCGCGAATCGCTGGCGATCCGCCGAGAGGTCGTCCAAGGAGACGACGAGGAAGCGATCTCGACCATCACCAGCCTGGCCGAGCTGCTTCGCGTGCAGGGGCGCCTCGATGAGGCCGAGATGCTGCATCGAGACGCGCTGGCGGCGGCCCGCCGAATTCATGGTTCGACCCACCCGCTCATCGGATCGTGCCTCAACAACCTCGGACTGGTTCTGCAGGATAAGGAGGATCTCGAGGCGGCCGAGATGGTCTTGCGGGAGGCTCTGGAACACGATCGGCGGTTGTTCATTGCTGACCACCCCGGCCTCGCGAGCCAGATGAACAACCTGGCAGCGTTGCTCAAGACCATGGAACGCTACGACGAGGCCGAAACCCTACACCGTCAAGCGTTGGCGATACGGCGAACGGCTTTCGGCGAAGACCACCCCGAGGTGGCCGGCAGCCTCAACAACCTCTCGGTTCTGCTGATGGCCCAAAACAAGTACGACGAGGCGGAAAAGCTGCAGCGTGAAGCGCTGGCCATCGTGCGGAACCTGCTCGGCGATGATCACCCCAACGTCGGCGTCAGCCTGTACAACCTCGGCAAGCTCCTGCAGAAAAAGGGGGATTGGCGCGAGGCCGAGATCGCCTATTCAGAAGCGCTGCCGATCGTGGACCACAGCCTTCCAGAGGGGAACTGGCGCAAGGGCGAGGTGCGCAGCCTGATCGGTGTGTGCATGATCGAGACCGGTCGGTTTCGCGAAGCCGAGGATCGGCTGACGAAAGGCTACGACATCATCGTCGCCGATCGAGGACGTGAAGATCCGCGAAGCAAGGCCTCCGCCGGGCGTCTCGTCGAACTCTATGAACGCTGGGGTCGACCACAACAGGCGGACCGATTCCGCGAACCGGCGCCGGCCGACGGCGGCTGAGTCGATGGGCAGGCCGGTGCCGGAAATGTAATTGCGTCTCAAATACGACATGATCTCCTGCGAATCGCCGCTGAATCAAGAATCTGAACAACGGCGCCACAACACTGTGGGCCGCTGTGGCGGGCGCGGCGGACAAGTCTCTGCCGGCCGACCTCGTCATCCCACCGGCGACGGTGCTCCCGATCGAGCTGACCCGCTGACGAAAAACTCGAACACATTCCCACCCGTATTGATGATGGAGCTGAAGGGAATGGCCGCCGCGGCGACGACGAGCGGATCGACCGGACCGTGACCCCGGTCACGCCCATCCGAACGAACCTGCCGGCGGGCCGTACAATGACATTGAGACACGCGTGGATATTGAGACGAGGGGGCTGGAATCAGTGGGCACGACGTCGGCGCAAAGCCAACTTACACAGGCGTTGATCGAATGCCGAGAGGGAGACCATGAGGCGTTTGAGCAGGTGGTTTCGCTGCTGTACGACGATCTCCGGCGAGTCGCGCACCGCCAGCTCGGCCGGCTGCGTTTCGGCGATACCCTCGACACCACGGTCCTGGTCCACGAGGCCTACCTCAAGCTGAACGGTACGCACCGTATCGAAAGCGTCGACCGGGCCCACTTCCTGGCGATCCTCGGTTGTGCGATGCGCCAGATCATCGTCGACTACGCGCGCCAGCGGTCCGCCCTGAAACGAGGCGGCGATCTGGCGCGGGTCACCTTCGACGAGTCGGAGATCGCAGTCAACCAGGACGTCGGTCGACTGATCGCCCTCGAGGACGCGTTGACCCGCCTTGGCGAACTGGACGAGAGGTTGGTGCGGATCGTGGAGTGTCGTTTCTACGCGGGAATGACCGAACAGGAGACCGCGGACGCCCTGGGGATCTCGAAGAGCACGGTTCAACGCGATTGGATCCGGGCCCGGGCCTGGTTGCGCCGTGCCCTCGGCGAGGGCGGGGTAGGCGGCGACGATGGATGATCAGTTCTTCCGTCAGGTCGACAGCGTGCTTCGTGCGGCCCTGGAGCACCCTCCGGACGAGCGCGACGCCTTCATCGATTCGGCCTGCGGAGACGACGTCGAGCTCGTCAGGGAAGTGCGATACCTCCTGGGCGCCGGGCTCGAGGACGACGGATTTCTTCGCCCCGGGGGCGCGCTGTTGGGTGCGGTCTGGGAGGAGATGACTGGAAGCCGAGAGACCCGTCCGCACCCCGAGAAGATAGGTCCCTACCGGATTTTCGACCAGATCGGTCGTGGAGGGATGGGTGCGGTTTATCTCGCCGGACGCGATACGGACGGGGATGAAGATCGTGTCGCCCTGAAGCTGCTGCACGATGCCGGCTGGTCAAAGGACACGATGCTCCGATTCGATCAGGAGCGATCGATCCTTGCTTCTCTCAACCACTCCGGGATCGCACGATACCTCGACAGCGGGGTCACCGATGACGGCCGCCCCTTTTTGGCGATGGAGTACGTCGAGGGCCTCCCCATCGACCGATTCTGCGACGAGAACCGGCTGCGAGTGGAGCAGCGACTGAGGCTGTTCATCGACACCGCCCGGGCGGTGACCCACGCCAACCGCGCCATGATCGTGCACCGCGACATCAAGCCGTCGAACATTCTCGTCACCGCCGATCACCAGGTGAAGTTGCTCGACTTTGGGATCGCGAGGATTCTGGACGAGTCGCCCGGCGTGCCGACCGGCGGGCTGACCTGCACCGGGCTCCGTGTCCTGACGCCCGAGTACGCGAGCCCGGAGCAGATGCGCGGCGAGCTCGTCACCACGGCGTCTGATGTCTACCAACTGGGTCTTGTGCTCTATGTGCTTTTGACCGGTCAACATCCGTACCGCCTCGAGGGCCGTACGGTCACTGAGCTGGAACGGGTCATCTGCGAGCAGCCGGTCATGACGCCGAGCGCCGCCGTGGTCCGCTTGGCGGGGTCTTCAGAGAGTGCGGACGATCGACGGGCGGCGACGGAATTCGCCGCACACGCCCGGGGAAGTCGGCCGGATCGGCTCCGCCGGCGTCTCGGGGGCGATCTGGACACGATCGTCAAGATGGCTCTCAGGAAGGAGCCCGAGCGTCGCTATCTGTCGGTGGACCAGCTCACCAGGGACATCGAGCACCACCTCGAGGGCAGGCCGATCTCCGCCCGCAAAGACACGGTGATGTATCGCATGGGAAAACTCGTCCGCCGGCATCCATGGCGGCTGGCGGCCGGCGCGTCCATGATGGCGCTGGTCGTCACCCTCGCGGGGATGACGCTCGAACGTCAATCCTCCGAGAACGAGAGGATGCGACTCGAGGCGCAGCGTTCCCAGCAGGTCGCGGGCTTTCTCCAGGGCCTCTTCGACATCGACCAGACCACCCCCGCCGCGGGTGAAACCGTCACCGCGCGGGAGCTCCTCGACCGGGGGGCGAGCACTCTCGAGGAAGATCTCTACAACCAACCGCAGCTCCAGGCAACGCTCCAGGGTCTGCTGGGCGAGATGTACCGGAAGCTCGGTCAGTTCGATCAAGCGCAGCGGCTGCTCGACCAGTCATTGGAGACCAACCGGGCGATTCACGGCCCCGAGCACCCGGCGGTGCTGGCGAGCCTCGTTGGACGGGCCCGTCTGCTCGCCGATCTGGGACGCTTCGACGAAGCGGAGACCTCGTACATCGGCGCTCTCGAGGGTTATGGCGGGTCATCGGGAGACGTGGCTCGCGACGCGGCCCTGTGCCGGTTTCATCTGGCCGAGCTCTACGTCCTGACGGGTCGCTACGACGAGGCTGAGCCAATGTTCTCCAACGCCCTCGACGAGCTCTCCAATTCACCGGACACCCGCGATGCGGAGCTCGCCGCCTCGATCACAGGTCTTTCTTCCCTGTTTTGGTCCCAGGGCCGGTACGAAGAGGCGGAGCCCCTGTTGATCCGGGCACGCGCGATCTACGAGGCCCTGCCTCACCACAGCACACGAGAGCTCGCCGGTGTGCTCGGTAGTCTCGGGCAGATCGCGCAACGCCGGGGAGATTTCGAGTCCGCGGAACCCTTGCTCGGACGCAGCCACGAGATCCTCGAGGATCAACTCGGCCCGGACCACCCCGACGTGGCGATGGCGCTCGCCTCGATGGCGCGTCTGTACTCGGAACAGGGGCGGTTCGACGAGGCCGAGCCGTTGTATCTGACCGCACTTCAGACTCTCGAGCAGGCCTACCCGGAGGATCATCCGAACGTCGGCGAATGCCTCAACGATCTCGCGCTCCTGTACTGGGATCAGGGCGAGCTCGACCGGGCCGAAGCACTCCTGAAAAGAGCGCTGGCCATCGGCATTCAATCCCTCGGCGCCGATCACCCCGATGTCGGGGCCGCCACCAACAGCCTCGGCGCGCTCTACGCCCGCCAGGGCAAGACGGTCGAGGCGGAACGTGCCTACCGGAGGGCGCTCGCCATCATGAACGAGAGCCTGGGCGGCGACCACCCGTACGTGGCGGCGATCCGCGTCAACCTCGCCGGGGTGCTCCGCGATCTGGGGCGGCAGGCCGAGGCCGCGCCGCTGTGTGAGGAGGCGGTCGCGATCAATCGGCGGGCCCTCGGCGAGGACCACGTCGATGTGGCCAGATCGCGGAGCATGCTTGCGGCCCTCTACCTCGACCTCGGCCGGCCCGAGGAGGCGGCCGCGTTGCTCGATCGGGCGATCCCGGTCCTCGAGGCGACCTTCGGACCGACCAACCCCACGGTTGCGACCGCCCTGGATCGACGCCGGCAGGCCGAGGCTCGGTGATTCGCGACCCCAACGCTGCCGGCGACTGGTTCCCTGAGCGAGCCAGACCTTCTCACCAGCTGTTCGACTGCGGCCGACGATGCACTGCACCCAGACGTGCTTCCTCAGCTCGGGGTGCTCAACGTACCGCAAAGTACGCCTCCGCGCCCCGAGCTGAGTAAGCACGTCTGGCCACAGCGCCTCGGCGCCCTCGTGACGAAACCTGGTGAGAAGGTCGGGCTAGATCACTTGTTGTGAGTCACGGGCGGGGGACCGTCTGCGTAGACCACCCTCCAGCCCCGGTAGCTCTGCTTGACCATGCCCCCGCGCTCATTGCGGGCGTGGAAGGTCGGCCACTCGCGCAGCCATCTGACGTAGGTCCCCGAAAGATCGTAGACGTTGACAGACACTTTCATGCTCGTCCCGGAGCTGGTGTACGACACCGCTCCGAGCTCGAGGTCGCCATCGAGGTCGACATCGCCGAGCACGGCGCCGTTCAAAATCGTCTCTCCGGCCGGGCGCAATGGAAAGCCTGACAGTTCCTGACCTCCGGCGTCCAACCCGAAGACATAGCCCCGCCCGTTGTGGTCCCTCAATCCGGCGTCGGCGAAAATCTCCATCGAGCCGTCTCCGTCCATGTCGGCTGCGGTCAGCATCGTGACGGCCGAGGTGTATTGATCGGTGGTCCACGGAAAGCCAGCCTTGGAGTTGCCGGCGGCATCCCACGCGTGAACGCGGGCGTTGTGCACCGTGTTGGGCGGGTTGGTTGTGACGGTGATCAGCTCCGATCCGATGAGGATCTCGGAGGTTCCGTCTCCTTCGAGATCGGTCACAATGGGTGGGCATTCGGTGCCCTCGATCCGTTCCTCCTGCGGCCAGCCAGGAACGATCGTGCCGTCGTGTTGGAAGACATAGACCTCGGTCCTGGCGTGGCTCACCGTCTCGTACTTCAGCGCCGGCACGACGATCTCCAGGTCGCGGTCGCCGTCCAGATCGGCCAATGCGGCCGACGAGAGCACCGCGAATTGGGCGCCGTCGATCTGGAGCGGCCAGCCCGGAAGCTCGTTGCCGTCGATGTCGAGCAGGTGCATGCGGTTCCACTCGGTGAGAAAGATCTCCGGCCTGCCATCGCGATCCACATCGCCCACCGCCGGGGTCCCGTGCGCCGCATCGGTCAGCGGCACCGGCCAACCGGAGGTCCACTCGGTGCCGTCGGCCTCGAAGACGTGGGCATAATGATCCGAGATGTAGACCACCTCGAGCATGGAGTCGCCGTCGAGGTCGTAGAGGGTCGCACCATCCGCGATACTCGCTGCCCCCGCGGTCACCGGGAACCCGGGTCGCACCGTTCCGTCATGCTCGATGACGTAGATTCGTGCCTGCCACCCTTCGTCGACGGTGACCTGGACGATCTCCTGGGTTCCGTCGTTGTCGAGATCGCCGACGCTCGGAGCGAAGAACGCGCCACCGATGGTGGTCACAGGGAACCCGTCGGCCTCCTGTCCGGTCTGATCCCACGCCGCCACGAATCCCTCGGACGCGTAGGGTGGAAAACGATTCTGGTAGGTGTAGATGACTTCGAGACCCGGCGTGCCGCCGAGATCCGCCAGAACCACGCCGCGCATGTTCCACGGTGCGAAGAACAGGTTGTCGAAGGGAAATTCGATGGGGAATCCGGGCAGTTGGTCTTCGATGGACTTCACCACACCGGGATCAGAGGTCCCGATTTCCGACGGTGGCGCAGATTGGGCGAGATTTGCGGTCAGCAGCATGGTTATGACGGCGATCCGAATGAGCATCCAATTTTGCAAGGTTGCCTCCGCGACTGATTTTTGAAAGGTCATCCCCTTCGCTCTAGGATACGTAGAACGGCGAAGAATAGCTTCACGCCGGATTCGAATGTGATGATCAGAGCCACGCAGTCACTTTTTCATGTCGCTCATCAACACGGGTGCCAGGACGGTTACCTATTGCATTCTCAGGGTCAGGATCTCTCTGACTAAGGGGAGGGCCGAGGTCGACTGATGCAAATGCCGTTGGGCCCGGCACCCAAAAAGAGATTGCTGCTTCATCAGGAGGGTAGGGGAGTAGCGCGCGGCGAATCACCGGCTCATCTGAGGGATCCTCGGTGATGAGTGAGCGATTTGTTGGTTCAGGGGCGTCGCGTCCCGGTACGGCATCGTCGACAGCCAAGATGGCTGTCGCTACACATCGCGTATTTGTGTAGCGACGGGCTTCCAGCCTGTCGGGCGTCGCGTCCCGGTACGGCATCGTCTACCCATCTCACCACCGACTGTTAATGCAATTGCGTCTCAAATACGATATGATCTCCTGCGAATCGCCGCTGAATCAAGAATCTGAACAACGGCACTACAACACTGTGTGCCAGTTGCGGCGGACGTGGAGAATCTGATGATCGGGACAACGCTTGCACATTTCGAAATCACGGCAAAGCTCGGCGAGGGCGGGATGGGTGAGGTGTGGCTGGCCGACGACACCAAGCTCGGGCGCCAGGTGGCGCTGAAGGTCCTCCCTGCAGACGTCGCCGGGGACGCGGAGCGGATGGCGCGCTTCGACCGCGAGGCGAAGGTGCTGGCGAGCTTGAACCATCCCAATATCGCGCATTTGTATGGACTCGAAACATCCGAAAGAACCGTAGGGGAGGGGTTGATCCCCTCCCGCGAAACCGTCGCATCGGGATCGGGAACGGGAACGGGATCGGGTTCGAGTGCAGCCACCACGACGTTCCTGGTGATGGAGCTCGTGGAGGGAGAGGATCTCTCGGCGCCGATCGAGCGAGGGGCGGTGCCGGTGGAAGAGGCGGTGGCGATCGCGCTGCAGATCGCCGAGGCGCTGGAGGCGGCGCACGAGCAGGGCATCGTCCACCGCGACCTCAAACCCGCCAACATCAAGCTCAGACCCGATGGCACGGTCAAGGTGCTCGACTTCGGTCTCGCCAAGACATGGGACACGGAGGGCCGCGACGGGGCGCTGTCGATGTCGCCGACGCTGACCCAGAATGCGACGGCGGCGGGCGTCATCCTCGGCACCGCGGCCTACATGTCGCCGGAGCAGGCGGCGGGGGTGGCGGCCGACCAGCGGGCCGACATCTGGGCATTCGGAGTGGTGCTGTGGGAGATGCTCACCGGTCACAAGCTCTTCGAGGGCGAGACGGTGTCACACGTGCTCGCTTCGGTGCTCAAGGACGAGATCGACGTGGCCGAACTGCCTGAAGATACGCCGCCGCGGGTCCACGACCTGCTCGAGCGGTGCCTGCGCAAGAAACCGCGTGAGCGGCTGCAGGCCATTGGCGACGCCCGCATCGTACTCGAGGAGGAGAAGGCGGATCCCGGCGGCGGTGGCGCGGCGGCGTCAGCGGTCGTCGATGCCGGAGAAGCCGAGGTGTTGCGTCGCGCCCTCAGGATCCCGTGGGGGCTCGCCGCGCTGGGCGGCGCCGCGGCCGTGGCGCTGGCGGCGTGGATCGTGATCCATCCAGCACCGGAGGCGCCGGTGGTACGATTCACCATCAACCCTCCGCCGGGGAACTCCTTCGACGTCGAGCCGATCCGCCCGGGCCTGGTAGCCACATCGCCGGACGGCGCCAAGCTGGTGTTCGCGGCGGTCGACGCCGAAGGCACGGACAGACTGTGGATCCGCACGATCGACGAGGTGGAGGCACGGCCGCTCACGGGCACCGAGAACCCGCAGTACCCGTTCTGGGCGCCCGACTCCCGCCACATCGGCTTCTTCGACGGCACATCACTCAAGCGGGTCGACTCGAGCGGCGGGCTGCCGCTGACCCTGTGCGAGGCGCCAAACGGTAAGGGCGGCTCGTGGGGGCCGGACGGCACCATCGTCTTCGCACCGAACTCGGACAGCTCGATCCACGCGGTCTCACAGGCCGGCGGCGAATCGGTGCCGGTGACAACCTTGGACGAGGATCGCGGCGATGACTCGCACCGACATCCCTGGTTCCTCCCGGACGGGCGGACATTCCTGTACCTCGCGCGTTTTCCCGAGGGCAATGCGTCCGGCCAGGCGATCATGGTCGGCTCGCTCGACGGCGACCCGGCCGTCGAGATCGGACGCTCGCCGGCGGCCGCCGCCTATGCTTCGGGGCATCTTCTGTACCTGCGCGAATCGACACTGATGGCGCGCCCGTTCGATCCGTCGTCGCTCGAGTTCGACGGCGAGGCTGTACCCGTGGTGGAGCAGGTCGCCCTGCTGGCGACAGGAGCGGCCCGGGCGGTTTTCTCGCCGTCCGAGGCCGGGACTCTCGTGAGCCAATCGGGGGTGGCGCAGGCCGGCGCGATCCTGAAATGGAAGGACCGGAGTGGCGAAGCGATCGCCGAGGTCGGTGAGTCCGGTCTCCTGGACACGGTCAAGCTGTCGCCCGACGGTACGCTCGCCATGGTCGTCGTAGGGGATCCCGAGTCCGGAAACGGTGATCTGTGGATCCTCGAACTCGACCGCGGCCTCCTCACGCGCTTCACCTCGGACGAAGGTGGCGAGTTCGCTCCATTGTGGTCTCCCGACGGGAGCGAAGTCGTCTACACATCGGCCGACGCGGGAACCTTCCGATTGGTGCGTAAGGCGGTGGAGGGCAGCGGTGCCGGGGATGTGCTCCTCGAGTCCGAAGGCAACCGTCTGGCCACCGGCTGGGGTCCGGACGGTCGGTCTTTGCTGATCACGGCGCAGCGAAAAGAAACCTCGTGGGACCAACTGATCCTCGATCTGGACGGTGAATCGGAGCCGGAGGACCTGGTCGTCACCGAATTCGCCGAAGGAGGCGGCCAGTTGTCACCCGACGGACGATGGATCCTCTACCAGTCCACCGAGTCCGGCCGGTTCGAAATCTACGTGCAGCCGTACCCGGGGCCGGGGCGGACCCTACGCGCCTCGACCGCCGGCGGGTTGTGGGGTCAGTGGAGCGCCGACGGGACCGAGATCTACTATCAGAGCTTCTCGGGAATGCTGATGGCGGTGCCGGTCCGGAACTCCGGAGCCGGAATCACATTGGCCCCGCCCGTGGAACTCTTCAGGTGCTCGTCAACCGACGGTGGTTCCCAGTACGCCGTTGCCGAGGACGGCCGGTTCCTGGTGATCGAGCCGATCGCCGAGCAGCGGCCTGAACCGGTGACGGTCCTGATGAACTGGCCGGCGGTGTTGGACCGGTGATGGTGTCGCGCCGAATCGGTGCCTGCGGCGCCGATGGTGAGTTGGGTCAGGGAGTCCAAGGAGATGCTCGTTCCGGTTGAATAGAGCGAAAGTGTACCGCGGCTGCCACGGTTGCCCGATTTCGGAATCCAGGGCCAGGCTTGAGGATGATTGGAGCTTGAAATTTCCTATGTTTCCAAAGCACAGGGAAGGCGCCGGAAGCTTCTGCAATTGGATGGATGGGTACCAAGTATCACAATCTCACCCTCTGCCGACCCCCGAGCAAGAATGTGACAATGTGATACGTGAGCCTCTTGCAGAATTCTTGATTGCGGCGGGAATCGACGCACGTGGGACCATCGCCCGCGGGGACGCGGGCGCTACAAAATCGCGAACATCCTTGTAGCGCAGGCGTCCCCGCCTGCGATGGGCCGCTGCGGTGAGCCTGGCACCTCGTCGTCGTCTAGGATTTTGCAAGAGGCTCACGTGGTACCCACCCTGCACACGGACTACGATCGGCATCGGATGGGATGACCCGGTGCCCAACGTCTTCGAATAGCGCGACGGACGCTGGATGGCCACAGTGGTCGATGACGCCTTCGCCGGCGCGCGTCTCGCGCGCAGTTCGGGTGGGCAGCCGATCGGGTCGACCCGACAACATCGTTCGTCACCTCTCGGTTTTGAAGCCGGCCTCGCCGATCGCGATCAATTGATGGGAGAGGAACTGCAATGGCTCCGACTCGAGATTCCAACGGTGCCAATAGAGATCGACCGTGTGAGGATGATCCTGACAGAGATCGATGAGAGCGCCGTCGGCGACGCTTTCTCGAGCCTGTGATTCCGGTACGAGTCCGAAGGCGTGGCCGGCGGCGATGATCCGGTACACCTGCTCGGGACTCGGAACGAAGTGTGAGACGAACTGCGCGCCTTCGACGTTGAGGGCGGATTCGAAGTAGTCGTGCTGGATCCGGTCGTTGCGGTCATAAAGAACGGTCGGAGCACGTTTGGCCGCCTCGACCGTGAAGCCGTCCGGAAACCACCTTTTCGCAAACCCGGGCGTCGCCACCAGGCGATAGATGACGCTTCCCAACCGTGTCGCGCGACATCCCTTGATGGCGTTCGGTGCGGTGCTGATACAGCCGACCACATCGCCGTTTCGGAGCAGATCGTGGGTGCGTTCCTGGTCGTCAACTCTGAGGTCGAAGAGGACACCGGCCTCGAGCAGGGGATCCAGCACCCCGGGGAACCAGCACGCGAGGCTGTCGGCATTGACGCCGATGGAGAGCGTGATCGGCGACCCGTCTTCGGCGTCCTGCAGGCCTTCTTCGAGCAGGCGGACCTGGCGGTAGTGTTTGAGCAGTTTGTAGCCGGCCGGTGTGGGTTGCGGTGGCGAACTTCGGGTCAACAGGACCTGTCCACAGGTCTCTTCGAGCTGACGGACTCGTTGGGACACGGCCGATTGGGTCAGGCAGAGAACATCGGATGCGCGAACGAACCCGCCTTCTTCGATCACTCGCGCGAGGGCCTCGATTTGTCTGTAGTCAAGCATGGTCGGATATTAGCAATTCTTTTCTATATTAAAAAACATTAATTTGACTTCCTCTCATGATCAGCTAAAACCAAACCGAAGCGAGCGCCGCATCGATCTCACGATGCCTGCGTCTTCGAGCCCGCCGAAAGGATCTCCACAATGCCCGGCTCATGGTCACCACACGTTCAAGCTCCTGAGTTGTTCACACGAATGCCCCGACAACCGGATACCCGGTTCAGGAGGTTGATTCGACATCCCTTGGCCCGGATCGTCATTGTCCTCGGATTCGTCGCGCCGGTCATCGTGTTCAACAACGTTATCTCGCTTTTTGTGGTCGAGAGGATGGGTGAACCGCTGAAGAGCCTGATGCAGATTCCAAAGGCATTCGTGCTTCTGGTCCTCCTGGCGATGGTCTACCGCAGTTACACCCGACGGATCGAGAAACGTGGAGCCATCGAGCTCGGTGGTGACCGGTGGTACCTCGAATTCGGAGCCGGTTGGTTGATGGGCGGCGGAATGGTGGCATCCATCGTCTGCGCACTTTCGCTGCTCGGCTCGTTTCGCATCGTCTCGTTCAACGACCCGCTGCTGCTCGTCACGAGCTTCTTCCGCTATGGGCAGGGTTCGTTTGTCGAAGAACTGCTTTTCACGGTTGTGCTTTTCAGATTGATCGAGGAGTTTGTCGGAACACCGGCGTCGTACCTGACCGTGTCTCTTTTGTTCGGACTTCTCCACCTCGGAAACGACAACGCCACCATCGGCACGTCGTTGTTCATCACGATCCAGGAGATCACGCTTCTCGCTCCCTTTATCCTGACCCGGAGGCTTTGGATGTCCTGGGCGGTGCACTTCTCGTGGAACTACAGCCAGACAGCCGTATTCGGAATGAACAACTCCGGCATGGCGCACGGAGGATTCATCAATCCGGAGGTCGGCGGGCCGGAACTGCTGACCGGCGGCTCCTTCGGGATCGAGGCCTCGGTGCTTGGGATGCTGGTCAATCTGGCAATCGGTCTTCCCCTGCTTGCGGCTGCCTGGCGGTACGGGCAGCTCGTCGCACCTCGGTGGCGCAGAAACCAGGAGTCACCGTTATGAGTTGCCCGAGTCGCCCGGGTCATTGGGGATTTCGGGTTATCGCCGGCTGGACAACCGAACTGGAGAACGCGATGAAAACGATGATGCTCTTCGCCGTCACCTTCGTGTCGGCCCTCATGCCGAGTCTCCTCTCCGCTGCCCCCGGGATCGAGGTGGAGCAGCCCGCCGCTGCACTCGAATCGGCGGCGCGGCAGCGTGTGGTCCGCGAGGCGGCCCGGCTCATCCGCGAACATTACGTTTTCCCGGATCTCGGAGCACGGATGGCGGATCACGTCCTCGCCGAGCTGAACCGCGGCGCCTACTCGGAACACAACGAGCAAAAGGCCTTTCTCGGCGCCCTCACGTCGGATCTCAGATCGGTCTGCGACGACAAGCACATCTTCGTCTTCGAAAACGAGCCCGAGGCGCGCGAGGTCGCGGCGGACAAGGGTCTTCTTTCGGAAGAGGAGACGGCCCGGATCAGGGCGGCGTATCTCAAGGAGGACCGTCGTACGAACTTCGGCGTCGCCGAGGCCGCGCTCCTTCCCGGTAACATCGGCCTGCTGCAACTCGACTACTTCTCATCTCATGTGGAAGCCCAGGCGGCGATTGTCGGCGCCATGAACGACCTGGCTGGAGCCGACGCCCTGATTATCGACCTGCGTGAAAACGGTGGGGGAGGGGGTGGAGGTGTCGGCCGATTGCTCGCCTCGTATTTCTTCGGCCCGAACCCCCAACCGCTGACCGGCGTCTTCTGGCGGTCCAGCGGCGAGACGATCCCGGCGTTCACCCTGGAGAAGATCCCGGGGAAACGGCGCCCGACGGTTCCGCTGTATTTGTTGACGAGCGCCCGCACCTTCTCGGCCGCCGAGGACTTCAGCTATTCGCTGCAGCAGTTAGAACGGGCAACCATCGTCGGCGAGCCGACCAAGGGCGGCGCCCACCCGGTTGACGTGCTGATCATCGAGGAGGACATCCTGCTGCAGGTGCCGATCGGGCGTTCCGTCAACCCGATCACCGGGGCCAACTGGGAGGGGATCGGGGTCCAGCCGAATCTCGCGGTCCCGGCGGCCGATGCGCGGGTGGCCGCGCACCGTGCCGCGCTCGCGACGCTCATTGATCGAGCCGGCGAAGCAGGTGAGCGGGCGGCCCTGCTGGAGACGCTCGATGGTCTTGGCGTCAGAGATCCTTGAGGATTGTCTTGGAATGACCTGAAAGGAGGGGATCAAACCCCTCCCGTACATCTGCTTCGCCGGCAACGAAGACACGCTTACCATCGTCGATGTCACCAACAAGTCCAACCCGTTCCAGATCTCGCGCACGGGTTATCCCGATTCCGGGTACACCAACAATGTCTGGTTGTCCGGTGATCAGACCACCCTGTACATGACCGACGAGCTCGACGAGGTCAACCTCGGACACAACACCCGCACTCGATCGTGGGATGTCCGGGACCTCGATTCGCCAGTGGTCGTCGTAGGGGATCCCGAGTCCGGAAACGGTGATCTGTGGATCCTCGAACTCGACCGCGGCCTCCTCACGCGCTTCACCTCGGACGAAGGTGGCGAGTTCGCTCCATTGTGGTCTCCCGACGGGAGCGAAGTCGTCTACACATCGGCCGACGCGGGAACCTTCCGATTGGTGCGTAAGGCGGTGGAGGGCAGCGGTGCCGGGGATGTGCTCCTCGAGTCCGAAGGCAACCGTCTGGCCACCGGCTGGGGTCCGGACGGTCGGTCGTTGCTGATCACGGCGCAGCGAAAAGAAACCTCGTGGGACCAACTGATCCTCGATCTGGACGGTGAATCGGAGCCGGAGGACCTGGTCGTCACCGAATTCGCCGAAGGAGGCGGCCAGTTGTCACCCGACGGACGATGGATCCTCTACCAGTCCACCGAGTCCGGCCGGTTCGAAATCTACGTGCAGCCATACCCGGGGCCGGGGCGGACCCTACGCGCCTCGACCGCCGGCGGGTTGTGGGGTCAGTGGAGCGCCGACGGGACCGAGATCTACTATCAGAGCTTCTCGGGAATGCTGATGGCGGTGCCGGTCCGGAACTCCGGAGCCGGAATCACCTTGGCCCCGCCCGTGGAACTCTTCAGGTGCTCGTCAACCGACGGTGGTTCCCAGTACGCCGTTGCCGAGGACGGCCGGTTCCTGGTGATCGAGCCGATCGCCGAGCAGCGGCCTGAACCGGTGACGGTCCTGATGAACTGGCCGGCGGTGTTGGACCGGTGATGGTGTCGCGCCGAGTCGGTGCCTGCGGCGCCGATGGTGAGCTGGGTCAGGGAGTCCAGGGAGATGCTCCTTCCGGTTGGATCGAGCGAAAGTGTACCGCGGCTGCCACGGTTGCCCGATTTCGGAATCCAGGGCCAGGCTTGAGGATGATTGGAGCTTGAAATTTCCTATGTTTCCAAAGCACAGGGAAGGCGCCGGAAGCTTCTGCAATTGGATGGATGGGTACCAAGTATCACAATCTCACCCTCTGCCGACCCCCGAGCAAGAATGTGACAATGTGATACGTGAGCCTCTTGCAGAATTCTTGATTGCGGCGGGAATCGACGCACGTGGGACCATCGCCCGCGGGGACGCGGGCGCTACAAAATCGCGAACATCCTTGTAGCGCAGGCGTCCCCGCCTGCGATGGGCCGCTGCGGTGAGCCTGACACCTCGTCGTCGTCTAGGATTTTGCAAGAGGCTCACGTGGTACCCACCCCGCGTTTCCGGGTCGCATGCCACCCACCCGGTTCTGGCTCCGGCGGATGTTGCTCGGTTGGGGTTCCATTGTGATGATGTGATCAGTGACGCCCGATTTGGTGCAGTCCGCCCGACCGGGGCGTCGCCATCGCCGGCGGGACGCCGGCGCTACAAGGGGGCAGGGGCGCTGCTGACGGGCACGGGCCTTCCGGAATGGTGCCGTGTTTATTTATCTACAAACCATCCATTTTCAAAATTGAGTGCCGGGTACCTTTTCGGTGCCTTCTCCAGGGCGCCGTTTCTGTGGGACGTCGAGCCTGGGTCTCGTCCCACGAGCGGCATTGACAATCGACGCCGACGCGTCTATATCCTGGTCGATCAAGATCATCTGGGCCTGAAGGCCGGATCGACCATCTTCGTAGGCGTTTCGCAGCCTGTCGAAGTTTCTGTCCCCACCTCGCCGAAGGAGTACAACGATGCCGCGGCACAGTCGATTCGCATTCGTCCTCACCGCAGTGATTGCGGTGGCAGCCGTCAACCACCTCCACGCCGGTTTCACCGGTACCGACCTCTTCCTGCCCTCGGTTGGGCGGGCCGCCGGCGTGGCCGACTGGTACACCACCGTATGGGTGCACAACCCCGAGCCTTCAGCGGCGGAGGTCCAGTTCTTCTTCCTGAAACGCAATCAGGCGAACCCGTCGCCGACGCCGGTGGTGGTCAAAGTGGCGCCGGGTGAAACCATCCGCTACTCCGACGTGCTCGCCGAGCTTTTCGATACCTCTGGTTTCGGCGCGATCCGGATCGTGTCGGACCGTCCGCTGCTGGTGACCTCGAGGATCTTCTCGAAGGCCGAGGGCGACAACGATGATGACTCGAAGGGCCAGGACCTGCCCGGCATCCCCGCCTCCTTCGCCATCGGGGCCGGCGAGCGAACCGAAATCCTCGGTGTCTACCAGAAACAGCCGGCGAGCTCCTCCGAGTTCCGCACCAACTACGGTTTCGTCGAGACCACGGGCAGTTTCTGCACGGTTCGAGTGACACCGATCGATGGCGACGGGGCGCCTCTCGCTGCGCCCATAAGCTACGACATGCACGCGTTCGAACAGCGGCAGGTCCAGTTCTCGGTGGAGTTCCCCTCGGTATCGACGACCAACGCACGACTCGAGGTCCGGGTGACCTCGGGAATCGGCCGGGTGATCGCGTTCGGTTCGTCGATCGCCAACCAGTCCCAGGACCCGACGACCTTCGAGATGCAGTTCCGCGATGCGCTCCTCGGCGGCGGCGGCGAGGTCGTCCATGACGGCACGCTCATCGGCGACGGCACGAGCTCGAACCCGCTCGGCGTCGCGGACTCCGCCATTTCCAAGGCGAAGCTCGCAGCAAGCGGCGGCAGCAGCGGACAGGTTCTCAGCACCGACGGGGCGTCACTACTGTGGCGGCCGGACGGGTTGTCGTTGCCGTACTCGAATTCCGCGGCGCTCGGAGCCGCCGTCTTCTCGGTGACAAACACCGCCGGAAACGCCGCCATCGAGGGACGATCGCAGACCGGGTCACCCCAGTCCGGGCCTGCCGTCGCCGGGGTGTCGGGAAATCCCAGCAGCCTCGCGGCGGGCTTCACCTACCCGACCGGCGTCTGGGGCGATTCGCAGTTCGGCAATGGGGTCACCGGCACGAGCGACCAGGGCGCAGGCGTCTACGGCCAGAGCGTCGACAGCGTCGGCGCCGCGGGGATCAGCGAGACGGGCAAGGGCGTCATCGGGGCGGGTGGCGAGATCGGCGTCGAAGGGGCCACCGACAGCGGTGATGGCGTCCATGGTCGGGCGACCACTGGAAACGGGGTCTACGGCGAGAGCGTATCAGGATACGCGGGCAGGTTCGACGGAAGAATGCGGGTCGAAGCCGACACGCCGTTCGAAACCGACGGTTTCAAGGTCGCCAACACCGGCGGCGGCCGCGGCCTCACGGTCACATCGACGACCGACACCGCGCTGTGGGCTGTGAGCACGAGCGGCGCCGGTATCGACGCCCGCAGTACGAGCGGCAACGGGATCAACGCGACGAGCTCGACCGGCTATGCCGGCTACTTTTTCGGCAAGGTCGCGGTGACCGGTCCCCTCACCAAGCTCGGCGGCGGATTCAAGATCGACCACCCGCTCGATCCGTCGGGCATGTACCTCTATCACTCGTTCGTCGAGTCCCCGGACATGAAGAACATCTACGATGGGGTCGTGATCACCGACGAGGATGGGCGGGCCGTCGTTGAGCTTCCTGAGTGGTTTGAGGCCCTCAACCGCGATTTCCGCTACCAGCTCACGGTGATCGGCTGTTTCGCCCGGGCGATTGTCGAGGAGGAGATCGCGAACAACAGCTTCACGATCCGCACCGACTTGGGCGAGGTGAAGGTCTCGTGGCAGGTCACCGGGATCCGGCGGGATGCCTGGGCCGACGCCAATCGGCTGCCGGTCGAGGAGGTCAAGCCCGACGACGAGCAGGGCACCTATCTGAATCCGGAGGCGTTCGGCTTCGGCGCGGAGCTGTCCTGGAGTCCGTGTTGCCGCCACCCACGGGCGGGGGTCAACACGGTGCTGAGCGGTGATGGCCCTGGGCGGGCGCCGCGTGCACACAGGACCGGAGACCCGCTCCGGTTGCGATTTGTAACGCCCACGTCTCGTGGGCGATGGAACAACCCGCAGCGGCCCACCCTCCATCGAAGGCGGGACGCCGGCGCTAAAAAAATTCGGCCAACACCGTGCGCGTGCATTCTTGTCCGGGCGGAGCGTGATCGTGGGCGTCGCCATCGCCGGCGGGGCGCCGGCGCTACAAGGGGGCAGAGGCGCTACAGGAGAACAGATGCGTGCTGCCGGGCAGGGGCTAGACGGGAGGAGATCCTTCGGCTCTCTCGCCGTACGGATCGCGGGTTCTTTCCATGGGTGGCACCGTTCCATTCGTGTTACCGTGCAGTGAGACCGTGGCCCGGAACATTGATGGTGGGGTCGTGCCGGCGACACCGGAGGGCATCGGCGGCTTGACCGAGCTGGTCGTCGAACGGACGCTCTGCTCGGTGTTCTCTGCAACGGTCCGCGCGCGGCCGGTGGATCCGGCGTCACGGCTCGAGGCAAAGACCCGTTCAAAGGAGGTTTCGGATGATTCACGCGTTGCTCTACGACTCTGAGCAAAAGGAGCTTAGGCGGGGCGGCGCCGAGCTGATCGACGAATGGGAAAGCTCGCCGTCGAGCACGATCTGGGTCGTTCTCGAGGGCGAGTCCAAAAACGCCGAATCCGAACTGCTGTCGCGGCGCTTTGGGATTCACAGACTCGCCATCGCCGACGCCTTGAGGGAACGCCACCCGCCGAAGATCGAGCCTTTCCAGGACAACACGTTCATCCTTCTCAAGGGGCTCGACGCCACGTCGACGTCTATGGACTTCGGCACGATCCAGCTGTCCCTGTTCCTGGGCGCGCGGTTTCTGGTCACGCGGAGCTTGGCGCACTCGGTGAGCACGGCGACGGTGCTCGGCGAACTGGATTCGGGAGAGATCCCGCCCGACACCTCTCCGGCTGCTCTCGCGTTGCGGTTGTGCCGTACGGTTGCCGACCGATTCACGCCGCTGCTGATGTCGGTCGAGAAACGGCTCGAAGAGATGGAGGCCGAGATGCTCGAACGGCCGAGCGACGACCTGCTGGCCGAGTTGGTTCGTCAGAAAGGCGACCTCAAACAGATGCTCCGCATTCTGCAGTATCACGCACAGGTGTTTTCCGCGGCCCGCACGCAGACGCCGGTACAGCTCCAGGGCCACGACCATGAGCTCACCGACGTGCAGGAGCAGCTCGATCGCCATCTCGGCCTGGCCCGCCTGTACTACGAGCTCACCGACGACCTGATGGACGGCTACCTGTCGCTTTCTGCGCACAAACTGAACCAGATCATGCAGACATTGACCATCGTCACCGTCGTGTTCGTGCCGATCACATTCATGGCGGGGATCTACGGAATGAACTTCGACTTCATGCCGGAGCTGAAGTTTCGGGGGGCCTACTTCCTTTTGTTGGGCGCGATGCTGACAGTGGTGACCGCCATTTTGGCGGTCTTCTTTCGCCGCGGCTGGCTGGGCGGTCGGGCCCGTCGGAAATGATCGTCTCCCGGGGCTCCGAGAGGTGCGCCTCAGATGGGTAACGAAGGGTATGTGGCCTTCCCTTAACTCGAGTACCATGGTGGGGATGCAAGCAATGACAGTTCGAGACGTCGCGCCGCCGGGTCCATTCATCGGCACGTCGATGCCCGGAAGGGGCTTCGGCGAGGTCGCCGCCGATGTGCTGCGAGATTTTGCGTCGGTCTGGAGTTTTCAGCTGACCACCATCGACGGTCGCGCCCTGACCGTCGGCAAGGTCGTGATCGCGCTGCTGGTGGTGGCGGTCGGGGCGCCGATTGCGAAATCGATGATGCGCCGGGTCGCGCGCAAACTGTTTGCGAGAGTTGGCGTCCAGCCCGGTGCGGCTGAAGCGTTTGCGACCCTCGGGTTCTACGTCGTGCTCGCCTGTTTGGTGGTTTTTGCCCTGTGGGTGGCGGAGATTCCATTGACGGTTTTCACCCTCGCCGGCGGTGCGCTCGCCATCGGCATCGGGTTCGGCAGCCAGAACATCCTCAACAACTTCATCAGCGGTCTCATCCTGCTCGCCGAACGGCCGATCAAGGTCGGTGACCTGATCGATGTCAACGGGACATTCGGTCAGGTCGAGAGCATCGGGGCGCGGAGCACGGCGATCAAGTCCTTCGACAACTTTCACATCATCGTTCCCAATAGCACCTTTTTGGAATCCAACGTCGTCAACTGGACCCATACCGACAACCTGGTCCGGATCTCCCTCGTGGTCGGAGTCGCCTACGGCTCCCCGGTTCGAAAGGTCGAGGAGATTCTGCTCGACGTGGTCCGGGAACACGGCAAGACCGTGACGCCGCCCGAGCCGGTCGTGCTGTTCAATGACTTCGGGGACAGCGCGTTGGTGTTTCAGACCTTGTTCTGGATCGAAATGAACCGGCCGATGGAACAGCGACGGGTGCTCTCCGATCTCCGTTTCCGGCTCGACGAGAGGTTTCACGAGGCCGGTATCGTCATCGCCTATCCGCAACGCGACCTCCATCTCGACACCCTGCGTCCGCTCCAGGTTCAGATGATCGGTGAACCCATCGATTGATAGGCGCCGTCACGGGCCGGCCGCCTCGCGGAAGGCGGTGGGTGTGCTGCCGGTCCATCGCTTGAAGGCTCGGTTGAAGGCACTCTGTTCGGAGAAGCCGGTGAGAAAGGCCACTTCGGTCAGGCTGTAGCGACTGGTTCGGAGGAGGCTCTCGGCCACGTCACGGCGGGTGGTGTCGACGACGATCTTGAACGAGAGGTCTTTCTCGGCCAGGCGCCGGTGGAGCGTTCGATCGCTCAGAGCCAGGCGGCGGGCGACGTCGCCCATCCTGGGAACGCCCTCGCTCAGTGACCGCGAGACCTCCCGCCTGACGAGGTCCTCCAGTGGAGTGTCGATGCCGACGGACTCGATCTCCGCTTCGAGGTGGGAGATGAGGAAGCTTGAGATCCCGTCGTCCGCAAGGCGGTTGGACCGGGAGAGGGCGTCGTGCGAAATGGACAGCGCATCGTCGTCGGAGGCAAAGCTGACGGGGCAGCCGAAGTAGCGCTCGTGGGCGGACGTGGACCTGGGCGCCGCGTGTTTCAGCGACACCGCCAGCGGGCGAAAACGCGGCGACGACGTCTGGCGGATCAACGAGGTGGCGCTCGCGATGGTCGCCTCGTTGGACAGCCTCATGCCGAGGCGCCGCTGCCCGGGCCGGTGGACGACGAAGTCGATGCCGTCGTCGCGGTTCCGGATCTCGTACGTGAGGTTGTCGGTCCAGAGCCGGCAGTAGTGTTCGACCCTCTCGAGGGAGCCGCGGACGGTCGGCGCGGACTTCCATGCCAGCCCGAGAGCGCCGTAGTCATCGGGCAGCATCAGGGGAGCGACCTTCAGGGGCAGCTCGAAGGCGTCGTCCATCGTTGCGGCTATGCTCTCGAGGAGGTCGTAGTAAGCATCGTCCGCGATCATCTGGGTCACGTCGAGGGCTTCGTCCGGATCAAGCCCGACCGAGCGCAGCAAAGCCGGTCCATCCACCGATTCCCCGGCGGCCTGGATCATTCTGCGGGCGAAAATGGCCGTCACATAACCCATGTGTCCAATGCTCTCGAATGTTGCAACACAACGCCGGGGGACAGCCATTCCGGTTCAGGCGGAAGGGGGGTGGTGGGGTCTCCTACGCCGATGCAGCAATCAGGAAGCAGGCCGCCGCTGCGAGCGACGCCGCCGTCCGAACGTGGTTCCACCGGGTCCAGCGGACGAGGTAGGCGCGCCACAGGGACTCGGCCGCGGCCTCGCTCGGACCGACCGCCGCCAGCCGTTCGTTGAGAGGCACGTTGCCCACGATCGTGACTCCGATGCAGCCGATGACGTACAAGGCGCCGCCGGCGGCCGCCGGGATGAGGGGCGCCGCTGTGTCGGCGAACAGCGAAGAGACCACAGCGGCCGCGCACAACACGCCCGTACCGAAGAACGCCAGCATGAACATGGGGTTGATGACCACGACGTTGATCGACTGCATGGCCGCAATGCCCTCTCGGGGCGCCAACCGCCCGAGAGCCTGCATGACGAAGGTGGAAAATGCGTAGAAGATCCCGGAAACCAGAGCGGCGCCGAGCGCCGACGCGAGCAGCAGCGGCGTCATGGCGCACCCCCTGCGATTTCGGTCTGCCCGGCGTGCGAGGCTGACCGGTTTCCGGTCTCGACGGGTGTTTCCCAGACACCGGTCGCCGCCACCGCCCGGGCGTAGTCGGCGAAGTCGCGGGGAGACCGGCCCAGGGCCCGTTGCACGCCGTCGGCGGTGGCGGCGTTGCGGCCGTCCAGCACGGTCTCGAACAGGTACCTCGTCAGGTCGACGACCTGCTCGGGGACCTGCTGCTCGCGCATGCCGTGGGCAAAGTCGTCGGTCGTGATCTGCTGATAGCTCAGGTCGCGGCCGGTCGCCCGGGCGATCTCGTCGACGACCTGGGTGAAGGTCATCAAACGGGGGCCGGTCACCTCGTAGATCTGTCCCTCGTGACCGGGCTCGGTCAAGGCGGCGACGGCGACATCCGCGATGTCGTCGGCGTCGATGAAGGGCTCGAGCACGGAGCCGGCGGGTAACGCCAGGACACCGGCGCGCAAGGGCTCCAGGAAAAACCCCTCGTCGAAGTTCTGGTTGAACCAGCTGGCCCGGATGACGGTCCAGGCGGGGTTGGTGTCGAGGACGATGCGCTCGCAGCGCTGGGCCTCTTTCTCGCCGCGGCCTGACAGAAGCACCAGCCGCCGGACGCCACGGTCGGCGGCCATACGCGCGAGCTCCCGGATTGCATCGGGCGCCTCGGGTACGGCGAGGTCCGGCGAGTAGGCCACGTAGGCCGCCGACACGCCCGTCAGGGCTGCAGCCCAGGTCGACGGGTCGTCCCAGTCGAAGCGGGTCTCGGCGGAGCGGGAGGCGATCCGAGTGGCGGCGCCTCGGGCGGCGAGCTTGTCAGCTACACGGCGGCCGGTCTTCCCGGTGCCTCCGATGATCAGGATGGGCGAGTGTTGATCGGTCATGGCTTCCTCCGTCGGTCGGTTGTGTTCGGTCCATTTGGTCGACAGAAACGAAGGTAGTGCCTGACCGCGATCGAGACTTGATCGCAATCGCCAAGGTTTTGACCGACGCCGCCAGGTAGCTCGGATCGAGGCCGGCCCACCACTCTCGGACGTTTGTAGTGCCGGCGTCCCGCCGGCACCGCACGCCCCCAAGCCGACGAGACGCCGGCGGCTCAAGAGCGCGCCAGCCTTCTGGAATTCGCCGTTCGTCATCCCATGAGCAGGCGCCTCTCGGCTGTTTGTAGTGCCGGCGTCCCGCCGGCACCGTACCGACGAGAACCTCGAGCTCAGCAACATCCATTGGCGGCCCCATTGCTTTGATCCAGTGCAGTCCCCGCCCAGTCAGAATTTCTGACTCTCCCAGCGTGTTTCCTTCCCCAAGAACCCACGAGGGTTGAGGAGCCAGATGAGCAGGAGACAGACGGCCGATGCCGGTATCGACCGCCCTGTGCGGATCGATCATGGAGGCCACCGCTCGATGAGTCGAGATGACGAGTGGGCGGAGGTGCGGAAGAATCTGCTGCGGACGCTGCCGAGGGTCGACTCGAAGTACTTCTACGACGACGCCGGGTCGCACCTCTTTGAAGAGATCACACTTCTTCCCGAGTACTACCAGACGAGGACCGAAGAGGCGCTGCTGGCTGCCGTCGCCGACGAGGTGGTCGAGGCCACGGGCGCCCGGGAGCTGGTCGAGCTGGGTTCGGGAGCGGGGCGGAAGATCCGACTCCTGCTCGACGCCATGCGCCGCAGCGAACAACTCGAGGGGTGCGTGCTGCTGGACATCAACGAGACCTTCCTTCGCGCCTCGGCCGAAACCCTGGCCGGTTGCTACCGCGAGATGGAGGTCCGGGGTGTGGTCGGTGATTTTCTCCACGACCTGGGTTCGGTGGGAGGGGCCGACCGGCGGCGACTCTTCATCTTTCTCGCCGGAACCATCGGCAATCTCTACCCCCGACAGATGGACGGTTTTCTCGGGCGGGTCCGCGCTGCCCTTGGACCAAACGACGCTTTTCTGGTCGGGCTCGATCTGGTCAAGGATCCAGGGCGGCTCGAGGCGGCCTACAACGACAGCGCCGGAGTCACCGCCGAGTTCAACCTCAACACGCTCAGGGTACTCAACCGCCGATTCGGAACCGATTTCGAGATCGACGCTTTCACCCACGTTGCCTTTTACGATGCACACCAAGAGTGGATCGAGATGCGGCTCAGGGCGACACGGCCCACCACCGTGTCGCTCGATGGCGCCCGGCGGCTTCGATTCGACACCGGCGACGAAATCCGAACCGAGATCAGCCGCAAGTTCACCCGCGACTCCTTTGCCGCTGCCCTCGATGGAACCGATCTCGAGCTCTCCGAGTGGTTCACCGACCCCGACGAACTCTTCGCCTCTGCGTTGGTCCGACCGGTCGGCGGCCGGACGTCGTTGTGATCGACACCGTCCGGCAGCGTTTGGCGGCCTGCTGGTCGAGATCCGATGAGATCTTCGACCTGCTCGAACCCGGGGTGCTCAAAGATCAACCCGTTTCGCTCCGCCACCCGCTGATCTTTTATCTCGGCCACCTGCCGGCATTCGCCTGGAATCAGGTCTGCCGCGGTGTCCTCGGCCGGCCCTCCTTCCGGCCCGACTTCGACGCCCTCTTTGAACGCGGGATCGACCCAATGGAGGTGGACCGGTACGAGTCCGCCACCGAGTGGCCGCCGCTCGGCGAGATCATCAACTATCGCGATCGCATCCGGCACGAGCTGCTGACGGCTATCGACGAGGTCGCGGACCGCGCGGCGGACGATCCGTTGGCCGAGCGCGGTCGGATCTTCGAGGTGGCCATCGAGCACGAGCTGATGCACCAGGAGACGTTGCAGTATCTTTTTCAGCAGCTGCCGTTCGGCCACAAGCGACGGCCGCGGAATCCGGCGCCGTACCGATTTGACGGCGCAGCGCCACCGGCGGTGATCGAGATCGGTGGGGGAGAGGTGGTCCTGGGCGCCGACTTCTCCCTGGTCGACTTCGGCTGGGACAACGAGTTTCCGCCGCTGGAAATCGGCGTCGATGACTTCGCCATGGACCGGACCCCGGTGCGGAACGCCGAGTTTCGCGAGTTCGTGGCGGATGGCGGCTACACCCGCGCCGAGCTGTGGGACGTCGACGACTGGCGGTGGCGGCTTCGGATCGGGCTCGAGCTCCCGGTCTTCTGGACTCGCGACAACGGCTCGTTGACCTACGACACACTCTTCGACCGGCTGGATCTCGGAGCTGTCGGCGACTGGCCGGTCTACACGAGCCACGCCGAAGCCCGCGCCTACTGTCGTTGGCGGGGCGCGCGGCTGCCCACCGAGGCCGAGTTCCACCGCGCCGCCTACACCACCCCTGACGGTGGACTGCGGCGCTACCCCTGGGGCGACAGGGCGCCGTCACCGAACCACGGCAATTTTGATTTCAGACACTGGTCGCCGACACCGGTGGGGTGCTTTCCCGACGGCGACTCGGCCTGGGGCGTCGCCGAGCTGGTGGGCAACGGATGGGAGTGGACCGACTCGGTCTTCGCCCCGTTCCCCGGATTTGAAGCCACGATCCGGAGCTATCCCGGATACTCGGCCGACTTCTTCGACGGTCTTCACCGGGTCATGCTCGGCGCCTCGTGGGCGACTCCGACCCAGCTCATCCGGCGCAGCTTCCGCAATTGGTTCCAACGTCATTACCCGTTCATGTTCACCACGTTCCGCTGCGTTCACGACAAATAAATGCGCAAAGACCTTGATGCGTGGCAGGTGCCCATTTCCACCCTCGTTGAGGTGTCAGCCTGGAAGCCGATTGGTGAGGAAAAGGAAATACCGATCCCCAAGGTGAGATTAAAAAGAACATGAATGACGATCACGAGGACCGAACCGAGGCCTTGCCTCGATCCGGCGAACACGACAGCACGATCGGCCTCGCCCGTTCCGATGGGCCCTCCCGATCGGCGCCTCCAACGGTGGGCGACCGCTATCGTGTCCACGGCCAGATCGGCGAAGGAGGCATGGGCGAGGTCTGGGAGGCCGAGCAGCTCGAGCCGGTGCAGCGCCGGGTCGCGCTCAAGGTCATCAAGCAGGGAATGGACACCCGCGAAGTGGTGGCCCGGTTTGCATCCGAGCGCCAGGCGCTCGCCCTGATGGACCATAGCAACATCGCAAAGGTGCTCGATGCGGGAGTGACCGATCGGGGTCGGCCCTACTTCGTCATGGAGTTTGTCGAAGGTCGGCCGATCACGGAGTTCTGCGATGAGGACCGGCTGACGACTGAGCGCCGGCTGGAGCTCTTCATCGAGGTGTGCCGGGGTGTGCAACACGCGCACCAGAAGGCGATCATCCACCGCGATCTCAAACCGTCGAATGTTCTCGTCACCATCGAGGGCGACCGGGCGGTTCCGAGGATCATCGATTTCGGGATCGCCAAGGCCGTCTCGCAGCCGCTCACCGTCGACGAGCACAAGACGCAGTTCGGGCAGTTGGTCGGGACACCGGCCTATATGAGCCCGGAGCAGGCCGACCTCGCAGCCCAGGACGTCGACACCCGGACCGATATCTACTCGCTGGGTGTGATGCTTTATGAGCTGCTGACCGGTTCGTTGCCGTTCATCGCGCCCTCAGATAGCGACCGACCGACCTTTGACGAGGTGCGCCGGCGGATCCGCGAGGACGACCCGCAGCGCCCGAGCACGCGGATATCAAAACTCGGGGACCGATCGACCACGACCGCGGATTCCCGGGGGACCACCCCCGGAAAGCTGTCCTCCCTTCTCCGCGGGGATCTCGATTGGATTGTCATGAAGGCCATCGAGAAGGACCCTGCTCGGCGGTACCAGACGGCAAACGAGCTGCTCCTCGACATCCAGCGTCATCTCGATGATCAGCCGGTTTCTGCCGGCCCGCCCAACCCGGGCTACCGAATCCGGAAGTTTGTCCAGCGACACCGGTTTGCGGTAGCGGCGGGAGCGGCCATGTTGGCTCTACTGGTGCTCGGAATTGTGGGCACCGGTGTCGGGCTGGTCCGGGCGCGGGCCGCTGAGCAACGGGCCAACAACGAGGCGCGCGCCGCCAGCCAGATCGCCGACTTCCTCATCGACCTGTTCAAGGACTCGGATCCGCTGCAGGGTCAGGGTCAGCAGGTCACGGCTCGAGATCTGCTCGACACCGGCTACGGCCAGGTTCGAGACGAACTGACGGACCGTCCGGATCTCCAGGGTCGGTTGCTGCACACCCTGGGGTCGGTATACCGGAGCCTCGGCGAACGGGAGACCGCAGAGCAGGCCCTCGAGCGGGCTCTCCTGGTGCGCACCGAGCTCGGCGAAGAACATCGGTTCGAGATCGCCGAAACGCTGCATGAACTCGGCAACCTGCGGCGGCAGCAGGGCGAGTTCGACGAGTCGCAGGCGATGCTCGAGGAAGCGCTCGTCATTCTACGGGCCGGTCGCGGCGCCGATCACCCGGACTGCGCACCCGTTCTCAACGACCTCGCTCTGACCTTTCACGACCAATCGGACCTCGAGACGGCGGAAACCTACTATCGCGAAGCACTCGCGATCTATCGCGATCAGGATCCCGCCGACGACGTCCATCTCGGTGAGACGCTCACAAGTTACGGCGCGCTGCTCCAGCAGGAGCAGCGTTTTGACGAGGCCGAACCCATGGCGCACGAGGCGGTGGAACGCATGCGCGCGGCGCACGGCGATGTTCACCCTTATGTCGCGTTCACCATGCACAACCTGGCGTGGTTGCAGCACGAGCTCGGTGATCTCGAGGGCGCCGACGCCACCTCGTTGGCGTCGGTCGAGGTGATGCGCAAGGCGTTTGGAGAAGGGCACTTCATGCTGGCGACCGGCTACGGTCTTCGTGGCCAGGTCCTCCGCGGCCGAGGAATGCTGGAAGAGGCCGAGCGGGTGAGCCGGCTGGGTCTGGAAACCATGCGCGCGTCATCGGGCGAGCGCCATCCCTCGACTGCGATGGCACTTTTGAACACCGGCTTGATTCTCCTGGATCTCGAGAAGTACGACGAGGCGCAGGCGATGATCGAGGAGGCGGTGGACATCAACCGCGAGGTCTTCGACGAGTCCGAGATCGACGTCGACCGCGAGATCGAGGCGCTGGGGATCATCGCGGAGCGGCGTGGAGATCTCGCCGCGGCGCGGGCCAGATACGGCGAACTGGTCGAAATCCGAGCAGCCCTGGATCCGCCGAACCCGGCGACGCACGGGTGCGCGATGAGCCTGCTCGGGATCGTAGAGGTTCGGGACGGCGAACCCGAACTCGGGTTGGACCACCTCGACGTGGCCGCGTCGTTGATGAACTCCACGGATCGACACTCGGTGGATTGCCGGGCCGTCAATCTCCTGCGGATCGGTGAAGCCACCAGCGTGCTGGGTCGGTATGACGAAGCAGGAACCGCACTGCTCGCCGCACAGGCCGAGTACGCCGGGCCGCCACCACAGGGAGTGAAATCATCGACATGGGAATCCGGGAGAGACGCTACCGAGGCCGCGCTCCGGGACCTCTACGACGTGTCCGGTCGCGAGCCGAGCGGCCCCCGCTGAACCGAAATCCAGAGTCGGGTGATCCTGGAAGATCACTACCGAGCCTCTAGCAGAATTCGGGATTGACGCGGGAATCGACGCACAGGGGCCATCGCCCGCGGGGACGCGGGCGCTACCAGGATGTTCGCGATGTTGTTGCGCCCGCGTCCCCGCGGGCGATGGCCACGCGCTTTATGGCGTCGGTGTTCGCCTCCCGGATGGGTGCCTCGGCCCTCCTCCGGGCGGGTCGCCCAGGTCGCAAGCATCCGGAATGCCATCGCCATCGGTATCGATGTTGTCGTTGAAATTCGCGCAGAGGTCGCAACCGTCGGGTACGCCGTCACCATCGCCATCGGCTTCGTCGTCGAAGTCCGCGCAGCGGTCGCAGCCATCGGGTACGCCGTCGTTGTCGGCATCGAATCCGTCGTTGGAACCCGGGCACCGGTCCGAGGCATCCGGGACTCCGTCACCGTCGGAATCCTCCGCGAGCGTGAGCAGTTGGGCAACGGTCTTGATCGACTGGCGGTTGAGCCGGTCGTAGGCTTCCACCGCGTAGAAGAGCTCGTCGACATCGGGCGCCGCGTCGGTGTAAGACAGGCGTGTCGTGAAGGCGAGCAGCTCCCACGGACCGGTTTCAGCAGGTCCTCGGTAGATCCGGTACGACCAGCTGTTGCCGGCTCCAGGAACCGGCGGAGCCTGCCAACCGGCCTCGACCCGAACGCTCCCGCCTCCGTTTTCCGGCTGCACCGCAGCCAATGCCAGGGCCTGCGGGCCGGGAATCGATCCGACCCGGATTTCGGCCACCTGGTTCTCCGGATCCAGGTCGCCACCGTTGGTGACCTCCACCTTGACCAGCTCGGGCCGGCCGGTGCTGCGATATTGCAGCTCGAAGGTGATCCTCTCGTTGAATAGAATCTCGCCGTAGTAGCGGGGGGCGCAGATCTGGTTTTCGAAATCGGGCACCGGCTGACCATCGATGTACAAACAGGCCTCCGGGGGTCCGGTGCCCAGGGCTTCGCTCATGGGCCGGACCGTGGTGTTGCGGATCCGAGCGTAGACGGTGACGAGATCCCCCGGTTCGGGCTGCTCGTTGTCCACTGTCAGCTTTTCGAGCTCCAGATCGACACCGTCTGTTCGAGGTGCGAAGTTCATCACCCCGGTCAGGTTGGTGCCGCCCAGGACTTTTGCGGTCACACCTTTGGCCGTTGCTACCTGCGCCGGATCTTCGCGATTCAGGGGCTCGGCCTTGAGGCCGTCGTGACGCCCATCGAGATTCTCCAGGACCCCGGCCATGTGGAATGGGAAATCGCCGTCCCCGGCGCTCTGAAGCGGAATGCTGGCACCGCTGATGAGCCAGAAAACGTCGTCGTCATCCGTCGTGATCGAACCGGGAGCGACCCAGCGCGATCCATTCAGACCGAGCTCGCCGGCGGCGACAGCCACGCTCCCGAGCCTGGGTGGACTATCCGGATCACCTCCGCCGAAGCTGCGAAGCACAATCAGCGCCCGGTCGTCGCTGGCGAGCATCACCTGAGGTTGCTCCGCGCGGGTGTCGCCGATCTTTATTACTTCCCATTCCGATGCGTTCATGCCCCACCAGGCGGCGAAGAGACGGCTCTCAAAACCCATCCCCGGGGATCCGGGTCCGCTGCCATCGGGTGAAGCGCCGGTTTCCCGGGCCACCATCGTCACCAGCGGCCTCTCGCTCAGGGAACTGTTCGGCGAAAACACGAGATCGGGTGAGAGGGCGCCTGAAGGCCAATCGGCCGGCTCCGTGGCTTGAGACCACGAGGCGCCGTTCCAGATCGAGTGGTTCAGGAAACGATCGTCGTTTGTCGCAAAACTCCCGTCATGGTCCCGTACCCAGAACATCCAAGCCTCGCTGGTTCCATTCTTTCTGAAAGCAACGGCCGGGTCGGTGTCGGCCGCGCCGGGCTCGTCGGCGACCAGCTGTTCGGCCCCCCAGGACGACCCGTCCCAGTCACGGGCCACGATCTGCAGATCACCGGCGGTCTCAGGGTTGGCGTCGGGGTCCCGCACCCAGGCGACAATGGCAAGGCCGTCGGGTCCGGCCAGAGGGTCGGTGGCGACGACCGGCCGTCCATCCGCCATCGTGTTGGTCGACAGCGCAACCGGTGTGCTCCAACCGGTGGCTACGTTCCACGTTGCGGCGTAGACCTCCTGAGTGCTCAGGAGTTCGGGCACACTGGTGGCCCCGTCCGCCGGCGCCAGCTCCGCCCAAACCGCCAGAGCATCGTCGTTTGTCACGAAGGCGATGGCCGGATCCACGACCTGTCCACCCGTCGGGACGATGCCCGAGGTCGGTCCAAGTGGACTTTCGGCATCGAAGAACAGGTGGCTCTCGATCAGTCCCGGTGCAGTTTCCGTCTCTTCGACCCACAAAAACACCGCCTTGTCACCGAATTGGGAAACCGCCATCACGGGATTCGGCATGACGGAGGGAGGCTCGGGATCCGGCAGGTGTTCTTTTGCTGTGGAACGCCCGGCAAAGCACCCACTCGGCAGATCTTCTTCCGCAATGACCCACCACGGAGTGGTGAGGTTCGGGATGGGCGAAGGGAGATCGAGCCAGGCCTGGGCGCGGGCGAGAAAGTTGAAGCAGGGATCGTCCAGGTACAGCGGTGGGCTGTGGTCGGGTTCGTAGACAATGGGCTGCTCGTAATACAGATGCGCCTCGGCGATGACACCTCCGGTGATCGAGAACGAGAAGTCCGGCAAGTACGCCGGCGCTCGGACGTGGCCGCGCGCCGTACCCTCGCCCTTCGCCTGCAGACCGAGGTGGGGTGTCGGAATCACCCGGAGTTGGTCGACCTGCCAGGTGTCTCCGCGCAAAGTGCCGTCGATGAGAAGGGTTGCAGAGTACTGCGCGCTCAGGGTCAGCTCGAGTTTGAGGGTGATGCTGGCGCTGAATCCTGCAGCCGAGGCCGAGAAACCCCTGCTCGCGGAAGCTTGCTGGGCGAGGCACTGGACCTTTCGTTGGGGGGTGATTCCATTTTTATCGGGGTCGCACGGGTACTTGTAGAACTCGACCCACTCTCCACACTTGGGAAGACCGAGTTCGCAGAGGTCGAAGCGCTCCGATGTGATTCGGTACGACTCGATGCGCGAGAAATCGAAGCTGTAAGACGGAGTCACCGGGAAAGGCTCGTCCATCTGAAACTCGTCCGGGTCGGCAGAGAGCAGCTGCAGCGCAATGGCGCCATCGCCTCGCGCCTCCCAATGGCCATCGAGGTGGTAATCCTCGATGAGACTGATATCGGCGAGCGCCTGGCTGTAGAGCTTGATCAGGACGAGATCGAGCACAGCGGGTGGGTTATCGGGCCAGCGCAGGTTATTAGGCACGATGATCTGAGATGTGTACCTCTGTTTCGCGGGGCTCCATTCAATCGACACCAGGTCCACATAGGATTTCAGCACCCCATTCACGGGTTTGGCCGGGACGGCCCTGATCTTGAACTCCCGCGTTGTCGACAGGGGAATCGGAACGGAGCTGTCGTAGGCGGTGACGCGCAGGATGTTCTCACCGGCGTGGAGCACCTCACTCATATTGAACAGGCCGATCCAGGTGTTTCCACCCCCTGACGCCGGGTACGGGGGAGCACCGTTGAGTTCGAACTCGACGCGGCTGGTCTGACTCACGGTGGTTTCGGTCTCGACCGTGAAAGTGTTCAGGACTGTGGGTATTTCGGGCACCCCCGGCTTGCCCCGAAGGTGTTCGAACGAGAGAAAGGTGCCGATCTCGTCGCCGGTGAGGGCGTTGTGGTCCGCGCTCATTCTCTTGATGGTCGGGCCGAGAGCCGCCGAAACCTGCATCGTTACATCCCCGGGCGTTGTCACGCCTCCGGCAACTTCGGCGGTAACGGCCACCGGCAAGTGGACGAACTCGTTTTCAGGGGGAACATTGACAAACGGCTTCGAAACGCTCAGCGAATAGGATCCGATCGCGAGGCAAAGGGGGATCGGCGACGCCGGAGGAGGTGGCGGGCAAAGGTCGTAGTGGCCGAATGCATCGGTAGTCGCCTCGGCAACGAGGTCGTTGGTCTTGTCCCGCAGCACCACCACTGCCCCGGCCACAGGCTCGATGACTCCCGGCTGGCCGATCCCGGTGAGGTTGCGGGTGATGGTGCCCGCGATGGTTCCGGGGTTGAGGGTCAGCGCGATCTCGCGGCAGTTCGGCGGCAACGCTGTCCGATCCACACTCAGGGTACAGATCGCAACGACCTGTTGATCGCGCTGATCGGCGCCGGAGCTGATGTCGTCCGGGAGATCGACGGAAACCTCGATGGTGTCGGAAGAGGGGAGACCGTCGATCCTCGCGAGAAATCGCATGTCGAGCTCGGGCGATCGACCCGGGTCTTCGTACGCTGCCTGAAGGGCCAGGACAAAGGACTCATCCTCGGCGAGGATCGAATTCTTCACATCCGGTCGCACTGCCGATATTCCGAGCGGAGGGACGGCCCTTCTCACCGTGACCGTGACGGTATTGCCCGCGATGGCGTCTCCATTGATCTCAGTTGGGACCAGGGGCGAGTTCGGCGAACCCGGAACGGTGGAGTACTCGGGAGTCACGGAATAGAATCCGGTGCTGTACGTCGATGCACCTGGCAGCAACGGCCACAGCGGATTCGGGGCGCTTGGCTGTACGCATTCGTCTCCCTCGGGCGCGAGGAATCCACCGAAGAGAATCACTCGGTCGAGATCGGGGACATGGACAGCCGACCCGTCGATTTGGGTTCGCTGGAGGACGGGAGCTTCGATCTTCTCGAGAGGAACATTGCCCAGAGATCTGTACCCGGCGGTCGGATCATCCAGGTTCGTCGGGTCGGTGGCGACGACGGTTCCCTGCCAACACTGGGTCACGAAGCTGCGGGCGCCGTAACCACCCGCGGACCAGACGCGCTGGCGACGCGGGACGTAGGCCGTAGCCGCACCCAGCAGACCGTTGATCTCGAGCGAATACTCGATTTTCAAAAAATCCCGGGTGACGGGATCAAAGACCGCGTAACCGTCCGGGCCGGCCAGATAGATGAAGCTGCTCGCCAGGATGGTCGTCTGGCCGGGATCCTCGGGTATCGGAACCGCTGGATAGGACGACGGCACGAAATGGGCGTCGACATACCAACCGGGTGCGAAGCCGACCGTATGAAGCGACCCCCCGGCGATATCGAAGACTTCGATCAGATCCTGTGTAGAGGATTCGAACGGAGATACGCTCGCCGCCCCTCCGCCCGTGACACCCCCGAAGAGGAAGATCTGCTGGAGGTTTGGAACGTAGACCGCCGCGGATCTTGATCGCGGTGAGGCCAGCGTGGCGCTCAAGGTGACCAGTTCACCGGTCTCGATGTCGAAGACCCGAACGGCGTTGCTCTCGGTGACGCTTCCGTCATCCTCGAGACCACCGAAGAGGAAGATTTTGTTCTCTTCCGGCACATAGACGTGGGCGGCGAGGGCGAGACCGATCGGAAGGCTTCCCATAGACGTGAGTTCATCCAACGTCGGGTCGTAGACCCAGATATCCCGGGAGATCTTCAGCTCCTCCGGGACGCCGTCGGTCCGATATCCTCCCATCAGGATGATCTTGCCGTTCCCCTCGGGGATGTACTCCGCCACCATCCCCGCCGTGCCCTCCGGCAGGGTCGCCAGTCTCATTTCGACGGCGTCGAGGATTGTCGTGGCCTTTTCCTGCGCGGTGAGGGGAGAGGAGGCCCCGATCAGCGCGAGACTGATCAGGCAATTTAAAAACGTTCGAACTCCCCGATATCTCCGCTGGTTCCGACGGTTGGCGGTCCGGTTCACGGCGATGACGATGCGATGACTTCCGATTGTTGTCTGAGACATGTACAGGTACCCCGTTCTGATAATCCCCGTCGAGCCAAGGAAATCCGTTCGCCTTCCTTCACGTAAACCGAAAAAGGGAACGATTCGGACTTATTGTCGGTTCGATGCGTATTAATTTCGAGACCGAGTCTAAATTGCAACGGGAAAATTGTCCAGCTTTTTTGGTGCCCGTCCCGCATGTCCCTCGGAGTGGGCTTCCCAGTGGGTTGGGCGCCGCTGATCAGATCCTCACAACCCCGCCTTTTTGAAGGTCGATGTGAGATCGCGATCAGTGGCGCCGGTCACCCCCGGGAGGCTCCGCGGCGACAAACCACAGCGTCGAGCCCGAGGATCGGACCTGTGCCGCTGGGTATTTCCGGAAGCCCTCGGCGTGCTTTTCGATGTCGCGGACGATTCGGCTCTTGGCCTCGCCGGACACCACAAAGACGACGTTGTGTGCGGCGTTGAGTGCCGGCAGCGTCAGGCTGACCCGGGGAACGGGGGGATCGGCGTGGAGTCCGTCGGTGACGCCGACCCAGCGTTTGGTTTCGTCGAGGAGCGGATCACCGGGGAAGAGCGAGGCGGTATGCCCGTCGGTGCCCATGCCGAGCATGACGCAATCGAAGGCCGGTGGGCGGCCGCCGCCGAAGTGTTTGTGGAGCGCGGTTTCGTAGAGGGAGACAGCTTCGGGCGGCGGGAGTTCGCCGCGGATGCGGTGGACGTTCTCGGGTGGGATTTCGATGTGGTCGAGCAGTGTCGCTCGAGCCATGGCGTAGTTGCTCGCCGCGTCGTCCGGAGGGACGCAGCGTTCGTCTCCCCAGAACAGATGTACGAGATTCCAGGGGATGTGCGACGACAGCACGGGATCGGCGAGGTGGCCGTGGATCGATCGCGGCGTCGACCCGCCGGCGAGGACGAGGGTGGCCGTGGAGCGGATCTTGACGGCGTTGATCAAGGTTCGGGTGATCGCGCGCGCCGCCGCTTCACCTGCTGTTTCCAGGTCGCCGAAGTGAAGAAACCTGAGGTCGAGAGGGTCCACGGGCCTCAACCCCTTCCCGACGGCATCATGTCGAGGGCGCGCTTCGGGCCGGCACTACCGGCGGGGTAGAAGTGCAGGTTCTCAGCGCGCTCGGAACAGGTTTCGCAGCGCGAGAGGACGGGCTCGAGGAAACGCCAGCTCTCTTCGATGCCATCCTGCCGCCAGAACAACATGTGATCGCCCTCCATGCAGTCGAGCAGCACCTTGGCGTAGGCGTCGATGCGCGATTCCCTGTCGCCGGCCGAGTAGTCGAAGCTCAGGGACGACGGACGAAGACGCAGCCGCGGTCCGGGGGCCTTGGTGAGAAAATCGACCGAGATGACCTCTTCGGGTTGGAAACCGAGGGTCAGGGAGTTGGCGGCCATGGCACCGCCGGCGATGCCGCGGAACATGGAGCTGGGGACCTCCTTGAACTGGATGATGGCCTCGGAGACCTTGCGGTCGAGGCGTTTCCCGGACGTCAGGTAGAAGGGCACTCCCTGCCATCGCCAATTGTCGACAAAGACCTTCATCCGGGCGTAGGTTGGGGTCAGGGAGTTCGGGGCCACATCGGGTTCGTCCCGGTAGGCCGGCACCGGGCGGCCGTCGATGACGCCCTCGGCGTACTGGCCGAGGGTGATGGCGTCGTAGACATCGAGGCCGATGGGGAGGGGCTGCAGGCTTCGGAAGAGCTTCGCCCTCTCGTCGCGAACGCGTTCGGACTCCCAGCGGGCGGGCGGCTCGATGGCGGTGACGGCCAGCAGCTGCATCATGTGGTTTTGAAGCATGTCGCGGAGCACGCCCGCCTCTTCGTAGTAGCCCGCACGCTGCTCGACACCGAGGGTCTCGGCGGCGATGATCCGAACGTGATCGATGTGGTTGCGGTTCCACAACGGCTCGAAGATCGTATTGGCCAACCGAAAGGCGAGGACATTCTGCACCGTCTCTTTGGCGAGGTAGTGATCGATCCGATAGATCTGGTGCTCGGCAAAGCCGGCCAGCAGCCGCTGATTGAGCAGCTGGGCGGTGCGGAGGTCGCGGCCGAAGGGTTTCTCGACCACCAGCCGCGACCAGCCGACGCCCTCGTGGTGCTCGTGGGCCAGACCGCAGCCCACAATGGCCTCTGCCACCGGTTCGTACATCGAGGGGGGCAGAGCGAGGTAGTGCAGGAGGTTGGCGCCGGCACCGTTGTCGCCGTTCATTTTTCGCACGGCGCGGGCGAGGTTTTCGAACTGTTCGGGTGAGTCGGGGTTCGCCCGTATGTAGCTCAGGGAGGCGGCAAAATCGTCCCAGCGCGACAGGTCGTGGTCGCCGTCGAGTTCGATGCCCTTGCGCAGCCGGTCCCGCCACTGCTGGTCGCCGAGCTCGGACCGGCCGGTGCCGACAATCCGAAAGGGCGTCGGAAGGCTGCCGAGAGAATCGAGTTCGTAGAGCGCCGGAATCAGCTTGCGCCAGGTCAGGTCGCCGGTGGCGCCGTAGATGATGATCGTCAACGGCTCGAGCTTGGTCTCGTCAGACCTCACGGGGAGGCCTCTGTTGATGCGTGTGTCTTCAGTGTCCCTGGTCAAACCATCCTCCGTTCGCTGTCCGGCGCGATCGCTTGTCAGTAGGAACACCAACAACGCAGGGAAGAATCCCGGAGGGCCGACAGATGTCGGGTCGCCAATCCCCCGGCCATGCCAGGGACTCCCTCCCGAGATCTCAGAGCATCCAGGCGTAGCCGACTTTGAGGAAGATGGTGCGATTCTCCTGGGTGAGGTCGATCTGCTCGTCGCCGAGGTAGTTGTCCGAGTAGCCGAGGAAAAAGACAGTCTGCGGGTTGATCTTGTAGGAGAACAAGATCTGGTTGAAGAAGGTTCGGCTTCGGGCATCAACCTCGTCGGTGTAGAGCGATGGATCGCGTTCGACGTCGAGGTACTGGCTGATCCAGCGGACAAAAGTGCGGACGTTGAGCTGGTAGGTGACCCGCATCTGGGACAATCGGGCGTTGTAGAGCCGACCGCCCTCGACATCGAGTTGTTCGTGGGAGTAATCGAGGTTGAGCCGCAGGTGGCGGCCGACGTCGAGCCGCAGGCCGGGGTCGAGTCGAAAGACGTCGCCCTGGCGGGTGTTGGCGAAGTCCACCTGGCCGCCTACGGTGGCGTCGAGGTAGGCGTGGAGGTTGGGTAGGATCTGGGCCTCACCGAAGGCGTTGACCCGGTCGGTGTCGAAGAGTTCGCCGTTGTAGAAGTTGTCGCCCTCGAAGAGCGAGAGGCGGACAAACGACTGGCGCGGACCCTGCGCCCAGGACATGAGTTCGATGTCGCGGCTCAGGTGCTGCCCGCTCTGATCCTGGATCTCGTTCCAGCGCCCGCCCAGACGAACCTGGCTCCAGCCGGCCTTCTCCGGGTACCACGCTCGCTCGAGCATGGCCTCGCCCTCACGGAAGTCGGCCCGAGGCACAAAGCCCAGGTCCGCCCGGAAGTCCGTGCCGACGTCGCGGTAGAGGACGAAGTACATCCAATTGCGAGAGGTGTGTTGGTAGACCAGGCGCATGGCATAGTCCGTGAGCTTCTCGGTGCTCTGATCGTGATCTTCGGCGATCTCCTCCGGATACTGCGTCTGCGAACCGAGGATCTCGATCCGCGCCGCCTCGGTGTCCTTCCAGCGAAACAGGATGTCGCCGCCGAACAGGCGGTTGGAGTAATCGCCGCCCTCGCGCCCGGTGTAGAAAAAGCCGCCGGTGGTGGCGCCGAAGAGATCGCGACGATAGCGAATGATGGTTGACAGATTCTCTTCCTCGATCGTGTCGAGGGCCGAGGACTGGCTCGACGGGATGAGGAGGTTGGTCCGGCTGTCGCTTGCGATGATGACGCCGATTGCGTCTTTCCCCATCTTGCCGGTGAGCTTGACGCCCCAGTTGGGGTCCGCGATGTTGCGGCTGTAGATCGCGTTGAAGCGGGTGGCGAAGATGTCCGCCCCCTCGAGAAAGAAGGGGCGTTTCTCCGGATAGAAGAGCGCAAACTGCGTGTTGACGTCGAGCTGGGCGGCATCCGCCTCGACCTGCGAGAAGTCGGGGTTGATGGCCCCACTGAGTATGAGGTTGGGGGTGATGCCCCAGTGGGCGGTGATCCCGGGCTCGACATCGGGATTGCCGTCGACCATCCCGCCGTCCGGAAAATCCTCGCGGATCCCGCTCATTGCCGCCGTCAGGGTCGGGACGAGCTCGATGGACCGGGCCGGCTTGACGCCCTCGAAACCGATGAGTTGGTAGCCCTGGCAGAGATAACAGTTGTTGCCCCGCTCCATGGGGTGCAACGCCAGCCGGTAGCGCTGCCCGCGGGGGTAGAAGCGCACCGCGTCGATTCCCCAGGTCATCCCGTCGTCCGCTTTGGGGAACCGCAGCGACGAGAACGGTATCCGCATTTCGACGATGTACCCGGTGTCGGTGATCCGGCCGGCGGAGTCCCAGATGGCGTCCCACGAGTCGTCCTCGCCGCCGGTCATCTCGTTCTGGGTCATGTCCATCTGCACACCGAGCGGGTTGACGAAGAACTCGAACGCCCGCCGCTGGTCGTTGAAGGTGTCCAGAACCACACCGACGAAATCGTCCTGATATGCGGTGTCGCGATCGGAAAGCCGGCCGCGGATCTTCTCCGGCTCGGGGTCGTGGGCGCGGAAGGCGACATAAAGGTTGTTCAGGTTGTAGCCGATCCAGACCTCGGTGCGCACGGGCGCCGGGCCGTTCTCAGCGGGCCGCGTTTCGTACTCAAGCTCGAAGGTCGGAGGACGCTGCCACGGCGCCTCGTCGAGCCGTCCGTCCACATCGATCTCTGCATCGATTGGATGTACGGTGTAGACCGCGGTTTGCCGGGAATCCCCTGCGTCTGCATCAGTGAGCTCCTCAGCGCCGAGGCCCGGTGCCGACAACAGGCAGAGCGCGGCGCCGACGAGGGCGATCAATTCGGGCTTGGAACAAGAGGACGGAGTACTGGTATTCGGGCGGCGGTTCGAGGTTCTCAATTGAGCGGTCCTCTCCGGGTTCTCGAGCCGAGCGGTCGCATCGACCGTTCGATGTGGTCGTTGTTGTTTCGCGGCGCCCGAGGCCCCGCCACCCCACAACCCTGCAATTGAGATACCGATTGACCGGAAAAAGGTTGCCTCTGATTTTTGGTGGTCATTTGGAAATCACGCACTATAAGTGCAGAAGGTGCGCTCCGTCGGTGTTGCGGTCATAATGAAAGATGGAGGAGGCAAACTATGGCTGTGCGGGTCGAGAGTGCCGCGAACCAGCCGCTGGATCAGGATCTGCTCCGGAAGGTCTTCGAGATGAGCCCGCTGGCGATCACGGTGGTCGATCGGGACGGTCGCATCATCGCCGCGAATGGCCAGGCTGAAACGACGTTGCTGCTCACCCGGGATCATCTCACCGAGCGGATGTACGACGATCCAGAATGGGTCATCACGGACTTCGAAGGCCGCGAGTTTCCGGTGGAGAACCTGCCGTTTCAGCGGGTCAAAAGAACCCTCGCGCGAGTGACGGGCGTTCGTCACGCCATCCAGATCGAGGACGGAAGACGCGTCTTTCTGGAGATCAACGCCACACCCTTGATCACGTCAGATGGAGTGTTCGATGGGATGGTCGCCGTGATCGAGGACGTGACCTCCACTGTCACGATCGACAAGGCCCTTTCCGGGAGCGAGGCCATGTTGAGAAGCATCTTCAGAGCGGCGCCGGTGGGCATCGGCGTCGTCAATAAACGGATCCTCGGCTGGACGAATCAGCGCCTTCACGAGATGACCGGTTACTCCGAGGGAGAGCTCCGAGGAAAGAGCGCGCGCATTCTGTACCCCTCGGACGAGGATTTCGAATACGTGGGACGCGAGAAATACCGGCAAATCAGCCGGTTCGGCACCGGCACGGTGGAGACCACGTGGGTTCGGAAGGACGGTCGCGATATCGACGTGCTCCTGAGTTCGACTCCCATCGACCTCGCTGATCTCGAAAAGGGGGTCACCTTCTCTGCCTTGGACATCACCGAGAGAAAGCAGCTGGAAGAGCGGCTGAGGCACTCGCAGAAGATGGAGGCGGTCGGGCAACTCGCGGGGGGTGTCGCCCACGATTTCAACAACCAGCTCTCGGGGGTCATGGGATTCGCCGATCTGTTGCGCGCACAGGTGGGGAATGATGAAACCCTGATCCGATACGCGGACAACATCCTCACCGGCGTCCAGCGGGCGACGGACCTCACGGCCAAACTGCTCGCATTCGCGAGAAAGGGGAAATACCTCTCCGTGCCGGTGGATGTCCACCAGATCGTCTTCGAGGTCGCCTCGCTGCTGAGCCACAGCATCGGGAAGAACATCCACATTCGGCAGGCGTTGAGCGCGAGTCCTTCAACCACCAAGGGAGACCCGTCGCAGCTTCAAAGCACCATTCTGAACCTCGCCATCAACGCGCGTGACGCAATGCCCGACGGAGGTGAGCTCGTGATGGCGACCGACCTCGTCGAGGTCGATGAAACGTGGGCCGAACGGCTGGTGTTCAGTATCCCTCCAGGCCCCTACATAAAAATCGATGTCCGCGATACCGGCGTCGGTATTCCTCCCGAGATCATGGACCGGATCTTCGAGCCATTCTTCACGACGAAGGGTGAACTGAAGGGAACGGGTCTCGGTTTGGCCGCGGTTTACGGCACCATGCTAAATCACGGAGGCGGCGTTACCGTGGAGTCTTCGGTCGGTCACGGGACGACGTTCACACTGCTATTGCCGGTCCAGATCGAGAATGACGGCCGAACAGATTCATCAGCGTCGGCCGAGGCGGACACGTCACTGGGTATCGACGGCGCCCCGCACGTGCTGGTTGTCGATGACGACAACAGCGTCGGCCGAATGGTGGCCGAAATGTTGGAGATCATAGGGTGTCACGCGACGGTCTGCACCGACGGCATGGAGGCCGTGGAGTTCTATCGCCGAATGGGGGGTGGGATCGACGCCGTCCTGCTGGACCTCGTCATGCCCAACATGAACGGCGAGGCTGTCTTTCACGCGCTCAAGAAGATCAATCCGCAGGTAAGGGTTCTCGTATCGTCAGGCTACTCGGTGGATGGTGGTGCACAGGAACTGCTCGCCAACGGGGCGAGCGGTTTCATCCAGAAACCCTACAAGATCGCGGATCTCAAAACGAACCTCGCCGCTGTGCTCGCCTAAATGAAACGGTGCCGATTCTAGTTAGAGCTTAATAGAGTGCCTGGCACCGTTTTCAAGATCGCGGATCTCGAAACGAAGCTCGCTACAGTGCTCGGCTAGATGAAACGGTACCGTTCGAGGTTGAGTGCCTTTTCTTTTCTGCTTTTTTAGCCGGGAAGAATCCCGACCGGTGGGATCTCGGAGCTGTCGGTGGGCGCCCTCGAAGAGCGATCAGGCGACGACGTCCTCCTGGTTCGTCGAGACCCCGTCGTCGAGGTTGTGGGTGACCGAGGCCCGGTAGGGACACTCGAAGTCGGCGACGCAGGTCGCGGGATGTTCCGCCACCGCGGCCTGTGGCTTCGTGGTGACCGATTCGCCGGCCGCTCCGTCCCGGGGGCCCAGGATGCGCACCAAGACGAGGAAGCCGAGCAGAAACGAGATCACGAGCAGGTATTCGAGCCCCTTGGTCTCGAAGATGTTGACGTACGAAATGGCTTCCATTCGGACTCCTCCCTGGTCACGCCGCCCGGTGGTCCTCTTCCACCAACCGGAGCGGAGTGCTCTGCAGAACCGGCATCCGGGTGACCACCCAGCGGAACACCCAGATTTCGGCGAAGATCACCGCCGCCGTGATCACGAGCTCCATCCACGACGGCACGTAGGGATTGGCGGACCGCCAGTTGAACGCGATCACCGACACGTTGAGCCGGTTGAGCGCGACACCCGCCAGCGTCACCACCGCGGCAGCGCGAATCAGCCCGAACTCCCGCAGCCGAACGCCGCGGATGAAGATCAGGCACGGCGCCAGCACAAAGACGACCACCTCGAGCAGGTACCACCACCCCCATTTGTCGGCGAGGTGCACCCAGTGCTTGCCGTGGACGAAGACCACCGCCTTGAAGAAAAGATAAAGGAATAGGGTCACCGCAGCGCCCCTGGCGAGGCCGATCACGATTTCGTCGAACGCCGCGTGGTGGGCGCGATCGATGCGGTCGCGGAAGACCCGGTGCGAGATCGTTCCCTCGAAGATCACCATTGCGAGCCCGGCAAACACGCTCGACACGAGGAAGAGCACCGGCAGGAACTCCGAGTACCACAGCGGGTGGATCTTCGACTTGGCGAGGAGGAACATCGCTCCGAGCCCCGACTGGTGCAGGGTCGACAGGGTCACACCGAAGATCACCGTCGCCAGCGTCAGTTTGTGCAGGATCCGCCGCGCCCGGCGCCACCCCAACCACTCGGCGACCACCGGGGAGAACTCGATGAACTCAGCGATCATGTAGAGCATGAAGTGCCACGCCACCAGGAACAAAATCGAGTTGTAGCCGAACGAGTTGCCGATGATCGGGTTGACGATCTTCCATGGCCGTCCCAGATCGAGCAGCAGTGCTCCGGCGTAGAACACGTACGCGAGAAGACCGTTGAGCACCGTCGCCCGCACGATGGGTCGGTAGCGCTCGGCCTCATGACGTAGACCGCGAAGGTCACCAGGTAGGCGCCGCCGGCGAAGGCGACTCCGGTCACCACGTCGAAGCCGATCCAGAAGCCCCACGGCGACTCCTGCGTCAGGTTGGTCACGGATCCGAGGCCCCGGGCAAAGCGGATGACGATGAGCATCGCACCGAGGACCATCACCGGGATCGAGATCAGGTTGAAGGGCGTCACGAACGGACGGCGCGGTTTGAGTTCCGCGATGATGAAGCGGAAGAAATGCCGCGCTTCCTCGATCCACACCGGTCTCGCCGTCGAAAGTTCACCGCCGCCGGGCATCACGAGTTCTCCCGGTCGCCTGACAGCCGGTGCAGGCCCGCGAGGAGCGTCGGCACCGCCAGGAACACGACCGGAACGCTGTACAGGAACTCCCGGGTGAACTCCGGGTACGGGGTGGTCCCGAGGTCGGAGGGGAAGCCGAGCTGCTCGAACGGCGCCGCCGACAGGTACAGCCACCCCGTCCCGCCGACCTCGTGTTCGCCGTAGATCTTGTGGACGTAGTGCTCCGGGTGGTTGTAGATCCGCACCCGCGCGATTTCGAGCAGATCGCGCTTGCTGCCGAACATCAGGGTGTCCACCGGGCACGCCTTGACGCAGGCGGGGATGTGGCCGCGCTCAAGCCGGTCCCAGCACAGTGTGCACTTCTCGATCCGAGGCACCGGCGAGTCGTACTCGAACCGCGGTACCTCGAACGGACACGCCACCATGCAGTAGCGGCAGCCCATACACTTGGGCTTCGCGCCAGATCACAGGGCCCTCGTGGGTCTTGTACATGGCGTTGGTTAAACAGGCCGCGGTGCACGCCGGTTGCCAGCAGTGCATGCACTGTCGCTTGACGAACACCGTTCCGGCGTCGGTCTGAGTAGCGGTTGACCACCGTCCGCTGCCGGGTCGTGGTGGTTCGCTCGGTCTCGAGGGCGGCGTCATTGACCACGTCCGGTACATCGAGGCCATGCGCCTCGCCGCATGCAACCTCGCAGGACCGGCAGCCGATGCATCGGGTGGTGTCCACCAGCACGCCGATGAACTCGACCTCCGCCGGCTCGCCGTCGGCCCGCGCCCGCCGCGAGCCGGCCGCCAACGCAGCGCCGGCCGCGCCGGCCAGCCTCAGGAACCGCCGGCGGTCCATGACCTCTCCTTGTCCTTGTCATTGCGCCAGGCCCGCTTCGGGCCCGAATGGCACGAAACGCAGCTCGCACTCGCTTCGGCGCCGGTGCCGATCTCGTGGCAGCCCCAGCAGCTCGCGTGGATCACCACCTTCGAGCTCAGGGTTTCGTCGGTGCAGTGCACCGGACAGTGGTGGCAGGCCGAGCAGGACATTGCCTTCTGCGGCTTCTCGCTCGGGTGGTGGCAGGTCGTGCAGTCGATCCAGAAGTCGGCGAAGTACTCCCGGTGCGGGATGTCGAGCATGCGGGCGTTGGTTTCGTGGTGGCAGCTCTCGCAGGCGATCTCCATGTCGTTGAAGTGGGCCTTGTGCGGGAAGACCACCTCACCGACGGTCGACGAGAACACAAGTTCGGGAGTGATTTCTCGGTCTTCGTCAGCCGCCGCCGGAAGGCCGAGCGCGACCACAAGTGTTGCGAGCGCGGTGGCCTTCCGTGTTGCTTTCACGACGTTCCCTCGCCGACGGAGGAGTGCGGCCGCGTCTGAGGCCGAGACGTTCCTTCCCCGGTGCAGCACTGTGAGATCCCCCTTTCAGCGCTGGCGACGCACGGCCATCCCTGCCGAACGGCGGAATCGGCCATCTTGACGATTGCAGCGTTCTGACTCTGAGCGGTTTCAAGAGTCGTGCCAGGCGGGGACGAGCAGCGGCGGCCGGGTGCCACCTGCGTCCCCGCGACCGGCTCTGGAGTTCGGCACGTCAACGTCGCGCGGCTGCTCGCTGGGGAATCGCGGCGAGGCGGGGAGGTGGCGGAGGTCGCCGCAACGAACCGAGCCGAGGTGTGTCATGGCGCAGGTCGAGGTGGCACACATCGTGCCGCGGCACAGCGTTCGCGGAGCGCGGGGGCTCGAGAGCTGACCGGGAGAAAATCCGGTGCCTCCTCCGAATCGGTCTCATTGCGGTCGTCTCGACCGAGTCGGAGACGCATCCCCGATCGGGCTGGTCGTTTTGAAATCTCACCCTATAAGTAAGGGTGAAGACTTTATGGGTGCCACGTACGCAGTTGCTGGATTGTGATCAGATGGCACCTACATCTGTTAGAGCTTAATAGAGTGCCTGGCACCGTTTGGATCCCGCCCCTCTGCTTGTCGCGTTGCCCGATGGATCGCCCGTCGCTGCCGGAGGAAGGAACGAAAGGCGCCGCTCCGGCAATTCGACTCTCGGACATGAGAGTCGAGCAAGCCTCTGCCGCTCGGCGCATCCAGCCTCTCACCTCCTGTCAGCCCGAGGCTCGTTTTCGATCACAGGTTTTCGGTGTGGACGATGAAGGTGGGCACCTTGCGCTTGATGGCGGCATGGCATACATTGAATCGAGAAAAGACACTCGAGAATGATGAGATGACCGTCGAGGAAGCTCGGTGGAACTTGGCGTCACCGTCGGTTTCACTTCATCGCCACGTGATCGAGGGGAGGCTCGATAATGCGGTTTGGCCGATTTTTCACTCTGGTGGTTGCGGTGATCTGTCTGGCGTCTCTCGCCGAGGGACAGAATCTGGTGTCGAATTCAGGTTTTGACGTTGACGTCACGGGGTGGTCGGGAACTACGACGGCGTCGATCGCATGGAGTTCTCTCGATGCCGCTTCCGACCCGTCGTCCGGTTCGGCGATAGTCACCAATCTCTCCACGACCTCCCTCGACGGGACCGGAGCGCGCCAGTGCGTAGATGGCATCGTTGGAGGGCTGAGATACCACATTACCGCCGACATCCTGGTGCCGGGCGGCCAATCGAATACCGGATTCGGGAACCTCCTGGTTCAGTGGTATGACCAACCAGGATGCGGCGGTGGAAACCTGGGATTGTTTTTAAGTGCGGAAATCCCGACCTCGACGCCCGATGTCTGGTACGTCTCCGCCGGATCCGGCGACGCGCCTTCGGGAACCCAGTCAGCCCGCGTTCGTCTGACTGTTTTCAAGATTGAGGACTCGGGGATGCTCGATACGAACTTCGACAACATCGAATTCAGGGAATTGCTCTTCGGTGACGGGTTCGAGTCCGGCGACACCAGCGGGTGGTCCGGCCAGGTTGGGCATAATTGAGCCCCATGCGGGGGGTCGGCTCACGAAGTCCGGGATGTGCGGATCCTCAACGAATCCAGACCGGCGCGGGCGCCGGCCCCACCGACGGGTTCGGTCTTTGTTGGCACCGGCGTCCTCGCCGGCGTCGAAACCACAGACCCCGATCTCCCGAAGACCGGTTTATTTATAAGGCGGCTCACTCGGCAACGCCGAGGCTCTGAGATCAAGAGGAGGAATGCTCTCGTGACCTACAAGTCGATGCTTATCGTTTCGATCCTGCTGGTGGCCGTTGGTCCGGCGTCGGCGCACGACGCGGCGCGGGGCGGCGAACCTGTTGCTCCGGAAAAATCCGCGGGCAAATCCGGAATTTTCACAGGCGAAGCCCGGGTGGTGGCGTCGTTTCCCTCACCGGTCTTGCGCCCGGCCGGCATCGGATGGGACGGGGCGTCGCTCTGGTTCGTCAATGATTTCGACCAGACCATCCACAAGATCGATCCCGCGACGATGGCAGTGTTGGATATTCTCCCTGCTCCGGCAGCGGTGTGGACGTTCGGCCTCGATCATGATGGCGTAACACTGTGGGGCGATACCGACGATCCCACGATGGTCTACCAGATGGACGACTCGACCGGGGTGGTGTTGACTTCATTCGTGTCGCCTCACTTTTCCCCGAACGGGGTGGCGTACGACGGTTCGATGATCTGGCATTCCGGGTTCGGCACCGACCTGACGCTGATGGATCCGGCAACCGGAATGGTCACCCGGACGATCCCGGCGCCGGGGAACCAGGCGCCTCGCGGTCTCGAGTTGGTCGATGGTTCGTTGTGGGTCGTGGACGGCAACGCCTATCCCGATGATGCGATCTACAGGCTCGATCCCACTGACGGCACCGTGCTGGGAAGCTACCTCCCCGTGGGTGCGTCCTTCGGTTTGATCTATGGGCTCGCCCACGACGGGACCCGATTCTGGCTGACCGATCTGGACACGGCCATGATTCACATCATCGAAATCGAGGAGACGTTGTTGTTCCGTGACGGTTTCGAGTCCGGCGACACCACCGCTTGGGGGCGCGCTGCCGGAGAGGCGAGTGATTTCCGCTGATCGACGCCCGCTATCGGCTCGTGTCGAGCCCGTACCTTTTTCGAAGGGCGCCGGACAGCGAAAACAGCAGACCGGATCCGATGGTGAACAACGCCACACACCCTAGAATCACGGCAAGCCGTGTCCACGGCTGACCCGTTTCACGGCGTTCGGCGACAAAGACAAGAAGAGTCCTGATCCACTCGACGCCACCAAGAACGAGGACAAACTGGGTCAATCGAGCAACCCAGGCCCGCTTCACCAGAAGAACCAAAGGGAACAGCACGATCAGGAGGGCGAGAACGGTCAGGCCGGCGCGAAAGAAGTGTGCTCCCAGAAGGAGAGCGCTGAGGATCACTGGAAACAGCCTGACAAACGTCATTGCATACCCCTCGATTCTTTGCCCAATCTACCATCTGCTCCTGTTTCTCGCGTCACGCGATCTCGAGCTTTGCTTCCGGCATCGGGCGGCACCGGCTATTTGCTCTGCGCAAGACGGGCGAGAAGCGCCTCGTTTCCCTCGGCTTCGAAAAACTCGTCGAACTCGATGAGATAGCCGTCGGGATCGGACCCGACGAACACCATCGCTCCGGCTCTGGATTCTTCGACGATACCCTCTTCGCGCAGTTCAAAAGAGGGCTGTTCTTTGAGATGGGTGAACCAGGCGTCCAGATCCGTCGTGAAAAGCGACACCATGACGGCCTTTTCCTCGGTCCACGAGTGCATCCCCCTGGCGCCGTCGACCGGGCCGATGAAGCCTGACGGAGAGGTCGCGTGGATCATGGCCCAACCCTGGTCGACGGTCATCGGAAAGCCCATGACGTCTTCGTAGAACCTGCTCATGGCCTTGACGTCGTTGGAGTAGAGCCACAGCACGGTGGCCTTGATTCCGAGTTCGGCCGGTCGACCGGTGGTTGAGCCGGCGTTCGGGTACAGCGGGTCGAGCTCATCGAGGATCGGCATGAGCCGGTCGTTTTCCGGGTGGTGGTTGAAGCGTTCAAACTCCAGGTAGTAGCCCTCCGGATCGATGGCGACGAAACCGTCGTGGGGGCTGCCTTCCTTCGGACTGTAGCTCGAAGATTTCATCGTCACGCCTTGAGCGACGAGGTAGTCATACCACCCGTCAAGCTCGTCGCTCACCAATGCGAGCGCCACCGTCTTTGGTTGATCAGCGGATTTCAGTCCCGCCGAGGCATCGACCAGCGTCAGATAGGAGGTCTCGGCGATCCGCATGATCTTGGCGAAACCATAGTCGGCGATGGTCTCGAGTCCGAGGACCTCGCCGTAGAACCGCCATGCCTCGTCAAGATCCGCGTAGTAGAAGAAGGCGTTGTTGGCGATGATGTTGCGGGCGTCATGTTCTTGCATCGGTTGTTCCTCCAGCGTCACCGGCTCATCGTGGGTCGCCTGGCCGCAACCGGCGAGCAGACTGATGACGATCAGGAGCGACGACCACCTTTTGAGGCATCGGAAAGTCTGCGTCATGTCCTTCTCTTTTCGTGAATCGGATCAAGCTCTTACGAGCATCCACATCATACCGAGGGCAATGGATGGAAACGCCTCGACTCTGTTGAAAAAAAAGCGCCCCGGCGTAGACCGGAACAGTCGTACGCCGGGGCATGGAGGAGGGCGGCGCGCTAGCGGCGCCGCGGGTGCTGCTTGAATCGGTAGAGCAGGTTCGCCGCATCGGCTGTTACATAGATGTAGCCGGCGCGGTCGACCGCAACTCCGCTGAAGATCGACGTCGGAGGATAGCCCGGAGGGCCCGGTGATCCGACTTCGAGACCCTCGACGATCACGGTCAGCTCTCCGGTATCGAGATCGATGCGGGTCAGACGGCCGGCGCCGGCTTCCACGACGAGGAGGCTGCCGTCGGTGTTGACCGCCATTCCCTCGGGCTGCACCAGGCCTGAAGCGACGGGAATGAGGACCGGAATCCCGTCATCCATAATCTGGAACACGAACCCGGTTGCCCAATCGGCGACCCACAGGTCGTCGTCGGCCGCCGCGAGCCCGGTCGGGACGTAAAAGCCGTCCGCGATGGCGGTGTGATCGCCGCGGACCACGCTTCCGGAACCCAACTCGGCGACCGCGACGTCACCCTGGAAGCTGATGCCGTTGAGCGGAAGATTGAAGAGATGTGGGCCATCGATGAGTTCCAGCGTCTCTCCGTCCCGTATCTCGATCGCGCTGTTGAACCAGGCGGTTGTCAATAGGTCGTCGCCGTACGGGGCGACTGTCCCAGCCGTTCCGAAGACCTCCTCGACCCGTCCGGGCTTGCCGGTGCGCGCATTGAATGTGCGAAAGGAGAACGTGTCCGCAACGACGAGAGAAGCCCCACCATGACGACCGGGCAGCACGGCCACACCGCCGGGAACGATCATCCCGCCCCTGCTGATCCTGCGTGCCTTCCCGCTCGGCAGAATCGTGTAGATGGATCCATCGACGAAGCTTGATACGTAAATCCTGCCTCGCGAATCGAATGCCAGGTTGTCGAGGCCGGGTCCGACGTGTGGGGCCACCACCTCGAAGACGCCGGTCGCCGGATCGATCTCCACAACCTGTTCGACGTTGAGCGCGAACATACGGTCCTCGGAATTGAACTTCACCGCTGCCGAGGCGAACGGGTTGATGATGTCCTCGGACCAGAGCGGGGGCGGACCCGAATCGACATCGATTCTGAGGATTCTCTCCTGAAAGATGGGGCCGTAGAGAAGACCGTCGGGTCCGAAGTCGAAGCCGTTGAGATTGTAGAAGTTCGGATCGAGCAGGATCGGGGGATCAATGCCTTCCGGGTCCATCTCGTAGAGACCGGCGTATCCGAAGAAATCGTGTGCGACAAAGAGCCGGCCGTCATCGGAGAAGGTGATCGGATTCACCCCCGGAAAGACCTGACCGACGGTGATCTTGACTCCATCCGGAGTCAAACGGCCGACCTCGCCGGTGAAGATCGAGGTCCAGAAAATATCGTCCTGATAGACGGAGCCCAGAGGACCGAATGTGATGTCATCCGGGCTCTCGACTCCGACCGCGGGGCCGAGGCGATCGAGGATCTTGCCGTTTCTGGGGTTCATGACGATGATTTCACGACCGAGCACGCTGGCAATGTGCAGTCGGTCATCGGTGTCGAACGCGAGACCGTTCGAACCGTGAATCGGCGATCCTTTGACGAGCACCCTCCCGTTTTGAATAAAGTCTTTGTTGATCTCCACTGCCATGGATGGGGTCGAGGTCACAGCTATTGCTGCGAGAAGGATGAAGGCGATACCCAACGAGCGACTCCGGATCATACAATCCCCGCTTTCTCAATGGGCGAACACCAAGCGTCGTCGACGACGCGCGCCGTGAGCGCGGCTCAGAGCCGAGGGGTCGCCGGTTGTCGAGTTGTCTCTGTGTTTGTGAATGTGGTGTCTGGAGGATCTCTTGTCAAGTCGAACTCACCAGACAATATATATCTGCGCGATTTTGGACAACCACGCCTCGTCGGTGTCGCCATCGCCGGCGAGACCTCGGGTCAACAAGGGAGCAGGAGTATGGTTGTGGCGTTGACGCGCCGGGTGACACCGGTCACCATGGCCGTGCCGGCGATTGCGCATAGTTGTCTGAGAGGGAGGCTCGAGGTGAGACACCACAATTGTCCCCGACGATCTTCTGACGAGCCGATGGGCTGGATGCTCAGGACCTGGTTCACCATCAATTCGGTGGTGGCCGGCGTACTCGCTCTGGTCTGGCTGGTGCTTCGCACCGGGCCCAAACCGAGCCGGTTTGCCTATCCCTGCCAGCAGGCGGCCTTTTCCGCAGCTTCACTCGCATTCGCCGCGCCGTTGATCTCGACGCTGGTGGCCGCTCGACGAGGTCTCGTCCAGGGAATGCGGACCCCGGCCGGGGTTGCCTCGGCGCTGGTTGGCCTGCTCGTGACCATGGGGATGTGGGGCCACTCGTCCCTGGCCGACAACTCGTTGCAGACTCATGCACATGGCGCCGGCCGACTACCGGGCGCAGGTTTTCCGGGTCACCGATTGTCCGCAGGATCCCGTCGGCGATCGATTCCCCGGGCTCGACAATCTGCTGACCCTCATGGGTTCGCGGGGCCAGAAGTTCTACCGGTCCGCGTCGTTGACGACCCTCTCGGGTCCGGCGGGCATCATCGCCGCGGATGACGTGGTGGTGATCAAGATCAACTACCAGTGGGACGAACGGGGCGGGACCAATACCGATCTTCTGCGTGGACTGATCCGCGCCATTGTCGACCACCCGGATTCCTTTGCCGGTGAGGTGGTCGTCTGCGAGAACGCCCAGTTCAACTCGGTGAACAACTTCGATCAACCGGACAACAACGCCCAGGACACCTCGCTGTCACCACACGACGTGGTGGTCGGGTTTCAGAATCAGGGCTACACGGTCTCGCACTACGACTGGACGTCCATCCGTTACAACTCGGTCGATGAGTATTCCGAGGCCGACACCAACGACGGCTACATCGTCTATGACTACGATCCGCAGATCTCGGGTCGTGTGTCATACCCGAAGTTCCAGAGCGAGGACGGCACCTTCATCAGCATGAGGGACGGTATCTGGAATCCGGGTACATCGAGCTACGACCGCGGACAGCCTCAAGTTCATCAACCTCCCGGTGCTCAAATCCCACCACGCGACCTATGGGGTCACGGCCTGCGTCAAGCACTACATGGGTCTGGTCACCCGCGAGCTCAACACCAACTCTCACAGCGCCATCGGCTCAGGTCTCCTGGGTGAGGTCATCGCGGAGATCGGGCTCGCCGATCTCAACATCCTCGATTGCATCTGGGTCAACGCCAACCCCAACAACGGGCCCTGGACGGGCTATGGCGATGCCACCCGGCTGGATCAACTCGTTGCCAGCACCGACCCGGTCGCCGCCGACATCTGGGCCGCCACCGAGATTCTCATCCCGGCATTCCTGGCCAACGGCTACACCCCACCGTGGCCGTATCCCGCCGCGACACCGGACGACCCATCGAGTGCGTTCAGGGTCTACCTCGACAACTCCATGGACCGGATCCTCGGTGCAGGCTACGACGTCACAAACGATCTCGCCCAGATCAACGCCGTCAGCTGGGATGGCGTCGCGCCGCTGGCGATCTTTGTCGATGGGTTCGAGTCGGGAACCCCGGATTCGTGGTCGGCGGTCGTGCCCTAGCCTAATTACTGGGTTGGGCCGACCTGAGCTGATCTTCGAGGCACACCTTCTGCATCGTGTATTGGGCCGCCCAGGCCCGCTCGCAATCCAGTCGAGCCCGGTTGAGAAACACGGGGTCATAGCGAGGATCGGTGGCCAGTCGTTGGACAGCGTGGTAAGCGCCGATTTCGTCGCGTTCGCAGCTGTCGCGCTTGGAGTAGTCGAGGGACCACTCGTTGCGGCAGTGTCCGCGGATGCCGAGAAACGCGTTATTGGGGACAGATTCTGACGTCCGGGCATTGAGGCGTCCGAGTGCGGCGGTCTGCCGGTCGTAGCAGGCATCGTACTGCCAGGTGCCCACAGCGGATTCGTTTTGACAGACCTCGGCGATGGCCTCCGGGGCGAGATCGGCGTATTCGGCGCGCTGATCAGCCGGGGTCTTTTTCTTGGGGCTGTAGCCGTCGGCGCGTCTGGCCGTTGTCGCGACTGATCTGTTGGTCAAAACGACCTTATCGGCCTGTTGCAGGCTTGCCGAGGTCTCGGCATCCGTCAGTCCCGACAGCGACTCCTCTTTTTCTCGTTCATGGGCGTCGTCGGCGGCCCGTTGGCTCCGATCCCGCACCTCGGCCAGACACTTCGGCATGGTTCGGTTGCTCGCGTCGGTGAAGATATCGAGAGATCGTCCCTTCAAGGCTGCGATCCGAGCGATATCGACTCTGTCTGATAGACAGACCTCGACGAGCTCCTCGAGCGCTTGATTGACGTCCGTGGTCCGTCGCGAGTCCACCTTGTATTCGGGGACAGCGCGCGGGTATTCACCGGGTTTGGAGTAGATGACGGATCCATCCTTCAACTCGAGTGAGGTGACCAGGTGCCATGTGCCGCTTGAGAAGATAATTACCGCGGGCACCTTCGGATCTGTGGACGCAGCGGAGTCCTCCACGGCGCAGACCGGGGCGCTCCAGAATGCGATGGCTGCCATCGATGCGATTCCGACCAGGGCACTCAAACGCATGCGGCGCTCCTCTCCGGGGTCCGGTCGTTGCTGACGCGGTCAAAGAACTCGTCTGTGATGAGATTCTAACCCGGTTAGTTTGACCCTGTGCAGATCATCGCCCACAAACGCAAACGGCGCCACAAACGGTGCCAGGCACTCTATTAAGCTCTAAGTCCTGCCCCGCGCTCTGACCCAATCACATCGCCTCGGCGCTCTCTCGGATGTTCTTCAACGCTTCTATGCCGGTGGGGCTTTCGGGGTTGAGGGCCAGCGACTTCTCATACATGACCGCTGCGTCGCCGGTGTTGCCGACCCTGAGCAGCGCCTCGCCGAGGCTGTCATAGACGTTCCACGACTCGGGATACAGTTTGGTGTTGATTTTGAACATCGTTATTGCCTTGTCGACCTGGTCCCGCTGGAGGAGGGCGTAGCCGTACGCGTTGAACTCGGTTTCCGCAAAGTAGTAGCCGGATGAGGTGTTGTCGTGGTCGGCCACCACCTCGGCGATGGCCGCTTCGTCGGCGTCCTCACTGAGCAGCGTAAAGATGACCCTGGCGGCGGAATCCTGGTTGGAGATGACCCTCCAGAGCTCCGTGATGGAGGCGTAGTTCCGTTGCGGATCGAAACCGGGGCTGCCCACCAGTTCAGGAAAGCGGGTGTCGAGGCGGAACTCGGTCTGAACATCGCCGATGCTCTTGCCGTCGGCAGCTGCCTGGTTGATGCCGTCCCAGAGCGTTCGGACATACTCGACCCGCGCCTCGGCGCCTCCGATGGAGAGCTCGCCGTTCCAATGTCCGGGAAGAAGGGTGGTGATCTGGTCGCGCTGAGCGAGCAGGCGGTCCCAGTTGGCAAGCCAAAGCGGGAAGTCGTGGGCCATGCCGTCGCGAACCAAGAAGGCGGCGAGGCACCCCGGGGAGTCGGTGAGCCAGACATCGGCCATGGTGTCGCCGGTGAGCAGGATGCCGTGCTCGGGGACGAAGACGGCGATGTCGCTCGCGGTGTGCATGCCGCCGATGTAGGACAGATCGAAGGTGGTGTCGCCGAGGTCGAGGGTCATCCGGTCGGAGAAGGTCAGACTCGGCAGCGCGGGATCCGCGGCCGCCTCATCCACTTCGAGGTTGAGGCGAGTCAGAATGAGGTCCTCCTCCAAGGCTGCGACATTCGGATCATCGTCGGCCATGGCCTCGAGTTCCTCTTCGATCTCGGTGATCCGGTTGGTGTACCAGTTGATCCGGAAGTCGCGTCTGTCGGCGAACGACGAGATTCCGGATGCGACGTCTTCGTGTCCGACGATGGTGCAGTCGGCGTAGACCGAGTTGCCGCCCGTGTGATCGGAGTGCTCGTGGGTGTTGATGAGGTAGGCGAAGTCGGAGCGTCCGAGTTCACGGGCGATGATCCGGCGCAGCTCGGTGTCGATTTCGGGCACACCGAACGTATCGACCACGACAATGCCTTTCGCGGTGGCGAACGCCATGATGGATGTCGACGAGACGTGATCGCCGACCCAGAGACGGATCACTCCGTCATCGATCTCAGTGACGTGAAGGGGGAGTCCGGCGATCTCCTCGGCACCCACCCATGTTGCCGCAAGCAAGAGCGAAACGACGACGATCGAACAAACCCTGGATTTCATCTCTTCTTCCTCCTCATCGTGCCGGGTGCTGTCCATCCGGTAGTGTCAAGAACCCGAGCGGTAAAGCGAAAATGTACTGGAGCACACTGCGTATACGGTTTGGGAAGGGTCGGGGTTTCAGTGGAGAGATTTGACCTGATTGGACGCTTCACGGTTGCAGAATCACGGTCTCATCCGCGAGCGCAATTCCCATCCCCCGCCTGAGTTCTTGGATCCAAAAGACACGGCCGGAGGCTGGACACACATCCCGTGATAACCTCGATTTCAGTCGTTGGTCTCCCAATGTCAGTCAAGGAGAGTCTCTGTGAATCGACTGAACATCGCTGCTTGGGCCCTCGTTCTCGCTTCGCCTGTTCTTGCCTCCGACCCGTGCCCGGAACCGTTGTGCCCCGACGAGGGTTTCGGCGCCAACGGAAGGGTCGCTATCGACTTCGCCTACAACGATGCCGATCGAGGCAACGCAATAGTCCGCGTTCCCGGCGAAGATCGCCTCTACGTCATCGGCCAGGTTTCAACCACCATCGCCGGCGACGACGACTTCGGTATTGCCTGTCTGCTCGATGATGGCAGCCGCTGCCCGGACTTCGGCTTCGAGGGGACCTCAATCGTGGCGATGGACTTCACCACGAATGGACTGGACGCGGCGATCGCGGGAGCGGTCCTGCCGTGGGGCGTCGCTCATGACTGGCGACTGGTCGTTGTTGGACAGGTCGAGCGCGATCTGGCCGGCGACACCGACTTCGGCGTCGCTCTGCTGCGGCCCGATGGCTCGCTCGAGACCGACGCTTCAGGCGGCATAGGGGCGTATTTTTTTGACACGCCGGGGACGGACTTTACCGATCTTCCGGCGGCGGTGGCGGTGACCGCGGATGGCAAAATCCTGGTCGGCGGCACCGTAGATATAGCTGCCGGTGACAGCGACTGGGGTTTCACTCGCCTGAACGACAATCTGACCATTGACTCGAGCTTCGGCACTGACGGGAGAGCCCTGCTCAACGTCGAGGGCCTCGCCATCATGCACGGCATGATTCTCGAACCCGACGGCAAGATCGTCGCCGTCGGCAGCCGCGACTTCGGCGACGACCAGATGGTCATCGCCCGCCTCAACGCCGACGGCACGCCGGACACCTTTTTTGGTTTCTTGGGTCAGACAGTGTTCGACTTCGACCTTGGGGGCGCCAACAGTGATGCCGCCTGGGGAGTCGCACGTGATCATTCAGGGCGACTCATTATGATCGGCCAGGCCGACGCCAGCGACGGAACCTGCTGGACCGCGGCTGCGGTGCTGCCCGACGGCCAGCCGGACTCCTCGTTCAGCATTTACGGTGCGGCTTTCGCGAGTTGCTCGGGGGGGTCCATCATGGCCGGCCGTGGAATCCTGCCACTCTTCGACGGCAGTTACCTCGCCGTGGCCGAGTCACCTGATTTTGGAACCCACGACTTCACCGTGATCGAGTGGTGGGAGGACGACTCCACCTTCCACAGCTTCTCCAGGGCATTCCCGTTTGATCTGGGCGGCACCAACGACGACCGCCCGCGCAGCATGCTGATCCAACCCGACGGTAAGATCGTCGTCGCCGGTCGGGTGGTCGGTCCGAACGAGACTCTCGATTTCGGTGTCTTACGAGTTCTAACCCGCCAGATCTTCGCGGACGGTTTTGAGGCATGGGGTTCGGCAGCGGAGTGGGATCTCGTCGTGACCACGCCGTGAATCGACCGGTTGAACACCACTCGCCCACAAACGGTGCAAGCGGTGCCAGGCACTCTATTAAGCTCTAAGTCCTGAAAACGTAGAGGTGGCTTGCACGACATTCCGCCTTAACTGTCTCCGTCCTTGCCAGTGTCGTGGCCATTTCTGGAGCGGGGGGTCGTTTGAAAGCCCGAGCTGGATTGCCAGGGTGCTGTCGAGGAATGTGTGCGATGCTGCCTTCGCGCGTCAGCTCAGGAAGACACCCACAACCGCGCCGGTCATGCAGGCCGCGATGAAGCCGCCGGTCATGGCGCGCAGGGCGAGGCGGCTCAGATCGGGCAGACGCTCCGGAGCGATGCCGCCGATGCCACCGAGTTGGATGCCGATGGAGGCGAAGTTCGCGAAACCGCAGAGGGCGTAGCTCGCAATAATGGCCGAGCGCCGGCTGATCACCGGATCGGCGGAATTGACGATGGCGCCGAGATCGACGTACGCGATGAACTCGGTGAGAACGAGTTTCTCGCCCAGCAGACCGCCCGACCACCGCGGCGTCGGCCGGGGCGATCCCCATGATCAGCGCCACGGGGAAAAAGAGCCAGCCGAGGATCCGAGACAGCGACAGCGGTTCGTGCACCCCGGCCTCCGCCCACCCGAAGGCGACCCCTTCGGCCGAGAACACGATGGGCACGAGGGTGAGCACCCAGTCGAGCAGGGCGACGAGACCGACAAAGGCGATGAGCATCGCCGCCACGTTGATGGCGAGCTTCATCCCGTCGGTGGCGCCGCGCGCCGCGGCCTCGATGACGTTGCCGTATGGAGTGTCGCGCGCGAGCTCGGCATCGCCGGTGGTCTCGGGGTGGCCGTCCTCGGGATAGAGCACCTTGGAGATCGCCAGGGCCGCCGGCGCCGACAGGATGCTCGCCGTCACGAGATGCCCTGCGATTCCGGGGATGTCTCGCAGAAACCCGACGTACGCCGCCATGACTCCGCCGGCGACGGTGGCGAATCCACCGCACATGACGGCGTGGAGTTCGGACCGCGTCATCCCCGCGATGTAGGGGCGGATGACCAGCGGCGCTTCGGTCTGGCCGATGAAGATATTGGCCGCTGCGCTCAAACTCTCGGCCGCCGAGGTGCCCATCGTTCGCTGCATGAGCTTGCCGATGCCTTCGATGATCGGCTGCATGACCCGAAGGTGGTAGAGGATCGCCATCAGGCTCGAGAAGAAGATGATCGAGGGCAGGATCCAGAAGGCCACGGTGCGCAGCGGTGGGCTGATGTGGCCGACCACCGTCAGGGTGGACACGCCGTCGTCGGTGACGACATCGATCCGGTGCGCCTCGACGCTCTGGAACACAAAATCCGAGCCCGCTTCGGCGAAGGACAGAAGCCGCCGCACACCGCCGTCGACCACCGTGAAGAAGAAGTCCTGCAGCGCCGGAGTCAGGACGATGGCGCCAAGGACCAGCTGAAGACCGAGCCCCCACATGACCGGCCGCCAGCTCACCCCCTTGCGGTTGACCGAGAGCAGCCAGCGCAATCGCGACAAAGACGAAAATGCCGACCAGGGATACCAGTCTGAGACCCACGGGAGGATGGTACTACTTCGTGGAGACCTTGGATGCCCGAGGTTGCTTCGACGCCTGTTGACGACGTCGATCGGCGCTCTCGTCGCCGATCTTGACCGGTCTTCGTGACCATGGTCACTCGGCGCCCCGACCACCCCTGGCGAGAGAGATCCCGTCGCATTATCTTGAGCGCAACGGCTCCCGAAAACGGTATGACCCAGCGCTCGAGTTTGGTCGCCGACTCCCAATCGGAGCCGCGGAGGTGACTGTGGAAAAGCAAGGAAATCTCTGGTCGATCGTGCTTGCGGGCGGAGATGGATCGCGTTTGAGTCAGATCACCGGCGGCTTCGAAGGCCGCGCTGTCCCGAAACAGTTTTGCGGCGTCAATGGTGGTCCGTCGCTGCTACGGCAGGCGTTGCGGCGTGCGCGGGCCGTGGCGGGACCCGACCGCACGGCGGTGGTTGTCGCCGCCGAGCACCGCCGCTGGTGGTCGGCCGAACTCGCCGATCTCCCGTCCGTCAACGTCGTGGTCCAACCATGCAACCGCGGCACCGCTTGTGGGGTCCTGTTGCCGCTGAAGCAGGTGCTTGCGCGCGACCCGGAGGCCACCGTGGTGGTATTGCCGTCGGATCACGTGGTCGAAGACGAACCGACCCTGCTCGCAGCGATCACCGCCGCCACCGAGAATATCCACCGGGAGCCCGATCGACTCGTCCTCCTGGGCCTCGAACCGGCGGGGCCGGACACCGGCCTCGGTTGGATCTCACCCCGCTCCATCGCGCACCACCCGGTTTCCGCGGTTTCCCACTTCGTCGAAAAGCCGACTCAGGAGCGAGCCGAAGAACTGGTACGGGAAGGCGCTCTGTGGAACAGCTTTATCTTCGCAATGCGCGCGGCGGAACTCCTTGCCCTCTTCCAGTGGGCGCTGCCGTGGCTGACGAAGATGTTCGACTACGCTTTGGTTGATACGGCCGCCGGCCCCCTCGCGGCGCGGGTGTCGAAGCTCTACGAACGTCTGCCGAATGTCGATTTTTCGCGCGCCGTGCTGCAGGAGGCAGGCGCAGACATGCGAGTGGTTCCCGTCCCGCCGTGTGGGTGGACGGATGTGGGAACCCCCGCAGGCATCGTTCGCTGCGCCAAGGGGTGCAGCCGCCACTCCATAGTGGAAGAGGCTGCGAATACTGCAAGCTCGGCGGCACTCGACCTCGCCGAAGCACTACGCGCGTATGAAGAACGATTCGGACCGGATGCGTCCAGCGGAATCGGACAGAGGTCGCTCAGCGATTACTAAGGGCGTCGGATCGGGTATCGTGACGGCAACGAGAGATGACCTATAACTTCGATCCCGATACCTGGCTCTGCAGCAACCGCGCCGCCCTCGAAGCGCGCCGCGATCGAGGCGAATTGAACGAGGCGGAGTTCGAAGCCGAACTCGAGGATCTCGATCGCCGCTACGAAGACATGGTCGCTCGACTCGATGGAACCTATGTGATCCCGCCGAGCCGGTCGACCGATCGCCTGATTGAGGGCTCGCCTGCCGTGCGCCCCTCCGGGTCCGGTGCGGCGCGCGGAATGCCCGACCGTTCCTGCCGGTTGCAGCGATCACGAGCGATTCAAATTGCCACCGACAGCCTTCGTGATCGCCTGCACCGATGGAAGGCTTGCCATGACCGACGAACCGATAAAACCGATTTCCGAGGACGATCAGACGCTTTCGTTGTCGGATACAGTGCCAGCCGATGTTCCCGCTGCCGAGCGACCCGCGGGTCAGCCGGAATCCATCGGTGGCTTTCGCATTATCGGCAGGCTCGGCGAGGGCGGCATGGGCACGGTGTGGGAGGCGGAGCAGTCGCAGCCGCGGCGTCGAGTGGCCCTCAAGATCATGCGCCGCGACCACGTTGTCGATGAGCTCCACGCCCGCATGTTCCGCCGCGAGGCCGAGTCGCTCGGCCGGCTGCGCCACCCCAACATCGCCGCGATCTACGAGTCGGGCCACACCGAAGACGGCCACGATTTCTTCGCCATGGAGCTGGTTCCGGGGGTCACCCTCGATGTCTGGCTGGCAGGGCGTCCGGCGCTCGTCGACGGCGAAGAACTCAAGCTGCGGCTCGGGCTTTTCCGTTCGATCTGTGATGCGGTCCACTACGCCCACCAGCGGGGCGTCATCCACCGCGATCTCAAGCCGTCGAACATCATCGTCACCGATGAAGGCGTGTCGTCGGGCGCCGGCTCGGCGGCCAAACCATCGTTGACCATCAAGATCCTCGATTTCGGCCTCGCACGCATCAGCGACGCCGACATCGCGGCCACCCTGGTTTCCGAGATCGGCGTGATCAAGGGCACGCTGCAGTACATGAGCCCCGAGCAGGCGAGGGGCGACGTCACCGCCATCGATCTCCGCACCGATGTCTACGCTCTCGGGGTGATCCTCTACGAGATGCTCACCGGAAAACGGCCCTACAACGTGACGCGGGCGGCGCTCGCCGAAGCGGTGCGGGTCATTTGCGAAGATCCTCCCGATCCGGTGGGCAGGAGCTGGAGCGGGACTCGCCGGCTCGACCAGGATCTCGAGACGATCGTCGGTAAGACCCTCGAAAAGGACGCCGATCGCCGCTACGACAGCGCCGCCGCACTGCGCGAGGATGTCGAGCGCTACCTGGCCTCGCAGCCGATTCTGGCGCGGGCGCCGAGCGCAACATATCAGCTCAAGAAGATGGTCCAGCGCAACCGGCTGGGAGCCGCCTTCGCCGCGACGGTCCTCGCCCTGCTGGTGGTGTTGGCGGCGACCATGACCGTGCAGGCCGGACGGATCGCGCGGGAACGCGACCGAGCGGAGAACGAAGCTGCGAAAGCGACGGCCGTGAGCCGGTTCATGCGCGAAACCCTGAGCGCCGCGAGCCCATTCGAGCTGGGTGTCGACATCACCGTGACCGAGGCTCTCGATCAGGCGACAACAAGGATCTCTCCCTCGTTTGCCGATCAGCCAGAGGTCGAGGCCGAGGTCCGCCACACCATCGGCGACACCTACAACACCCTCGGCCGATACGACGAGGCGCAGCCGTTACTGGAATCCGCCCTCGATATGCGGGCCGGTCTCATGGGGGCCGATTCACCCGAGGCCATCGAAACGATGGCTTCCCTGGCCCAGCTTTCCTGGCGGAAGGCGGACTACGAAGAGGCCATCGCACGAGGCTACGAACTGCTCGAGGCGAGACGGCGGACCTTCGGCGACCCGAGTTCGGATGTGGCGGTGACCCTCGATTTCCTCGGTCGGGTGCTGGCCGAAGCCGGCCGCTTCGAAGAGGCCGACAATGTCATCCAGCAGGCGCTGGCCATGAGTCTCGCAATGCACGGAGAAGAGTCGGATCAAACGGCCGGGTGTTACCAGAATATGTCGGTGCTCGAGGAGGTCTGGCGGCAGGACTATGTTCGCGCCGAAGAACTGACCCGCAAAGAGATCGAAATCCGTCGCGCGGTCGAAGGCGGAGACACCATGGAGAGCGCCGGCGCCCTCAACAACCTGGGGATCTACATCATGCTCCAGGGCCGGCTCGAGGAGGCCGCGGAGATCATCGAAGAGGCGAACGTGGCCGTGCGGCGGTTGGCGGGCGACCAGCACCCCGAGCTCGCCAAGGGCCTCGAGAACCTGGGCAACGTCAACTACCGGCTCGGCAACTACGACAAGACCCTCGCCCTGCTGGCCGAGGTCATTGAGATGCGCCGCGAGGTGTTCGGCGATGACAGTCCGCAGGTCGCGCGCGGGTTGACGAACCTGGGCGCCGTCTACCGTAAATCGGGGCAGTTGGATCTTGCCGAAGAAACCCTCCGCGATGCGGTGGCCAGAATGGAACGCGCCTACGGCCCCGATCACCCGGATGCCGCATCGGCCCACCGCAGTTATGGGATTGTCTTGTGGGAACTCGACCGGCTCGACGAGGCCGAAGCCGAGTTGCGAATCGCGCTGGCCATCGCCGAAAGCGCCTTCCCTGCGGGTAGCCCGGGGGTCGGCGGCTATCAAAGTTACCTCGGCAGACTTCTGGCCGGCCGGAAGAACTTTGTCGAGGCCGAGCCGCTGCTGCTCGCGACGTACAACAATTATCTCGAGGCGTTCGGCGCCGAAGACCAGAGAGTCGCCACAGCCGGGGCCTCGTTGGTCGAACTCTACGAGGCGTGGGGCCGGCCGGAAGACGCAGCACGCTATCGGGCGGAGTGAGCGCTCCCGACACCCGCTGATTCCGTCGTCGGAAATGACCTCCGCCCCGCAATCGTTCCCCTTGTGACGCGATCGCGTCAGAAAGGTCGATCCATGAATCTCGCCCGAATTGCCGTCGCCTCGACGTTCCTCCTGATTGGTGCCGCCTGCGCTGCCGACAAACCCGCAACCGAGGCCTCCGAGAAGGCCGCACCCGCCCCCGTCTCCGCCAAGAGCAGTGGGGGAGGGGAAGGGCTCGCGCTTCCGGGCGCCAGAGTCGACCAGCCGGATGGTTGGGTCTTCCGTGCGCCGTCATCCTCGATGCGGCTGGCCGAAGCCGAGATTCCGGGCCCCGCCGGACCGGCTCTGCTGACGGTCTTCTTCTTCGGAGCGGGCGGTGGCGGCGGTATCGACGCCAACCTCCAGCGCTGGGCGGGTCAGATCGAAGCCGACCCCGACGCCGAAACCGTGCGCGACAGCTTCACAGTCAACGGCTACACGGTTTCGACCATCGGCGTCGCGGGCACCCTCCTGCCGAGCCGGATGGGCGGAGGCCCCACCGAGCCGACGCCGGGCTCGCGGCTCCTCGGCGCGGTCATCGAGGGCCCGGGCGGCCCGTGGTTCTTCAAGATCACGGGTCCCTCGGAAACCGTGCTCGCTGCGGCCCCGGCATTCGACGGCATGCTGCGTTCGGTCAGCCCCTGAACTTGACGCCCCTGTCACCGCTACCGGTCGCCGCATGGGACGGCTCCGGCAGCGGGTTACCTGGCAGGCGGCCGGCTTTCCTCGGGCTGCTCTGACTCGTTACCGGGAGCTGGGGCGGCGTCCTCCTTCGGGCGGAGCATCAGCGCCCGGCGATTCTCGACGCTTCGCAGCCATAGCGGGATAAAGGCAGCCAGATCGCGGAGCTCGTCCTCGATGGCCCTCAGCCGTGTGACGATTCTCGAGCTCAGGGTGTGCTCGACTGTTTCGATGGCCCCGCCGCGAGCGACCTGGTCGTAGCTTCGGTCGGTGGACTCTTTGAGTTTCCCGAGAATCTCACCTGCCATGGCGTAGAGCTCGTTGACGAGCCGGCACGACTCAGGGAGTTCACTCGCGTGCGCCTGCAGAACCTCGAGTTCGTCGATTCGGATCCCGCGGAGCCCGATGATGCCCTGGAGCTTTGGTGCGAAATCGGATTCAAGCGCGCCGAGGTAAACCGCCAAACGCTGCCAGTCAACGACCGACGGCAGCCGGCCCGTCCGGTTCATTTCATCGATCACCGATCCGAGGCTCGCGTGACGCTCAGAGTTGATGTACTGCAGCTCGGCGTGGAGCCTGAAGACGGAGGTCAGCAGCCACTCGGCTTCTTCGACATCGCGGGGAAATCTGCGGGCGAGGAAATAGTCGACGTCGTGGCTGCTCCGGGGATCCGCGGCCAGTATTTCGCCGAGAGTGTCGACCAGGAATCCGTGCAGCTTGCCGATGGCGACGCACAGGGTTCGTCTGAGAGCGTCGAACTCGGCCTCTTCGGGTCGATCCGGAAAGCGCTCGAGGTGGACAAACACCTCGCTATCGAGAAAGGCGAATTTGCTGCGCGCGTTTTGTACCGCTGCTTCGAGATCCGGCAGAATCGAGGGTTGCTCCATCAACCGCTTGACCTCGTTGACCAGAACCGTGCGGACCTGGCGGACCGTGTCCCAGATTTCCAACAGGCGGGTCGGCGAACAGTGGAGAATGGCGAAGTTGCTCTCGAGCACGCCATCGAGGCTCCGCACGGAACCAAGAAGTGCGCGGATCCGCGGGTTCTGGTACTGGACCTTCTCGAGGCTCCATTCGAGAGGGAGTGCGTCCATTTCCTGCCTTTCTCAACACCGACGGTAGCACTTTCTAGCCTCGGTTTCGCTAAAGGCACCGGACGGTCAACTGAAAACGGCAAAAGGATTGACGGCGGGTGCGTTGCAGGCGCCGCCTCGCCTCATCGTATAATGTCGGCTCGGTTTGGATTGAACGGAGAATTGCATGTTGACTCGAGTCCGGATTCTCACCTCCCTCGTTGGGGTGACGGTTGTGTTTATCATTCTGCTCACAGGTGCAGGTTGTGGATATCAGCGGGGCGAGCCGTTGGCGCTGCCTGTGGACGGCGCAGCCTTCAGCCTCGACCTCGGTGAGAACGACTCTGCCGGAGATGCGACTGGCGTTGTGGTGTCGATGATCGAAGGGGCCGTTCTCGACAGCGACGCGGCGGAAATCGTCGTCGACTACCCCCACGAAGGCTCGGTATTTCCTCCAGAGATCATCGCCCCGGTCTTTCGTTTCCGCGATCCCGATGCCGACAACACCCGGTGGCTCGTTCAGATCAGCTTCAACGGAGGCGAAAGCCACCACTATGTTCTGAGTGACGCCGACCCCGGACGGTTCCCCGCGGTCATCGACCAGCGGTGCGTCACCAACACCAACACCTGGACGCCGACACCGGAGCAGGCTTCGGCGCGGGCATGGACCCCCGACCCTGATCTGTGGCAGCTCATGAAAGAACAGTCTGTTGCGACTCCTCTGAAGGTCGCCTTCTACGGTACGGACAAGCGTGGTCGGTCCATGGCGTCCCTCGGCGAGGTCACTCTGAGCACTTCGTCCGACCCGGTCGGCGCACCGATCTTCTACCGCGATGTGCCGCTGATGCCGTCTGAGAACCTCGACGGCGTGGTCAAACCGCTCGATCAGGGCGCCCTGCCTCTCATCGCCTGGCGGTTGCGCGATCTGAGTCAGCCCACCGGCAGGATCGTCATGGAGGGCATGCCCACCTGCGCCAACTGCCACTCCTTCTCCGCCGATGGTCAAACGCTCGGGATGGATATGGACGGACCCCAGGGCGACAAGGGCGCCTACGCCATGGCCGAGGTCGCGAGGACCACGGTCATCGAGAACGACGATGTGTTCTCGTGGAACGACTACAACCCCGACAAGGTGACCTTCGGGCTCTTCTCGAGAGTGTCGCCGGACGGCCGTTATGTCGTGTCGTCGGTGGACGAGGAAGTCTTTGTCGCCAACTATCTGGACTATCGCTTCCTGCAGACCTTCTACCCGACGGGCGGGTTGCTGGCGATCCACGACACCACGACGGGCGAGACCTGGACCCTTCCCGGCGCCGACGACCCGGCCTTCGTCCACTGCAACGCGGTCTGGAGCCCCGACGGCAAAACCCTTGCCTTTCTCCGTGCGCCGGCCAAGCCGGCCCGCACCCCCGGCATGGATCTGCCCACCTACGCCAACGACCCCAACGAGCCCGACATCCGCTACGACATTCACACCATCGCGTTCAACGGCGGCCGCGGCGGCGAAGCCGTCCCACTGCCCGGGGCGTCGGCCAACGGCAAGAGCAACTCCTTTCCCAAGTACTCACCCGACGGCAAGTGGCTGGTCTATGTCCAGGCCGGCACCGGTCTGCTGATGCGACCCGACAGCCGGCTCTTCATCGTCCCCGCCGAGGGCGGAACCCCGCGCGAAATGAACTGCAACACCAACCGGATGAACTCGTGGCACAGCTGGTCTCCCAACAGCCGCTGGTTGGTTTTCTCCTCCAAGGTCAATCGGCCCTACACCGAGATGTTCCTCACCCATATCGACTCCGACGGCAACGACACCCCGCCGATCCTGGTGGCGAACGCAACCGCCGACAACCGCGCGGTCAATCTTCCCGAGTTCGCCAACATCGATCCCGATGGAATCCAGGAGATCCTGACCCCGGCGGTGGACTACCGCCGCCTTCTCGATCGCGGCGCCGAACTCCGGGACGAGGGCGATCTCGAATCAGCCGAAGCCGAACTCCGCAAGAGCCTCGAACTGAGGTCGGACTTCTCGGAAACCCGGCGAATCTACGCCGATGTCCTCGCCCGGCAGGGCAAGCACGACGAGGCCATCGCAGCCTACCGCGAGGTTCTCGAAACCGAGCCGGACAACGCGTCCGCCCTCAGCAATATGGGGTTCCTGCTGGCGAATCAGGGACAAACCGACGAGGCGGTGACCTGCTACCGGCGGTCGCTGGAAATCGACCCCGGCAACGCCGTTGCCAACCTCAATCTCGGCGCGATCCTCGCTCGCACTGGCGACGACGATGGCGCGGTCAAGCACCTCAACCGTGCCCTCGAGGCCGAGCCCGACAACATTTCGGCGCACCGGATCCTCGGTCTGGTCCTGATTCGTCAGGGCCACGTCGGCCTCGCGATCCCTCACCTCGAACGGGTGGTCGTTGCGCAGCCCGATCAGGGCAACCTGCGGCGCCAGCTCGCCATGGCTCACATCCGCCTGGGCCACGACGACCAGGCCATCCCGCATCTCGAGTGGCTCGAGGCGCGATTCCCGCAGGATGCAACAATCCAGAAAAACCTCGGTCTGGCCCTCGACCGCAGCGGTCGCCACCAGGAGGCCTGCCGGCATCTCGAGATCGCCACCACCCTCGATCCCACCCTCGACTCCGCGTGGGTCAACTGGGGCGCCGCCCTGGCCAGCCTCGGCCGCTACGACGAAGCGGTGGCAGAAGCTCGAGCGCGCCCTCGAGGTCAACCCCGAGAACACCTCCGCCCGCAACAACCTCGAGAAGATCAAACGCAGCAGGGGACTCCAGCCCGAGACGCCGAACTAAGGGCGTGTGACCCCGACGAAAGTTCCACAAACGCACACCAAACGGTGCCAGGCACTCTATTAAGCTCTAACTCTATCTGACGAAACAGGCGCCATACACAGCAGCCTGCTAAAACCCCTCAACCCCGTCTTCGCCCCGAACCCCACACGGCCCACCTCGTTGAGTTGCCTCCTGACCTCTGGCAATAGACGAACGAACGCACTGGCTCAGCGCCAAAATAGAGAGAAAATGTGACCCACAGCACTCCGACGGATCTTGTGGTGATCGTCCCCTGAACCCATATTCTTTGGTGCACCGACAAAGCCACAACCGGCGAAAGCCGGCGCCGGAAAGCCTCGGGTCCTCGCTCTGCCCGCGACGAAACCAACGCGGATGGAACCCAAGATCGCCGGGCTGCCGAAAGCGCTGCCGAGGTGGAAATCTCTCCACCCCGCCAACCGCAGGGAGGTAGTTATGGCAAGACTTGTTCGTTCCACAACCGTCCACGCCCGTGCCGAAGACATCTTCGACTTCCTCGAGGATAAAACCCACTTCCCCGAGTTCTGGCCGAGCATGTTGGAGGTGTCCAATATCGAAACGCTGCCCAACGGCGGCAAAAAGTATGACTGGGCCTACAAAATGGCCGGCCTTCGCATTGAAGGAGATAGCGAAGAAATCGAAATCATCCCGAATAAGAAGATCGTGGCGAAAAACCGGAAGGGCATCGAAGGCACCGTGACCTGGCTGTTGAATGAGCACGGCGCAAACACCGATGTCACCCTGGAGATGGACTACGAGGTGCCGGTTCCGGTGCTCGGCAAGCTCAACGAGAGGGCGGCGCACCAGTTCAACGAGCACGAGGTCAACGCCGTCATCGCCAACCTCAAGACCCAGATCGAGATCTGAACCCGACCGAAGACCCCCGTCGGTTTGGTTCCATCCCGGCCAGGCGCGCCCCCTGCGCCTGGCCTTTTTCAACAAACGCCTGGCCGGTCGCGAACTCCCCAAACGGTGCCAGGCACTCTATTAAGCTCTAACTCTGGATTTGTGCAATGACGCCGATGCGACGACGCGATCCAGTTCGTTGAGCTCTGCGAGGAATTCGGGATCTTCGGTCCGGCGACGGATGGCTCGCGACAACGCGTGGGACATCCCGCTAGGCGACTTGTGGAGAATTGGCGCGAGGGCGTTGACCTTGAGATGGTAGCGTTCGACGCCCAAGACCATCAACAATTCGCGTGCTCTCACGACTATTGGTAATCTTTGACTTGAGAGAAGAAGGTCGATTTCCAAATCGAGGGCACTTGCCGCAGTCATAATGAAATCTTTCGCGTCGATGACCGGACGCCAATCCGGTCCAAGTTCTTCGCGTTCCCGTCGGGCTCTCACAGCCTGTTCAGGGTCCTCATCCTCGCCTTTCGGTGGTCTCCCGAGTTTCCACCAGGGAAGGCGTCCGGGTTCCTCGCCTACCCACGTCTCGCCGATCGCGCCTTTGAGGCGTCGAACGTATGCTGCCCTCCCGGACCTCCGGCTGGTTCCGAATACTCGCAGCACCTCATCAACCTCGACGATCGGGTTTTTGATCTTCCCGAGCAACTCGCAGTGTCCACTCCAGGGGTACTTCGCGGGGTCATCAACGATCCCTGCATGTAGGGGATTCAAGTGGATGTAGATGAGGAGTTGGTCAAGGTATCGCTGGTCCTTGACCAACTTCGCCCTGTACCGCCCCTGCCAGAGTGGGCCAAAGACCTTGTTCCGCGCATTGATGCGCCGAGTGACTCGCTGCTGAAGAGTTTTCAATGGCCGGTCGATAGAGACAGCGCCAGACCGGACCGCCAGATGGTAGTGGTTTGCCATCAGGCACCAAGCGTAGATGGTGAGTCCGTCGCGATTGACGGCATCGGTGAGTATCCTGACGAAAGCCTCAGCCTCTTCCACATCTTCAAAGAACCGCTCGCCTCGACCGAGCCGGTTGAATATGTGGTAGAAACCTCCCTCAACGAAAACGCGATTTTGTCTTGGCATCAGCTTGAATCCTGGGCTAAATTATCACAAGAGCTTAATAGAGTGCCTGGCACCTTTTTTTAATAGAGTGCCTGGCACCTTTTTTGGCACCTTTTTTGTTCTCTATTTGGCCACGAACTGAACAACTCCTCGAAAAAACTGCGAAAACGACTCTCCATCCCTAGTCATAAGACATTTCTGGGCCTTATGAAACGGAAAGGCCTCGATCAAACTCTGCGGCCAATAGACTGAAGCATTCGATAGATCGGTACTCGACCGAAAAATCGCATGACCAGAAGTCTCTCGAAGAAGCGCGTCCATCGTTAGCGCTCCGAAGTCTCGAGCAAATAGGTTTACATCTCCTAACTGTGGATCCCAACCCTCCGTCCACATTTCGGCAACCACATCGTCAAGTGCGGTAGTGAGTTTCTCGCCGTCAAATTCGTCGACATCAAATTCCTGGGAGACTCTAGTTTGTGCTTGGCGGACTACCTCGCCAAAAAGTAGCTCGACTCTAGGTGAGTCTTCTTCTAGCGGACCGAACCCGACAAACGGCTGTTTCTGAGAGAACAAAACGTCAAACGAAGGAAACTCAGGGTTTGACACTGAAAGTTGCTCCTAGCTGCTCCAAGAGATCTTCCACCCATGTCGGTGGCTCTTGAGAGAACTGTATATGAACGTCAGGGCGAATTGTCTGGTATTTCTGGATCTGATCCGTGAAATCCCGCCGTACGCAATCCTGACCAAAGCACTCGGAGTAGAATCCCTTCCCCCAGTTGTAGTCTTTGAAATCCACAATTTTAGTATCGGTCGGAGGTCGGTCCAGCCTAACCTTGATAGTAGTTCCTTCAAACGTGGTTTCCATTGGAGTTTGTTCCCCCCCGTGCTTCTCCTCATACTCCTTCCATCGCGGCTTCTTCCTCGAAGCAATGGTCTGTTTCTTGATTGCCCTTTCGGTAGCGTCATCGATAAGTTGTGGGGAAAACTCTCCATCGACTACTTTGAAGAGTTCGAGTCTCCCGTTGCGATTCTTGACAGCGACTTGCATACCCTCTTCGAAACCATGCTTAGCTAGTGCGCCGGCCCCCGTCAGCATCGAAATGTCGTCTGCGATGACCACGGCGGTAACCACGCCCGCAACTACTACGCTCCTGTAGGCCTGGGCCTGTTCCCCTGTTCCGGTTCGTCGCCCATTCTGGTGGGCCGCGAGAGCCCGGTCGTCTTCGACGTTGGTGTAGCTGGCCCTCAGTTCGTTAGTTTCTTCCTCGACGAGCTTGGCTTGCTGACGTTTCTCACTGAAGTCCTTTGATCGCTTCCGCCATTTTCTCAAGAACAGGTCGTCGATAGTCTCAGATGTTGTTTCCGCCAGGATGTTCCACCAGGATGAAGATCTCTCCGCCTCCCTCTGCGAGGCTGCCGCGTCGTACCGCTCGTCGATCCAATCGAAGTACTGCGCCATCGAGCCTTCCGGGTGGGTCCTGCGCCACCGTTCGTAGTCGTCATCGTCTATCTCAACCGACTGCAATCCAAATGGATCCCAATACCGCGTCGGATTCCCATACGCGTACAAGTACCGATGTAGCGACGGCGGGGTGGTGAGGTCAGGTTCCGCCGGATCTTCGGTGAGGAATCGTCCGACCTCGGGGTCGTAGAAGCGGGCCTTTGCGTAGTAGAGGCCGGTTTCTTCGTCGTACTCGTGGCCGGTGAAGCCGAAGGGGTTCCACTGGGTTCCTGATTGGGTTCGGTGGTTGCCCCAGGCGTCGTACTGGTAGCGGTTCTGGACGGTTCCTGATGGGTCGGTGAGGTTGGCGATAGAGCCGAGGGCGTCGAAGTGGTAGTAGGCGGTGCCCTGGGAGAAGTGATCGACGGCGAGGAGGCGGTCGGGGCCGTAGCGATAGGTGGCTACCGGGTCGCCCATGGCGGAATGCTGTTGGAGAACCGAGTTGTCGTCGTAGGTGTAGCGGAGGAGTCCGTCGGCGCCCCACTTGGTGACCCTGAGACCTCGGAAATCGAAGCCGAAGGTCCACGCGTTGCTGCCATCGACATCAACCTCGAGGAGTTGGTCTCTGGCGTCATAACGGAAGTCGAGGGCCGTGCTGTCCTGGGTGCGCTGGATCTGGTTGCCGTTGACGTCGTAGGTATAGGAGACGGACCGGCTGGGGTCGAGATGATCGGTGATCTCGTACAGTTGGTTTCTGTCGTCGTAGTTGTATCTACGATCGGCGAGGGTGTTCTTGTTGCCGTCCTCCGACAGTTCGGATTTCCGGTTGCCGACGGCGTCGAAGCTGTAGGTGGTCGTCTGGTCTGGGTAGACGACCTGCCACAGACGGTCGTTGCGGTCGTAACTGTAGGTGGTGATTTCGAGTGCGCCGCCGTTGATCTCGTGCTGGAGGTTCCGGTTGCCGTTGGCATCGTATTCGTAGGCGTAGCTCGAAAGCGGAGCGTTGCCGGGCCCGAGGTTGTCGATGGCGGTGACCCGGTTGGCTTCGTCGAAGGAGTAGGTCGCGAGGGTCCCGTTGGGGTAGGTAACCCGTTTGAGCAGACTGTTGTTGTACCAGTCGTAGTCGGCAATCCCTGCGCCGCCCGGCAGGGTCACGGTATCGATCCGGTTGAGCCCGTCGTAGCCATAGACGGTGGTGGCGCCGTCGGGGTCGATGAGCGAAGTGCGGTTGCCGTTGAGGTCGTAGCCGTAGTCGAGGACCTTGCCGAAACCGTCGGTGACGAGGTCGAGACGGTCGAATCTGTCCCACTCATGGTGCGTGACCCTGCGAGCCGCCGGCGTAGGTCTCGGTGGCGTCGATGAGATTCGAGTTCTCGTCCCAGCTGAAACCGATGGTCTGAAGCACCTCGCCAACGGGATGCGCCGGCGCCGGAGTAGGTGCGAAGGATCTCCCGGTTGAGTTCGTCAAAGATCGTCGTGACGGTCTGGCCCTTGGGATCGGTGACCGTGATCCGGTTGCCGTTGCCGTCGAGGGTGAAGGCCCAGGAATTCCCATCGTGGTAGCGGGTCCCGGTCAGGCGGTCAAGACGGTCGTACTCGAAGTGGGTGACGCGGTTGTTGGCGTCCCAGCGCCGTTCGAGATTGTCCTGTGGGTCGTACTCGTATCGTGTGGAGTGATCGAGGGGATCGATGACCGTGACGAGGCGATTGGCCTCGTCGTAGACCCGCATCCAACTCCATTCGGGCCCGGCTGGTCGTTCGATCTTGGTCAGATTTCCGACAAAATCATAGGCAAAGACGGTGGTTTCTTCCTCACCATTCGTCTCGGACGCGAGCCGCCGCCGCAGATCGAAGTCGCGGGTCGTTTCCTTGTTCTCGCCGTCGAGTTCGCTCACCACATCGCCCATGGCGTCGCGGGTAAGCCTCGTGGCGGAGAGCTCGGGGCGTTCGATTCGAACCTCGAGGTTCCGTTCGTCATAGACCGTGTGGGTGACGTTGCCCATGGCGTCGGTCAGGTACTCGGGGTTGCCGACCGCATCATATTGAGTCGAGACGAGCTGGACGCCGTCTCGGAAAGCATCGGTGAGACGGTTCTCGCGGTCGAAGACCCATCGTGAATCTATGCCCCGCCGGTCGGTTTCGGCGACTCGGTTGCCGAGTGCGTCATAGGTGGTCGTCAAGCTGTACTGCGCCGCGGGGGGGCCAGTGATGAGCGGGTCGAGGACCTCCACCACCCGGTTGAGATCGTCATGAATGAATGTCGTCGTGTGGCCGTTGCGATCCGTGGCGCTGGTCTGGTTGCCGACCAGATCGTAGGTGGACGAACTCGTGTAGCGGATGCCGCCGTCGAGCTCGGGATACTCCACCAATACGAGGCGGTTGAGGATGTCGTAGCGGAAGTCCGTCAATAATCCCCGGGGGTTCACCTGCCAGGTGCGATTGCCGACCACATCCCAGCGGGTGTGAATATCGCGGTTCCCGCGCAGCGTCTTCAGATAGACCCTGTCGAGGCCGTCGAAGTGGTTGATCTCGAAATGGCCGTTGCCATCGGTCTCTTTCACCCGGTTCCCGCGCGCATCGTATTCATACGACGCCACGGGCCCGACGAGGTCGGCGCTCGTAAGCAACCGGTTGGCCGAGTCGTAGACATGGGTCACGTGGTTCCCGTTGGGCCAGAACTCGTGCCGGAGGTTGCCGACCGAGTCGAAGATCCAGCGGGTGATGACGTCCCACTGCGCGGCGGTGACGGGGTCGGTGAGGTGGATCGTCGTGCTCGTGCGCCGGTTGAGACCGTCGTACGAATGGGTCGTTCGGTTGTTGCGGGCGTCGATCTCCTCGACTACGTTGCCCGACTTGTCGTAGACGGACTTCTGCTCGTTCCCCTCAGCATCGGTGGTGATGATGGGCCGATCGAGTTCGTCGTAGGTGATCGACCGTTCCTGGTCGGCATCGGACCATGTCTCGTCGGCCTCGAGGCGCTGGTTGGCGCGCATCTCGCGGATCAGATTGCCATTGCCGTCATAGAAGAACTGCGTTGTCTTGGGCTGACCCGGACGCCACTCGGGTTCGATGGTCTTGATCAGGCGATTGAGTTCATCATGGTTGTGGCCTGTTGCCCGGCCTTCGGCGTCAGTGAGACGCACGACATTTCCCTCGCCGTCGAGGAGCATCTCGGTGGTCGCGTTCAATCCCGCCCGCGTCAGGATCGCGGATCGAGCGGATGAGCCGATTCAGCTCGTCGTACTGGTTGGCCGTAGTCCGTGGCGCGAAGGCCGGGTCGCCGGCATCGGACAGCGTCTCCCTAACGACATTGCCGACGTCGTCGTACGCGTAGGTCGTGGTCCGCCCCTCGGGTTCGTTGCGCCGGGTGAGCCGGCCGGCCTCGTCATAGATGAAGTGCGTGTCGAATCGAGGAGTCGCCCCGTCGAAGACGCTGGATTCGAGCGTCTTGTTGCCGGCGTCGTCGTAATCGAAGATCTTCGTGCCACTGACCGGATTGACGACCTGCACCAATCTGCCCTCGAGATCGAAGGTCGATATCGTCGCGTGGCCGTTGCCATCGATGGACGTGACGGTGTTGGAAACATCGTCGTAGACCATCTCCTCGACCGGCTGCCAGTTGTCGGCCCTCATCCACCTCGACCTCGGGGTGGGTGGTCGAGATCAATCGACCCAACGTGTCGTGGAGATAGCTGGTGACAAAAAGCTCGGGATCGGTCCTTGTGACCGGCCTGCCGAGGATGTCCCGCTGGGTCGAGGTCGAGACGATCTTGGATGTTCCCGTGTGGTCGGTGACCTCGATGGAGGTGGAGGACAGGTTCCCGTAGCTGTCGTAGCCGAACGATCGTCGTGTTGAGGCGGGGATCAGTGGTAGGTCAGGCGATCACCGTTGGCGGGATCGTAGGTGTGTGATTTCGTTGACCTCTGACGTGGTGCCGTCCGCCGCGGTGACGGTGATGGAGCTGTCGGTCAGCCGTCCGGCCTGGTCGTAGCCGAAAGTCGTGACGGCGCCGTTGCGATCGGTGTGGGTGGCGACCCGGTTCTTGATGTATGGCGGAGTGAAATCGTTCGGTGGTTCGTAGGTGTTGGCGATGACATAGTCGTGGTCCACGCCATCGACATCGGTCACCGTCACGCTCTCGGTCAGCAGATTTCCGTGCTCGTCGTAGTCGAAGATCGGTGACCACTCCGTTGGCGTCGATCCGCCGGTCCATGACGATGTCGTCAGGCTTCCAGTGCATCGTGGTGACGTTGCCCAGCGGATCGGTGATGGTCGAGGGGCTGCCGTAGCGGTTGAGGGTGTAGGTGGTGTCGAAGGCGCCCGGGTTGCCGATGCGCCGGCGGCGTCGAGTCGATGATCCCGCGGATCGCGCACCCATGTCGTCAGCGGCTCGGTGTTCGCCGCCAGCGCGGCGGTGTCGTAGAAGAACTGCGTGACGCCGCCTTCGGGTTCGGTGAGCCGCTCGACGAGGAAGATGTCGGCGGCCTCGCCGACCAGCCCGAGGATCTCGTTGCTGTACTCATAGCCTGTCGTCGGCGCCGTTGAGCTCGTTCTTGACCCCGGTCAGCACGTCGCGGATGGCCGATGAAGTCGTAGGAGTAGCTCTCGACCCGGGCGCCGCCTTCACGCCGAGCCTCGACGAGGTTGCCCCGGGCGTCGTAGTCGAAGTGGATCTCGAGGACATCGGGACCGTCGACCCGCGTGAGGACGTCGCCGCCCCAGTACTCGAAGATCCGCCGCTCGTAGGTGAACACGAGCTCGCGGCCGGCCGGCTCGACGACCCGCTTGACCCGCGGCAGACCGTCGCCGCCCTCTTCGTAGACGAGGTTGGTCCGGTTGCCGCTGGGGTCCTCGACGAAATCGAGGAACCACTCTCCGAGGGGCTGCCCGCCCAGGGTCGTCACCCGCAGGAAGTGGTAGCGGGTCCCGCCGGTGGTGTAGAAGTCGATCTCGTCGGTGACTCGTCGTCGCAGGAGCAAGGTGCCGTGGTATCCGCGCGGCGGCTTCCAACCTCCAGCACCATCCGGGTGTGAAGCGCATCCCGGAACCCTCGGTGCCGATGAGGATCAACTCGGCGCACGGGGTCTCGATCACCCGCGCGAGCCAATTGTGGGTCCAGCCCCGACCGAGGTGGCCCGGCTCCGCCGATGACGACGAATAGCTGCGTTCGAAACTCAACGGCACGCCGCGGCCGGGAATCGCGAGATCTTCGCGGCTCAACACCAGGTGGCCGTCGAAGAGGTCCACCCCCTTGACCATGGCGTGGCCCACCGGCAACGAGTCCCGCATGGAGAAGTGACGACAACGCGTCGCCGTATTCGGTCTCCGGGTGGCCGTCGACCTGCGAGACGCCGTGGAGCTCGAAGTTGTAATCTCCCGGGCAGCAGCGTGAAATCGGCCGAGGTGGACGAAGCCGGACTGAAGGTGAAGCTGTGGTCGCCTGCGTCGAGGGCGACATTGGTGATGAATGTCTCCGGGGTCGCCCGGACCGGTTGGAGTCTCGCGAACAAAGGTGAGCGTGACCACTGCCGGATGATTGAGGCTGAACGAAAAGACATCGTGCTCGGCGCAGGTGGTCCGGTTGACGACATCGAGTTCCTGGCTGACCTGCAGGAATCGGGTGTAAGTCGCTCGAAGATCGTCTGGAAGAGCGGCAGCGGGACCTCTGCCGGAAAGAACCTCGGCGGGATGAGAGCGGTTGACGACCACCGAGGCGAGGTGTTCGTGCTCGAGTTCGACCTCTTCGCCGCGCGGCAGCGTCGGTCGATCCCTCGCCGGAGCGGCTCGAAGCCGGCCACAGACTCGTGCCGCCATCGTTCAGGTCACGGACCTGGATCTCGACCGTCCGCGCCAAATATTCGGGCGGCTCGATCCGATAACTGATGGTCAACGGTTCGGCGAGGGTCTCCTCCGGAGTGAGCACGACCACATCGGGCTCGAAGTCGGTGATCTCGGGCAGCGATGCCCCATACATCGGTGACATGGGCGTTGAGCGGGCGGTTCAGCGGCGTCCCGTTGGAGCAGAAATTGAAATTGGCTGCCGTGGACGCGACAAGCTCGTTGACGTCCGGAACGCAGACCGGTGGTGACGAATGTCCGGTAGGAGTAGGTCGATGGATCGAGGATCGGCGGTGTGGCGTCGCCGCTGTTGGTCACCGAGAGCCCGAGATCCTGGCCGCAGACCGCCCACCATTGGCCGCCGCCGGCGTAGAACGGCGGATCGTCCGTCCCTCGGTTTGGGCTCGTAGAACTCGATCCAGAAGTCGATGGGCCAGTCGAAGGCGCGCCCGACGCCGGCGGCGTTGACGTTGCGGCCGTCTTCATCGGTGAGGAAGTCGAGAAGACGCCGAAACGATCGGGAGTGTCGCAGCCCTGGTTCTCGGCGTCGATGGTCCAGTTCTGGGTGTAGGTGAAGCTCAGCGGCGGGAGGTCCGTCCGCCGCTGCCTCCACGGTGTAGGTTGCGGCGACGACGTCGCCCTCGATGACCCCGGCGAACGTCCCCCTGTAGGCGTCCCTTTGGTCAGGCTCGGGCCGCCGCAGCTGCCGAGGACCGGGTGCCCGCCGCACGCGGGGATCCCCGTTTACCACCAGCATTGTCGAAGACCGCGGCGTTCCGGCGATCGGGTTCGTCCAGGTAGTTGCTGCACAGGCCGCAATCAGCTGCAGCGGTAGCACCTGGAAAGTGACCGGCACGTTGGACACCGGATTGCCGTACTGGTCCTCCACCGCGAGGTGGATAGTGTCCGACCACTGGGCGACGAAGCCGACGAAATGCGTCATCGAGGTGTCGGTGCGGCGGAAGCTCGGCCGCGGCATCGGGGAAGGCCACCGCCCAGAAAGGCTCGCTGACCGGAAGATCGATGGGGTTGCCACCGCCGTCGATCCCCTGGCCGACCGCATCGACGAGTTGCAGCAGCACCTGCGTTGCGTGCTCGTCGGTCGGCTCCTGCAACGTGTAGACCGGGGCTGGACGACGTGTCGGTCCCGAACAGGAAACCGGCAGAGGCGATTCCGCGCTCATCGGTGAAGATCAACAGATCTGGCGAGCGCCGCCCTCGGCGTCGATGAGCGATCCCAGCCCGGCTACCGAGCTGAAGCCAAACCGGGACGCCCTGGACCGCGTGCCCCGGTGGTCCACAGCCTCGACCCGGATGTCGACGCCCGCCTCGCTGCCGACGATGCCCGCCTCGCCGTCGAATCCCTCGATCTTGCGGATGGCGACCACGGCGGTGGGATCCGGGTTGACCGGGAACTGCGAGGGCGGCCAAAGAGCGAGTCCGAACTCGAGTTGGGCATCGGCGGGCGGCTCGGCTGTGGACCCGCCGCTCAACCCACCCGCGAGTTGGTAGCGGGCCTCGCCGGTTGTCCGGTCGACGAGCAGATAGCCGACCCCGAGCCACTCGAGGAGTTCCGACAGGTTGCGCGGGAACAAGGGCTTCGCCTCCGGCGAGAACCCATGCCTCGATCTCAGCCAGAATCCCGGGTTGGTAGGGCAGGCTCGCCAGCACCGATGCCAGATTGCCCTGATCGATCGTAATGACCTGGATGTCCAGGCTGTCGGCAATGATGAGGGCGAGATCGGCGCTCACGGAAGTGACGCCGAATGTCCTCGAAGACGGCCCGCTCGGCGGCTGACCCCTCGAGTTGAGCGAGGGTGCGCCACTTGCGGCGCGAGGCGGCGTCGCCGCCGGCTGAACGCGGGCCCCAGGAATCCACATCGAGGTACAGGCCGTCCCAGTCGATGGTCTGGACCAGACCGAGGGCGCCGTCAACCTCGACCTCGTTGCCGATGAACGCCAGAGTGGGCGAACCGTAGGCCAACCCGTTGCCGCCGAGGGTCGCGAGTTCGGACGCGAATCGGTGATTGGCGTCAAGATAGTCGTCAATCAAAGTCGACAGCAGCTCGAGGGAGCTGGTCGGTGTTCCGCTCTCGGTCTCGTAACCGGTCGCGTCGGTCCCGATGCCGATGGCGGTGGGCACACCCGCGATCTCGGAATTGCTGAATCCGAGTGATGTTCCGGCGGGTGTCAACAAGGTGGTTTCCAGAGAGAACCTCCGCCCCATGCCGACACCCTCGGCGCCCCGAGCCACTTCGCCACCTCGACGGATCACGACTGGTGTGACATTGATCAGGTAGGGCGGCACGTTCCACAGGTAGTCGTCGAACGCGCGGACGATGAGTTCATCATCTGGGGTGGCCGGCTCATACCAGACGGCCGCCTCCCGTCCGGTCAACTCGGCCATCGGGATCACGGCATCGAAAAGGACCTCGCCGGCATGACGGGCCACGAGGCGAACCCGGTGGCGAGCCTCCATTTGAGGTTCGAGACCGGACCAGCTCACCGAAACGATGTGGCCCGGCATCGACGCGGGCAGAATCGAGAGCACGTCGGTTTCAGCCGGAACCGGCGTCGACAGGGTCTCGTAGCTTTCCCCTCCACCGAGACCACCGAGGTACTGATCGACCAGCGACACAACGAGGCTGCGTGGTTCGGGACAGGCGCCGGGTTCTTCGAGATCTGGGAGGCAGAACTCGCCAGTGAGATAGTCGTCAAGAAAGACGTCCGTATCGAAGGCCATCTCGTCGAGGATTCGGCGGTCGCCGAGGGATCCGCGGTCCACGAACTCGGGATCCAAAACGGCCCAGGTTTCACCGGAGCCATCGAGCTCGACACCACGGAAGTTGCCGTAGGCGATCCAGACCTCGCACCAGAACCGTTCCACCCGGTAGGCGGCAGGCTCGATTCCGCCACCCACAGGGCTCCACGCGGCTCCCATAGTGGTGAGCAACTCCTCCAGAGCCGCGGCCTCGGTCACGGCGAAATGGCTCTTGAGACGGTCGGTCGGATACTCCACCACGCCCCGTGCGAGCCTGGCTGGGTAACCCGAGGCGCGCAGGAGTTCGGTGAGCAGGAGGGCCTGATCGGTGTCGTTGCCGCTTCCCGACCGCAGAACCACCGCGGGGCTCTTGAGGGATCCGAAATAGTGCTCGGTGCGGATCTCGTTCAGGACAAAGTGATAGGCCGCGATGGGATCATGCCCGAGTTCAGTTGCCTTGACGACGACAGGATGGAGCGGGTCGTCGGGCCACACATCGGCGGGATTCGCCTTGGTTGTTCTGCGCATCGCTCCGCTGGGCGCGTTGTGGTAGCCATCCGGTGGTCGGTCGGAGACGACGATCTCTCGATGAACGGGCTCGATCTCGCGAGCCGGGCCGGCCACCGATCTGATGGGCCATTCGGAAGGAGGAACAGAGCCGTCGCCGCAGTCGAGCAGTTTCTCGATAACAGTCTCGTCGAGAGGCATTCGGCTCGCCAGGAGTGATGAGAGTTGATTGAAGAGAACCGCGAGTTCGGCATCGATGGCGTCGAGGCGAGCGAGTCCCAGAGTGGCGCCCACCGTCTCGAGCCGGTTCCGGTGATGTGCTGCTTCGTCGCGCCACAGAGACCGCTCGATGGCGAGTTCGTCGGCCAACGCGAGGACGGTGGTCGCATCGGGCGTGGCGCGGCTTCCGGAGGTTTCGACGAAATTCCTCAGCTCGGGGAAGTGGGCCGCGCATCGCTCTCCGGCTCGGCCGTTCGGGATCGCGGCGACAAGCAACAACACTGCCGCCGTCGCCCGGAGACACCCGGTTGACGTCCAGCGAATCTTCATCGTGCACTCCCGGAGGCCACCCACTGCGCTTGCCAGATGGCGATGAGTTCAGCCAGTCGGCCCCGAAGATCCGCGATACACGGGAGCTGATCATCCTCGGCAGTGGAGAACGCACCTGCGAGATCTCGAATGGCGTCCTGGGCGGCAGAACGATCCGTACTGGCGAGGGCGACCCGCTCGGTGGCGATGAGCATGTCCCGAAGAACTTCGAGAACGTCCGGGTCATCGGTGCTCTGAGCGCACTGGATCAGCGTGTTGCGAAGATCGCGGAGTTCGGATCGATGATCCGTTTGGCGGACCTCGACCGAGACCACATCAGTCTCGATGGGGGTCCAGTCCTCGCCATCGAACGCGAAGATCAGGAAGGGGATCTCGATGGTTGTCGTTGCCGCGGTCGGCAGAAGCCAGATGGTCCGGGTCGCAACCTCCCCGGCTCCGAGTTCGAATTCCCAACGCACCGGATCGAGAGTGAGCGGGTCACCCCATGCCTCCAGCAACTGATTCAGCGGGACCACGGCTTCGATGCGAATCGTGACCGCGGTGGTTCCATCGTTTTGGACGCTGAAGGTGATGGGAAGCGGCAGACCACTGGCCGCATGCCACGGTTCGGTGGGCATCGAGAACAGCAGGGCCTGCTTCACCGCCGGAAGCGCCGCGAGGTTTGCCGGGGCGAGAGCGTCCCACGGGAGGACCAGCGCTTCGCCGCGGCCGTAGCGCCGAGCCGTGGCGGCCACGGTCTGGTCGGTATCGTGGGCAATCGCGGTTACGGCGGTGACGGCCGCGAGATCAAAGACCTGACCTACGGCGAGCCCGCAATCCACCGGTATCCATGTTGAAATCTCGACCTCATTGCCCAGGATCTCACCGGTGTCTTCGATGAAAACCGTCAGGGCGACCCACTCCGGCAGAGCACCTCCGAAGGTGGCTCCCACATCGATGACGAGGGTGTCGTCGGTGCGGCTGACAACAAGATCAACCCAGGGGTGGGCGGATTCGTCGAGGCTCTCACCATCGAGGAGTTCGCCGATCTCGGCGTCGAGACTTTCGTGCGGAGTGGCGATACGCACGTCGGTGTTCCATGGGCCGCTCAAATCGGAGTCGACCTCGAGCCGCACGCTAGTGACTCCATCGCAGGTCGGCTCGCCGCCGGTCCCGCCCAGAAGCAGCGGGAAGCTGCCGTCCGGATCGAGAGGACGCAGATCGAAGAGGGTGAGATCGCCATCCGCGGCGATGATGGAGGTCGCCCCTTCGACCTCGACCCGGTCGATCACGTGGTTGTGGAAGGCGGCCCCGGCGGCGGCCATGAGGCACCCGAGACAACCGTCGCCCGACATGCCCTCGCCGATGACGAGTATTCCGCCGCGGCGGAAGGCTACGGCTGAGAGTTCGGCGGCGATCTCGGAGATTCCGGGTTCGCCCTCGCACGACGGCGGATCCAGCGGGACCGCACCGGCGGGAGCGTAGAGAATGACCAATTCGTGGCGGGAACGACGGAGTTCATCGATGAAGGCACAGGCGTCGGTCACCCGGGCAACCCGCCCTGCGTGGCCGCGCAGCCAGGTTTCGAGCTCCTCGCCGCCCGCCGGTGAACGATCGAGAAGGAGGATGCTGCCGCCGGCGGTGAGGGTGGGCGGCACGATCACGAGACCGGAGAACAGATCCTCCAGTAATGGTGAATCCGATCTCGACGCGCTCGTGATTGTCGGCGCAGTCCGCGGCCTCGATCACCAGAATGTGGCTGCCGGGTGTGTCGACCACTGCGCCGGATTCCACCGGTTGGCCATCGAGAGCGGAGCTGTGGTCCGCCAGGTTCGCGTCATCGATGGCCCAGCTGATCTCCACGGGTGAGGAGTATTCACCGCCGTCAGAGACGCCGGTGACGGTGATGACCGGGGGTGCGCCATCGATGGTGAAGTCGCTGACGTGGGTGTCCATGTGACCACAGGCATCGACCGCCGAGACATACAAATGATGATCGCCGTCGGCAGACACTACCGCACCGGGGTTGATGGTGACCCCATCAAGACGCGCCCTGACCACATCGAGGTGGAGATCCTCGGCGGTGAAGCTGATGGTCGTGGGACCAACCAGGCAAGCACCGTCCTCGGGCGCCTCCACGGTGAGGACAGGTCGTGTGAGATCGAGGTCGATCTCGACCGTGGCGGAATCGGACCGATTGCCCGCGACGTCCTCGGCAACCACGTCGAGGTTGTGGACACCCTCATCGAGGGAGAGATCGACTGCCCAGAGATCACCACCGATCTCTTCGAGGGGCAGACCCACCGGATCCCCATCGATATGCGCCCGAACCGAATTGACTCCGGAAGCCGTGTCAGTGGCGGTGACGCGAACCTCGATCGGATCGCATACCAGACCCGGGTTCGGCGAGAGCAAGCTCACCATCGGCGCCGTCCGATCGACAACCTCGAAGATCTGGGAGGCGATCTCGGATTCAAAGACGGCGCCGTACACCGTGCCCGCGACCGAGAATGAGAGTTCGTACTCGCCGAGATCGAGGCCGTCGGTCGCAAAGGCGTGTTCGAGATCGAAATCGGCGCCAGCCGGAAGATCTACCGTCGTCTCGAAGCTGTCGACACTAAGACCCGTCAGAGAATCGACGATCTCGAGGCTGAGCACGAGATCGGAGTAGGGAGTGTCGATGGTGTTCGCAATGCCGGCCGTGGCCTGCAGCGGGAGTGGAGGCTCCACCTCGGCAGGTTCCGCCGCGACGGTGCCGGTGAGACCCTCCACGGGAAGCACGGTCTGGAATCCAATGGACCGTTCGGCGGTGTTCGCCGCGCAATCCTCCGCTGTCACCTCGAGGTTGTGGAGACCGACGGTCGTTACCATGAAGCTCGGGTCAATCGGGGTGCCGTCCAGGGTTGCTGAACTCGAAGCGAGGTTTTCATCGGTGGCGGCGAACTCGCCGGCGATGTTGACCACGTAAACCTCGCCGTTCTCGATTCCGGTGATGCTGATTTCCGGGTCCACCGTATCGATGATGAAGTTCCGATCGTCGGTGGTGATTCTGCCGCACTCGTCGGTGGCGGTGATACTCAACTCGTAGTCACCGTCCTCATCGACCACATACCCGGAAGCGATGGGCGACCCGTTAAAGGATGCTGTGACCTCGTCCAGATGAGCGTCCTCGGCGGTGAATTCGATGGTGACGCCGTCGCCCGTACAGGTTCCGCTGTCGGGTGCGGTGACGATCAGGCTGGGCGCCTCGGTGTCGAGATCGATGGCGATGGCGACCGGCGCGGCTGAATTGCCGGAGCTGTCGCTTGCGCCGACCGCCAGATCGTGCGTGCCCTCGTCGAGGACCAGCGTCGCGGACCAGAAGGCGCCGCCCGAGTGGGACAGGGGTAGGGGAGGTCCTCCATCGACCACGACGGTGACGGAGGAAACTAAGCTCAGCGCATCGCTCACCTCTGCCACCACCTCGATGCCCTGGCATGCGAGACCGGCGGCCGGACTCGTCACGACGATCAGCGGCGCCGTGAGATCCGCCAGGGTCGTGGTGGTCGCCGCCAACGGCGAGTTCGAATGGTTGGCCGAGGAACTGTCCGCGGGCCGTGAAGTGGATCTCGTACGCATCAAGTTCCCACCCCGAGGTGTCGAGGACAGCGGTCATCGAGTGGGTCTGACCAACGCTGAGATCGACGATTTCGGTCTGAGTGGCGACGATCGTTGAGGTCGAGGATCGCACCACATCCAGGACGAGTTGCACCGCCTCGAGGTCGGCCCCAGCGTTAGTGATGGCGCCGCCGATGGTCAGGCTCTCGCCCGGTTCGAGGAGCGCCGGACTCGCCGTGGCGGCGCCGTTGAGGGAGAGGACCGACTCGATGACGGTGAACTGCACCGTCTCGTCGGTGGTGTTTGCGCCGCAGTCGGTGGCGCTGATGTACAGGGTGTGCGGACCTGGAATGTCGAGGGTCACCGAGGGCCCGATGACGACTCCGTCGAGAGTCGCAGCTGCAGACACGAGGTGGGGATCGGTGGCGCTCCATTGAAGCACCGTGCCGGGCGGGAAGCTGCCGCCCTGGCTGACACCCTGGATCAGCACTTCGGGCACGGTCGAGTCGATGACGAAGCTCCTTGTCTCGTTGACCTGCCGGCCGCAGGCATCGGCAGCAGTCACTTCGAGAACGTGGTCGCCCTCGGTCGAGATGGCGGTCCCGGGCGCGTATGGATGACCGTCGATCGACGCAGTCAGGAATGCGAGGTTTGCATCGATGGCGATGATGTCGAAGACCGCGTCCGCCGAGCTGCAGCTGCCGTTCGGCGGGCCCGTGACCTGGAGTAGGGGAGCAATCGTATCGGCAGCGAAATCGACCGTCTCTCCGTTGCTTTGGTTCCCGACAGCGTCCTCGGCGAATACCGTGATCTGGTGGGACCCGTCGAGACCCGGCGGGAGAGGCCGAGAGGCCGAGTAGCGGTTGGGGTCGCCGCTCGGGTCGATGAGGTGGAGCGGAACGGCGACAGGCTCATCGTCGAGTTGGTGATAGACCCTCGAGACGCGGCTCAAAGAGTCACGCACATCCGCCACGATGATGATGGCCTCACACGCCACACCCCCGCCCGCCGGTTCGATGATCTCGACCGTGGGAGGCGACAGATCGGCGATCTCCAGGATCGCGCTGCTGAGGTCGAGACTGAAGGGGGCGTGCCCGTCGTTACCGGAGACCGTCACCAGGACCACGTATCGCTGGAGAACAAGGTCTGAAGTGTCGAGCGGTTGGTCGAAGACGTGGTCGGCGCCGGCCGCGATGGAGGCGGTGTGGAGGTGGTCCTCGACCAATTGCAGCGCGACGGGATCGATGAGCTTGAGAGCGATCTCCAGATTCGAAAGATCGGTGATTCCGGTATTCGCAATGGTCACCGCCGCGGTTACGCCATCACCGGGCTCGACGGGCGAGGCCGAAAGTTCGATGGTCGAGGCCAGGCGGAGATTACCCGGCACCACGGTGAACGGGAAGGGATCGGCGGTGGCCAGGATCGTGCCCTGCGCGTCGCTGACAACCATGGTCGCCCGGTGGGCGCCGAGTTGCGCGCCGGCGGACGACCAGCTCCAGCCGATCTGCGCTGTGCCGCCCGCAGCAACCCCGATGTTCCCAACCGTCGACTGACCCACCGGCAAGCCGGTTGACTCATCGACCACGCTGATTGTCGCCACGAGGCCGTTGAGGAAAGTCGGCCCGAGGTTGTGCACCCGGCCGGTGAGGGAGACCGATGATCCCTCGGGGTACGACGAACGATCGGCCGCGATTGCGGCATCGACGAACACGGCCGGCTCGAGAAGGAAGGGAGCCAGGCCCTCAGCGACAACTGCGCCATTGACCGAAGCCGAAGCTCGGACCCGATAGAGCCCCGGATAGAGACCCACCAGCGGGTGGTCGATGGCCACCTCAAGCCAATCGCCGCCGAAATCGGGCAGGAGGCGCGAATCGAGAACGGCGATCAACCGGCCGCCTGCGTCTTCGAGCACGGATTCGAGTCGATAGTCCTCGGGTGGCCCGGCATTGGCGACGACGACCGCACCGGTGAGCTGATGGCCAACCAGATATGTTGACTCGCCGGTTCTGACCCTCAGATCGAGTTCCTGCCCCTTCGAGAAGGAATGAAGATCCCACCGCGAGATTGTTGCCCTCGTCCACCTCGAGGACCTCGTCGTCGGGATCCACCGTGAGGCGCCAGTCGTATTCGCCGGCGGGCCCGTTTGCGATCCAACCGGTGCGAATCGTCCGTCGTTCGCCGGCTGTGAGAGAAATACGCGTTCGGTAGACCTCCGATGTGACGCCGCCCGAGTCCTCGAGTTCGATCAGCGCATCAAAGGTCGCGCCACCGCCCGACGCTGAAACCAGTTCGATGGTTCCCTCGACCATGACCAGATCCTCGGGGGCTGCCGCGGAGGGTGTGATGGTCAACGAGACGGCGACGAGATCGGAGACCAGACTCGGATCGAGCTCGACGACGATGGGCGCCGAGTCGGTGATCGTACCGTGGAGCTCCTGCCGGACGACATAGCTGTTCGAACCGGGGTGGACCTCGACATCGTAGAAGTAGAAGACCGATGACGTGGTTTTGGTTTCGACGGTCGCGCCGTCGTGGAGCAGGCTGATGACCGAGCCCGAGATTGCGGTTCCCCTGATCCAGATGGGAACCTGGGACGGGGTGATCTGGATCGGTTGACCGGCCACGGTGGGGTGGTTGATCACCGGTGGCGGCGGGTACAGACAGCTTGCGGTACCCGAGGCCGGGGTCGATGGCTGCGACTCGACGACCATACCGTCGATGACGACCCGTGACGTTACGACATAGTGGCGCTCGATGCCGACCGGGGCGCCGGGATCAGTCCATGTGGTCTGAGCAGCTCCGGTACTCCCGATAGGCGACGTAAGGACCGCCTGATTGGTCGCTTCGGTAGATCCGATGACCGACGAGGGCGCCAGGCTGGCTTCCCGCGGGTTGCCACTGGAGTTCGAGACCGCCGCAGTCAAGCGGAGCCGCCGTCAGGTCGGTCGGGGCCAGCGGCTGGTCCGGGCCAACCGCGACCGAGACACCCGGCGGCCCAGGATGACTGACCCCAGATATTCCGCTGGGTCACGTCGTAGCTGTAGACGCCATCGGGCAGACCCTCGTCGAGGTAGGTGTTCCCGGTGGATCGATCGAGGCTCGTGACGCCGACCTCGGTGAGCTCGGGCAAACACGATGCGTTGCCGCAGAAGCCGGTCATGGGAACCCTGACTCGAACCCCGGATGCCGTGACACCCGCCGCCGCGGTCATCATCGGCTGCCCGTCCCAACTCAGCGTCGTCAGCCACAGCCACCCACCGCTCGTGAGAACGTCGATGTCGAAGACCTGTGGTGGATCGGTCTGCGACCAGCCGATGGTGATCTCGTCGAGCTCCATCGGCTCGGGCCATGTCCATGACCACCACTCGGGCGTGCCGCGAGTCGGGACCCGAGTGGGCGCCCAGCCGGTGGCCGGGTTGCCGTCGACGACCAACTCCCAGCCCGAGAGATCGCCGTCGGAGGCGTTGAGAGTATCGACAACGGGGTCGTAGACGATCGCCGATACGGTCTCGTTGATCGCCGCACCATCGCGCAAGATTCTGAACCCGGCGCTCTCCGGATCGAGGGGCGTCGTCCATGCGAGGGTCACGTCGCTGCCGTTGGCCGCCGCCGTGAGACTCTCAGGTGGTTCCGGCGGTAGGTGTGAAACCGCCAGGAGCGGAAGTGAGACCCGGCTCGTATTCGCCTTCGTCATCGCTGCTGGTGGCGATGAGAGAGTTGGACCCCGGGTCAAGTCCGAGACCCGCGATCTCGAAGGCGCCTCCGCCATCCGCCCCGATGACCGCGACTGTTTGGAGCCCTTCGCCCGGGACCAGACGTTCGATCTCCACTGTGCCCAACGGGTGGGCGCCTCCGCCGGTCAGGTTCAGCGAATCGGCCGTGTTCACAGGTGGGGTCCAATCCCAAAATGGGGTGGTCACCGTTGCGGTCACGGGGTCCGTGGAACGCCGCTGCAACGCCTCATCAACCGCTACGACCCGGTACTGGTAGGTCCGGTCAGTGACGTCGGTATCGACAAAAACCAGAACATCCGGTGGAATCAACTCGGCGTTGATGATGATTCCGTCGCGTTCGATGTCGTATCCGGCGAGATCACCCGCCGGGTCGTGTGGTGCGATCCAGGTCAGGGTGACCCGATCGCCTGCGACGCGAGCGGTGAGCTGGTTCGGCGCGGCCGGCGGGAGATCGGCGGCGGTGAGCTGGATGATGTGCGGCGCCGGGTCCGGCCCGACGGCATCGGCGGCCAGGGCCCGTACTGACCAGACGTCGTTTGATGGCGGGTCGAAGAGCGCGACGTATGGCGGACCGGTGAAGCTCGGCGCCATCGCTGTCCAATCCGATTGCGACCCGAGTTTGTACTCGAGGTCGAGGGTGACCACATCGTCGTCGTCACACTCGACAACGATCTCGATGGCGCCCTCGAACTCGGTCCCGTGCGCGGGTTCGACGATCACCGCGTGGGGCCGGCGGAGATCGACGGTGATGGGTCCCACGGGGTTCGACAGCGCCGAGACGTTGCCCGCTGTGTCGGCTGCGGCGACGGTGTAGGTGTAGGCGCCGTCCGAGACATCCTTGTCGTCAAAGCTGGTGGCCGAGAGCAGATACGGTGCCGGGTCGCCGATGATCGGGCCGCCGGCGTTGGCGAGCATTCCGTTTCGATAGAGATAGAAACCGGCGAGATCGGGTGGGGCGGGCGCCTGGGCCCAGCTCAGGCGGATGTCGTTGACGATGCTGTCGCCGTCGAGGGCGAGCAGCTCCGCCTGGAGGTTGACCGGCCCCGGATCCGGCGGGCTGTTGTCGACGATCACCGAGATCAGCCTCTCCGCCCGATTGCCGAAGGTGTCCTCGGCGACAAGGCGAAGCTCGTGCGGGCCGTCCGACCACGGCGTCAGGTGGGTGATCCAGTTCGTCATGAATCCACCTATGACCGGCGCGGTCGAGGTGTCGAGAGAAATCCAGACAGGTGCGCCCACGGCGCGCGCCGTGACCTCCCAGAATGCGAAGTCATCGGCGGCGAAGGCCGTGCCGTAGATCGCGACCTCCGAACCGATCCGACGTCCGTTGGCGGGCGATGTGATCGCGACCGTCGGAGGGGTGAGGTTGACGACCACGGTTGCGGGATCGGAGGGATCGCTTTCACGACCCAGGGGTCCGACCGCGATGACCCGGTAGGTGTAGGTTCCGTCGAGAAGCTGGAAGTCGGTGAGGGTCTGAGACGTGATCGGCGCGGTGGTGATTCTGGCGCCGTTTCGGTTCACGTGGAAACCCGACGGCGGCGGACCCGGACCGGGCTGCCAATTCAGCTCGACATCGCGCCCGTTGACCACCTCGGCGGAGAAGTCTGATGGGCGCCCCGGGGGGAAGCACCGACACCTCGACGTTGATCGTCGTCTCGCTCGAGTGCCCGGCGTGATCGACCGCCGAGAGTCGGAGGGTGAAGGCTCCGTCGGCCGGGAGCGGATCCCAGACGATGAGCTCGCCCTCGGCGGGTGACGCCCCCGCGGCCAGGATCCGGACGCCTCCGCTCGAGGCGATCTCCTCGAGGATCCAGTGCGAGAGGTTCGCATCCGCAACCGAGCCCGAGATTGCAGTCGGTTCGGCGATGAGCGCACCGTCGGCTGGGGTTCCAGATCTCGACGACCGGGGCCTCGCCGTCGATGGTGATCAGACGGCGGTCCTCGGCCGTTCGACCGAGTTGATCGAGGGTCGTCAGACGGATGGTGTGCGTCCCGTCTGTCGGGAGGCGAGCCTGTCCACACGTGCTCGACGGCGCCGGCGGTGGCGAGGCCGGCCTCGAAGACCAGAACGAAATCACCCGGTTGCGGCGAGGCCCCCTCGGCGATCCACCACGAGTAGCTCTGTGGGTGGGCCGCGCCGATGGTTCCACGCAGAACAAGGGGCTGAACGCCCGGGTCGAGGATGGCCCCTGAACCGGGCAACGTGATCTGCGCCACCGGGGCGGTGTCATCGATCGAGAAACCGTGTTCGGCGGTGGTCGAGTTCAGGGCGAGATCGGTTGCAGTGACGGTAACCCGATACTGGCCGTCGGTCAGATCGTCGAGGGTGAACTCCTCGTCGGGCGACCAGTCACCCGAGCCGCCTGTGAGTTCGACGGCCGTCCCGTCAGGATGGTGGAGAACAACGCTGTAGGCGTCCGCGTGCGCATCGTCGGTCAAACCGGAGATGGTGATCGGGAGGGCGGTGATCACACCGTCCTGCGGAGAGGAGACGACCACGACGGGTGGGGCCCGGTCGATGATGACCGTTGTGGCGTCGGCTTCCCATTCGCTGGAGTTGGTGTCGTAGGCGGTGAAGGTGAAGCTGTAGGCACCATCGGGGGCAGGATTCTGGTCCGGGTCGGATCCGTCCCAGGGCGTTGTGTGAACCGTATTTGGCGAGAAGATCTCAGACGAGATGAGCTCGATCCAGCCCTCGTACTCGAGGATGATCTCAGCTTCCTGCGACAGCTCGAAGACGAAGTCGACGGTATCGACGAAGCCGTCGCCGTTGGGCGAGAAGTAAATCGGATCCGACTTGAAGGACGCGATCAATTCGAAGCTTCGGACCTCCATCAGGATCTCTTCGGTGAGGGTCTGGTTGCCGGCCCGGTCGTTGGCCTCGACGACCAATACGTAGTCTCCCGCGATGAGATTCGAAACCGGCCACCGCACGAGCACGTTCTCGGGATCGGTTGATTGCCTTTCGCCCGACGCGATCACCATGGGATCTCCCGGGAGGGGCGGCGGCCGAGAGAGCCGCGCTTCCCAGTATTCGAAATGCGGATCTGTGACCAGTGCCTGGAGTTCGATGGCGGTTCCGAGCTGCGCTCCTGGCCACGGACTGGTGACGACCACCATCGGGCCCTCGCTGTCCACGGTGATTTCCCGCAGAGGATCGGGCGTTTCGTAGACCGCGCCGCAGTCCGAGACGAGGCGGATCCAAAGACCGTAGGCGCCGTCTTCGACCAGGTCGCCGTCGAAGTCTCGTCCATCCCAACTGAGGGAGATGGTTTCGCCGGCGGCGATGTCCCCGGAGCTCACCTGAACCGCATCATCGAATCTGTCGCGAATCTCCGCGGTCCAATCGGCGTCGGCGGTCGAACCGAACGAGACGAGGGTGGAAGTCGGTCGGCCCATGGTGTTGGTCGGTGAGAACACCGGTGGTTCGATCTCGAGTCCGGTGACGGCGGCGACGCCCTGGCTCGTGAACTGCACCGAAGCGCATGCCGCATTGCCGGCGAGATCCACCATCGACACTTCCAGAAGATGGCTGCCGGGCGTCAGCGCCGGCACCGAGATCGCCGGCTCACCTGTGGCGGGATCGATGGTGACGCCGGTGGTCGAGCCGTCGATGAGGAAGGCCTCGCTCCACATCTCCTCCCCGGCGCCGGTCGACGATGGGCACCGAACCCTGGTCCGGACACAGAGATCTGACCTTCGGCCGGGCTGGTGATCGAGACAACGGCGGTCCGGTCGATGTGGAGTTCGGCCGATCGGACACAGCTCGCGAGCATGCCCTGGTCACCCGGAGCGAAGAGATAGCGTTCGCTGACGACGTGTGTCGCCTTCGGCCAGTCCCTGCAGATCGAGGATCACCCTACCGGTGGTCCCGGGCTCGAGATCGGGAGAGCCGGCAACGACGGCGCCGTCGATGAGAAGCTCGTAGCCGGCAACCGGCGTACCGTTGGGGTCGATGGCGGGCACGCTGAGCTGGAGGTCCACCAGACTGCCCGGCGGTGAACCAACCGAGCTCGCAGGACCACGCGGTGCACTCGCGCGAGGCCGTCGACGCCGGGTTCGTAGCCCATCATCCCCATGGCGGCGGGCGAACCCGGGGCGCAGTCGCCACGGATCATGGAGAAGCTCGGGCGGCTCACCGCGACCGGTGGCCCGGCGCGTTGGAACGACGCCGGCAGCGACGCCTGCGGCGCGCCCCACGGATCGACGCCCTCGACTCGAATCCAGTTGGTCATGGTCCCGTCGATGGCGGCGTCGAGGAATCCGCAGCCGGTGGTCACCAGGGCCGAGAGACCCGGGCTCGAGGGCGCCGACAGCGGCGGCCGTTCGCACCAGTCGAAATCGCGTCGGTGCTGCCCTGGAGCTCGATCTCGTCGATCCGCGCCGCGCCGATGTTGTGGACCCGGAAGTGGTCGCCCCCGGCATCGGTGCCCAGGTACTCAACCGCCAGCGGGGCTTTGGGAACAACCAGGATGGTGGGTGTGGCGAACTCGACGCCATCCCGATTGTCGGCGACGAGTCGAATCTCGTAGGGCCGCAGCGGCAGGCCCGGGTGCTCCCAGTAGACCGGCAGGATCCTTGGCGCCGAGAGTGCGGGTCGGCTGGACCGGGTTGCCGGTGAGAACGATCGGTTTTCTCCAGACAAGCTGATCGGCCGACCGTCAAGGCGCCCGGCTGCCAGTCGCCCGGCGGCAGACCGTTGTCGCCGGGAGCGCGGAACTCCAGCCTCAGCGAGTTCCGCCAGTCGCCCCAGAGGCTGGATTGGACCGAGAGGGTGGAGTAGTCGGGCCACAGCACCGCGACGGGATCGTCCATCAGTCCATCCGCATCCCGCAGCGCGTTGACCTCGGGGCGGTCGGGGAAGAGACACGGTTCGTCAGTCGCTGCGGCACGGCGGCTCGGCAAAGGCTAGCGCCGAGCTGTTCCTCGCGGTGGAGGCGCTCGGCCACCGAGCGGTTGCCGGCGCGGTCCGTCGCGACCTGCCGGACGAGCCGCTCGGACCACCACTCTGCGCGCACCTCGTCTTCGCGGGAGGTCGGGCTCGTGACGCATGCGAAGAGCGCGATCGCGGATGCCGGCGCCCATTCGGACTGGTCGACGTGACGGGTTTCGAAGGCGGCGAGGTCCAGGTGTTCGTCGGTCACGGACCATGACGCTGTGGTTGAACAGAGCCGAACGCACGAGGTCGATGGGTGGAGCCAGGCTGCCGGCGGCGTCGATCTCGTCGGTGGTGGGCCGGATGCCGTTGTCGTCGATCTCGAAGCTCACCATCGGCGGTGTGTTGTCCACCACCACCGGCCACTCGGCGCCGCGGAAGATCAATCGGTAGTCGCCGTCGGGAACCGGTTGGCCGGCGTCGTCGCGGCCGTCCCACGTAGTCGTCGTCGGTCCGGGTCTGCGCGGCCCCGACGGGAATGCTGCGAATGAGCGCGCCCGAGTCGTCGGTGATCTCGAAGAGAAGCTGTGCCGGCCGGAGCACTGTGTACTGCCAGACTATGTGGTCCTGAACCCCGGGACTCGCAACCGGAGAAATGTGGTGGCTTTCAGGCCACAGACCGGCAATGTCGCTGACGCCGTTCCAGGTCACCCACCTGCTGACGCGGCGCTCGTTGCCGGCGAGGTCCACGCGCCGTGAGTCGGATCCGCCACGTGCCCTGGGCGGGCGGGATCCAGGTGCCCCAGGTTCTCACCGAAAATCGACCCCGCGCGCGGGCTGGCCGAGGGCTTCGAAGTTGTCCGGGTTCGAGGCGGGTGCGTACTCCAGCCGATAGTAGTCGAGGTTCTTGTCGGTGACCGTGAGGAAGAGATCGATCCCGCTGCCGCCGAATCGAACCACCGGGTCCAGGGTCACCGCGAGATTGGCGGCGGGGGTTTGATAGTCCAAGAAGTCGGCACCGTTGGACCACGTCGAGGGGAACAGGTAGCGATCGCGGGTAGACCACGTGGCGGTGTATCCGGAGCCCGACGGACGGAGCGGTTTCTGGAACCCTCGTTGCCAGTCAAAGAGGAACATCGGCTCAGGATCGAGGATCGAGGTTTTTAGATCGATATAGACCCTGTCGACCTCGAGCACGCGACCGTCGTTTGTCAGGCGGTACAAGATCTCTGACGGTGCTGTGGACATCCGGAAGATCGACCGATTGAATCGTCGATCCGGTCGTCGAGATCGATGATATGGAGGTCGCGATGCATATCCCGCGTGCAGAGCAGGAGATTGTCGTCGAAACCAATGGACACCGAAACCGGGGCCGGCCCGTTGGCGAAATCGTTGCCGCCGCACGCCTGATCCAGGTGGAGTTCGCGTACCGATGGCGGGTGCCCGGCGTCGATGTCCAATACGAGCCCGACCTCACCGAATACCGGGATGTTTGTGGCGTGCATGGTGACGATGGCGCGATCTCCGTTGGGAGACCAGTGGACTGTGGCTTGGAAATTCCACGATCCGACCGGCCCCGGGCTGTAGGGCCCGAATTCAAAGGTCTCGCCGAGTTCGTCCACCCGCTGCAGAAAGACACGCCGTTCGACAACACTCGAGCTGTTGACCCACAGAATCCACTCGCCGTCGGGCGACAGGTGGGGCGTGGCGCCAAAATCCGGGGCGGGAAGAGGATCGACCACCGGACCCGGGAAGCGAAGCAGCGAATATTCGAAGCCTGTGAAGCCCCAGGTGATGAACACATCTTCCTGCGCCGACATCTGGCGAATCGTCCAGTGTCCCGCCGGCCAGTCGATGACGTCCTCGAGTCGTTCGCCGTTCCACCGCCACATCTTCAGGTCGCCATAGGCGTTGCTGAGCTTTTCGGTCAGATAGACGACCCCGTCGACGGGTGACGCGGCAAAGGACGTGAACCTGGCGGCCCAGTGGGCGGATGTCTTGGGCACCATTCCGGTGATCAAGGGTTGCCTGATGTCGTCGGTGATGGTGACCGCATTGAGATCCACCTCGACCCACGATCGCAGGCCGTCGGCGACGAGTTCGTAGTGACCGTCGCGGACGGCGGCGCCGTCGGCTTTGCGACCGTTCCACACCGCCTGGCCCGAGTGGATCGACATCGAGGACCCGGACCATCTCGCCCCACGGGTCGACGACCTCGATGGATGTGATGCCGTCGCGGACGAAGATCGTGGTTGCGTCCTTGATTCCGTCGCCGTTGGGCGAGATGAAGCGCTCGGTGACCCAGAGATCGGCGTCCTGAACCGTCACCACGAGATCGACCGTGTTGTTGTCTTCGTCGAGCTCTTCCACGGAGTCGGACGGATCGGCCGAAATCCGCAGTGTTGAGTCGCCGACGACTCCGTCGGTGGCCCATTCGAACGACACGGTCTCGACACCGCCCCCTGTCGATCGTCGGGATTGTGGTCGGTGTCGATCACCGCTCCGTCGGCAATTCCGAGTTCGACCTCGATGTCGCCGGCGGCCTGATCGCCGGTGTTGAGAACGGCGACCTCGAAGTGAACCACGTCTCCGCTTCGCGGCAGCCGCGGGTCGATGCTCACCTGTCCCGAGGTCACGATCAGATCGGGAATCGTCGAGACATCGAGGACCTTGAAATCCTGATTGTCGTCCTCGTTGAACTCCGGCACCTCGTCGTCCGCATCGACATCGATCCACACCAGACGGTCGGCCATCTCGTCGACCAGCCAGTCGGTTTCGACCGTCGTGGTTCCACCGGCGGCGAGGCCGGCGACGACGGTCTCGGCGACCAGCACGCCGGCGCCGATCTCGTCGATCCAGATCCGCGCGGTGAAGGCGCCGGCCGGGTTGTCGGTGGGGTTGGCGATCGCGGCGGAGATGTGAACGGTTCCGTGCTGGAGGGCGGGTTCGGGATCGAAGACGACGGTGGTGTGGTCGGCGACGAGGTTGGGCAGCGGGCTCGGGTCCACCGCGAAGACGATCTCGGCTGAGTTGTTGCCCCGGTTGACGTCGTTGACCAGCTGGGACGGATCGACCTCGACGTCGAGAATCAGACCCGGGTCGGCGTTGGGCGGCCGCCACTCGAAGGTCATGGATCTGGTTTCGCCCGGGCCGAGCTCATCGTTGATTTCCATGAGCTGGAGCGGAGTTGTGATCGGCGGGTTCCCCGTGGTGGCGGAGATGCCGATCTGGAGGCTGGAGAGGGCCTGGGTGCCGAGGTTGGCGACATCGAATGCGATGACGACGAGATCGCCCGCCTCGATTCCCGAAGCCGGAGTCACCACGAGGCTGCCGGCGACGACGGCGGGGTCGAAGGTCGGCGCGACGCCGAGGCTGAGTTCGGCGCGGTTGTTGCTCGGGTCGACATCGTTCAGCAGATCGTCGGGATCGGCGATGACCGCGAGCTGATATGGCCGCGCCTCGGTGAGCTCGATCGTGAGCTGGAAGGGCGCCTCACCGTTTCTCGGGACGTTGGCGGTGGTCGTGGCGAGGGGGGTCGACGATCCCACCTCCATCACCGCGATGACCGCGTTCGGCGCCTCGGCCCAGCCGGTGTTCCGCACGACTCCGTCGATGACCACCGTCTGTGGTGCGGCGGAGATCACGTCCGGTGTTGCTTGGATCGCATCCGGCGAGAGCACGAGATCGATCCAGCCCGTGTGCTCGACAAAGGTGACCGGAATCTCGGCTGAGTTGTTGCTCTCGTCGGATTCGGCGATCTGCTGCAGGGAATCGGCGGTGAATCTGAATGTGTAGGTCCCGGGCGAGACCTGATAGCGGAGATCCCAGCTATCGGTGACGGTGGCGAAGAGGGTGGCCGGAATCGACGGCAGGATCGCCGTCGAGGGTGGCGACGATGTTCTGCGATGCGTCGATGACCTCCCACCTGTAGGACGCTCCGGCGGGAACATCGGCGTTGAGGGAGCGGACGGCGGCACGAAGACTGAGCGAGTCCTCGACGAACGGGTTCTCGGGTTCGACGAGCAGCTCCGAAGGCGAGACCGCGAGGTCGGGTTGGACATACGGCGCCAGCGCCGCCACCGCCTGAGCCGTCTGAAACACGCTCGCACCCCAGCTGCCGTCGGAGCGCTGCCGCGCCGCCAGGAAAGCGATGGCGTCGTTGATGATCTCCTGGCTCGGGGCCTGGCCGTGGGCCGCTGAGAGGAAGAGCGAGGTCTGCGCCACATCGGGGTGAGGTTCGCCGAATCCGCCCTGGGTCCGCCGAGCGAGAAGCCAGGTGAGCGCGCTCTGGATTGTCGGGTCGTTCCAGTGCTGCGGATCGACCGCCACCGCCGAGCTGATCGCCTCCAGCGTCGGGCCGACGGCGCTCGGGCCGCCGTTCCGCCAGGACCACCCGCCGTCGGTGTTCTGGCGATCGAAGATCCAGGTGAGAGCCTGAGCCGGCCTCGGTGCTGCGACCGCCCGCGGCGAGAGACCGCGCAACACGTGCGGTTGTGGCGGTGTCGCCGGCGTAGCGCAGATCCGCCGCCCCATGCGCCTTCGTCGAGGACCCACGAACTCAGCTGATCGAGGAGGCCCGCGGCGTCGGGGTGGGAGTGCCGGGCGAGAGGCTCCGCCCGCCACGCCTCGAGTTCGGTGGCGTCTGCCGAAATTGATGCGAGCGCGTCGAGGGCGTTGGCGATCGCCGCCGTCTGACCGCCATAGGCATCAAGGGCCGCGATGGCGGCGGCGGAGTCGCGGCTGCGGGTCCTCGGGTCGTCCTGCCACAGGCCCGCGCCGTCCGCCGCGCCGAGCAGCCAGTTCACCGCGGCGGCGAGATCGAGGGAGGAAGGATTCACCGGCGGAAGGCTGTTGCGGCCGACGCCGATGACGCCGCGGCCCTCGGTCTGGGCGAAGAAACGCCGTTGCCAGTTGTGGCGGGCGGAGGCGAGGAAGTCGAGCTCCTCGGAGCTGACCTGGGCTGCCGGGCGCGACCAGATAGACGATGGCGATTCGGAGCTCACGGGAGGACGTCCGCCGAGGAAGGGATACGAGGTCCCTCGGCTGCGATACGTCGGCCGCGGTCACTGCGGTTGTGGTCGCGGTGATCGTGGCGCCCAATTCCGGGTACTGATCGGCAGGCACTGAGGGATTCACCAGCAGGTCGAAGGGCGCGACCTCGTGGGCATCCAGCATCCCCATGAGGTAGAGGTCGAGTTCGCTGTAGCGGGCCTTGATCTGGGTGGCGGTGAAGCTGCCGTCGCCATTGTCGAGCCAATCGGCGCCGTACATATAGGACGCGTCGGAATCGAGCAGGTAGCTCCAGTGGCCGTCGTCGACACCGCGAAGGGCGGAGCTGATTGCGCCCTGGTCGTCTTGATAATCGCAGTAGGCGAGCCAGCGGTGGCCGAGTTCGTGGCTGAGGATGGTCAGGAAGTGGGTCTCGTCGAGGAGGCCTTCAGCGTCGCGGACCAACTCGAGGGTGTTGGCGTCGATATAGCCCTGAAGACGGTGGCTGCCGAATGCCTGTGAGTGGTCGAAGAAACCGAGGCCGATGCCGCTGGTGTCGTTTTTGACGCCCCAGTAGAGCGCGTGGGTCGGGTCGCCGAATTGGCCCCACCCGGCATCGAAGGGGAAGCCCGTGATGACGGCGATGAAATCGTAGGCATCGGGGTTGTGGGCGAAGAAGGACTGTGCCACCCACTGTCTCGCCTGGATGTTGTCGATCCCGCCCGTGAGGTGGCGGTCATAGGTTCCGGGGTAGGAGTAGGGGAGGACGTAGACACCGTCCACCCACGAGCCCTCAACGAGGGGGATGACATCGGCGGTTTTTGGGTCGGCGGTGAGAGTGAGCGCTGCGCCGACGTCGACCACGCAGGAGGGCCCGGGCTCGCTTGCCGTGCCGATGACCGCGAGCGCACTGAGCGCGGCGACCATGGGCACGAGGAGCCGGGTTGCGTTCATCTCGCCGCTTCACCTCGATCGTTGATTCGAACGGGGGAGGAGGCGGGGGACACCTCAATCTCCGTCTGGAGTTGATATCGGTTTGTCGGTTGCTGACGAGCGTGTGGCTGCCTGTGGAGCGGCGGCAGGGGAGCCGGTTTCAAGAGCGGCGGGATCGGTCGCGAACTCGCGGACCAGCAAAGCGCCGGAGTCCTGCTCGGTGATCTTGATGACGCGGAGGCTCGCGGTGGGTAAGGTTTGCCTGATGACGAGGGTTGCGGATTCGGGGGTGATATTCATCAAGCTGAGGCTGGTGTCGTCGAGTTCGTCGCCCGCGCGGAGCACGTGGAGATTGTCGGCGTAGCGGACGACGATTCGTCCTTCGTCGAAGTGGCAGCGAACGATCTCGACGGGCGGTGATGAGTCACCGAGTTTGATGGACGCGAGGGGAGGGGAGGCTGCCGCGATCGTTGAGATCAGAAGCAGGGCGCAAAAGGCCAGGAAGAACGGACGCGATTTGGAGCGGCGGCGTCTGGGCGGCGTCGAAGGCGTTGATGAAGTGAGGGCGCGACGAGGTGCTGAAACGTTGTTGTGATGGGGGTTTCCCGCCAACAGCAAAGAAATCATCGCCGGCGGGACGCCGGCGCTACAAGCGGACACTGCGACGTTGTAGTGCGGGCGTCCCGCCCCACCGGGGTCGGTCCGGAAATTCCGCAGGCGCTACAAGCGGACGACTGCGACGTTGTAGTGCGGGCGTCTCGCCCGCACCGGGGTCGGTCCGGAAATTCCGCCGGCGCTCGGGCGATGCGACGTTGTAGTGCGGGCGTCTAGCCCGCACGTCGCCGGCGGGACGCCGGCGCTACAAGCGGACACTGCGACGTTGTAGTGCGGGCGTCCCGCCCGCACCGGGGTTCCTGCGGAAGAGTCGACACTCTTCACTGGTGGTCTCCGACAAAGATCGTTCGCAGTCGTGCGGCGCTTTGGGCTCCCGACCCCTCGGTCGCTGCGTCCGTGATCTCGCCACCGCTGCCTACCTCGGCGGTATCGGGATCCATCAACTGCGAGCCGAGGTAGCTGGCGTCGCCGGTGATGTTGTCGACAACCGAGATATAAACGGCGCAGTCGAACCACTCTCCGAGGGTGTCGACTTCCAGCGTCGCGGTCTCTGTCTGCAGGTCTCTGGGCAAGCTCATCACGAAGGGCTCGTGGCGGTGGGCTGTGACGATTTGCTGCCACACCTGCGCCCCGGATGCGTCAAGAAGCCGAAGGCGCATTTGCGCGTCCTCGGCCCCGATATTCCAGAACCCGACGTTTGTGCGGAATCCCTCAACACCGGGCTGCCCCCAGAGAGAAACCGCCGGGAAGTACGCGGTCCAGTCACCCAGAAATCCCGAAACCGGATCGAGGGATGGCACGCCCTGACCAAAGGAGCCACCATCAACGCCTTCGGTGAAGATCCGCATGGACGCAGCGAATGCGCGGCGTTCCGAAGAAAGGTCCGGGTTGGATGCGGCATCGGCCTCGAGAAAGAGCGCGCCGTTGCCCTCGAACTCGAAAACCTCGCCGAGGAAGTCCGGCCAGTTCTTGGTTTCACCCGCAGCAACGACCACGGTCTCGGTTTGAAACGTACCGGCCGACGAAAGACGAGCGGTGATCGTGAGGTTCTCGCCCTGCGGGTTGGCGATCTGAACCGAAGTGAACCACCGCGTACCCGCGAGTCCATCCGTTCGACTCACCACCGGGAAGTAGTGAGCTGAACTCACCAAGTCCGACGCCACCGATGGAGACGCCAGGGTCAAGATGAGACAAATAACAAGTCTGTTCATGTTTCCCCTGAGAAAGGTATCGGGCATCGTAGACCCAACCGAACTCTTGTGTCAAATGCTGGGTGTGCGGCGCCGAGATTGAGGAGCTCAAGGTGCAGCACTTCTGCTACACTTTTCCAGGAGAAAAAGATGCCGGACAGATGCTCTTAGCCGCAGTCGGTGCTCGATATCGGGCTGTGGTAAGTATGGACTTCGTTCAAAGGCCACGCGAGAGGTGTATTTCGGAGGTGGATATCCGGAGCCTCGACTGCGTCGGTGCGCGACGATTTTGCGCAACAACCAGTCCGTATCACAGGCTACGGTTTTCGGGTCGGTGTTGATCTCGCTCAATCGAGATCAAGCTGGTTTGGATCGCCTGGCGCACTGCAGCGCGAATCGACGGATCGTCAACCCGGCCGATGTGCTTTTCGAGTCTTTTCTTGGAGACGGTTCTGAGTTGGTGAGCCATCGCGATGGATTCGTGGGAGAGGCCCGATTCCCCGACAGGAAGCAGAGCTTCGTTGGGATATATACGGCGGCCCGATTTGCAGCTGGTCAAGGGAATGACGGTGACAACCGGCAGAACCGCGTTGGCGGTTTCGCGGGACACGATGAGGACCGGGAGCCGGCCGGCTTGCTCTGACCCCACAACCGGATCGAGGTCAACCGAATAGACCGACCACTGAAGCTCGGGGAGACTCATTCGTCGCCACCTTCGGCCTCATGGTCGACGTGGCGAAATGCTCGCTCGGTCTGGTCTACGTCTTCGAGGAAGTCCGGATCCGTCGACGCTTCTTGGAAGGCCCGGGCGAGGGCCTGCTCCTTGGCGTTGCGAACACCTTCGATTAAAGCCTCTTCGACGAAAGCGCTGTAGGAAGGGGCGGCCCCGTCGCGGACGACGCATACGATGGACTCAACCAGGTCTTCTGGAAGAGAGTAGGTGACCTTCCGTTTTGGCCGTGTCGGCATGGTTTGGCTCCTTGGGTGTATTCTACATTGGTATGGTAGTAATTACCATACATAAGGTATGAGCCCGTTGAGAAATTCGGGATTGCGGCAGGAATCGACGCACGTGGGACCATCGCCCGCGGGGACGCGGGCGCTACAAAATCGCGAACAACGTTGTAGCGCAGGCGTCCCCGCCTGCGATGGACCGCAGCGGTGAGGCCGCACCTCGTCATCTTGCAGAATTCTGCAAGAGGCTGGTATGAGATTGGATTGGTGATTTTACTGCCCCAGCCAGTTTCGATCCCACCTCAAAGTTGATAGTCTTGAGCCACTATGAATAATGAAAACGTCGTTGGTTTCCCGGGCCGGTTCGAAGCCGAGATCAAGCTGGCCGAGCAGTCCTACGATCTGGTTTTAGAGCGCATGGCCCGCGGTCGGTTGCCCGACAGCGCGGTGCCGAAGGGCGATGTCGCCGCCCTCATCGACGCGGTGGGCGAGATGGCCCACCTGGCTGCTCTGGAGGCCGACGGCCGGAAGCTCTCCCGCAAGAAGATGGTCGGTGCTGTGGATCAGCTGCGAGCGGCGGTGGATCAGATCGCGGCTTGGCCGGCGTGGCGCGGGCGATGGTCATCGCGCCCCTGGTCGAGACGATGGAGGAGTTGGAGATCGAGTGGCTGGCGGTGGAACTCATGGCGATGCTGCCCAACGCCGACACCCTGAGCGAGAAGGCACGGGATCTCGTCCTGCCGGCTCTCCTCAGGACTCTCCCGGTGCATGCACGCATCGCCATGGACGCGCACGATTGGGCGCCGGATTTCGAGGCGGTGCTGCGTGGATTGCGCGAACTGGCGCTCGAATCCCCGGATGACGACGATCTGAGTTTCACGTTGAAACGCGGGGTGGTATTTCACGCGGTGCTCAGCCGGGACGGGCTGTTGACGGAAGAACGGAGAGCGCTGGCGGCCGCCGAACCGCTCCCCGATCCGCTGGTGGGAGCGCTCGACGAACTCCAAGGGGACGCGTTCGAAGGAGATCTCATCCGCCTGAGCCTGCACCTGGTGCTGGCTGATCTGGTTGCCGCAGGGCTCGTCCCCGAGGCGGAGAAGCCGCGATCGGTTGTGGCTGCGGCATACCTTGCGCTCGCCGAGCGTGATGAGCCCGAGGAGCGTGTGGATCTGCTGAAGATGGCGAGGTGGGCCCAGACCAGGCCGCAACACCTCAAAAAACTGAAGGCCCAGGTGGATCCGGTTTTCGACTGGATGCCTCCCGGTTGCGATGAATTGCTCGAGGCTCGCCAACAGAATCGTTGGAGGACCCTGTCCGGAGAGATGGAGTTCATGCCCGCACGGTGGCTGCCGGATGGGCCAAAGGAAGAGCTTCCGCCATACACCACAGAAGCGGCGCTGGCTCGGTTGGAGCAACTTCCCGACTACGTGTGGATGATGGTTGACGGCCTCGAGCCTGTGCGATTCATCTCCGAGGCATTCAGCTATGGCGGGGACGCTCCCGATGAAATGGAAACGGAGATCGGGGTGAAGGCGATCCGACTGTGGAAGCAGGAAAACCTGGTCATGACGGACATGGATGACAAGGCCTGGGACGATGACGATTGGGACGACGATCTCGACGACGACTGGGACGACAATCTCGAAGACGACCACTGGGACGACGACGACGAGTGACCGAACGGTTGAGCCGACTGCAACGCCCTGTCTTTTTCGATAGTTCGCGGCCACGGTGCCGGCGGGACGCCGGCACTACAAAGGGATGAGTTCCGTTGTAGGGCCGGCGTCTCGCCGGCCTGACGGTGACGAGCCCATTGGGGAGTTGATCGAGCGACGGGGCCCGGTCGGGGGCCCGGTCGGGGGCCCAGTCAAATCGTGTGATCGAGGTTCCTGATATGGGCTATAGTCGACGGCTGAGCATCTTGACATCAATGATTCTAAGCATCATGATGCTTCTATGAGAACAACCCTCACGTTAGATGATGATCTGGCTCAGCAGCTCAAAGCGTTGGCGCGGGTATCTGACCGCAGTTTCAAGGAAATCACCAACGAGGCGATCCGCCGCGGTCTCAGTGTTGGTGACCCACCGGCCGAGCAAATCCGAGCGGTTTCGGGTCGAGGCAAAGGCATGCGGATTCAAATCCGGAGTGGATCCCCTCAAGCTGAACCAGGTTTATGACGACCTCGAGATCGAGAGGCTGGGAACCACCGACGGTTTCAGGGTCCACGAACCGTGATCATTCCGGACATCAATCTGCTGGTCTACGCCTACAACAGCGACGCTCCTTTTCACGATGAGTCAAAGGTGTGGTGGGAGACCTGCCTGTCGCAGCCTGGAACCGTGGGGCTGCCGTGGGTGGTGATCTTGGGCTTTGTCCGGATCATGTCCAGCGGAGCCGTGTTCACAGACCCGATGGATCCGGAAGAGGCGATAGGCCACACGAGGAGTCTGGCTCGATCGAAGCCAGACCCAGATCGTCGCCCCGGGCCCCCGTCATCTGGAGATCCTGTCCGATCTCATGGCCGCGTCCCGGGCCTCGGGACGGCTGACGACCGACGCCCACCTCGCCGCGCTCGCCATCGAGACACAATCGGTGATCCACTCGAACGACGCCGACTTCTCGAGATTCCCGGGTTTGCGGTGGAAAAACCCGCTTCGCTAGCCGCATCTGATTGTGCGGCCTCTTGACCGACCCGAGTGAAAAATGAGCCGCTTGGACAATCCCCGATCTTGATTGGTTAGCGGCCACGGTGCCGGCGGGACGCCGGCACTACAAAGGGATGAGTTCGGTTGTAGGGCCGGCGTCTCGCCGGCCTGATGGTGACGAGGCCCGGAAGCCCCGCCTCTCGCTGGCTGGAACGGTAGGACTGCCGTGGGTTACTGCCCTGGTGGATCCGGTTTCCAGGAAGGGCACCCGACCCATTCCCGTGTAACATTGACCTGCCAATGGACTTCACTCGAGTTCTTGATCTCCTCGACGGGTATTTCAGCCGTGCGAGCCAGCAGTTCGCCGTCATTGGCGCACTGGGAATTGCAGCCCGTGGGGTCGGCCGGACTACGTTTGACGTCGATATCGTGACTCGGTCCGAAGCGCAGGTTGGACTCATCGCCTTTCTTGAGTCGCAGGGATATCGAACCGATCACCGATCGTCCGGGTACTCGAACCATGTTCACGAGGATTCTGAGCTTGGTCGGATCGACGCGGTTTATGTAAGTGGCGAGACGGCGAACGAGATTTTTGAAGGCGTCACGATGCACGACGGCCCTGGGGGAGGGGCCATTCCAGTGCCCCGCGTGGAACACCTGGCCGCGATGAAGATATTCGCGATCAAGAACAATCCACAGAGGGCCTTGCAGGACCTCGATGACATCCGGCGAATTCTCGATCTTGAGAATGTGGACAAGGGCGAAATTCGAGCTTACTTCCAAAAGTACGGGTTGGAGACTCTCCTTGAGCGACTCGAAGAGTAAGCGAAAATTGCTCGACCTCGAGCGCGATCTCCCGACCACTCCGGAGGATAACGAGGTGCTGTGGGCGCTGGCGAAAACCGCCAAGGATGCTCCGGTGGATATGGACCGATTGCTCGACCCGTTTTGGACCTTGGAAAAGGCTGCGGCTCAGCCCCTTTTCACCGATGAAGACGAGCCCTTCGAGCTGTGAGATAATTTCACTGTGACGAACAGTCATGATCGCCTCAATTCCGATCGACTCGGGCGATCGCTCCGCTGGAGTGGTTGGTGGTGCGCACCAAGCCCCGGCAGGAGCGGGTGGCCATCAGCCACCTGAGCCACCGGGAAGTGGACGCGTACTGCCCGCTTTACCTCGAGCCGAAGTGGAACCGCAAAGCGCGGCAGGTTCCGGTGCCGCTGTTTACGAGCTACATCTTTGTTCACTGCGTGCCGGCGCTCCAGCTCAACGCGGTTTCGTACTGCCCGGGGGTCGCCCATCCGGTGCGCTTCGACCGCAAGCCGGCGACGGTGGAGCAGGACGTGATCGACGCCCTCAGGAAGCGCGAAGCGCGCAGCGCGGCTTCGTGGTGCCGCCCGAGATCGAAATCGGGATCAAGCTCGGCAACAAGGTGATGATCATGGCCGGCCCGCTGACCGGGCTGGAAGGCATTTTCCGCGGCTACCTCAGGGGCCGTGAGCGCGCGAACGTGCTGGTCGAGTTTTTGCGGCAGAAGAGCCTGGTCGAGGTCGGAACCGAAGATCTGGCTGCCGTGAGAGCATAGCGAGAACGTTCGGTTTTCCGGACGTTCTTGAGTTAAACACTATACAATCAATAGGTTGCAACTGCAATCAAGCTGCGGAAGCCTCGCGCCGAAGATGAAAAATCAACGCGAAACCAGCGATCGACGCAAGACGCGGCGTACGATGGTGAGTCGCCGCTACAAAGGCGGCGGATCATTGTAGTGCGGGCGTCTCGCCTGCATCGACGATCAATCCTGCGCCGCGAGACGCGGGCCCTACAAAGGCAGAGCGATGACTGGCGCGCCGGCCTACAAAGGCGATGCGGTGTCTTGTAGCGCGACGTCTCGTCGACGATGATCGCAAGCCACCGTTCATTGCAGAAACATCACAGCAGGCAAGAACCCCTGCGATGAATTAAAAACTAAAAACTAAAAACTAAGAACTAATGACCACCCTCCCTGCGATGAATTCATCATTCATAACTCATCATTCATCAATTAACGCTCATGTCGTTTGCCAATTCGCGCCGTCGCATAGACCCCCGCTGAAAGCGAGACCCCACTCAATGTCCGATCTCATGAAAAAGCCCATCCTCATCACCGGCGCCGCCGGCTTCATCGGCTTCCACCTCGCCAAGCGCCTGCTTGACGACGGCCACGGCGTGATCGGGATGGACAACCTGAACGACTACTACGACCCGACCCTCAAAGAGAAGCGCCTGGTCATCCTCGATAACTACCCGCGTTTCGAGTTCACCAAGATGGATCTCGCGAGCGAAGCCGGGATGGCGACCCTGTTCTCCAACTACGGTTTCGGCGTCGTGGTCCACCTCGCCGCCCAGGCCGGCGTGCGCTACTCCATCGAGAACCCGAGCGCCTACATCAAGTCGAACATCGTCGGCCACCTCAACGTGCTCGAGGGCTGCCGGCACGAGGGCGTGGGCCACCTGGTCTACGCCTCGTCAAGCTCCGTCTACGGCGCCAACACCTCGATGCCGTTTTCGGTGCACGACAACGTCGACCACCCGGTGTCGCTCTACGCCGCCACCAAGAAGGCCGACGAGCTCATGGCCCACACCTACTCGCACCTCTACGGCCTGCCCACCACCGGGCTCCGCTTCTTCACCGTCTACGGCCCGTGGGGCCGGCCCGACATGGCGCTCTTCAAGTTCACCGACAAGATCCTCAAGGGCGAGCCCATCGATGTGTTCAACTACGGCAACCACCGCCGCGACTTCACCTACATCGACGACATCGTCGAGGGCGTGGTGCGGGTGATGGCCAAGCCCCCCGAGGGCAACGCCGACTGGTCCGGCGACAACCCCGACCCCGCCACCAGCAAGGCGCCGTGGAAGGTCTACAACATCGGCAACAACCAGCCGGTGGAGCTGATGCGCTACATCGAAGTGATCGAAGAGTGCCTCGGCAAGAAGGCCGAGAAGAACATGCTGCCGCTCCAGCCCGGAGACGTGCCCGACACCTACGCCGATGTCGACGCCCTCGTCGAGGACGTCGGCTACAAACCCAACACCACCATCGAAGACGGCATCAAGAACTTCATCGACTGGTACCGCGAGTTCTATGGGGTGTGAGCGACATTGTACACGGAATCCGTGCACACGTATTCTGTGTTAGGAAGTGCAGATATGAACCTGACAATCACTGTCGATGACGAATTGCTCGAGCGCGCCAGAACTATGGCGCAGAGCCAGGGAACGAGCGTGCAAGAGGTGATCCGCCGGCATCTCGCGGAGTACGTCGGCGATCGCTCGCGGGAAGAAGTTGCGAAGGAGCTCGTCGAACGTCTGAGGAACACGACTGGCCGTTCCGGAGGCCGGAAGATCCACCGTTATGAAGCCTACGAAGGCCGTGTTCCGCGGTGAAGTACTTCCTCGATACGAACATCCTGCTGTACGCGGATGATGGGGATGCCGGTCCGCGCCACGAAATGTCGGTGAATCTCATCGAAGAGGCAATGACATCGGGCCACGGCGTGATCTCGACCCAGGTGCTTCAGGAGTATTTCGTCAACGCCACCCGCAAGCTCGGAATCGAGGCTGGCGAAGCGAAGCTGAATGTCGAGCTGTACTCCCGAATGGGCGTCGTTCAGGTCCGTTTGGCCGACATCCTCGCGGCGATCGACCTGCACCGGATCTATCAGCTTTCCCTGTGGGATGCGCTGATCGTCAGCTGTGCCGCAGCCTTCGGCTGTGACCGAGTCCTCACCGAAGATATCCAGCACGGCCAGGTGATCGCCGGAGTGAAGATCGAAAACCCATTTCTAGCATTGAAATAGCTCACAATCGAGATGGTGCGATGCAATTCAAAATATTTGCGATGCCAGCGATGCCGCGATGCAGCGATGCCAACGATGCCAGCGATGACTTCGATGATTGCGATGAATAACTAAATAACTAAAAACTAAAAACTTCATGAACTCTCTTAACCCCAACCACCAAGAAACGATCATCAAGCTGATATGCGGTCGAGTCACCGACCCCATCGCCATCTACCTCTTCGGGTCTGTGGCCGCTGACGCCGTGCACGACTCGAGCGACATCGATATCGCGGTTCTGCCTCAAGAGCCGTTGTCCACCGAGACTCGTTGGAACCTCCAGCAGGAGCTGGCGATCGCGCTCCGGACCGACGTCGATCTCGTTGATCTGCTCTCTGCTTCAACCGTGATGCGTCTTCAGGTTGTGTCCACCGGCGAACTCCTATTCGAAGGTGATGCGTACAAGCGAGCCGAGTTCGAGATGATCACCTTCAGCATGTACGCCAGACTCAACGAAGAACGGAAAGAGATCCTCGAACAGGTCAAGCGAGAGGGGAGGATCTATGGCTGACGACGTGATCCTCAACAAGGCCGGAGTGATCGAACGGTGTATTGCACGAGTCCGTGAAGAGCACGGTGGCGACGACGAGAATCTGATGAAGAATTTGACCCGTCAGGATTCCATCATCCTCAACCTGCAGCGAGCGTGCGAGGCGACGATCGATCTTGCGATGCACATCGTCAAGGTGAAGAAATTAGGAGTTCCGCAGGAAAGCCGGGACGCGTTTTCGCTCTTGGCCGACGGTGGCCTTCATTGACAAAGACACCGCCGAACAACTCATGAAGATGGTCGGGTTTCGGAACATCGCGGTACACGACTACAAAAAGATGAATCTCGAAATCGTAAGAAGCATCATCCACGACGAACTCAACGTCTTCCTCGATTTCTCCAAATGGGCCATTCAGAGCGAGCCTGATGTCTGATCAATTCGGCGCTGGGCCAGGAAATCAAGCAGTTGCCTCGACCTCAGAAACGTATCCGTCACCAATCGGTGAAGGCGATCTGTGGAGAGTTTCGGAATCCGAAGAAAATCCGATCAAAGAAAAGAGTTTCAATTTCGCATTAGAAATAGTCCGTCTCTATCAGAAACTCCAAGACAAAAAAGAATACGTTCTCTCAAGACAAATTCTAAGAAGCGGAACAAGCATCGGCGCCAACGTAGAGGAAGCAACCGCCGCCGAAAGCCGACGAGATTTTGTGCACAAACTGAGTATTGCTCAAAGGAAGCCAGAGAAACCAACTACTGGCTTCGACTTGATTGACAGTCAGGGATCCTTGAAATCGATCGATCTGGGTCCGTCCTTGGATGAATCTCACAGAGCTCATGGAAATCCTGACCGCAATCGTCAAAACAACATCAAGAACATAGATCAAGTGATGTCGCCAGATCGTGCGTAGAACGCTGCGATGCAACTAATAACTAAAAACTAAGAACTCAAAACTAACGCGGAGCGACAACCATGCAAGAAAACTACAACAACGAGGGCCCGCGAAACCTCCCGGCCGCCGGCTGCGCCGCCGCCCGGCTGGTACGCCATGCCGCAGGAGGACTGGGGCGAGGACGCCGAGCCCGAAATCGACGTCATGGAGTACGCGCGCCTGCTCTGGGCCAAGAAGTGGCTCATCGTGGCGGTGCTGGTGGCCACCGTCGTCTTCGCCACCGCCTGGTCCATGACCCGCACCAAGATGTACCGCGCCACCACGAAGCTGATCCTCCAGCCGGCGCCGCAGATGAGCCAGAACCAGTTCGACATGATGATGAGCTGGTGGCAGATGGATCGTTTCATCGCCGATCAGATCGAGGTGCTCAAGACCCGCCAGCTTGGCGCAGCGCCTGGTCGACAAGCTCGGCCTCCAGTCGCTGCCCGAGTTTGCGGGTGGCGATGCCAGTCTCGCTGGTGCTCGGGATGGTCTCCGCCGAGCCGGTCGAGGAGTCCTTCGTCATCGAGGTTTCCATGGTGAGCCCCGATCCCGAACGCGCCTCCGAGTGGCTCAACCTCTATATCGAGGAGTTCATGGCCGCCAACATCACGGCCTCGTTGGACCGGTCGAAGCAGGTCTACGAGGTGATCCAGGATCGGATGGCGCCGCTGCAGCAGCAGGTGATCGAGGCCGAAGCCAACCTGATGCAGTACCGCGAGCGGGACGACGCCGTGCTCTTCGCCGATGAAGACCAGAACGTCATCTCCGAGCAGCTCAGCACCCTCACCACCGAGTACGCCCAGGCCAAGGCCGACCGCATTCGGATGGAGACCAAGATCAACGCCCTGCGCAGCCTGCGCGGCAAGGAAAACCTGTCGTATGCCACCTTCGCCGAGGTGCTGCAGGACCCGACGGTGCAGAGCCTCGTCCAGGAACGCAACGAACTCGAAGTGACGCTCAACGAGAAACTGCGCGAACTCAAGGAAGGCCACCCGGAGATCAAGGACCTGCGCTCGTCCATGGCGACGGTGGAGAGCCGGATCGCCGACCAGGTCGAGGCCATCAAGATCTCCCTGGAAACCGACTTCGACATCGTCAGCCGCCGCGAGCGCTCGCTGCTTTCGAACATCCAGGAGCTCCGCGACGAGTCCATCGCGGTTTCCAAACAGCGGCTCGAGGCCGACCGCCTCGAGCGCGAGTACCAGCAGAACAAGCTCTTCCTCGAAGACATGCTGTCCCGCTCCAACGAGGCCAACATCTCGTCGACCCAGACCTTCAACAACGTCCGCGTCATCGAGCCCGCGATTCCCGCCCAAGGGCCACTTCAGCCCGAACGTCCGGCGGACGGTGATGCTCTCGCTCTTCCTCGGCCTCTTCCTCGGTGTCGGGCTGGTGCTCGGCCTCGACTACCTCGACCAGACCATCCGCACCCCCGAGCACATGGAGCGCTACATCGGCATCGAGACCCTGAGCGCCATGCCCAAGTTCACCGAAGAGAACGCGCGGGTGCTGCGCGAGTCCTTCCAATCGCTGCGCACCGCCATGATCCTGGCCTCGCGCGGCGAGGGTTGCCACATCGCCATGGTGACCTCGGCGGTGCCGGCCGAGGGCAAGACCACCGTCGCCTTCAACCTCGCCAAGGTCTTCGCCACCGGCGGCCACAAGGTGCTGCTGATCGACGCCGACCTCCGCAAACCGCGGATCCACCGCATCATCAAGACCAAGAACGTCCGCGGTCTCACCTCGGTGGTCCTCGGCGAACGCAAGGCCTCCGAGGTGATCCACAACGTGCCCGATGTGCCCAACCTCGAGGTCATCACCTCCGGCCCGCTGCCGCCCAACCCGCCCGAGCTCTTCGGCAAGCTCACCTTCAAGGGCCTGCTCGACGAAGCGCGCAAGGAGTACGACTGGATCGTCATCGACACCCCGCCGGTGGCCTCCGTCACCGACCCGGTGATGTGCGCCCAGGTCTGCGACCTCGTCCTCCTCGTCGCCAAGTACGGCAACACCCGGCGAAAGATCATCCGCGAAGCCGTCAAGACCCTCAACCGAACCGGCACCCAGATCGCCGGCGCCGTCCTCAACCAGGTCGACATCGAACGCGACCACTACTACTACTCCGGCTACTACAACTACTACCGCTACGGCTACTACGGAGACGAACCCAACCAACCCGCCAAAGCAACCAAGAAAGCCGGCTGATGTCCGTTCAGCCGCACATGATTCCTTGGAGAAGCGTCAGTTGTAGCGCCCGCGTCCCGCGGGCGATGAAGTGTCCCACCTGGCGACAACGCAAACTGAATGCAGGCGCTACATAGAACCGACCGCCTTTGTGGGGCGGGCGTCCCGCCCGCAAGAAGACGACAAACTCGCATGATTGAATCCCGAATTGGTTCAACCAAATCGCGAATACACTCCAAAATGACGAAGAAATCAAACCCTTGACACGCCGTGAGACGTAGTGGGTGAGCTTCGATCCTCATCCTGACAAGAACGCACAGATGACCGAGGGGATCCAAGAACCGCTCCTTTTCCGAGCGATGCGATGCAGTGCGATGTGATTCAAAATTGCGATGTTGCGATGGTGCGATGTCATTCATAATTCATAACTCATAATTGACGAACCTCCTAACCCTCTAACCCCCCACCGCGGTGGAAAACTCACAACTCATCATTTGCATCGAGGAGAACGGTCATGGCCTCCCCGCTAAAGGTTTACTACGACGCCGACGGCAAGACACTGACCGTCTGGTTCGACGACCCCAACAATGAGTTCATCGCCGAAGAGACGGGCGAAGAAGTCATCATCATCAAGGACCGTAACAACAAAGTCATCGGCTTTGAAAGACTGAATTTCACCCTCGAGTCCGGCCAAGACCTGGATGTCGAAGCCATCGCCGTCTAACCCTCTAACCCGTCGCCGAATGCGATGCAATTCATAATTCATAACTCATAATTCAAAATTTTCCGAGTGCGATGCCATTCATAACTCATAATTCATAATTAACCTTGGACCTCCAAATGAACGAAACAGCGCAATCCCTCCTCAAAAAAATCAAATCCCACGAAGCCCTCATCGGCATCATCGGCCTGGGCTACGTAGGCCTCCCCCTAGCCCTTTGCTTCACCGAAAAAAACTTCAAAGTCCTGGGATTCGACGTAGATCCAGAGAAGATGTAGAAAGCTCAAAACCGAGGCGATCGCTACATCAAACACCTCGACTCAGACAATCGAGAATGCGATGAAATGCATGACTCGATGAACATAGTCTGTTCGAAGCGAGAACTACGAGCTGATTTCGCATAGACTTCAACCGAGTGCGACGCAATCCTCATCTGCGTCCCAACTCCACTGGGCCAGCACAAAGAACCCGATCTGTCCTACGTAGAAAACTCAACAAAAGCAAATCCGTAAGACCCTCCGAGAAGGCCAACTCATCATCCTAGAATCACCACCTATCCAGGAACCACCGACGAACTCCTAAAAGACATCCTCGAATCTCCAAGTCCGGAAGTGACTGATGAGAACGCCAAATCAAAAAGTGTGATGGAATGCGATGAAAAACTAAAAACTAAGAATTCAAAACTCAAGAACTAATGAAATCTCCCTCTCTGCGGAAAGAACTATTTCCTAGCCTTCTCCCCAGAACGCGAAGACCCCGGCAACCCCTCCTTCGGCACGAAAAACATCCCCAAAGTAGTAGGCGGAGTCGACGAAATCTCAGGCGATCTCGCCGAAGCCCTCTACGCCGAGGTCCTCGATTCAACGGTCCGCGTCAAGAACGCCCGCACCGCCGAAGCCAGCAAGCTCGTCGAGAACATCTTCCGAGGCGTCAACATCGCCCTCGTCAACGAGCTCAAGATGATCTTCGAGAAGATGGACATCGACATCTGGGATGTCCTCGACGCCGCCGAAACCAAACCCTTCGGTTTCATGCGCTTCAACCCGGGTCCCGGCCTTGGGGGACATTGCATCCCCCTCGACCCCTTCTACCTCGCATGGAAAGCCCGCGAGTCCGGCCAACCCACCCGCTTCATCGAACTCGCCGGCGAGATCAACACCCAGATGCCCGCCTATGTCATCGAAAAGCTCACCAATGCCCTGAACGAGCAAGGCAAATCGGTGAAGGGATCCAAGATCCTCGTCCTCGGTCTCGCCTACAAGCCCGACATCGACGATCCCCGAGAAAGCCCGTCGTTCGAGATCATCGAGCTCCTGCTCGAAAAGGGCGCCGAGGTCAGCTACCACGACCCGCACATTCCGGTGGCGCCGACGGATGCGCTCGTGGCCTAATCTCCCGGCGATGGAGTCGGTTCCCTTGACCGAGGGTCCCTCGGCGCACATAGACGCGGCCATCGATCATCACCGACCACAAGCCGTGGACTACGACCAGATCCTCAACCACGTCCCACTCGTCATTGACACGCCGCGGCGTCTTCAGGGACCGGAATGTCGTCAAGGCCTAAGCCGAATCGAAGTCATGAGACTTAGCGCAATTAACTCGATGCCCCAGCGACAACTATTTTGCAGCTCCGGACGGTCGCGTGGCAAGATCAATCGGAGCCCCCATTTTGGATGGTCAGTAAATGCGAGAACCTGCCCCAAGAAATCGGAGCTGCCATGAGTACCACCCAAAACGAACCGAAATCCCCATCGATGCGCGCATCTACGTCGCCGGTCACACCGGGCTCGTGGGTTCCGCCATTCTCCGCCGCCTCGACGAAAGAGGGCTTCACCAACGTCCTCACCGCAACCCGCGAACAGCTCGACCTCCGCGACCAGGCGGCTGTGACCTACTGGTTCAGGGCCAACAGACCGGAGTTCGTGTTCCTGGTGGCGGGCACCGTCGGCGGCATCATGGCCAACTCCACCCGTCCGGCCGAGTTCATCTACGACAACATGATGATCCACGCCACGGTCGTCCACGCTTCCCACCTGTTCGGCGTCAAGAAGCTCCTGTATCTGGGCAGTTCCTGCATCTACCCCCGCGAATGCCCGCAGCCGATGAAGGAAGAACACCTCCTCTCCGGGTACCTCGAGCCCACCAACGAGCCCTATGCGATCGCCAAGATCGCCGGCATCAAGCTCTGCCAGGCGTACCGGCGTCAGTACGGCTGTAACTTCATTTCCGCCATGCCGACGAACCTTTATGGCCCGAACGACAATTTCGACCTCGAGACTTCGCACGTTCTCCCGGCGCTCATTCGGAAGTTCCACGACGCAAAAATGAGGGAAGAACGAAGTGACGATCTGGGGAACGGGAAGCCCCGGCGGGAGTTCCTGCACGTCGACGATCTCGCCGACGCGTGTCTGTTTCTGATGCGAAACTACGATGAGGAAGAGCACGTCAACGTAGGAACCGGCGAGGACCTGACTATCGCTGAGTTGGCAACACCGTTGGCTGTGTGGTATACCCCGACGCCGATCTCGTTTTCGATCGATCAAAGCCTGACGGTACCCCCGTAAGTTGCTGGATCTGACTCGTCTCCACGGCCTAGGATGGTCCCACGCGATCGAACTTGAAGGCAGGAAGTCGAAGTAGCTATCAGTGGTACCTGGAATCCAACACATGAGCAATGAGGTGTATGGGGGACTAGCCCAGCCGGGAGGGTGTGAAGAAACATGCCGGTCAGTGAGCAATTCCCCGCGTTTGATGCCCCCTGGGTGTGGAATTGAAAGGCTGAAAATGGGTCTTGTTTCGAAGAGCTTTTAGTTCCGTCGGCGAGAATGGAGGAAGGTGGCCTACACTTATTCGACTTGCATGGGAAGGGCGCAATCTTGCTGTGGGGGCAAATCTGGGGAGGAACGTGAATTTCTTCGGAAGGCCGTTTCTCCAACGAGCAAACAATGCGACGCTCGAGATCGGGGACTATTGTTCCTTCCGTTCCGCGGCAACCCCGAACCTGATCGGCATCAACCGGCCGTGCATCCTCTCAGTCCATGCCAACGCCAAACTTGTGACCGGAGAATTTTGTGGATTCAGCGGTACGGTAATCGGTTGTTTTCGAGAGATCAAGATCGAGACCATGTTCGTTTCGGTGCCAATACTCTGATTTCGGACGGCGACTGGCATTCGGGCGATCCGCGGAGCGGCCCCGCAAAACCTATTCATATCAAGAGAACGCCTGGTTGGGTGTGAATGTTGTACTGTCCTGAAAGGTGTTACCATCGGTGAGAACGCGGTCGTTGGCGCGGTAGCGCCGTTACCAAGGATGTCCCTGATGACGTCATCGCGGCCGGAAACCCTTGTCGAGTGATTAGGTCGCTCTGAGCTCATCGACGCTGAGGCGTTCACAACTTCAGCGGATTCCTGACAGTCCTCCCGAAGCGACGTTGGCACTTCGTAGCATTGGTTCGGCTTTCTCGATAGTAACATGAAGATCAAGGATCGGAAGATCGTAATCGTGAATCAAGCGGCGAACTATCTGACGGTGGGCCTGTGTAATGAATTTGCGGCGAAATTCGAGGATGTCGCCCTTGTAACCGGAACGTGTTCATTCTCAGGGGGAGGACCTAGATGAGGGGATCGAGCTTCGATATATCAACAAGTGGAAGGAACGGCATGGGATCAGTAAGGTCTTCGTTTATTTGACGGCACTATTCAGGATCCTGGTGGCTCTTCTTTTTAAATACCGCCAGCATGAAGTGTTGTTCGTTTCCGCTCCCCCGATGGCGTACCTTTTGAATCTAGTGGTTTCCAACCGATGCAGTATGATCATCTGGGACGTGTATCCCGACATTTTCAAGATTACGGGTATGAAGGAAAGCATCCTGTCTACCGGATCTGGGGGATCTGAACCGTCTTTCTTTCGACGGCGTTCCGCCTTTTCACGATCGGCGAAAGAATCGTCCGAATCGTTTGGCCCATACGTAGCCCGCGACAGGTAATCGTGCAGCCGATCTGGTCGATATTTCCAGGGAAATGAACGGATTACCGGGGATGAAAATCCGTTTGTTCGAAAATTCAACCTGCAGGACATGTTCATCGTCCAATATTCCGGAAACATCGGCCTGACCCACAGGGTTGAAGTGGTCGTAGATCTGGCAGAGAAAGATGCGGGATCATACTGACATTCTCTTCCAAATCATCGGAAGGGGGCCGCGTGTTCCGTTCTTAGGCGGACCGTCGAAGAGAAAGGGCTGGGAAACTGCATGTTTTTGCCCTTTCAGCCCGATGATATGTTTCCGTTCTCCTTGTCCGCCGCTGATTTAGGCGTAGTCATTCTGGATGAGTTGACTTCGAAAGGGAGTATGCCGAGCAAGTCGTACAATTGATGAGTTTCGGGATTCCGTCGTTGTACATAGCTTCGGCCGACTCGGAGTTGAAGAACTATGCCGACAAATTCGGTCACGCGGCGTGTTTTTCCGAAAAGGAACTCGGTGCAGCAGTCGACTTCATCGTCGATCTCAGCCGAGACAAGATCAGATACGACGAAATGGTGGAGAAGAGCCTTGCAGCCGCCACCGATTTCAATCGGGACAATGCCGCGAAGTTCGTTGGACCTCTACCTGAGCCCCGTTTCAAACATGAGACAACCGGTTCTCGATAACCTGAAGAATATCTAGGGATGGAAGACTGCGAGAAGAATCGTCGTGTTTTCGGTCGACGATTACGGCAATGTTCGGCTGGACGGTGTGAAGGCGCGGGAGGCCTTGGATAGGGCGGGCTTGAATGTACTCAGCCGATTCGACGCCTTCGATACGCTGGAGACTCGCGAAGATCTGGAGATGCTTTTTGAAGCGCTACTTGTGTGCGCGATAAAAACGGCGCCACGCAGTGTTCACCCCGTTTGCAGTACCATGCAATATCGACTTCGAGGCGATCGCCGAGAACGAATACCCTGGATACCACTATGAACTGTTGCCGGCCACCTTCGAGAAGCTCTCTTCGCGAGACCCGAAGGCCTACGAAAAGCCATGGGGGACCTGGCTGGCGGGCTCGACGAGGGTTTGCTGGCTCCTCAGTTCCATGGCCGAGAACACTTGAACCTGAAGGTCTTTCGAAGAGAAGCTGGCTGAGCGTGACACTGAGGTTATGGCGTGCCTCGAAACCGATCGTATACCAGTATTGCGGATTCAGGGTACCCGACCATCAGCTGTTTAACCGCGTTTGATTTCTGGGAATTTGACGAAAACCGGAAGTTTGCAGGAATCATTGAGAGGGACTTGACGCCTTCGAAGAGGTCTTTGGCTACCGTTCCGCCATTTTAACCCCCTGGCGGGCGAGAGAACGCGCGATCCATCAGGAGCCTGAAGGAAAATGGGATCGAGTTTATCGATTCCCCCCTTGTCAAACGCGAACACCAGGGCGGGGGAACAGAAGGAGTGTTAATTGGACCGGCAAGACGAACCGGCTTGGTACCGATTTTTTGTGTTCGTAACGTGGTCTTTGAGCCGAACCACGAGCGGGGTGTTGACTGGGTCGGGCATGCACAGTCAGATCGAAGCTGCGTTTCGGTTGGCACCGCCCGGCGATCGTCAGTTCCCACCGAGTCAACTACTGCGGCCATGTCTCGCCCGACAACCGCAAGAGAGGGTTTGACGCGTTGAGATCCCTCTTGAAGAATGTCGTTTCGAAATGGCCGGATGCCGAGTTTATGTCATCTGCGGAGCTAATGGGTCTGGTTAAGGCCCCGTGAGTGTGTGATGTACCCGAGTACTTCAAGAGGGCGATCGATTTTTCCCTGTCGTTGACTGCCCTGTTTGTCTTGTCCCCCGTGATCATTTCCTTACATTCGTTTGTGCTTATCAATCAAGGGGAACCGTTCTTCTTCCAGACCAGACCGGGTGGAGGAGCGGCCATTCGACGTCATTAAGTTCAAAACGATGACCGACGAGACTGACGAAGAGGGGAACCTGCTTGCCAATCACCTTCGCGTTACGCCCTTTGGCATTTTATTGAGGAAGTACTCTCTTGACGAACTACCGCAGTTGATCAATGTATCAAAGGGGATATGAGTCTGATTGGCCCCCGCCCGCTGTTGTTCAAGTACATTGATCTCTATTCCCGGAACAACGGCGGCGCCACCTGGTGCGCCCTGGGGTGACGGGCTGGGCGCAGGTCAATGGAGAAACGCCATTAGTTGGAAGAAGAAATTCGAGATGGATGTCTATTATGTCGACAACATCGGCTTTCTGCTCGATACGAAAATCCTCTTGAAGACGTTTCTTAAGGTTGTCAAGGCGGACGGTGTCAACGCTTCGGCTGAAGTTACCATGCCGCCCTTCAATGGGGGCAATTGAGATCTTGGGGATCGCCGGCTGCGCCAGAGCAGGCGTTAGATCCCCATGGCGCTTACCAGAGTGAGAGAATGGACACGGACTAGGTGATGTTCAGGAACAGGCTTTTCTGGGCATTAGACCAAATCAAATCCGGCAGGGTCAGGGAATCGCTCCGCCAACTGGAGATGGTCATTCCGGATCCTTATTCACAGGGTTCATCTGAGCAGAGGGAAATAGATCTCCATAGATTGCTAGTTCATGCTACTGCAACGTCTCAGTATTACAAGCATTTGACCGGTTTCGACAGGATTCAGGATTTCCCGGTCATCGATAAAAACGTTATTCGGGAAAACTACGCGGCTTTGGTCAGCGACCGATATTCAGTTGGAAAGCTGAAGCGCGTAAGTACAAGTGGTTCCACTGGTACACCGTTTTCTGTTTGCCAGTGCGACAGAAAAGTATCGAGGAATTTCGCCGACAATCTCTATTTTTCCAAATATGGTCGGTACGAGGTCGGAGATCCATTCTACTATATTGAGGATTTGGAACGAAATGAACCGGAAAAGCGCGATTTCCAACCTAGTCACCAATACACATCCGGTGGATATCTCAAACCTGTCGGATCAATCCATGAAACGTGTCTTTGGAAAATTGAACGATATGAGGAGAGGATCGGTAGTGCTGGCATATGGTTCGACTTACGAGGTGCTGGCCAGTTACATTCATTCTCACGGCCTGGATGTCGAAACAGGACCAAAGGCGCTCTTTGTCATGTCCGACCCATTGAACAGTGTCACCAGGCGGTTCCTTTCGGATGCCTTTGGTTGCCCAGTACTGGCCAGGTATTCAAACGCGGAGAACGGGTTCCTAGCTCACCAGTGGTGCATGAATTCCGATGCGTATCTATTAATTCGGCCAGTTATCACATCGAGTTTCTCGGGATGGATTCGGACGCCCCCGTGAAGGAAGGGGAGCCTGGAAGGATAGTGGTGACTGACCTTTTCAACTATGCCCTTCCAATCATTAGGTACGATACGGGGGATGTGGGCACACCCGGTGAGGTGGAGTTGGATGGGAAACGTGTTCCTGTTTTCCTCAACATCGAAGGCAGGCGGCTAGACTATATCTCGAGTACTTCCGGGCATCTTATCTCCCCCCATACGGTAGATTACGCAGTAAGAAGCACTTCTGATCTGCTTCAGTTCCAGGTAACACGGTGGGACGGAAGCACTATTCGCTGAAGCTAATCGTTCAGCGATCCGATCGAGGAAACGAAATGACCATTGTCGAAAACCTGAGGAGGTATCTTGGAAGTGATGCCGACATCAGGGTCGAATATGTGAATGATATCCCCGTATTGTCGTCTGGGAAGAGAAAGATAGTTGTGAATGCATATAGCGAGTAGGCTGGTTCGAAAAGATTCCTTGCCTGCATGGCGCCCCACCTGAGGGTCCATTTGAGATGAATTGCAGTAGCGGCCGTGGACCGATCTGGTTAATGGCCAATATCAAAGGCTCAACTACGCGCCGCAACTAACCAATAGTGGGGAGGCAAACGCGGGGTGGCACACCGTTCTGTCCGGGCAGAAGAATACACAAGGGGAACAGCGTGAAGACGATTCTTGTCAGCGGTGTTGGGGGGCCTACACCAAGGAGTTTTGCTATTGCACTGAGGAACCACAGCCGGTTCTCGAGGTACAGATTCATCGCGACAGACTGCGACAGGTACGCGGTGGGGTTGTATCAGGACCATCTATTTAACAAGTCCTACCTCATCCCAGGCGCGACCGACCCAGCATATTGGTCTGCGATTGAAGCCGTCGTCCAGGAAGAAGACATCGGCATCGCAGTGGTGCTGCCAGAAATCGAGGCTCTCGAGTGGTCGAGAAGATCGGTTAATGCGTCGTTGCCCTGCAAAGCTCTAATACCAGATTTCAAGCTTGCTTCTCAGTTGGTGGACAAGGCGGTGATGACGGAGCTTCTGTTGCCAAGTGGGCTTGTGCCTAGGTCCTTCGCCTTCCTCAGAGATGAGTTGGACTATGCCGCAAATTTCGAGATCCCGTACCCCTTCTGGGTGAGAAGCGCCGAGGGGTCAAGTGGCCTGGGTTCCTTTCTCGTTAAGTCAGCTGAAGAACTAGAGAACTGGACTCTGCTCAATCCAGAGGTTAGGAAATTCCTGGCGTCCGAGTTTCTGCCGGGCCGAAACCTGGCGTGTAAACTGCTCTACTTCAAGGGGGAACTCGTAAGAAGTGCGGTTGGCGAACGCGTCGAGCTACATCATGGCCAAGGTGTCCCCCTCCGGCATTACAGGGAACACTTCGTTTGGGAGATTGCTAAACGACCCGGAAGTATTCACCACCGCGAAGAATGCGATGGACGTGCTTTTTGAAGAACCGGTTGGGGAAGAAACAAGGTTTCTTCACGGTCGACCTGAAGGAAGACCACCAAGGCATACCAAAGGTAACCGAGGTCAACATTCGGCACGTGGCATTCACACAATGCTTCGCCGCCGGAGGAGCGAATTTTGCGGAGGATACAATTCGGCTGCTCAACAACGATCCCACCTTCGATAAGCGTTTCAAACTTTATGAATTCGAGCCCGGTCTGATTTTCCTGCGGGATGTTGATTCGCTACCAGATTGTGATGCGTGAGCCCGAACTCCTCCGCATGACCACTGGTGATGTGGTGGCTCGACTAGCAGTATTCCGGATGTGTACTACAAATGCAGCCTGTCAGGTTAACTGTGTAAGCGGGGGATGTGCTTGACTCAAGGGAGACCACGATGATGGAGTCAAGCGAAATGGCGAGGAAGAAGAAAGAGCCTGCGATTCCGGCTGAGCTGCTGGACCAAATCCTCAAGGACTACGAAAAGCCGGAGGATCTTCTCGGCAGAGACGGGATATCTCGATCAGCTGAAGAAGGCAGTAATGGAGCGGGCGCTAGGCGCCGAGCTGACGGAGCACCTGGGCTACGAGGCAGGAGATCCATCGGGTGACGGAAGCGGAAACTCGCGAAACGGCTTCGGCAAGAAGCGAGTCATTACCGACAGCAGCCAGGTCGAGATCGAGGTACCCCGCGATCGCGAGGGTAGCTTTGAGCCACAGTTGATCCGGAAGCGACAGACGCGCTTGCCAGGCTTCGACGAGAAGGTCATCTCGATGTACGCGCGAGGGATGACGGTCCGAGAGATCAAGGGGCACCTTGAAGAGCTTTACGGGATTGGGGTCTCGCCGGACTTGATTTCTCGAGTGACCGCAGAGGTCATCGACGAAGTCAGAGAGTGGCAGTCAAGACCACTCGATCCGCTGTACATGGTCGTATTCTTCGACGCCCTCCGGGTCAAAATCCGCGATGAGGGTGTCGTACGAAACAAGGCGGTATACCTCGCCTTGGGCGTTCGCACCGATGGCACCAAGGAAGTACTGGGTCTCTGGATCGAGCAGAACGAAGGGGCAAAATTCTGGCTTCTGGTCATGAATGAGCTCAAGAATCGCGGAGTCGACGACATTCTGATCGCCGTCGTAGATGGGCTCAAAGGATTCCCGGAGACGATCAACACCGCCTTCCCGAAGACAACAGTGCAAACCTGCATCGTGCACCTATTGCGCCACAGCCTGAGTTTCGTAGGCTACAAAGAAAGGAAACAGGTGGCCAAGGCGCTCAAGGCGATCTATCAAGCGCCCACGGCCAAAGCGGCCGAAGAGGGCCTATCGGAATTCGAGTCAAACTGGGATGACCGCTACCCGGCGATCAGCAGGAGCTGGCGCCGAAATTGGGAGCACGTCATCCCGTTCTTTGTCTTTCCGCCAGACATCCGCCGGGTGATCTACACCACCAATGCCATCGAGAGTCTGCACTCGAGCATCCGGAAAGTCATCAAGAACCGCGGGCACTTTCCCAACGACGAGGCCGCCACCAAGCTCATCTACCTGGCCTTGCGGAATATCGAGAAGAAGTGGATCATGCCAGCAAGGACGTGGAAGGAGGCGCTCAATCAGTTCGCCGTGTTGTACGAGGATCGACTGAATGCCGGCTCCTGACTGCCGGCGTCAGCACACCATGACCAACGGCACTGACCCCGCCCTTACACAGTTCATCGGATACGGCCTCGCTTCGCTCCGTCCACAGCCACTTGGAAAACGTCGGACGTTTTCCACAGCTACCGCAGCCTCGACGACGACGAACCTGTACTAAGATTGAACCTAAAAGGAGGCGCCGAAACCCGTCTTGTGACCGCTCAATAGCGAACACTTCATCAACATGGGCTCCCTCTCAGCCCCGAACACCAAGTGTCCGCAGCACCCATACGAAGTGGTACCTACAACGCAAAATCGTGTGTGATAGCTTCCGAAATCGGCTCATTGCATCCTCCCACGATCGTCATCGTGGGGACAATGTCTCGTAGGACTAGCAATGAGCCGCGTTTTCGTTCAACTGGCATAGCCGTTGAACTCTGACTACGGCCTGAAGACGTGGGATTCGCGGTTTGCACTAGAGCTCCACCACCTCCCGCGCCAACTACTCGCATAGATCGTCCACCCACCGAGCCCGCGGCGGCTTCGAATTCCCCACAGCCGCCCTCCCTCAACGAAGAGTCAACACCTCTCACCCTGCACATTTCTAATTGCCGTCACTGCACAAGCGTAATTGACGCCGGGCAAACGGCATATTAGCGCCGTTCGAGTGTTCCTCCGCTGATAGCCCCAGGACTCTAACCGAAGAGGTTTTCGAAAGTTGGAACACGGACGTCGTCGAGGTCGAAATGGCGAAACTTGGTCAGCTGAAGCACGACGAGCATCATATACAGCGGATTGAGGATGAGATAACGCCGCCACAATCTCCGCGGCTCCATAGCCAACCGGAACGCCCACTCGAGCCCGCCCGCTGCAGGAATTCTGGGGCTTGTCTGAGATATCCGGCATGAAAATCAAATGCTGCTCCGACCGCAACGGTTGGCATGGCGAGTCGATCTCCAAACTCATATGCCCATACTTCCTGACGCGGACATCCGAGACCGACAAATGTGATCTTTGCGCCGGATTCTCGAATTTCGCGAACGATCTGGTCGCGTTCATCGGGGGAGACTGTTCGGAACCTCGACGGCTGAAATCCGGCAACCTCGCAGCCATCAAATCGTTTTGATGAGATTTTCAACCAACCGTTCAACCACCGAGCAGCGGCTTCCGTAAAAATACACCGGCAGCCCATCCGCTGCCGCAGCTTCACATACCTTGAGCGACAGTGTGGGTCCATAGACCCGGTCCGGGAGTTTCGTTCGGTGCAGCAGGTTGAGCGCCCAGCGCACCGGCTGACCATCCGGAACCACCAGATCGAGGTTATTCAAGCCGATATCGGTGCTCCGGGTCCTGGACTCCGGTCATCACACCGTGAACGGCGAGCGCAGCAGTTGTGCATTTTTCGCTCGCCTTAGCGGATCGGATGATTCGAGATACCGCGGCCTCATAATCGACTGCATCGACCGCGACACCGAGAAGGTTTTTCTTGCCGTGATCGATCACTGCGGCTTGCCCCTGGTCCACCGGCCGAGGTTCTCTTCGAGAATCTCGCGCAGAATCGACTCAAGATCGTACTGCTGACTGCCACTCCGGGTAGTGACCCGCAAATTTACCGTTGTCGCTGATCCACCACATGTGATCGCCGATTCGGTTGACGTCGCTGTACTGCCAGTCCAGCTCCCTGCCCGAAAGCTCCTGGCATTCTTGGATGGCCTCGAGCATCGACGCGTTGCTGTGACGACCGCCACCGATGTTGTAGACCTCCCCGACTCCTCGGTGCGAGGAAGAACTGGTGAAATGCGCTGACGAGATCTGCGCTGTGGATGTTGTCTCGAACCTGCTTACCCTTGTAACCAAAAACGGTGTAGCGGCGTACCGGTCACTGTGCACTTCATCAGATATGCAAGGAAACCGTGCAGCTGAGTCACCGCTATGGTGAGGACCGGTGAGGCAGCCACCTCGAAAACACGCGGTCTTGAGCCCGAAATAGCGCCCATACTCCTGCACCATGAGGTCGGCAGCGGCCTTCGATACACCGAACAGGCTATGAAGGCAATGGTCGATGCTCATGTCTTCCCGGATACCACCCGCGTACGTGTGCTCTGGCTCGATCTCCCAGCGCGTCTCCAATTCGCGCAAGAGGAAGGCGATTCGGCGTGTCACCGTAGACTTTGTTTGTCGAGGTGAAGATGAATGGCGCATCCGGGCAGTGCTTTCGGGTGGCCTCCAGCAGGTTCAGGGTCCCGGTGGCATTGATTGAGAAATCGGTCATCGGATCATTCGCAGCCCAATCGTGCGACGGTTGGGCTGCCGTGTGAATGACCACGGCAATGTCTTTCGAATACTGGTCAAAGACCTTTTCGATCCCTCTTCGTCTCGAATATCCAGGTCAAAATGCTGGTACCGCCGCCCGATTTCCTGCTCCAGCCGATTCCGGTTCCATTTCGTCGAGGCTTCGTCTCCAAAGAACACTCGCCTCATATCATTGTCGATTCCAACGACTTCGAGTCCGAGCTTCGAAAAGAAAACCGCAGCCTCCGAACCAATCAAACCAGCTGATCCCGTAATCACGGCTACCGACATCTGAGCCCCTACCTTCTACTGAAATTCCGCGATACAGCGGCGCTGTTCGTCCGGTCCTCGTTCTCCGCGGTGCTTTCGCGATACTGTACAAGCTAGATTCCGACAAACGCCACTGGGATGGGCAAGCGTCTTTACTTATCGTTCTGACGAAATCCCGTCCGAGAAAAGCCAATTCCTTACAAGGCACCTACTTGGCAACTTTCGACTAATCAGATGTTATCAGATTACTGCTTTCAAAATCAGAAGTTTGGCTCCCAGAAAAGGCAAATCTCGGACCTCGAGCTGTGGAAGACCGGATAAAGAGTGACCTGTATACGCCTGCCACAGCGGCCGTGAATGGGATCGAAGTTACGTAAAGAAACCCACTGCTGGTCGCCTCATCAGGTACGCAGGTGATTGGAAGGCCGAAATCGCTTTGATCATTTCGTGTCTGCATCCGTCGGAGGGGGCCCTCCTTGCCGGTTTTGCACCAAATCGGTGCCGCCTAAGATCGCGTGAATGAATCGGTGACAGAAATGGGGGAGGCCCGAGAGCGCTCTCCCCATCCACCAGTGCACGTGAGTTGGGGAGAACTCGCCAAAATCTCGGTGACCTTTTCGCCTCGTCGAAATAGCCTGCGGCAATCGACAGCGCCGTGAGCCGGAAGAGATAGTAGCTCTTACATTTCTCGAATAGGTCTTCCGACACGGACTATCAATCGGTTCGATGGCCGAGAGCTTCTCCCAGAGCTTGACGCGCATCCTGATACTCAAGCCCAGGTCCTTACGGGCGCTTCCAGGGTATCAACCAGGTAGTAGCACGTTGGCGTATCGATGTAACCGAATTGACTGCGCATCGCCCAGCGAACCCAGAACTCATGGTCGCCTCCGAGCCGCAGAGAATCATCGAACCCCCCAAGTCTTCGACGCTTGGTGCCGGAAGACCGCGCAATTCGTGATCGGAAAGCACCTGTTGCGCATGGCGGCCCGGAAGTAGTCTGGAATGACTCCGTCACCCGTCTCGCCTCGGATCTCTCCGTGGCTTGCAACCGAGAGTCTTCTGGTCCTTTGTAGTTGATGAAAAAGAAATTGGTGCCCACGAGAGAGCATTCTGGGTGTCGATCGAGGAACTCAGTGGTCAACAGAAGATGCTCGGGTTCATACCAATCATCAGCGTCGAGGAGCGCAATGTATTTGCCGCGAGCGCTGCGCAGCCCGGAGTTCCTCGAGTGATACGGTCCACGGTTTCGCCTGCTGAAGAACCTGATTCGGGGATCGTCATACCGCCGACGATGGTCTCCGTGCGATCCACGGATCCGTCGTCGACCACGATCAACTCCCAATGTCTAAGGTCTGGGCCAGTACGCTATCGATCGCTTTGGAATCCACCGCTCCGCATTGTAGGCCGGCATCACAACACTTACGACGGGCAAATCCCTGTTGGTAGTCGGCCGGCCGTGTGATCATCTTGCCTGTCGTCGGAAACGTTCGTTCGACGGGTAACTCCGGTCGTGTTGCTCGATTTCAATACTCGCTTTCAACGGGCTGCAAAAGACCTCAATCGCCGTCCCAGGTCTCGCTCAGCCGACAAAGTAGCATTCACCCATTATCTGAGCGCTCATCAGGACTCCGCCACATCCGCGACCTGAATGTATGTAACGGACCTTCTGTTTCTGGCAATATTGGAAGTTGCACAATGCGAGAGGTAAAACCACCAACGATTCTAACCCAGCATGTGGCAATCGCAAGTTAGGGTGCATGCACGAACAAAAAACACAAAGCCGGCTAACTCGCGAACTGGATACACGTCCAGATGCAGGATGTTCGTGACAAGAATTAATTGAGTTGGGAAATTGAAAACCGAGTTATTGCACTCCTCAAACTCGACATCGCGATTTCCTTCGGCTTCCGAGTCCCCTTTCATAAGGACATTACGGTATATCTCCGCTAAGCGTTCGCCATGGACGCTCGCCATCGGTACTCACGTGCTCTTTCGACTGCCCCGCGGGACAGAAACTTCCAAGTCTCCTAGTCGTCCCTTCCTGCGTCGACGATTGCGTCCCGCAAACCCCCACCACCTTGCGAGGAGTCGTGACCGGGACCTTGATCCCACACCTTTCGGTGACGACGGAGCCAACCCCCTGGTGGTCCAAACAGATAACTGGCAGGCCTGGCTGAGCGCTTCGAGCACCACCGTGCCGCATGTGTCTCGGAGACTGGTAAAGACAAAGACATCGGCCCATGCGTTCTGCTTCATCGCCTCATCGTGAGGCAGCCAACCTAGCCACGTGCAGTGACCTTCCACACCGAGACGCCTTGCCAGCCTCTGCCAAGCTCCCTGCCGGGGGCCATTGCCCAGGATTCTCAGTTCATACTCAACGCTTTCCGGCACTTCAGCCAACGCCTTCAGAAGGAGTTGTAGGGCCTTACGGTGCCCGAGAATCCGCTCCAAAGTAGTCGCAGCGGCTCGTCTGTCGCCCGCGGTACGTTCGGGGTTCACCGATTACGCTTTCAACACCGACATCGAGCATACAGATGGACTCCACCCCGAGAACGCGTTTGAAATCTCGCTGTCCGGCCGGGCTCGCCGTCAGCAGGGCGCGCCGCTCGTCTTGACGCTTTTCGCACCTTGCGCGTGAAACGCAGTTGGAGGCTAGTTGACGATGTTGCGCGCTCCTTCCTTCAGCGCTCCGGTAAAACCCGCCTGGGGTAGGAAGCGCCAGGGGTAGTTTTGCGTACCCCCCACCGGACCCCAGATGAAGGGAGCGTCGAGCTTCCAGAGCCGGCCCGGCTCTCTGAAGCCGCACATCGTGGACTGGTGAACGAGATCGAACTGAATCTCGCCGCTGAGTTCAAGGGCAAACCGGTACGCTCTCCTGTGCCACAAGGCGTAGGCAGGAGTAATACAGGAGCCGGAATCGGCTCACTTCGCCAGACTTCGTCGGAGGCGAAGTTCTCGGAACAAAGCGAAAATGCAGGTTCTCGATCGGCCCGTTCTCACGCAGGTAGCGCTCGATATCATCTCTGAATTCGTGCTCCTCCGTGATGACCCACAACTCGAAGTGTTTGGCCATTTCCATGGCCCGGTGCCAGCCCACTCCCGGCTCAGAGCCCCGATCTGGACCGCATGCATATGCAACCATCAGAACTCGCCGCGGCCCATTCTGGCTCTGCGATCGGGACGTCCGCAGAATCTTGCGTTGTCATCGGCACCGTATGTGTACCCTACCCCTATAGAGATGAGAATGTGCGGCTTCCGACAAAATCAAACGTGCCGTCCAACTCGCGGGCGAAATAAAACGACGACCACCAGCGCTGCACACATATCCGGCGGATCTCAAGTGAGTTCCATATTCCGCAAACTGTTTCTGCCCCGGTCCGACGTGCAGCAGACGTCGAACTCACCCGCCACGATCCCCTTAATCGCGTCGTTGTAGTGAAGATACTTCTTGCCGCCTGGATAAGCGAAGTATCGCACGGGCACATTCAGGGCGTCCTGCATTCGTTCCTTCGACTCCAAGATTTCGCGACTTGCTTCCTCAAGCGGAATGCTGGGCAAGATTGGATGGCTGCGTGTATGCGCGCCAAGCTCAAAGCCTCTGTTGTGAAGATCCTTTGCCTGCTTCCACGTCATTCCCGGGAACCCCAGAAGACCGGAACCATCGCTACCCTCGGAAGAAACACCTTCGACTAGGTTCGTCGTCAGGAAGAAGCAAGCGGTCATTTGACGTTTCTCAAGAATCGGAGCTGCGTTCTCGAAATTGTCGCGATAACCGTCGTCAAACGTGATCACCGCTGCATCGACGTGCTCCTTTCTGCCGGCCGCCATGTCCAACGCCTCCGAGAAGCCTATGATGCGGAAGCGGCGACTCACAATATCGAGTTGCCTGTCCAGTTGGGTGTGCGTCACGGTGCTACGGACTCTCGTCACCCGATAAATCACTCACTCTATGATAGGCCAACACGATCAACTTTGGGCCGAGCATCATTCGACGGCAGCGGTTACCCACCGAGTTCAGGCCCGAGTAATGCGCTAGAAACGCCACAGATTGCCGCGCCAGTCGTTCCATCCCTGTTCCCTGAAGATCATGCTTATCCCGAAACTTGCCGGTTTCACGCCTAAGGCGCGACCCAGACTACTTCAGTCCTAAATGCGGTCGTGGGATTGGTCACATTCGCAATGGGTCGCCTAGTTCGGCAACAGCAGTTCCTAGAAAAAGGCCACCTCCCTGTACCACGCCAGAAAGACGGACGAATTGGGCGAGTGCTGAACCAGAGCCTCCTGAGACGGCGTTTTGCGACCCATGGCCGTAAAGGCCACCGTGCCAAACCCGGTGCTTTCCAGGGCATCCAACCATCCATGTTTCTTACACAGTATAGCCCCCACAACGCCTTTGCAGCAATGCTTTAGCACGCGGCGCAACGATTAGGTCGCCGGGGGTCACCCGATAGCCCACCACAGTTTCCCTGTTGTACACCAAACTTCCGCCGCCCGGCCAGGAATGCGGCCGATAGCAGCCATGCGGATCTTCCCCGACCACCAGGCACAAGCCTTAGTAGCCGAAGGCGGTTTCGCTCGTCATCGCTTTTGTATGAACCCCCCCACCAAAGGTGGGGGCATTCAGTGTGAGCCGCTCAAAGCGGCTGTTCAGGGGCCGCCTAAAGGCGGCCAGTTCCTACTCAACTCGAGGCCAAGTTGATCGATTCGATGGTCTTCTTCTTTCTGTCTTCTGATGTAATCGCGAACGACTCCCGTCCGACCCAGGGTCGACACGAAGTATCCTCGTGCCCAGAAATGCTCCCCTCGGACATTCCGCTTGTTCCGAAGGCGCCTCGCAATGTGAATCGTGCTCTTGCCTTTGATGAACCCGATGGTTTGTGCGACCGAATACTTGGTAGGATCGAAATCAACATGTGCACGTGATCGGACATCAGATGCCCTTCCTCAATCGTGCAGTTCCGCTGCCGTGCCAGATCCCGAAACACTTCGCCAGAGTACTCCGCACCTTCCCGTAAATCACCCTCCGTCTGCACTTCGGAATGAAAACAACGTGGGTTTTGCAGTCCCAGACCGAGCGGCATAGGCTCTTGATGTCATTCATTGGGCTCCCCCTTGCTGCCTGCTGCCCCGAACGGCTCACGAGGGGGAGTCTCGCGCAAAGACTCACCGGAACTGTAAAACTTTACTGGGCCCCCACCAAAGGCGGGGGTTCGATTGTTCTAACGCCCGGGCCTTGCGTCGGCTCCGTACAGTCGAATCTTGGTCTTTTCGGCTACAATATTCTGTATGCGAATCCTTCTCGCTCACAACAGATACCAGCAGAGGGGTGGTGAGGACGTCGTCTTCGAAACCGAGCGAACCTTGCTCGAACAAGCAGGCCACGAGGTCTTCGTCTACGAGCGCCACAACGACGAGATTGGCTCTTATTCACATGGAACCTCCTGGATCTATCACGTCGCACAATTTGGGCGACCGACAGCGCCTCATCGATCCGAGAAATCCTCGCAAAAAACCAACCCGAAATCGCTCACTTTTATAACACTTTCCCACTCATTTCACCTGCGGCGTATTTCGCTTGCGCATCAGCTGGCGATCCCTGTCATTCAAACCCTACCGAACTACCGCCTCATCTGTCCCGGAGCAGAACTCCCTCGGAACGGGAAGACCTGCGAACTCTGCGTATCGAAAGGGATTGCTTGGCCAGGCGTTCGGCATAGGTGCTACAGAGGTTCTCTCGGTGGAACCGCTGTCGTTGCAGCAATGCTTGCGTTTCACGGCATGGCAAAAACGTGGAAACAGCGGGTGAACACCTACATTGCGCTGACCGAGTTCTCGCGGCGAAAATACATCGCCGGTGGACTACCGGCAAACAAGATCGTCGTCAAACCCAACTTCATCAGCCCGGATCCCGGGCCACGAGTCCGTGAATCAGATTACGCCCTTTTTGTTGGCCGACTGTCAAAAGAGAAGGGAATTGCCACGCTCCTGCAGGGCCTGGGAGAATTACCTGCCATACCGCTCCTGGTGGCTGGCGATGGCCCCCTGATGGCGATGGTTGAAGAGGCAGCCAAACGTGATGGCAGCAGCAACATCAAGCCGCTAGGATGGCTCCCCCGAGATGAGATCATGGGCCTGATGAAGGGAGCCCGTTTCCTTGTGATCCCTTCGGAGTGTTATGAGGGATTTCCGTTGACTATTGTGGAGGCGTTTGCCTGTGGGGTCCCCGTAATCGGATCGCGACGCGGAGGGTTGGGGAAATTATCCGTCACGGATATTCCGGGCTGCTTTTTGAGGCGGGTGATCCCATAGATCTGGCGGCCACGGCCAAGCGTTTATGGGCCGACAAGGCACTACGTATTGAACTCGGGCATGGAGCGCGATCTCAATTTGATTCGCACTATACGGCTGAGAAAAACTATGACATGTTAATGGAGATTTTCGAGAACACCCTGAAATAGCCACCATTGGCGCGACCCAGTTA
>CAVWAW010000005.1:0-203690 GCA_963753035.1 uncultured Acidobacteriota bacterium | reverse complement strand
GCGCCGACCGCGTGAGTCGCGATTTGTCGCTCGTCACCGCACCTGGAAAGATGTGGTTCTCCGATATCTGCAACAGCGAGATCTTCGATCCCGACACTGCTCCGTCGACGAGCTCGGACGTATTGACCGAGCCGTTGCCGAGATCCGCCGCGGTGATGCTGCCGTCGAGGATCGCTGCCGAGTCCACCGCGCCCGTCTCGAGGTGCCTTGCCGCCACCGCGTCGTCCGCGAGCTTGGTCCCTATCACCGCGCCGTTGGCGAGATCGGCGGTGGCGACTGCACCGCTTGCAATCTTCGCGCTCGTCACCGAGCCGTCCGCGAGTTCCGTCCCGGTCACTGCGCCGGCCGCGGACCTCGACCGTCACCGCCCCGTCCGCCAGGTCCACCGTCGCGACGGCGCCGTCGGCGATCTTGTCGGTAGTCACTGCGTTACTGGCAGAGATCGGCGTTGCGGACCGCCCCGTCCTGGATCTTTGCCCCCGGTCGCCCCCATGTCGGCGAGCTGGGCGTTCTCCACCGCGCCGCCGCGGATCTCTGCCCCGAGTCCACCGCCCCAGCGCCGATCTTCGCCCCGGTTACCGAGCCGTCCGGCGAGATCGGCCGCCGCGATCGTGCCGTCGAGGATCTTGACGCTGGTGACTGCGTCCAGCTGCCCGAAAGATCCGCGGCGCGCACCTGAGCCGTCGACGATCTTTGATGCTCGTCACCGCGCCGTCGGCGAGGTCTGCGGTAGCCGCTCCACCGTCGGCGATCTCGGCCGAGGTCACACCGAGTCCGGACAGCTCGAGTTGGTCCGCGGCGACGATTCCTTCGGACCTCAACCATCATCAGCACCACCACCCGTCGCTGAAGAAAGCAGAAGGTCTCGGAGTCCGCCGACTCGCGAGTGAGGCCCCACTCGTAGATCTGCGTGTCCACCTCGCCGTTCACCGACCCGTCAAGCACCAGGTCCGGCCCGCCAGCCGGTGTTCGCCGCCGCCAGGCCCCAGCGCCGTCCCAGCGACGACTGAGGTACCGACGATCCCCGTACTTCTCACCCGTCGTGTCCGGGTGCTCGCCGCGGATCGCCGCCGATGCCGTCGGGGATCGACTTCGGATGGGGGCTCGATCCCGATCCCGTTCCCGAAACAGCGCCCAGCGTCAGCGACACCGGCAGGAACAGGGGCAGCGGCAGTGACAGTAGCAGCGGCAGACGACAGCATCAGCGATCCGCCTCCGTTCGCTGCATTCCACCCGCCGCAGCACGTCCAGCGCGCGCTGCATTCTCCTTGGCCGAAAGGCGCCGCGGGTACCGTCAAGTACCGCCCCGCCGACCAGTCGCTCGCCTCGATCACCTGGTCGCCGGCGAGCTCGCTCACCGCCCTGGACGAACCACACGAAGCGTCCCCCCGGGCGCGAAGCACTGGTCGGCGGACGGGGTCCACGACGACGCCGCCGCCCCGGCCACCCGGGTGAAGAGCACCTCGGCGTCGGCGGTGAGCTCGACACCCGGCCTCGTCTCCCTCGGGGAGTTCGTAAGCCACGAGCTCGTTCATGACCGCGCCGCCTTCCCATCCCAACTGAACGTCGGGCACGTGTTGTTGACCTGCGCCAAGCGGTCGGCCGCGCCGGGCGAAACACCCTCGATCGCTCCGGCGTTCGGGCCAGTCCAGATCAACACCGAACGAAACCGACCAATATCACCCTTGCCGAAAAACCGGTGCGTCTTCATGGTATGCCTCCTTCGTCTCACTCTCCCTAACGCAAGGACCGTGCCACCCCGAAAACGTTGAACTGTGTGGGCCGAGCGTGACTTAAGTAGTCATATTTACAAATATTTGAGAGGATGCAGTCTGGATCCAAATCGGCCGTTGGGAATTCTCGAAAATATATTCCGAACCCATTCGGCCGAAAAGCAACCGTAACCGGCTAATAGTATTTGACTTATCGTGATTCTCACAATCGGGGACCGAACTCTCGGATCAGAGAAGAAGCACGCGGGTTCTATCGGCCGATTGACAGCGCCACTCCCCAGTGACCGCATCGCGGTCGCCTGCCGGAGCTGCTTCTGCCCGCACGTCCGGCTTGGCGCGTCCGACGCGCCACCACGATCGTCCGACGAATCGCCTACGGTATGCCTGCCGCGCATGAATTAACGGGAACGCAAAAAGCGCCCCGCGGAAGGACGAACACGCCATCCAACCGCTCTCCGAAGAACCGCCCGAAATGAGTGGCGTCGCCGGTCAGAAGATGCGACGCGCCAGCCTGGACGGCCGCCCGGAGAATCGGGCGGTCTTTTCCGGGAGCGATCCTCCTTGGCACAGCGCATCGGATCCGCTTCGGCTACCAGTTCGACGGCGCGGAGCAAATGTCAACAACGCAGAACGAGGCACCGATCATGGGATTCTCCACCCGTCGGTCACGGCGAGGCGGACGACCACGTGGTCGTGTCGCCGGTCTCGATCCGTCCGAGAAAATGCCGCCTCCGAGATCCAGGAGCAGCCGCTGCGTCATGATGCCGTAAGCATAGCCAAAGACGTGCTGCACCGGTGTGCCGTCGAGGGTCATCACAGCGCCACCCACGGCCCAAAGACCACCCGCAGCGGCGTTGATCGCCGCCTCCGCACTTTCGTTGAGTGGAATCGACACCACGGTTCCGTTGTCGGCCACGGTCATATCCACCTGGCCGAAGCCGGTGCCGCCGCCCAGGTCGTCGAAGATCCGGTCAGGCCGGATCCCCCGGCCCTCAGGGTGGCGATTCGGTCACCACCTCGATCAACTCGTAGGTCTCGAACGGATCGGGGCTAATGTAGCCGTCGCCCGGATCGGGTGGATTCGACGGGTTGTAAAGCTCCAAGGTCGCGCCGAGCGCCGGACCCGTCACCCCCGACAGGTCAAAGACGAAGAAGTTGCGAACCTCGGTGTAGGTCGTGGGGGAGTAGTCGCCGGCGGGATAGTAGGTGTTCGGCACTGTGGTCGCCCTCCCAATCGTAGTTGCCGGAGTCGACGGCCTCGAGGGCGACGTCCTGGGCTGCGGCCTGCGCCGCGGCCGCGATGAGAATCACGGTCAATACGGTTGCGATGCGGTTGGTGGTGTTCATGAACGACCTCCTTGGTTGATCCGTTGTTGTTGGATTGCGTTTTCCGATCGCTGTATCCTTGAGGGAGCGGTCCCATGCGACGGTCCTTCCCGTCCCGGTACGGACTGGGAGCGGGGCCAGGTGTTTGCGCGTGTCTTGCAGCGTGATGTCGGAGCGGATTGGCGCGTCCGACGCGCCACCGCAATTCGTCCGACGAATTGCCGCTGACTGTCACGGCGAGACCTCTCCCAGCGACCGGCGCCGCCGGTTTCGAAATCGTCCCAAAAGACGGTTCCCCCGAGGTCGAGGAGCAGACGCCGCCGCATGCTGTCGTTGCTGAAGGCGAAGACCGTCTGAATAGGATTTCCCTCGAGAGTCGTCAACGAGCCCCCAACGGCCAGCTGCCCGCCGATGGCCGCGTTGACCGCGGCCTCGCCGTTCTGGTTCAGGGAGATCAACACCGAGGTGCCGTTGGTGTTCGCGTCGATATCGACGGCGCCGAACACGGTCCCGTCACCCAGGTCGTCAAATACCGCGGTCAACCCCGATACCGCCGGTGGTCAGGGTTGCGATGTCCGTCGTCACCTCCCGGACGGCGTAGGTCTCGTTCGGGTCCGGGCTGTTGTAGCCGTTACCGGAATCGGGAGGGTCACCCGGGTTGTAGATCTGCAGCGCTGCGTGGGCGATGGTTCCCGACACCCCGGAGAGGTCGAAGACGAAGAAGTTGCGTTTCTCGGCGACGCCGGCCGACGCCGTGTCCCCGACGACGTAGTTCGTGGAGGCCCGGGCTGTGGTTGCCGTCTGACGAGTAGAACCCTGAATCGATCGCCTCGAGGAAGACGAGCTGCGCCGATGCCGGCAGAGCTGTCAGACCGAGGACGATGGTCAAGAGAAGCGTCAGTTCGTCGCAGTGTAGACATGGTTATCCTCCCACACTCGATCGGTCGTTCATCGTGCGTTGATCGAGGCGCGGTGGAGCGGTGCCGGGCACCGGTCCCGCGCGGCCGCCCTGGTTCGTGTCCGGTTTGGCACGTCCGACGCGCCACCGCAATTCGTCCGACAAATTGTCATGGGACCTAGATGCACACGATGGTCGATGTGATCGACTGGGGGATAGGCGCTGTGCCCTCGAGACAAGCGTCACACTCCCACCCTGATTCAGAAGCCAACGATGTCCAGTCTTGGGCGACCATCGATCGGACCAGATCGACCAACCCGGTTCCGGGACGCACCATCCCTGTAATGGGAGGTCTTTGTATCCAGACAATTAGCGCGAATCTGCACAAAAATCCCGGCTCAATATCGGACGTGACCGATTGTGCGTAGACCGATTGCTTCGACGCATACCGCCTCCGGTCGGGTCCACATCCTCCGCGGTAATGGTGCCGTCCGCGATCTTCGACGTCGTCACCGCGCCGGTGGCAAGCTTCTGGGTGATGATCGAGGAGGTCGCGACGGCGTTGGTGCCCACCTGGCCCGCGCCGATGTCAGCGCTGGTGATGCTGCCGTTCGGGGTCGCCGCCGAGTCCACCGCGCCCGAGAGCGAGGTGTCTCGCCGCCACCGCATCGTCCGCGATCTTCGTGCCGTTCACCGCGCCGGCGGCGAGATCGACGGCGGCACCGGTAGGCGCCGTTGGCGATGGCCGCGCTGGTCACCGAACCGTGGGCGGAGGCTTCCCGCCCCGATGGCGCCGGGGGCGAGCTTGCGCCGCGTGACCGCACCATCGGCGAGTGGCCGGTGCCGACAGCCCCCGCCTCAATGTCCATCGATCGAACACTGCCGTCTTCGATATTGAAGTTCCCCACCGACTCTTCGGCGAGATCGACGGCGGCAACAGCGCCGTTGGCGATGGTCGCGCTGGTCACCGAACCGTCGGCGAGGCTCCCCGCCCCGATGGCGCCGGGGGCGAGCTTGGCCGCGGTGACCGCCGCGTCGGCGAGTTGGCCGGTGCCGACAGCTCCCGCCTCGATGTCCATCGATCGAACACCGCCGTCTTCGATATTGAAACTCCCCACCGACTCTTCGGCGAGATCGGCCGCGATGATCGAACCGTCGAGAATCTTGGCGCTGGTCACCGCTTCGTCGGCGATTTTGTCGGTGGTCACCGCGTTGTTCCGGAGCGAGCTCGCGCTCACCGACCCGCTGGCAAGCTTGGTGCCGGTCACCGCTGCGTCTTCGAGCGACGACGTGTCAACGGCACCCGGGGCGATCTTGGCGTTGGTCACCGCTGCGTCGGCGATCTTGGCGTTGGTCACCGCCCCGGCGGCGAGGTGGGTGCTGTCCACCTCCCCGGGGTGGATCACGTTCGCACCCACCGCTCCTGCGGCGATCTTGGTCGTGGTCACCGCTCCATCTTCGAGCGACGACGTGTCAACGGCACCCGGGGCGATCTTGGCGTTGGTCACCGCTCGGCGGCGATTTTGGCGTTGGTCACCCTTCGGCGAGGTGGGTGCTGTCCACCGCCCCGGGGTGGATCGCGTTCGCACCCACCGCTCCTGCGGCGATCTTGGGGTTGGTCACCGCACCGTTCGCCAGATCGGCGGAGTCCGACGGTCCCGTCCGCGATCTTCGCACCCGTCACCGAGTCGCCGGCGAGGTCGGCGCCGGTGATCGAGAGGTTCGCGATCTCGGCCGAGGTCACGCAGTCCGGGCAGTGGAGCCCGGTCGCGGCCACCGTTCCGTCGACATCGAGGTTCAGGGCGCCAACGCCCGGATTGATGAACTGAAAGTGCCAATCCGTCGCCGACTCCCGCTCGAGACCCCACTCGTAGAGCCGAGCGTCGGGCTCCCAGTCCGCCGAGCCGTCGAGCACGAGGTCCGGCCCGCTGTTGAGATTGGCCGCAGCCAGCCCGGCTCCCTCGTCGACACGTGGATTCGACCACGCCGTACTTCTCCCCCGACGTGTCCGGATGCTCCCTCCGAATCGCCGCCGATGCTGTCGGCACCGACTTCGGGCCACCCTTCGCCACCCCTTCAGCGGCGCGGTGCCCCTGTCCGCCGGATGAAGGCGCAGAAGCCGAAGCGACCACCTGCGCGTCCGCCGCCCTTCGGCGTCGTAGCGCTGCAGCACCTCGAGTGCGCGGCGGACCTCGTCGACCGAGGGCTCCGCCGGAACCGTGAAGTAGCGACCGGAAGACCACTCGCTCTCGGCGACGACCTCGTCGCCGGCGACTCGCTTACCGCCCGCACGAACCACACGTAACGCCCGCCGGGCGCGAAGCACCGGTCCGCGGACGGCGTCCAGCTCGTGGCGCTGCCCGCGACGCGGGTGAAGAGCACTTCGGTTGTCGGCTGCCAGCTCCGCCGTTTGCACGGCGTCCTCAGGGAGGACGTAGGCGACGATCTCGTACGCGGCCGCGCCGTCCTCCTCGCCCCAGCTGAAGGTCGGGCAACGCCCTCGACCACCGCGAAGCGGTCGGCGGCTCCGGGCGAGACGCCCTCGGTCGCCGATACAGAGGCCGCGGCGAACACAACGAGCCCGAGTGCGACGATTCCCGAGAAACGAATGCGTTCTTCATGGCGTTCTCCTTCGGTTCCTGTTGCGCGCCCTTGTAGCGCCGACGTCTCGTCGGCGATGGTCGAACCTTTGCGAGTTGGTTCCATCGCCCGGCGGGACGCCGGCGCTACAAAACGATCCCGGAAGGCGATGGGAGCGGTGCCAGACACCGGCCCGAGTGTCCGGCTTTTGGCGCGTCGGACGCGCCGCCGCAACTGGTTCGACGAATTGCTGGATCATGGCCCGGGAACACTTACGCAAATGATTGATGCTATGACAGTTACCGGAGAAGACTCGTTGCTGTACCACACGCAGCCTGCCACGGCAGGTTCGGTTTCGAATCCCAGTCGAGAACACCACTAACTTTGAGTTGAATGGCATTACTTGCATTGTCGGTGCTGCAACCATTCCCGATAGGAAGATCGTTCTCATCGGCGCACGCTGCGCTGAGACCCGCTGTTGCGTTGCCCCCGATGGCCCCTACCTCTTCGACGATGTACAAACTGCTCTTGCTCGCGTAAGATCCCGCCCGTCGGATCGACATCATCAGCGGTGATCGTCCCGTTTTCGATGTGCAGCGTGGTGACCGCCTCCTCTGCGATCTTCGACACCGTGACCGAGTCGGCGCCAGGTCCGCCGAGCCGACCGACTCGTCGACGATATGCGCCCCGGTGACCGAATTCAGGCCGAGCTTGCTGCCCGAGACGGCGCCGTCCGCGAGATCGGCGCCGACGATGCTGCCGTCGAGGATTCTCGATGCGGTGACCGAGTTCATCGCCAGCTTGTCGTTGCTGACCGCTGCGTCGTGAAGCTTGTCGGTGGTAACCGCTCCGGGGCCGAGCTTCGCGCTCTGCACGGAACCGTCTCCAAGCTTGCTGCCCGTCACTGCACCGTCGGCGAGATCGACTGCTGCGATGGTGAAGTTGGCGATGGTCGCGCTGGTCACCGAACCGTCGGCGAGGCTTCCCGCCCCGATGGCGCCGGGGGCGAGTTTGGCGGCGGTGACGGCCCGTCGGCGAGTTGGCGGTTCCAACGGCGCTGGCGTCGATGTCGGCCGTGGAGACGCCTCCGTCCTCGATGGCGTTGCTCCGCACCGATTCGGGAGCCATATCGGCCGCAGTGATGGTGCCGTTGAGGATCTTCGCGCCGGTGACGACACCGTCCCCGAGATCCCCGGCCCGGATCGTGCCATCGAGGATCGCCGCACTGTTCACCGCTCCCGAGTCGAAGTGGACCGTTTGAATGGCGCCGAACTCGATCTTGGCGCTCGTCACAGACTCGTCCGCGAGGTCCGCGCTGACGATGGTCCCGTCCGCGATCCTCGAGCTCGTGACCGCGCTGAAGTCAATGTTGTCGGTCCCCACGCCGCCGTACTCAATCTGGGCGCTGCCCACGGATTCGTCGGCGATGTTGATTGTGTGAACCGCACCGGCACCGATCTTGGCCCCGGTCACCGCGCCGTCCGCGAGATCGGCCGTGGTGATGCTTCCGTCCGTGATGGCGGCGCCGCTGATGGCGTCGGCCGCCAGGTCCCCGGCCTGGATCGTGCCGTCGAGGATGTGTGCGGTCGTGACCGCATCGGCTGCGATGTCCGCCTCGGCGACGCCGCCATCCTCGATGGCGTCGCCGGTCACCGATTCGCTGGCAAGATCCGTCGGCCCGACGCAGTCGGGGCAGTCGAGCGGGTTCCCCGCAGCGTGCCGAACACGTCGAGGGTTATGGCGCCTCCGCCCGTATTGCGGACCCAGAAGGTCTCATCGCTTGACGAGGATCGGTCGATCCCCCACTCGTAGACTGAGGTGTTCGTTCCACCGTCGTACGACCCGTCGAGCAGCAGGTCGGGCCCACCCTCCGTATTGGCTGCCCCGACGCCGGCGCCGTACACCGAGTTGGTGACTCCGACCAAGCCGTAGCCTCGACGTCGTACTCCGGGTTGGAGCCACGGATCGCCGCCGACGCGGTGGTGACCGATTTCGGGCCACCAACGTCGCCACCCTTCAAGGGTGCGTTCGGATTGCCGCCGCTTGCGGGCGCAGCGGTCGAGGCGAGGACCTGCGCGTCGCCTCCCTGGGCGACATAGCGTTGGAGCACTTCGAGCGCGCGGGCGACCTCGTCAACCGACGGCGCCGCCGGCACCGTGAAGTAGCGACCCGCCGACCACTCGCTCGCCTCGATCACCTGATCGCCTGCGAGCTCACTCACCGCCCGCACGAACCATACGTAGCGCCCACCGGGCGCGAAGCATCGGTCCGCCGACGGGGTCCAGCTCGTGGCGCTGCCGGCCACGCGGGTGAAGAGCACCTCGGTGTCGGCGGTCAGTTCCGCCGACTGCGAGGCGTCCTCGGGGAGGAGGTAGGCGACGAGGTCATAAGCGACGGCACCGCTGTCCATCCCCCAGCTGAATGTGGGACACGCGTTGTTGACCTGCGCCATCCGGTCGCCGGCGCCGGGCGAGACGCCTTCTGTGGCCGAAGCAGAATCCGCTGCGATCATGATGAGCCCGAGTGCGATGATTCCCAAGAAACGAGTTGCGTTCTTCATGGCGTTCTCCTTCATTTACTGATGCGCGCCTTGTAGCGCCGGCGTCCCGCCGGCGATGTTCGTGACCAGTTGCGAGTTGGTCCCATCGCCGGCGGGACGCCGGCGCTACAAATCGATCCCGGAAGGCGATGGGAGGATTCAACGGTTCCTCGCGTTCCCCGAGCGCGATGGGAGCGGAGCCAGGCACCGGTTCCGTGTGACCTCGAGGCGGTGCGTTGCTTTGACGGATTCGGCCCGCGTGTCCGGCTTGGCGCGTCCGACGCGCCACCGCAATTCGTCCGACGAATTGCCGTCTTACGAATTGTCACGGCGAAACCGCCGACCACGCTCCCGTTCCCCCCGATTCGAAACCGTCGGCGAAGAGCGGGGTTTCGGTGATCTCATCGTTGACCACCTCGAGGTCGAAACCCGAGACCTCGGCCCCCGAGTGCGCCACAGGGCATCATTCGGGGCGGTAAGGTGGAGTCCCGCGAGGTGGACCGTCCCTGAGTTGACCTGGACCTGGCCCTGGACGAAGGTCTGGTCGCTCCCCGCTCCGGTCAGGTTGACCGACCGTGCGATGACCACGCTACCCGAGTAAGTCCCGGCGGCAATGACGATGGGTGCGCACCCGATGTCGTCGACGGCCGCCTGGATGGTGGGGTGCGGCGCCGACGGGACGTTGCACGTCGCCGCCGATGCCGGTTGGACAAACGCCACCGCCGCTACCGTCGCAATCAGGATGCCGAGTCGTGCGATCTGCTCTCTCTTGATCATGGAATGCCTCCTTCGACTGGTCACTCCATGCGCAAGGGTCGTGCCAACCGCAGAAACGTCGACAAAGCGCTCGCTAAAAGGAACACAAACCTATATTTCTCAGTGATTTATCTTGAAATTGACAGGTGTGGACGGGCCGAAGTCAATTTCTCACTATCGAGAAGGTCCACGCCCGAATGCGCAGAATATATAGGATAATTTATTCAAAAAGAATCACTTCAAAGATTTCTCTGAAACGAGAGAGGTATTCTCGAATGAGAGAATATCCGCCGTCCGTTCCCGGAGCGAGATGGGAGCGGTGCCAGGCACCTTTTCGTCGAACGAAAAGAGAGCCAGGCACCGGGTCCGCGTGGCCTCGAGGTGGTGCATCGCTTCGACGACTCCATCCCGCATGTCGGGCTTGGCGCGTCCGACGCGCCACCACGATTCGTCCGACGAATCGCCCAGGCACCGGGTCCGCGTGGCCTCGAGGCGATCCGTCGCGTCGACAGCTCCAGCCCGCGTGTCCGCATCGCCTGTCAGCCCCGAGATCGATCGAGTCGACCGTCCGGTTGGTGGGAGCGAAACGACCGCCACCACGATTCGTCCGACGAATAGCCCGCCTGCCCGGCTTGGCGCGTCCGACGCGCCACCGCAATTCGTCCGACGAATTGCTACCGCACCTTGAGGGCCTTCATCCGCCGGTAGAGGGTCGAGACCCCGATCCCCAGCGCGTTCGGCCGCCGCGGAACATCACCGCCGCTTTCGTCGAGAACGTGCTCGATGTGCTCCTTTTCGGCGCACTCGAGGACGGTCTTGAGGTCATCCTCGCCCTCTGTGCCCACCGCGCCCTCGGTGATCGCCGTCTGGAGCATCGAGGATTCGAGCAGCGCACCATCCTCGATGAAGAGCGCGGCCCGACCCATCTCCTTTTCGAGTTGCCGGACGTTGCCTGGCCAGTCATACGCCCCCAGGGCGGCAAGAGCGGCACGGGAAATCCCGGCGGCTCGGACACCACGTTCGGCGCATGTCCGGCCGAGGAAATGCGCCGCGAGGTTTGGGATGTCGGCGCGACGCTTGCGGAGCGGGGGCAGCTCCACCACCCAGTCCGAGATCCGGTGGTAGAGATCGGTGCGGAAACCGCCCTCGTCGAGCATGGCCGTGAGGTCGCGGTTGGTCGCCGAGATCACCCGGACATCGGCGGGTTGGGCCGTGTGTCCACCGATGCGATAGACCTCGCCCTCGGCGAGGACGCTGAGGATCCGCGCCTGGGTCTCGGGCGCCATGTCGCCGATCTCGTCGAGAAAGAGCGTCCCGCCGTGGGCGGACTCGAACTTCCCGGCGCGGGCATCGACCCCGGTGGCGACACCGCGCTCGACCCCGAAGAGCTCGCTCTCGAGGAGATCGCGCGGAAGCGCCGCGCAGTTGAGGGTCACCAGCGGCTTTTCCGCGCGATCGGAGGCTGCATGGAGATACCGCGCAAGGAGCTCCTTTCCGGTGCCCGATTCGCCGGAGATCAGGACGCTGACCCGGCTCGGCGCGATCCGCGCGGCCTGCTCGTAGATCTCACGCATGGTGCTGACCAGCGTCGGTGGATCGGGCGGCCGCGGAGGTTCGCTGCGTCGCTCGCTTGCCGGGCCCGGTCGGCGGTTCTACGAGACCCGGCAGCGCTCACGATCGCCGCGGCGGCGCGAAGCAGCGGCTGAAACGCATTCGCCAGTGCCGCGCCGGCAAAGGCGACCTTGAGCTCGATCCCGTCGCCCGCCGAGACCGTCACTTCGGTGGTCGGGTCTGCGCACTCCCGCTCACCGGAGAAGAGCACCCCGGATCCCCCGCTGTCGGTTGCAGAATCTCGACCCTGCCGGCACGGCAGACTCCGAAGCAGCGCCGCGCCCACCGCCCGGGCAACCTCGTCCCGGGACTCGCCGCGGGCCATGCCGCTCCACCAATCGGGCAGGTGACCGAGACTGAAAGCCTCGAGGACGGTGGGCCCGATGGTCGAGGGCGGATCTTCGCACCGTCCGGAACGGCCGCCTTTTGCGGGTCGGCTTGGTTGCCGGCAGGGCGATCCCGGCCTCGAGATCCTCCTCCCCCACCTCCTCGATCACGGCTTCGACGCTGCCGAACCTGATCGGGTGCCCGGGTTCGCACCGCGGTCGCGTCGCCGATCTTCGAGCCGTCCGACCCGGGTTCCGTTGGACGACCCGAGATCGGTCGGACGGCCACGCCTTCGCCATCGACGACGATTGCGCGTGGCGCCGTGAAACCGTCGGGTGGGAGATCCGGATCGCGCATCCGAGCTCGATCCGATCTCGTACTCGCCCGGCTCGAGCGGAAACCTCAGGGCGCGATCACCGAGTTGGACGACGAGTCTGTAGCTCATGTTGGACCATGATAGCCGGAAGAAGCAACTTTCAGGACATGCGGACTCAAAAACCGTACGAGTTCGTCGGACGAATCGTGGTGGCGCGTCGGACGCGCCAAGCCGGGCAGGTCGAACGAAGCCTTCGCCGTGATGCTCCACCCGTCGCGCCAATCCGGGATTGTCCCGCTCAGGACCGGATCGAAGCGGCTTCGAGCGCGAGCAAAGCAAACGCCGCCGCAATTCGTCCGACGAATTGCCCGCGTGTCCGGACTGGCGCGTCCGACGCGCCACTTCAATTCGTCTGACGAATTGACTTGGTCATGATGAGCGCGTCGCTGTCGTCGGCGTAGTAACCCGGCCGCATGCCCATGTGCTCGTAGCCGAGTGACTCGTAGAGACCGATGGCTGGCACTGTTGGTCAACCGAACCTCGAGGGTCAGGGTCTCGCCTGCCATCTGCTTCGCGTGCTCTTCGGCGACGAGCATGAGCCTGGTCCCGAGGCCGAACCGCCGAAAAGGCCGGCAGCGCCGCGACCTTGAGGATGTGCAGATCGAGATACTGCCAGGCGGTGAAGAGATAGGCCACGAGTCGTCCACTCGGATCGACCAGCACCCGGTGGAAACGTGCCGGTGCGAAGAGTTCCGACGGCGAAGTAGGATTCGGGCCAGGCGTCATCGAAGCACTCGATCTCGGCCGCCGCCAGCGCCCTGATGTCGCCCGGCTGGATCGCACGCAGACTGACGCGCGGGGCGTCGCTCACGGTTTCTTCGCCTTGTGGATCGGCGGGCCCTCGACATAGAGCGGTTCCAACGCCTGCGGCTCGGCGCCCATAGCGGCGAGCAGCGAGGAGGGCTTCGGCGGCGCTTCTCGCCGGCGTCACCCGCTCGAGCCTCACCGAGATCGAGGGAATCCGAGGCGACCCATGGTCCGCGATCGCCGAGCTCCGACTATCGCGACAGATCTCGATCTCGGTGAGCGGTTCCGGCCGGCCCTCTCGTCGATGCTGTACGACTGCGCATAGACCTCACCCCGTCGACCGGGTTGAGCCGTCCACACCGCGGCCGCCGGCCGACACCGCGCCGCCTGAACCAGGAGAGAGTCAAAGGCGATGATCTCGGCTCCAGTGGCGGCCGCCAGACCCTGGGCCGTAGCGACGCCCGCGCGGATCCCGGTGAAGGAACCGGGTCCCCTGCTGATGACCACACGCTCAATGGCGGAAGGCTCGAGACCGGCGTCCTCGACGAGCAGATCAGCCGCCGCCAAAACCAGGGTCGATCTCGGAGAGATCCCCGCCAAGCGAACCAACGAAGCGGCAGTGTGAGATGGACCGGCGAGAGCGACCTCGAGCTGCGGCCCACAAACAACAATGGCGAGAGTGAATTTCATCGTCTCACTCGGTCGTTCATCATTCATCATTCATCATTCATAATTTTCTGAGCGTTCTACTCTTCCGGCCGCAGAACCAGCGTCGCCTCGGTGGCGGCTTCCACTGCTGCTTCGCCAAACGGCAACGTGAAGACGTCTCCCTCGCGCCAGAGTCGAATCTGGTCGGCGTAATGTGACGACCAAGGCCGGCCCGACTGACCGAGGGGCATCACCGCCACCGCCTCATCCCAGTTTCCGACATCGGTCACAAGCCGGATCGCAGGCATGGCCGTCACGTCAAAGGGATCGCTGTGATCCCAGTAGTTTGCTTCGATGGTGACGCTGTCACCCCCCGCGCGAAACGGTCCACGATCCCACGCTCGCGCGAGGAGGCGACCAGCGACGGGAATCTCGGTCAGAGGGTGCCTGAAAACAATCTGATGGACATCACCCCATGGGCTGTCGATGTGCATTCCATCGACGATATCGAGGGCATGCCTCATCGCGTCGTCCCGGGTTTCGATGGTCTCGGTGGTTTCGTTGTCCCACCACTCATCGCTCATCCCACCGGCAAGAAGGCGCATGAGGTGCTCGGTTTCGAGACCGGAGGGCCGGCCGAACTCATCGGATTCCACCCCGGACCTGAGTTCCAGGAGAAAGCGGGAAAAGATGTGCGGGGCCGACTCGCTCTCGCCCATCCGGCCATCCCAGGCGAGGAGCGCCGCCGCACTCGGTCCGCCATGCTCGGTGAGATCGGGTCGGATCAACTTGAGGATCGCGATGGCCCGTTCCGAGACCAGATCCCGCTGCAGTGTAACGGTTGAACCGATGTCCCAGTCGTCGCGCGCCTCGAGCGCCCGCCGAATCCTGCGAACCCGCCACGGTGATAAAAAGTCACCGGGAAGCCGATCCCCCATGGGGAAATCACCCTCGGCATATATATCGTGGTTTGCGGTGGCCAGGACGCCGCTTTCGGGATCAAGGCTCCGGGGGTTGTGTCCGGTGGGCAGGAATCCGCGCCACCCCCACCTTGAATCGGCCCCCGGGGCGGGTAGGCGACCGGCGCCCTGCCCGCGATCGGGGACCAGACCGACAACATGGTGAAGGATGTGGCCTTCGGTATCGGCCGCTACAAGGCTGAGCGAAGGGCCGATCACGCCATCCCAGGCGAGGGCAGCCTCTTGGGCCGAAGCCGCTCGATTGAGGTCGAGCATCGCACGGACGATTCCATCACCCGAGCCGCCGGTCCACGAAAGCGCGAGAGCCTGAGTGCCCGAGTCGCGGACCAGCGGACCGTGTTCCGACATTCTGACCTTGAGGACGACCGGATCTTCCTCCCAGCGAATTCTGATCTCCTCGGTGATCGTCCTCACCCGGCGCCAAACCCCATCGACGAGTTCGTTCTCACCTTCCCCGTCGAGGGTCAGGACAAAGAGGTCCTGATCGTCCAACATTGCCGATGTGAAGCTCCATGCTACGTGCTCGTTGTGGCCGATGAGCACTCCGGGAGTGCCTGGCAGCGACGCCCCAGCCGCATGGATCCCGGGTCCGCTCAGGTGGATCATGGAAAACGACCCCGGAAGATGGACACCGAAATGCGGATCGGTGGCGATGAGGGCGCGACCGGTAGAAGTCTTCTCGGGCGCCAAGGCCCAGCTGTTGGAACCCACTCCCGACGACGGTGGACGGATGGGCTCGTCCTCACTACGGGGTTCTACCTTGAGGTCGCCTGGGGGGATCCACGCCCTGGCCTCACTCGGTGACCAGCCCCACAATTCGAGGGCGCGATCTCGTCCGAGACTCGTCAGCTGGTCCGCCCGCTCGAATTCTTCACCCATGGACCGACTCAGATTGAGCTGGAGCAGCAGCGCCACCGCGAGCGAGTTCTCCGGCGTCCATGGCTCCGGATCGACTCCCACGAGCCAGATCTCGGGCGAAATCCACCGACCGAATCTCTCCAGACCCGAATTCACACCGTCGGAGTACGCTTCGAGGACCGCCCTCGACTCGGCGTCGAGCAATGCGGCCTGGCGGCGTGCCGAGGCGCCGAGCCTCCACGTCCTCATTTTTCGGTCGCTCGTCAGGGCGCTGGCCCCCATCAGTTCGGAAAGCCGACCGGACGCCAGCCTGCGCGCCAGCTCCATCTGGAAGAACCGATCCCGCGCGTGGACATACCCTTGAGCAAACCAAAGGGCTTCTTCGTCGTCGGTTCGAATATGCGGAATTCCGTATCCATCGATGCGAATGTCCACCTCGGCCGGGCAGCCTGCCAGCTGCTCGATTCTGAAACCCCGTTCCGGGAGGCGGCTTCTCGCAATCCCGAACCGAACCGATCCCAGAATCAGAACACCCACGAGCGCGACGGCCGCTCCCGCTGACAGGGTCAGAAACCATCCTCGACGTATCACAGAGCCTCCGTGCGGGTATTCTACATCTCTGGCCGGCCCGTTGCCCTCGTGACCGACCTTGTGAGAAGAACGGGCGTGCCAAGTTATACTGACGGCCGAGGAACGATCGTGCAATCACCAAACGGCCACAACCTGAGAGAAACCATGGACTCGGCCGCCTGATGGCGGGCCGAATTACACCGGCGACCCGCCTGGCCCGGCTTTCCGCCGTCCTCGAGGGCGCCAAGACCATGCTCATCGTGGTTCAGAACAACCCCGACCCCGATGCTCTCGCCGCGGCTGCCGCTCTGCGGGAGATCGCAAAGCACATCCATGGAATCGCCTGTTCGGTGGCCCATACCGGAGCCGTCGGACGCGCCGAGAACAAGGCGCTTCTCGACTACCTCCGGCTCAATACCCGCGAACTCGAGACCATCGATTTCGAAAGATTCGACCGGATCGGGATGGTCGATGCTCAGCCCGGGGCCGGCAATGTCAAGTTCGACGCTTCGGTCCGTTTGGACGTTGTCATCGATCACCACCCCATCAGACGGGAAACTCGATCGGCCCGGTTTACCGATGTCCGCAGCCGCTACGGCGCCACGTGCTCCATGCTCTACGAGTACCTCACCGAGGCGGGGATCGAGATTCCCACCCGGCTCGCGACGGCCATGATCTACGGTATCCGCTCAGATACCCAGGACCTCGGACGGGAGAGCACCAAGTCCGATGTCGATGCCTATCTCGGGCTCTACCCCCTGGCCAACGCCCGGGTTCTCGGGCGGGTCCTCTCCGCACCGCTGCCGCACAGTTATTTTTCCAAGCTCCGGGAGGCGCTCGACAAGGCGGTGGTCTACGGCAACCGCATCGTCTCCGATCTCGGAGAACTCGACTCGCCTGAAATGGTCGCTGAGGCGGCGGATCTCCTGCTCCGGGCCGAGGATGTCTGCTGGACCATGTGTATCAGCGTCATCGATGGTTGGATTCACCTCAGCCTGCGAACCAGCGAGCGGGACGGCAACGCCGGTCGTATCGCACGCAACCTCGGCGGCCGGCGCGGCTTTGGCGGTGGGCACGGCGCGCTCGCCGCAGCCCAGATCCCGATCCCCAACGGCAAAACAAAGCGTGACGTGAGAGCATTGATCAAGAGCCTCACCAGGCGGTTCCTCAAGGCGACCGGCGGCGCGAGCACGAAGGGCTCACCGCTCTGCGGCTAGTCGACTGTTGACTGTCCTCGCCGCTCCAGCGGTTTTTCGTACATCCGATAGATCTTGTAGAGTTCGCCGCCCATGAGGCGGACGGTGCCCTTGGTCCGTTCGTTGTCCTCGAGAATCCACGAGTACTCACACCACTCATATCCGGCCTCGAGAGAAACCTCGATTCCGTTTGCGAATAGAAGGCTTTCGATCCCGCGGTTGCGGAAGCCTTCCCTGACCCCGAGCAGGATCAGACGGATCCCCTTCAGCGAATCTGCCTTTGTGAAGAGCAGGTGTCGAATCAGCTTGATGGGATGCCGCCAGAGCGCCCCACCAATGTCTTTGAGTACCGGGTTCCAATCGGGAACGGTCAGAATGAACCCCACCGCCAGGTCGTCGATGAATGCGATTCGAACCAGACCCGGATGGACCAGATCCTTGAGTTCTCCGGCGAGGGCGTCGAACTCGGCGCTACTGACCGGGACAAATCCCCAGTTCTTCTCCCACGCCGCGTTGTAGAGCTCCTTGATGAGCGCCACCTCACTGTCGAACTGTTTGAGATCGATACTTCTGGTGGTGAGCCCCGGATTGCGGCGCTGGGTCCTCGCGCCGAGCTTCTTGAGTCTCTGGAGGCTGTCGTCGTGGACGGGCGAGATATAGGCGTAGAGATCCTTGACCTTGGCGTAACCGGCGCCCTCGATGAGATCGGCGTACCACGGAGGGTTGTAGGTCATCATCAGCACCGGTGGCTGATCGAATCCCTTTACCAGAAGACCGCACTCGTAGTTGGTCGATGGGTTGGCCGGTCCCCGCACCGCGTCGACACCGCGTTCGCGCGCCCAGCCCTCGGCTTCGGCTAGCAGCGCACTCGCCACATCTGATCGATTGACGGTCTCGAAAAACCCGAAGAAGGCCACATTCTCTTCGTGGGCTCGGTTGTGGGCGTGGTTGACGATCGCCGCAATCCGCCCGACCACCTTTCGCCCATCGCGGGCCAGAAAGAGCTCGATCTCGGCCTCACGACCGTTGTCGTAGAACGGGTGCTGACTCTGGTCGAGAAGCTTTCGGATATCGGCCTTGAGCGGCGGCACCCAGTTGGGATCGTTCTTGTAGAGGGTAAAGGGCAGATCGATAAACGCGGCGAGTTCGCCGCGCCCGGAAACCCGGGAGATCCTCAAGGAATGACCCCCATCTCACGGCTGACCTTGGCAATCGCCTCGAGTGCGCGGTCAAGGTGATCTCTGGTGTGGGTCGCCATATACGAAGTACGGATCATGGCCCGGCCCTCCGGCACACCCGGTGACACCACGGGGTTGACGAATACCCCTTCCTCCTGGAGACGCTTGGTCATGACAAAGGAGGTCACATCCTCCCCCACCAGGAGCGGGATCACCGGAGATGCGGAATGGCCGGTGTCGAACCCGAGATTGATGAACTCACGTTTCATGTACTCGGTGTTCTCCCACAGCTGGTGGCGCCGCTCGGGTTCTCGAATCATCACTTCGAGGGCTTTGATGACTCCTGCAACCGAGGCCGGCGGGGGGGCCGCGGAGAACATCACAGGTCTCGCCTTGTGTTTGATCCAATCGATGACATCGTGATCGCCGGCGACGAACCCTCCGACACCCGCAAGGGACTTCGAAAACGTGCCCATCACAATATCGGCCTCGTGGTCGAGTCCGAAGTGTTCGGCGGTCCCCCGACCGTTGGCGCCCATCACCCCGATTCCGTGAGCGTCGTCGACCATGAGCCGAGTCCCGAAGCGCTTTTTGAGCTCAACAATCCCGGGAAGATCGGCAACATCGCCCTCCATGGAGAAAACCCCGTCGACCACGATCATGGCGGCATGGTCTTCTCTGACGCTGCGCAACCGCTCCTCGAGGGCATCCATATCGTTGTGGGAATACTTGAGGGTCCGGCCATACGACAACCGCGCGCCGTCAAAAATACAGGCATGATCGAGGCTGTCGAGAATCACCACATCGTTGCGGCCGATGAGCGCCGAAATGACCCCGGTATTGACCATGAATCCTGTGGAAAAACAAACCGCGGCTTCGCGTTCCATGAACGCCGCCAACTTGTCCTCGAGTTCGACGTGGATGTCGAGGGTCCCGTTGAGAAACCTCGATCCGGCGGTGCCGGTGCCGTATTTTCTCAGGGCCTTCTCTGCGGCTTCCTTGATCTCGGGGTTATTGGTGAGCCCCAGGTAGTTGTTGGACCCGAGCATGATGACCCGCTGGCCGTCCATGGTGACCACTGGGTCCTGACCCGACTCGATCATGCGGAAATAGAGATAGAGTCCCATCTCCCGCACCGCTTTGGCTTCCTTGAAATCGTATGCCTTTTGAAAAACGTCCATTCTTCTCCGTAGGTGCGGCACCGCAACCTTTCTCATGCACTCGTCACAATCGCCAGCTTAGCGCACCCAACCCTTGAATCGATACCACCTCCAGGTGGTATCGGCTCCCTGGGCGAACAATGTCCCGGCCCCAAGCCCCAACGCATCAAGGGAGGTGACGGTCTGTGCGGTCCAGTGGCTGGCGAGCAATTCCGTGGTCTTGTCCAGAGTCAGGGGCAATCGCCGCCAACCCAACCGCTGCAAAGCGCTTCCTGCTGCACCCGCCGCGCGGATGATTGCCGAAGGGACACGCACAATCCGCACGCGACCCGTGCCGCCGGCGGCCAGCTGGTCAAAGATATCGTCGAGCCGCTGCGGCGAGGGTTCTCCCAGATGGTAGATCTCTCCGTGGGCGCCGACCGCAGCTGCTGCCAGCACAGCGCGAACCACATCCGCGACGTATACCATTGTCAACCAACGCTCGCCGGCCGGGATGGCGGCCATTCCCTTCGACGCCATTTTGAAGAACTCGAGAATGTCGGTATCGCGTGGACCGTAGACCGCCGGTGGACGGAGGATGCACCACCAGGTTGACTGGCCCAGGGTAGCAACCTCGGTCTCGCCCCCAAGCTTCGATCGACCATATGCTGAAATCGGTGCGGGGGGGTCCTCGGGCGCCCGACCCTCGGGCTTCGGCCACGGGCCGGCGGCGGCGAGGGAGGATACATGAACCAAACGGCTTGTCGGCGCAACCTCTTTGACGGCCGCCACGAGGTTCGCCGTACCCTGGCGGTTGCCCTCGTCAAATTCACTCTCACGCCCTGCACGGAGGACTCCGGCGAGATGAACGACCGTACCCGCACCGTCAACCAGGCGTCGAAGCGAGCCGGGATCCTCCAGTGATCCTTCGACCCAATCCGCATGGACACCGGAGATCCAACGTGGATTCCCGGCGTCGCGAACGAGAACCCGGGGTCGCATACCCGCACTGCACAGGGTGTCCACGAGATGGGACCCGACAAATCCCGTGCCGCCGGTGAGGGCGATGGGTTGTGGAATGGCCTCCAACCAAGCCGAGACTTTGTCGGACTGAACGAGGGGATTCGCCGGGGAGTAGTCGGACGCCGACTCGGACGCGGGGCTATTCAATCCCAACGTACTCCGCCCAGGATGTACTCGTCTCCCACACTCGAACGCGTTCGAGTTGGAGCCCTTCGGGGATCTTGTAGGTCGCGCCCGATGGGGTTCGAACCGTGCCATCCGCATCGATCCGCTTCGAAATCTCCTGATAGAGCCACCGAACGAGCACCTCGGTCGTCGGGTCCTGCGCGTCAAAGAGGAGAACCCTCTCCCCGATGGCGTTGAGGCTTTCGAGCTGCGGGTCCTCGGAGTTGAGGGCCATTGCGTGGTCGAGCCGTTCGACCAGATCGACGACCAGCATCTTCAACGCCTTGTAATCACAGACCATGTCGTTGTCGTCGAGCAGCCGGCCACGGGCCACCACCTCGATCTTGAGGCTGTGGCCGTGAGGGAAACGACACTTCTCCGGATGCTTGCTCAACCGGTGGCCGTATTCGACCTCGAAGGTCTTGGCGATTCTAAAAAAACTCATGTTGCTTACCTGTGTTGGAACTCTCACACCCCGCGACCCGAGCCGAAGAGGTCGAGGTGCAGTCGCGGAGTGTAGCGAAAGCCATGCTCCGAACACAAGGCGGCGACGAGCGGCGCCTTTTCCGCCACCTCGGCGGCGGTCCGCCCTTCGGCCATGAGCAGCACCCGGCACGGCTCGATCCCGCCGGCGGCATCGAGGACAGAAAAAACTTCGCGCAGATCGTCGGCGTCGGCGATGACGAATTTGAGCTGGTGCTCCGGAAACCGGCCGATGAGGCGGCGCAGCGGCCCGTGATCGGTCCGCAACCGGCGGTGTCGATCCCGCCAGGCCCCCTGGGGATCCGAATTGGCGGTCTTGGGCGAGAGTGACAGGAGATCGCAGTCAAAGTCCGGATCGACGGTTCCCGCCGTCTCGACCGTAATGTGCATGCCCCCGGTTCGCAGATTGCTCGTGAGGAGGTCGATCTCGCGCTGGAGCAACGGCTCGCCACCGGTGACCACCACATGCGAAACCCCGGACACCCGGGCCTCGGCAACGAGATCCGCCACCGTACGCCGGTCGCCCTCGGGCAGCCACGAGGTGTAGGGCGTGTCGCACCAACGGCAGCGCAAATTGCAGCCCGAGGTCCGAATGAAGAACGACGGGACCCCGACAAGCATGCCCTCGCCCTGAAGGGAGGTGAAGGTCTCGGCGATGAACATGAGGAGATGATACTGGATGCAGGATGCAGGATGCAGGATGCAGGATGATCGGCGCACAGCGCTGCGGCCCACAGATCACACGGATGGGCACAGATTCCATCACAGTTACCGCAGATAACGCAGATCAACGCAGATAGACCCGTCGCAGATTCCATCGCACCATCGCAGGGTTCCATCGCAATGAGGCTCAAAGCCATCGCAATTGGGAGTCGTCGATACGTGACTTGAAGGGTGTTTGACTGACGTGGCGGCGCGATTCCGGCCGAATCGCCATTGAAGGCAAGCTGGAAGCTCGCCGCTACAAATCACAACAGATTTTTGTGCCAGCTGAAGGAGACGCCAGGCATGCGGTTCGCGTCTCTCAGCAGGCAGGATGCCTGCCCCACAACCGGCCGGACAACCCGCCGCCCAGGTGCTCTCCTCGCGCTTCACGACATCGGGTCACCCACGCGATCGGTCGGTCGCCGGCATCCTTCGTGAACGACGTTGCGATGATTGTGGGGGCGGGCTTCCAGCCTGCCCTTCAGGGCCTTTGTCGTCAGCTGGCGGTCCCGGAGATCGTCGCAGCAATCGGTCGGATGGAATGCGATGGCTCTGGTTCTCTGCGGCTTTGCGGCTTTGCGTTGAATTGCGATGGTGCGATGGGTCAATCCAGCGATGGCCTTTGCGATGTTCTTCGCGTTCTTGGCGCTCTTTGCGGTGAAACAGCGATGTTGCGATGCGTCTGCGTCTCTGCGTCTCTGCGTTGAACTGTGATGGTCCCCATCCTCCGGCATAGAGAGCGGGATAAGATACCCCCATGGCCGAGAAGCATCCCCTCTTGGAACGCGCGCACGAGGCGCCCGAGTCTCCGGGCGTCTACCAATGGGCGGATGGAAAGGGCAAGGTTCTCTATGTCGGAAAGGCGCGCGACCTCCGGCGAAGGGTTCTCTCGTACTTCGGAAGGTCGGACCTGCCGGAACGAACTCGCGCCATGGTCGCGCGCGCCCGCAAACTCGATTACACCGTCACCGCCAGTGAGGTCGAGGCGTTCATTCTCGAGAACACCCTGATCAAGAGGCTCCGTCCACGATTCAACGTGCTTCTGCGGGACGACAAGACCTACCCCTATATCAAGCTCACCACCGGCGAGGAGTGGCCCAGAGTCCTCTTCACCCGCACGGTCCGCAATGACGGCCACACCTACTTCGGCCCGTTTATGGGCCAGCGTATGGCCCGGAGACTCATGGATCTCGCCCGCACCCAGTTCCAGGTCAGAACCTGCCACATCGAGATCGACGGGAAGCTTCCTCGACCCTGTCTCTACTACCACATGAAGGCCTGCCTCGGCCCCTGCGTCGATGGTCTGACCGACGCCGAGGCTTATGCGGGAGCGGTCGAGGAACTCAAACTCTTCCTCGGCGGCCGCCACCGCGAACTCCTGCCCCGTCTCGAGACGAGCATGTGGGCGGCCTCCGGGAGCGAAAACTTCGAGCTCGCTTCGAGGTACCGCGATCTTATCGCCGTCGTCCGCCGGCTCGGTGAACCACAGGATGTGGAGCAACCCGGCCGGGGTGACGCCGATGTCTTCGCGGCCTTCACAGACGGCGAACACGCCACGGTCTGTGTCCTCCCCTACCGTGTTGGCAAGTTGGTGGACAAACGCGAATTCCACTTCGAAGGCGTCGGGGACGTCGGGATAGCGGAACTCCTGACCAGTTTCACCGCTCAGTACTACGAGGCCAACCCGGCTATCCCACGCACCGTCGAGACGTCGGTCGATCTCGATGAGGAAGATCGCGAGCTGCTCCGGTCATGGCTCGCCCACCGTCGAGAGGGCGCCGTCGATGTGGCAGCCCCCAAACGCGGTCCCCGCGCCCGTCGCGTCGCTCTGGCGCGCGACAACGCGCGGGCGGCTTTCGAGCTGAGATTCCGCGCCCCGCGATCCCAGGCTCAACATCTGGCCCGTCGCCTCGGAGAGGCCCTCGGTCTCGACAATCCAGTGCAGCACATCGAGTGCTTCGACATCTCCCACACAGGCGGAAAGGACACCACAGCTTCCTGTGTGGTCTGGCGCCAGGGCCGAATGGACAAACGCTCCTATCGCAGCTTCCACATTCGATCCGTCGATGGTGTGGACGATTTCGCTTCCATGTCGGAGGCCGTCACGCGGCGCTACCGGCGTCTGCGGGACGAGGCCGCCGAGATGCCCGATCTCGTCCTCATCGACGGCGGCGTCGGTCAGCTCAACGCAGCCATGGCGGCGGTCGATTCTCTCGGCCTCGACCTGCCCATGGCCGGGCTCGCCAAACGCGAGGAGGAAATCTGGCTCCCGGGCGCCTCGGAATCCCTCCGTCTCGACCCTTCGGATCCAGCCCACCTCGTCCTCCGTCATGCGAGGGACGAGGCCCACCGGTTCGCGGTCAGCCGCCACCGCTCGCGGCGCAGCAAACGCACCCTTGCCACCGAACTCATCAATGTTCCCGGCATCGGTCCCGGCCGCGCCAAGGCGCTGCTCAACAAATTCGGATCGGTCCGCGGGGTCCAGCAGGCCACCGTCGAGGAGCTGCAACGAGCCGTCGGGCCGAGGCTCGGCCGCCACCTCTGGCAGCACCTGCACGCCGGGGAGCAAGGCGAGTTGTAGCGCCCGCGTCCCCGCGGGCGATGGATCCAACCCACTGCGGCCTACCACCATCGCAGGCGGGGACGCCTGCGCTTCAACATAGCAACCGCCCTTTCTAGCGCCCGTGTCCCCGCGGGCGATGGGACCGTGTCCGGATTGGCGCGTCCGACGCGCCACCGCAATTCGTCCGACGAATTGCCCTCAGTCTTCCGGGACGAGTCCAAGCCGGACAAGCGCTCTCCGGGCTGCGCGTTGCTGGGCGCCTCGTTTTGAGCGGCCCTCGCCCCGAGCAATTTCTTCCTCATCCCAGGTAACGGTGTAGACCCACTTCCGCAGGTGGTCGGTCCCGCCCTTGCGGATGAGTTTGTATACCGGCAGCGGCAGGCCACCGGCCTGAGCCGCCTCCTGGAGGGCCGACTTCGGGTTGGCCAGCATCAGGGTGCGTTCGTCGAGTTCGTCCACCTCGTCACCCAGCTGGCGGAAAATGAAGGCATTGGCCTCATCCCATCCGCCGTCGATGACGATGGCGCCGATCACGGCCTCAAAGGCATCCTCCAAGAGATTGGTGGATTCACGGCCGCCGCCCCTTTCGAGGCTCTGACCGACCTCGACCCAGCCATCGAGACCGAGCAGCGCGGCGCGTTCAGCCAACCGCTCTGAACGAACCAGGTGGGTCCGTTTGCGGGTCAGATCACCCTGATCGTCCTTGGGAAATCGTTCAAAGAGCATGAGCGCCACGGCGTGGCCGAGAACGGCGTCGCCGAGAAACTCGAGACGTTGGTAGGATCCGGCGAAATCGGAGGCCACCGACGATCCGTGTCGCAGCGCCCGTTGGAGAATCTCGGGATTCCGGAAGCGATATTCGAGCTGCTCTTCGAGTTCGGCGAGTGGATGATCTTCGTTCTTCACGCCGTCATGCTACTCCGTCTGCGCCATCATTTGCCGAACCCGGGCGAAGCGGACATGGATCTGCTCTCCGTGGGTGCCCGGCCAGTACACCCGGGCGCAGTCGCTGCACCGACGAAACCGCTCGGCCGATTCCAGAACATAGGGTGGGACGACAACCGCAACGTCCTCTGCAGTCACCTCCTCGAGCAACCCGTTGCAATCGCTGCAGCGGGAGTTCTCCAGATCTTCCGGCGGCGGGAGCGCGTGTCGATTGAGGACCTCGGCGAGCTGCGCTTCGAGAATCCCCGAATCCACCATCTGTGTTTTCGGCCCCACCGCCGCGAGCTCCCGATCCCGGGTCAACAACCAGCGATCCTCACGTTTGGCTATCCGGGCGAGCTCGGCATCCTCCGGTTCGGTCCCGAGGTAGAGGCAGTCATAGCCGCAGAAACGAAGCCAACGGGCCAGGGACCCGAGCATGGCGTCGCAGAGGAAACGGGGTTTGGCAGGCTCTCCCATCACATCGTGAGGATACCGCAGCCACGCTGCCCCTACCGGGACGGCGGCAGAGTCCGGAGCCGCGACAGGACTCAGCGACCGGGGCAGCGGCAGGACTCAGCGGCAGCGTCCGGAGCAGCGACCGAGGCCGACACTGGACACGAGAAAATCCCGCTCCATCGGGGTGCCGGGTTTGACATTGTGTCGGATCGACCATCCGGCTCCGCGGCACTGCCCGCACAATGTCATACCGGGCTCCCCCGGGGAGCGCCTCGAGGTCAATTCTCCCGGCAACGAGGCAGGCCGCCGGTGCGCCATCGGCGTGGTCGCAGCCCTCCCCGCTTCCCACGAGCGACCACGCCGATGGTGCGACGCTGGACCGCTGTGACGCCCAAGCGTCACAACGGCCCAGAAGGCCGGTGATGAGGGCACGGGAAAGGGCACGGACTCGGACTCGGACGCGGACGCGGGAGGGGGGATGCAGGGACCGCAAAGGAAGGGTAGAATGACCACCCCAATCCGAGGTCCGGCTTCAACCGGGCCGCCCGACCACTCTCGGGAGAAAGAGGATCCATATGCCGACCATCGAAACCAGCCCCGAACTCGTCCAGAAGGTCTACGAAACCACCCGCAAGCGGCTCGAGATCATCCGCGGACGGTTCAAGCAACCGCTCACCCTCACCGAGAAGGTTCTGTTCGGCCACCTGGCCGACCCCGAGAACGAGGTCCTCGAACGCGGCAAGGCCTATATCCAGCTCCAACCGGACCGGGTCGCCATGCAGGACGCCACCGCCCAGATGGCGCTGCTCCAGTTCATGCTCGCGGGGCGCGACACAACGGCGGTGCCCTCGACGGTCCACTGCGACCACCTCATCCTCGCCCGCTCCGGCGCCGACACCGATGTCGAAGCCGCCATCGATCTCAACCGCGAGGTCTACGATTTTCTCCAGTCGACATCGGCCCGCTACGGCCTCGGCTTCTGGAGGCCGGGATCCGGGATCATCCACCAGGTGGTGCTCGAGAACTACGCCTTCCCCGGAGGAATGATGCTCGGCACCGATTCCCACACCCCCAACGCCGGCGGTCTCGGGATGGTCGCGTGCGGTGTCGGCGGCGCCGATGCGGTGGATGTCATGGCCGGTTTCAACTGGGAGGTTCTCCAGCCCCAGGTGGTCGGTGTGAAGCTCAAGGGTTCGCTCCACGGCTGGTCGGCGCCCAAGGACGTGATCCTCAAGCTCCTCGATATCCTCACCGTCAAGGGCGGCACCAACCGGATCATCGAGTACTTCGGCGAAGGCGCCGAGTCGATCTCCTGCACCGGCAAGGCGCACCATCACCAACATGGGCGCCGAACTCGGTGCGACGACCTCGATCTTCCCCTATGACAAACGCATGAAGACCTATCTCGACGCCACCCAGCGCGCCCGGATCGCGACGCTCGCAGAAGCCAATCGCGATCTTCTGACCGCCGATGCCGAGGTCCTTGCCGATCCAGAGAAGTACTACGACCTCGTCATCGAGATCGATCTCGACACCCTCGAACCCCACATCGTCGGTCCGCACACGCCCGACCTCGCTCGGCCGGTCTCGCAGATGGCGGCCGATGTCGCCGCCAACGGCTACCCCGACGCCCTCACCTCGGGTCTCATCGGCTCGTGCACCAACTCTTCCTATGAGGACATCACCCGTGCCGCCGATGTGGCACAGCAGGCGCTCGACCACGGCGTGAGCATCAAGTGCCCGCTCTGGGTCACCCCCGGGTCTGAGCAGGTCGAGGCGACCATCGAACGTGACGGCCAGATGGGGATCCTCGAGAAGCTCGGCGCCACCGTCCTCGCCAACGCCTGCGGGCCGTGCATCGGTCAATGGAAGCGCGACGACATCGCCGACGGCACCACCAACTCCATCATCTCGTCGTTCAACCGCAACTTCGCCAAGAGGAACGACGGCAACCCCAAGACCGCCTCGTTCATCTCGAGCCCGGAGATCGTCATCGCCTACGCCCTCGCCGGCAAACTCAGCTTCAACCCGATGACCGATGAAATCGAACACGAGGGCGGATCCTTCAAACTCGAAGCGCCGAAACCCGCTCCCGAGATTCCCGCCAACGGCTTTGTCTTCAAAGCCGACGGCTATCTCGCCCCACCGAAAAACCGCGGCAACCTCGACGTCAAGGTCGATCCCGATTCCAAACGGCTGCAGCTCCTGAGTCCATTCGCAGCGTGGGACGGCGCCGACTATGAAAAACTCCCAGTCCTTCTCAAGGCCAAGGGCAAGTGCACCACCGACCATATCTCCCAGGCCGGTCCGTGGCTCCGCTTCCGCGGTCATCTCGACAATATCTCGGACAACCTCTTCCTCGGCGCCATCAACGCCTTTGCCGACGAACCCGGCCACGGCGTCAACATTGACACGGGAACCGTCGCTTCCCTCCCCGAACTCGCCCGTTGGTACAAGGACAACGGCATCAGCTGGATCGCCGTCGGTGACGAGAACTGGGGTGAGGGCTCGTCACGCGAGCACGCCGCCATGGAGCCCCGCCACCTGGGCGGAAAGGCCATCATCGTTCGCTCGTTCGCCAGGATCCACGAGACAAACCTCAAGAAGCAGGGCGTCCTTCCCCTGACCTTCGCCAACGCGGCCGACTACGAGAAGATCCTCGTCGACGATCGGATCTCCATCGTCGGGCTCGCCGATCTCACCCCCGGCTCACCGGTCACCGCGGTGATCCACCACAACGACGGCAGCACCGAAGAGATCACCCTCAACCACAGTCTCAACGACGAGCAGGTGGAGTGGTTCAAGGCGGGATCCGCGCTCAACGTCTTGCGCACCAAGAACTAATCTAAATAATGACGCCCGGGGGAGACCCGGGGCATTTTCTGAATGATTAGTTATTAGTTTTTAGTTCTTATTTACATCGCACCATCACGGGTGCTCCACGGGGGGTTGCGATGCGATTCAATCATATCGCACCATCGCAGGTTCTCCGATGGGCGTTACGATGTCATTCAAAATTAAGAACTAAAAACTAAGAACTCACAATTAGCTCGGCCTTCAGGCCGGCGATTGACGGCTGTCCGTTGTTCTGCGAACATCGAACGATGGCTGGCGACAACGCGAACTACGATCTTCCACTGCCGGATCTGGATTTTCTCCGGGTCTTCATGCCCTACGAACTGCGACTCGCGCAACGGCGCGCCATGATGGGCAACAAGGATCCGCGAAACGTCCTGACGAGCACCTTCGTCGGTCTCTATCTGGTCCGGCTTCAATCGGTGAGCGGCGACTGGTTTCCCTCTTCAATCGAGGGCGGCAATCAGATCGGGATCCACGTCACCAATCTTCTTCGCGAAGCAATGCGGGATTCTGACATCCCGTTCAAACTCGCCGACAACGAGCATCTTGTCGTCCTGCGCGACATCGACCCGCAGCACGCCTATGTGGTGGCCCAGCGATTTCTCACCCTTGCCGGACGATCGGATCTCCTCCGCGCCGCCGGTCTCGGGACCCGGGTCGGATATGTCATCTATCCCCTTTCGACCCAGCCGAACTTCCCCGTCGATCAGTGGGAGACGTTGATCGATCTCGCCCGGGCCATGAGCGACAAGGGCGACCGCAAGGGACCGGCATCCGGCTACGGCGTACTCCGTGGCCCGCAAATGCACACCGCTAACATTCCCGAGACCGATCTGGTTCCCCTCGCCTTCCAGGACACCGATTCACTGGTCAAAGCCGGACTGCTGCAGCTCCAGAGAATTCACCTGCTGCCGGGGATCTGACATGTGGGAGCCAGTGAACACAACAACAGCACAGGTGCTGCTTGGGTTTTCAGCCGGTCAGGAACCGTTTGGACGGAACAGGCGAAGTTGGTAGCTGACGACGGCTCCGTGGATGACCGGTTCGGCGCCTCCGTCGGAATCAGCGGTGACACCGCGGTCGTGGGGGCGACGGGCGACTCACACACTCATCCTACGGTCACTAACGGGGGTTCGGTATATTTCTTCGAACGTGTCGGCGCTCTCTGGAGCCAGGAGCAGAAGCTCATCGGCAGCGACCCGATTGACTCAAGGCGTCTAGGGCAGTCGATCTCTATCGACGGGGAGACTGTGGTAGCCGGCGCATCGACGGTTTCCGATGTAGTCCGAAACGGCGGCGCCTACGTGTTGGTGCGAAACGACCACGTGTGGAGCGAGGAACAGAGGCTCATCGCCTCCGACCCATCCGCGGTGGACTATTTTGGATGCTCTGTGTCGGTCGAAGGGGACACTCTTGTTGTTGGTTCGCGCGGCGCTGATCTCCCAGGGCTTGAGAACGCCGGTGCAGCCTATGTGTTCGTTCGGTCCGCCTCCACCTGGAGCGAGCAACAGAAGCTCACACGATCTCCCCCAGGCGCGCATGATTATTTTGGCGCTTCGGTCGCGCTGTCGGGTGATCTCGCAGCCATTGGAACGCGCCCGGGCGACAACATCCATGAGGCACTCGTCTTCCAGCGATCGGGCGTGACGTGGAGTCAGGATTCCATCATCGTCGGCGGCGTCAGCTCGGGCAGTGATTTCGGGGAATCGGTCGCAATCTCGGATGGCTGGCTCGTCGTGGGCGCCCTTCGCGATGCACCATTTACCGGCGATAGTAACGAACGTGCGGGCTCGGTCACGATCTTCCGTCCCTCCGAGGCGGATTTGGGCATTACCAAGGACTACGGTCAGTCGTCGGCAATGCCTGGACAGCCCCTGGCCTACACCGTGACCGCGTCAAATCCCATCGGGCCCGACGATGCGATTGGCGCCGCGGTGACGGACGTTTTTCCGTCAGACCTGAGCGGGTGTTTCTGGACCTGCGTCTGGACCGGTGGGGCCACGTGCACCGCGAGCGGGTCAGGTGATATTGCCGACACGGTCGACCTGCCGGTGGGCGGCGTCGCGGTCTACACCGCCACGTGCTCCATCGATCTCGGTGCGACCGGCACTTTGGCAAATACCGCCACAGTTTTTGCACCCGCCGGTATCATTGACCCTGAGCCGGCCAACAACAGCGCCACCGACGTCACCACACTGGTGACCGAGGCCGATCTCTCGGTAACCAAGAGCAACAACCGGAACGAGATCGTCGAGACCTTCTCCTACCCCTACACCATCACCGTGGTCAACTCGGCCCCGGTGATGCTCCGGGCACGACTGTCGTCGATGTCTTTCCACCGGAACTCACCAACTGCAGCTGGACCTGCTCCCCCACGGGCGGCGCGGCCTGCACCGCAACGGGGACCGGTAGCCTCAACGACCTCGCCGATCAGGTCGGAGTTGAGAGGTCTCAGTTTTTAGTTTTTAGTTCTTAGTTTTTAGTGCGATGGTGCGATGGAACTCAAAACTCAAAACTCAAAACTTAAAACTCAAAACTCAAAACTCATCATTCACCAACGGCGTCCTCTGCCCCGGTTACAATCCTTCCATGCCCTTCGACCTCGGCCACTGGCTTCCCGAGTTTCCGATCCGGGAGAGCTGTCTCTATCTCAACCACGCGGCGGTGTGCCCGCTGCCTTTCCCGGTGGCGGAGGCCATGCGCCGCCAGGTCACCGATCAGCAGTTAACCGGCTATGCCAACTCGAAGGAGTGGCACAACTCGGAGCTCGCCTGCCGCCACCTCGGCGGCCAGATGCTCGGCTGCGGTTCGGATGACATCTCCATCATCCGGTCCACATCGGAAGGGCTCTCCCTCATCGCGGAGGGTCTGGAGTGGAAGAAGGGCGACGAGGTCCTCGTCGGCGAGGAAGAATTCGCGTCCAACGTCGCCCCCTGGTTGAATCTGAAGAGAAAGGGCGTTCAGGTCGTCCGCTTCCAGCAACCTGACGGCAGGATCGACCCTGCCGAGGTCGAAGCGGCGATCACCGACCGCACTCGACTGCTCAGCGTTTCGTGGGTGGCCTTTCACAGCGGGTGGATCGCGCCGCTCGACGCCCTCGCGAGTCGATGCCGGGAGCGAGGTGTCCTGATGGTGGTCGACGCCATCCAGGGGCTCGGCGTGATGACCATGAACATGCGGGCGCTCGGCATTGATGCTGTGGTTGCCGACGGCCACAAATGGTTACTCGGCCCCGAAGGCGCGGGTCTCATGGCCACCTCCCCTTCCCTCCGCCAGAAACTCAGACCGGTGATCAGCGGCTGGCGGAACATCCAACGAGAGCCCGGGAGTTTCTTTCTCCACGATCTCGAGTTTCTCGAAAGCGGTCGACGGTTCGAGCCGGGCGCCACCAACACCGTCGGCACCGCCGGGCTCGCCGCTGCCCTCGATCTGTTGAACAACGTCGGTCACGAGCAGATCCAGGCGAGAGTCGAAATGCTCGCCCGGCTACTGACACGGGTCCTGCTCGCCCACGGCTGGGATGTCTTCTCACCGGGTTCAGGCCAGGCCATCGCCGGCATCGTCGCCGCCCGCCCCGGCGGCGTGGCGCCTCAGGAGGCCGCCGAGCGGCTCGCGCAGCGCAAGGTCGTGTGCTCGGTCCGTCAGGGTTCGGTGAGGATTTCGCCGCACTTCTACACCACCAAAGGCGAGATCGAAGCCTTTGACAGGATCCTTGAAAAAGTCGGACTCTAGTTTTTAGTTTTCAGTTTTTAGTTTTTAATTTCATCGCAGGCACAAGTAGAAACCCTGCGATGGCAATTAAGAATTGAAAATTCAAAATTGAGAATTGGTGGAGAGTTTCTCGAGCAGCGTCGCGATCAAGTGAATCCGCCGTTCCAGGGACACCAGGCTCACGAACTCCTCCCGCGTGTGCATCCCGCCACCCACAGGTCCCAGCCCGTCGAGAACCGGCACCGCGGCCGGATCGGGGAGGAAATTCGGAAACGACACACCGCCCCTGTCGCTCTCGAGATCGAGACGCCAACCATCGGCGGCGGCGACCTCGACGAGCCCTGCGGCGAGATCGGCGCCTGCGGAGGAGGGCGGCGCGGGAAGGATCCCTTCGACGACCTCGAAGTGCATGGCCACGCCCCAATCCTCGCCGCATGCCTCGGCCATGGTTCGCATGGTGTCGAGTACCAGATCCCGATCGGCCAGGGTCAGATAGCGCGTTTCCCCTTCCACGATGCACCGGTCCGGCACCACGTTGAGCCGTTGCGACGTCCCGACAAAGCGGTGTTCCTCGCCGAGATCCTGGACGAACTCACAGTCGCCGCCGATGATCCGGCCGGCATTGACGATGGGCCCGCTCTTTTTCTCGGACAGGGCCTGCACTGTTGCGGCCCACTGTGCGGCCGCCGCAAGCGCCGATCGCCCTTCGTTGAACGCCAGACCGGAGTGCGCCGCTCGGCCTCGGGCCTCGAGACGCCACACCGAGAGCCCCCTCCGGCCGGTGACCAGGGTTTCACCGTTCGTCGCGGGCAATCCGGGTTCGAGCACCAGGACAGCCCTCGCCCTCTCGCCCCACCGACGCACCGCGGTTTCGGAAATCGGCCCACCGATCTCTTCGTCGGGAACGGCCACCACCATCAGATCCTCGGGAGGGTCGACGCCCCGCAGCCGCATGAGATCGAGGGCGCCGATGAGGGCGGCGAAACCGCCCTTCATATCGAGGGCGCCTGTGCCTTGCAGGCGGTCATCGAAGCGGAGCGGGGGCATGGCCGGCAAGACCGTGTCGAGATGGCCGACAACCAGCACGTGTCCTTCGCACACCTCGGGCCGTCGGGCTTGAAAAAGAGGTTGGGGCTCGCCATCGGCGCTCGGCGCGTCCCCAATCTCGACCGCGAAACCGAAGCCTTCGAGTTCCCTGCCCAAACGCTGCCCGCAGCGCCTGATTCCTGCAGCGTCACCGGTTTCCGAGGAAATGGTGCAGAGTTCTTCGAGCAATCTCGCGGAGGAATCGAGGATCGACGCCGGGGGACCCTCCGAAATCGCCGGATCGAGGCTCACCGGTGGCCGCCGTTCCTGACTCGAACAACCACCGCCCGGCGTTGAAGATCAAAGACCTCACCCGGGAGCAGCACGTGGGTCGCCAGGGAATGGACCCCGAGATCGGTTCGGCCGTCGGGACCGTCCCGTCGATGGACCTCGCTGTCCTGGGCGTCGAAGACCACGACCCACCCCTCACCGAGCACTTCAAAGGTCCCGTTGGGCCGGACCCAGACCGCGGTCGCCTCGTCGACCCCGATGCCGAGCAACTCGGGGTGTTCCAGGACCACCGACATGAGCCGGTTGTGGCGGCCGCGAGCGACAAAGTGCTGATCGACGATCACGCCGGGGAAGAGCCCGAGTCCATCCCAGAGTTCAACATTGTCGGCGGCGATGACGGTGAAATCACCATCCCCGGTGATCATCAGCGAACTCTGGCAGGCTGTCCCGGCAGAGGTGCCTCCTACCACGGCGCCGCGCTGGTGAGCCTGTCGGACGGCGTCGCCGACAAGGGTCCCCAGCAGAGCCCGGGTGATGCGGCGCTGATCGCCGCCGGAGAAAAAGATCCCGTCCGCCGATCGAACCCGGTCGGCCACGATCGCGTCCCCTGCATCGTCACTGTTCCTGACATCCGCGACAAAGACATTGCTGCAGCCGTAGGTTCCGACGAAGAGATCGCGGTAGTACTCACCGGTGTCGTGCTCGCCGGAGGCAGTGGGGAAAACCACGATGGCGGCCTCGGGACCACCCGCGAGCTCGATGAATTTCTCCATCACCTCGCGCGGTTTCGACCCGCCCCCGTTGAGAATCAGGTGACCGGAGACCGGTTCGCCGGCCATGAGAATCGCCGCCGCGAGGCAGAGCGCGAGCGCCAGGAGAGCGATATTCTTCCGCATGAAAGCTCCAGGGGGAATTGGGGCGGCCCGAAGGCCGCCCCAAAGGCAATAATCTACCAGGAGAACTTCGCGCCGAGTCGGATTTCCCGCGGGGTCTGGATCGCGAGCGGGGTCTGGTACGTCGAACTCTCGACCCACTCGTTTGAAACCGGATCCGACGGATCCTGGTAGTCGTAGTAGTAATCGCCCCAGCGCCCGGAGACCGCGGTCACCGTGTCCGAGTCGAAGACGTTGAAGGCGTCGACGAAGAGCGAAAGCGCCTTGGCACCGCCAAACCGGAAGGTCTTCTCGATCCGCAGATCGAGGGTGCTGCGGTCTTCATACTGTTGGGAGCCGCGCGGGACCATGAAGGCCGAAGTGCGGTCGTTGTAGTACAGGCCACGCAGACGAACCGTGGGAGTCCAGTACTCACCACTCCGCCACTGGTAAAACCCGGAAAGAACCATCGTCCACGGGAGGTCCACCGAACCCGAAACCTTGAACACCCATTCGGAGTTCCCGGGCAGCGTCCCGTCAGTGTTGGTAATACCGTTGAGGTCGCTGAAACCAGTCCCATACCCGGGCAGGGAATAGTCTGCGGTTCCGTTCAGGTCCGACCAAACCAGCGAGCCGTCGACAGCCCACCCATGGGAGTAGCGTTTGCTCGCCCGCAGCACGACGGACTGGTAATCGCGGGTCGCGAAATCCGGATTCGTAATGAGGTTGTCCTGGGGCGCCAGAAGCTCGTAGAACGGCAGGACTCCTCCTGCCAGGGGGCTGTCAGCCGGGCTCGGCAGAGTCACCAACGAATCGTAGTCATCCAGGTTGTCGACCACCATCGCATTGATGTTCTTGTACTCACGCTTAATGTAGTCGACGCCGAAGAGGATCTCCTGCCCGACCTGCTGCTCATATGTCAGGATGAACTGATCCACCGACGGGTGCTTGATGCCCGGGTCCATCTGAGCGCGCGCCTCGACGGAGCCTCCCGCAGGATCGTCAAATTCGCCGGTGTCGAAGTTGTAGTCGTAGTACTCGGTGTCGGAGAGCGCGTTTCCCGATGCCTCCCGATCGAAAAGCGTCACGGTCATGCCTTCGTAGTAGATCCCGTAGTGGGCCTTGAGCACACTCCGCCCAGTTCCGGTGAGGTCCCAGACCACGCCGAGACGGGGAGCCCACATGTCGACGTCGTATACGTTCGATCCGCCGGTTGTCGGGGCCGAGATGGGATCGTCGAAGTTCCCCACGTACTTGGAGTAGCGAACCCCCACGTTGACCGCAAACCGACCGATCTTCCAGGAGTCCTGAGCATACGCGTGGTATCCGTCGATGTTGGTGTTGAGGTTCCACTCTCCGCCCCAGTCCGACGAGTAGACGGCGCAGAAGGGATCGGCGAAATAGGCATCGATGGAGTCGCAGTAGTAGGAATCGTCGTAGTAGGAAAAGTCACCGTTGCGGTGCGTCACGTAGTCGCTGTTGGTCTGCTCGTAAAAGAGACCGAACTTGAAGTTGTGCGAGTCATTCTTCGAGATCAGGCCGTCGACGAAGAACGACCACGAAGCATCGAGGTTGAGCCTCGACACGTCCTTCGAACTCGTGGTCTTGTCGTTGTCCCACTCGAATCCTGTTTCGAAATCCTCGCGACCGGGGATGTCGCCGAAGTACGGGAGGCGATCGTCGCCACCGGTGTAGCCCGTGAGTTTCACCGACAAAAAGTTGCTGTTGTTGATCAGTGATTCCCAGCTCAGGTTGTAGACGTAGTTCGGCGACTCCTGGCGCTGCGAAGCGCTGGCGAGGGTGAAATCGCCCACGCCGCGATAGTCATGCACGACATCGTCCCAATCGAGCAGGGCCATGAGTTTATTGGAATTGTTCAACTGCCATGTCAGTTTGCCGAGTACCCTCGTTTCAGTTCGGTCGCTGTTCTCGCGATCATCTCCCGGCGTGCCTTCGGTGAAGAACGGCTCCACAACCCGCGCGCGCATGTTGCCCGAGACGAAGTACCACAACGAATCCCGGATGACAGGACCGCCGAAGCTCGCACTGCCGTCGAAGTCCGATTTGACCTTGTTCACGCCCTCGACGTCCTCGGGAGCGTTCTCGGAGTTGAGACCGCCACCCGAATAGTAGAGCCGGGCGTCCCCGTGGAAGTCATTGCCGCCCGATTTGGTGATCAAGTTGACCACCGCACCGGTAAAACCGCCGTACTCGGCATCGGCGCCGAGACCCGCGACCTGCACCTCCTCGACCCAGTCCATGCTCGGCAGCACCCACTGGGATCCGAGTTCCGGATCGGAGACATCGACCCCATCCATGTTGTAGGCGTTCTGGGAATTGGAGGGGGCGCCATACGCCTGGCCGTTCTGGATGCCTGGAGCGTAGTTCATGAGACCGGTGGGGTCTCTGGTGATGGGCTGACGTTCGATGAAGTTCGCGCCGAGATTGAAGTCGACCTTGTTGTCGACGGTCGAAACCTGACTCGACTCCGCCACCACGACGATCTCCTCGTTGATGGTGACGTCACCGAGTTGGAGATCGACGGACTGGGCCTGGCCCAGAGCGACACTGATGTTCTCCTGACGCACCGACTGGAACCCGGACATCGTCGCCTCGAGGACATAGTTGCCCACGGGGAGCGACGGGAAACGATAGACACCGGCGCCGCTGGTCACCGCCGCCTGCTGCCCCGACACCAGGGCGTCCGACAGCGCTCGAACCGTGACCCCGGGCATGACGTCCCCGTTTGGATCGGTGACGGCACCCCGGATGCTGCCGGTCGTTGTGCCCTGTGCCGATACGGACACGGCGCTGATGGCCAAGACGACCAGTGCGAGAACCGCTGCAAGTCTCAACGACGATCTCATGATTCCTCCTCTGGAAATGAAATGTTCGTTTCTAAATTTTCACAATATGAAATTTTTGCCATCACTTTGCTAAGATAGATCCGGCCCGACTCCCTGTCAAGGTGTTCTCCGTTGCGATACGGGCGTTGCGCTAAAGTAGTCGGGTCACGAAGCCGGGTTCGCCGGCGAACCATGGAGAGAGACGAGCCATGCCCACCGACAAAGCCCGCGAAACCGATGTCCGCGACCGCATCCTCAAGCACGTTGACGCATTGCCGCCGCAACAGCGCACCATCGCCGACTACCTGCTCGAGCACCTCGATACGGTCCCGTTTCTGTCGGTTCCCGAACTCGCCCGCCGGTGCGGGGTTTCCGAGGCCACCATCGTCCGGTTTGGTCAGCGGATCGGGTTCTCGGGTTTTGCCGAACTCAAGATGGCGCTGGTCGAATTGCTGCAGAGTCGGCTGAGTGTCAACAAAGAGCGCGATGCGAGCGATCTCGGCGAGGACCTCCTGGAATCGGTGGCCTCCCACGAGGGACGCAACATCCGTCTAACCGTGGAGAACATCGACCGAGAAGTCTTCGCATCGATTGCCGATCTCGTCTTTTCAGCCGACCACGTCTACACCTTCGGAATGGGAATCTCGGCCTATCTCGCCGAGCTCGCCGCCTACACCCTCGTCCAAGGCGGAGTCGCGGCCCACCCATTGTCAACCGGATTCTCGTCGCCACGGGAACAACTCATCCCGCTCAAGAAAACCGACCTCGTGTTGGTGATCTCTCTCCCTCCCTATTCTCGCCAGAGTCTCGAGCTCGTGACCGCCGCCGCCGAAGCGGGCGCCGCCACCGTCGTCCTGAGCGACCGTCTCAGCGCGCCCCCCGCCCTGCGGGCCGGACTTTCTCTCGCCGTCAGAAGCGACAATCTGACCTTCACCAACGCCGTCGCCGCCATGACGGTGGTCATCAACGCCCTGGCAACCGCCGTCGCGACCCGCCACCCCGACGAGGCCATCGACGCCTTTGCCAAGATCAGCCGAGTGCTGACCGACAACCCGGATGTCATCTCGGGGGAAGGCTAGTCTTGAAAAGAGAGCTCTTAGTTTTGAGTTTTGAGTTATTAGTTTCATCGCACATCGCAACCATTGCCGATGGCGGTGACGCGTTATTTGATGCCCCTGCACCGCGCCTGATTCGGAGGCCAACATCGCCCGCGAGACGCGGGCGCCGTCACGACCGACTCATTCACCCCTGTAGCGCGAATGTGTCGTCTGCGATGCAACTGAAAACTGAAAACTGAGAACTGAAGAATTGAGAATTGAAACTTAAGATTCCGCATGTGTTCGCGTTGCTCACCGGGGTGGTTTTTGTCTGCTGCGTTCTGACCTGGATCATTCCCTCGGGTGAGTTCGAACGCGAACGGCGCCTTGTGGGTGGCGCCGAACGGACGATGGTGGTGGCGGGCACCTACGAGAACATCCCCAAACACCGCACGGTCAGCGGTCTCGTCTTCACGGAGTCGGTGGAGGGCGAGGCGAGCCCCGTGGGTCTGGATGAGTTCCTGAGTTCGATTCCGAACGGGATGATCGAAGCATCCGATATCATCTTCTTCATCTTCATCATCGGCGGGGTCTTCGGCATCCTCCAGAAGACTGGGACCATCCCCGCGGTCCTCCACGCGGTGCTCGACAAGCTCCGGAATCGCTGGCAGCTCCTGACCGTGGTGCTGATGCTTCTGATGGGCATCGGCGGCTCGACCCTGGGAATGGGCGAAGAGTTCATTCCTCTGGTGCCGATCTTCCTCATCGTCGCGCGGGAGATCCGCTGCGACCGGATCTACGGAACCGCGCTGGTCTATGTCGCCGGGGCGGTCGGTTTTGCCGCCGCCACGACCAATCCGTTCACCGTCAACATCGCCCAGAGCATCGCCGGTCTGCCGCTCAACAGCGCCATCGGGTTCCGGTTGGCCTTTTTCGCCGCCTGCATGGTCATCACCCTCATCTATATGCTGCGATACGGCGCCAAGATCAGGCGGGATCCGAGTGCCTCCTACGTCGCTGATATTGAATACGAAATCAACGAGACCGTCGAACCGCCACAGCTCACGAAGGCGCACGTTGCCATCGTGGCGGCCTGCATCGCGATCTTCGTCTTTATTCTGTGGGCGGTCCAGGCCAGGGGTTGGTGGCTGCCCGAGATGGCGGGCGGGTTCATCCTCATGGGTCTGGTCGCCATCGCCATATCCAGGATGCCCCTCGCGGACGCCAGCAGGGCCACGGTCAAGGGGATGGAGGAAATGACGGTGGCGGCGCTGGTTGTGGGCTTTGCCCGGGCGGTCACCGTGGTCATGAACGAAGGGCTGATCCTCGACACCCTCATCCAGTCAGCTTCGGTCGTCCTTCTCAACGTACCGAGCCTGGTTGCGGCGGAGGGGATGCTCGTCTTCCAGGCGACCCTCAACTTCTTCATCCCATCGGGTTCGGGTCAGGCGGCGGTGACCATGCCGCTCATGACGCCGCTGGCCGATGTCCTCGGTCTCACCCGCCAAACCGCGGTCTTCGCTTTCACCTGCGGCGATGGTTTCTCGAACATGGTCATTCCGACCTCCGGAATCCTCATGGCCTCCCTCGGTCTTGCCGGAGTGCCCTACGACCGATGGCTGCGTTTCATGGTCCCGTTACTGCTTCAACTCATCGCCGTCGCCGCCGTGTTTATGGCTGTGGCGGTGATCGTGGGACTTGAATGATCCGCTCACGGTCGTGACCACAGTCACTCGAGGCGATTCGTCCTTCTCCGGAATTCGTTGAACGAATTCGCCGAACAGATATAATCTGATTTTGAGATTACAGTCAAAATGGAGACTCCGTTGATGGTCATGGACCCTCGGCCCATCCCTGTGACAGCGATCGTTCTCATGGGGCTCTGCCTCATCCTCTCGGTGGGAACGACCCAAGCCGCCATTCCAACGTCAGAGCGGGAGGCCCTCATCGCCCTCTACTGGAGCACCAATGGCGACTCGTGGTGGAGCACGCCGGGATGGTTGGGTCCCGCCGGCACCGAGTGCAGCTGGTATGGCGTGACCTGTGATGCCGCCGAAACCACGGTGACCGAGCTCTATCTCAGTGATCGGAATCTCTCCGGTGTGCTGCCGCCGGAGATCGGAGACCTGACCAACCTCGAGAAGCTCCTTCTGGGCAGCAATCATATTTCGGGCGGCCTCCCACCCGAGATCGGCAATCTCGTCTCGCTCCAATCCCTCGACCTTTCCGGGCTGGGCATCGACGGCCCCCTCCCGGCGGAGCTTGGGGGCCTCGTCAACCTCGAGGATCTGGACCTCTACTCCTGCGGCATCACCGCCCCAATTCCGTCGGAGATCGGCAATCTCGCCGCTCTGAAGCAACTGTGGATGGGTTTCAACAAGATCAACGGCCCGCTCCCGTCAGAGATCGGGCAGCTGGCCAGCATTGAATTGCTCTATTTCAACCAGAGTGGCATCACAGGCCCGATTCCGCCGGAGATCGGTCAACTCGACACCCTGGTCGACCTTCATCTCCGCAGCAACCGGCTTTCCGGCGCGATCCCACCCGAAATCGGAAACCTCCCGGCCGTACAGACGATCGATCTCAGATGGAATGAACTCACGGGCTCGATCCCTCCCGAAATTGGAAACCTCGCGGCCGTGATCGATCTCGATTTCGGGGGAAACCGCCTTACCGGGCCGATCCCTCCCGAACTCGCCGATCTCGCAACCGTACGGAATATCGATCTCTCCGGGAACCGACTCACGGGCTCGATCCCTCCCGAACTCGGCAATCTCGTCTTTGCGCACGCCCTCGATCTGAGCTCCAACAGCCTTTCAGGGTCGATCCCTCCCGAGATCGGAAACCTCGGATCGATTTGGCAACTGAGGCTCAACAACAACTCCCTTTCGGGCCCGATCCCACCCGAGCTCCGCTTCCTCGCCGGGAGCGGCTACATCTACCTTGGTAGCAATCTCCTAACGGGAGAGGTCCCCGCCGCCGTCGCCGAGCTGTGCCCGATCACCCACCTGAATCTCATGTACAACTCGCTCCAGGCAACCGACCCTGCGGTCGCCGCCGCCCTCGACAGCTGCTCCTACTCCTGGAGGTACCAGGGAGTGCCGCCCACCGACATCGAGGTAGTGGCAGTTTCACCGCGCTTCGTTTCCTTCAGCTGGACTCCCATTGTCTGGTCCGATCACGGCGGCTACGAAGTACTCGTGAGCACCACTCCGGGTGGACCGTACCGGCGTATCACCAGCACAGCCATGGCATTTGACAAGGGTGTCGCAGGGGCCATCGCAGGTCCCCTCGAGGCCGACACCACCTACTCCGCCGTCGTCAGATCCGTGAACTACCCCGTCGTCAGCTCTTTCAGCAGTGAGTTGGTTTTTGCCACTCCCCCAGCGACCACCACCTTCGCAGCGGTCACGGGTGATGATCTCAATAACTGCCTATCGCCGTCTGCACCATGCCGAACGATCCGGGCGGCGATCGACAAGGCCGGGGACAGCGGCAAGGTAAAAATCGAGCCGGGAACCTACACCGAGAATCTGATCATCGACACATCGCTGGTGATCGAAGGATCTCGCGATGCCCCGACGGTCATCGACGGGGGCGCGCTTGGTTCCGTGGCGTCCATCGCGAGCGGACTTCCGGTGGTATTCGAACGACTGCGGATCACGAACGGTGACGCCCATCAGGGCGGCGGGGTTTTTAACGGAGGCGGCGCCGTCTTCATTCTGGAATCGGAGATTGCGTCCAACCGAGCTGTCGCCGATGGCGGTGCCATCCACAACCACGGCGGCATCGTCGTCGTGGAAGACTCCGCCATCGTTCAGAACACGTCCGGTTCCGATGCCGTGGTCTCCAGACCGCCGTACGAGGTCGAGCCGGGCGCGGCCGGTTTCCGAAACTCGACCATCAGCGGCAACGTCAGCACCGATGTCTACAGCCGGGTCATGGGGCCGGCGACCCTGATGTCCAGCACCGTCGTCAACAACCGGGCGGGCGACGAGGGGATCATCCTCGAACGCGTCGGCAGCCGCTACGTGAACACGATCATCGCGGAGAACCACTCGCCGAACTGCGTGTACCACCAGTGGGGACCGGAGTCCATGGGGTATAACCTCTCCGACAACGAGGAGTGCTTTGACGTCTATGAGAACGGCAGCGATCTCGTTGTCGCGGACGTCATGATCGAGGGGCTCTCGGCCAACGGTGGACCCACCCGGACCCACGCCCTGTCACCGGGAAGCCCCGCCATCGACACCGGCGACAGCCGCGGTGCGCCGGCCCACGATCAGCGGGGCGCGGATCGCCCGGTGGACGGCAGCGGCGATGGCTTCGCTGAGACCGATATCGGCGCCTTTGAGTTCGGGAGCATCGTGGCGGCGGTCTTCGATGATGGATTCGAGACCGGGGACACCTCCAGGTGGTCCCTCACAAGCCCGACTCCGCCATCAGGCGACGCCGGATCATGGAGTGGTCAACGATGAGCAACCCATTCACTTTCGTCTCGGCGGTGTCGATCGCGGTGTTGGCGGGAGCGATGGCGCCCGCGACCACGCAGGCAGCCATCCCAACATCCCAGAGGGAGGCGCTCATCGCCTTCTACAACAGCACGGATGGCCCGAACTGGTGGTTCTCCGGAGGCAGCTGGAATGGGGCGCCGGGCACCGAGTGCTCGTGGCACGGGATCACGTGCAACTCCGCACAGACTGGTGTCGTGGAGATCGAGCTGAGCAACAACCGCCTCGGCGGCGTGCTCCCCCCCGAAATCGGCGATCTTGTGGATCTCGAGCGCCTCATCCTCAACAACAACCACATCGGTGGAGAGCTTCCTCCCGAAATCGGCAACCTCCTCTATCTGACCGACTTCATCATCTATTACAACGATTTCACGGGGCCGATCCCGCCAGAGATCGGCAACCTCGTCAGCCTGAGAGAAATCAAAGCCCTCGACTGTGGGCTGTCGGGACCCCTCCCTGCAGAGATCGGTAATCTTGTCGCCATCGAGAAGATCTACATCCCCGGAAACGAGTTCACCGGCCCGCTGCCCGCCGAACTCGGCAACCTCTCGAGCATTCGTTCCCTGGACCTCTGGTCCAACGCATTCGATGGTCAGATCCCTCCAGAACTCGGTGCTCTCGACACCCTCGAAGTTCTCAGGCTCGACGGAAACGATCTCACGGGCCCGATCCCTCCAGAACTCGCGGGGCTTACATCGCTTCAGGAACTCGGTCTCGCCGGCAACCTGCTCGATGGCGAAATCCCGCCCCAACTGGGGAACCTATCCGCCCTCGAATCGATGTATCTCGGCTGGAATCGGCTCGAGGGGCTCATCCCGCCTGAACTAGCGAACGCTCAGACTCTCGAAGTCCTTTCACTCGACGGAAATCGATTGACGGGCGCGATCCCAGATGCTCTCGGATCGATGCCGAACTTGAACCGCCTCTCCCTCAAAGAAAACTCACTCCGGGGTCCGATTCCTGATTCGTTGGGGAATTTCTGCGCCCCGGGCGTCTATCTGTACCTCGAACTCAACGCCCTCGACACACCCGATCCGGCCCTCGCCGACGCTTTGGATCAATGCTCTGGAGCATGGCGCCGACAGGGCGTTCCCCCCACCGATCCGGTGGCGGTCGAGGTGGCCCCGCGATGGGCCGCCATCGCCTGGACACCCATCGAGTGGACCGAAGCCGGCGTGTATGAGATCCACGTCACGACCGATTCCGGAGGAAGACCGGAGCGGGTTCCAACGACCAGTCTTCTGGCAGACAAGGACATCGGACGTGTTACCGCAGTCGGGCTCGAGCCCCACACCACGTATACAGCGATTGTTCATTCCATCAGTTACCCGGTGGAAAGCGACAAGACCATCGTCAGCGACCCGAGCAACGAGTTGATTTTCACGACCCTTCCGGCGGAGACCTACCACGTCGCGACCACGGGCGACGACCTGGCCGACTGTCTCTCGCCATCCACCGCGTGCCGAACGATCCAGGCGGCCATCGACAGGGCGACGTCGGGTGACGCCGTGCGGGTGGCGCCGGGGGTCTACACCGAAAACATCGTAATCGACAGGGACCTGGTGATCCGGGGAACGACGGCCGCGACCACCGTCATCGACGGCGGCGGTCTTGGAACAGCGGTCTTTGTCGGCAGCGGAACGATCGTGGAGCTTCGAAATCTCACCATCACCAACGGTCTGGCCACGTCCGGCGGAGGCGTCTTCAACAGTGGGGGAACTCTCTTTGTGCTCGACTCCGAAATCTCCGCCAACCACGCGATCAGCGACGGCGGCGCCTTCTTCAATCAGGGTGGCCTGCTGGTGGTCGAGAACTCAACCATCGCCGAGAACACGGCCGGAAGCGGCGCCATTCTCGGAACTCCCGAGACAAAAGTCGAGACTGGCGTCACGGGATTCCGAAACTCGACCCTCAGCGGCAACGTTTCCACCCACGTCCACAGCCGGGTGATCAGTCCGGCGACCCTGTTCAACTGCACCGTCTCTGCGAACCGGGCAGGTCTGTTCGGGTACATCCTCGAAGGCGGACCGGACTCCTATCCCTACGCCGGCCCCACCAGCCGTCTGCAACACACCGCCATCGGGGGCAACGCCTCGCCAAACTGCCGAACAAGAGCCGGGAAGTTCATGGGCTACAACTACTCCGACACCGAGGAGTGCTTCACCGGCGATTACAGTCTGGATTGGGTGGTTCCGAACCTCCTCCTGGCTCCCCTTGAATCGAATGGCGGGCCGACGAGGACCCACGCGCTGTTGCCCGGAAGCCCTGTCATCGACGCCGGCGACAACGACGGCGCCCCCATCCGGGACCAGCGCGGGCTCGGCCGCCCCATGGATGGCGACGGCGACGGCTCTGCGCGGGTAGACCCGGGCGCATTCGAGCTTCAATCCGGACTGCCTCTGTTGTTTGCCGACGGATTCGAAAACGGTGACCTGAGCGCATGGTCTGGAGTATCCCAATGAACGGTAACTTCGACCACACCGGAATCATGGGAAGACATGCAGACGGTCGATCACGCTCTTGCAGCCGGGTCGTCCTTTTTTTTGCCGGCCTCATGATCCTGTTTGCCTTCGCTGCCGAAGCGACGATTCCAACCCAAGAGCGTGAGGCTCTCATCGCCTTCTACAACAGCACGATGGGGCCGAACTGGTACAGCTCCTATGACTGGCTGGGACCCGTGGGCACAGAATGCTGGTGGTCGGGTGTCTGGTGCGACGTTTCGCAGACAACCGTCGTGGAAATTTATATGCCCGAAAACAACGTTGCCGGGACAATTCCGCCCGAGATCGGCGATCTCACCGGTTTGGAGTTCATCTACCTACCCGGCAACCATGGCCTTGGAGGCCCGATTCCACCTGAGATCGGCAACCTCACCAATCTCGAAGTCGTTGTCATCACCCAGAACGGCATAGAGGGAACACTCCCGCCCGAAATCACCGGTCTCGTGAGCCTGAGACACCTCGTTCTCACGAACAGCCAACTCTCGGGACCATTACCGGCGGAGATCGGTTCTCTTCAAGCCCTTGAGTATCTGGATCTCAGCGGGAACCCGATCAACGCAGGACTCCCACAGGAGATGGGAGATCTCGCCGCTCTCAAGGAACTCCACCTGAGTTACTGCGATCTAACGGGCCCTGTCCCTTCGTGGCTTGAGAACCTCACGTCGCTCGAGGTGTTGAATCTCACCAGGAATCGTTTTTCCGGAGCCATTCCAACAACCCTCGGAGACATGCCGGCCCTGAGCGAACTCTACCTTTCCTACAACGACCTCACCGGTTCGTTCCCTTCCTTCTTGCTCGAGATCGACACCCTCAGCACTCTCAGCATCTACCGGAACCACTTCTCAGGGACCCTTCCCCCTTCACTGGGATCTCAACCCAACCTCGAAAGCATTGAACTCTCGCTCAACAAATTCGAGGGCGAAATTCCACCGGCCCTGGGGACCCATTGCGACGACGGCGGCTCGGTTTATTTGGGTTACAACGCACTCTTCACCGACGACCCGGATCTCGCAGCCAAGCTTGACGAGTGCCGGGGGTACTGGCAACCCCAGGGCGACCCACCCGATCAGATCGAGGTGCTTGGTCTCACTGCGACTTCCGCCACCTTCGGATGGGCGCCCATTTGGTGGCAGATCGGAGGGGTGTATGAGGTCCTGATCTCCACTGAACCCGGCGGCCCATACGACAGAATCGCCTCCACGACGATTCTCGACGACAAAGGGCTCGACCGCGCCGTCATCGGACCACTCCAGCCGAGCACCACTTACCACGCCGTCGTTCGCTCGGTTTCCTACCCGATGCCATCGGGGCCATACCCTCAATTGAATCAGAACACCGTGATAAGTCGCCCCAGTTCGGAACTCATCTTCACGACACCACCGGCCGAAACCATCCACGTCGCGACATCCGGCAATGACCAGAATGACTGTCTATCCCCTGCCTCGCCGTGCCGGACGATCCAGGCCGCCGTCGACAGAACTGTCTCCGGCGGCATTGTGCAGGTGGGACCAGGGTTTTTCGAAGAGAACGTCTCCATCGACCGCAGCCTCGTGATCCGAGGATCGTCAGGCTCACCGACGATCCTCGATGGCCTCGAATCTGGCTCGACCGTCTTTGTCGCCAGCGATACCATTGTGACGCTACAGAATCTCCATATTAAAAACGGCCACGCTCCATACGGTGGCGGAGTCTTCAACAATGGAGCCGTTCTCTTCGTCCTCAACTCCGAGGTCGCACACAACAGCGCCACCTTTGACGGCGGTGGTTTGTTCAACGAAGGCGGGCTTCTGATCATCGAGGACTCGACGGTAGCCGAAAACACTGCCGGCTCGGACGCAGCCGTTGCTACGGACACCGACCCAGAGGGCAGCCCCACCACCGGATTCCGCAATTCAACCTTGAGCGGCAACACCTCGACCGACACTGTCAGCCGGGTCCTCGGACCGGCGCATCTCATGAACTGCACCGTCGCCGACAATCGGGCCGGTTTCGTGGGTTTCGTTCTCGAAAGCGAGGGCACCAGAATCCAACACACCATCATCGCGGGGAACCACTCACGAACCTGCGACAAGCAGACATACTGTTCTCGAGGCCATAACCTGGCGGACGACGACTCCTGCTTCCCGGCCGACGACTATCTTCACGACCTCATCGTGGCCGACGCCGGTCTCGGGCCACTTGATGACCACGGTGGTCCGACGAGGACCCACGATCTCCTACCGGGGAGTCCGGCCATCGACGCGGGCGACAACGACGGCGCTCCGATCGTCGACCAGAGGGGCGTCTCTCGTCCCATCGATGGCAATGGAGACGGTCTCTCCGTTGTCGATGTCGGAGCTTTCGAGTCGCCCGGTGATGCCGTCGTCATCTTCCATGATGGTTTCGAAATCGGCGACACATCCAGGTGGTCGACCAGCTTGAGCTAAAACTCAACACTGACAAGACCCTCAATCGCGGTGGCCCAGGAGCGGACCTCCAGAAACGCACGGCCTCGGTGCCTGGCTGCGCTATCTGCGGGTTCTCCGAGCGATGGTGCGATGAGCCAACAACGCGATGCTCTTCGCGATAGTCTTTGCGTCCTGGCGTCTTGGCGGTTCCATTGTGCCCTCCAGCTCGGACCGCGGTTCCACAGAACTCGGATCCCCCAGTTCGTGTTACGCTCAACACGTCTATAACTGAAGGGTTTGCAGGTTTCATGTCACGAGCCGTCACCTTTGTCCTCAACACTGAACTGGTCACCCTCGAGGTGCCGACAGGACGGCCGTTGCTCGATGTGATCCGGGTCGATGCCGATCTCAAAGGAACCAAACACGCGTGCCGCGAGGGTGACTGCGGTTCGTGCGTTGTCCTGGTCGGCGAACCGACCGATGGGACGGTCCGCTACCGGGCCATGACCTCGTGTCTGATGCCGGTGGCCGCCGCTGCGGGCTGCCACGTCATCACCATCGAGGGTTTCGATCCGGGCGGGATCGGACCGCTGCAACAGCCCTTCGTCAGCGAGGGTGCTTCGCAGTGCGGTTTCTGCACCCCGGGTTTTCTCGTCTCGCTCGTCGGCCATCTCTTGAACTGCCCGACCTGGGACGTGGCGCCGGCCTTCAACTCCCTCGCCGGCAACATCTGTCGCTGCACCGGCTACGGTTCCATCCAGCGCGCGACGGCGGAGATTCTCGCGGTGCTCCGCGATCGGATCGAGACCGATGAACCGCGTTTCGCAGCCCTGGTCCGCGAAGGGTTCCTTCCCCCCGCTCTCAGGGAGGCGCGCGCGCTGACCATCGGCCTCGAGCCGCTGGCCGAAACCGACGGCGACGACCGGCCGGTGGCCGGCGGCACCGATCTCTATGTCCAGCGGCCCGATGACTATTCTCGCGTCGACATCTCGCTCGTGCGAGCACCCAGGCGAGGCATCCGTGCCGAAGGCGACGAGATCATCCTCGCGGGCAGCGCCACCGCCGAAGACATGAAACAGAGCCCCGAACTCGCAGCGGAACTGGGCGACATGATCCGACCCATGGATCTCATGGGGTCTCTGCCCATCAGGGAACGGGCCACCATCGCCGGCAACATCGTGAATGCATCACCTATCGGGGACATGACCGCCATGCTCATGGCCCTCGACGCCGAACTCGAGCTGGTGAGCGACGGCGCGCCGCGCAGACTTCCACTGCGCAGTTTCTACCTCGGCTACAAGACTCTCGATCTGAGACCCGGTGAGCTCGTCGAGTCCATCCGGATTCGCCGTCGACCCGGCCTCCTGTTCAACTTCGAGAAGGTCTCCAAACGGACGTTGTCTCGATATCGCCAGCGTCAACTCGGCGGCGGCCTTGAGGATCGAGGACGGGTCGATCGCCGAGGCCGGGCTCTCGGCCGGCGGGGTCGCGCCGGTTCCCTTGGCTCTCGTCAAGACCGAAGCGCTGCTCCTCGGCCGCAAACCGGATGCCGAAACAGCGTGGGCCGCGGCCCGGTGCGCCGCCGACGAAGCCACCCCCATCGATGACGTCCGGGGCTCCGCCGACTACAAGCGTCTGCTGTTGAGACAACTCGTGCTCGCCCACTTCCAGGTGCTCTTCGGGCTCTCCGACGAGCTCGTGGAGGTGCCGGCATGAGCTACCCGGATCTCGAAGCCCACATCCGCGGCACCTCGCGCTATATCGACGACATGCCGGACCCGACGGGGCTGCTCCACGCGGCGGCGGTCACGTCCCCGGAGCCACACGCGCGGTTGATCTCCGTCGACCCGTCCACGGCCCTGGGTCTGCCCGGCGTCGTCACGGTGCTCACCGCAGCCGACATCCCGGGACTCAACCAGATCGGCGGGATCATCCAGGACGAAGAGCTCTTCGCCGAGACCACCGTCCACTTCATCGGCCAGCCGGTGGCCGTGGTCGTGGCCGAGACCCCGCATCAGGCGCGCGCCGGCGCCCGCGCAGTGACCCTCGAACTCGAGAAACTACCCGCCATCTTCGACGCCCGCGAGGCGGCTGCGGCCGGAGAGCTCATCACCGCGTCGCGCACCCTCGATGCCGGTGATGTCGATGCCGCCTGGGCCGACTGTGATGTCATCGTCGAGGGCTCCGCCGAGACCGCGGGCCAGGAGCACCTCTATCTCGAGACCCAGGCCGCCCTGGCCTTCCCCGAGGAGGGAGGCCGGATCAAATTGTGGTCCTCGACCCAGGCGCCGACCGCGGTCCAGCGGATCACCGCTCGCGTCCTGGGTCTGCCCATGAACCTTGTCGAGGTCGAGGTCACCCGGCTCGGCGGCGCCTTCGGCGGCAAGGAGGACCAGGCGACGCCGTGGGCGGTCATGGCGGCGCTCGGCGCCCAGCGCACCGGCCGCCCCGTTCGCCTCACCCTCAACCGGCACGAGGACATGTGCTTCACCGGCAAACGCCACCCCTACTCATCCGACTTCAAGCTCGGGCTCAAATCGAACGGCGCCATCGTCGCCTACGAGGTCCACCTCTGGCAGAGCGCAGGCGCCGCCGCCGATCTATCGCCGGCCATCCTCGAGCGCTCGCTCTTCCACGCCACCGGGGCGTACTTCGTACCCAACGCACGAATCCACGCCGCGAGCTGCCGGACCAATCTCATTCCCTTCACCGCCTTCCGCGGTTTCGGCGCACCCCAGGGCATGTTCGTCATGGAGGCGGCCATCGACCGGGCGGCCGAGGTCATGGGCCTCTCCCGCTCGGAGATTCAAGCCAGGAATCTTCTCTCCGAGGGCGACCGCTTCCCCTACGGAATGCAGGTTCAGCGGAGCCAGGCCCGCCGGAGCTTCAAAGAAGCAGTTGAACGATTCGACCTCGATGGGCTCGAGAAGGAAATCGCGGCCCACAACGCCGCATCCCGGCTGACCAAACGCGGCGTCGCCGCCATGCCGGTCTGTTTCGGGATCTCCTTCACCAACGCCATGCTCAACCAGGCCGGAGCATTGGTCCACGTTTACACCGACGGTAGCGTCAGCGTCTCCACCGGCGCCATCGAGATGGGCCAGGGGGTCAACGCCAAGATCCTCGCCGTGGCGGCCGCAACCCTCGGGCTGGGCCGGGATCGGATCCGGATCGAGAGCACGACAACGAGGACCGTCGCCAACACCTCCCCCACCGCCGCCTCATCCGGCGCCGATATGAACGGCCGCGCCACCGAGCTCGCGTGCCGCGCGATTTCGAATCGGCTGCTCGCCGTCGCCGCGGACGCCCTCGACGCCGAACCCCACCGGCTCGGCATCAGCGCTGGGATCGTCACAATCGACGACAAAACCACCGATCTCGAGTGGAACGAGCTCGTCTGGACCGCCTACACCAAACGGGTCAACCTCTCGGCCCACGCCCACTACGCCACCCCGAACATCTGGTACGACAAGGAAATCGAGCAGGGCGAACCCTTCGCCTACCACGTCTTCGGCACTGCGATTCTGGAAGTGAGCGTGGACTGTCTACGTGGCATCTACACGGTGGACCGCGTCCGCATGGTCCACGACGGCGGCCGCAGCCTTGCCGAAAAGGTCGACATGGGCCAACTCGAGGGCGGTCTCGTCCAGGGCCTCGGCTGGATGACCATGGAGGAACTCGTCTTCCACGAAGGCCGTAACGTCTCGGACACCCTCTCGACCTACAAGATCCCCGATCTCCCGAGCACGCCCATCCTCGAAGGTCACTTCCTCGACGACGCCGACAACCCCAAGGCCGTGATGCACTCAAAGGCCATCGGCGAACCGCCGTTCATGTACGGCATCGGGGTTTACTACGCTCTACTCGACGCGCTTCGAGCTTTCAGACCCGATCGCGAGGGCGTCTATGACGCGCCGCTGACGCCAGAGAAGGCGCTCATTTTCCTTCACGGGGATCCATAGTCCGCGTTCTACGGCGGGCAGGTATTTGGGTAAAACGTGAAGCTGCCGTCGTAGACTCCGGCGCAGGTGGCAGCACCTGACACCCCGCCGTCAAGTTGGGTCACGCCGACCTGGATTGCGCAGGCGAGACCGCCATTCTGGATCGCGTCGGTCCCGGCCCCTATAACACTGCGGGTGATCTTCACCCGGGTTCCATTCGTCCCAGGATCTTCGCACCAGAGCCCGACCTCGGCCGAGAAAATGTTCACGTTGTGGAGTTGGATGGTCCTCGCCGGTCCAAACGTCTGCACCCTGACCCCGGTCTCCGCTTCAATCCTGCTATCGGTGATGAATGCCGAGCTGCCGTTGAGCAGGAGGCCGAGGTTGTCCGCCCCCACGCATCGTGAATACAGCTCCACATCGGAGAGGATCGCCATCACATCACCTTCGATTTTGACGGCCTCGCAGTCGGAGGTCCCGTACAAGATGTCCACCTTTCCCCGTCTGAATTCAAAGTACTCTCCCGTGGAGTGGATACCTTTGGCCGTGGCGCCACTGAGGATCGTCACATCGACCTCGGTGAGATCGAGGCCGGATCCAGTGTTCGAGAGGCCTTTGGTTGTGTCGGTCGCGTTGTTCACGTAGAGCGCCGTGTCTCTGAGTGACACAGCCCCCCCCGAATTGACCATCGCGAAACCGTTCAGCGTCGCACCTGTAGCTTTCAAAGCTGTGTGTTCGACCCTGACCAGGGCCCCCTGATTTGAAAACGCGACCGACGGGCTCGCAGGATCGGCGCAGATGTTCTCAACGGTGAGATGCCGCAAGGCGTTGTTATCAGAAGACGGTCCAAAAGAGTAAATGGTACCGGTGTACGCCGACCCGCAATGCGCCGATCTCACGAGGGTGACGTTCTTGCCGGAACCCTCGATGGTCGTCCACTCGCCGAGAGTCAGCGCGTCGGTGCCGAGATCGTAAACCCCGGGCTCGAGCTTCACAAGGACCGCAGAGGACTGGTCTACGGGCGCCGGGATTCCCGCAATGGCCGCGAGGAGGGCAGTTCCATTCGCAAAGCCCCCGCCGACGGGACCAACGATGTAGGTTCGGACAAAGGGCGTATCGTCGTCCTCGCTGCAGTCCCAGGCGGAACCGTTCCAGCGGGCGATCTCATCACTGCTGCAGCTGAGATCGCCGAGGGTGTCGTCATCGCCGTTGGCGATGTCGACCGGGATCCCGGCAAGGTTCGACCAGGCGAGGTAATACGCACCGTTCTGGCCTTCGAGGGTGCCGGCATCACCCGCGGTCATCGAATGGCCCGCCGTCTCGGCAGTCGCGGCGTGCTGGGCAAAGGGCGCCGCGGTGAGTTCCTGTCTGGGGGAAAGCACAGTGTAGGCCCCGGTCGAGGACCCGTCGCGCACGCCCACTTCGAGCCAGAGCGCGGTCCCGTCAAAGACACTTCCGAAGTCGAGCTGGGTGCTGATCCGGCCGTCGTTGACGACCAGATCCTCCACGAGCACCATGAGGCCGACCTGGGAACCCCCAGCATCTGCGTCATAGACAAAGAACCGGAAGTCGAAAGTGCCTGCCGCCGGGGCTCCACCATCGGAGAGTACCCCTTGATAGGTAAACTCGGTTCCCAGAGGCGCAGCCGTCACCGCGACCACAACCAGCATCGTCAGAACGGTCATTCGAGTTTTCATGTTTCCCCCTACTCGTTCCCGCCGACCACCGCGCTCCAGGAGCCGGTGCCGCCGCTTTCGAATCCATCGGCGAATATGGAACCCGGATCCGCGCCCTCAAGGCCCGCCCAGAGTCCACCCGCGAGCACGGTGTCACCCTGGGACAGAACACCCGCGTCCGGCTGTCCGATGGCGGCGGTGAGGGTGAAGTCACCACCGCTGGATTCACCGCCGCCGGAGTCCACGGACCACGCGGCCATTTCATCGGCTCGACCTTGTTTCGGCGCGTCCTGACTGTTCACGTCCGCTTCGCTCTCTACCGGTTCGGACGCCCCGACGAGTGGAACAAGGAACACCAACAACACGGCCGTGGCGACACCGATGCGTCCGGGTTTTTGCATCTCCGGCATCTCCCGTTCTTGAGACGATATCTCTGCCAATTGTGTTTTCTCTGAATCCATCCTAACAAAACCGGAGCGAGGTAACATTCTTGAGGCGATCGAGAAGTTCTTAGTTTTGAGTTCTTAGTTTTGAGTTTCCATCGCACACGGCCCCCTTTGCATCAAGAATCCTGTACGTGAAAACCGAGCCTCTTGCAGAAGCCCCAATTTTTTGATGGTTTGTGGTCTCGGTGCCGGCGAGACGCCAGCACTACAACGGGCTGAGATCTATTGTAGGGCCGGCGTCTCGCCGGCCTGATGGTGACGAGGGTCGGGGGACCTCAGTATCCAATTCTTGATTTTCGCAGGAGGCTGAACCAATAACTAAACACTAATAACTAAGAACTTAAAACTGATTTATCATGTCCCCATGAAAGCGCAGCCCAACCCCAAGCCCGATCCCTGGCTTTTCGCCCTCGATGCTCTCGCCACCGACAAACAGCGCAGTGCTGGTGATGGTCGTCGATCACTCGGGCTCGGTTCCCGGGGTCACCGGGACCTTTGTCGTGGTCACCGAAGACGGCCAGGCCGGAACCATCGGCGGCGGCGCCGCCGAGCACACCATGGTGGACCGGGCGCGATCGCACCGTGGCAGTATCGAGCTTGTCGAATTCGTCCACACGCCAGGTGGCGACGGGACCCTGTGCAACGGCCGACAGCTCTTCGCGGTGCTCGCACTGCGCCCGACGGATCGGGACACGATCGGAGAGATCGTCGCGACCCTCGATCGCCACGAAACCGGCACCCTCACTTGAACCCGAAGGGCTTGGTTTCGCCCCGGGCGCCGCGCGAACAGCGAGCTTCGAGCAACGAGACACGAGCTGGACCTTCACCCACCCCATCGGACTGCTCGACACCCTGACCATCATCGGCGGCGGCCACGTGGCGCTCGCCCTGTCGCGGGTGATGGCGACCCTGCCCTTCCGCATCACGGTGCTCGACAACCGCGACGAGCTCCAGACCATGGACGACAATCCCGTTCGCCCACCACAAAGAGGTGGTCGACTACGACGACATCGCCGCTCACGTCCCCGAGGGCGAACGGTCCTGGGTCGTGGTCATGACCTACGGCCACAAACACGACCGCCAGGTGGTCGAAAACCTCCTCGGCCACAATGTCCGCTATCTCGGGCTCATGGGCAGCGCGACCAAGGTCAAACGGCTCTTCGCCGACATGGAGGCCAAGGGGGCCGACCCGGAGGCGCTCGCCAGGGTCCGGGCGCCCATCGGAATGGCCATTCGCAGCCACACCCCGGAGGAGATCGCCATCTCGGTGGCCGGTGAGATCATCGGCATCCGGAATGGGGCGATCGAATGATCGGCCGCCGTGGTCCCGCTTTCGGCGTTGCGCATACTGGTCAACGCCCGCGACATCGCCGGCGGGGACGCCGGCGCTACAATTCGGAATCACTATCTTGGTGCGCCCGCGCCTCATCAGCGATGCGCCCCCTCGCCTGTGGTCAAGACCGGTCTCATCGCCGGCGGGGACGCCGGCGCTACAACGGACGGTCAATGTCTTGCATCGTCTGTGGCTACGGCATTTCTAGGAGAATCGGCTGATGGCGACGCTTGTTTTTGTCCTCAACGGCCACGAAGTGAGCACCGAATACGAGGAGGGGCAGCACTTCCTCGAGGTCCTGCGCGAGAATCTCGGCATCACCACGGTCAAGGACGGGTGCTCGCCCCAGGGCGTCTGCGGTTGCTGCACCATCCTCCTCGATGACAAACCCGCTTTGGCGTGCCTTCTCGACCCGATCCAGGTTGCGGGCCGCGAGGTCACCACTCTCGAGGGCCTTCCCGAACACCAGCGTCAGCTCCTGGCCGAGACCTTTGTCCGAGAGGGCGCGGTTCAGTGCGGCTTCTGCACTCCGGGCATCGCCGTCCGCGCCGCCCATCTCATCAACCGCGGACTCACCGATGATCGCGAACGGGTGCAGAAGGCCCTCGCGGGCCACATCTGCCGCTGCACCGGCTACCACCGCATCGTCGATGCGATCCAGCTTGCCGGTTCGGGATCGACCCTCCCGGCGGTGGCCCCGGAGCACGGCATCGGCGGCGCCAGTCCCCGCTACCTGGGCCACGACCAGGTCCTCGGGACAAAGACGTTTGTCGCCGACATGACGGTCGACGGAATGCTGCACGGCTTCCTTGTGCTGGCGGATCACCCGCGCGCCCGGGTGCTCGGCATCGACACGAGATCCGCCGAGGCCGCACCGGGGGTGAAGCGGGTTCTGACCGCCAACGACATCCCGGGGGTGCGGCGTCATGGCTTGATCCTCAACGACTGGCCGGTGATGGTGGCGCCCGGCGAAACGACCCGGTACATCGGTGATGTCCTCGCGGTGGTGGTGGCCGACACCCGGCACCACGCGCGGCGCGCCGCCGAACGTGGTCGATGTCCAGGCCGAGGTGCTCGATCCGGTCACCGATCCGGAGCGCGCGCTCGAGAAGGGACGCGCCGGCGGTCCACCACGGCGGCAATCTCCTCGAGGTCTGCGCATTCTCGCGCGGCGATGTCGACCGGGCGCTGGCGGACTCCGCCCACACGGTTGAGGCCGAGTTCCGGACCCAGCGGATCGAGCACGCCTTCCTCGAACCCGAGTCGTGTCTCGCCGTCCCCGTAGACGAGCGGACTCACGGTCTACTCCCAGGGCCAGGGCGTCCACGACGACCAGCGCCAGATCGCCGCCATCCTGGGCATCGCCGCCGACCGGGTCAACGTGGAACTCGTCACCAACGGCGGCGCCTTCGGCGGCAAGGAGGATCTCTCGGTCCAGGGCCACACCGCCCTCGCCGCCTGGCTTCTCCAGAAACCCGTCAAGATCGTCCTGACCCGCGAGCAGAGCCTGCGGATCCACCCAAAGCGCCACCCCATCACCATGCGCTACCGCGCCGGGTGCGACGCCGAGGGACGCCTCACCGCCGTCGAGGCAAAGATGATCGGCGACACCGGCGCCTACGCCTCGGTGGGCGCCAAGGTCCTCGAGCGCGCGGCCGGCCACTCCTGCGGCCCGTACCGAGTGCCGAATGTCGCGGTCGAGGCCCGCACCGTCTACACCAACAACCCTCCGTGCGGCGCCATGCGCGGTTTCGGCGCCAACCAGGCCGCCTTCGCCATGGAGGGCGTACTCGACCGTCTCGCCGAGAAAGCCGGTCTCGACGGCTACGACATCCGCGAACGAAACGTCCTCGACCCGGGCGACCGATTCGCCACCGGTCAGCTGATGAACGAAAGCTGCGGCATCCGCCGCACGCTGGAAGCGGTGCGTGAGCACTACAAAACAGCGCCCAAGGCCGGAATCGCCTGCGGCATCAAGAACACCGGAATCGGCAACGGTCTCGAGGACACCGGCAGGGTGCTCATCAAGATCGACGACTTCGGACTCGTGGATATCCTCACCGGCTTCACCGAGATGGGCCAGGGGCTGCACACCATCCTCCGTCAGGTGGTCCACGAGGAAACCGGGCTCTCACTCGAGCTCATGCGGGTCCGCACCGTCAGCGACCCGCGGGTGGAGTGCGGAATGACCACGGCCTCGCGGGCCACTGCGCTTTGCACCGCTGCGGGCCGCAGAGCCGCCGTCAAACTGGCGGCAGCGCTCGACGGAACCACCATCGACCAACTCGCCGGTCAGTCCTTCCACGGCGAGTACATCGTCGACTTCACCACCCCACCCGGCGCCGAGGTCGACGAGCCCGTCACCCACATGGCCTTCGGCTACGCCACCCAGGTGGTGATCATGGGTGAGGACGGTCTGATCGAGAAGGTTGTGGCGGCGCACGACGTCGGGCGGGTCATCAACCCCCAGCTCTGCGCAGGCCAGATCGAGGGCGGCGTCCACATGGGGCTCGGCTATGCCCTGTCCGAGGACTTCCCGTGCACCGACGGCGTCCCCGACTCGTTGCTGATGCGGGATCTGGGGATCCTCAAGGCGGCCGACACGCCGCCCATCGAGGTGATCCTCGTCGAGGTCCCCGACGGTGTCGGCGGCTACGGATCCAAGGGCGTCGGCGAGATCGGCCTCGTCCCCACCGCCGGAGCGGTCGCCGAAGCCCTCTACAAACACGACGGCATCCGGAGGACCACCCTGCCCATGTCCGACGCCCCCGCCGCCAGAGCCTCGGTGCCAAAATCGCGACGTTGACCAAAACCCGATCCGAAACGTCGTCCCCATTCTTCGGCCACGATCGGGACTTGAAGGCACAATGGAACCGCGAAGACGCGGAGACCGCCAAGCTTCCGCAAAGCATCGCAGGATTGACCCGGGCTCCATCCCACCCTGAAGGTCCGACTGTCGTTACGACGAGTCAACAGAAACTTGGCGGCACCTCCGCGTACTTTGCGACTTTGCGGATCCATTGTGCCTACCGGCCCTGATCACGGTTTTATGGAACCCAGCGACTCATCCGCGGCGGCGAGTGCGCGGCTATACTCCCCTGGTGATCAGGATCAGTGGGCTTCGCAAGCGCTACCCGGGCTCGGAGACCGATGTCCTCAAGGGTATCGACCTCGAGATCGACGGCCGGTGACTTCGTCTCGCTGGTGGGCCGCTCGGGTTGCGGCAAGTCCACCCTGCTCAACATCATCGGCGGGCTCGACAGCCGATACGACGGGAAGTGTCCTTGTCGAGGGCCGCGATCTCTCAATCCCTCGGCGATGGCGCTCTCGCCCGCTACCGGCGGCACTCGGTGGGTTTTGTCTTCCAGGCCTATCACCTGCTCGATCACCTGAGCTGTGCCGAGAACGTCGCTCTCGCCGGCGCGGTTCGGAGACGGCGGCGCGACTGGAGCAACCGACGAACGCGGACGCGCGGCTGAGCTCCTCGATCGGGTCGGGTTGCCGGGCGCCGCGGACCGGCGGCCGACCCGTCTTTCCGGCGGTGAACGCCAACGGATCGCCATCGCCCGTGCACTCTTCAATCGGCCCAAGCTGCTGCTGCTCGACGAACCCACCGGCAACCTCGACGACGCCACCGGCGCCGAGATCCTCGACCTCCTGGCCGCCCTCCACCGCGATCTCGGGATGACGATCCTCGCCGCCACCCACGACCGGGCCTTCGATGCCGACGGGAGGCGCCACCTGCGGATGTCGGATGGTGTGCTCACGGAAAGCGCTGAGGAGGGTCCATGACCGGCCGGGGTCTCGTGAGATCGGTGCGCGACGATCTGACCCGCCACTGGCGTCACATGGGTGCGGGTGCATTGGGCATCACCATGAGCGTGGCGGCGCTGGTGTTCTTTCTCGCCCTCGGGCTCGGTGTTCGCGAGGTCCTTCTCGGCGAGGTCTTCCCCGTGGATCGAATCGAGGTCCACCGCAAGAGTACGGATCTCAACCTGCTGGCACTCAAGATCGAACTGGGCAAGGACACCATCGATGATGCGGTGGTCGAAAAACTCGAGGCCATCGATGGCGTCACCTCCGTCTACCCGAAGATGCGGCTCCTCGTTCCGGCCATGGCCTCGGGCGGCGAGAGCCTCATCGGCCAGGGCATGCAGACCGAACTCGTGGCCGACGGCATCGACCCGTCGCTGGTGTCCGACGAGATCGGCGAGGCCTTCCACGATCCCCTGATCGAAACGGGCGCGACCGGGCGGCCCTGCGCGCAAAACAGCGCCTGCCCCGAGGGGACCGTCTGCGCCGGGGTCACGGCCTTCGGGCTCGGCGAGTGCCGCGAGGAGATTCCGGTCATCGTCTCTCAGCATATGGTCGAGCTCTACAACGGCGCCTTCCGGCGCGCCTATCGTCTGCCCAAGGTCAACCCCGAGGCCCTCCTCGGTCTCGGTCTCGAGGTCTCCTTTGGTGCGTCGAGCTTGCGCCCATCGGGGCGGCGGGTGACAAGAGAAAGGGTGACCCTGGTCGGCTTTTCCGACGCGGCCATCCCGCTGGGCATCACCATGCCCCTCGGATTCGTCAGGCGGCTCAACCTCGAACTCGGTCCCGACGGCGCCGCAGACGGCTACCACTCGGCTGTGGTTGAGATCGCCTCGAAGGACGCCACCACGGATGTCGTCGAGGCCGTCGAAGGGCTCGGTCTCGTTGTCCGTGATGGCGGCGCCCGCCGCGCAGCCTTTTTCATGACCGTGCTGCTGACCACCGTGAGTCTGGTCGGGATCGTCATCCTCGCCATCTCGGCGCTCCACGTGATGCACGTCTTCGCCCTGCTGGTGATGATCCGGCGGCGCGAGATCGGCGTCATGCGGGCGGTTGGCGCAGCTCGAAACGAGATTCGGTTGCTGCTGATCACCGAGGCCGCAGTGGTGGGTCTCGCGGCCGGCGTGTGCGGTCTCGTGGGCGCAGCAATCCTAGCGTGGGCCGCCGATCGCGCGCTGATCTCGGGGTTGCCGGACTTTCCATTCAAACCCGAGAGCTTCTTCGCCTTCGACCCCCGGCTCATGGCCGCCGCCCTCGGTCTGGCAGTGATCTCCTGCATACTCGGGTCCCTCGCCCCCTCGTGGAGGGCCACCGGCCCCGACCCAGCCGAGGTCCTCAGCTCCACCTGAGCGACGCGCGGCCCATCGCAGTTTTTAGATTTCCCCGCCCTGGGTTGCCATGATGTTGCCGAGGACGCCTCCGACGAGATCGTCGAACTCCTCGGTCGTCTCCATCAGTTCGATCTGATCGATAAAGCCCTCAACGATCCCGATGCCGAAGAGCACCTGCACCCTGATCTGGGCCGCTTCGTCGCTTCGGAGCATCTCGATTCTCGTCCTGGCCCGGTCAACCGCCGCCGGCCACTGGTCAGCGAGCTCAGTGGGGATCCAGCGACCCTCAATGCGGATCATCGGCATCTCGATGGGTTCTTCATCCGGGGCGGAGAGCACCACCACCGCCCGGTCGCCGTCCTTGCTGAGGAGTTCAACCTCGGTCCGCTCCCACGCAGCCACTCTGTCGGAAAAGCTGACCATTTCCTCGCCCTCAGCCGGGATCTCGGCAGCGGAATCCATGAGAGCGGTCCCGGTTGTCGAGAGAAAAGCCTCCACATCGATCTCCCTCAGGGTCGTGAGATCGGCCAGATCGCTTGCCAGAAGGGAGTCGATCATGTGAACCGATGCCTCCCAGGCGGCGTCCAGGGTCGCGGCGTCGACCTGCGACTGTTCGAGGTACTGACTCGACAGGATGAGGTCTTTCTTACTTTGGAGAGTCACCACGCCCTTTCGGGCCACCGCCACTGCACGATCGAAGACAGCGGGATCGACGGTATCGGCGAAATCGCGGCTCAGATCGGAGACATCCTGTTGATAGGATGCCGGTAACGCGTTCCACACGACCTCGGGGTGGTGCTGTACCAGACCGTCGAGGACTACTCTCACGGTTCCGTCCGGCGTATCGGGGATCGCGAGTTGGTCAACAGGCCCACCGCCGCACCCGATCGTGCAGAGCAGCAGAAGAACAACTAAGCGCGGCGCGGTGCGAAACAAATCAGGCATGAAAATCTCCCTCTGGCCATCAAACGAACGAGGCGCGGGATTATGACATGGTGGGAAAGACCCGATCGTGATAAAAAAAGCCCATGAACCAGGAATCCACCTACAGCTTTGTCTATGACCGGGCCGAGGCCGCCCGGGTCTTTCAGGAAATCGGCACCCAGGGCCTCGTGCTCGCCATTCTCGCCCGCCTTGTACCGGAGCCGGACTGGGAAGGCTGCCTCGTCTACAAGGGGGCGGCACCCGACGGCAACGCGCGGATGGTCTGCATCGGCATGAGCGGTCCCTCAGCCATCAGGGTGCAGGAAAAGATCGTCGAGACTTTCGAGGCCACCGGAATCCCCGTTCCCACGATCTACGAAGGCGGCCCCGAGCCCCAACTCGAGCTCGCCAAAGTCAAGAACGGCCATTGGTCCACCCCGTAGCGCGCAGCAACGATAGAAATGGTCCGGTGCGCTTGGACGGAGCGCCTTCGGGCTCACGGAGCTTGTCACCGGCGCGCACAATGGAACCGCGAAGAAGCGAAGGTCGCAACGGCACCGCCAAGCGTCGCAACAATTGACCCGGGCCCCCTCCGAACCTGCGCGTCGACTCTCCCTGCAGTTTGCGATGGGTCAAGGGGATGTCTTGGCGGCAACTTCGCGATCTTGGCGTCTCTGCGGTTCTATTGTGTCTTCCGGCTCAGATCGCCGATCCACGAACTCCAGGGCCGATCAGATCTTCTCGTCGTTCATTGTTAATCGCCCATTCGACTGCTGCGCTAGACTCTGCCGAATATGAAAGTACTTGCGCTCGATTTTGACGGTGTTGTGTGCGACAGCCTTCGTGAGGTCTTTGCGACGGCCCTCGCAACGTATGAATCCATGGAACCCGATTCGGCGCTCCTCGCTCGGCTGCGTTCGCGTCGCGGCGCCGGTCGTTGGCACTCACTCGAGCTCATCAACGACCCGGTGATGGTGTCCTTCGAGTCCATGATGCCGCTGGGCAACCGCGCCGAGGATTTCGGAGTTTCGCTCAGGGCCCTGGACAACTTCCTCGAACTCACCGACCAGGGGTCGTACGACACCTTCTACCGCACCATCGATCCAGACTGGATGGCGGCGTTTCACCGCGGATTCTACGACCAGCGAGATGCCGCCCGCGCGTTCGACACCCACGGCTGGCTCGAGCTCCACGCTGCCTATCCCGATTTCCTCGAGATCCTGCGCCGGCGCTCCGCCGAGGCACGGATCGCCCTGGCCACCGCCAAGGACCGGCGTTCGGCCGAGCTCCTGCTTGCCCACCTCGGTGTCGGCGATCTCTTCGCCCCCGAACTCATCCTCGACAAGGAGACCGGGGTTTCAAAAACGGCCCACCTCACGGCGCTCCACGATCACCTCGATGTGCCTTTCGATGAGATCACCTTTGTCGATGACAAACTCAACCACCTCGAGACGGTGGCGCCCCTCGGCGTCAGGCCGGTCCTGGCGGGATGGGGATTCAACACCCCGAGGGAACACGCGCTCGCCGACGAAAAAGGCATCGCGGTCGCGAATTTAGACGATGTCGAGCGGGTTCTCTACGGCGGAGGAACCGATGCCAAAGAATAAGACGATTCGCCTCTTCAGCTGGAATGTCAACGGCCTGCGGTCATGCGGCCGCAAGGGTTTTCCCGAGTGGCTCGCCGCCGAACAACCCGATGTCCTCGGACTCCAGGAGACGCGCGCGCTCCCCGAACAGCTCGACACCGAGATCCGCGAGCCCGATGGTTATCAGACCTGGATCCATCCCGCCGAGAAGAAGGGTTATTCGGGGGTCGGGCTCTACTCGAAAATCACGCCCGAATCCGTGACCTTGGGTGGACTGGACGAAGAACGGTTCAACTCAGAAGGCCGGCTCATCATCGCCGACTACGGTTCGTTCCTGTTTTATACCGGCTACTTCCCCAACGGCGGCAACGACCTCAGCAGGGTGCCCTACAAGCTCGATTTCTCCGAAGCGGTCCTCCAGCACGCCGAAGCCCAGCGCAAAGCCGGAAAGAGCCATCGTGATCTGCGGCGATGTCAATACCGCCCACGAGGAGATCGATCTCGCCAACCCCAAGTCGAACAAGAAAAACACCGGATTCCTCCCCGAGGAGCGCGAGTGGGTCAGCCGTTTCATCGATCACGGCTATGTCGATATCTTCCGCCATCGCAACCCGGAGACAACCGGCGCCTACTCGTGGTGGAGCAACCGAAAAGGCGTCCGCGAACGCAACGTCGGCTGGCGCATCGACTATTTCTTCATCTCCGAGGATCTTCTCGACCGGGTTGTCGATGCCAGGATCCACGCCGATGTCCTGGGATCGGACCACTGCCCGATCTCGCTGACGCTCGATCGGGAATGATGAATTTTGAATGATGAATGATGAATTCCATCGCACTTGCTCCACCGCCGCGAGGTCGGAGCACTTTCGCCGCCTCGAGCGGATGTATCTCACGGCAGCGACCATCAACGATTACTTCAAACCGGCCGTCGCCATCGGCGAAGGAGAGGCCGAGATCCGCATCGAGGTCGATCCGAAGTTCTTCCACGCCGCGGGAGCCGTGCACGGCACCGTCTACTTCAAGGCCCTGGACGACGCCGCCTTTTTCGCCGCCAACTCGGTGGTCGAAGACGTGTTCGTGCTCACAACGAGCTTCAACATCCAGCTGCTCCGCCCGGTGACTGAAGGAACCCTGATCGCCAAAGGAACTCTCGTCAGCGAAACCAGGAGCCTGCTCATCGCCGATGCCGAACTCAGAGACGACCGCGACCGCCTCGTCGGACGCGGCACCGGGAATTTCATGAAAAGCCGGATGAAGCTCCTCGACATCCCGGGCTACGCAAGTGAATGATGAATTATGAGTTATGAATCATGAATGACCATCGCAAGAACCGTCCGAAATTCATCATTCAAAATTCATGATTCATAATTTGACTCTTCGGAGCGGTCAGTAACCGCGAGGAGGTTCGTGAGTGCCTGAGCTTCCTGAGGTTGAAACCGTTCGCCGCGCACTCGAGATCGGTCTCGAGGGGCTGACGCGTCACCGGCGTGGGAGGTCAATCTGTGATGATGCGCCGGCCCCTCGATGTCGAATCGATCACATCGAGGATTGACGGCGGCTCCTTCACCGCGGCGCGCCGCAAGGGCAAGTTCCTTCTCGTCGATTTCGACGACGCCGGCACGCTGATGATCCACCTCGGGATGTCCGGTCGATTGATGCTCTGCGCAGCCGTCGAACCGTTGCTCAATCACACTCACCTGACGCTGTCGCTCTCGGACGGCCGGGAGCTTCGGTTTGTCGATCCCCGGCGATTCGGATTCGCAGCTTGGCTCGATCCCGGCGAGGAAGCGCTCGACCCGTCCTTCGCCTCACTCGGGATCGAGCCCCTGGACCCGGCAATAGAAGAGTTCCTCCCTCCCCTCTTCCACGCCCGCAGATCGCCGGTCAAATCGCTTCTGCTCGATCAGCACCTTATTGCCGGCGTCGGCAACATCTACGCTGCTGAAGCCCTGTGGCGAGCGGGCATCAGGCCCACCCGCAAAGGAAGCCAGACCTCGATTCCCCGTCTACGGACGTTGGCGATCGAAACCCGCAAGGTCATCGAGGAGGCCGTAGCCCAGGGCGGGACCACCATCCGCGACTACGCCACCCCGTCAGGAGACTTCGGCTACTTCGCCGTCAAACTCCAGGTCTACGGCAAGGCCGGCCAACCGTGCCCCAGGTGCGCAACGATCATGAAGGACACCCGAATCGCCGGCCGAGCCACCGTCTGGTGTCCAAACTGCCAGCGGTGAAATGAACCGTGAGGGCACCAGCACACATCGCGGTTTCACCGCAAAGAACGCCAAGAACATCGCAATGCCATCGCAACTGAGAGCAGGCGACGCAGACCTTGGATGGTCCTTGGCTTCGTGGTGATGGCCGCTCGACCGCATCGAGACTGAAGGGCACGCTGGAAGCCTGCCCCCACAACACACGACAGCATTTTAGCGGCGAGCATCCTGCTTGCCGACCCGACCTGTCCGGTCAGGAGGTCGTCTCCGCGTCAGTCTGAACTCATTCCGGCCCGTTTTGCCGGGTCTCCCATGCGATGGTCTTCGTGAAATCCTTCGCGCCTTCGCGTCTTCGCGTCTTCGCGTTTGCGACGTGGGGCGTTCTTGCCACCCCAGGATTCTGAACTACGATCGGCGCGACGGGTCCTTCTTTGTCTTCACGAGGTGCACCGGTGGCTCGAGCCCGCCCTCCTCGACATACTCCTTGGTCCACTTCTTGACGATCCCGGTCAGCAGAAGGATGGAGATGAGGTTCGGAATCGTCATCAGACCGAGCGCCAGATCGCCGAAGGCCCAGACGAGCTCGAGGGAGTAAACCGCCCCCAGGAAGTTCGCTATGCAGAAGAAGATCCGGTAGGGCATCACCCATTTCGGGCCCGCGAGGTAGAGGATCGACCGGTCGCCGTAATAGGACCAACTGATGGCGGTGGAAAGACCGAAGAGGAATACAGCCAGCGTGATCAGCAGGTGGCCGTTGCCGCCCGCGATCTTGCCCAGCCCTCGCTGGAAGGCCCAGGCGGTCAGCGGCGAACCATTCTGCATGGCTTTCCCGCGCATGATCAACGAGCCACTAATAGGCTGTCCCGCGGCATCCATTGGTTTGCCCAACTCGAGTCTGCCGCCGGCAGAGGGTTCGAGTTCGATCACGCCGTCAAAGCCCCTGAGCTTGGTCTTGAGCACGGCGCTGTCGCTGATGAGCAACTGCGCCTCATCCACAATCGAGTGGTTTCTGATCAAGTCGAAGCCATCTGGCCGCCCACCGACGACCCGGAGTTGACCATTGGCGAGATCCGAGTCTCTGAGCTCACCGTTGATCTCGACCGTGGCCCCATCGAAGACCGCGATCAGGGCCGCCTGATCGTTGACCACCAGCTCCTGTTCCTGCTTGTCGTGCCACACGCCGGATGTCAGAATCACCAGCCCGGTCATGGTGCAGATCAAGAGGGTGTCGATGAATGGGCCGATCATGGCGACCACACCCTCGCGGATGGGTTCGTCGGTCTTGGCGGCCGCGTGGGCAATGGGCGCCGAGCCCTGGCCGGACTCGTTTGAGAAGAGCCCCCGCTTGATGCCCCAGGTGAGCATGAAGATGAAGGTACCGCCGGCAAAGCCCCCGATCTGGGCCGCCGGTTGGAAGGCCGAGGAGAAGATCAACATCAGGGTGCTCGGAACCTCGGCGATATTGAGCATGAGGACGATCATGGCGGTCCCGACATAGAGCGCGGCCATGAACGGCACCAGCTTCGAGGTCACTCGACCGATCCGACCGATGCCGCCGAGGATGACCATGGCCACCAACGAGGCCATCACGGCCCCGGTAATCCAGGTCGGAACTCCGAGATCCTGTCGGAACTGATCCGCCACGGTGAAGGACTGCACCGCGTTGCCCGAACCGAAAGAAGAGATCACCGCAAAAAGGGCGAAGGCCACCGCGAGCGGTTTCCAGGCTTTGCCGAGTCCCCGTTCGATCGAGTACATGGGTCCGCCGGCCGCCGATCCGTCGGCCTGGATGGTCCGGAACTTCATGGCCAGGGTGCACTCGGTGTACTTGAGCGCCATCCCGAAGACCGCCGTCACCCACATCCAGAAAAGCGCGCCCGGTCCACCATAGTGAATGGCTGTGGCCACCCCGGCGATGTTGCCGATTCCAACTGTCGCCGAAAGCGCAGTCGACAGAGCCTGAAAGTGTGAGAGATCACCCTCATGTTCCGGATCGTCGTATTCGCCCCGAAGGACGCGAATCCCATGCCGGAAGTAGCGAATCTGAATCCAGCCGAGACGAAGAGTCGTGACGAGTCCGGTGCCGACGAGAAGAACGACGATGAGCGGGAGCTGTTCGGGCCAGCCCCAGACAAAATTCGACAGGGTCACGATCAGAGTGCTGGCGGCTTCATACAGGTGATCCATGGTCCTCCTCAGGGGCCTCGATGAATGATCGAGTCGGACAATGCTAGCGGTGCGCGCCGGTGTGGGCAAGCGAGATTCGTTCTCGGTGTGTATACCTAAGATGAGCGATTCTGCCGGATGAGATGTGCCAAGATCTTGATGCTCAGGTACTTGCGAAAAGCGCAGGCATACCCTGAGGTACGTTGAGCATTTTCGCAAGTGCCCTGAGCGCAAGAGATTGGCGCAGATCGCCGTTGAGAATCACTCATCTTAGGTATAATCCGCCGCCGGAGGACGAACATGCGCAACTCGAAAACCCTCTTTCTCATCACCCTGCTCGCGGCCTTCGGCTGCGGCGGTTCCGCGACTTCCCCGACCGACGACGTCGCTACCGAAGCGACCCACGATTCCATACCCGCGGACGATGTCCACGCCAATGCAATGGGCGCCGGCACGGAAGGCGGGATGCACGCCGGCGGCGGGATCAACGCCGAAATCACCCTCGATCCGGAGATCGCCGACGACTGGCGGGCCATCCGGGTTCGTGTGGTCGAGCTTTCGACCATGGAGGACAGCTTTTATGACATCGGCATCGGCGAGGAAGCAGCTCTCGGCGACACCGGGCTCACCCTCCGCGCCGTGGCATTCATCCCGGACTTTGCCATGAGCCTAGGCGGAATTACCTCCCGCTCCGCCGAGCATCAGAATCCGGCGGCCCGGGTCGTGATCATTGAAGAGGGCAAGGACGAGTTTGAGGGCTGGCTCTTCGGCGCCATGCCCGAGATCCACGCGTATCCCCACGAGCTCTATGGCGTCATGCTCTCGGAGGGTGTGCCGGCGGAGTGAGGGGTTGAGGGGTGAGACGTTAGGAGTAAGACGTTAGAAGTCGAGCCTCTAGCAAAAACCTACAAGACGACGAGGTGCCAGCCTCACCACAGCGGTCCATCGCAGGCGGCGACGCCTGCGCTACAAGAATGTTCGCGATTTTGTAGCGCCCGCGTCCCCGCGGGCGATGGTCGCTATGCGTCGATTCCTGCCGCAATCCCGAATTTTGCAGAGAGGTCAGCTCGAAGCCAGGCGTCTTACGTCTTACGTCTAACGTCTCACCTTCTCGCGTCCTACAACAGCTTCCCAAAATTCTTCAGCAGCGTCGTCTTCCTCACCCGTTTGAGGAACCTCTTGCTCGACATCAGATCGGCGACATGGGCGTATTTGCCCATCCCCTGCTTGTAGAGATAGGGCATGGCGGCGCCGATGAACTGGCCGAAGTCCTCGTCATAGGGATAGTGCCAGGGGGCGGCGTCATCATCGCCCGGGTCGGTGAAGACATACTTGATGTTGACGAGTTCGTGGAGACCGAATGGGCCGTGGGCGCGGCCGATGCCGCTCTCGCCGAGACCGCCCCAGCTCCCCGTGACCTCGCCGGCTGCGACGATGCCGTGCTCGTTGATTCCGACGGCGCCCGCCTCCAGATCGCGTTGAAGCCGTGAGGCTGTTTCGGGTGAGTTGGTGAAGCCCGACGCCGTCAGCCCGAACCGCGATTCGTTGGCCTTTGCCACAGCCTCATCGAGATCGCAGACCCTTTGGATCGGCATGGTCGGTCCGAAGGTCTCTTCGATCATCATCTCCATGTCGTCGGTGACATCGATCAGCACGGTCGGCGGGTAGTAATAGCCAGGACCATCTGGCACTTCACCACCGGTGAGAACCTTGGCGCCCTTGGCCACCGCATCGGCAACGTGTTCGATGACGATGTCACGCTGCCCTTTGGTCGTCAGCGGCCCGAGATCAATGTCGCGGCGGGATGGGTCGCCGATCCTGAGTTCCTTGGTGAGCTGAACGATCCGCTGCACGAGGCGATCGTGAATCTCGTCCACGGCATAGACCCGCTCCACCGAGGCGCACGACTGGCCCGTGTTCATAAAGGCCGCCCAGACCAGCGATCTCGCGGTGCGCTCGAGGGGCGCATCGGCCGCCACCACGGCTGCGTCGTTCCCGCCGAGTTCGAGCTGCGCCGGGATGATCCGTTCGGCGCAGCGCCGGGCTACATGACGGCCGACATCGACCGAGCCGGTGAAGAGCACCTTGGCGACATCCGGGTGGTCCACCAGGGCATCGGTGGCGGAGCCTGGAAGGGCGACGCCGTTGAGGACACCGTCGGGCATCCCCGCCCGCCGCGCCTGATCAACCAGGGCGAGACCGGTGAGAACGGTCGCCGATGCCGGTTTGAAGACCATGGTGTTGCCGGCTACCAGGCCGGGCACAATCTCCCACATGGGGATCGCCACCGGATAGTTCCACGGTGTGATGGCGGCGATGACGCCGAGTGGGTCGAATCGGTAGCCTGCTGTCTTCCAATGCGCGAAAAGCAGAAGCTCGGGCGCCACCGGCTGGAAAGCCAGGTGCTTGTGCGCGTTGGCGACCCAATAGTCGAGAGTGGCGCACGCCGGCACCACATCGACCAGGAGCGCCTCGGAGATGGGTTTACCGTTCTCGGCCGACATGAGGGCCGCGAGTTCCTCGCCCTCATCGATGAAGATCTTCAGCCAGCGCTGAAGGATGTTCTGGCGCTCCTCCACAGGCGTGGCCGCCCAGCCCGGAAACGCATCCTTGGCCGTCTGCACCGCGAGCGCAACGCCATCCGCATCAATGGCGGACACGGCGCCGATCTCTTTCTCGGTCGCAGGATTGATGGAGGTGATGGTCCGCGGGCCTTCAACCTCGCGATTGCCGATGATCGAGTGTTGTTGCAGTTTCATGGGGAGATTGTATCGGATCGAATAACTGCGATTCTCACGTGACCGCGGACACAAACACCGAGATCAACGGGTTGCATTGCATCTCTCAACACCTAGACTTAGATTGATATCAGCGAGTAACTCAAACAAACCAAAGGAAAGTGAGGCACCCCATGCGCCATGTCGCAACCCTCTTCATCGTCATCGCTCTCTTGATTGTTCTCCCGGCCACCGCCGACGAGGAGCTGTGGATCCCCGCCGCCGCATCAAACCCCGGACTTCACGGCACCATGTGGACAACCCAACTCTGGCTCGGCAGCCGAGTGGTCGACAGTCCCATCGAGGTGCAGGCTGCGTTCTTTCCCGAACAAGAAGGCATCGCCGATCCCGTGGAGGTCACCATCGAGATCCAGCCATCCACCCAGATCGAGATCCTCGATGCGGTGGCGTCCCTCTTCGGCGAAAACCGCCCCGGCGCCATCCGGCTCCGGTGTGAGCACCCGTTCGTCGCCCAGAGCCGCACCGCCAACGACGGCGGCGCGAGCGGTTCGTTCGGCCAGGGCATCCCTGGATTCAAGCTCGAATCCACCCAAGAAGCACTCTCTTTCATCGGGGCATCGAATCTTCCGGGCGATGACGGTCACCGAACAAATCTCGGAATCGTCAACCTCAGCGACGAAGAACAGACGGTGATGATAACGGCTCGAGACGGCGAGACCCTTGACCCCCTCGGCACGGTCTTTGTCGAGATCGGGCCCAACGGCTGGTATCAGGCGGACGTTTTCGTAAGCCTGGGCATCGAAAACCAGACCGTCACGCTTGCCGACGTTGCCATTTTCGCCGGCGGTGCAGATCTCCTGGGTTACCTTTCAAGGGTCGACAATCGCTCAGGTGACGGGACCTTCATCTTTCCCTCGAGCGCGGCGTATATCAGAGTCGAGTCCAGGATCTGGGAACTGGAAGCAACCCTGACCTACACCGGCGACATCACCATTGAACGCGTCGACTACAACACCGGCGATGGACTCGAGACGTTCGACAGCCCCGAATCCGGCTTCAGCACCGGAATTTTGGAACTCGACTCCCCCTCCATCTTCTGCATCAGAGCGGTGGGCGAGACCGGACCACAATCGGGATCCATCGAGTTCGAGATCAACCGGCGGCCCGAGGATGACCCGATCTGGGCCAGGGGCCGGCACCGGAGATCCTGGGGCGCCGGATCAAGCACCGCCCCTCTCGACGAGGACTACTGCGTCGAACTGAACTGATCGGGGGCTGGATCGAACACCTGTTGAGCCTCCCGCAAAAATCTGACAGGACTACGAGGTGCCGGCCTCACCGCAACGGTCCATCGCAGGCGGGGACGCCTGCGCTACAAGGATCTTCGCGATGTTGTAGCGCCCGCGTCCCCGCGGGCGATGGTCCCACTTTCATCAACTTCTGGCGAAATCCCGAGTATGCCGGGGGGTCGGTTCTCAGCCGCGGGCCCGGCGGAGGTCACCGGCGCGTTCGCCATGCGCCACCGGGTCCCGATTGGCGCCGGTGGCGATGAAGAGCGCGCGCCGTGACATCAGGTTTTGCGGTGAACGTGGACCGCCGCTGCCTGGGCTGACGGCATGAGGATCATCTCCCGCACATTGGCGTGGGGCGGCCTGGTGGCGCAGAAAAACACCGCGTCGGCAACATCACGACCGTGAAGCGGCTCGAGACCGTTGTAGACCGAGTCGGCACGTTCCTGATCGCCGTGGAATCGCACCACCGAGAACTCGGTGTCGACAAGCCCAGGGTCCACCGAACTGACCCGAACGCCGGTGCCGAGGACATCGATGTTGAGCGCCCGGCCGATGGCGGTCACCGCGTGTTTGGAGGCACAGTAAACGTTGCCTCCGGGATAGGTCTCGTGACCGGCGATGGAACCGATGTTGACGACGTGGCCGCTGCCTCTCGTGACCATGCCTCGGAGCACAGCCCGGGTCACCCAGAGCAGACCCTTGACGTTGGTGTCGATCATCTCTTCCCAGTCGTTGATGTCACCCTCGTAGACCGTTGAAAGACCCCGGGCGAGACCGGCGTTATTGACCAGGACATCGATGGCGGCCCATGACGGGTCGAGTCCTTCGACCCATGCGTCGACCGCCTCGCGGTCCCGGACATCGAGCGACGCGGTGAGGACATCGGTGCCGAACTCGGCATTGAGCCGATCCGCCGCCACATCGAGGCGATCGAGCCGTCGCGCCGCCAGAATCAACCGGCAACCGGCCTGAGCAAAGACCTCGGCGCAAGCGGCGCCGATACCACTCGATGCACCCGTGACTAAGACCGTCTTTCCATTCAAATCAAATGCCATCCCATCCTCCATGCGATCGCGGGTATTGTACCGGCGCTCCTGGACCGCATCCGAGGCCGCGACCGGACGCTGCCGCGGTCGCTACCCTCGGCCCCGGCCTTCTGGGCCTCTGTGACGCTCGGGCGTCCCAGCGACCCAGCGTCGCACCATCGGCGCGGTCGCTCGTGGGAAGCGTGGAGGGCTGCGACCACACCGATGGCGCGCCGGCGGCCTGCTTCGTTGCCGGAAGAACTGACCTCGAGGCGTTACCCGAGGGAGCCCGGCATGGACCTTGTGCGGAACGGGACCCGCCACCGCATCGTTCTTCCAGCACAAAGTCATGCCCGGCACCCCGTCGGGGCGGGGTTTTCCGCTCGCCAGGGGCAGCACCGGGTTGGTGAATCAACATCTTGGGTTGAGCAACCTCCAGGTGATGGCTCGCACTTCGTCGAAGAGGTTGAGTGAGGACTTGGCGCCTGACTGGTTGACGGCGCCGACGGCAAGAAGGAGACGAAGGTGGGTGTCGACCTCTTTCGCTGATGCGTACGCGATGCGCCAGTGGTGGATCCGATCTCTGCCGGATCGTCCGTGGCCTTCTGAGAGGTTTGCCGGCACCGACGAAGCTGAGCGGACCACTTGATCCGCGATCGACTTGAGCGGAGCGGGGACTCGCGTCACGAGCGAGATTGCCGCGGCCGCTGCAACGATCGCCTTCTCGGTAGCGATGAGGTTGTTCTTCGGGAGCGCGTTGTTCATGGTGACCTCCGGGTCGTTCATGCGTCTCCCACCAGTCGATGTGAAGTCCGATTTCAAGGGTCGCCTCCGAGGCGATTCGTCATGCCCTTGAAATCGGACTTCACATCGACTATTCACCCCTCCAGAACGACCCGGAGGTGACCATGAACATCGGGTCCAGGAGGGCGCATCGGTTGCTGATCGCTGCGCGCTGTTGACTGTCGCTGATTCCTGACGCTACCGCTGAAACCTGTCGCTGTCCCGGGCGCGGTCCCGGGCGTTGCCGCTGACGCTGCCTCTGCCACTGCCCCTGACGCTGCCGCGGTCCCTGCCTCGGTCGCATGCCCGGCGCAAAGTCCCTCGAAACGAAGGGCCCGGCAATTGCCGGGCCCGGGGCGTCTCGCCACATCCGCAGAGCGAATTGTTACTCGTCGATCTCGATCTTCTTCTGAATCTTGATCACTCGCACCTCAGGCTCTTCGACCTTGGTCATGACGCAGCCTGTCGCCGGACAGATGTAGGCGTCTTCGAGTGCGTCTTCCTGCTTGACCATGAGGACCGATCCGGTTTCCTCGCAGACGTACTTGACCAACCCGGCGTGCATCCCATGGCTCTTGATGATCATCGGATGATCGACATCGCCGTCTTCCGAGATGAAAACCGCGCCGTGGTGCCCCTTGTGGAGCTTCATGACCTCGTCGATCTCGATGTTGTGATCACCGTCGAGCATCACTTCGTCGCCATCGACGTGGATGGTATAGGTCTTGACCTCTCCGTCCTCGCCCTCGAGGCCATCGACCTTCATCACGATCATCCTGTTTTCGCTGAATTCACAATCGCCATCGATCTCGATGTTCTCGCCCTCGTCGGTCACCCAGACATTGGTGCTGTGGCCCACGCCGCGAACACCGAAGGAGCCGAAGTCGTGGCCATCGTTGATGATGGTGAGGTCGTCGCCAACCCGCTTGACCACGAGTTCGTGGTCTCCCACATCAAAGGTACGCGACTCGCCATCGGCGAGGTCTTCGAGACGGACGACCTCGGTCACCCCGTTGACATCGACGCTGATCAGGTCAGCGCTCTCCTTTTCCACCCTGACTTCGATTCTCTCTTCCGCCGAGGCGATGAAGGCTCCCGCTATCACCACCAGGATCGCTGCGACCACCCAATGCACCCATGTCTGCTTGCTCATGCTCTTGACCTCCGTTGTGTTTGCTCGTGCGCCCCGACCGGCGGCGCCGTGTCGTCGCGCTTCACTCTCCCTACAGCAACACCCGTGCCAGCCTTGAAGCGTCGGACCCGGGCACTGAGTTCCTGATATGAGGAGATGGAATCCGGATATGGGGAGGCCATCACTCCTCGTGCGCCGCATCGACCAGATCATGCTTCTCCAGGCGATAGAGGAACGCCTTGTAGCTCAGACCCAGGAGCCGCGCGGCCGCCGCCCGGTTTCCGGAGGCTCGATCGAGCGCCTGTCTCAGCAGGCTCTCCTCCATGGTGTCCCAGGCGAGTCCCTCCGCCGGAAGGCGGACCGGTCCGCCCACACCATCGCCGGACCCCCGGATGGTCGCCGGAAGGTCATCCACAATGAGGCGACCGTCTTCAGCCAGCAATACCAGCCGCTCCACCGCATTGGCGAGCTCGCGGACGTTGCCCGGCCAGCTGTGATCCATCAACAGTCGGACGACGGCCGGCGGCAGCGCCTCGACCTCACGTCCGTGGCGCGCCGACGCGGTTTCGAGAAATGACCGCGCCAGCAGCGGAACATCGTCCCGCCGATCCCGCAGTGGGGGCAACTCGATGGGGACGACGTTGAGCCGGTAGAAAAGATCCTCGCGGAACTCACCATCCTTTACGAGCTGAGGGAGATCCTGGTTCGATGCCGCCACCACGCGGACATCGACCTCTTTCTCGCCGGAGCCGCCGAGTCGGGTGATTCGCCGCTCCTGGAGAACACGCAGTAGCGTCGCCTGCAACCCCACCGGCATGGATGCGATCTCGTCGAGGAAGAGCGTTCCACCATCAGCCTCCTCGAACTTGCCCTCGCGTCTGCGGTGAGCCCCGGTGAACGCGCCTTTTTCGTGGCCGAAAAGCTCGGACTCAATGAGACTTTCGGGGATCGCCGCACAATTGACCGCGACAAAGGCCGCATCACCGCGCCGACTGGTCCGATGGAGGGTCCGCGCCACAAGCTCCTTGCCGGTCCCGGACTCACCGATGACAAGCACCGTCGCGTCGGTCGCCGCGACCTTCTCAATGGTGCGGTAGAGTCGTTTCATTGCCGGAGTGCCACCGATCAGATTGCCGAAACGGTCCTCCCCGGAGACCGCCTCACGCAACCGCCGGTTCTCGCTCTCGAGCCGACGCGTCTTGAGCACCCGGTGCACCGCGAGCAGGAGGGCCTCGCGCTCGAATGGTTTGCCCAGGTAGTCGTCGGCGCCGAGACGGACTGCCTCCACCGCGTGAGCAATGGAACCGTACGCCGTCATGACGATGAATCCGCAACCCAGACCCCGACGACGAACCTCGGACAGCAGCTCCCCTCCGTCACGGCCGGGCATGCGCCAGTCGCAGAGCACGAGGTCGGGAACCTCATCGGCGATGGCATCGAGAGCTCCATCGACATCGCCCGCCGATCGAAGGACGTTGCCCGCACGCTCGAGAATCTCGACGATGAGCCGGCGTTGGGCATGCTCGTCCTCGACGACCAGGATTGAGACCGCGGGATCAGACGCCATGGGTCTCTTCGGGGATTGAAATCGGGAGCTTCACCACCGCGATAGTACCGCCATCCGGGTGATCTTCGACCTCGAGAACCCCTCCGTGCATCCCCACGACAAGCTGGCGCGCGAGGAAGAGGCCCATCCCGGACCCACCCACCTTGGTGGTCACGTGGGGCTCGAAGAGACGCCGCCGTACGTCTTCGGGCAGCCCCGGACCTCGATCGCGGATGCTCACCACCCCGAGGTCGTTCTCGCGGCGAACCTCGACTGAGACCGGCGCCCCGTCCGGGGTAACATCCGAGGCATTCTCGAGCAGATTCGCCAACGCAGCCCGCACCGCCGTGGCCACAACGGTGACCGGCACATCCTCGTCAGCGTAGTGGAGTTCCACCGGTCGCCCCTGTTGAACCGCTTCAAAGACCACCGCACGGGTGAGGTCACCGAAGTCCTCCGAAGTGGGCTCGGCGGCGTCCTCGGCGCCGAGGGCGAGAAACGACCGCAACCACTGATCGATTCGTCGAATCTGCGATCGTGCGGTCACCACGAGATCATCCCGGGACTCTGAACCCGCAGCCAGTTCCTCAACCGCCAAACCAAGTGTGTTGAGAGGATTACGTACGGTGTGAGCGAGTCCGCGAGAGAGATCCCCGAGCTGGGCAAGGTGCTCCCGCTCCCGCCACCGATCGCGCTCGGTCTCGAGCTCGGCAAGACGCGCCGACATGGTGTTGAAGGAGTGCTGGAGTTCGCCCACCTCGCCGGCGGCGGTGATCGGCACCTGGAACCCGAACTCGCCCCGGCCCACTGCCTCGGCGCCGTCGGCCAAACCTCTCAGCGGCCGGGTCACCCGGTTGGCGAGCACCCCGGCGCCGACCAGACCAAAAATGAGCAACGCCCCACCGACCGCAGCGCCGCGTTGCATGGTCGAGCGGAAGGTCTGGACCGCCGGTTCGACGGGGATCGGGATCCGCTGGAGCTGGCCGGCATCATCCTTGATGACCAGAAAACGTCCCGAACTCTCGTCATCAGCGACGACCTGGAGCACGAACCTCCGTTCCTCGCGATCACCGGGGGACTCGTCGACGATCTCGATTTCATGGTCGGTTTCCATCTCGATCCGGCCGGCTTGCACGCGAACGGTGTTTCCATCAACAACCTCAGCACCATCGGGAGACGTTCGGATCACCTGCGTGGTGATCCTCTCGGTCAACTCGGCATCGCAACCCTCCGGGATCACCGCGACGTGGACATCGTGACGAATCAAGCGCTCGACCCGGACTCCATCGACCTCCTCGATCTGCTGGCCATCAACCCAGACCATCCCGTGGGCCGCCTGATTGCCCTCCCGAACAAAGGTGTTTGGCCCGAACTGGAGAATGTCTTTGCCGACCGAGGCGGCAACCGCCCCGAGCTCGGCCTCCATGGCCCGAAGCTGACGAAGATGGAGCCACCACTGGGTGGCCATCAGGGCCAGTACCAGCAGCGCCGTGCCGAGAAAAAGTCGTGTCTGGATGCGCATGCGACCTCCGTACAGTGAATACCGTAGCAAGCCGCGTGCCAAACCAATCTGGGGGTGTATCCGGCCAATGCCGAATACACCCCCAGAATTGGTCAAGATGAGGTCATTCATCGCATCAACTCCATCGCCCATCGCTCGACGGTGGCGCAATGAATGGACTCACGGCACGCGATGGATCAATCAAGCGATGTTCTTTGCGTCTTTGCGGTGAAACAGCGATGGTTCTCCGCGGCTCATCGCCCTCCGCTTCTGGATGGCTTGGGCGCCGTGTGCCTGGTTTCCCAACGCGCGACGAACTGCTGCCAGCTCATTTTCGATGAGGCATTCCACACTTCACGGAAAAAGGGGCTCGACAGGCTTGCTGCCTGTATTTCGCTCGGTGTATCGGGTCGAGCACCCGCGTTGTGACGTCCGCTGCCGGTCATTTCTCGGTGGTTCTTTCTGCGGCTCATACCTGCTCCAAATCCGTCCCCCGCAGTAGATTCACCGACCTATATACGGAGCAGGATGCGCCCACGTCGCATTCGAGGTGGTAACATCCCGTGGAGGACGTGTTCGGAGCCGGTTTGTAATTGGCTGCGGCCGTCTAGCTGCAAACAATGATCGACATTCTTCACGACGATTTGGACAACGACGGTCCGCGGATCTGGGCGATCGGCGGAGGTAAGGGCGGCGTGGGCAAATCGGTCCTCGCCGCCAACCTCGGCGTGGTTCTCGCCAAGCGCCGCCAGCGAGTCGTCGTGGTCGATGCCGACCTCGGCGGCGCCAACCTCCACACTCTCTTCGGCATGCCCGATCCGGAGCTCACCCTCTCCGACTATCTCGACCGGAGGGTCGCCCGCCTCGACGACATCGTCCTCGACACCTCGATCCCGGGTCTCCACCTGGTCAGCGGCGCCCATGCGCTGCTCGAGATGGCCAACCCGAAACACGGAACCAAGAGTCGAATCCTCCGTCACATCCAGAAGCTCGATGCGGATCATGTCATCCTCGATCTCGGAGCCGGCACGGGAAACAACGTGCTGGACTTCTTCCTCGTCTCGCACCGCGGCATTCTGGTCGTTGTTCCGGAGCCCACTTCGGTGGAAAACGCCTACCACTTCATCAAGGCCGCGTTCGCCCGCAAGCTCAAACAGACCGAGCCGCGGAAGAAGATCGCAGCGGCTCTTGAAAAAATGACTGCCGACCACAAAGGCACTGGTTCGAAATCGGCGCGTGACCTCGTCGCCGGCGTCATGGTCATCGACCCCGAGGCCGGCGCGGCGGTTCTTGCCGCAGCCGCAACCTTTGCAGCCTCCATCGTCGTCAATCGAGCCTCGAGCGCGAGCCACGAACGGCTCGCCGCCGAGATGAGTATGGCCTGCCGCGAGTACTACGGAATCGGTGTGGACGCGATGGGCACCCTGCCGACGGATCCCATGGTCGCCCGCTCGGTCCTCGAACGCGAACCCGTGGCGGCATCCAATCCCGACAGCCCTTTCGCAAAGGCCGTGCGGCGCCTCGCCTCGGGATTGAAGGAAGAATGACCTTGATTGAGGGAATCCGCCGGGAGGATTGGGAGGTCCTCGGGGTTGAACCCGGAGCCGATCTCGAGAAGGTCCACCGCGCGTACCACACCCGTCGCAGCCTTTTCTCACAGGGTTCGCTGGCGACCTACTCGCTTCTTGGCGAACGCGAACGCGACGAGTTCCTGGGGCGGATCGACGAGGCCTTCATGAGGATCTCGAACGCCGCAGCGGATCTCACCGGCCCACGCGTTTGAGGATACGGATGATCTCGAGGTCGACTCCTCCCTCGCCGGCCTGCGGACGCCCACCGACTTGGTCGGTGACCCTGGCGCCTTTCTCAGACACCACCGGCTGGTCTCGGGACTCACCCTCGATCAGGTCTCGGTGGAGACAAAGGTCCGTCCAAATCTCCTCGACTCCATCGAGAAGGAAGAGTGGAGCAAACTACCGGCGCCGGTTTTTGTGCGCGGGTTTGTCCTCCAGGTCGCACGTCTCCTGCGGATGGACGAGCCGGAGCAACTCGCCGCCGCCTATGTCCAGAAGATGAGGATCGAGCGGGGAGAGGACTAGCAATTCGTCGAACGAATTGCGGTGGCGCTCGCTTCGCTCACACCAATCGGACTCGTGGGTCGTGAGTTGTTCTCGCAGCGGAGCGCGCCCAGAGAACGCGGACCCGGTGCCCGGCTCTCTTTTCGCCGCGAAAAGGTGCCTGGCACCGCTCCCATCGCGCCGCAGAAGGCCACGGATTCCGCCCGAACTGGTCTCAGTCGAGGGCTACCGCACACCATCGGCGCGATGAGGCACGCCCTCCCGCATCACCTCTTCGGTTAGCAGACCGTTCGAGAACAGTACATACGCTGCCTGATACGCGGCGGTGGTGTCGTCGAGGAGAACCGGTGACTCCTCGGTGCTCCGCTTCAGGTCTTCGGCCCAGAGATCGCACCCGTAGAACGAGTGGCTGCCATCGGGGCGCAGAACCGCGACCCTTTTCTGCCTGATCTGCCCGAGCTTTTGATAGTTCCCGACAAAGGCTCGGCCCTCCTTCGCCTTCATCCCGAGGATGTTACGACCGAAGAAGAGACTGTCATACGACATCCCGAGGAGCGCCAGAACGGTGGGCGGCACATCGATCTGGCTGCATTGGGTCGGCACCGTTCCCGGCTCGAGGAGCGCCGGCGCATAGAGGATCAACGGCACCCGATAGCGTTTCACCTCGAGCTCGTCCTTGCCGGCCGAGGAGGCAGTGTGGTCTGCGACGATGACAAAGAGCGTGTTGTCGAACCAGGGTTTGGTCCGCGCCTCTCGGAAAAACTCGCCAATGGCGAAATCACTGTATTTGACAGCGCCCTCGCGACCCGTCCCCGATGGGATGTCGATCCGACCTTCGGGATAGGTATAGGGCCGGTGGTTCGAGGTCGTCATGACAAAGAAATGGAACGGTGATCCCGAGGCATGGACCTTGTCGGCCTCGCGAATGGTCCATCGATAGAGATCCTCATCGCATGCTCCCCAGGCGGTGGCGTGGGTGACATCATCGGGTTCCACCGAGTTCCGATCGACGACCCGGTAGCCGTTGGACGAGAAGAACGACTGCATATTGTCGAAATAGCTGTAGCCCCCGTAGAGAAAGACCGTCTCGTAGCCATGGTCGCGAAGCACCGATCCAAGCGTGAACAGCCCGGTGTTGCCCGCGCGGTGGATGATCGACCTTCCGGGCGTCGGTGGGATCGACAGGGTCAGCGCCTCCATCCCCCGGGTGGTCCGAGTACCCGTGGCGAAACAACGGGAGAAGAGCAATCCATCCTTGGCGACGGCATCGATGTTCGGGGTCAGCCCGCGGGGATCGGTGAAGGCGCCGAGGAAATGGATGCTCAGGCTCTCGACGGTCAACTGGACGACGTTGAAGGGTCGCACGGGGCCGGGATTCTCGACCCGATGGACAAAATCCCAGCGGGTTGTCGGATCGAAAGTCTCCGGCCTCTGACTACCGGTCAGACGACGGGCGCGGAGGAGAGCCTTGTGTTCGTCCATGGTCCGGTAGAACGCGCCGTAGTCGAGCTCCATCGAACGAAACGCGGCGAAGAAGGAAAAGACGCCGTTCTTAGCGATCTCGCGGTTGTTGTTGTTTTCGAGTTCCGGGATGTCCGGCTGGCTGATCACGGCCACCGCCACGAGGGGCGCCGGACGAGCACCGAAGCCACGACCAACCGGCGTCCGGGAGAGGTCGTTCGATGCTCAGCCACACATCGATCCAACCTGACCGCCGAAGCAGCCACCACGCCCCGGTGCGCCACAAGGGCCAGACCGAGGAGAATCGCCGGCATGGGGTAGGACTGCCAGATATTTCCCACAACCTCGTTGGTGTAGACCAGATAGTCCACGGCCACAAAATTGAAGCGGACGCTGAGTTCGTGCCAGAAGACCCACTCGGCCGCCGACAACGAAGGCCGCCACAGAAGAGCCCGATCCAGGCGGACACCATCACCAGTGACCCGATGGAGCCGCGACTCGAAGAACCGTTGGGGAATCACCGCCAACCACAGACGTGAGAGGAATAGCAGAGAGCATCGCCGTCAGACAGATCGAATCCGAACCCGACCACGAGTGCGAATCCGAGACTGAGATCCCACCCGAGGATCTCCTTTGCCTTGGAAATCAGTGCAAGCCGTGCCACCAGCGAGAATGCCAGAAACGCGAAAACGAAGATCGCCACTCCACCGAACCGATTGGAAAGAAGGCGCCGGCATCCTTCCGACCCGAAGAACCGGGGCGAACCGGACGTAATGATGAGACGTGGTATTGCTCACAGGTTGCGAGCCTAGCACGCGCATCGAGACCCTCGTGCGCCGTCAGTCGGCGTACGCGAGTTGGACTTGCCGGCCGAGCAGACCCTCGATGGGAAGGTCGCTGATCGCCATGGCGTCGCCGCGCGCCATGGCGTCGTCGAGACTGAAGCCGTGCTCTCTCACGAGATACGCGGCCCACATGATAGCTTGCACGCCACGCTACTGTGCAGTGGATGAGAACCGGGCCACCGTGGTCCTCGAGGACGTCGGCGAGACGATCGACCGCCTGAGGCGTGTACGGGTGTTCGTCTCCCCCGAGCGGGATATGGACGTACTCCATTCCCAGGCCATAGACAACATCGGCCTCGTCAAACGGAACCTTCTCGCGATCGTTCATTTCGGCGATGGATCGGAGGTTGACCACCACCGTGACCCCCATCTCCTGAAAGCGTTTGAACGCTGATTCATCGGGCTGGCCGCCGATCAGAACTCTCCCGTCACGCCACAGACCACGAATCCCGCCATCGAATCCATTGAGCTGGCGGGGGAGTTCGTCACGCTCGATTCCAATCTCGACGGTGGTTTCAGTCGCGGCATTCTGCCCTGAAACTGAACCAGAAAGGGGAAACACGGTCATCACCAGCGCGGCAGCGATCCTGAGAGACACAGCGACCTCCTACGAACTCTGTATTGTTCACTTCACAATACGGAAACCGAAGCAGGGGCGTTTGCCTTCCCTCTCATCTGCATTTCGTCTCATCTACAAAAAAACCCCGGCACAACCGGAAGTGTCGAGTTTCCTAGCGCGCCTCGACCACCTGGATTGCATCGGCGGCAGCGGCGACCCGTTCGCGGACCACATCACAGGGCTGCCCTGAAATAGCGGCGAGATCCTGCAACTTCTTTCGCCACGGCGGATTGACCGGTTTGCCCTGAGCCTTGCTGACGGCGAGGTCTTCGGCGAGAGAGATCTCCATCTCCCGCCGCTGTCTCTGGGCCACGTTCCTGGCCTCTTCCTTGAGTTCCCGGACAAGCTCACCAGCCGGCCGCTCCAGCATGGTGGCCAGCCGCTCGACTCGGAAATGCCAGCGCTGCAGCTCCAGGGGGCGGCGGGACAGGGGCGGTGTGTTCTCGACCGCGGACCAATCCATGACCAGCACGTACCACAACGGCCTTGCATTCATCGGCTACTCCCCCTCTTGCGTCGGGCCATCTTCAAACCTCGGCAGCTGTCCATTCCTTTTCTGGAATTCATCGAGATACTCTTCGAGAGCGTGGGTGACAAGCGCCCAGAGAGGGACATCTCTGATGGTCGCCACCACTTTCAGTCTCCGTACCAGACCCCGGGGCACATAGGTGGAGAAGTGATCGGGGCGCGCACGTCCGGCGGGCAACGCCCCCGCGCCGACGCTCTTCGCTCCCCTGCTCACGACAGTTTCCGTGTCATTGCTACCATCGTACTACAAACATGTTTGTATGTATACATGTTGCGATCGGTTGATTTCGACCCTTCTATTGAGGGCTTGAGGTCCTGAGGGCTTGGGGGGTTTGAGGGTCGCTGGGCCGGTCGCTGTCCCGGACCCTGCCCTTGTCACCGGCCTTCTGGGCCGCTGTGACGCATAGGCGTCCCAGCGACCCAGCGTCGCACCATCGGCGCGGTCGCACGTGGGCTGTTGAGAGGGCTGCGACCATGCCGATGGTGCGCCGGCGGCCTGCCTCGTAGCCGGGAGAACTGACCTCGAGGCGCTTCCCGAGGGAGCCCGGTGCGACATTGTGCGGAGAGCGCCGCGAAGCTGGTTGGTCGTTCCGGCACAATGTCAAACCCGGCACCCCGGTGGGGCGTGGTTTTCCGCGTGGCCTGGTCGGTTTCTGTCGCTGTACCGGTTTCTGATTCCTGACGCTGATTCCTGACGCTGACCCTGCCGCTGCCGCTGAACCTGCGGCCTGCGGCCCGCGCCCTACTCTCCGTCGGGTCCCTCCCACCTTTGGAAGAGATCATCTTCGAGTTCGATGTCGAGGAGATCGAGGATCCGGTTGACGGTCTGGTCGACGATCTCCCCCACGGTCTCGGGCCGGTGATAGAACGCGGGAACCGGTGGCATCACCACCGCTCCCATCTCGGCGACCCGGACGAGGAGACGGAGATGCCCGAGGTGGAGTGGAGTCTCGCGAGGAACCAGAACCAACCGTCGCTGGTCTTTCAGCGTCACCTCCGCCGCGCGAATGAGCAGGTTGTCGGCGTAGGAATTCGCGATTCCTGAGAGGGTCTTCATCGAACACGGCACGACAACCATCGCCGATGTCTTAAACGAACCCGACGCCACCGCGGCGGCAATGTCCCCTACCCGATAGACCCGATCGGCCAGCGCCTCAACTTCTTCAACCGACCGATCCGTTTCCAACCCGATCGTTCGCTTGCCGGCATTGGACATGACGAGGTGGACCTCGACGTCATCAACTCCGCGGAGCACCTCGAGGAGCCGAATACCGAAAATGACGCCGCTCGCACCGCTGATCCCGACGACTACACGTTTCATTTGAAGCGATTCCTCCCAAGCAATCGAGACCGGATCTTAGCAGAGGGCGGCACCCGGTCGCGCCTGCTCGGTGGCCGATCACTCCCCGGCCACCACCGGCGGCGTCCGTCGCACGCCGCGCACCTCGGACGACGCGACCGACGCCTCGGTGCAGTCGTAACGCCCTTGTCACAATTTGATCACGTCAATTCCATTTTTCGCCAAGTGCTGTAATAATCCGCCTCAGTCAAGTGTTTCGACTCATTGAAGCCACCGCGTCTTGTCCAATGGCACTGCGGTAACCGTTAACGACAAAGCGACAAAAATGATCTACCGCAACAAATACAGATCACCATCAATCAGTGAAAGGGGCTCGGAAATGAAGAAAACACTCGGATTGCTCATCCTTCTTGGACTCGCGGCCACCCCGGCCTTGGCCCAGAAGATCAACATCGACTATGCCCACGACTTCGACTTCAGCGGACCGGAGACCTTCCAGTACGTCAACACCGAAGAGTCGAACGCCGCCGAACCCGATGATGGCCGACCGCATCGAGTCCATGATCAAGGCGAAAATCAAGGCGGGCGGGGCCACCGAGGTCACCGAGAACCCCGACTTTTATGTCACCTACCACATCACCACCGAGCAGGAGACCTCGTACATGACCACCAGCTTCGGCTATGGCGGCTACGGTGGCGGCTGGGGCGGTTACGGCCGCTACGGCTACGGCGGCTACGGCCCCAGCATGGGATCGTCCACTACGACCGCGACAAACTACACCGTTGGAACCCTCATCATCGATGCCTATGAGAGCCAAGACAAGAAAATGATCTGGCGCGCCACCGGCGAAGTCACCGTCAAAGAAAAGCCCGAAAAGCAGATCCAACAGGTCGAGAAGATCCTCGACAAGATCGGCAAAAAGTGGGCCAAGATCCTCGCCGGCCAGGGCAAGTAAGCGCTCACCACACACCAACTTCCACACCCGGCTTCGGCCGGGTTTTTTTGTCGACGACCCACATTTCCAGCGACAGCGACAGAGGCAAGGCCGCAAAGACGGGGTGCCGGGCACGCTATTGTGCTGGGATCGCCATCCGGCGCCGCGACGCGCTGCGCACAATGGCGCTGCCGGGCTCCCTCGGGTAGCGCCTCAAGGTCAACTCTCGGGGTGCGAATCTGGGACCCATTTACTCCGAATCCGCCAAGGAATTGACCCCGGTCAAGGTGAGATGAAGGCGATCATTGCATGGTTCTCTTGTGGTAATGTGCAACCATTAAAACCTGGAAGCTGCCATCGATTCGGGAGGTTAGAGAATGCGAAAAATCGGCCTCGTATTAGCACTGTGTCTTTTGGTTTCAACCGGTACATTTGCCGCCGAGGAGACCGAGAATTCCGACACCAACCTCCTCGACGCCATCACCAAGGGCACCTTCAAGCTCAACCTCCGCTATCGCTATGAGGATGTCGATCAGGATGGTTTCGACAAGCGGGGCCAGGCTTCGACCCTCCGGACCATGGCCGGCTACAACACCGCCACATGGAAGGGTCTCGAGGTCTATCTCGAGTTCGAGGATGTCCGCAATATCGGCCTTTCCAACGATCACAACAACGCCGGTGCCGGCTCGCTCTGGAACGGCGTCACCGACCGGCCGGTGATCCCGGATGCCCCCGTCACCGAGTTGAACCAGGTCTATCTCGGGTGGAGCCCGATCAAGACCCTCCCCTTCCGCTTTGGTCTCCAGGAGATCGTCCTCGACAACTCACGTTTCATCGGCAATGTCGGTTGGCGCCAGAACCACCAGAGCTTCGAGGCCGGCAGGGTCGAGTTCAACGGGGTCAAGAACCTCAAGCTCGGCTACTCCTACATCGGTCGTCAACACAACATCTTCGGCGGTTCACAGCCCATGGACACCATGCACCTCAGCGCCGCCTACAAATTCGACAAGATCGGCACGATCAAGGCCTACGCCATGGTTCTCGATTTCGACCGAGAGGAAATGTGGGGACTCAACACCCAGACCTGGGGCGCGTTCTTTGACGGAAAAGCGCCGCTCAGCGACTCGCTCGGCCTCGTCTACCGTCTCGAATTCGCCAAACAGAACGAGGTCAACAACCCCGGAAACCACATCGACGCGAACTACATCCGCGCTGACTTCGGCGTCTCGATCTCGAAGGTGACCCTGGCCGCCGGATACGAACTTCTCGGCGGGTCGGCCGAAGACGGCCAGTTCAAGACACCGTTGGCAACGCTGCACAAGTTCAACGGCTGGGCGGACAAATTCCTCAACACCCCAACGGATGGTCTCCAGGACATTTCCTTCTCAGTGACCGCAGTTCTCGGCAAGTTCAAGCTCGAAGGGATCTACCACGATTTCTCGGCCGACACCGGCGGCGCCAAGTGGGGCACCGAGCTCGACGCCGGCGTGACCTACACCGCACCCTGGAAACAACAGTTCGCCTTCAAGTTTGCTAAGTACGACGCCAAAGACTTCGCCACCGACACAACGAAGTTCTGGCTCTGGACCTCCTGGGGCTTCTAGCTCCGTACCCGCACCCGTGACCACGTCCGTCTCCGGATCCGTATCCGTGACCGAAGCAGCCTCTGTAGCCGACGCCGGAACCGCCGCAGGACACGAGGGAAGCACGCCACCTCGGGGTGCCGGGCATGGCATTGTGCAGGCGAGACCACCCGGCACCCCCCGCCGATCCGCACAATGACCATGCCGGGCTCCCTCGGGAAGCGCGATGCAGTCTGCTGCTCCGGCTACGAGGCAGGCCGTCGGCGTGCCATCGGCGTGGTCGCAGCCCTTCCAATCAGCCCACGAGCGACCACGCCGATGGTGCGACGCTGGGCGCTGGAACGCCAGAGCGTCACAGCGGCCCAGAAGGCCGGTGCCGGGGAATCCCGGAACCTACCTGACCTCGAAGGCCCCCCGACTCGGGGGACTCTGGTAACACGCCCCGTCGAAGTCGCCCCATGTCCACGCGGTCGTCTCGCCGCTCCCCGCCGCTGGGCTCGCCGCCCCAATCCGGTACCCCGAACCGAGCTGCGGATCCTGACCGTAGATTCCGTTGGTTTCGGGCACCGGCAGGCTCGGCTGTGACTGGGCGGGGTTGTCCCAGGCGTACCAGAGGTTGCTGGCGAAGGTGAAGGTCTCCGAAGCGGTGTTGGGCCCGATGTTGAGATAGGTCGAGAGCGAGCCCCGTTCGAAGACCACAACATTGTTGACGAAGACACCGTCACGGCAGGCTTCAAAAGCATAAGGTGGCGATGTGACTGTCTCCTGGAGAATCCTCAAGAGCCAGTTTTCGGGATCGATGATGGTGTTGTTGGCGACGACGCAACCGACGCAGCCGACATAGGCCAACGCCGCGTACGAACCCTCGAAGATATTGCCCACGACCGTCAGGTCTCGCGCCTCGGCGTTGGGAAGAGTGGTCGAGAGCGGTGGTCGGAAGTACTCGAATCCGGTGCTTCCCCCCAGATTCAGCGCGCGCTGCCCCGCATCGGTGAACCGGTTCCACCGGATCTCGATGTCCGCGCTGCCTCCTTTGGACTGAATCGCGTTCCCGGCCATGTTCGTGAAGGTGTTTCGGGCGAGGACGCCGTCGTGGCACCCCACGTGGTCGACCCCGCTGCCCGAGGTGCCGCCACCGCAGTTTGAAAATGACGACAAAGCGACCGTGTAGGCGTCAAGACCCGAGAGCTTGAGGCAGTCCTGGTTGCCGGTTCCACCGATGTCGTGGATGTCGAGCCCCATGAAGGTGACGTGATGGGTTGCCAGAGGATCGGCGTAGTCGCCTCCGTCATCGGCGTTGATGCCGTTGTTCGCGGCGTTGCGCACCTCGAGATCGTGCACCACGAGATATTTCGCCCTGGTCAGGTGGATCCCCTCTCCCCCACCGTCGATGACAGGCCTAGCCTCGCCGGGCGCACCGCCGATCCAGATGGGCGCAGCCGCGGTCCCGGAGAGATCTGAGAGATAGACCCCTCCAGCGTAAACACCCTCGTGGACCCGGATGGCGGTCCCGGGCGTGGCGTCCATCGCCGCCCGTCCGATGGTCGCAAAGGGACTGCCCGGCGACCCGTTGCCGGTGGAGTTGTTGCCCCAGGTGGCCACGTGGATTTCCGACGTCGGCGCGAGCCCGCGGCCGAAGGCCTCCAACCGGTCGCACCGCACCGGTTCCGCCGTGCTCCAGTCGCCGGTGTCACCCCACTCGAAATCGCCGACAAAGATGGCATCTTGCGCCGCCGCTGGAGTCACAACGAGCAGGGAAACCCAGACCACAATGATTGACAGCTGGTTCATCGTCCCACGGTAGCCGACGGCGGCAAAGCCGTCGGTGATCCTCGGCACGCTCGGATCACAGCGGCAGCGTCCGCGTTCGAAGCCGACCTGGACAAGCGGAAAACCCCGCCCCCTCGGGGTGCCGGGTCCGCATTTGTGCCGGTACGACCTCCCGGCAGAGCGGCCCGCTCCGCACAAATGCCGACCGGGCTCCCCCGGGGAGCGCAATGCGGTCACCTCTCCCGGCTACGAGGCAGGCCGCCGGCGTGCCATCGGCGTGGTCGCAGCCCTCTCAATCAACCCACATGCGACCGCGCCGATGGTGCGACGCTGGGTCGCCGGGACGCCAATGCGTCACGGCGGCCCAGAAGGCCGGTGTCGAAAAGCCCTCTACTCGTTCTTATAGGACGTCCTCAACTGCATGCCCTCACGAGACCTGGGGTCATAGATGCCCTTTTCTTCACCTTCAACAAACCACTCCTGCTTGAGACCGTTGAGGAAGTCGCTCTTCTCGGCGACCAACTGGTCGAAGGGCAGGCCGATGAGGACCTGGGCCTTCTCTTTGGAGGAGAAGTCCGGGGCTTCATAGTCGGCGGCGTCGTACCTGGAAAGTACGATGCGCAGCTTGATTCGGGCGTCCTGTCCCATGTTGATGGCGCTGCCGAGCACCCGCAGCGTCTCCTCGGGGGCGTGGAAGAACGAACCGTGGGCGGCGATGGCGTAGTCCCAACGCCACTGGCCGTGGCGGATGTCCTGCAGGATGGGGGCCATCTCTGATTCCGTCGCCCCGAGTTCCCAGGCCTTGGCCGCTTCGAGGTGCGCCTTGGCAAGCACGCTCATGGCGGTCCGATGCAGCTCTTCCTTGCGCTCCAGCTTGCGCTCGACTGTGGCGGTGAACTCACTCTCTGTGCCGCTGTGGCAGTTCAGGCAGGTGTTGGCAATGTCCTCCAGGGGGCTTTGGACCTTGTGGTTCGAGTACTTGACGCCGCCTTCCCTCACGTACGGCATGTGGCAATCGGCACAGGCCAGGCCGTTCTTTCCGTGCACGCCGGTGATGAAGGTCTCGTATCCGGGGTGTTGCGCCTTCAGCATCGGGGTCCTGCTCAGCTTGTGGGTCCAGTCGGTGAAGTCCCTGTCATCGTAGTACTTCTCGATTTCCTCGGCGGAGGTGCCCTCGCTCCACGGGTAGGTCACGACCTTGGCGACCTGCTCCTCGCCGTTTTCGTCGGTCCACTTGGTGGCCTTGAAGTAGTACTCCGCGTGGCACTGTGCGCACACCAGCGTCCGCATGTCCTGATGGGTGGCCTCGGCGAAAGGCCTGCTGCCCTCCGCGTCCAGGCCCCGCTTCAGCCAGTCGCGGGTCACGGTCAGCGCCATGGTCTCGTTGTCGTGACAGTCGGCGCAGCCGACCGGATTGACGATTTCTCCACCGTGGCGCGCCCATGGGCCGGTGAAGAAATCGGTCTCGCCCATCTTGTCGATAAGGCGAGGCACATCGGGCGACTTGCAGGCCCAACATGCGGTGGGCATCGGTCCGGTCTTCATATCCACCGGCGCACCGGTTCGCAACGTGTTGATGTTGTCTTCGAGGATGTAGAAATGCCCGCGCGGAGCGTTGTAGTCCTTGGAGAAACCGTAGCCGGCCCACATGATGACCAGGGCCGGATTCTCCTGGAGCACGTCCGTGATCTCGCTGCTCTCCCTGGTCTGCATATAGGAACCGTACTGGCGGGGGTAGTTCTTGCCCCATTCGTACGATCGGGGCTCGAGCTTCGCGATCTCCGGCGTCGTGTCGATCTCGTTCTGGACGGCCTTCGCCTCCTTGATGGAGAACACAAGCATCAGCATCGGAACAATCGCCACGACGGAAAGAACTGTGATGATCGTTGACTTCTTCATGGGAAACTCCTCCTGGATAAACCTACATCCATCAGTTGTGGACGAAGTTCTGTTGTGTCGCCGACAGGTTCCTGGTCACGCCGTGGGGTACGCCGCGGTGGCAGTCCCAGCACATGCGCCCGCCGCGGACATGACTGCTTGTGTTGCTGTATCGGTTCGCGTTCTCGACCATCTGAGAGACGAGACTGTTGTGGCAGCGGATGCAGTTTTCCTGGATTCGAGACGCTGCGTCATCACTGATCCGTAGATTCGCCCCATAGGTGCCGAAGGTCATCGCCACAGAGTGGTGGTAGCCATCGCGCGCCTTGGCGAACATCTTCTTGGTGAAGGAATCCTGAGGGAGATGGCAGTCGACGCAGGACGCCTCCGCCCGATGAGAACTGTGCTGCCAGGTCGCAAAGTGAGTGTTCATGGTGTGGCAGTTGATGCAGACCTCCGGCTCGCTCGAAAGGTAGGAGAGCATCTGTGACTCCGCCACCAGGTAGCCGAAGACGATGAGGGCCGCCACAACGGAGCAGGTGGCCACAATCTTCATCCGTCCCCCTCTCTGCCGCAAACGTCAGTCTGAATGACGGACGGTTCGTGATACCAGCACTCGGGCCGCTGTTTTGACCTCATACCACCTCCCAGCGAAGGTTTCTGAATCAACCTGGACCCGATGATATATCAGCCGAACCTCCACGTTCCGCAGCGTTGTCGCGATTATGCACCGAGACAGAAGCCTACGAATTGACCCGCGTCAATTCTCCAGGCGGAAAATGAGATTCGGGCAGCGGCAGTGTCCGACACCGCCACCGAAGCCGACCAGGACCCGCAGAAAACCACGCCCCATCGGGGTGCCGGGTCCGCATTTGTGCCGGATCGACCTCTCGGCGGTGCGGCCCACTCAGCACAAATGCCGACCGGGCTCCCCCGGGGAGCGCGATGCGGTGACCTCTCCCGGCTCAGAGGAAGGCCGCCGGCGCGCCATCGGCGTGGTCGCAGCCCTCTCAATCTACCCACTCGCGACCACGACGATGGTGCGACGCTGGGTCGCCGGGACGCCAATGCGTCCCAGCGGCCCAGAAGGCCGGGGCCGAGGGCAGCGTCACCGCCGCTGTCGTTGGTTGCTGCCGCGGTCGCTGCCGCTGTCCTCTGCCGCTGCCGCTGCCTTCCCGGATACGGCCCCGGTTCCGGCCCCGGCGTCAAGCCGCCTCAGCGGCCCGACCTGGTCTTGACGCGCACAGATTGGCGGCTGGCCGCATGAACGGGCGTACTAGCGCATGAGCTGGTTTCTGCCCATCGTGAGCAAGCCCTCAGGACCTCAAACCCTCAATCCCCGCCGCTGCCCTTCTTCGGCAACCCGGGCGCATCCTTCCGCTCATCGAGCAGGTGGCGGATTGCGAGGTAGGGGTGCGTCCACAACATCCGCGGTCCGGCGAATCGCATGACGTCGCGCATCCGTTCCCTCGGTTCGGCCTTGTAGCAGTGGATCGGGCACTTGGTGCACGCCGGTTTCTCGCCACCGTAGGGGCAGCGGTCGAGTTTTTGATCGGCGTAGTCGGCAAGTTCCCGACAATCTCCACAGAGTTCCGTTCCACCGTGGAAACGACGGCAGTACATCGTCACCATTGCTCGGACCGTGACGCGTTCCCGTCGGAGCCGGTCTGGTTCCTCGTGCGTACCCATGTCATGACAGAACAACACAGCACGCCGGTGCATTGCCAAACCGCGCCACTTGCCACCATCGTCTGTTTCGAATAGCGTAAGCCCCATGAGCGTACGAAAATTCATCACCCACCACTATCGCCACTTCAACTCCGCAGCCCTCATCGACGCCGCTCGAGGCTACGAAGAACTGCTGGATTCTGGTGGCAAGATGTTCTTCACCATGGCCGGGGCCATGTCCACTGCAGAGCTCGGTCTGTCGTTCGCCGAGATGATCCGGCAGGAAAAGGTGCACGCCATCTGCTGCACCGGCGCCAACCTCGAGGAGGACCTCTTCAATCTCGTTGCTCACGACCATTATGAGCGGGTGCCCAACTATCGCGATCTCACGCCAGCAGACGAACAAGCGCTGCTCGACCGCCAGCTCAACCGGGTCACCGACACGTGCATCCCCGAGGAAGAGGCGATGCGCGCCATGGAGCACGTCGTGATCGATCTCTGGCGGAGGGCCGAGGCTCGATCAGAACGGTTCTTTCCGCACGAATACCTCTATCAGGTCCTCAGAGAGGGCCTCCTGGAGGATTCCTACCAGATCGACCCGGCGGGCTCGTGGATGGTCGCGGCGGCGGAGAAGAACCTGCCGATCTTCGTTCCGGGTTGGGAGGACTCGACCCTGGGAAATATTTTTGCCGCCCACGTCATCGAGGGCGGCATCCAACAGGCGTCGACGATGCGATCCGGCATCGAGTACATGATCGAACTCGCGTCGTGGTACACCGCGGTCTCGAGTGATGGGCGCGGACCGGGATTTTTCCAGATCGGCGGCGGCATCGCCGGCGATTTCCCCATCTGCGTCGTCCCCATGCTCAACCAGGATCTCAAGCGAGACGTACCGCTCTGGAGTTACTTCTGCCAAATCAGTGACTCAACCACGAGCTACGGTTCCTACAGCGGCGCGGTGCCCAACGAGAAGATCACCTGGGGCAAGCTGGCGGAGGACACCCCCAAATTCGTGATCGAGTCCGACGCGACCATCGTCGCGCCGCTGGTCTTCGCCTATCTGCTCGGCTGGTAGCCGGCAAAGATCTGACCGAGAAACCGGTAGACGAGCTTGGCCGCGAGAAACTCACTCGCCCACTGGCCCGGTGTCGGCAGCAATTCGACGACATCGAAACCCACCACTCGGCTCGACGAAGCGACTCGGTCAAGAAGATTCGTAACCTGGTACCAGTCGAGACCGCCGGGCTCCGGTGTCCCGGTCGCAGGAACGATTGATGGATCGAGCCCATCGAGATCGATGGTGACGTAGACCTGATCCGTCAGCTGGTCGATCACCCGGTCCACCCAATCGGACTGCGCATTCGGTCCGTTGATCTGGTGGCCCCAGACAACCCTCCGGTCGTCGAGACCGGGGACCTCCGAGAAATCCACCGCGCGAATGCCCACTTGAAGGATGGGGGCCAGCTCCCGCGCCCGCGCCATGACGCAGGCATGATTGAACGGCGATCCCGAATAGCTCTCTCGAGTGTCGGCGTGGGCGTCGATCTGTAAGACCGTCACGTTCCGACGCTCCCGCGCCACGGCGCGAATGGCGCCGATGGAGACCGAGTGCTCTCCACCGAGAACCACCGGCAGTACTCCCCGACCGAGGACCTCGGTCACCCGATGGTCAACGAGATCGGCCAGGATCTCGGGGCCCTCGTCGGTCGTGACGGCGTCGAGGGTGGCGATTCCCAGTTTGCAGGTTTCCCGCTGCGTTGCCAGGTCGTACCACTCGATGTGGTGAGACGCTTCAAGAATGGCTCTCGGACCGGCGTCGGCGCCCTTCTTCCATGTACTCGTCAGGTCATAGGGAATCGGAAGCACCGCCGCCACAGCCTGATCGAGGTCAGCCAGTTCGTCGGGGAGCTGGCAGAACCGAGGAAGGTCGTTCATCAGATTCACTCCAGATAGGTGTAGCCGGTAAGCCCGGCATCGTAGGCCTCGACCAACGCGCGGCTCTCGGCCACGCTGAGCCGACCGGCACGCACGGATCGCTCGCAATCGCGCCGGATCGCCTTGAGCAATTCCCGCGGTTCGTACTGGAGGTAACCGAGCACCTCACTGACCGTGTCACCTTCGACGATCTCCCCTATCTCCCAGCCACCGTCCCCGTCAAGCGTGATGTGGACGAGATTGGTGTCGCCGAAAAGGTTGTGGAGGTCGCCGAGGGTTTCCTGGTAGGCGCCGGTCAGAAAGATCCCGAGGTAGTAGGGCTCGCCGACTCGGATCGTGTGGAGAGGCAATGTGGGCGCCACATCCTCGAGGTCCACAAAACGATCGATCTTCCCATCGGAATCGCAGGTAATGTCCACCAGAGTCGCCCGCCGGTCGGGTTCCTCGTCGAGACGGTGGATCGGCATGATCGGAAAGACCTGGTCGATGGCCCAGCTGTCCGGCAGCGACTGGAACACCGAGAGGTTGCAGAAATAGGTGTCGCTGAGACTGTGCTCGAGTTCCTGAAGCTCTTCGGGAATGGGTTCGAGATCACGGGCGAGCCGATTGATTTTCAGGCAGGTGCTCCAGAACAGCCGGTCGACGAGGGCTCGCATCTCAAGGTCGAGCAGACCGACTCTGAAAAGGGTCAGCGCCTCCTCGCGCGCCTGAACCGCGTCGTGATACGACTCCAAGAGCCGGTGGTTGCGCACCGACGAAAGTGCGTCCAGGACCTCTTCGATGGCTCTCGGCGGGTCGGGGACTCCTGCGAGTCGTGCCCGTGCCTCGTCGGCGGTCATGGACCACTGATCGACAGTGTTGGCACCGACGACATCGCAGACCAACACGCAGTGTTGGCTCACGAGTGCTCTTCCCGCCTCGGTGACGATGGTCGGATGATCCACCCCTGCTTCATCGCAACCGCTCATGACACGGTAGACCACCGTGTCCGCGTACTCCTGCAACCCGTAGTTGGTCGAGAATTCGCTGTTTGTCTGACTGCCGTCGTAGTCGACGCCGAGGCCTCCGCCGACATCGATGTACTGCATTTCGGCGCCCAGGCGGCAGAGTTCGACGTAAACTCGGGTCAACTCGGCCAGGCCGGCGTTGACGACCTGGATATCGCTGATCTGGCTACCCATGTGGCAGTGAAGCAGGACCAGGCAGTCGAGCATCCCGACCTCTTCGAGCTTCTTGACGACCTTCAGAACGCCGGGGATGCTGAGTCCGAACTTGGCCTTTTCGCCCGTCGAATGCCTCCATCGACCGCCGCCGTGACTGTCGAGTTTGAGTCGGATGCCGATCAAGGGTCGAGCGCCCGATTCTTCGAACACCCGAACCAATGTGTCGAGTTCGTCCAGGTTCTCAATGACCGCGACGATTCTCCTTCCGAGCTTGGTGGCGAGCATCACGTGCCGCAGATAGCGTTCCTCCTTGAAGCCATTACAGACGATGAGCCGGTCGGGACCCTCGGCAGTCATCCCCATGACCGCGAGCAATTCGGGTTTGGATCCCACCTCGAGCCCGAAGTTCAGATCTCGGCCGATGGCTTCGACCTGTTCGACGAGGAACCGTTGTTGGTTGACCTTGACCGGGTAGACACCCGAGTAGCCTCCCCGGTAGTTGTTGCTCTCAATGGCATCGCCGAAGGCGCCGACCATTTCCTCGATCCGACGTCGCAAGAGATCCGGAAAACCGATGGTGACCGGACTCCGGATTCCCCGCTCCTCGAGGCCCCGGACGATCTCGAAAAGATCGATCTGATGACCTTTCCCCTTGTCCGGCTGAACCATCAGATGCCCCGACTCTCCGGCGGCGAAATATTCTTCACTCCAGGCATCGAGACGGTAGAGATCGACGGTGTCCTGGATGGTCCAGGGCTCCTCCCGGGACGACGTCGCCGGCGGATCGAGATGATCGGGTTGAGTCATCCGAGCATCATAAACGACACCCGAAAACGCCGCCATGACTCCGAGCACCAGGCTCCTGGCCTCTTTGCGACCGAAAATGCTGGGTTCGGCCCCCGATTCTGCTATCCTCGCCCCATCAGAACGGTCTGTGAACCGACATTGAAAAAGGGGGAAGGAAAACATGGAAAACGCATCAACGGGGCGTTTGTGCCGCCTTATCATGCTCGTCCTCGTGATGGTCGCCATCGGCATGCCGGTCTGGGCCCAGGAGGCAGCCGAGGAACCTGAAGAAGAACAAGCAATGCATGTGGTGATTGAAGAGATCGTCGTCACCGCCCAGAGACGTGAAGAGAATATTCAGGATGTCCCGGTATCCATGACAGCGATCCAGGGCGAGGATCTCGAAGCGCTTTCCGCCGGCGCGCCCGATGTTCGCGTGCTTTCGGGTCGCGTCCCGAGTCTCGTGATGGAATCGTCCTTCGGTCGTGCATTCCCGCGTTTCTATATCCGCGGTCTCGGCAACCCCGACTTCGATCTCAACGCATCGCAGCCGGTGTCCATGATGGTCGACGAAGTCGTCCTCGAGAATCCCGTGGTCAAGGGCATGCCGCTTTTTGACCTGGATCGCGTCGAGGTCCTGCGCGGACCCCAGGGCACCCTCTTCGGCCGCAACACTCCAGCTGGTGTGGTCAAGTTCGAATCCCGCCGGCCAACCCTTGGCGACGCGAGCGGGAACTTCCGCGCCTCCTTCGGCACCTACAACACCCTCGATATCAGCGGCGGCGTCAATGTTCCCCTGGGGAACAAGGTCGCCATGCGTTTTTTCGGCCCTCTATCAGACTCGTGACGACTGGGTCGACAACGAGTATGAAGCCGGGCCGGTCGACGAACTCGGCGGCTATACCACCGGCGCCGGACGATTCCAGCTCCTGTGGAGCCCGACCGACAACTTCGACGTCCTGGTCAATGTTCACGCCTGGGATGTCGACGGTACCGCGCGGATCTTCCGCGCCAACATCCTCAAGCCCGGCGGAGGCGGTCTGGTCGACGGCTACCGCCAGGACAAGGTCTCCATCGACGGCAAGAACTCTCAGGACATCTCGTCCTACGGTGGATCGCTCCGCTTTGACTGGGACTTCGGCGCCGCCACGCTGACCTCCATCACCGGCTTCGAGAAGATCGACAACATGCTCAGCCGCGGCGACATCGACGGCGGCTACGGCGCCGCCTTCCTTGGTGAGGGAAATTACGGCCCCGGGTTTATTCCCTTCCCATCCGAGTCAGCGGATGGCATCCCCAACCTCGATCAGTTCACCCAGGAGTTCCGCCTCGCCAGCAACGGCAACAAAACAGTCGACTGGTTGGTGGGCGCCTTCTACTTCAATGAGGATTTCCAGGCCGATACCTTCAGTTTCAACACCCTCGCGCCCGGTAACCCACAGGACGGCTATGCCTTCCAGACCCAGGAGTCCACCTCCTACGCCCTTTTCGGGTCCCTCGACTTCCACCTCGGCCAGAAGTGGGACCTCACGGCGGGACTGCGCTACACCAACGACGAGAAGGACTTCTCGGCCGAGCGGCCCGACCCGACCTTCCAACTCCCGACCTTTGCCCCGATCACCGAGCACACCGATGCGGACAACGTGAGCTGGGATCTGAGCGCGACCTACAAGGCGAACTCCAACGTCAATATCTACGGCCGAGTCGCCACCGGTTTCCGCGCCCCCTCGATCCAGGGCCGGATTCTCTTCTGTGCCGACTTCGAGGGCGGTCTCAACCCGGAAACCAACTGCGTCACTGTCGCCGACAGCGAGGAGATCCTCTCCTTCGAGATCGGCGCCAAGACCATCCTGGCCGAAAACAAGCTGCGCCTCAACGTCGCCGCCTACACCTTCGAGGTCACCGACCAGCAGATCACAGCCGTCGGTGGTGAGTTCAACACCGCGGCGCTGCTCAACGCCGCCAAGACCGAGGGCTACGGCTTCGAAACCGATATCGAGTGGACCCCATCGGCCCACTGGTTCATGACCTTCGGCGCGAGCTACAACCCGACCAAGATCAAGGATCCCAACCTCACCGTCGCCCCCTGCGGTGGTGGCTGCACCGTGCTCGATCCCATCGACGGAAACGGTCTCGCCAACATCAACGGCAACTCGCTGCCGCACGCCCCCGATATCATCTTCAACGGCATCATCAACCTGCGCTCGGACGCGGTGAACAAGGGCTTCTTCGCAACCCTCGACTGGGCCTACTACTCCAAGAAACAGTTCATGCTCTACGAGTCGGCCGAGTTCCAGGATGACTCCCTCGAGATCGGTCTTCGGATGGGGTATGGGTGGAGCCAGTCCAAGTACGAGCTTGCTCTCTTCAGCCGCAATCTCCTCGATGCCGAGATCGTCCGCGGCGGTATCGACTTCAACAACCTGACCGGATTCACCAACGACCCACGCGTCATCGGTGTCGAGTTCGTCGGCCGGTTTTAGTCTTCCTACCTACAATATCGGCGCCCACTCTGAGAGTGGGCGCCTTTTTTGGGACCGGCGTGGTTTCCGTTTCTACCACGCGGTACCGAGCTTCAGCAGCTCAGGTATTCCCGTGGAAGACCGCTTTGCGGCTTCCCCGTGAATTCCTGAGGCCGGTGGTGAGGTTGCTGCCAACTGAGCGTCCTGCAAAATTCGGAATTGCGGCGGGAGTCGACGCAAGTGGGACCATCGCCCGCGGGGACGCGGGCGCTACAACATCGCGAAAATCTTTGTAGCGCAGGCGTCCCCGCCTGCGATGGACCGCTGCGGCGAGGCTGGAGGTGAGGTCGCTGCCCATGCCGTCAAATCGACTCGCCGACTCGACACGCCCACGACTCACAACTCACAACTCACGTTAGAATTACACCCATGACACAGATACCCTTTGAAACCGATATGCAACTCGACGGCTGGCGGCTTTTCTGGGCGCACCTCGAAGTTCAGGATTTGGACAGCGCCGTTCTCACGAGCCGGCGAGTGGAAGTCGCCAAAGCAGCCCGACAACGATTCACCGACACGGCGGCCATCAGCAGCGATCCCGTCGTGGCCGCTCTGCGCAGGCTATTCCGCGCCGCCGGCTGCGATCCCACCCGCTATCGGCCGGCGTCGGAGGCTCTGCTCCGGCGACTGGTCAAAGGCGCCGATCTGCCCGAGATCTTCCCCCTTGTCGACCTCAACAACTGCCTCTCGGCCGAACTCGCCGTGCCCTGCTGCGTCATGGTCGAGAACTCGTTCAACGCGCCCCTCACCTGGCGGTCCGGAACCGAAGGCGAAAGCTATGAATCACTCCGAGGCCCATTCAATCTCGAGGGCAAACCCGTGCTCTTCGACCCGGCAGGCCCCCTCGACACCCCGATCACGGGCAACGTCAGGGTCAAGGTCGAGGCCGATACAAAGAAGGCATGGCTCGTCGCCTACATGCCCGCCTCCGAGATCGACCACCACACCGCGAGAGACACGCTCAACCGCCTCGCGGAAGGAACGGGCATCGTCCTGAATATGTAGGGCCTGGCGATCTTCCCTTGCCCCTCTACCTGGACATTGCGATTCCCAGCAATCTGCGTCAGTGGAGGCACAATGGAACCGCAAAGGCGCCAAGAACGCCAAGAAACCGCCAAGCAACACATTTGACCCGGGCTCGTTCGTAACGAAGTCGGGTGAGTCGAATGCTCCGACCGGCGTGGGAAGCCGCTGCCGAAACGCTGCGATGGGTCAAAGAGACGGCTTTGCGGCTCCTTTGCGACCTTAGCGACTTTGCGGTTTCAATGTGCCTCCCGGCACGGATCATGGCCCCACGGGAGCCCAGGGACGCGAAATTGGATTCAGATTCAGGGTTTGTAGAGCTGGATCCTGGACTCCGGTACTCGTTGGGACAATCGGGTCATGCTCTCCCCCACCTTTGCCTTGATCTCGTCGAGATCGAGGGTGAGTAGCTCGCGGTCGCGCATGATCACCTTGCCATCACAGATCACCGTCGAAACATCCGAAGCGCGAGCCGAATAGACGAGATTGGCCGCGGGATCGTGCGGCGGCTGATTGTGAGCGCCGCCGAGATCGATGAGGATCACATCGGCGAGGAATCCCGGCGCCAGGTGACCGAGTTCATCGGGCATTCCGTAAACCTGCGCACTTTCGCGGGTCGCGATGGTCAGAGCGGCGCCCACCTTCATCACCCGAGGATCGCCGGCCTCGTGCTTGGCGACCATGGCCATCAACCGTAAGGACTCGAGAATATCGAGGGTGTTGTTGGAAACGGGCCCATCGCTGGCAAGGCCGACAGGGATACCGGCGGCGCGCATTTCCAACACCGGTGCGACGCCCATCCCGAGCTTGAGATAGGTCTTGGGAGCGTGCGCCACACCACACGGCCGCGAGGACATGAGCACGATGTCATCGGCTGTGACACCGCAGCAGTGGGCGAGGATCGCCGGCCGGTCGAGAACCCCCGTGTCGGCGAGGACCTGGATGGGCGTGCGTCCGTGGGCAGCGAGACTGGCTTCGGTCTGGCCGATGGTCTCGGCAGCGTGGATGTGAATGCCCAGACCGAGTCTTTCGGCCTCGGAGGCTACCGCGGCAAGAAAGTCGTCGTCACATGTGTACGGGGCATGGGGGGCGAGCCAGGTCGTGATCCTGCCGTTCGCGGCACCGCTGTATTCCTCGGCGAACGAGGCCGTTTGCTCGACCCCCTCGGCGCCCTGGCTGCCGAAGACCGCCCAACCAAGCGCAGCTCGAGTCCCCGCCTGTTCGATCGCCGCCGCCGCCCGAACCATGTGGAAGTAGTGATCCGCGACCGCGGTCACCCCCGCCGAAATCATCTCGGCAAGCCCGAGCTGCATTCCCCAGAAGACATCCTCAGCGGTGAGATTCGCCTCCAACGGCCACATGTATTCGTTGAACCAGGTCTCGATATCCACATCCTCCGCGAGCCCGCGGAAGATCCCCATGGGAACATGGGCGTGGGTGTTGATGAGCCCTGGAGCGGCCAGGAGGCCATTGGCCTCAATCACCTCGACATCCCGCGCCATCCCGGCGGATCCGGAGGGCTCCACCGCTGAAATACGATTGTTCTCGATGGAGATATCGTGGTTGCGGAGAATCCGGCACCCATCCGCCTCACACCGGAGGACATCAGCACCCTGGATCAGAAGTTTTTTCATACCGTGAATTCCAGCGGAGGCCGCACGGTGAAAACCGCACTACCGACTATGCCGATGGAGCTTCCACCGACTCCGCCGAAAGCTCCTCGGAGGTTGCCTCACGCATGGACGCCACCGAGACCTCGAAGTGGAGGTTTTGACCGGCCAGCGGATGGTTTCCATCAAGGGTCACTTTGTCTCCCTCGATCTCGGCGATGAGGAGGTGCTGCTCTCGACCATCCGGGAGTCGAGCCGCCACCACGGTCCCGAGTTCGGGATCGAACCCGAGCTGTTCCTTGGTGACTTCGACGATCTTGTCGACTTCGCGTTTGCCATATCCCTCGTCGGGGGGAAAGGTGACGGAGAGGTCTGCACCGACCTCGAGGCCTTCGAGCGCCTTCTCGAGCCCTGGAATGAGGTTTCCGTGCCCGTGGAGATACTCCAGCGGACCACGCTCTTCGGTGTCGTCAACCGTGGTGCCGTCATCCAGGGTCAGTCGGTAGTCGATTCCCACCACAACGTTCTTTTCGATCCGCTCGGTTGCCATCGAGGCCTCCCTCTACAGTTCAGGTTCGCGAATATCGGCGGAGGCCGTGAGCTCGGTCACGAGCCCCGAGAGCACCTCAGCGGTTCGTTGTTGGCGCAGGAGATCCTCCACTACAGGCCGGACTTCGTCTAAGGGCATGGTTGGTCCAATCGCGATCTCTTCGACCTTGATCACGTGATATCCGAGATGGCTCTCAACCACCTCCGAGATTTCACCGGCTTCAAGGGTCCACACGACCTCGTCAAACTCTGCAACCATCTGACCACGAGCCGTGAATCCGAGATCGCCGCCTTTTGAAGCGTTTGGCCCGTCGGAAAGCTCGATGGCGAGGGCGGCGAAATCCTCGCCGGCCACCGCCCTCGCGTGGGCTGCAACCGCCCTGTCCCGGGCGGCCTGTTTCTGAACCGCGCCGCCTTCGGGCTTGACCAGAAATAGGATGTGCCGGGTGTGAATCTTGTCCTGGTTTTTGAATCGGGCGAGATTATTGTCGTAGTACGCCGAAATTTCTTCAGGGGTCACCTTTCCTGCGGCGGCGACCTCCGACTCGACCAAGGTCTGCACGAGATCCGCCTGGCGGACCGTCGACAGCAGCTGCGAGTAGGTGATTCCGGATTTGGCGAGGTCAGCCTCGAGCTTGGCGCGTCCGCCGACCCCTTGGGCCATCCTGTCCAGTTTCTCGTTGATTCGTGCAGCGTTCGGCACGATACCGCGCCGGGACGCTTCCTGGCCGAGGAGCCTGCTGTCGATGGCGCGCTGGAGCACGGCCCTGATGACAGCATCACCTTTCGGATCGAGACCCCGGGCCGCCATTTCGGATTGAATCTGAGGCAGGAGCAACGCGAGCTCCCACGTATAGATTTCACTCCCATTTACGATGACGGCGATCTCTTGCGAACCTTCCTGAGCCATCGATGTGATCGCGATGGCGAACAGCAGCACGGTCATCAGGAGGCATAAAGGTCTTTCGTGCATGGGGGACTCCTCGTCAATCAGTCACGAACCGTGAAGACTGGTGTCGGCTCAAAACCGGAACCTGCCGGTCCCGGCGCAATACGGTAGCACAACGAGTCGATTGATCCGGACCCAGCGGATAGCGTCAGTCGGGGGAGCGCCACACCGTCTTCGCCCGCGCCGCCGGCTCGCCGTCCTCTCGGCGCGCGATCTCGTGCCGGACCTCCGTACCACGAGCATCTCCGATGGTCTGGCTGATCGATGCAATGGTCTGGCCCTGGTGGCACTCTGAGAGGAAATCGATCTGGAGCTCGACAAGGCGCTGGTTTTCCCACACTTCATCCGGCACCGCCTCCATCGCCCATCCGACATAACTGGTGTTATTGACGTGGTCGGCGAGATCGAGGTCACTGCGGCGGACCGTGAAAACCCGTTGGTGATCCACTTGATCCGGCCCCTCGATCCGATCGGGTTTGATGGTCGCCGAGCCGATGTCATGATGGGACATCGCATCGAGGACCACGGCTGGAAATCGAACCGGCCGACGGCGCTCCAGATCGAGAACCAACCAAAACGTCGATGCCGAGGCCGACAGTTCACCCGCCGAATCGAGCACCTCGAAATGACGCTCGACGATGAGACGACTCGCAGCTTCGGGCCACGTCTTGATGATGATCTCGGAATCGGGGCCGGGCCACCGATCCACCTTGAGATGGAGGTGAGACAACACCCAGGCGACGCCATGATCCATGAGGGTCTCCACTGAAACGCCAAGGATCGCGGCGTGGGCGGCCGCCGTCTCCTGCATGAGCTTGCACAGAATCGGGACCTCCAGCCGACCGTGCGGGTCGGTCTCGTAGGCCCGTACCTTGAACTTCTGCTGGTGCGTCGCTGTCATTTTCAATACGGCATCATAGGCCATCACGTGCGACGCGAAGGATCGATTTCAGTCGATCTCGATCGCCTCGAAAGAACCGATCAACTCCCCATCCGGTGCGTAGACCTCCTCCTTGATGAGGATGCCGAGGTCTTTCGAGACCGTCTGTCGGGTCCAACCACCGGCGTTGGGCCCCGACACCAGAGTCGTCTTCGAACGCACCACATTGAAGGTCCCTGCCGCGGTGGTTTCGGTGCCATTGACGTCTTCAACAATGCCCTCCCAGGAATCAGATGGCCCGGACGTGGTGCCGCCGGGGTTACTAACGACGGTCTCGGTCACGGAGGGCGTCACCCATGTCTCACCGTCGCACCAACGTTGGAATGGACCGACGTAAAGCCGTGGGGAGTACGTCGTATCGGCGGTTGAATCGGGGAATGGAAGGGGTCCGGCGTCTCCCGTTGTTTCCGAGTGACTCGAGATGATCTCGCCGTGTCCCACCGGACTCGAGAGGATATTATGCATCTCCTCGATCTCGGTCTCGATGGTCACGGAAAACCCCATGAAATCGAAGGTCACAACCGAGGTATCGTGACTGCTGCTGGAATCGAACGAGTGGTGGGTCCGAACCATCTCACCAACGTAGGCCTGACCCTCGAACTCGCCGGTGATTTCGTAGGTGACCTCGAGGCCGGGAGTCGGGTAGGAGAGGTCGGCGCAGGCGCCACCGCCGCCACCGCCGCCACCGCCACCTCCGCCACCGCCACCGCCACCACCGCCGCCGCCGCCTCCTCCGCCATTGGAGCAGAACCAGATTCTCGCGGCACCCTCGAAAGAGGGATCATCGGACTGACGATCGATGACCGACAGACCGGCTGAAACCGGTCCACCGTCGGTGACCGAGACACGAAGCGTGTAGGGGCCGTTCTCTTCCGGCGCGCCGAAGAACCCGATCACGTTGTTGATCTGGTCGGTTTCGCCCCGTTTGAGGTTGAAGCTCCTCGTGCCCATAGCCGTTCCATCCCCAGCTACAAGCCGAAGATCGAGGTTGGTTTCACCCGATCCCGCGTTGAAAAAGAGTGCGTTGGAGCGAAAATCGCCTCCCAGAACCCCGGACAGGTCGGCCCGATCACCTACCTCGAGCAGGCATCCATAGGGATCCGCCGGAATCGACTGGCCGAAGGTACCGTCGGGACCCTGGTTGTAGGTACGCGCCAGAATGATGAGCGGCACCGCAGCCGTGACATGTAGCCCTCCGTTCGCGGAGTTCATCCCGAAAGTGGTCGACATGACGTCGTCAAGCGCGACAAGCTGGCCCGATGCAACGAAGACAGACTCGGTCGCCGGGTTCGTCACCACCGAGTTCTTCGGGTGATAGGCCAGTGTGACAGTGCCGCCGCCGCCGACACCGAAGATCCTGACATCGGTTCGCCACAGGCTCGATCCGACACCCGCGGCCCGGGCCACGCCCGAGAGGAAGAGATCGGCGTTTCCGGTCGGAAAATGCTGAGCGAGCACGGCGACCGGATCACCTGTGCGGTTGTCCACAACAGACGCGTAGGCCACCAGCTGAACCGTGGGCCTGACGATGGCGTAGGCGGTCTCGGTGGCCGACGCACCGACGGCGGCGAAGATGTCGTTGATCTGGCTCTGTCCGTAGGGCTGAACGTCGTAGGTCCTGACCATCCCGATCTGCGACCCGCCGGCGTTATAGAGCGTCACGCGGACGGTCCCCGAGGCGGCAGACGTCCCCGCCCATCCAAGATTTGTTCGGAAGTTCCCTGACTTGGCAAGATAGACCAGGTAACCGTCCTCACCCGCCCCAAGGGCCTGATCCACCGGAACACCCGGGATGAACTGGCCGTAAGTGCCTCCCGGGACCTGGTTGTAGGTTCGGGATGTCACCACCAGGTCATCACCGGACGCGTCGATCAGGAGCGCTCCGGTGCCGGAAAAGGAGAATCTCGATGCCAGAACATTGTCGATCTGCACCTGGCCGTCGGCGGGCACGGAAACATCGACAAAGCTGCCGAGGGCGGCATTGCTCTGGCCGGCCTTCAGCAGATAAACGCGAACCGAAACCGCTGTATCCTCGGTGTTGACGAGGCGGAGATCGGTGCGCCAATTGGTTCCGGCGCTCCCCGCGACATTTGCGGTGGCAGGCACGATCCACCGATCGGCGTGTGCCGAGTGCGCGAAAACCAGGCAGAACAGCATCACTGACGCGGTCATGATGATCGAACGAACTCGAGGGGTTGAGTGGATCATGGAGAGCTCCTCATACACGCAGGTGTTGGTCTCTTGATTGAGCATATCTTGGGACGCATTCTCATATTAGCATGATGGTCCTGAGGTCTTGAAGTCCTGAGGGCGGGCAGGATTCAGGTTACTGATTGCAGGTGGCAGGTTGCGGGAGTTTGCTGCCCGTGCGTGCGACTGCGATGTTGTGGGGCAGGCATCCTGCCTGCTCTTCAGAGACATCCCGGTTGGCGTCGGTCAACCGGGTGGTCACATCGACACATGAGCAGGCTGGAAGCCTGCTCGTGACCGCACTCCAGCAGAGGTGTTCTGATTCCCTGTTCCATCTGCGACCCGGATCTTCGATCCGGATTCGCTCAGCCGTGCACGATTTTGCCGAAGTCTCTCATCCACGAGAGTTCGTCCTCGCCCATGGGCCCGATCCTCACGGCGGCGAGATTGGCTTCGAGCATGGCGCGCGTTTTGGGACCGGTGAGAACCACCGAGACCTTCGGCTCGGCCAAACAGAAGCGGTAGCAGTCGCCGGCGGTCGGCACCTTACCGTCCCATCCCCGCGGGCGCTTCAGCAGCTTGCGCCATCTGGTTGCGGTGTAGGCGATCACCGAATGCCGGGTAGGATCGATCTGAGGGAAGATGTCCTCCTCGGCACCCGGGTGAGCGGCGTTGTATCGCACCATCAGGACATCGAGGGGTGATTCGGCGGCCAGATTCCCCGCCCTCCGACGATTGTGGATCGACACTCCGATGGCGTCGGACCTTTCCTTCTTCACGGAGGCGAACCATCTCCCCCACCGTGTCGTCCGACCACCGGGACAGAACTCCCAACCAATGCATCTGAAGAACATCGAGATACTCGGTGCCGAGAACCTTCAACGCTCTTTCGACAAATCGTCTGAGACCCCTGCCGCGAACCGCGATGGTGGGCCCGGTTGCAATCACGTAACGATCGCGGTCTCGGGCCAGAGCCCGCCGAACCGGCCCGGTAGCGCGGCCCATCCGAGGAGTCCAGAAGACATAGTTGATCTCGGTTTCGGACAGCGCCCACTCGATCCCGCCCTCATCGATCCCGTAGTTTCCGGCCAGTCCGAGTCTGAACACTTTCTTTTCCACGACCGGCAGCGTTCGAACCAGATATTCGTCACTCATCAATCGCCTTCTTTCCGACGAGCAGCGTAGCCCTGCGCGCCCACCCTCACCCGACGAAATGATACAATGCCATGATATGAAACGAGTTGGCTATCGGGAGACCTGCGCGTATCATGACCGACGTGCACCGACCGGCGGACCGCTCCCCGAATGATCGAGGAATTCGATTCCGCGATTCCCACAGGGCCGAGAATCTGGGCCATCGGCGGTGGCAAGGGCGGGGTCGGCAAGTCGGTGGTCACCACCAACCTCGCAGCCGCCGTCGCCCGGACCGGCGCTCGGGTCGCCGTCGTCGATGCCGATCTCGGAGGCGCCAATCTCCACACCATGGTCGGCGTTCCCTCGCCAAAGCGGAATCTGTCGGACTTCATCGCAAAGCGGGTTTCCAGTCTCGCCGAGATCCTGACCCCGACCCCCATCGACAACCTCTGGCTGATCAGCGGCGCCAAGGCGCTGCTCGAGACCGCCAATCCGAACTACGGCCAGAAGGGCAAGATCCTCAACCACATCGCCAAGCTCGATGTCGATCATGTCTTTCTCGATCTCGGCGCCGGCACCGCGTTCAACGTGCTCGATTTCTTCCTCGTCGCCCGCAAAGGGGTCCTCGTGGTCGTCCCCGAAGCGACATCGGTGGAGAACGCCTACTTCTTCATCAAGGCGGCCTACTTCCGCAAGCTCAAACGCGCCCAACCCCGCGCCCAGGTCAAGGCCGCCATCGACGAGGTCATGAAGTCCGAAGCGCGGAAATCTGTCCGCACACCCCGTGATCTGATGGCCCAGGTGATGGCGGTCGATCCCGAAGCCGGTGCGGCGCTGATGGAAGAGGCCTCGACCTTCAGCCCAACGGTCATCGTCAACCGGATCGAGCGTTCGGAGCAGGCCCGGCTCGGTGCCGAGATGGGATCCGCGTGCCGCGACTACTTCGGTATCCAACTCCGGTGTCTCGGCACCCTGCCATACGACAACCTGGTTCGACGCTCGGTGGACGAGCGCCGACCTGCGGTGGACCTTTTTCCGCAGAGCTCGTTTGCGGGCGCGATCCGCTCCACCGCTGCGGCTTTCATCGAGGCTCCGGTAGGGAAGTCCGGATGAGTCACGCCCGCTACGAGGACTGGCTCCTGCTCGATCTCTCGCCCGGCGCCGAGTTGCCCGCTGTCAATCAAGCTCTCCACTACCGCCGGCGCGCTGTACCAACCCGGGGCCCTGGCGACCTACAACCTGCTTGACGAGGACGAACGCGTCCGAATGTTGGATCGGATCGACGAAGCCTATCGCCGCATTACCGGCAACGAGCCTCCTCCCAACCGCGGTCAGCAGCCTTCTCTCACCGTGAAAGAGACCAACAACGAGCCCCCGACCGGATCAGCACCCGATCCCAGGACCGAGCCGGGAGCATTTCTGAGCCACCACCGCCGCGCCAAGGGGCTCAATCTCGAGCAACTCGCCGCCGAAACCAAGATTCGCGCCATCCTCCTCGAGCAGATCGAGACCGAGGCCGTCGACGATCTCCCGGCGGCGGTCTTTGTCCGCGGCCACGTACTCCAGTACGCCCGCGCCCTCGGGTTGCCCGATCCCAATGAACTCGCGGCGCGATATCTGGCCAAAGTCAAAGTGGATTGAGGATCGATCACCCTTTCACCTACTGACCGATCAAAACGCTCCCGACCGGCGCCACAACGAACATCGCCTTGGTGTACAGACCCGTGTCGGCATAGGTTCCCGTGACCATGCTGACCTTCCCCCCGGCAGGAACCGTTGTCGTCGCCTCATTGAAAGTGTCGTGCGGGTGGAAGATTGTGCCGTTTTCGGTGGCTCCGTAGCGAGTCAGATCGGCATAGATAGTTGAAGATCCCGGGTGATTGTCGATGGCGGTCTCCAACGCATTGACCTCGAAGGAGGTTCCGCTGTTGGCGCCGGTGCCGTTGGCGGCGCAGCCGGCGTTGGTGTGAATCCCTACTGTGAAACTGCCCCACATGACGGGGCTCCCCGAGCTTCCTCCTGTGGTGTCCACCGCATATCGGTGCCAGATATCACTTCCCGAGACATTCTCGCTCACATAGCCGCCGGTGGATGTCTGGTTGGTGAAGTTCTGGGCGTTGCGGTTGCCCGTCGAGCCCGGGGGGGTATTGTCCAGTCCCATTCCGGTCACGCGGATTGTGTTACCGGCAGTGGGATTGCCGTTGGTGGTGCGGAAGAACCCGCCCTGCGCCTGAAACGGCGTCAGCCCGGTGTTCGAGTTCGGCCCGACTGTGAAGACCGCCCAGTCCTTGCCCAGACCCTGTCCCTCGCCATCGAACCGCCAGACCACGCTGCTCGTGTTGATGGGGTATTGATCAACGGGATTGGCGGCGACCGTGGTGCCGTTGGGCAGCGACGCCGGGACATTGAACTCGACGACTCCGGACAGATCAAGGATCCCGTCCGGCAGCAACGGGCCGCCCTGATCGGGGTCGAAGTCGACACAGTGGCCGGCGGTGAGAAAACGGCCGCTGGAGATCATCCACGACGTGCAGCCGCCAAAGAACAGACGCCCGGTGCGGCCGTCGGTCGACGCCACACGGTCGTCCGCCGCACACAGAGATTCGGGATCGGGATCATCCTGCGGATCGCCGACGACCAGGCTGTCGATGGTGAAGAAGACTCCCTCATCGATGGAACTGCCGTGCAACTCAATCTGAACCTCGTCTCCGTTGAAGATCGCAGAACTGTTTTCCCACTGCACCAGAGTTCGGCTATCGAGGGTTTGAACTCCCCCATCGGCCGCTGACGTGATGAACAGGGTGCCTTGACGTCCGAAATCGGATTCGCCGAAGTTGAGACGCAACCAGACGGCGCCCGGAATCCGGATCACCTGGCGGAATATACCGGTCCCTTCGCCGTTCAGGTTGACGTCCGTGCGCGAATCCAACCGGGTGGTTTCGACGTGATACGGCACTGGTGCGAATTGGTGGCAACCTTCGTCCGGAACCCCGTGTGAGGAACTCGCCTCAGACGGCGACCCGACGGGCTCGGCGCAGATCAGCCCAGACCCCGCCATGAAGAGCGTGACGAGAATCGCGAGATGGTGTCGTGTGTTCATCATCCACTCCATTCTCACTGCAGGGTGACCAGGGTGAGCACGAGTCCGCGCCCGGACTCCAACCCGGTCATGGCCTTGCCCAAAACCGATCCCTGAGCCTTGCGGTGATCCGTCACTTTCTGCGCGTGCCCCGGTGTCGCCGAGGTCGTCAGCAGATCGCCGGCTTCCACCGGTGCGAAGTCGGCATCGACCCAGACATAGACGCGCCCGGTGAGGGCTACGGGATATTGCCCGTCGGCTACGGTGCCCCGTTGCCCCATGAGCATCCCCGGCTGCACATCTCCAGCGCCCGAGATGATCCCCGCAACCCGCCGATCGTAGGCGCGCCGGCTGATCTCCAGGGTGCCGTGCGCACCGCCACCGATGGAGACGACCATCCCCGGTCCGGGGATCAGATCCGAAACCGGGCTCGAAACCTCGAACTGCTCGGAGAGATCCGAGCCGCCGGTGATCTGCAGCACCTCGGTGGTGATCCGTCCGTCGCCGCCCGCATTGAACTCCGCGTCGAGGACGATGGTGGCCTGTCCGGCGTTGTTGCGCAGGGTGATCTGCGCGCCGTCGGTGCCGAGCTCGGTGGTCACCATCTCGATCATCTCGCCGATACCGGGTTCGAAGAGCGAGACCTGACCGCTTTCGTCGATGTTGAAAATCGTGTTCAGGTCCTTGTCCTGGATGAAGAAATCGGCATCTTCCCCACTTCCATCCGCATCGAGCTGCACCACCACTGCGTCGTTGGTCACCAGAAAGATGTCGCTCCCTGAATAGACGGGGTCGGACATGATTCGGCCGTCGTCTGACGTAGACGAGCCCCCCAGAACGATATCCGCATCCGCTCCGGAGCCGCCACGCGCGTAGAGTCCTTTGCCGCCGGCGGCCGATGAGGTGAGGTAGGCCGCATAGCCGGTCACGCTGGTGCCGTGGAGACCCCACCCGCTGCCTGCGTGCGATCCCCAGACGCCGATGCCGTTGCCTGCGGTTCCCTTGTTCTCTCCACGTAGACCGGCCGAATAGCCACCGGGAACCGTGCTCTCGATGACGCCTCTCACCGCCGACGCGGAACCGGTGGTGCTGTGTGAGATCCCCAGGAGCGCGGATGCCGCAGTCCCGCTGGTGGACAGATTTGTCAGGCTGATCACCGGAAACGTCGAGAACGACCCGACCCACGCCTGGCCCGAATGGTCGTGGGTGTGGTTTGCGAAGTTCCCGGCGGCGAAACCACCGAGGGTGGCGGCGTTGACCCCGGTCATCCCGGAACCGTCACCGCTCACGGCGGTGGCGTTCAGGTTTCCCTGAACCGAAAGATCAATGGTGCCGCCGCCCGAGTTGGCGATGGCAAAGGTCTCGGGAGCCGCAGAGGGCCGGTCGATGCCCGACTCGCTGATCGCGGTGTCGGTGAATCCGCCACCGTCGAGGACGAGATCGGGCCCGCCCACGGTGTTCGCGGCGCCAAGCCCGGCGCCGCCCGGTGAGTTGCTGACGCCGACCACACCATAGGTCTCACCGCCCGGATCGGGAACTTCACCGCGGACAGCCGAGATCGCGGAACCCACCGATTTAACCTGTGGACCGCCCTGTTTTCGATTGACCGCCGACGCCGCGCGTCGCTGCCCGGCATGATCCGAAGCTCCTCTGGCCGCCGCGGGTTCGATTTCCGACTCCACGACGCCACCGGATTCAACATACGCCGAAAGAATCCGAATCGCATCTTCTACTTCAGAAGCCGACGGCGAGGCACCAACCCGGAAAAAGCGCGCCTCAGACCACTGGGCGTTGTCCTCGGTTTCGCTCCCGGGTTCTCCGACGAGGGCCCGTACGAACCACGCGTGATCGGCGCCCCGCGCCAATGACGACTCCATCGGCGGCGTCCACGACAGGGCGCCTCCGGGGACCCGCACAACCAAGACCTCGGTGGCGTCGTCGAAGCCCGCGCCTGTTGCCAGGTCGTATCCCACCGGCAGCTCATAGACCGCCAACTCATACCATTGGGCGCCGGGAATGGCCTCCCAGCTGAAGGTCGGGCATTGGTTCTCGACACCGGTGAACCGCTCCGGAGCACCCGGCGAAACCGCGCGAGCTTCGGCGCTTTCGCTCCTCGTCGCCACCGCGGTCAGGACCACCATCAAAGCAACCGGTACAAACCATCTTCTGGAATTCTTCATTTCTCCCCCTCACCGGTCACGGCGTAGCCGAGGACCAGGCCGCGGTGTTACCGCCTTCGAAACCGTCACTGAAAAGAACACAAGCGATCCCGTTGGCGTTCAGAACCGAAACATTGCTACCAAGAAATCGCGCTCCGCCGCTCGCGAGAACAGCGTCCTTGAAGCACCCCGAAACCGCAGCAGTCGAAGCATCGACCGTGAGGTCGGACATTGCCACGACCGACGAACCACCTTCGATTTCAACCCGGCCGACGATGATCGTCGTCGAACTCGAGACGCCGGCCACGGTGAGACTCCTCCCGATGGTGACTTCCTCTTGATAGACCTGACTCTGAAGATCGATCTGTGTACAGACCGGATCGTCCACCGCCGCCTGAATGGTGGAATACCCTCCCGAAGGAACGGCGCAGGTTGCCGCCCACAACACCGCACTTGAAGCAAACCAGGCCACGACTGCAACACCAACGATCCGGTAGCTGCCCATCCGTCCTCCAGTCGTCGAAGATACCTATTTGAGATGTAGATTCAGAATCTATTTCAACAACAATATGAATGCAGCCTTCGATCCTGTCAAGGGTTCATGAGTGACGCTTCGGGAAGCGAGCCCGCTTGTTGAGCTCAGCCTGCGGTCTTAGCCGTGGTCTCGAGCCAGCGTTGGATCATCTCGTCCTTGTATGTCTCAACGACATCGGGATAGCTCGAAGCGGGAAGATCAGCTGTGCAGGACCTGCACACGATGCGGGTATTGCCTCAACCACCTCGAAGGGCGGCCATGCCTCCACAGAGAGGGCAGCGAATGTGGGGTTGTGATCGCTCTGCGGTCGAATCCGGGTTACATGACTCCATGAGACCTCTCCTGCATCCATGGTAGATCACAACCCCTCACCTTGGAAGATGCTCGTCACTCGATTTTCCGCCGAAGCACGACCGTCAGATATTCTACGACCATGGTGACAGTGGTCAGGACCACGGCGATCTTGGTCCGTGTCTCCCCTCCCCCGCGGTTCGTGCTGGAAGATATGGTGCTCGTGAAGTATCAGTATCCGCGCACCGGATCAACAACCGAGAGCAGTGATTCACCGGCAACGAATCGTCTGAGATTCTCGCGGAAGAGCAACCACTGGAGCTCGCGGCCGGCATCGGACCACGCCGCGAAGTGCGGTGTGATGATGAGGTTCGGCGCCTGCCACAGGGGATGACCCTCGGGGAGCGGTTCCGGGTCTGTGACATCGAGTCCCGCCCCCGCGATCTCGCTGTTGCTCAGCGCCGAGACCAAGGCATCCGTGTCCACCGTCCCACCTCTGCCGACATTGACAAAAAACGCGGTCTCTCGCATCGCGGCGAAGATCTCGGTCGAAAAGATGTCTTCGGTGTCGGGAGTCATGGGAAGACAGTTCACCACCACATCAGCTTCGTGTGCGTACTCGGGCAGATCCTCGGTCAGCCCGATCTTCTTGACGAATGGCGGACCGGCGCGCCGACTTGACCGGATCGCCGTCACCCGCATCCCGGCGGCGTCGGCGAGCCGCGCCACCTCGGTGCCGATTCCACCGAGGCCTACCACGAGCAGGGTCTTACCCCGGAGCTTTGTGAGCGGGGCGTTGTCACCGATCTCCGAGCGCCGCCATTGACCTTCGGTCTGAGCCGCGACCGCCCGATTGAGACCCCGAGCCAGGGCACGGGTCAGAGCCATGGCGTGTTCACCAATGACCTCGGAGGCCAGACGCTGGCCGTTGGTCAACAGCACCGCACCGCTTTCCAGTTCGGGAATCTCCAGATACGACTCGACGCCGGCAGCGCCGACCTGAACCCAGCGGAGGTTCTCTCCGGCAGCGAGCAGTTCTGGCGTCGCGGTTCCGATAACGGCATCCGCGTCGGCAACGAACTCCATGGCCTCCTCAGCGTTGTCAAATGGGATGATCTCGACACCCGGCGCCACCTGCTCGAGCAATGGGAGCCGCTCCGGCCATCGGTTGCGCCACAGGATCTTCTTCGGCCGGGTCCAACCTTCATCGGACCGGACGGGCGACGTGCCCTCCCGCAATCGACGGTCCTCGATCAGCTCCCAGGGCGTCGTGAGTCCGCCGAGTTCGTTGATCACCGCCGCCAGCGCGGCATTCGCGGCGGGCGGGTCTTCCTGACGCCACGCAATGAACCAGTCCTCGTTCATCCCGCCCATGATCGCCTCCGCCGACGTACCCGCCAGCAGTTGATCGTCGATGGACCGACGCAGGGCCGTGATCCTCTCTGATTGGGCCTGGATCAACTCGGGCCCGCCCGGTTCTCCGTTCCCCGGGATCACCAGCACAGGTTCGAGATCACGGAGGACCTCGAGGGTCGAGAGCCATGCAGAGAGATCCGTCGCCGCGGTCGCCTCCACCCGGGATCGAGAACACAACGCCCCGGTGATCAGGAGCCTCTCAGCCGGAAACCAGACCACCGCGTCACTCGCGGTCACATTTCGGCCGAGATCGTAGAAAACCACTTCGCGGCCGGCCGCTTTCACGGTGAAACCCGACTCGAAGACGATCGTGCTCACTGATGACGAATCGGTCTCGCCCCTCGATCTCGGCCGCAGCTCGGTCGCGGAGCCGACACCCACCATCGGCACAACGGCTCCGGTCTCCAGGCGATATCGCGGATCGGGTCGTGGTTGGACGACTCTTCCGCGATCAACCTCCACCCTGTCGGGCCCGATCTCGATGACCACCGTGTTGCTGCTGGTCTCGATCCGGGTCCCGACCCAGATCCCATTGGGCAGTGAAGCCGTCTCTTCAGCAGAAACAGCTGGGCCGACGGTTGCGGCGGAGAGAACGAGGCCGCCGATGGCCAGCGAACGTGCGAATGAATCAATGCAATTGAATCTCATGATGTTGTTTTACGGGTCGGACGGGGTTTTGTAAAGCTCATGGAACACGACATCGGGGCTTCGGTGACGGGGATCGCGGCGCAAGACACGGTCGAATCCGATACTGGATACTGAGGAGTTGCCATGAGAAGAGCCGGAATCGCGTTGCTCGTCATCTTTGCAGCCGCCGGAGCCACCGCCGCCGGTCTCGGAGATCGCGTCTCGGTGACACCGTTTTCGCTGACACAAAATCTCGAGGGAAACACCGCCAGTTGGTTGACCTGGGGAAGCGGCCCCATCGGCCCTCGGCTCTACCTCGTCCCAAAAAACGACGGTTCGCTGCTCCTTGGCTGGACCGATTCGTCGAGCACCGGCAGGATCAGCCGGCTCACAGGATCCTCGATCACCGCGGTGGACAGCTTTCCGGGTCTCAAACTCAAAGGCCTCGTAGCCCACGACGACGGCAGTTACGCGGCGCTGCACTGGAACTCCCCCGCCGAGAACATGCAGCTGGCCGAATACAACGCCGCGGGAACCCAGCGGTGGGCCACCACCGTCGACACGGTCAACACCGAGTTCGACGACTGGTTGGGGGACTCGCGGCTCACCCACGGCAACGGGACCTACGCGGCGTACTACACGGTCTACGGGACCGGTTCCTGGATGGCCACGCACCACGGTGACCAGCTGCGCTACGTCAATGGTTCCGGCTCGATCATCGGCGGTTGGGAGTGGGGCTGCTCCCATTCCATGGCCGAGCTCGTCGAATGGGACGACAATCTCGGGTTTGCTGTTCTGTGCTCTTCGGACATGTATCCCTCCAAGGGTCTCGTCAGGGACAACTCGCAGAATCTCGTGGCGTCAGACGGCAACGGCGGCGGGTTGGTGTCGCTCCAACTCGGGCAGACGGCCGCCGGAGAGGGCGAGTGGAAGGCCGTCTTCAACGCGATGGACATGACCTGCTGCGATGGTTTCGGGATCGGATTCGTCCGCTTCGGCGGCGCCGCCGGGACCAACCTGACATGGTTGACCAACACCAATGGCGCGTACGAACGCGACCCGGTCATGGCGCGGCTTCCCGACGGCCCGGGGGGCGGCGAACGCTATCTCGTGGGCTGGCGGGTGTCCAACACCGGAGAGTTCTATCTGGCTGTGGTCTCGGGCACGGGAGCGATCATCGAAGGCCCCGATCCGGTGAGCGGCGACGGGATCGCATGGGGCAACCGCGACGATTCATTTCAGAGTCGTGCCGACGGCTCGGTGAGCTGGGTCTATGGAGCCCCGAACTCATCGACAGTGACGCTCTTCATCTATCGGGACGACGCGATCTTCGCCGACGGCTTCGAATCGGGCGGATACTCGAGATGGTCCGGTTCTTCGCCTTGAGTGCGGCTACAATCGACAGGTGATTCCAAAAGATCGCGTGAACGGGCCATTGCCGGTCGTCGTCTACCACGGCGATGAATTGGCGCTCTACGGCTTCGGCCACGGCCACCCATTCGGGCTCGACCGGCTGGGGATCTTCTGGTCCGGGATGGTCAAGCTCGCGCTCGTCGACCGAATCGAGGTGGCGGCCCCGATGGTCGCAACCCGCGACGAGATCGAGAGCTTCCACTCGGCGGCGTATGTCGATCGGGTCGTCAGACAATCCGCCGACGGGGTGGGGTTCCTCGACTACGGCGACACCCCGGCGTTTCCAGGTGTGTACGAAGCCGCCGCATGGGTCGTCGGAAGCGCAATGGACGCGGCCCACCGGCTGATGGACGGCAAAGCCGGCCGGGCATTCGTGCCCATCGCCGGGCTTCACCACGCCCGCCGCAACGCCGCCGGCGGTTTCTGCGTCTTCAACGACTGCGGGGTCGTCATCGAGCTGCTTATTTCCAGGTTCGGCGTCAAACGGATCGCGTATATCGACATCGACGCCCATCACGGTGACGGCGTCTACTACGCATTCGAGGAAAACCCCGACATCATCATCGCCGACATCCACGAGGACGGCCGATTTCTCTATCCGGGCACCGGTGCGGCGCACGAGACGGGCATCGGTGCGGCCGAGGGGACCAAATTCAACATCCCGATGACTCCGGGAGCCGGCGACGACGCCTTCTTCGACGCCTGGGACCGCGCGGAGGCGCACATCGATGCCGCCAAACCCGAGTTCGTGATCCTCCAGTGCGGCGCCGACGGACTCGCCGACGATCCCCTCACCCACCTCGGCTACACCGCGGCGGCCCACCGGCTGGCGGTTTCGCGGCTGTGTCGCCTCGCCGACCGGCACTGCAATGGCAGGATCCTCGCCCTCGGCGGCGGCGGCTATGATCCAAAGGGCATCGCCGACGCGTGGTGCGCGGTGGTGGAGGCGATGCTCGACGGGTGATGCTGGATGCTGGATGCTGGATGCTGGATGCTGGATGCTGGATAGGAGCATCGCATCATCGCTACAGCCCACAGATCACACAGATAGACACAGATGACATCGTATTTCATCGCAGATTGACGCAGATGGCCATCGCGAGCAACCCGGGAGTCGACAGAGAACTTCTTGAGAGTCGGTCCCCGCGGCGCACAATGGAACCGCCAAGACGCGGAGCGCGCCAAGGTTTCGCAAAACATCGCACTATAGAGCCGGCCTCCTTCATCTTCAGGAAGCGAATGTTCTCAGCGGAGATTGCGATGAGTCATAGAGATGACTTCGCGGCAGCTTTGCGATCTTCGCGTCTTCCCGGTTCCATTGTGCCTCTCGGCACGGAACGTCGTTGCTCGGAACGATGACACAGCCCGGCCACAGCGGGGCCGAAACTCGATCAGGGGCGTTTGCAGATCGCCCGCAAATCTCGACGGTTTGGGGGCCTGGAAATAAAAAGCCGCCGGCCCGAAGGCCGGCGGCGTTGGTTTGACTGAGAATCAGATTAGAACCGGTACCGGACAGTCGCCCTCAGGTTCATTCCGGGTTCGGGACGGTTGTTGTAGGGCTCGTTGTAGAGTTCATCGAAGATGTTCTCGAGCGAAACCAGGATCCCCAGCCCGAACTTGAAGTCATAGCCGCCACGGATGTCGAAAACCGTGAAGGACTCGGTCCCGGTCTCGAATCGCGGGTCGTCGGCGGGAAGCCTGGTCTGGCTGCCGACATAGCGAGCATTGGCCTCGCCCCACCAGCTGGAACGTTGGTACCGGATCCCGGCGATGACCTTCCACGGCGGAATCGAGGACAGCGGCTCACCGGTGGTCTTGTTGTCGCCTTCAAGATAGGCGAAGGTGCCGAACAGGGTCCACCACTTGGCGAAAATCACCTCGAGATCGAGCTCGATGCCCTGGATCGTCGCTTTCTCGATGTTCTGGAACTGCGAGCAATCCAATCCGGGGGGGCAATCCTCATACCCAGGGTCTCCGGGGTTGAGAAACTCGAGGCCGATAAAGTTCGTCAGATCGTTGTAGAAGAAGTTGAGGCCGCCGGAGTAACGGTCGTAGCGGGTCTTGAACCCGACCTCGTAGTTCCAGGACGACTCGGAGACAAGATCGGGATTCTGAAGAATCCAGGTGTCCCCGGTGCTGGCGAGCCCGGTGAAGGATCTCTCCTGGATGTTGGGGGTTCTGAATCCCCGTGCGATCAAACCGGTGAGATTGACATGCTCCGTGATGCTGTAGATCACGCCGAGATTCCCCGAGAGCGCCGAGTCGGTCACATCGAAGGGCTCGCCGATATAGCGAGGATCATCCTCGCTGACAAAGCTGAATGTGTCGCCCCGGAGCCCGACGTTGAAACTGAGCTTCGAGGTCGCGGAGATCCGATCACCGATGTAGAGGCCGAGACCGCGCTGGGTGCTGTCGGGTACCGACACCGCGTCGCTGGGCGGCGAGAAGGTACTCTCCGATACCGCGGTGTCGTGCAGCTTGTCCTGGTAGAAGTCGAGACCGTAGGTCAGGTGGTTGATGCCGAAGGTCGAGATGCCCTGGGTGTTGAACCCGATGCTGTCGATCTCCGAACGGGTGTACGAGTCCGACGTGAAGAACCCGAAGTCGAAGTTGCGGATGCTCTCCTTGTCCACGTACTGGTACCAGCCGCTGACGGTCAAATCATCGAGGAAGCCCATGGGCCCGGACTCCCATGCGAGTCCCAGCTTGTTTCGATCGAACTTGGGAAAGGAAATGTCAATCCCCGAGGTCGCGGGATCGAAGCCCGGGAACCCGATATCACTGGTCCGCACCACTTCGGCGTTGACCTTGAACACACCCTGGTCGCCGGTCAATATGCTGAAACTGCCATCGAAGTTCTTCTGCTCCATGCCGCTGTTGGGCACGGTGTCGTCCTCGAGGGTATATTCGGCGTAGCGCTCGTCCTCATGGGCTCCGCTCGCAGCGGTGTAGTTGCTCACATCCTGAATCGACGCCCCGATGTGGAAGCTCATGCCCTTGCCGGCGCCTCGCACAAGGGCCTGGCCGTGCTGCGAGTCCGAGGCGGTGCCGTACTCGTATGAGACATTACCGTGCACCTTGAACTCCTGCTCACCGAGATTCGGCTGCCGGGTGATGATGTTGACCACACCGCCGATGGCGTCCGAGCCATACTGCACCGACGCCGGTCCGCGAAGGACCTCGATCCGCTCGACTTCGGCGAGATTCACCAACGCGGGCTGGATACCGGCAAACGAGGTTGACTCACGAGCATTGTTGAGTCGCTGCCCGTCGACCAAGATCAGCACCCGGTTCGACGAGAGACCGCGAATGACGGGGATCCCGCGGAACGGGCCCTCGCCCTGGATCTCGACGCCCGGAATCATCTTGAAGAGATCGGCCATCTTCTCGGGCTGGAGCATCTCGATATCTTCGCTGGTGATCACAGTGATCGGCGCCGCAACGTCGCCCGAAGCCGACTCCTGGCGGCCGGCGGTGACGACAATCTGATCTTCGAAGACGCGTCCCTCTTTCTCTGAAACCGTCTTCTCTTTTTCTTCCGCCTCGGGGTCGGTTTCCTGAGCGCCCGCCGGAAACACGGTCAATAGCGTCAAGCCGAAGACCAGCACCAATGCAAGTGTTCGATTCACGTTTCAATCCTCCAAAAAACCACTGCGATTGAATCGCAGCTTTCCTCATGTCGGCATCCTACATCCAACAAGTCCCTGTTTCGTATAGTTTTACGCTGCCATGACAGTTCTTCCCGGTTCTCAAGGACAATCGCAAAAATACGCGATTCAAGAACCCTTCCCCGGATTGCGTCGTCCTTGCTAACCTCGAGATATGGACCTTGATGACCCGCTCGTTTTTTCACTTTTCCTCGAAATCTACGGCACCCTGCCCAGGGCGGGCCCGGGAAGCACCGAGGACACTCTTCGCGCCCTCGCCCTGGTGCCGATCGACCCGCGTCCGAAAACCGTGCTCGACCTCGGGTGCGGTCCGGGCGCTCAGACGTTGGTGTTGGCAGAGGCGCTCCCCGAGGCGTCCATCATCGCCATGGATCTGACGCCGATGATGGTGATCGAAGCCGACCGACGATGCACCGAAGCCGGGTTCGGCGAACGCGTCCGGGTGAGACGGGGAGATATGTTCGGGCCGATCGCGCCGCCCGCGACTCAGGACCTGGTCTGGTGCGAAGGCGCCATCTACTTCGCCGGTGTCGAAATGGCGCTCAGAACCTGGCAGCCTCTCCTCACGCCGAACGGCGTCGTCGCTTTCACCGAGCCGATCTGGACCCACCCCGCCCCTCCCGAAGATCTCGTGGCGTGGTGGCTCGATGAGTACCCGGCGATCACTGACGAGAGCGGTGTTCGAGACGCCGTTTCAGCGGCCGGCTTTGACACCATCGGCAGCTTTCCCCTGCCGGCGGCCGCGTGGTGGAACGAATACTACCGACCCATGGAGCAACGGGTTGTGGAGTTTCGCGCTCAACACGAGAGCGACCCCCTCGCCACCGAGATTGCCGACGGGGCCGAGAAGGAAATCGAGACCTTTCGGCGCTATTCCGACTTCTACACTTATGGTTTCTTTGTCGTGCGACCGTCCTGAGTCTTGACCACGAAACGCCCCGGGGAGGCCCCTATGCGACATCGGCTTTCGATTCTGATTCTCATTGCATCCATGGCGACCGGAATCGCTTTCGGCGCCGAAACGACGCCGGAAGACCGTGCGGTCGACGCGGTTCTCACCGCCTTCCACGCAGCCGCAGCCGCCGCAGACGGGAAAACCTACTTCAGTCTCTTGGCGGACGACGCGATCTACCTCGGCACCGACGCCTCGGAACGTTGGACCGTCGAAGAATTCAGAGCCTTTGCCGAACCCTATTTCTCACAGGGCCGCGGTTGGACCTATACCGCCACCGAACGCCATATCGCCGTTGCCTCCGGTGGTTCGGTGGCTTGGTTTGACGAAATGCTGGTCAACGAAACCTACGGCGTCTGCCGCGGCACCGGTGTGCTGGTCAAAGAAGATGGCGCCTGGCGGATCGCTCAGTACCATTTGACGTTTCCGATCCCCAACGACCTCGCCCGAGAGTTTACGACACGCATCAAAGACCACGAAACCCGGCCGAACTCGACCAATTGATACCGGTTAGCTGATACCATTTAGTTGTGATCTTGTCCGACGAAACCGTCGAGAGAATCGCCACGCAACGCGAGGGCAACCTCGAAGAGGTGCCTTTTGCCGTCTTGCTATACGCTCTGGCTCGGGCCGAACGGAGCGTCAAGCTGGCGATTTCCCGCAAACCCCTGGTCAAGGAAATCGTGATCGAGCGCGGGGTACCCGTCGAATGCAGATCGAACCTCGCCCACGAAACCTTGAGTCGATTCATGCAGAGCGGCGGGCTGCTCGATGAGGAGACGGCCAACGAGTGTTTTGCCGAATCCTGCTCGCGTGGGGTGCTCTTCGGGGACGTCCTCATCGAAAAGAGCCTCATCACCGCCGAGGAGCTGCGCAAGGTGCTGCAAAAGAACCTGGCCAAGAAACTCCTGGACGGTTTTTCCTGGCTCCAGGGCAGCTACCGGTTGTACGGCGCACCCGTCCGGGTCGACTCCACGCTCAAGGTCAATGTTCCACAGCTCATCATCTTCGGCGTCACCCGTTTCGCCACCCAGGAGCAGGTGGACTCATCCATCGGTGATCTCATCGGGAAATCCCTGGCCCTCCACCCGGAGCCATTCTTCGCCCTCGATGAAATCAGGATGAGCCCGCAACAGATTCTGGTTTCCCAGGCCATGGCAAAGCGCCCCATACGGATCGATGAACTCGCCTCGACGACCGAGGTTCCTTACGAAGAGCTCACGCGGATCCTCTACGCGTTCAGTCTCATCGGTGTGGTCGTGACTGCCCACCAGACCTCCCGAATCGAACGACCCTCCCGCCTGGTGCCACCGGCCCGCCTCGCCACCACACCCAGCCCTGATTTTCAAACGACAACGACCGGCACCGCTCAGAAATCACCTGCGCCCCCCATCAAGCCCGCCAATCAACGCAGGGATGAACTGATGGAGATGGTGCTCAACTACCGCCGCAGAGACCCGTTCGATCTTCTGGGGGTCGATCCCGACGGTTTCGGTCGGGAGGCTCATGAGCGTTTTCTCTGCTTTGCCGAGAGATTTGCGCCCTGGACCTATCCCGACGATCTCTCCGAGGACGCAAACCGGGTTTTTCTCGCCGGCGCCCGTGCCTATGGCGATCTCAGCAATCCCGATCGCAGGAAGGCCCTTCTCGATAAACGGCACAGCCCCGAACAAAAGCGTCCCGGCGCAGCCGCCGACTCCTTCCGAATCGAAACCGATCTCCTCGATCCCGAGGTTCAATTCCGCAAGGGCCGCGCCCTCATGGCCGAGGGCAATTACCGCGACGCCCTCGAGCAACTCGGTTATGCATCGGACCTCGATCCGCAGAACGGGAACTACCGGGCCGAGCTCGCCCACTGCCGCTATCTTTTCAATCCACAGACCGCCGGCCCCATCGCCATCTCGGAGCTCGCAAAGGCGCTGCGAATCGACCCGAGAGCCGGTTTGGCGCACTTCTACCAGGGCGAGATCCTCAAAGCGATGGATCTCATCGACGAGGCGAGAGAGGCGTATCGTCGCGCCATCAGACCCATGGCGCCGGACCGACGTCCCATCGACGCACTGCGAGCCCTCCCGCGGGAGAAATAGGCCGCCGACCGGGTCGCGGACGAGCCCGGTCTTGTCCGCCTCGATAATTGAGGATATGGTGCTGCCTGAACTGGAGCGGCGGGTCCCTCAGGGCGGGGCCGAATCGCGACATCGAGGAAAACGCAGATCCATGCAGCAGGGGTGCGGTCCGGTCATCGGAAAGGAACCCGTCGAACCTTGAGAAAGTCCCTCTTCCCGTCGTTCCACAAGCTCTCGGTCCAGGAGAGAGTTCGAACCGTACGAGACCAGGGCCTTCTCTCGTCGCAGGACTACAAGGCCCTGATCAACGGCGAATCGGTACTCGACGTCAACGACGCAGACAACATGATCGAGAACGTCATCGGGGTGATGGGTCTGCCCGTCGGGCTCGGCGTCAATTTTCTCATCAATCGAAAAGACTATGTCGTGCCGCTGGCCGTGGAAGAGCCTTCGATCGTCGCCGCCCTCAGTTTCGCGGCCAAAACGGCCCGCTCCTCGGGGGGGTTCTCGACCTCGAGCGACGACCCCATCCTCATCGGTCAGATCCAGCTCGTCGATGTGCCGAATTCTTCCAAGGCGCGACAGATCCTCGAGCGCCGAAAGGACGAGGTCCTCAACCTCGCCAACAGCCTCCATCCCCGGATGGTGGCGCGCGGCGGCGGCGCCGTCGATCTCGAAGTCATCCTCCACCCCGCGACCACCGACACGGTGGAGATGCTCATCGTCCACCTGCTCGTCGACACTCGGGATGCCATGGGCGCCAACCTCGTGAACACGATGTGTGAGGGAGTGGCGTCATTCCTCGAAAGCCTCACCGGGGGCAAGGTCTTTCTCCGGATCTTGTCGAACCTCGCCGACCGGTCGTTGGTCCGGGCGACCGTCGAGATCCCGGTGGAGGAACTGGCGGGCAACGGATTCGACGGCGAGCAGGTCCGCGACGGGATCATCATCGCGAGCCAGTTCGCCTCCGTCGACGCATACCGGGCCGCGACCCACAACAAGGGCATCATGAACGGCATCGATGCGGTGGCGCTGGCCACCGGCAACGACTGGCGGGCCGTCGAGGCCGGCGCCCACGCCTTCGCTGCACGCGGAACCCACTACACCTCGCTTTCGCGCTGGACCAGAACCAACGACGGCGCGCTGGCCGGTGAGCTCGAACTACCCTTGCGGGTCGGCATCGTCGGCGGACCGCTCCAGTCCAACCCATCGGTGGCCATGAACCTGCGCCTCACGCAGGTCCGGTCTTCCCGGGAACTCGCCGAGGTCATGGCGGCGGTGGGTCTCGCGCAGAATCTCTCAGCTCTGCGCGCCCTCGTCACCGAGGGCATCCAGCGGGGACACATGACGCTCCACGCACGGAGCGTGGCGACCGCGGCCGGCGCGACTCCCGAGATTTTCGACTCGGTGGTGGAGCGGCTCGTCGAGTCGGGTGAGATCAAGATCTGGAAGGCCGAAGAAATCATCGACCAGGTCAAGCTCACGGCGGGGCATGCTCTGAACCAGGATGAGCGCGAACAGCTCTCTGCCGGCCACGGCAAGATCATTCTCTTCGGCGAGCACGCCGTCGTCTACGGCAGCCGCGCCATCGCCGCGCCGGTGCCGTTGGCGGTTCGAGCGCGGGTGGTGGACGAAGATGAGGGCGTCTGGCTGGTCGTACCGCGGTGGGGCGTCGAGCAGCGGCTGCGAATGGATCCCTCCAAGCAGCGCTCCTTCGAGATCCCGGCGGCGCTGGTGCTGCGCGAACTCGGTCTGACCGACCGATCCATGCGGATCGAGGTCTTCTCCGAGATGCCCAGGGCCATGGGGCTCGGTGGATCGGCGGCGGTGGCGGTGGCCATCATCCGCGCCATCGACCGGCACTTCGAGCTGGGGCTCTCCGATGACGAAGTCAACAACCTCGCATACCAGTGCGAGTGCGTGGCCCACGGGACACCGTCGGGCATCGACAACACCGTCGCGACCTTTGGCCAACCCCTCGTTTACCGCAGGGGCGATCCCCCAGAGATCCACTCGCTGCGTTTTCCCGAACCGGTCACCTTTGTCATCGGTCTGACCGGCGTCGAGAGCTTGACGGCCAAGATGGTGGCCCGGGTCCGTGACGGCCGTCGCCGCAACCGCGATGTCTACGACACCATGTTCAAGGGAATCGACGCTGTCACCGGCCAGGCACTCGACGCCATCAAACGATTCGATCTCGAGCGACTCGGTGAGCTCATGAACGTGTGTCAGGGTCTGCTCAACGGGATCCAGGTTTCGAGCTGGGAGCTCGAGGAATTGATCCAGATAGCACGCGAAAACGGAGCATTGGGCGCCAAACTCACCGGCGGCGGCGGCGGCGGTTCCATGATCGCGCTCTGCCCCGACAACGCCGCCAAGATCATGGACGCCATGCAGGACGCCGGCTACCAATCCATGGAAGTACTCATCGGCTGATCACATCGGAATCGCCGGTGTATCCTTCACCGATGAAAGAGCATCTCAACGACCCGCCACAGCCGATCGAAAGGGCCACCGCCCTCGCAGTCGCCCCATACACCGATCCCTCGTTCCTCGAGATGGAGGCGCGGACGGTTTTTGCCCTCAGCTGGCAGCTCGTCGGCAACACGAGCGACCTATCCGCGGCCGGTGACCACATCATCGGCGAAATCGCCGGGCGACCCATCGTCGTTGTCCGAGACGAGGACAACGCGCTCCGAGCCTTCTACAACGTCTGCCGCCACCGGGCCGGGCCGCTGGCGTCCTGTAACGGTCGGGGCGCAAAAAACCTCCGCTGCAAATACCACGGCTGGACCTACGCTCTCGACGGACGGCTGCGCGCCGCTCCCGAGATGGCCGAAGCCGAGGATTTCGATCGGGCCGGGATCCGCCTGACGCCGGTGAGGGCCCGAGAGTGGCACGGCCTCGTCTTTGTCTCGCTTTCCGAGAACACCCCGGATTTTGCAGAAGTCTACGGCGGGATCACGGAGCGGATCCATCCCGTCGAACTCGAGTCCATGGTCTTCCACGACCGCATCTCCTACGAGATCGCCTGCAACTGGAAGATCTATGTCGACAATTTTCTCGAGGGGTATCACCTGCCCCACGTCCACCCCGGGCTCTCCAAAGTTCTTGACTATCGCGCCTATGCGACCGAGCTCTTCGACTGGTACTCACTCCAGCATTCGCCGCTCGTAGATGCCGACGACATCTATGGTGACGGTGACGCCTGGTATTACTTCATCTATCCCAACACCATGCTCAACATCATGCCCGGGCGGATGCAGACAAATCGCGTCATCCCCCTCGGCATCGACCGGTGCAGGGTCGACTTCGACTACTTCTACGGCGCCGACGGCGCAGCCCGAAACCGACGCGATCTCGAGTTCAGCGACGAGATCCAAAAGGAGGACATCACCATCTGCGAGGCGGTGCAGAAGGGCCTCGCATCGGGCGCCTACACCCCCGGACGGTTGTCACCCAAGCGCGAATCCGGAGTGTGGCATTTCCAAAACCTGCTGCGGGCGGCCTACCGGGCCGAGTAGGTCATCCTTCAAACCGGGTCTGATTTTGCATTTTTTCACACGACGGTCCCAACCTCTCAATGCCGATCGCGTATTTCAGCTCATGAAGATGTTGCCGACCGACTCGATTCTGGCCTGGTTTTTTGGTGCATGCGCCGTCTGTGCCCTTCTTCCGACCGGAGTTCCGGTGGCAACCGCCGCGCAGGCGCCCGACTGCACGGTCGTGGTCGTGCGTGCCTCCTTCGATCATCCGGACATGGTCTCGGAGGTGACCAGCTGGACCGATCCCTGGGAGATCAACCGTGACGAGGGCTATCTGGTTGTCGAGGTCGATGAGGGCGGTTTCGCTCGGCTCGAGTCGGCCGGATTCGAGGTGGTGGTCGACCACGAACTCACCGAGATGATGTGTCCACCGCGCGCTCACTTCTCGGTCAGAAAGCCGGCATCGTGGGCCTGCCCTGTTATCGGACCGTCGACGAGACCTTCGCCGATGTCGAAGACCTCGTCTCCCGCTATCCCGATCTGGCCGAGTGGATCGACATCGGCGATTCCTGGGAGGTCCACTCGGGCTGGGAGCCCGGGTTCGCGGGCGACGACCTGATGGTCCTGAAACTCACCAATCGTCACACCGCCGGTATCGGCACGCCCGCCGCCCCCGATTCCAAACCCATACTCTTTGTCCAGGCCGGGCTCCACGCCCGGGAGTGCCCCGCGCCCGAGCTTCTGACACGGTTCGCCGAGGGTCTCCTCGCCGACTACGACACAGATGCGGATACGACCTGGATCCTCGACGAACACGAGATCCACCTGCTGCTCTTCGCCAATCCCGATGGACGAAGACGCGCCGAACTCGGGGTGTATTGGCGAAAAAACGCCAACAACAACCACTGCTCGGCAACCGAAGTCCGCGGCGTCGATCTCAACCGCAATTTCGACTTCCTTTGGAACTGCTGCGGCCTATCGAGCACAAATGAATGCGAACAGACCTACCACGGGACCGGCGGAGCATCGGAACCCGAGACCCGGGCGATCCAGGACTACCTCAGATCGATCTTCCCGGATCAGTGGACCCCTGAACCACCCGACAACTCGACCGGCATCTTCTCGACCTCCACAGCTACAGTCGAGAAATCTACTGGCCCTGGTTTCACACCGATTCATCGCCCCCCGAATCGAACGCCGCTGGTGACCCTCGGGACGAAAGCTCGCCTACTTCAACGGCTACGCCCCGTTCGAAATCGCCTCACTGGATGGAAGCGCGCGTCGATTTTGCCTATGGCGATCTCGGGGTCGCGAGCTACCTCATCGAGCTCGGAACGACTTTCTTCCAGGACTGCGACCGTTCGAGACCCGAATCCTGCCCGACAATCTCGAGGTGTTGCGCTATGCGGCCAAGGTCGCTCGGACCCCATATGAGACTCCGTCCGGCCCCGACATGACCGACCCTCGAACTTCCTACGGGGTGCGGGTCTATGGCGGACAAACGCTCGAGATCGCGGGACGTGCCAGCGACTCCAGATACCAGACTATCAATGGGGGCGAACCGATCCAGAATGTCGTCGCAGTCCGGGTCTTTGTCGATCGTCCGCCCTGGCACCCCGAGCCAGGCCGGTCGTGGAAGATGTTGCCGAGCGACGGCGCGTACGACTCGAGCATGGAGGCCGTGACACTTCGACCTCGACACCTCCGGGTTGGACGCCGGCCGGCACACCATTTTCGTCCGAGCGAAGGACGCCGACGGAAACTGGGGTCCGGTGAGCGCCGAGTTCTTCTGGATCATCGGCGCCGACGGTGGAATCCGGCAACCCGGAGGCCGCGTGACACCCTGATATCGGTTACTGCCGACGCATCCAATTGGCCAGAAGACCAGAGCCATTGGTCGGTGCCGTCCTCGGATCTGCCCTGGCCGAAACCGTGGCCGCCCCGCGCGAAGTAGTGCGCCTCCACATCGCCGCCGGCCTCGGTCATTGCCTCCGGCCCAGATCAGTGACTCTGAGATCGGCACGACGTTGTCATCGTACGCGTGAATCAGCAGGGTCGGTGGAGTCGACTCGTCGATTCTCCCGACGAGGTTCCAGTCGGAGAGTTCCTCGTCGGTCATGGGCCGGTGGAAAAACGTCGACTCGAGCCACTCCCGGTTGGCATCGCTCGGAGCGACAGCCGGGTAGACCAGGGCTGAGAAATCGGGTCGTTCCGCCGGGTCGTTCGTCGGCATCACGCTGACCGTGGCGGCCAGGTGTCCGCCAGCGGAAAAGCCCACGACCCCAACCTTGGTGGGATCGACTCCGTAGGCACCGGCCAGCTTTCGCATCAGCGATACGGCCCGATGGGTATCGGTCATCGGCAGCAACCAGGGAGAGTCCGAGATCTCTGCTTGAGGCAGCCGGTATTTGAGAACCGCCGCAGTGACGCCCTTGGAGGAGAGGAATTCGGCGATCCTTCTACCCCTCCTCGACGAAGGACTCGACCTCGTAGCCGCCCCCCGGGATGATCACGATGGCCCGTCCCGAGTTCTCACCCTTGGTCGGGTAAATTGTCATGGTCGGCCGGATGATGTTCTTGACGCACGGAACGCCCCAGTTCTCGACCACCGTCTCTTCGATCGACCCGGGTTTGGAATGCGGCGGCGCACCCTCCCAGAGATCGATGACATCACCGGCAATCACGCTGTGGCAGCACATCGCTACCGTGAGCACCAGGACAGCCCTCATCGCGCATCCCCGGGTCGTCATTCTCATCGCGGCCTGGATCCGTTGCCCCTCGGCCACCACCCGCTGCGCCTCGGCAACCCGACCGACCCGGTTGAGGATGTCGGCGAGAACGTAGTAGCCCAACGGCCCCGAATCGCCCTGCGGGTCGAGTTCGATCCCTCGCCGGGCGAGGGCTTCGGCCCGGACCAGACTGCCGCCGCTGTCCATCAGCAGCTTGGCCAGATAGACGTGACCTTGCACAAAATCCGGGTTGGATTCGATCGAGGTTTCCCAGAGTTCCAGTTGCCGGTCCGGTCTGTCCGAGGTGTCCGAGCAGGCGGCCGAGGTTGAACTGCGCATGGTAAGTACTTCGGCGCCAAGCTCGATGGCCTTCTCGTAGTGGGAGACCGCTTCGGGAAGATCTCCCCGTTCCTCGTAGAGCACAGCGAGATTGAAGTAGGGCGCATGCAAAGAGCTCGTTATCATCAATCGGCATCGTCAAACAGCGCCATGGCCTCGTCGACACGCCCCTGTTCGGCGCGCACCTCGCCCAATCTTGTTGGATATCAACGCCGGGCGCCTCGCTCGGTGGCCGCAGCCTGCTCGAGGGTCTCGGCCGCCGCATCGAGGTTACCTTGATCGAATTCGATGTCGGCGATGGCGATGGAGGCCCCGGTGTCGGCGCCGGCGATCTCGAGGATCCGGCGATACCCGACCAGCGCCTCCTCGATGCGACCCATCGCCCGATAGGACGACGCCATCCCCTGGAGGGCGTTCCGGTGCTCGGGCTCGATTTCGAGCGCCCGCCCGAAATGCCCCAGGGCCGATTCAAAATCGCGATCCATCACCGAGAGCTGCCCGAGCATCTGGTGGGCATCGAGGACCCCGTCGTCCTCCTCGATCACACCCTCGAGCGCTTTCCGCGCGGCCGGCGCATCACTCCGTATCTGGGTCTGCGCCCGCATCACGGTCCGGTGAACCCCGATCCGATCCTTGGGGTCGGCGCGGGGACGGTCCTCCTCTTCATCCAGACTCACCCCGCCCTGACCGGCGGCATAGCCGAGGGCCTGGAGCTGGGCCAGAGCCTGGGGATCGAGATCGGGGGCCGGAGCCATCCGAGCCGTCGTCGATCTCGATGGCCGATCTCAGCCCGGCGAGCCGGGTCTCGAGGTCAGTCAACAGAACCGGTTGCGCGGCGGCGAGATCGATCCCCTCGCGCGGATCGGCCACGAGATCGAAGACCTCCGGCCGCGGCGCACTGATGAGCTTGTATTGGTCGGTCCTCACCGAACGGAGGGGCGCCCAACCATAGTGCAGGAGCGGATAGAGCGACTCGGAATAGACCTCGCGGTCCATCGGGATTTCCTCGCCCCTGACAAATGCCATGAGGCTCTGCCCGTGAACCGGTTGCGGCGGATCGATCCCCACGGCATCGAGGACCGTGGGGTAGAGATCCACGTGGCTGACCGCGGCGTCCACGACCCGGCCGCTTGAAAGGCGCCAGGCGGCCGGATGATCAACGGAACGTGAATCGTCGAGTCGTAGATGAAGAACCCGTGCGACAACTCCCCGTGATCGCCGAGCCCCTCGCCATGATCGCCGGTGAGGATGACCAGCGAATCATCGAGGAGACCGCGATCCTCGAGGAACTCCCTGAAACCACCGAGGAGCGCATCGGTGTAGGCGACTTCGCCGTCATACGGTCGCCCGGGGTGTTGCGAAAGGTAGGGTTCGGGCGGTGTGTAGGGATCGTGCGGGTCATAGAGATGGAGCCAGACGAAGAACGGTGCTTGGCCATCGCGCTCGTCGAGCCACGTCTCGGCGGCGGCGATGGTTTCCGGTCCCCGACCGCTGGACCGCACTGAGGTTGGGCGCCTCGTCAAAGCTGCTGAGATCGAAGTCGTCGAAGTAGTGGTCAAAACCCTGCGCGATGCCCCACCGCGAATCGAGTACAAATGAACTCACGAATCCGGCAGTCGACCAGCCGTGCGCAGACAGAGATTCGGCAAGAGTCGTCAGTTCGTCACCCACCGTATAGCCAACATTCTCCCGCACACCGTGTCCCGGTGGGTAGAGACCGGTGAGAATCGACGTATGGGCCGGCAGGGTGAAGGGCACCGTGCTCGCAGCATTGGAGAAGCGCAAGCCCTCCGCGGCAAAACCGTCCAGCGTCGGTGTCTCGACATCGAGCGATCCATAGCTCGAAAGCCGATCCGCACGCAAGGTGTCGATGGTGATCAGGATGACGTTGAGCTTCTCGATCTCACGGGTTTCGATGGCGACGGGATTCGGATCCGGTGTCGACGCTGATTCCGGTGGCTTGCCACCACCGCAGCCGACGGACGCGAGGACGAGCGACCCGATCACGAACAATAGCCGCCCGATGCGTCCTATCCCTTGAGTTGTTGGAAGTCGTGGATCCATCGCGGGCGAGACGCCCGCACCACAATTCGCCGAACGGTCCTGAATGCTCGTCACTCACCGCCTCCTGGATCCGCATTGTAGCGGGGAGGCTTCACGATCCGATTCCGAGCCTCAATTTTTGAAGATTGTCGAAGAGTTGGCACTGCACGTCCCTAACCGCCTCGCCAGTGGAGATCTCATCACCAAAAATGATGTGCTGCCGCGAGCCGGCATCGTACGCGGGCCAGACCGGAGCATCACCGCCGTTGGGATCGCCGGTCGCTGCGAATCGCACCCAGTAGTCCGCCATGGCGTCGGCGAGATCCTCATCATCCTCGTTGCGCGGGATCCAGGTTTCCCGAGCAAGGCTGTCAAAAACGTAGGGCACCTCCGCGCCGTGGAATGCACGCGAGTTCTTCGCCACCAGGTGCGGGCACCGCCCGGGTGAAGATGTAGAAATAGGCACCGCTCCCCGTCCGCTCCATCCGATCGGCGATGAACCTGCCAGGGCAGGCGAAATAGAGGTCGGTCTGAAAATCATCCGCCGCAGCGGACGCCTCGGCATCGGTGGCGGCCGGGTAGATCTCCATGGCGCGATCGGCGAGATCACCGAAATTGGCGCCCAGCGCCGTCCGGAGTCCATCCACCGTGACATCCGGCCAATAGCGGCGCATGGTCGCCCACTCATCGGCATTGAAACCGGCAATCAGGGGCACGTCGGCCTGTTTGCCTGAATCGAAGACCCTACCCGGCGCACCGGTGAGCACCCAGCCGTCGACGTTGGGCGAGTTCACCCGCCCGATTTCGGACTCCCTCACGATCTTCAGCAGTTCCTCGGCATTCACCGCACGCATGGCCCCGATGACATCTGCGGCGTCACCCACCCCGACAGCGGTCGCCAACTTCTCGCCAACGGCCTCCGCATCGGCGAGACGTCGGTCCACGCTGACCGCGTAGCCGCCGCTTTGGATGATTGCGCGGTGGAAAAGGCCCCGAGCCAGGGGTGACGCCATCAGATAGGCGACATCGGTGGCGCCGGCGGACTCACCAAAAATCGTCACCCTCTCGGGGTCGCCCCCGAACGCTGGGGCGTTGCGTTGCACCCACTCGAGCAGAGCGATCTGATCGAGAAGAGCATAGTTTCCCGAGGAGTTGTTCTCGGACTCGGCGGAGAGCGCCGGGTGGGCAAGAAAACCGAAGACCCCGAGGCGGTAGTTGAAATTGATCACGACCGCCCCGCGCCGCGCGAGATTCGCGCCGTCATAAGGCGGTTCGGCACCCGAGCCGGCGACATTACTGCCACCGTGGATCCACACCATCACCGGCTGGAGATCCCGGCCTCCCAGGTTGGTGGTCCAGAGATTGAGATAGAGACAATCCTCGTTCATGGGTTCGAAATCGGGGACAAGGGCGGGATCGGTGCCGAGGGTTTGGGCTATATCGCGGTAGAACTCGGTATTGCCGGGGTATTGAATACACGCCGATCCGAAGTCGGTGGCCCGCTGGACGCCCACCCTCGGAATCATCGGAGCCGGAGGCCGCCACCGCCCCTCACCCACCGGAGGGGCGGCGTAAGGGACGCCCCTGAAGACCGAACCCACCCCATCGCCTTCCAGTTTCGCACCCTGCAGCCTTTCGCCATCGGCGGTCGTGACCGACGGATCGAATTCGGGCGGAGACCCACACGTCGCGATGATGAGGCAACAACCCACGACGGCAACCGAGAGGACGACGATCGGTCGCATCACTACTCACCCGTCCACTCGGGCGGCCGCTTTTCGACAAAGGCCTTCGCCCCTTCCTGGGCGTCGCTGCTCGCGAGCATCTTCATAAACGCCGGCCAGCTCCTCGAACGAAGCGCCGCATAGCTCTCCTCGAAATTGAGTTTCTCGGTCAGGTGAACCGCTTCTTTGATGGCGGCCAGCGAAAGCGGCGCCGCGAGGCACAGATCCTCGGCGAGTGCGCGCGCCTCGTCCATCAACCGATCGGCTGGAACCACCTTGTTGATGATCCCAAGCGAGGCGAGGTCTTCTGCGCTGAAGCGGTGCCCGCTCATGAGGATTTCAAACGCCTTCTGTCTCGGCAGCAGTTTGGGCAGCATGAAGGTCGCGACATCGGGCGCCATCCCGATCCGCACCTCTGGGAGCATGAATTCGGCGTGGTCGGCAGCGATGACCAGGTCCGCGCGCAGAAGCATTTCAAACCCGGCCCCGACGGCGAGACCGTTGACCGCGCAGATCACCGGCTTGAGCAGACTCGCCATTTCCGGGAAGCCACCGAATCCACCCTCGCCGAAGTCCTCGAGATAGTCCTCACCATCGGCGACAGCGTTGAGATCCCAGCCGGCGCAATAGAATTTCTTGCCGGCACCGGTGAGAATCGCGACCCGCAGTTCGGGGTCGTCACGAAAATCTGCGAAGACCCTGCCCATCTCACGGCTCAACGGCGCATCGAGAGTGTTGGCTTTGGGTCGATCGAGGACGATCTCCAGGATCCGGCCGCGACGTGTGATCTTCAGAAAGTCACTCATTCGAGCTCTCCTTGTCGCCCCCACCCACGTGGCGGGGGCGGATGCTATTTCCTGACACTGATCAGGGCGTCGGCAGCGAGCACACCGCGGCCCTCGGCGAGCACCATCAATGGGTTGACATCGAGCTCGACGATAAAACCCGGGTCGCGTTCCACCAGAGCTGCGATGGCCATGACCGCGCCGGCAGCGGCGCTGAGATCGGCGCTCGGCGATCCTCTGAAACCGTGGAATAGAGGTGCCGCTTTGAGCCCGGCGAGCGCCCGGATCACCCCGTCCTTGTCCAACGGAAGAAGCAGCGAAACGCTGTCCTTCATGAGCTCGACCAGGATCCCGCCGCCGCCCACCACGACGTAGGGACCGAATTGGGCATCCCGGGCGACCCCGACGATGAGTTCGGCCACCACGCCGTCAATCATGGATTCAACGAGAAAATCATCCGTCAACTCCAACATCCCCGCCACCGCCGCCACCACCTCGTCGGGGCTCATCAAACCGAGTTTGACGCCGCCGACATCGGTTTTATGCGCGATTCCCAGCGCCTTGACGACGACCGGGTAACCCAACTCATCGGCGGCCGCCGCTGCCTCGTCGGCGCTCCGCACCGTCTTTGAACGAGGGATGGGCACTCCACAGTCGACGAGGATCTTCTTCGACTCCACCTCATCGAGGACCCTGACCTCGCGATCGTCGTGGTCAGTCGGAACATCGAGCAGCGGCAACGCCGGTGGGGTCTTCCACGAGTCGCCCACGTCGACCGCCGCCTGGACCGCCGCGATTCCGGCATCGATCCCGGCCAGCGGGACGATCCCCTCGGCCAAGAGCCGCGCCGCCACCGGCTCGGAGATCGTGTCGGAGAAGGTCGAGAGCACCCCTGCTCTGGCGCCAGTCTCACGAATGGCTCGGACAAAGCCCTCCTCCGCACCGAGCCAGGTCGACTGGTCGCAGAGGTCCTCTCTCGGATAGTCGAGCAGGCACAGCGAAAGATCGAAGCCCTCCGCCACGAACGGTGTAAAGGTCGCCGCCAGTCCATCGGCGTTGTCCCAGTCGAACATCTGGAAGTCCAATGGGTTGGCGGCCACCATCCGCTCGTGCACCGCTGCACGGAGCCGATCGGTCGATTCATCGGAGAGCGGCGGCAGGGTCAGACCGGTTCCGATCATCGCGTCCGCGAGCAGAGTGAGATCGCCGCCCGAGGTACTCATGGCGCCGATCCGGCCGCCCGGTAGCGGGCCCGTCACGTGGAGCACCTTGAGTGCCTCGATGAGCGCCTCCAGCGACTCGACCCGCGCCACCCCGAGACGCTCGAAAAGTGCGCTCACGAGGGCATCCGAACCCGCCAACGAGGCCGTGTGGGACAGCACCATCTTCTGTGCGGTCTCCGATCGACCGGTTTTGATCGCGACCACGGGCTTGCCGAGTTCGCGGGCCAGATTCACCGCCTCCGCAAAGGCTCGAGGGTCGGTCATCCCTTCGATGTAAAGACCCAGCGCCGTGACCCTCTCCTCGGCCGCGAAGACCCGGATGGCGTCGTGGAGATCGAACTTGAGTTTGTTGCCCAGAGACATGAGATAGGCGATGGGCAGCCCACGGCGCTGCATGCTGAGATTGAACGCGACATTCGACGACATGGTGATGATGGCGACGCCCCGGTCGACCCGACGGCCGCCCTGTTGATCGGGCCAGAGAATCGCCCCGTCGAGATAATTGATCAGACCGTAGCAGTTGGGTCCGATGATGGGCATCTCGCCCGAAGCCTCGAGAAGTTCCATCTCGAGCTCTGATCCCTCGTCTCCGGCCTCGGTGAACCCCGTGGCGTAGCAGATGGCGCCGCCCGCACCACGCGCCGCGAGATCACGAACAATTTCGATGGTGAGATTCCGGTTGACCCCGACATAGGCGGCGTCGGGACTTCCGGGCAGCTCTGCGACCGAGCGGTAAACCTTCCGTCCTCCCATTTCGGCTTTCTTCGGGTGGACCGGCCAGATCTCGCCGGTAAAGCCGAGGCGGCCGCACTGACGGACAAGCTCCTCGGCGACGCCGCCACCGAAGACCGCGATGGACCCCGGCTGCAATAGACGTTTGAAAGACATCCGGTTCCTCCCGATATGGATGCGGATCAGTCCACGAGTCCGGCAAGCCTGCCGGTGATGATCGCCTCGGCCTCGCCGGCGATCCGGGACACGAGTTCGGCAACGGTGGGTACGTCATAGACCAGACCTGAAGAAAGCCCGGCCCAGAAGATCCCCAGCTCGAGATCACCGGTTTCGAGAACCGCGGCTCCCCTCTCCCCCGCCACGAGATCGGCCACATCAACGAATTCGACGCCCCTCCGGCTCTCGATCTCGGCGACCTTCTCGGCCACGGTGTTTCTGTAGACCCTCGCCGTGTTCCGGAAGCTCCGGAAGATGAGTTGAGTGTCCAGTTCCGTCGCCTCCACCAGCTTTTGTTTGAGATTCTCGTGGATGGGCGCTTCCTCAGTCGCCATGAAACGGGTCCCCATGCTCACCGCATCGGCTCCAAGGGCGAGCGCCGCGACCAAACCGCGTGCGTCGGAAAAGCCGCCGCACGCGACGACTGGAACATCCAGTTGATCGACAGCCCTGGGAAGCAGCACCAGTGAGCCGATCCCGTCCTCCCCGGGGTGGCCGGCGGCTTCAAAACCGTCAATGATCACCGCGGCGCAGCCCAGCGACTGAGCCTTCAGCGCGTGTTTCACGGCGGTGCACTTATGGAGCACCCTGACCCCGGCCTCATCGAAAAGCGGCATGAACCTCTCCGGGCTGTAGCCGGCGGTCTCGACCACTTTGATGCCTGAGTCCACAATGGCCTTGACGTACTCGGTGTAGGGGGGCGGCGTCCGGCTCGGGAGAATAGTCAGATTCACCCCGAAAGCCCGATCGGTCATCGACCGGGTCCGCGCAATTTCACGAACCAGCTCACTGGGCGTGGGTTGAGTCAGCGCGCTGAGGAAACCCATGGCTCCGGCATTGGCGACGGCCGCCGTGAGCTCGGCCGTGGAAACCCGCTGCATCCCACCCTGCATGATGGGGTGCTCCATCCCGAGCATTTCAGTCAGTCTTGTTTTCAACATTTCGGTTTCAATACTCCAATACCGGTAACGCTCTAGCGAAGAAGCTCGGCCGCCGCGATCACCCGTTGGATCTCGTTGACACCCTCGTAGATCTCGGCGAGTTTCATATCACGGAAGATCCGTTCGACGTTGTACTCCGTGGTGTAGCCGAAGGCGCCGTGGATCTGCATCGCCGAACTCGCCGCCCGGTGCGCCGCCTGCGATACGAACAACCGGGTCTTCGCGGAATCGAACATGATGTTCTTGCCAATTGACTTCGAAAACGCCGTCGCATATGTCAGATATCTCGCGGCATCCACCTCGGCTGACATCTCGCCGATCATCCACTGAATTGTCTGGAATTTCGCAATGGGTTTCCCCTGTTGTTCGCGGTGTTTTGCATAACTGATTGACTCATCCAATGCGGCCTGCGTCATCCCGACACACTGAGCTGATATACCAAGTTTTCCAACCGATATTTCGGTCGTCAAAACCTTGAATCCTTTACCTCTCTCGGCTTCTCCACCGACCGTATTGTCATATGGAACTCTGACGTTCTCCAAAACGATATCTGCAACTTCCAGTCCATGCATGCCCATTTTCGATACGTGTCTCTGCGGTGTGTAACCCGGGGTGTCTTTCGGTACGATAATACACGTGATTTTGTCTTCCATTTCCACATCTTTGCAGAAAAGAACGATCGTTCCAGGCAAAGGAGAGTTGGTGATGAAGATCTTCTCGCCGTTGATGACCCACTCGTCACCCTCACGTTTGGCGGTGGTTCTGATCGCCCGCGCATCGGACCCCGTATCGGGTTCGGTGAAGGCAAAACTCCCGATGGCATCACCGGAGAGCAATCCTGGAAGAAACGCCTTCTTCTGCTCTTCGGTTCCAAAGTCGTTGATGGTTCCTGCACACAGACTATTGACTGAAATGAGACCACCTATTGAACAATAGACTCTCGAAAGTTCTTCAAGGACCATCACATACTCGAGATAGGTACATCCAACTCCACCGTACTCTTCCGGATATTGAATTCCGAAAAATCCAAGTTCCTTCATTTTCGGAATCAGATCTGAAGCAGTGCGCTTTTCCAATTCCATCTTTGCGACCGATGGAGCGATTTCTTTTTCAGCAAAATCCCGAGCAGTTTCTTTGATCATCTGCTGTTGGTCAGAGTAACTAAATTCCATTCATTCCTCGCATTTTACTCAGTCGGTTGTTCAGGAAAATCTTCCTTCAGCCATCGGAGAAGGGACCACACAGATAGGGTAATCACGAAGATCAACGGGACGGCGACGATCAACGCCGCAGTCTGCAACGGCTCCAGACCTCCGAGGTACATCAACGCCACAGCCGTGGCGCCCAGCGCAAGCGCCCAGAACAGACGATTCCATCGTTGCGGCTCGGACTCACCCGCGACCAGATTTCTCGAAGCCACCGAGGCGATGGTGTAGGCCGAAGCCTGGAGGGTGGTAGCTGAGTAGATGAAGCACATGGCAACAAACAGAATCAGAATGAAGGTACCCATGGGCAGCGCCTTGACCACCGCGACGATGGCCGCCTGGGGCGAGACCTCGTTCATGATCTCGATCACCGGGACCACCCCGTTCAACTGATCATAAAGCGCGGTGTTGCCAAAGGTGGCAAAGAAGAGCCAGCAACCCAGGCTGCCCCAGACGAGGTTGGCCGCGACGACTTCGCGAATGGTCCTTCCCCGAGATATCCGGGCCACAAACAGCCCCATGAAGGGCGCGTAGGCAATCCACCAGGCCCAGTAGAAAACCGTCCAGGTCTGCGGGAAACCCGAACCGCCCACCGGGTCGGTGTACAGGCTCATTCGAACGAAGTTTGTAGCCAGTAGACCGAGACTGTTGGTGAAGGTGTCAAGGATGAAGACCGTGGGTCCAAAAATCAGGACAAACGCGAGGAGGAAGAACCCGAGAAACACGTTCGCATCGGCGAGTCGCTTGATCCCCTTCTCCATCCCGAGATAGACCGTTGTTCCGAAAATGGCGGTCCAAACGACAATCACGAACGCATCGAGGGCGAAACTCCGCTCGATCCCAGTGAGAGTGCTGATGGCCTCCGAGAGAATCGGCGTGCCGAGCCCCAGAGAGGTCCCGGTGCCGCCGATCAGACCGAAAATGAAGAGCACATCGATAAGCTTGCCGAGCCAGCCATCCGCACGATCGCCGATGACGCCCCGGCACGCCTGCGAAATCCGAAGAAACGGGATCTTCCGGTTGTGGAAGGCGTAGGCGATGGGGAGAGCGGGGATGCAGTAGAGCGCCCAGGCCAGCGGCCCCCAGTGGAAAAGGCCGTACATGGCGCCCCAGTGGGCGGCCTCGGCGGATTCGGGCGTGATGCCGAACGGCGGCGCCTGGTAGTAGTAGACCCACTCGATGGTTGCCCAGTAGAGCAGCGAGGTGCCGATTCCGGCACAGAAGAGCATCCCGATCCAGCTGAGTTGGCCGAACTCGGGCCGCGCGTCGGGACCGCCAAATCGCACCGATCCGTATCGCCCAAAAGCAAACCAGAGCAGGACGCAGAGGACGCCGAAGGTGAACCAAAGGAAGAGAAATCCCAGTTGGTGTTTGATGAAATCGAGCACGCTGCCAAGGATCTCCGCACTCGCCTCCGGGTAGAGGATCAGGGGCACGATGGCCGAGATCACGACCACGAGGGCCGGCCAGAAGACCGCTTTATCGATGGGCGCCGATCTCATTTCGGGCATCTAGGGTTCCTCCCCCGCCAGCTCGGGACCGTCGTCCACTCCGAAAACGCCGCTGAGCACCTGTCGCAGGCGCGGCAGCACATCGAGCTCACTCTCGTCGTCGCTGGAGTAGCCCACATAAACCGCCACCAGATCCCTGTCCGGGTTGACCAGCAACCCCTGTCCGGCCCAACCGCCCTTGAAGATATCGTTATTGGTGAAGACCAGATCCCACTGGTAGACATTGTGTTTGACCATTTTCCCGGTGACCTCATCCGGTGGTCCCCCGCGAGCGTTGGCCAGCAGTTCGGGCCGACCACCGTTGATGAGCATCTCGATGTGTTCATCGGAGATGATCTTCCTATCGCTCACGACACCGTAGCTCGGGGTGAACAGAAGCCCGAATCGAGCGAGATCCCGCGGCCGACCGAGAAACCCGCCGGCAAACATCGGCACACCGAATCGCGGCGCCAAGATGGCTGCATCGCCTTCGGCGCCGATACGGGTCCAGAACTCACGCGAGAATGCGTCCTGAAAGGGCATACCGGTCAGTTTCTCGACCAGCCAACCCAAGATGTAGGTATTGATCGAGCCGTATTCGAACGAAGTCCCCTGCTCGGCATATTTGCCCACCCTCAGAGCCGCGATGTAGGTGTAGGGGTTGTCTGCTGATTCGTCGCCGAAGTGTGCCTCGCCCGTGGTCTCCATGAGGCCGTAGTAGCAGGACGAGCGGTCGTAGTACTCCTCCGAGCAATCGACCCCGGTGGCCATGTCGAGGATGTTCCTGACCGTGATTCCTTCATACGACGAACCGGCCAGCTCCGGGAGATAGGTCTCGATGGATTTGTCGATTTCGAAGAGCCCTCGGTCCTCTAGGATGCTCAACACCGACGAGACCAGCACCTTCGTCACCGACCAGTAGATGGGTCGCTCATAGGGCTCCATCCGCGGGTAGTCCTCGAAGACGATCTTGCCCTGGTGGAGGATGACCATCCCCATGCAGGTCGAGAGATCCGATCGGAGGAAGTCGGCGAACGCCATGGTTCCTCCCGGAATGTCGACCTCAAAATCGGTGATCTCAGCCACGGTTTCCCGCTCGAGTTCGCGCACGGGTCCCGCCCGGTAGACGTTGACCGTCGGGAAAAGGCGGTTGAGGTTCTTGTTGTTCCACGCCATTGCCTCGCCGTTGACGTTCCACCACGACGTATCGGACGGCTGTTCGGCGATGCGTCGCCGGACTTCGTCAACGGTTGAAGCGGGCTCGAAGGTGTTGCCAGCCGCGGTCTTGTTGGCGAAGAACTCCCAGATCACCTTGCTCGCGAACTCGGTCTCTCCGTCGCGCGGCCAATCGTGACCGCCGTCCCACGCACAGTCGACCAGCTCGACGCCGGTGGCGCATCCAGTGCGCTGGATGCACCGGAAGCCCTTGACGCCGTCCAGCGACGTCGGATACGAGCTGGTTGAATTGCTGCAACCCTGTGATTCCACCGACGCCCAGAGATCCATCACATCGGCCGTCGGCGTGTAGAAAAACCCGTCGCTGGCCGGTGTGCCGTCAAAGGGCACAGTGTCGTCGGCAGTGGCGTAAATATTCATCATCGACATCGGCGTTTCGGGACCGGGAGCGCAGTTGAATCCCTTGGCGAGGGTTCCCGCCACCGGGGCGATGGCGGCGAAACGACCCGGCAGATCGCAGCCGAGCCGGTGGACGAACATCCCTCCGTTACTGATTCCGGTGGCAAAAACCCGATCGCGGTCAATGCACAGGGTCGTCTCGAGCTTATCGAGGAGAGCCTCGATGAATCCCACGTCGTCGTGGCACGAGCACCAGTCGCACTGGCTGGGCTCGCCGCACTCGGGCGGAGTCGGATAATCGAAGCCGGCGTCAGCGCAGATCGGGCCCGCTGGACCGGGAGAGGCGTTGCACGCACCGTCGTTCCACGAGGTGATGAGGTGGCCACCCACCTCAAACCCCGTACCCTGGGGGAACACAGCCACAAAACCATTCTCATCACTCGATGCTCGGAAGGAGGTGTACTCCATTTCGGCTTTTTCAGCAGTGCCGGTGTAGCCGTGGATGACCAATACCAGCGGCGCCGGTTCTGCCGGATCGTATCCGGAGGGGAGATGGAGCCGGTACTCACGATCGAGGCCTCCAGCCTCGATGGTCGCGGCGATGGACTCACCGGCCGGCAACGGCGGTGCGGCGCCGCACCCGGCGCTGGGGCTGCTGGCTGCAGCCTCATCAACGAAACCCATCATCGCAGCCACGCAAAGACCGAGAACCACGATCCCTTTGGAGCGCCCACGTCTCTTGGGCGGTATTGCTCCCATCGAAGTGACCATCGCCGACGGGACGTCGGCGCTACAACCATCGCAGCGTCCTTTGGGGCGCCCACCTCTCGTGGGCGATTCCGCGCTGATCGAAGCTATCGACGCCGACGGGCTTGTCAGGACGTAGCCGAATGGCGAAGCCTGAACGTCGGCGCTACAACCATCGCAACATCCTCGTGAGTGGTCCCTCATCGTTTCACCCTCGCGAGGTCGGCCGGCTCGTCGCCGGATCTCAGACCACGCAGACGGAACGAGTACTCCAGCGGTTCCGGCCACACCGTGTACTCGTCGTGGGTCCGCGCGCCCCAGCTGTCGTCGCCGCCGACTCCGGTCTGTTGCATGTCCACGCTCAACGTGATGTTCTCGCGGCGTTCCATCTGCCAGGTGTACTTGGCATCCTCGAGATCGGTGGTGGTGTAGTGGTGGGCGCTGAATGCGAGGAGGGGCTCGCCGATGACCAGAAGCCCCTGGCCATCATCGTTGGTCAGGCTCATCCACCGAACATCGGTCTTGTTGCCGTTTTCCTGCGGTTCGGAGTAATCCACAAACTGTTCGTCCACTGATCCGGTCCACACACCGACACGGGCGCCGTCCTTGCGGTCCCAGTAGCTTTCATGGGGCCCACGCCCGTACCAGGTTATGGTCTCGAGTCCACCGGGGATCTCCATCTGCATCCCGAAACGCGGGAGTTCCGGCAGATCGCCTTCGCTCGGTGTGAAGTTCATAATTGACAGCGATCTCGCCGCTGCCGAAGACCGTGTAGGTGATTTCGTTGGTCGAATCCACATCGGGAAAACTGCCGGTGAAACGCACCTCGACCTCGGATGGTCCGACGCGATCGGCAACGGCCGACTTCACAACCCAGTTGCCGCTCGCGGCCTTCCACGGTGCGCAACGCTCTGGCATCTCATTACCGCGATCGTTGTCCGTTGGGGCGCGCCAGAAGTTGGGGCTGGGACCGCGGGCAACAAGGTCTTTCCCCCCGACGGCGTAGTTCGTCAGGTGTCCCGTACCGAGATCGAATCGAACGCTGAAGCCCTCACCGGAGACTTCGTAGCTGTCGCCATCCTGCACGTGATTCAAGGGCGGCATTCCCGCCGGGTCCAAGAAGGCCTCAACCCCGACGGAGCCCAACTCGAACTGCTCCCAGGCGACCTCATGTCCTTCGTCGGCCCACGATGTATCGACGGCCAATCGGAAGCTCACCTCAAGGCGATAGTCGACACCGGCTTTGGGCTCGAATCGCGGCTCAGGAATCGTCAAAACCCGGCTCTCGCCAGGGCCGATGTCGAGTTTCGGCAGGCGACCCGATGCAACCACCTGACCGTCTCCTCGAACTTCCCAGAATGCGTCGAAACTCCCAAGATCTACAAATCCATACCCGTTGCCGATCTCGAATCCTCCGGGAGGATCGTCCACCCGCTTGATGGTGATGTACTGATGCACCTTCTTGAGTTCGAGCAGGCCCGGGTGCGGTACGCGGTCAGCCGAGACCAGGCCGTTCATGAGGAAGTTGTCATCGTGGTAGACGCCCTCGGGCTCGAAGGCCCCGCCGTAGGCGAAGTAGAACTCGCCGGGTTTGCCGGGCACCGGCTGGCGCAGACCCTGATCCACCCAGTCCCAGATAAAGCCGCCCTGCAGCCGTTCGCGAGCGTAGATCTCTTTCCAGTAGTCGGCGACGTTGCCGTTGGAGTTGCCCATGGCGTGCGAGTACTCGCAGAGAATGAGCGGCCGGTCGTCGTGGTTCTCGGCGTACTCGACGATATCCGGAATCCGCGCATACATGGGGCAGAAGATGTCGGTGTTGGGACCGAGTTCGGCTCTTTCGTAGTGGACCGGCCGCGACGGGTCGCGCTCGCGAATCCAATTCGCCGTGGCCGTGAAGTTCACCCCATCACCGGCCTCGTTGCCGAGAGACCAGATGATGATGCTCGGGTGGTTCTTGTCGCGTTCGACCATGCTCACGGTGCGATCCATATGGGCCGGGCCCCACTCCGGCTTGTTGCCCAGGGTCTTGTCGGGTTCATAGCCGATGCCGTGCGACTCGATGTTGGCCTCATCGATGACATAGAGACCGTAATAATCGGTGAGGTCGTACCACTCGGTGACATCCGGGTAGTGCGAGGTCCGCACCGCGTTGATGTTGTGCTGTTTCATGAGCAGGATGTCGCGCACCATTCCCTCGGTGGACATGACGTGGGCGGTGTCGGGATCGTGCTCGTGGCGGTTGGTCCCCTTGAGCAGCACCGCTACTCCGTTGACCAGGAGTTGTCCGTCGGTGATCGACACCTCGCGGAAACCGACGTTGGTGGAGACCGATTGGATCACCGCGCCATCGGGGTCGGTCAGGCTGACGACCAATCGAAATAGGTTGGGTTCTTCGGCCGACCATTTGGGTGGATCTGAAATCTCGCGATCGAGCCGGATCGCGGTCTCGGTTCCGGCTGATGCGTCACCGGACACCGCCAGATCATCCACCACCACCCCACCGTCGGCGTCGAAGAGAGTGGCCGTCACCGCGTACGACCGATTCTCGCCGCCGAGGTTGGCGATCCTGACATCGATCCCGAGCGACGCATCACGGTAGCTCTCATCGAGATCGGTGTGGACCTCAAAATCGCGGATCTGGAGCCGATCGAGGGAGTACAAGAAGACGTCCCGGAAGAGCCCGCTGATCCGCCAGAAGTCCTGACACTCGAGATAGGAGCCGTCGGAGTAGCGGTAAACCTCGGCGGCGACCAGGTTTTCGCCCGGCTGCAGATATTCGGTGATGTCGAACTCCGCCGGTGTCCGGCTGCCCTGGCTATAACCGACTTCGTGGCCGTTGACCCAGAGATAGAAGGCCGAACTCACTCCCGCGAACTGGAGGATCACCTGCCGTCCGTTCCAGTCCTCTGGAACGATGAAGCTCCGCCGGTAGGAACCCACTGGGTTGAAGTCGTGCGGCACCCGCGGCGGATCGGGTTCACCCCAGGAGTAGCGTACATTGGTGTAGATGGGATATCCGTGACCGTGGAGCTGCCAGTTCGCCGGCACCGGGATCTCATCCCACGAGGCAATGTCGAAGTCCGGCCGGTAGAAGTCCACCGGGCGTGCGTCCGGGTTCTCCGACCAGTGGAAATCCCAGGTTCCATTGAGCGAACGGAACCAAGGTGATCCGATCGGGTCCCCGACGAGGGCGGCTGCGGGATCCGCAAAAGGAATGGCGGTGGCTTTGGCCGCCTCTTTGTTGCGGCCGATCATCTGCGGGTTCTCCCAATCGGGATGAAGCGGAGCTTGGGGCGCCTGCCCGCAACCGGCGAGCAATAGGCACGCAAGCGATACAACCGTCAACGCTCTTGGAATGGACACGCAGCCCCCCGTTTCGCCCTGCAATTTCACCGGCCGACCTCAATCGTCCGAAGTCGGCCGGTGATCGATCGCCATTCAAATAGCACGAGCCGGCGGCAGCCGGCTCGCACCCTCATTCACTCGCTCACCAGGTAAATCTGAAACGGAGTTGAGCTCTCCGCGGCAGTACCCATCCTCCAGGCAAGGGCTCCTCGCCGACGGGATAGTTGAGATCCCTCCACCACTCGACCGCACCGTCGTTGAGGAGGTTGAGAATCTGGATGTCGATGTTCAGGCTCGTCCCCCTGCCGGTGTTGAAGTGTTTGCCGACACCGAGGTCCCACAGATACTGGGTGGGCAAGCGTTGGCTGTCGGAGCCCGGCGACGTGATGATCGTCGTCGTTCCCCGGTTCGGCAGGCGGACCTGCTGCTGCCGGTCGTAGATGCGTCCGCTTTGGATATTGACCACCGAGCTGATCTTGAAGCCCAGCGGCAGCATCCAGTTGCCGACCAGCCGGAGCACGTGCCGCCGGTCGCCGGCCAGCGTCTTGTCGGCGTTGACGAATGCGTTCGGGTCGGCCTCGGCGCGATTGGCGTAGAGAGCCTCACCCTGCCCGGCCCAGTCGCCGCCGGTGAGAAACCGCGGATTCAACCCCTCGGACTTCGAGTAGCTGTAGGAGGCAATGAGGTCCCAGTTGTCGCTGAAGCGCTTCTTGTAGACCAGAAAGAGGCCCATGTAGTCCTGCTCGTATTTCCGGTCGCCGCCATAGGCGCCCGGCCCGGTGCTGTTGCCCTTGAAGCGCGTCGGATCGACGGAGTAGTCCCGCAAGGTGTATGTATTCCCGGTCTCGGGATCGGTCCAGTCGAAGTCCTCATACTCGCCGTCGTCGGCGATGTACCAGCCGATCAGGTTCGTGGTCTGCTTGTAGACCCCCTGCACGCTGATCGCGCTCGTCGCGGTCAGCTGGTGGTCGTAGCCCAGGGTGTACTCCCAGGTGTGGGAGTTGTCCGTACCGGGAACCAGGAACGCGCCCGCCCGGGAACCCCAGTCGGCGATAACCTCCCACTCATTGTCCCAGTTGAGCCAGTACGTCCTCCACGGGGGCGCTTCGGGGGGCGGGGAATACCAATCCCCGGATGTCATCCCGGAGGTGAACCTGCCGATGGAACCGCGGATGACCGATTTCCCGGTCTTGGTCGGCTGCCAGGCGAAACCGAAGCGCGGATCGAAATTGTCCCACTCGACCACATCCATTCCCGGGATGATCTCGCCGGTGGGATTCGAGTCGTGGTCGAGACGCGGGAAGTCCTCGATCCAACCTCTGTTGTTGTCGTAGCGGACACCGATGTCGAGGGTCAACCGCGAGCTGATGGTCCAGCTGTCGGTCGCGAACGCGCTGATGGTTTCCGATTGACCGCCGTAGTAGTACGGCAGTCCTGTGTACCAGTACTGATAGACGTATGGATAACCCGGATAGTACTCGTACTCGTACTGGTAGTAGTAGTGCGGGTTGTAGGTCTTGGTCGTCGCGCCGTCCCTGGAGTACTGGACCCCGAACTTGAACTCGTGGTCACCCTTGATGAAGTTCTCCGCGTGCTGGGTCAGGATCACCTCGGCGTCGTCGGATGACTGCTCCCATTTCCACTGCCACCAAACATCCCCGTACCAGAGCCACGGATAAACCGTCATGTCCACGAAGGTGGGCTCACCGGTGGGGTACTGCGACCGGTATTCGTTTGTGGTCCGCAGCAGCCCGGCGCGGGCCTCGATGACCGTGTTGGCGCCGAGGACCCCACTGTAGTCGACACCCAGCATCTTGTTATGGGTGTCGTTCTCGCTCCACTGGGACGGCTCGCTGTAGATGTCTCCCGCGCTCGGGCCGAGGAACTTGTAGTCGCTGGCGATCAAGTTGAGGCGGTGGTTCTGCGCGATCTGAGCGGTGAATTTGAGGTCGAAGTTGTCCCAGGTCGTTTCCTTCTGGTTCGGTAAGGTCGAGTCCTCGAAGGGATAGAAGGCCTGGAACCGCCCAAACTCCGCACCGGCGAAGAACCACAGCGCGTCCTTGACGATGGGGCCGCCCAGCGTCGCCTGAAGCACGTTGTGATGATCGAGGGTGTAGGTCTGCGCCCCCTCAGGTGCGTCCTCCCGGCGGCCGTTTTCCCCGACCCAGTTGCTCGGCCAGTAGTCGAGGTTGGCCGAACCGTGGAACTCGTTGGTCCCCGATTTGGTGACAACGTTGAAGGCGGAGCCCAGCATCCCGCCGTACTCGGCGGTGGCGCCGGTTCCGAGCACCTGGATCTCGGCGATCATCTCGTCGTTCATGGACCACTGGAGCTGGCCGCTGTCGGGCGCGGTCCGGTTGAGACCATCGATGTTCCACTGGCTCGATTTGATATCGGAGCCGAAGGCGACGATCTCGCTCGTCCCCTCGACTCATCTGGTTCACTCCAGGCGTCACTGCGATCACGTCGTAGAAGTTACCCCGGGTCGGCAAATCGATGATCTGCTGGCTGTCAAATCGTGAGTTGAAGGTCGGGCTCGCCGTGTCGACGATGGGCACCTCGGCCTTGACCACGATTTCATCACCGAAATCCGGCGTCATCGTGATATCGACCGACGAAACCGCACCAATGGCGACCCGAACCTCGTCGGCGGACTGCGTCTGGAAACCGGGAAGGCTGGCGCTCACCTTATAGGAGCCGATGGGCAGGACGGCGAACCGGAACCCGCCCGCTTCGCTCGTCACCGCGGTCCGTTGTGCCTTGCCGAGAACCTCGCCGCTGACAACAATGGTCACTCCCGGCAGGGGTTTGCCATCGGTGTCGATGGTCCTCCCTCGGATGCTCCCCGTCACTTGAGCAAACGCCGTGTGGCTCATCGCCAACACGAATACGACACACAGAATGATCACTACCCGTCCACGACTCATGGTTGTACCCCCTCCGGTCTGGGCCCGCAGTGCTTTCCATAAGCACGGGCCGATCGCCCTCCGAAAATCAAAAAACCGCCGCGGCATTTCTTCCGCGACGGACCTCATCTGAACGGCGGTTGCGGCGTTGGTCAGTTCCATCTCACCCCGCTGGCCTCACCAGGTCGATAGCTAATCCGGCGTTGCGGAGTTCTCCGACAACCCGCGAATCAGCCTGTTCATCGGTGATCAGGAGATCGGCGGACACTACATCGGCCACGAAGGCCGACGCGACCCGGCCGATCTTGTTATGGTCGGCCAGAAACACCGTCGACCGTGCAGCCTTCACCATGGCCTGTTTGATCTCGGCCTCCGGGATGTTGGTGTTGGTGAACCCGTGAACCGGATCGATCCCGTTGCAACCGAGAAACGCGATGTCAGCCCTGAGCTGGCTCAGAAGGAGCGTTCCCATGGGCGCCACGAGGGAATGCTGCAACGGCCTCAGCGTGCCGCCTGTCACGATGACCGAAATCCCGGGCAACGACTCGAGAAGCAGAGCGATGTTGAGCCCATTCGTGATCACGACCACACCGACAAGGTCGGGAGACAACGCCTTTGCAAGCTCGGTCGTGGTGCTCCCGACATCGATAATGACCGTGTGTCCGCTCTGGATCATGGCCGCAGCACGGGCGCCGATGGCAACCTTCTCGGCATGATTGGTCGAGCTGGTCTCCTCGAGGGAGAGTTCAACTCCCCCGGTTCGAGCGGCAACGGCGCCCCCACGTATTCGGGTCAGGGCCTGCTGATTCTCGAGGTGTTTGAGATCCTCACGGATGGTCACCTCTGAGACACCCAGCCGTTCCTTGAGGTCGGCGATGCTCACATGTCCGGCTATCTCGACTGAACGCCTGATCGCGTCCCGTCTCAGGGTTGCCTTGAGAGCGACGGGCTGGTTGGTGATCTGCATCGGCATGATCTTCAAAAACCAAGATAAAGCAAAATTTTTGAAAGCGCAAGCGTCTCTTTACGTCATGCTTCATGCGTCCTGTTACCGCACGACAGTATCGACGCCGTCGATCGACTTACGCACATCCTGCAGCCGGACTAAGGTTCTAACTCTATTATTAATAACTGTTTCTATATTCTCTCAAAAAGCCACCTCAGCAATCCCTCAGATCTGCGGTTGATGGTGTAGAGTATTGGAAACGGACGATGGAGGAATGGAAAGATTTAGAAGGTTTTCAGAGGCGACCAGCACCAACCCGCTGGGAGGTCATCTTCAATGAGTCATGACCGGAGTTCGCTCCGACCGAGGAGTGCATGATGATGAGGCAGCAATTCGGAGTCTTGCCGGATGGCCGCAGCGTTGGGCTCTTTGTCCTCGAAAACTCCAACGGGTGTTCCGCCTCTGTGACGGATTTCGGCGCCACCGTGACCTCGCTCGTGGCTCCCGACAACAGGAGAGGACTGTCGGACATCGTTCTCGGATTCGACACGCTCGACAGCTATCTGGCCGGACACCCATATTTCGGATCGACCATCGGCCGGTTTGGAAATCGGATCGCCGACGGACGCTTCACTCTCGACGGGCAGGTGTACCACCTTGCGCAAAACAACGGCCCAAATCATCTGCATGGCGGCTCAACCGGATTCGGCATGCTCTTGTGGCGCGTTACGTCGGACACGTCACCAGACACGCAACAGCTGCAACTCTCCCACACCAGTCCCGATGGCGAAGAGGGCTACCCCGGACGCATGCAGATCTCGGTAACGTTCACCCTGAGCGATGCGAACGAACTCCGGATCGACTCTCTCGCCACAACCGACCGGCCGACCATCGTCAATCTGACAAACCACAGCTACTTCAACCTCGCCGGTCCGGCGGGCGACACCATCCTCGACCACGAGATCATGATCAACGCCGATCACTTCACCCCGGTCAACGCAGATCTCATCCCCACGGGTGAGATCCGACCGGTCGAGGGGACCCCGATGGATCTGAGGCGGATAAACCGGATCGGATCGAGGATCGACGACGACGACGACCAGCTCCGCCTCGCCAACGGCTACGATCACAACTGGGTCTTGAATCGTTCGGGAGAAGAGCCGACCCTGGCCGCCAAAGTCCACGAACCGATATCAGGCCGGATGTTGGAGGTCCTGACCACCGAGCCCGGTGTCCAGTTCTACACCGGCAACTTCCTGGACGGCAGCTTTGTCGGAAGGACCGGCAAGCCGTATGGGCGCCGCAGCGGGTTCTGTCTCGAAACCCAGCACTTTCCGGACTCCCCCAATCAGCCTGGTTTCCCATCAACGGTGTTACGACCCGGCGAGACCTGGCAATCTACGACCATCTATCGATTCGGGGTGGAACCGTGATCCGCACACGACTCACGACGCTGACAGCGATGACAAACGGACGGGGTGAAGAATCATGGGCGTAGGCATCATCGACATCGGAGTTTTCGTGATCTTTGTCGTTGCGGTCATCGGCGTCGGCCTCTGGAAGAGCCGCAGCGAGGAGATCGACGACGAACACGGTGCGCGGGACTATTTCCTCGCCGGACGTGGGCTGACCTGGTGGCTGGTGGGGTTCTCGCTCATTGCGGCCAACATCTCCACCGAACAGTTCGTCGGCATGAGCGGCAAGGCGGCGGACTGGCTCGGCATGGCCATCGCCAGCTACGAGTGGATGGCGGCCATCACCCTCGTTGTCGTCGCGTTCCTCTTCATCCCCACCTTCCTGAAGAGCGGAATCTTCACCATTCCCGAGTTTCTCGAGTACCGCTACAACCCTTTTGCCCGCACCGTGATGGCGATCTCCACCCTGGTCATCCTGGTCGGCGTTCCCACCGCGTCGGTGATCTACTCCGGCGCCAAGGTCATCACCGTCAACTTCCAGGGTCAGTCGCTCTTCGGCCTCGACCTCGGGAGCATCACCGTGGGCTGCTGGATCATCGGCACATTGGCGGCGATCTATGTCTTCGCAGGCGGCCTCAAGGCCTGCGCGTGGGCCGATCTCATCCAGGGAACCGCCCTCATCGCCGGCGGCGCCATCATCGCGTATCTCGCCATGAGGCTTCTCGGCACGGCCGATCCTGCGGCCCTCGCCGCCACCGCGACGACCTCGGTCGATCCCGCACAGCTTGTCGATGCCGGGGCCCTCGAACGTCTGCAACTGCTCAACGCCGGTGACTGGGAGACGGGAAAACTGCACATGGTCCGGCCCGCCAGCGATCCGGAGATACCGTGGACCGCATTGGTCGTCGGGCTCTGGATCCCCAACTTCTTTTACTGGGGTCTCAACCAGTACATCACCCAGAGGACCCTGGGCTCCAAGTCCCTCGCCGAGGGTCAGCGGGGCGTGGTCTTCGCGGCGTTTCTCAAGCTCTTGATCCCCTTTGTCGTTGTGATCCCGGGCGTCCTCGCCTACAACCTCTTCACCTCGGATCTGGAATCGGCCGCCGTGGTCAAGAATGCGAAGGCCATTGCGACCTATGCGCCGGATCTCTACGAGCAGCTCTCGGACACGGTCAAACCCGACCCCACCGAACTCCTCTTCGTCAATGACATCAAGGCGATCAACAAGCGGCTCGAAGCGGGTCGAAACAATCCTCCGGGCGGCATCGTGTTCTTCCGTTTCAGCGAGACTTTCGCAGCAAACCACACCGTCGACGCTATTCGCGTCATCGAGAACAACGCGGAGCAGTTGGACGTCGTCTTGGACGTTCACGCTGACCCGACGGTGATCATGGACCTCAACCGCGGTCTTCTCGATCAGGCCCGCGCCGGCTCCTCCAAGGTCCACGAACTCGTCCTCCGCGACTACGACGCCGCCTTCCCGGTGCTCATCAAGAACCTCCTGCCGGCGGGAACCGGTCTCAAGGGATTTGTCCTGGCGGCCATCTTCGGCGCTGTTGTGAGCTCGCTGGCCTCGATGCTGAACTCGTCATCGACCATTTTCGCCATGGACATCTTCCACAAAATCAAAAAGAACGCGAGCCAGGTCCAGCTCGTCACCGTCGGCCGGATCAGCGTGGTCGTCTTCGTTTTCATCGCCATGCTCATCGCTCCGAGGCTGGACAACCCGAAGTTCGGCGGCATCTTCACCTTCATCCAGGAATTCCAGGGATTCATCAGCCCCGGCATTCTGTCCATCTTCCTTTTCGGCGTCCTCGTCAGCCGCGCGCCGAGGGCCTGCGGCACCGTGGGTCTGATCCTCAACCCGATCCTCTACGGTTCGCTCAAGGTCTTCGCACCGGAGATCGCGTTTCTCAATCGGATGGCAATCTGTTTCTTCATCATCCTCGCGGTGCTCGCGCTCATGACCCTGCTCAAGCCCCTGCCCCAGCCCGTGACACTGCCGGTGAACGAGACCATGGACATGACGACCGATGGACGGACCAAGATCTTCGGCGTTGCGGTGATCCTTCTGACCCTGACCCTGTACGCCGTTTTCTGGTAGGCGAAGGACAAACCGAGATGCCCACGCACGACTTTGACCGACACGCCCTCACCGAGATCGGACGACTGGCTCGGGAGACGGGGCTGGATGTCACGGGTGGATCCGTCCGCCGGTCTTCCTCTCGGTTCTGTCTCGGTGTCGAGCACGGCGACTACAACGGAACAGAACTCTTCGGAGTCGGCACCGACCGATTTATCTGGATTGCCAACAAGGCCAACGGCTTGGGCAGAATCCGGCTCTTCAGCGGAAATTTTCCCGATGACGGTGTCATCGAGTTCCAACCGGGCGAGACATCCCGGAGCCCCAGAGCCCGGAGATCGCGGACACGTGGGGGCGCTTCCCCTTCGGCGTCGATCACGTCCTCAATCGAGAGGGCTTTCGGCTGAAAGAGGGCGCCGACATCGTCATCCACGGCAATATCCCCGGCGGGGGGATGTCACGGTCGGCTTCTCTTTCGCTGAACCTCATCCTCTCGCTTGCCGAACTCAACGAGATCGTCATCGACGACCCCATGCGCATCGCACGCATGGCTCAGGCGGTGGAGAACGACTACATCGGTTCCCCGTGCGGTCTGCTCGACCAGGTCATGATCCTCTTCGCCCGTGAGGGGATGGGGACCCATTACCGTCCCGGCAGATAGGTCCGTCAGCCATGTTCCCCTTGGAGCCGAATCCCCGGAGTTCCGTCTCGTCAGTCTCGACACCGGGACGGTCCGTCCGGGGCTGGAAAAATCAACCTATGTGCATCCGCCGGGCCGAATGCGATGAGTTCGTCTCCATGCTCGATGCCTCGTTCGGGATCTCGACTCTGGCGGAGATCCGATCCCGCGGCCTCTATCGGCAGATCATCGAGAGGTATGGAGAGTCCCATCCTCATCTCTGCGACCGGCTGCGCTACATCTTCCACGCCCAGGCGCGGTTCGCCAGCATGCTCGAGGCGTGGCGCGCCGGAGACGTCGAGACGGTCGGCAGGGTCTTTCGCGCCGATGGCCTCGGCCTTCGCGATCAGTACCGAATCTCGGGCCCCGAGCTCGAAACCATGTGCGATCTCGCTCGAACCGTTCCCGGGGTCCTCGGCGAGAGGATGCTGGGTGGCGGCGACAAGGGCGCTGCCGGCGCCATCGTTCTCGCCGAGAGCGTCGAGGCTCTGCGGCGGGTGGTCGCGACCGGCTATCCGAGAAGCCACCCGGACCATGCAGGCGACTTCGCGGTCCACGACTGCAGTCTCGTCGATGGGATCACAACTCTCAACACACCCCTTGGATCGGAGACGTAATGGACACTGCGGACTCCAAACCTCGAACCGACTCACCGACCGCCGGGCTCGCGCTCGTGGTCCTGGCCGCCGGGGTCGGCAGCCGCTATGGCGGTCTCAAACAGCTCGAGTCCATCGGACCGGGCGGCGAGACCCTCCTGGAGTATTCGATCTACGACGCCATACGCGCCGGTTTCGACCATGTGGTTCTGGTCATCCGGCCGGAGACCGAAGATCAGTTCCGAGAAACCCTCGGCTCACGATTGACGGATCAGATCGGTGTTTCCTACGTCTACCAGGGAATCAACGCCGTACCGGCGGGAACACCTCCCCATTCAAAGCGCACAAAACCGTGGGGAACAGGACACGCCGTCCTCGCCGCCGAACCCGCCGTCAACGGTGCGTTCGCCGTCATCAACGCCGACGACTTCTACGGCCGGGATGCATTCATGGTCCTTGCCGACTTCATGCGGAATCGGCCCCCGGGCGATACACCGACATTCGCCCTCGCAGGTTTCGAGATCGGCTGCACATTGTCGGACGCCGGCCCGGTCTCTCGCGGTCTTTGCTCGGCAAACGAATCCGGGTGGCTCGAGCGGATCGTCGAAGTCTTCAAGGTGGACAAGAGTGGTGACGGTGGCACGTACCTCGATCCATCCGGCGTCAGGCGGAGAGTGGAAGGCGATGCGCTGGTCTGCATGAACCTGTGGGGTTTCACTCCCGCCATCTTCTCCGGGCTGCTCTCGGGCTTTCGTGCTTTTCTTCAGGATCTGGATCCAGGGGAAGACAGCCGAAAGGAGTTCCTGATCCACGGCGTCGTCCAGGAGATGATCGCCAGCGGAGAAGCCCACGTTCGTGTCCTGCGCCACAACGGCCGTTGGTGCGGCATCACCCACCCTGAGGACCTGGCGCAGGCCCGCGAATTCATTGCCTCTCTGGTCGCAGCCGGAGAGTATCCGAAGAGGCTTTTCTAGCGCTACGGATCGGCGGCTGCGGCTGCTGCTTACCTCAACAGGATAACGGCCAGCCGGCGAGAGGCCCGCACCACGATAGTCGGCGCTTTTTAAAAAAACCCGATGCCGGCTCACCTCTCAGTTGCGCACTTGTTCAAGTATCGTTGTCGTGTCCTGTTTCGAGATCTGCGTCCCGATTCCTAACACAAGTCCAGACCATGAGCAGGCCATTTGGCTCCTGATTCGTGGCACCACACTTGCAGCTACCGGCGTTCGGAGGGCGAAGCGAGTGGCGAGATTCCGACTGCACACAAAAGAACCACTTCCAGACGCGGTTGAAACACCCGTCGGCAGCGGCGTGAGCGAATCGGACCGCTCTCACTTCAATCGGATGTATCAACCGGCGCGTCAACACCAAACGGAGAAGCATATGAATGGTCAGCGGTATGCCACGTCAGCACTTTGGGGAATCATCTCACTCGTCCTGATCATGGGAGCGGGATTAACGGTAGAAGGCGCAGGCTATCCATTTGTCGACGACTTCGAGAGCGGCATGATCAATTGGACGGCGGATGCGCCGTGGGGAGACACGACGGCCTTCTACGCCTCTCCAGTTTCCTCCGCAACCGATAGCCCATCGACCTTCTACGGTGCATCGGTGGACGCATCACTGAGTTTGGCGACGTCGATCGATCTGACGACGGCGACCGCACCGGTTCTCCGATTCAAGCACCGCCACGCGCTCGAGGACGGCAGTGACTTCGCCTACGTCGAAACCTCCACCGACGGCGGGGCCTCGTGGAGCGCTCCGGCGGCGACCTACACCGGCGGCCTCGGCACGTGGTCGCGTGAGCAGATCGATCTCTCGGCTCTCGCGGGCTACAACGACGTACGCGTCCGCTTCCGCATCGTCACCGACGGCACCGTCAGCGCCGACGGCTGGTACATCGACGACGTGCTCATCGCCGAGGCGCCGGCCGCGGTCACCATGGCGACTCCATCGACCGTGGCGCCGAACTCGGTCGACCTCTCATGGAGCGCATCGGCCGAACCGGGGTTCCTCGCCTACCGCGTCTACCGCGGGACCAGCGCCGGCTTTGATTGGCGGTCAGCAACCCTGGTCACCGATGTCACCGCCGTCGCGACCACCACCCACACCGATATCACGGTGACTCCGAAGACCACCTACTACTACCAGACAATGGTCGTGACAACCGACGAACTCCACAGTCTGAGCAACGAGGTCAGCGCCGCAACGCCGGCGGGGATGGACTACCCCTTCCTCGATAACGGTGAGGGCGGCAACACCGCATGGACCGCCGATCCGCCCTGGGCCCTCTCCACCGAGGCTGCATTCTCCGGCAACTCGGCGTGGTCCGACTCACCCGGCGGCGACTACGGCAACTCGATCCCATCGCAGAGCCTGACCCTGGTAGGCCCCATCGACCTGACCTCGTCGACGGCCCCGGTGCTCAGCTTTGTCCACACCTGGGACTTCCTCAACGCGGACTCCGGCAATGTCGAGATCTCCACCGATGGCGCCAACTCGTGGACCCCGCTCGCGGTCTACACGAATGGATCTTCCAACGGATGGCTGCGCGAACGGTTTGAGCTCGACGCGTATTCCTCATCGAACAACGTCTTCGTCCGATTCCGGATCACCACCGATCCATCGGCCACCGCCGACGGTTGGTACGTTGACGACATCTCAGTCGCGGAGAGCCCCTCCGAGGTCGATCCACCGATTCTCGACCAGATCACCTCGCACTCCATCACCCTCACATGGGCGCGCTGCAACGACACGCTCTTCTCTCACTACGCTATCCACCGCAGCCCGGCGACCGGGGTCGGCATCCAGTCGACGCTGGTCACCGAAATCCACGATCAAGACACCACCTCGTTCACCGACACCGGACTCGCCATCGACACCGACTACTTCTACCGGGTCTACGCGGTGAGCCCGTACGGCACCTATTCGCCCGACAGCGCCGCCGAGAGCACCGCCCGCACCGGCGGCAACCCTTTCCCCTTCACTGAGGACTTCGAGGGTTCGCTCGAGAGCTGGAACCTCGAAGGAGACTGGGGCTCCACCGACACCGACCAGCACGGCGGCAGCTACTCGCTGACGGACTCACCCGGAACGACTTACCCAAACGCCTCCACCACCGTGGCATGGACCTCGATCGACCTCACCGGTTCAACTTGGCCGGTGCTGCGCTTCTGGGACCGTTTTGCCTTTGCCGACACCGGCGACTGGGGGTACCTCGAGGTCTCGACAAACGGCTCCACCTGGTACCGGCTCTACACCACCACCAACACCCGAACGGCCTGGGCCGAGCAGAGCATCGATCTGTCACCGTGGAAGACTGCCGACAACCTTCGGATCCGCTTCACCGTGGCCACCAACGGCTCCGGCGCCGACGACGGCTGGTACCTCGACGATCTCTCTATCACCAATCACTCAGGAAGCGTGGCTCTTCCCTTCTCCGACGGAGCCGAGACCGGCACCGGCAACTGGCTCCCGGCCGCCTGGACCCAGTCCCCAGACAGTCCGCGTACCGGGACCTTCTGCTTCCGCTCCACGCCAAGCGGAGTGCTGATGGCCAGCGGTCTGCACGCCATGGAACTGGCCGGCGAACTCGACCTGTCCTCCGCCACCGATCCGCAGCTGGTCTACTGGCTCCGGGGAACGGTCAAGGACGATGGTGGCTTCGCCGCCCAGGTCTCAACCGATGGCGGCGTGGTCTGGGCGACACTGCCCGGAGGGAGCATCGGCCAGAACTCATCCGTCCCCGCATGGACGCGATACCAGTTCTCCCTCGCCTCATACCTTCAGACCGGCGTCAGGATTCGTTTCATCGTCACTCAGAGCCGTTACTACTCGCTCGGCACCGACATCCACCTCGACGACATCTCCATCGAGGAGATGCCCCAGGCCGTATACCTGAACTCGCCCGTTCCCCACCTCAAGTCCGTCGACCTGAGCTGGGATGAGAGCACCCTCGGCGATTTCGACCGTTATGAGGTCTACCGCTCGACCTCGGCCAATGTCACCACGGCGAACGACCTCATCGCCTCCTTCTCGACCTCCACTGAAACGGCTTTCATCGACACCGGTCTGTCCATCGGCGCGACCTACTACTACCGGGTCTTCACATTCACGTCCCGACAGGTGGCCGCGCCGTCCAACGAGCGGGTGACCACCACCGTGCCGCTGCCGATGCCGCTCGTCGACCCCATGGAGAACCTCGACAACTGGGACGCCACCGGGACCTGGGGACCCGATGGGACCTCACCGTACGGGGGTTCATTCTCCCTCAACGACTCGCCCGACGACGTCTCTCCCTTGAGCTCCAACACCTACATCCTGACGGCCGTCAACCTCACCGGCTCGACCTGGCCGGTTCTGCGCTTCTGGGACCGCTTTGCCTTCGCCGACACCGGTGACTGGGGGTACCTCGAGGTCTCGACAAACGGCTCCACCTGGTACCGGATCTACACCACCACCAACACCCGCACGGCCTGGGCCGAGCAGGGCATCGATCTGTCGCAGTGGAAGACTGCCGACAACCTTCGGATCCGCTTCACCGTGGCCACCAACGGCTCCGGCTCCGACGACGGCTGGTACCTCGATGATCTCTCCATCGCCGAGCACTCCGGCAGCGTGGCCCTGCCCTTCTCCGACGGAGCCGAGACCGGCACCGGCAACTGGCTCCCGGCCGCCTGGACCCAGTCCGCAGACAACCCGCACACCGGGGTCTCCTGTTTCCGCTCCACCCCGAGCGGCCTTCTGATGGCCAGCGGTCTGCACGCCATGGAGCTGGCCGGCGAGCTCGACCTGTCCTCCGCCACCGATCCGCAGCTGGTCTACTGGCTCCGGGGAACGGTAGCGGACGACGGTATTTTTGCCGCCCAGGTCTCAACCGATGGCGGCGTGGTCTGGGCGACACTGCCCGGTGGGAGCATCGGACAGAACTCAGCCGTCCCCTCCTGGACGCGATACCAGTTCTCCCTCGCCTCATACCTCCAGAGCGGCGTCAGAATTCGCTTCATCATCTCGGAAAGCCGCTATGTTACCGGCGCCACCAACATCTACCTCGACGATATCGCCATCGAGGAAATGCCCCAGGCCGTGAGCCTGGCCGCACCTGTACCGCACCTCAAGTCGGTGGACCTGTCGTGGACCGAGAGCTCCCTCGGCAACTTCGACCGTTACGAAGTCTACCGCTCGACCTCCGCCAACGTCACCACCGCGAACGACCTCATCTTCTCCTCGACGACGAGCACCGACACCAGCTTCATCGACACCGGTCTGTCCATCGGCGCCGCCTACTACTACCGGGTCTTCGTCTTCAACTCGCGCAACGTCGCCACCCCCTCCAACGAGCGCTCCACGACCACCGTGCCGCTGCCGATGCCGCTCGTCGACCCCATGGAGAACCTCGACAACTGGGACGCCACCGGGACCTGGGGACCAGATGGGACCTCACCGTACGGGGGTTCATTCTCCCTCAACGACTCGCCCGGCGACGTCTCCCCCTTGAGCTCCAACACCTACATCCTGACGGCCGTCAACCTCACCGGCTCGACCTGGCCGGTTCTGCGCTTCTGGGACCGCTTTGCCTTCGCCGACACCGGTGACTGGGGGTACCTCGAGGTCTCGACAAACGGCTCCACCTGGTACCGGATCTACACCACCACCAACACCCGCACGGCCTGGGCCGAGCAGGGCATCGATCTGTCGCAGTGGAAGACTGCCGACAACCTTCGGATCCGCTTCACCGTGGCCACCAACGGCTCCGGCTCCGACGACGGCTGGTACCTCGATGATCTCTCCATCGCCGAGCACTCCGGCAGCGTGGCCCTGCCCTTCTCCGACGGAGCCGAGACCGGCACCGGCAACTGGCTCCCGGCCGCCTGGACCCAGTCCGCAGACAACCCGCATACCGGGGCCTCCTGTTTCCGCTCCACCCCGAGCGGCCTTCTGATGGCCAGCGGTCTGCACGCCATGGAGCTGGCCGGCGAGCTCGACCTGTCCTCCGCTACCGATCCGCAGCTGGTCTACTGGCTCCGGGGAACGGTAGCGGACGACGGTATTTTTGCCGCCCAGGTCTCAACCGATGGCGGCGTGGTCTGGGCGACACTGCCCGGTGGGAGCATCGGACAGAACTCAGCCGTCCCCTCCTGGACGCGATACCAGTTCTCCCTCGCCTCATACCTCCAGAGCGGCGTCAGAATTCGCTTCATCATCTCGGAAAGCCGCTATGTTACCGGCGCCACCAACATCTACCTCGACGATATCGCCATCGAGGAAATGCCAGTTCCCGTCGCCCTGGCGACCCCCGACCAGGTCACCGTCAGCTCCATGCGTTTGAGCTGGAACGATCTCAACGATCCGGCCTTCTCCGCCTACGCGCTCTACCGGTCCGACACCTCCACAGTTGACACGAGTTCCGAACTCGTCGCCACCATCACCGATCAGGCCAACACTGAGTTCATCGACACCGGTCTCCAGGCGCGGAAGACTTACTACTACCGGGCCTTTTTCGTGGACACGACGCACACCTACTCGCCTTCGAACAGCACCTCGGCCATGACCCTCGGGGCAGTCGTGCCATTCGCCGACGACTTCGAGACCGACAGCGGCGTGTGGACCTTCACCGGTGAGTGGGGTCCGGTCATCACGGCGGGCATCGGCGGTTCCACCAGCCTCGGCGATTCCCCTGGCGACTTCATTCAGAACGTCGACACCTTCGCGGTGACCGGGGTCGATCTGACCGGCGCCACATGGCCCATCCTGAGCTTTTCTGAGCGCTATGACTTCGCTGGTCACTGGGGTCGGGTCGAAATCTCGGTCAACGGTGGCTCCAACTGGACGATCCTCGAGGGGGCCACCTCCGACCAGACCGACTGGATCCACCGCCGCTTCGACCTCTCGCCATGGAAGGGCCAATCGCAGCTTTGGGTCCGCTTCTTCGTCGATGCCAACAGCGGCGTGCCCGCGGACGGCTGGCACATCGACGATCTCTTTATTGGCGAGAATCCTCTCGTCGGAACCGGCGGATTCCCGCTCTTCGATGGTCTCGAGAACGGCGACGGCGCCTGGCTCAACGGTCCGTGGTCGCTCACCGGCGACGACCCATACGCCGGTTCAACGGCGATTCTCGACACCCTGAACAGCCGACTGGCCAACTCGGAGATCATTCTTACCTACGGTGACGTGATCGACCTCTCAGCCGCCACCGATCCCCTCTTGACCATCCAAGTCCGCGGCAACCTCCCGGACAACAACTGGTTCCGCACCGAGGTCTCCACCGACCAGGGGCTGACATGGCAGAACCTGCCGGACCTGTACCTCCCTGACAACTGGAGTTCTGTCGATTGGCTGCGGTTGCAGACGTCGCTCAGCGGATACCTCGTCTCCGACCTGCGACTGCGCTTCCGGGTCTACGGCAACTACGGCGGCGACAGCAACATCTTCCTCGACAACATCTCCATCGGCGAGCAGACACCCGGCGCGCCGACCCTCAACGCGCCCGCGTGGGGTGCCAGTGAACCTACTGTCCGCCCGGTGCTGGTGGTCGACAACGCCGTCGAATTTCAGAGCGACCCGATGACCTACGAGTATCAGGTCTTCGACGACTCCGGTCTCACCAGCGTGGTCGCTCAGGTACCGGCGGTGGCCGGTGGCATCGACACGACGTCGTGGACCATCGACGTCGATCTCCTGCCGGACACCCAGTACTGGTGGCGCTGCCGGGCCACCGACGACTCGGCGCACACCGGCGGGTGGATGGCCACCGCCACCTTCTTCGTCCAGCTCACCGACCACCCGCCGACGGTGCCGGTGCTGCTCGCCCCCGCCGACGGCGGCGAGCTGCCCGACCTCAACGGCCGTCTGACCTGGCTCGAGTCCACCGACCCGGATGAGGACAACGGCGATTACGTCGCGAGCTACCGCGTCCAGGTCGATGACGACCCGGCCTTCGCCTCGCCAGAAATCGACGCCCCCGGGATCACCGATCTCACCGATGCATCGGGGGCGCTCAGCGTTGCCCTCGGCGAACTCCCGGGCGCCGGCAGCCTCGTCACCGAAACCCGCTATTACTGGCGGGTCAACGCCAAGGACAGCCACGGCGTCGCCTCCGAGTGGTCGGCCGGCCCGGCTCACTTTGTCTTCGGGACCGACCAGACAGCCCCGATCTGCGTCATCACTTCTCCGGCCGATGACGAGACCGTCACCGACACCCCAATCACCATCACCGGGTCAGCCACCGACGCCCTCTCGGGAACCGATCTCGTGGAGGTCTCCACCGACGGCGGAGCGATCTGGGTGCGCGCGGTCGGCGATGAAACCTGGTCCCACCAGTGGTGGCCAGCATTGAGCGGCGACTACCAGCTGAGCTGTCGGGCTCTCGACAACGCCGGCAACCAGGGTGCGGCATCGACGGCGATCACGGTCCACGCCGAACTCGATCGCACCATGGCGTTCCCCGAAGCGTCCGCAATCATCGACGAGGACGCCGGCGCCCTCAACCTGACCGTGACCCTCAGCGGCCCCAGGGCCACCGAGGTCAGCGCAGACCTCGTGGTTTCGGGCACCGCTGAGCCCGGTGTCGACTTCGAAAACCTGCCCTCACAGGTGCGGTTCTTCCCGGGTCAGACCGTCGTGGTCTTTCCCGTCACCATCATCGATGACGCCGTTTACGAGGGCAACGAGACCATCGTCATCGAGCTCGCCAACGCCAACATCCCGGACGTCACCTTCGGCGCCATTGGCTCCACCACCGTGACCATCAGGGAAAACGAGTTCGATCCCACTGCGGTCATCTTTTTCGACGGGTTCGAGACCGGCGACACATCGGGATGGGACGGAAGCACTCCCTGATGGCGTCGTAACTCCCGAAATACCTCCATGTCCCGCGCCTCACACCGAGGCGCGGGACATCGTTTTCGTCTTCGTGGTGCGCGCGTCTCGCCTCTGCGTTGAATTCCGATGGGCTGAGCCCGCTCAGTTCACCAAGCCTGCTTCGTCCTCGAGTGGGCGTCCGGGCGGGGGTGGCGGCGCGTCCGCGGCTTTGCCGTTTCGTTTGGCGGTGTCGAACTCGAACTCGCACCGCCCACCGGCGAGCAACGGCGATCAGCCCGTCCCGGGTCTCCTGGCTCGGCTCCACGCTCAGCGCGGGTGGCGGCACCAGACGCGCCCGGAACCGGCCCGGCCGGCGCAGCTCGAACCGCACCGGCATCTCGCCGGAGTGTTCGAGCAGGTACTCGCGGATGGCCTCGAAACGCCGTCTCGTCCATGGCTTCCAGATCGATGACGATCCGCAGCCCGGCCGCCTTCTTCGAGTCCATGGAGAGAAGATCCGCAACCTCCTCGACCATCAGTTCGACGTGGTCGCCATCGCCCTTGAGGGTCGCCGTGACCAGCAGCGCCGCGCCGTCCTCGATCAAGCGCTCGTATGATTCGAAGGTGTCGGGGAAGGCGACGGCTCGGACCGCACCGCCCGCGTCCTCGAGTTGGAAGACGGCCATCCGCCGGCCCTGGTTCCGACCCTCCTTCTTGATCGGGATGACCTTCAGAGCCGAAACCAATCCACCGACCGTGGCGGTCTCCGCGCCCTCCTGGAACCGAGGAGACAGATCGTTGATGGCGCTGTTGGCGTAGCGATCGAGCTGGGGCCGATACGCGTCGAGCGGATGACCGCTGAGGTAGAAACCCAGGACCTCGCGCTCCCAGTCCAGCCGATCCTGGTCTTCGGCCCGCTCCGCCGACCGGATCTCCTCTTCGAGGCTCTCGGACGGCAGATCCGCAAACAGAAAGCCCTGGCCGAGCTCGCGCTGTTCCCGCTCGCGAGTGGTCATCTCGACGAGTTGGTCGAGGTTTTCGAGCACGCCTTTCCGGCTGACACCGAACCGGTCGAAGCACCCGGCCTTGGCCAGGCACTCGAGCGCCTTCTGATTGACCGCCCGAGCGGGCAGCGACCCCAGACACTGGGAGAGCGAAGTGAACCCACCGGTGGCCTCCCTGGCCTCGAGGAGCGGCTCGATGGCCGCATCCCCGAGACCCTTGATCGCCGTCAGCCCAAAGCGGATGCCGCCCTCCTCCACCGAGAACGCGTGCAGCGAGGTGTTGATGTCGGGCGGCAGGATCTCCATCCCCATCTGCCGACACCGCCCGAGGTACTGGCTCAGCTTGTCGGTGTTCGAGGCCTCGGATGTCAGCATGGCCGACATGAAATGCGCCGGATAATGGGCCTTGAGATAGGCCGTCAGATACGCAACATGGGCGTAGGCCACCGAGTGCGACTTGTTGAATCCGTACTTGGCAAAGGGCACGATCTGGTTCCACAGCTCTCGAACCTTGTCCTTCGGGTGGCCCTTCGCCACCGCCCCATCGATGAAGTTCTGACCCTCGCGATCGATGATCTCCTGCTTCTTCTTGCCCATGGCCTTGCGGAGCATGTCGGCCTTGGCCATGGAGAATCCCGCCGATCTCCACCGCGATCCGCATCACCTGCTCCTGATAGACGATGATGCCGTAGGTCTCGCCGAGGATCTCCTCGAGCTCGGGGAAGATGTAGGTGATCGCCTTCTTGCCGTGCTTGCGATCGGTGTAGTCATCGATGAACTGCATCGGGCCGGGCCGATAGAGGGCGTTGAGGGCGGCCACATCGAGAAAGACCTCGGGCTGGACCTTGCGCAGCACCTCCTTCATCCCCGATGACTCGAACTGGAAGATCCCATCGGTGTCGCCGGCGGAAAAGAGTTCGAAGACCTTCGGATCATCGAGGGGAACTCCATCGAGGTCGAAATCCGGGATCTTCGCTCTGCCCGGATCGAGTCCACCGCATCTGCGAGCACGGTCAGCGTCCGCAGGCCGAGGAAATCCATCTTCAGCAGACCGAGGGTCTCGACATCGTCCTTGTCGAACTGGGTCGCCACATCGCCGTGTGAGGTTCGGGTCAACGGCACGAGATTGACCAGCGGCTCTGGCGCGATCACGACACCGGCGGCGTGCACCCCGCAGTGCCGAGCCTTGCCCTCGATGCGAGTCGCGGTTTCCACCAGCGTCCGGACATCTTCGTCCCCATCGACCAGTTCTCTGAGTTGGGGCGAGTCCTCGAGCGCCTTTTCGATGGTGATGTTGAGGTCGTCCGGGAATCAGCTTGGCGATCCGATCCACATCGCCGAACGGCATCCCCATGACACGGCCGACATCCCGGACCGCGGACTTGGCTTTGAGAATGTTGAAGGTGGCGATCTGGCGACACCGATTCCTCGCCGTAAAGCTCGCGGACGTAGTCGATCACTTCCTCACGTCGCCGTTGGCAGAAATCGATGTCGATATCAGGCATGGAAATCCGCTCGGGATTGAGAAAACGTTCGAAGAGAAGATCGTACTCGAGCGGATCGATATCGGTGATCCCAAGCGCGTAGGAAACCACCGATCCGGCGGCCGATCCGCGTCCCGGACCCACCGGAATATTCGTCTTCCCTGGCATGACGGATGAAATCCCAGACCACGAGGAAATACCCGGGGAAACCCATCCGTCGAATGATGTCCAACTCGTCATTGAGCCGCGTTTCGTAATCTCCGGTCGCGGTGCCTTCTCGGAACGTCCTTTTCCAATCGCGCTTCGAGGCCCTCGCGGGAGCATTTTTCGAGGAAAGCCTCGAGCGAGTATCCCTCGGGAACCGGGTAGTTCGGCAGATGAAGCGTATCGGTGTCGAAGCGCACATGGCAGCGTGAAGCGATCTCCACCGGTTCGTTCGCAAACGCCCGGGATAATCCGAAAAAAGAGCCTCCATTTCCTGTCCGCTCTTGACATAGAACTCTGCGTTGTACGCCGAGTTCTTGATGAAGCTCTTCAAGGGTGCGGTTGAGGCCGATCCCGAGCATCACCCGGTGGGCAAATAGATCCTCTCGATGGTGGAAATGACAGTCGTTGCGTCGCCACCATTCGGAATCCCGGTCAACCGCGAAACATCACTCATCCCCTGCCGAACGAACTCCTCATCCGCCAGTTCCGTGATTCTGGATCTCCAGAAAGAAGTTGCCGTCGCCGAGGATTTCCCGGTAGGTCTCCGCCGCCTCTCTGCGCCCCCTCCGAGTCCCGATCGAGCAATCGCCGCGAGACCTCGCCCGAGAGACAGGCGGACAGACCGATCAGACCCTCGGAATGTTCCGCGAGAACCTCCTTGGAGATCCTCGGCTTGTGGTAGAAGCCGTTGAGAAATCCCTCGCTCACCAAGCCACACCAGATTCCGATAGCCACGATCATTCTCGGCAAGCAACACCAGGTGGTCATAAGGACGCCGACGCCCGGGAATGGGAGAACGCTCCCGGTGGTCGCCCGGGGCAACATAGACCTCACATCCGATCACCGGGCGAAGACCGGCCTTTGAGCGCCGCTTTGTGGAACTGAAATGCGCCGAAGATATTGCCGTGATCGGTGATTGCAACCGCCGGCATCTCGTAGCCCGCGACCTGGGAACGAGTTCGGGAATGCTGATCGTCGAATCGAGAAGAGAGTAGTGGGTGTGGAGGTGAAGGTGAACGAATTTGGAGGTCTCTTGTCGCGCCATGGCGTCATCATAACCCGTGTCGAGGTCTCGTTGCAGAAGGTCCTGCCGCGCCCTGCTGAAAACGGCGCGTCCACGGGCCCTCGACCCGGTGGTCTGCTTCATCACGGATGGGATCAGGTCGGACTCTATCGGATCAACAATCACAGACAACCGAGGTCATCCGTTGAACCAACCGGTTCAGAGAACTTGATGAATACTCTTCTTCTTGTACGGTCATCTCACTCGAGCCATTTGACGATGATACAGAGGCATTCCGCGAACGAATCATTGATATTGCAAGGCATGGTGTCGAGAATTCTATTCGTAGTTTCAGTAGATAAATTTTTCAAAAAAATTGAGCATTACGCTTGACAAGCCATTTCTTTTCCGGTCATTGTGTATTTGTCAATGTTAAATCTCTATGAGAAGACCGTGCAATCGAGGCCACCGGAAGCACAACCCGAGCACTCGATTATCCGCGTTTATCGGAGACACGCTGCACGAGCCATTTCCGAAGAACGGTGGGAAGTTGCAGAGATCTTTTTTGATCGAATCCTGGATGTTTCTCCTGGACTGACTGAAGCCTGGTTGATGAAGGGTCTCCTCCGTCAGTATTGCCGAGAAGATGATCACGCTGCGATCCATTGCTATCGCAAAGTCATCGATCTTTGCGGCGGAGATGTTTCTCATCCTCACGCACAACGAGCGCGGGCATCTCTCGGGCGTCTGATGACCGTTTGGGGTTAATCGGTTCTGAAACATCAGGGCGTGAATTTCTGCTTAACAGCAGTCATTCCCCTACCCAAAGCGGACATCGCAATCTCACCGAAACGACGCAAGGTTCGCTAATGTCATCCATCGCAAAGCCATTGCATTTTTGACGCACCGCACCCTCGTAGTGTCTCGGCGAGGTGCGATTCGTCTACTACGTGGTGTCTTGGCGCTCCTTGCGACCTTGCGGTAAACCCGCGATGTGCCGGTTGCGCACATGCTTGCGTGATAGCATGGGCACCGTGCGCCATACGGCGTCTGGAGGGGAATATGGAGGATGAAGTCGGACGTGAGGTGGTCCTTCACTACCGAGACGGTTCAACGCTCCGCGGAACGCTGCTCAGGGAGTTCAGTCCGGGCGACCACTGCGTCGATGTCAGAACCGCCGATAGTCAGGATCTCCGGGTCGAGTTCGAAGGGCTGAAGGCGGTCTTTTTTATCAAGGACCCGCGCCGGCGCGATCTCGAAGTCCAGATCTCCTCCATGGATATGCACACGCGCGCCAGCGCGGCCTCGGCCCGAGTGGAGTTCTTTGACGGCGAGGTGGTCCACGGCCGTGTTGCCCAGTACTCGGTCGAGGAACATGGCTTCTTTCTCTTTCCGACGGCACCGGAGAGCAACAACGAGAAGATCTTCGTCGTGGTCCAGGCCCTCAAAACCCTCTATGTCGAGACTTTGGCCGACGGCGAATCCTGATTCACGGGCCAATGACGCGTAGCTGCCGAGTTGCCGCCGTCGTCGCCTTTGTGCTGGCGGCGTTCGGGGTGCCCGCGGCCAAGGGCGAGGACCGGGCGACGGATCGCCTTGGAGCGCTCAATCGCGCACTCTCAGGTGCACCGGCCTGGCACGCTGAATTCGATCAGGAATATATCCCGGTCGGGATGACCATGGGCGAGAAGGCGCATGGACAGGTCTGGCTCGCCTGGCCCGATCGAGCCCTCTTTCATACCGGCGAGCCGCCATTCCGTCTCATGGGTCTGAGAGGCCGCACGGTTCGCCTTGTCGATCTGCCCGATCAAACCTGCGATGAACACCAGCTCTCGGATCGCGAGTGGGAGCGGGTGCCGCTCGCGGCGGTGCTTGACCCCCGCGGTGCACTGGTGCACTTCGACATCATCGAGGGCGACGATGTCGGGATCATCCTGATTCCCAAGGAACCCGGAGGCGTGGATCGGGTCGAGGTGATTCTCGGCGAAGACAATCTGCCGGACGAGGTCTCGATCCGGGATCCCCAGGGCGCGGTGAACTTGCTGAGATTCTCTGACTGGAAGAAGTCGAAGGAACCACCCGAGGGAGCGTGGCTTCCGGAAGCGCCCGCCAACGTCGAGTGTTCGACGGACCCGGGTCCATTGGACTGAGCCTGCCGCGGGCAGGCGAACTTCGAAATCCGGGACCCCTACCTCAATTCCTCAGCCCTCAAGACCCCAGGAACTCACACCCTCAAGCCCTCCGGCCTCCGGCCGAAGGCCGAAGGCCGTGTTATCCTTCGCGGGTTATGAAGGCGGTGTCCTCGCTCCAACGTTCGGCACAGATCCGTGAGATCTTCTGGCCCATCATGGGCCGCCTCAAAAACGTCGAGGAATTCTTCACCCGCGAGTTCGAAACAGACCGAGCCCATGGTTCGCGATGTCTGCACCTATGTTCTCGGCAGCGGCGGCAAACGACTCCGCCCCGCGCTCGTCCTCCTGATCAGCCGGATGCTTTCCTACAAGGGCGAGCGCGATGTTCGTTACGGTGCGATCATCGAGATGATCCACACCGCGACTCTCGTTCACGACGACATCATCGATGGTTCGGATCTCCGCCGGGGTCGACCGACGGCAAACAACCGTTGGGGAAACCAGACCACGGTCCTCGTCGGTGATTGGCTCTACAGCCGTGCCATGGATCTGTGTCTCGAATTCGGAGACGTGGATGTCATGCGTCAGCTCGTCACGGCGACGCTGCGGATGACCGAAGGCGAGATCCTCGCCGATCAGGAGAGAGGTCGCCTCGCGATCGACGACGCAACCTACATGGACATCACCCGGCGCAAAGACCGCCGAGCTCTTCGCGGCGGCATGCGCCATCCCGGCGCTCTTCCAGCCATCGACCCTCCACCTCACCGAGCCCCTGGCCGAGTTCGGGCGCGATCTCGGGATCTGTTTCCAACTCGTGGATGATCTGCTCGACTTCACGTCTGAGCGGAACAAGCTCGGCAAACCGGTCATGGCCGACCTCCGAGAGGGCAAGGCGACCCTGCCCATCATTCTCTTGCTGCCGCGACTCGATGGACGCCAAACCGAGCAACTCCAGTCGGTGGCCTCGACCGGGAAGTTCGAGGCGATCTCGGTCGAAGAGGTCCTGGAGCTGGTCCGCACCTCCGGTGTCCTCGAGGAGACCCAGCGCCGGGCCCAGTTCTTTGCTGATCGGGCTCTGCGGCGCACCGAAGGGTTCCCGGAAGGGCCCGAGCGGGAAGCCCTGGCCAAGGCCACCCGCCTGCTCCTCGAACGCGGCATGTAGCGCAAGCCAGCAGATCCTGCGGGCTCACACATCGCAATTTCACCGCAAAGACGCAAGGGACGCAACGACGCCGCATTTTTGACTCATCGCACCGTCGCAGAGTTGAAACGCAAAGAGCGCCAAGAGCATCCATCGCAAAGATCCGCAAAGACATCGCAATTGAGAGTGGGTCTTTCGTTGCGTGGGGCTTGTCTGACTAAGTTGAGGCGCTCTCTCGGCCGGAATGTCTCTGAAGGGCAAGGCTGCGGTGAAACCATCTCTCTTGGCGTGAGGCCTGCGATGAGATGGTGCGATGGGCCAAAACAACGATGGCCTTTGCGATGTTCTTTGCGATCTTGGCGCCTTTGCGGTGAACCTGCGATGGGCCGGGGCCGCCCTCAGTGCCGGAAGTGCCTCCGCCCGGTCATGACCATGGCGATCCCGAGCCGGTCGCAGGCGGCGATCACATCCTTGTCGCGGATCGATCCGCCCGGTTGGATCACCGCCCGGATCCCGGCCTCGTACAGGGCTTCCACCCCATCAGGGAAACGGGAAGAACGCATCCGATGCGGCGACGCTACCGGTGAGATCGTGACCATGTTCTACGGCCTTCGCCACCGCGATCTTGGCCGCATCGACCCGGCTCATCTGACCGGCGCCGATGCCGAGGATCCGATCGGCGGCGCCGACGACGATGGCGTTGGATCCGACGTGCTTGACCACGCGCCAGGAGAGTTCGATGGCCTTGAATTCGGCTCCGGTCGGGGCGCGTTCGGTAGCCACCTCGCGGGCCTCGCCTTCCCATCCGGTATCCCTTTGCTGGAGGATGTACCCGCCGTCGATGTCACGAATCACGGTGCCCGACGGCGCCGGCCGGTTCCGCCTGGAGGACCCTGAGGTTCTTCTTCTTGGCGAAGATCTCGAGAGCAGCGGCGTCGAAGTCCGGCGCAACGACGACTTCGGCGAATTGCTCGAGCCACGACCTCGGCAAAAGCGGCATCCACCTTTCGATTGGCGACGATCACGCCGCCGAAGGCCGAGACCGGATCCGTCGCCCGGGCGATCCGGAAGGCATCGGTCATGTCGTCCGCGAGTCCAACGCCGCACGGATTGGCGTGCTTGATGATCGCCACACCGGCCGAGGGAAGATCCCAAACCAGCCGCCACGCCCCGGTGGCATCCCCGAGGTTGTTGTAGGAGAGTCCCTTGCCCTGATGCTGGTAGGCGCCGGCAAGACCCGTCGCATCGCTACGCCTGGCGACGAGACCCCACTGATGAGGGTTCTCGCCGTAACGCAGGACCCGCTCTTCGCTCTCGAGCAGATCACCGGCCACCGCCGCCGAGAACGACTTCCGCTCGGCGCCCATGAGTTCCGGCAGATGGGCCGCAATGGCCGCGTCGTAGGCCGCCGTGTGGCGATAGGTCTTGACCGCCAGCTCCCTTCGCGTCTCCTCGGTGACGCCGCCCTCGGCCGAGTTCGCTCAGTAACTGCGGATAATCGGCCGGATCCACCACAACCGCGACCCGGGCGTGGTTCTTGGCCGCCGCCCGGAGCAGGCTGGGGCCACCGATGTCGATCTGCTCGACCGCCTCCTCGAGGGCGACGCCTTCGCGGGCCACGGTCTCACGGAACGGATAGAGATTCACCACCACGAGATCGATGGCCGGGATGTCGTGCTCGGCAAGCTGCGCCGAATGGTCATCGGAGGGCGCGGCGAGAATCCCGGCAAATACCCGAGGATGGAGGGTCTTGACCCGACCGTCGAGGATCTCGGGAAAACCGGTGTGATCGCCCACCCCGACGACCTCGCAACCGGCCTCGCGCAGGCTGCGCGCCGTACCGCCGGTGGAGAGCAGCTGCCAACCGAGTTCTTCGAGCTTGGGTCCGAGAACATTGAGACCCCGCTTGTCGGATACCGAGATGAGCGCGAGTTTCGCCATGCAATCCTCCTTGACGGGCGGATTGTACACACACCGGCAATAGCGAATGATGAATGATGAATGATGAATGATGAATTTCATCGCACCATCGCAGGCGGGGACGCCTGCGCTACAAGGTTCTTCGCGATTTTGTAGCGCCCGCGTCCCCGCGGGCGATGGTCCCACCTGCGTCAATTCTTGTCCCGATCCCGAGTGTTGCATGAGTCTCAATTGTGAATCTCATCGCACCGTCGCAAGCGCGAAGACTCGAAGGCGCGAAGGGGTCACGAAGTCATCGCACTGTTGACTCATCGCACCATCGCAGGCGAGACGCCTGCGCTACAAAGGGCAGGGCGCGGTAGGATAGCTTCGAGGTTTGCACATGAAGAGATCAGCTTGGGTTTTCGCACTTCTCCTGGTCGTCGTATCCTGCGGCTCTCCAGGTGAAGATCAGACGGTCGCAGCCACCGACGGCCCGCCTGCTCGGGGCGGCACGGTGGTCATCGGTTTGCTCGCCGATGTCCAGAACTGGAATCCCTATGTCGTCGAGGATCTCGACACCGAGCACGTTCTCGCTCTGATTTATCCCTCTCTCGCCATCGAACAAACCGACTACCACCGCCACCCGCCGTCCTTTGAACCTTCACTCGCAGAATCCTGGACCTGGTCCGAAGACCACCTCGTCCTCACCATCGAACTCGACCCCGACGCCAGGTGGGCTGACGGCGTCCCCATCACGGCGAGGGACGTGGTTTTCACCTGGCAGGTCCAGACCTCGCCGGAGATCGACTGGCTCTATGGCGACGGCAAGGAGTTCATCGAATCAGTCGAGGCGGTGAGTGACCACACCGTCCGGGTCACCTACACCCACCGCTATCCATATCAATTCATGGATCTCAACGACGGCCTCGTCATCCCGGCTCACGCCTGGGCCGAGATTCCCTTCGACCGTTGGGGCGAAACCGAGTGGCGCGAGCATGTCCTGGGCGGAGGCCCGTTCGGCCTCGCCCACCACACCCCGCAACAGGAGATCACCCTCGAGAGAAACCCCCACTACCAACGTCCCGGCCTTCCCTACCTTGACAGCGTGGTCTTCCGCATCGTTCCATCCGAGCAGGGTCTGGTCACCCAGCTACTCGCGGGCGAACTCGACTTTGTCCGTTCCATCAATCCAGCCAACATCGATCGAATCCGCACTCACGAACGACCTCGAGCTCGTGATCTACGACGACCGCTCCTACACCCACGTCTGCTGGAACACCGAGAAACCGCTTCTCGGCGATCCACAGATCCGACGGGCTCTGACTGAAGCCATCGACCGAGAAACCCTCATCGATGTGGTCTACGGTGGTTTCGGCCGGCTCGGGGTCGGCCCGGTCCTGTCATCGTTCTGGGCGTTCAACCGCGATCTAGAACCCGTACTCTTCGATCCCGACGCCGCACGGGCCGCCTTCGGGGCCGCGGGGTGGTCAGACACCGATGGCGACGGAGTCCTCGACAAGGACGGCGAAGAGTTCGCCATCGAGTTGTTGGCTCCAGCCGAGAACGAACTCCGTCAGGATCTCGCCATTCTGATCCAGGAAGATCTCAAACGAATCGGGGTCAAGGCCGAGCCGCGGTTTGTCGAGTGGGGCACCCTCATGGCGGCGATGCAGGACGGCGCCTTCGACGCCCTGATCAACGGGTGGGAGGAGCCGACCCAGATCGATCTCGCCGGGCTCTGGGAGTCGGCCCCTCCGGGTGAGCCGACCTTCAACTTCGGCCGCTACTCCAATCCCGAGGTGGACCGGCTCCTCGCCGAGGTCGCCGAGATGACCGATTTCGCGGAACAAAAGCCCCTCTTCGACCGGATCCAGGCGCTCATCGTGGCGGATCAGCCCTACACCTTCCTGGTGGAGAACACCCGGCTCACAGCGCACAACTCGCGCCTTCGCAGCGTCGATGCCAACGCGGCGACACCGTACTTCAACATCGACGAGTGGTATGTGAAGACGGAGCCCGCCAGCGAATGAGAGGCTTGATCGCGCGCCGTCTGCTGCTGCTGATCCCCATGATCTGGCTGGTGGCGACGCTGACCTTCGTCGTGGTCGCCGCGGCCCCGGGGAGCTATGCCGACACTGTGGACCACCCGGGTCTCACCGTCGAACAGCGTGAGTCGCTCCGGGCGCGCTATGGCCTCGATCAGCCTGTGTACCGCCAGTATCTGACCTGGTTGGGTTCCGTCATCACCGGCGATCTCGGCACCTCCTTCGTCACCAAGGAACCCGTTGGCCGGTTGCTCGCCCGCGCCCTGCCACCGACCCTGCTTCTCGGTACTGCCGCCCTCCTGCTCGACTTCATCCTCGGCATCCTCATCGCCGTCGGCGCCGCCCGCCGCCCGCGAGGATGGTTCGATCGCGTCAGCACCGTCCTGGGTCTCGTCATCGCCGGTCTGCCCTCGTTCTGGGTCGCCGGGCTGACGATCCTCGTCTTCGCGCTCCTCCTCGGCTGGTTCCCGGCCTCACACATGCGCTCGGTGGGCGCCGACGCGCTGCATCCCCTCGCCTCCCTCGGCGACCTTCTCCGACACCTCGTGCTCCCCGCTGCATGTCTCGGACTGGTGGGCGCCGCCGGAACCGCGCGCTACCTGCGCTCGACCCTCCTCGACATCCGCGGCGAACGTTACATCATCGCCGCGCGGGCGCGCGGGCTCAGCGAACGCCGGATCCTGTGGGTCCACACCCTGCGGCCGGCGTTGTTGCCGGTGGTCACCCTTCTCGGACTCTCCCTGCCGTTTCTGGTTTCGGGATCGGTGGTGATCGAATCCGTTTTCTCGTGGCCCGGGGTCGGACTCGCCCTGCTCCAGGCCGCCCACGCCAGGGACATTCCGGTGATCATGGGCATCACCCTCATGGGCGCCGTTGCGGTTCTCATCGGCAGTCTCGTGGCCGACGTGCTCTACGCCGTCGTCGATCCACGGGCCCGCGAGGACGCCGCATGAGCCGGTCGCGCCGACTCCAAATCGGCGTCACGGGGCTCTGCCTGTTGGTTGTTGTGTGCATGCTCGGCCCGGTGGTGCTCCCGGCGCCGCCTGGGATCGACCCGGCGCACGCCGCCCTTCTGCCGCCGGGCACCGCCGTGACCGAAATCGTCCTCGACGACGGCCGCGCCCTGGTTTCACCCTCGGTTCGGTCCGAAGGCGACACCGTGGTCGTGGACGGTCCGAGGCGTTCGGAGACCGTCGCCCGCTCCAGGGTCACCGAGATCCGGGACACTCGATTCTGGCTCGGCAGCGATCGTTTCGGGCGCGATGTCCTGGCCCAACTCATGGCGGGCGGTCGGATCTCCATCTCCATCGCCGCACTGGCGGCCCTCATTGCACTGCTGGTGGGGACGACCGTGGGTCTCACCGCCGCCACCGGCGGCCGCTTGGTGGATGCGGTGCTCATGCGACTCGTTGACGCCCTCATGGCGTTTCCGGTGCTGTTTCTGCTGATCCTCCTGGCCACCGTTTTCCGCCCCGGACCGCTGGTGCTGGTGAGCGTGCTCGGGATGACCTCGTGGATGGGTCTCGCGCGACTCGTCCGCGGACAGGTCCTGACCTTGCGCGGCCGGACCTTCGTGCTTGCGGCCCGTGCGGCGGGATCTTCGCCCATGAGAACCTGGCGGACCCACTTCCTGCCCAATCTCGCGGGACCGCTTTCCCAGGACACCGCGCTGCGCCTCGGCGATCTCGTCCTTGCCGAGGCAACACTCTCCTTCCTCGGCCTCGGCATTCCGCCCGACATCCCCACCTGGGGCGCCATGGTCGCCCAGGGCCACCGGGTGATGATTGACGGCTGGTGGCTGGCAACCCTGCCGGGGTTCGCCATCGCCGCCCTCGTGATTTCCCTGGCTCTCATCGGCGACGGGATTCAGGAGCGGCTCGTGAGGGGTCATTCGTAAGTCCGGGACGCTGACGGTTCCCAGAGAGCCCATCGCAGCGCCCGTGCCGGTGCCCGTGCCCGTCGCCGTTGCCTTAGCCGTAGCCGTCGCCGGGAATCCCACCAAGCCCAACCGTCCCGCACTCTCTCGGATACGCCCAACCGACTTCAACGTCTCTGACGGGCAGGCTGGAAGCCCGCCCCCACAATGCCCGCCAAACCGATTTGAAACCCTGATTACGATGATTGTAGGGCCGGCGTCCCGCCGGCCCATCAGAGCCCTCGTCGATCTGCGTCGCGCCGCACTCCAGTCCCACGCCGCTCTCGTTTGCAACGCCACATGGTCCCGGGTTTTTCCAGGCAACACCTGTGCAATCGGGACCTCGCCAAGATCAGAATCCCCAAAATCCTGGGTCACGACCCGAAGAACTCGCGATTACCCAATCCGTACCTAGCCGAAGTCCGCAGTCAACAACGAGCCTCCCAACCGATTCAGGACAAGCGGAAAATCGAGTCCCATCGGGGTGCCGGGCATGGCTTTGTGCCAGAAGAACCTCGCGGCGACGCGTCACGCCCCGCACAAAGTCCATGCCGGGCTCCCCGAGAGGCGCGCCACATCCTCGTTCTCCCGGCACCAAAGTTGACCAGGATCCGCGGAAAACCCCGCCCCATCGGGGTGCCGGGTACGCCATTGTGCTGGAACCACCATCCGGCTCCGCCCCGCGCCCCGCACAATGGCGCTACCGGGCTCCCCCGGGGAGCGCGATGCGGTCTGCTTTCCCGGCCACGAGGCAGGCCGCCGGAGTGCCATCGACCAAAGCCGATCAGGACCCGCGGAAATCCGCCCCCCATCGGGGTGCCGGGCATGGCTCTTGTGCCAGAAGAACCTCGCGGCGACGCGTCCCGCCCCGCACAAAGTCCATGCCGGGCTCCCCGAGAGGCGCGCCACATCCTCGTTCTCCCGGCACCAAAGTTGACCAGGATCCGCGGAAAACCCCGCCCCATCGGGGTGCCGGGTACGCCATTGTGCTGGAACCACCATCCGGCTCCGCCCCGCGCCCCGCACAATGGCGCTACCGGGCTCCCCCGGGGAGCGCGATGCGGTCTGCTTTCCCGGCCACGAGGCAGGCCGCCGGCGCGCCATCGGCGTGGTCGCAGCCCTCTCAATCAACCCACGAGCGACCACGCCGATGGTGCGACGCTGGGTCGCCGAGACGCCAAAGCGTCACGGCGGCCCAGAAGGCCGGTGCTGAGGGCATGGTCCGGAACCACAGCAGCGACCGGGACAGGGCCCGTATCCCTATCCGTGGGCGACAAACCAACCCGCATCGGTACACCACCATCGCCGGCGGGACGCCGGCGCTACAAGCATCGCAGCGCCCTTTGTAGCGCCCACGTCTCGGGGGCGATGGAACCAACCCGCATCGGTACACCACCATCGCCGGCGGGACGCCGGCGCTACAAGCATCGCAGCGCCCTTTGTAGCGCCCCCGTCCCGTGGGCGATGGAACCAACCCGCATCGGTACACCACCATCGCCGGCGGGACGCCGGCGCTTCTATGAGCACCGCTGTGTCAAGTGGCTTCCTGATTCTTTTTCTAGGTTTCTCCCCTTTGTGCGATGAGGTCGTTATTCGATGTTGGCTGCAGAAAACCGCGCTGAATGTCTCGGGAGGCTTCAGGGGATGAAATCGACCCTGACAAACTTCTATCCGCTCCCGGCTGTTGTGTTACCGGAAAGCAAAATCCCAAATGCGCCGGTTGGCGCACCTTGGAGACACTGAGGTGTGCGGCCCAATCTACAAAACGGTGCCCATGATCGGGACCCAGCGCCGGCACGGGCTCGCTCACTCCAGCGGGTTCTTGGTTTGCAGCCAGACTCATGTTTGTTCCAGTCTCAAGGAGTCTTGAAGATGATTGCGCCTTTTGGCTCAATGTCCTGCTCGAGGTACCTCCAAAAAGCTATCAGGAGACGCCTTGCGACACCCACGATGCCGATTCGTCGATGACGTTTGCCAGCACCACCAAATTTTCGGTTAAACCATATTGTGATGTCACTGTCTGGTTGGTATCGAACCCAGCTCCATGCCATCTCAATCAAGAGGGCGCGGACTTGGGCATTGCCCGCCTTGTCGATGCCTTGCTCCCTGTTCGTCGCGCCGCTGTCGGATGGTGTCCCGGTCAGACCGGCCAGGGATCCGACCTGTCGGCGGTTGTCGAATTTTCGCCATGCGAATATTTCCATCACGAGGGTCCACGAGCCCACCTCTCCGGCGCCTTTCAGCTGAGTGAGTTTGCGCACCTTGTCTATCCGCTCGTCTTTGGAGTGCCGAAGCGCCTCATTTCTCTGCCGAGCCAAGAGCTCGATCTGATCCTCGACGAAGACCAGTCGCTGATACTCCCGCTCGAGGCGTTGCCGTAGCTGTGGTGGCAGAGGGCTTCCATCTCTCAGCCGGAGCTTGCCAAGTTGCTCGTTAAAATTCCTATCGATTTTCTGTTGGCTGACTCCGTGGAGCTTGAGTAGGCACTTCATCCGATTTGTGTGTGCGGTTCTCTCCTTCTTCAATGTCTCCCGCTCTCGGTGAAAATGCCGTGCGTCTTCATCCCTCTTCGTCGGCACCACCACCACCGACCATGTCTTCTTCTCTCCTGCCCACCACCGCATCAGATTCGACAAGAGCTTGAATACGTCCAGCCGGTCGGTTTTCGCTCGCCGCTTCCGCCGGTTGACGTCGATACTCGCCGGATCCACGACCGCGTTGGTCACTCCTTCAGACTCCAGCCACCGATGGATCCAAAATCCCTCGCGGCCAGCTTCGTAGCAACTCACTACTTGGGTTTCCTCCGCAAGCCCAAACCGCTTCTTCGCTCGCTGAATCTCTCGCCGCAGCGCTTCTACGTCACCCCCGGGTACGTTCTTCGTTCGTGCCTTCTGCGCCGGCGAAACCGTCGTCCCGACCTTCCATGCCTTGTCGCTCACCTCGATTGCCATGAAAAGAACCGTCTCTCCGTTACACTCGATCCTGCGGGTTGCTGCGCTCATTGGCTTCCTCCTTTTTTTTTCAATTGGAAGCCTATTCGCAGTGGCCCGCTCTTTCCATAGGATCTACAAGCATCGCAGCGCCCTTTGTAGCGCCCACGTCCCGGGGGCGATGGAACCAACCCGCATCGGTACACCACCATCGCCGGCGGGACGCCGGCGCTACAAGCATCGCAGCGCCCTTTGTAGCGCCCACGTCTCGTGGGCGATGGAACCAACCCGCATCGGTACACCACCATCGCCGGCGGGACGCCGGCGCTACAAGCATCGCAGCGCCCTTTGTAGCGCCCCCGTCCCGGGGGCGATGGAACCAACCCGCGTCGGTACACCACCATCGCCGGCGGGACGCCGGCGCTACAAGCATCGCAGCGCCCTTTGCAGCGCCCCCGTCCCGGGGGCGATGGAACCAACCCGCGTCGGTACACCACCATCGCCGGCGGGACGCCGGCGCTACAAGCATCGCAGCGCCCTTTGTAGCGCCCACGTCTCGGGGGCGATGGAACTGACCGGCATCGAAAGAACGCCTCACCACGCGCGATGTTACCCTCCCAGACCATGACTGAAACGACCCACACCCACATCGCCATCATCGGCGCCGGTGTCACCGGGCTGGCCGCCGCGGAGTGGCTTGCCCAGGACCACGGCATCAAGGACATCCTCGTGCTCGAGGGATCCGAGCGAGCGGGCGGCAAGATCCGCACCGAGCTCGATACCGGCCACACCGTCGAGTGGGGCCCTCAGGGTTTTCTCGACAACGCCCCCGACACCATCGAGCTCGCACGGCTCTGCGGTCTCGGCAAGGCCCTCGTCCCCGCCGCCGACGCATCCGCCGATCGATTCATCCTGCGCGGAGGACGGCTCCGCGCGGTGCCCACCTCGCCCGTCGCCTTCGCCACCTCGAGCCTACTGCCCCTCAGTGGAAGGCTCCGGGTCTTTGGTGAGCCCTTTGCGCGCCGCCGGCCGGACGGGGACGAGACCGTCTTCGATTTCGCCCGCCGCCGCATCGGCAGGCAAGCGGCCGAGATTCTCGTTGACTCCATGGTGACCGGCGTCTTCGCCGGCGACTCCAGCAAACTCTCGTTGGCTGCGACGTTTCCGAAAATGTACGCCATGGAATCGGATCACGGTTCGCTGACCCGCGCCCTCATCGCCAAGATGCGCGAGGCCAGGCAAGCCGGTCGCTCGAGTTCGGGACCATCGGGCCCGGGCGGTACCCTTCACACCTTCGGCGAGGGCATGGAACAACTGCCGCGTAGGATCGCCGGACGGCTCGGTGAACGGCTCCAACTCACGACTCCCGTCACCCGTCTCACCCGCGAGGATCACGGTTTCCGGATCGAAACCTGCCGGTCCGTGATTCAAGCCGACCGCGTTCTGCTGACCCTTCCAGCCTCGGGTGCCGCCGCGATTCTGGCCGAATTGGCGCCCGATGCTCGAGCTCCGCTCGAGGCGACTCCGACGGTCCCCATCGCCGTGGTCATGGCCTCGTACCCCGCAGACGCATTCGGCCGACCCGTCGACGGTTTTGGCTTCCTGGTTCCCAAGGCCGAGAATGCCGGCATCCTCGGCACTCTCTATTGCCACTCAATCTTCCCCGGACAGGCGCCCGACGGCACCATCTTTCTCCGCACCATGCTCGGCGGCGCGCGCGAGCCCGATCAGGCCCGACTCGACGACGACGCGCTGATCGCGACGGTTCGGGCGGCCCATGGCCGGATCTTCGGTTGTGATCCAGAGCCCGATCAGGTGTGGATCGCCCGCTGGGCCGAAGGCATCTCGCAGTACACCGTCGGCCACCTCGACCGGGTGGCCGCAGCCGAGTACGCCGCCAGTGCGGTCGGTGTCGAACTCGCGGGCTCGCCCTACCGCGGCGTCTCGGTCAACGACTGCATCAAACAGGCACGGGGGGCGGCGCAACGTCTTGCGCGCCCCACAAGTTCTTAGTTCTTATTTCTGAGTTTTTAGTTTTTAGTTTTTAGTTTTTAGTTCATCGCAAGAGCGCCGCAAATGGGATGTCCTTTGCGATGGTCTTTGCGTGCTTTGCGTTCTTGGCGGTGAAACTGCGATGGGATGGCGAGACCGGCGTTGACGGCGTCGCGCCGCTCAGTGGACGTAGCCCAGAGCCTCGAGTCCTTCTTTTTCTTCTTGACTGAGGTCGGCGGGCAGGGCGAGACCATCGGTCTGGGTGTCATCCAACTCGGACAGCAGGCGCTCATGCATCGCGTCGGCCCGGGCGGGGTCCTTGTCGACAAGATTGACCAGCTCGCGCGGATCATCGGCCAGATCGAAGAGCTCACGTTCGTCGCCGTCGATGGTCCAGATGTATTTGAACCCATCGGCGACCAACGCCCTGCGATCGCGCTTTGCCTGCGGGGCATAGGTCATCGCCAGTAACGGACGATCCGTTCCGGTCCCGTCGATGAGGGGCATCAGAGTCTCACCCGTCATTCCCGACGGTGGGCTCGCTTCCAGTATTTCCAGCATGGTCGGCATGACATCGATGAGCCTCACCGAACTCGGAATCACATTGCCCGGCGCCAACCGACCCGGCGACACCATCATCAACGGCACCCGCAACGTATCCTCATAGAGGTGATCCACATGAGCGAAGCGGCCTGAGATTCCCAGCCCTTCCCCGTGATCGGCGAGGAAGACCACCAGCGAGTCCTCCCAGATCCCGGCGGATCGCAGCTTGTCGATGAGGCGGCCGATCTCGCGGTCGACGAATTCCACCTCGTCTCGATAATACTGCGGGAGCGCCTTCCTCTCCGGGGTGAACTCAATCTTTCCTTCGAACTTGCCGGTCACGACATCATCACCCGGGTTGACCAGGGCCACCCCCACCGGCGTCCGCCCGTAGATGACGGTCTCGGTCAATCTGGTCGCTCCCAGGTCGCGGCCGCTGCGGGCCTCGATTCGCGCATCTCCTCCCCTAAATTGAAACCGCCGCAGGATCACTCGTCGGGACTTGTCATCCCGACCGGGACGAAACTCGAGAACGGTCTCGCCCGGGGGAAGATCAACCGGAACGGAGAAACGCCTGCCATCGAGCCGCACCTGTGCGACAAAAGCGTCATCGAGGAAGAGACTCACTGCCGGCAGATCCGCATCCGGAGACGCATAGGGTGAATGCGGGTCCGAGTAGTGGATCCAGAGAAACCTCCGACCCCCGGTTTCGCCGTCCAAAAGAGGCAAGACGACCTCGTTGACTTCGGCCGCGTCCCGCCAGAAACGACCCATAGTCCGATCATCGAAGAAATCGAAACCGCGAGAGAATCCGTAGTTCGCGCCGAGAACACCTAAACTCACCACCCCGTTTGTCTCGAAACCCGATCGTTTGAGGATCTCCGCGAGCGATTCGACATCATCGGGCACCATTTGGGCGTTGTTGCGCACTCCGTGTTGGTTCGGCAACAACGAGGTGAAAAGACTCAGGTGACTCGGCCCGGTAATGGGTACGTGGCTGCGGGCCTGCTCGAAACGAACACCCTCCGCCGCCAGCCGATCGATGTTCGGCGTCTCGGCGTCGCCGCCGTAGCACCCGAGCGCATCGGCACGGAGGGTATCGACGACGATCAGAACGAGGTGTTTCGGCGGGCCAATGGGTTCCGCGCATCCGACGGCCGCCGCCGCGCACACGATTCCGAGCCAGCGCAGAGTCCTCGGCATCCTCATCCCAGTCTCAACTCGCGCGGATGACCGTCGCCGCAACGACGAGCCAAACGATCACGGTGATCAGGATCGGTCGATCGGTGACGAGCACGCGCGTCGGGCTGCCGCCGAATTCATGCCGGTGAAGCAGATAGAGATAGCGGAAGAGGCCGTAGAGCACCACCGGCACCGTCGCCATGAGCCCCTCGGAACCGACCTTTTCCACGGTGTCGGGCGCCACTGTGTAGAGCGTATAGGCCAGCACCGTCGCTCCGAGAACGACGCTGATGGCCTGATCGACGAGACCCAGGGTGTAATGACCGAGGACCTCACGATGGGTCCCGGCGTCATCGCCGAGGAGCGCGAGCTCGGAACGTCGTTTGCCCAGGGCGAGGTAGAGGGCGAGCAGGTAGGCGCAGAGCAGCAGCCAACGAGACACCGGCACATCGATGGCCACCGCGCCGCCGACCACGCGAAGCACAAAACCCGCGGCGAGCACGAGGACATCAATGAAGACCACCCGTTTGAGAACCGCCGAGTAGAGCACCACGAGCAGAATGTAGCTCCCGAGCACCGCTGGGAACAGATTCCCCAGCGCAAAGGCCGCCGCCATGGCGGCGACCGCCAGGGCCACAGAGGTCACCAACGCCGCTCCGACCGAGACCTCACCTGTGGCGATGGGCCGATTGCGCTTGTTTGGATGCCGGCGGTCGGCCTCACGATCGAGGACGTCGTTGACGAGGTAGACGGCCGACGAAGCGGCGCAGAACGCGACCACGGCGAGCAGGCTCCTCGCCCAGGCATTCGGGTCGTCGAGGAGACCCGAGAAGATCAATGGGGCAAGAACAAACCCGTTCTTGAGCCACTGTTCGGGTCGCAGGCTACGGATGAGCGCCAGGATGGTACGGGTCACACGTCGATTCTACAGGGGAACGGACGAGCGGACGCACCAGAATGTCGAGTTCGTCGCCTGACGATCAGGGCGCCACTCTTCCCGAAGGCATCCGCGGTCTGCCTTCCGGTGGTTGAACCGAAACAAGTACGGTTGTGGATCCACCTCCGAGGTCATCCGGCAACGTGAGGGTCAACACCACGTACGCCGCCACCCCAGCCCCCGTGACCGGAACCGACAAGGAGTCGGACCCGGCCAGAACCGTCACCTCGTGCGGCACCACCACGTCGGCGGGCAGCGAGGAGCTCACGGTGACCGAGGCATCCTCATCAGGAGCGTCGGACAGGTGGACCACCAGATCGACGGTCTCGTCATGGGGCACGTGGAGGTGCTGTGTTTCGAGTTCGATGAGGGTCCCGAGACACTCGGCGGTCATGATCGTCCGGTCGCCACCGACCACGAGCCAGGAGGATCCGGTCCACCGAACCCGCTTCAACGTCTCTCCCGGAGTCGGAAAGCGAGTCCAATCCCGTCCGTCCCGACTCGCCAGCATCACCGCCGGCTGAGATCCGTCGGCTTGCTCATCCCAACCCACCGCGACAAAGCGGTCATCACCCCAGGTGACATCCTGGAGGGACGAGCCGACCCCCGACAGACGCCGAGCCCAGACCTCACCCTCGTCACTGGCGAGAATGGTGCCGTCGTTACCCACCAGGATCATCCCTTCCGGTCCCGCCGCCGCGCCCTTGAGATCGGCGGTCGCCGAGGTCAGAGCATCGTTCCAGTTCAGGGCGTCGGTCGACCGTAGGATGGTCCCCCCACGACCGAGGGCGACAAACTGATCACCGAGCCAGACCACCCGATCGAGATCCGCGGTGACGTAGAGAAAGGGCTTGAACCATTCGGCTCCGTCATCGCTAACGAAGAGAGTGCCTCTCTGGCCCACTGCTACCGTCGAACCGCCCCCTGAGGCCACTGAATGGAGCACGGCTCCCTCGGGCGAGCCTTCAGTCGTCCATGAGACGCCGTTGGTGCTCCGGGCGACCCAACCGTCACCGACACCCACGTACTGCAACCCGGCATAGGTGACACCCCGGAAACGATCGCCGGCGTGTGGGTAGACCTCCCAATGGTCGCCGGAATTTGACGTTGCCGAAGTGCCGCCGGATCTACGCTTGAGACCGTCTTCACAGAGACCGACCCCCCCAACCGCCGTCCAGCGATCTTCGCCGGCGGTCAGGTCGCTGAACTCGTCCTCGCACGCGAGGGACGTGCAGTTGCCGTTGTAACACTCCCAGGAACTCCCGTTTGTACTCGTCACGACATCACCGAGCGCCCCCGCTGCGACCCACCGCGAACCATAGCGGGCAAGAGCAGGAAAACCGCCGAGTTCGGTCTCCCATGGATTGCCGAAGGACTGCCCACCATCAACGCTGATGACGAGTGCGGCGGTCGGATCGAGATAAGGAGTCGGGCAACCCGAGATCCCGCTCGCCAGCGCCCAACCCGGCCCGGCAGTCACTCCGAGCCAATCACTCCAGGGCGCGCACCCGCCGAGGGTCGAGATCAGATTCCACTTGTCAACCGTTTGCCGCGACCAGAGCTCGCTGCCACCGGCCCAGAGGAGTCGAGTTCCCGTCCACGCGAGATCGATCCGGTCCAGTTCGAAGAGATCGGAGCCGGTGGTCTTGTTGTGAGACCCTCCGGCCAGGAACGCGAGGGTCGCCGGTGCGGAGTCCTCGAAGACCCAGTCGAATCCGTCCGGGCTGAACCAGATCGCGGTTCCGACCGCCACGTAGAAGCCATCGTTGGAGCCGGCGATGCTGTTCGCGGCCCCGCTCCACGGAACCGGAACCGCTTCCCAGTCGGTGCCGAAACGACTCGTCAAGACATGGCCGTCGAGCCCTTCGCCGACCGCGACGAAACGCGAGGCGCTGAATTCGACATCGACGAGCCGAGCCTCGGAATCGACATGGACGATACTCCAGTCATAGCCCGCAACACTGCGAAGCACAACACCGTCGCCCACCGCCACAAACGCGCCCGCTCCCCAGTCGACGCCGAGAAGGTCGCCGGAAACCTCGCTTTCAATCAGTTCCCAACGAAAGCCGTCGGCGCTGCGGATGATGGTCCCTTCAGCGCCAACCCCGACAAAAGCGTTGATTTCCTGTTTGAGGCGGAAGATATCGACCCTCGGAGGTGTCGGATTGACCCATTCCCAGTCACAGTCCTCAGCGTTCAGACCTGCAGCGATCACTCCAACGACGAGAACACAAATCGAACGCAGGACCATTGTCCGCACGGCGCCACCTCCATGGAGCATCGATCTCCTCAGCGTTGGGTCAATCAGACGCCGACTCAACTCTACACCGACCCCGCTTACTTCCGGGTGAGCAGGGTCACCTGCCCCAAAAACCCAAGGCCGCAGTACACTTTTGGAGAAGCCACGTCTGGAGGATCCATGTCGCATCCCCGCCACCTCATCGTTGCTGCCGTCCTGCTCATCGTCGCCGCGTGCGGCACCGAGCAGCCAGAGATCGTTCCCGAAAACGGCGGCTCCGTCGGGTTCAAAACCCACGAGATCTCGGCGGAAAGCCGCGCCTGCGCCGAGTCCGGATCGAAATGCGCTCGGGTCAAGCTGAAGTCCATCGAGACAACCGGCGGCGGCTCGGAGGCTGCCCGTGACAATATCGATCTCTATTTGCTTCACGATCTGGTCAGTCGGATGCGGAACTTGCTTCCCGAAGAGGTCGGAAACCCAATCAACAGCCCGGAAGAACTCGCTGCGGCCTTTCTTGCCGAACACCGGGGGTTTGTCGAGGCGTTTCCCGATGCCACCGCCGAGTGGTTCGTCGAGATCACGGCTGCAGCGATCACCAACACGCCCGTGGTGGCCACCATCGACATCACCGAGTTCGCCTATACCGGAGGCGCCCACCCCAACACGCGTCGCAGGCTCGTCTCCTTCGATGTCGAAAGCGGTCAGCTCCTCGGCGTCGAGGATCTGACCACCGACATCGACGCCCTGACCTCGCTCGCCGAACGACAACTTCCGCGTCGATCAGCGACTCGGACCCGACGACGATCTCGAGGCGGCGGGTTTCTGGTTCCCCGAGGAGGGCTTCACCCTGCCCGACAATCTCGGCATCACCGCCGAAGGCATCCTCTTCCACTGGGACGCGTACGAGATCGCACCCTACTCAATGGGACCCATCGATGTGACGGTGCCCACGGCGGACTTGAAGTCCATCGTCAGCCGGAACTACTGGTGACGACGGCCGAAGATCACTCGACGACCGCGACCGGGCGGATTCGCGCGGCAAGGGGCCCACAGGTCCCATAGCGGTGGACCTCGAGACGATTCCGGCTGAGACAGAAGTACGGCCCGTCGGCAGCCACCCGATCGCGGTTGATCTGGAGGTATCCGAGGCTGTCCACCCGATTCGATTCCGGAGCGCGGGTCACATCCGTCGCATAGTGCTGAGGCGGGAACGGCGAAGCGCTGGGGCCGATGGTGTGCAGCACACCCGAGGTGATCGCGATCCAATCACCACCGGTGAGAAGATCGATGGTCAGAGCCGGGTGGGAGGGATTCGAGACATCAAGGAGAATCGAATAGTTGTACGCACCTGAAAAACCATCGAAATCTCGACAGAGAACGGCCACCCGAGAGCCCTCGGCTTCGACCGTCAGCGCCACATCGGCGGGCTCGGGAAGATCGAAGACCGCCGCGACGATCGGCGACGAGGGAACGCGCATATCGACGATCTCGATCCAACCGGTGTCGCCGTCGCGTACCGCCACCGCCATCACATCCCTCGACGAGATGGCGAAGTGAACCAGCTCCGCCCCCGGGGAAACGGTGCCGACCTGCCTCGCCACCCCGCCCGGGGAGACATCGTGGATCAAGATCGTGTTGGAATCCTCGAGGCTCAGATAGAGCCTGTCGTCGTGCATCCTCAGATGGGCGACATCGGTGTCGTATGCCACCGAGACCCTCGCACCAAGACGAGTCCCGATGACGGGCGTCGTCGGATCGGCGACATCGATGACCTCCACCGAGTGAAACTCCGTTGCCTCGTTGTAGATCGCAGCCGCGGCGTAATTTCCGGTGGCCGCCAACGCCCAGATCGCCCCCTCAGGGCCATAGGACGCGGTCTCTGAGAGACCGCCGTCGGGCGAGCGTTCCAGAACCTTCAGGGTGTTGCGATCGGGATCGGCCGGGTCGGCCAGGCTGGTGACATCGACCACGTGGGCGAACCTGTCGGCGCTGGCGATGGCTCCCGCCTCTCGCGCCGGTAGAACCACATCGAGCACGGCCGGATTCGTCAAACCCTGCAGATCGACGACCCGCAACCCGGCCTCGAGCGCCGCCGCCACCACGTGTCCGGAGTGCGGCGCCGGGCTCATCATCTTGGGGCCATCGACGCGCCCGACCACGTTGGGCGACCGCGGCGCCAGGATGTTGACGAGCGCATAGCCGCCGCAGACGCCGAGCTGGGTGCAGGTCGAACCGACGGCGTGAAGCGTGGACCCCTCGAACACCACGGTGGCGACACCGATGTCGAGATTCTGGATCAACGACAGGTACTGCGGATCGCTCGCGATGGAGGTATCAACCAGGTTCACCCGTCCCTCGCTGTCAGAAATGGCCAGCAGGTTTCCACTTGCCTCGAGATACCTGACCTCGCCGGAGACAAGCCAATCGGCGGCGTTGAACTCGGCGGCGATCACCGGCGCCGTCGGATCGCTGGTATCGATGAAGAACAACCGGTTCTCGCTCGTTGCTGCAACCGCCACTCCGCTACCGAGGGCGAGCGCCTCGACCGCCCCGGTGATGGTCACCCAACCCAGGGCCACCGGCCTCGGGTCGGCGCCGGAGAGATCGAGGGTGTAGAGCCTGGACTCCACCCCGGCCGAATACGTCTGACCGATCACCACGCCCCGATCACCATGAATCGCAAGTTCGTGCAGCTTCCATCCCGGTTCTTCAACCCAGTACCGACCCTCGATGCTCGCCTGGTAGGGAACGCCGGCGTCGATCACCGTGACCTTGTCGCTGAAATCTGTCACGAATATCCGGTTGTCCTTCGCCTCGACATCGATGGCGTAATCATCGAGCCGCACTTCGTGCACTACTTTGGGATCAGCCGGATCGGCGAGATCCGCGACACGGAGGGTATAGCCGCCGAAAAAGGCATAGCCGTCGATCACCACGAGGTGCTCCGCGGGGCCGTCGCCTCCCCAGTATCGGGTCTGTTGGATGCACCGGCCATCGGAGGAGCCGACCGCCGAAACCATCAGAAGAAGCGGTACCAGGATGAACAACACACGTTTCACGGCAAACTCCAGTTCATGGATCAAATCCTCGTTACGTCTCCGGCGCTATGATCCACAAGATAGAGCAGCGGGCGCACCTTGCCAAGCCGCCTTCGGAACCGTGAATCGAGTTCTGCTGCTACCATGGCCTCATTCCTCTCGGAGGTGTCCCGTCAGCCGAACCCGCATATTCGCCGTCACGTTGATGCTCCTCCTCGGTGCCGGTTCGATTGGAGCTGACGAGCCGCGAATGGTCGCCGACATCGATCCCGGCGTCCTGGCCTATGCGGGGCTTGGGCCGATGTTCCTCACCCAGGTCGGGTCGTCGGTCTTCTTCTCCGGACGACGAATCGATCTCGGCACCGAACTCTTCGTGAGCGACACCACCACCGGTGGCACCGGGCTGGCACTCGACATCAACGGTGGATGGTCCAACTCAGAGCCGCAATCACTCATCGAGTTCGACGGCACCCTCCTCTTCCAGGCCACCGACGGGGTTCACGGCCAGGAACTCTGGATCAGCGACGGCGACGGCACCCGCCTGCTTGCCGATCTCAGACCGGGGTTCCCCGGTTCGGGTCCCCGACAGTTCGTATTGATGGGCGGTGAGGCCTACTTCATCGCGTCCAACGGCGCACTCGACCGGGAACTCTGGCGAACCGACGGCACCACCGAGGGAACCATCAAAATCCCCGCAGCACCGCCGATTCACGACGACCAGATCGCCGCCTCTTCCACCGAGGTCTTTTTTACCGGCGTCGATCCCATCGCCGGCGCCGAACTCTGGCGAACCGATGGAACCGAATCCGGAACCTGGCGCGTCAAGGACATCGTTCCGGGCCCGGGATGGTCAAGGCCATTCGGGCTGGTCGTGATGGACGACATCGTGTTCTTCGCCGCCGAGTCGCCACCGAGCGATCGTGAACTGTGGCGCTCCGACGGCACCGATGCCGGCACCTGGCGGGTCAAGGAGATCTGGCCGGGACCCGAAAGCTCCGAGCCGGGCTTTTTCACTCCCGTCTGCTCCACCCTCTTCTTCATTGCGGACGACGGCGCCTCCGGCCGGGAAATCTGGCGTTCGGACGGTACCGAAGCTGGCACCGACATCGTGGCCGATCTGACTCCCGGGACCGCGCCAAACTCCCCGTTTCTTCTCTCGCCCTTCGGGTGCGAACTCGCCTTCACCCTCCACCAGGACGCGACCGGCAGAGAACTCTGGCTCACCGACGGCACGGAACCGGGCACTTCCATGGTCAAGGACATCAACCCGGGACCACCCCATTCGGACATCTTCTCGTCGGTCGAGATGGGCGGCAAGCTCTACTTCGATGCCGACGACGGCGTCCACGGTGACGAGCTCTGGGTGACCGACGGAACCGAAACCGGGACCATCCTGACCGCCGACATCCGGACCGGGCCTGATTCCTCCAGTCCATGGTCGATGATCGTCGTGGACGACGAGCTGTATTTTTCCGCCTTCGATGACGCCGGATCCGAGCTCTGGCGATCGGACGGCACCGCTTCCGGAACCGAACTCGTCCATGACTCTATTCATCCTCTTTCGTCAACCCCCACGGGCTGTCTCGGGGGAGATGCTGCTGTCTTTTGTATCGCCACAACCGAAACCCACGGGAGAGAGCTGTGGTTCTCCGACGGCACCGCCGCCGGGACCCGTCTGACCCGGGACATCGCAGCCGGAACGGCCTATTCGTGGCCCTAGCCCTTCGCCATGCTCGGCGACCGCGTCCTCTTCTCGGCCGACGAACGAGCTCAACGAGGACGGGCTTTGGATCTCGGACGGGACCGCGCTCGGCACCGCCCAACTCGCACCGATCCGGGCCGCCTCCAGCCCGGATTATGCCGTCGTCATCAACGACGTTGCGTTCTTCCACGCAACGGACGGATCGGGGACCGAAGGCCTCTGGAAGAGTGACGGCACGGTGGATGGGACCCAGGAGGTGGCACAAATCGACATCCGGAGCAACATCGTCGCCGTCGGCGAAACCCTCTACTTCGCCGCGGACGAACCGGGGACCGGGAAGGAGCTCTGGCGCTCGGATGGAACGCAGGCAGGGACGAGTCGGGTCGCCGATATCGTTCCCGGCCCCGACGATTCGTCGCCCCGCTATCTGACGGTGGTGGGCTCAACGGTCTACTTCGATGCCTGGACTCCGCAGCATGGGAGCGAGCTCCGGCGATCCGACGGGACGGAGGCGGGCACCGAATTGGTCACGGACATCCTTCCGGGAGACCAGGGATCGATGCCCTTCCAACTCACGCGTCACCAGGACCGACTCTTCTTCACCGCCAACGACGGCGTCCACGGATCCGGAGGTCTGGAGTTCGGACGGCACGGTCGAACGGGACCTCCATGACGGCCGATGTCTATCCCGGGACCCGAGTCGTACATGCCGACGGGCCTCACCTCGTTTGATCACCGCCTCGCCTTCTGGCACACCGACGGCGTTCACGGTTGGGAGCTGTGGTTGACCGACGGGACTCCGGGCGGCACCGCCATGGCGTTCGAACTCGTCGAGGGGCCTGGGGGATCCGCGGTTCCCGAGCTTCGAAACGAGCACCGTGGTCCACGGAGATCGCCTGTTCTTCGACGCGCAGGTCGATGGCTTCGGCAGAGAGCTGGTCTCCACCGACGGATCTCGGCGCGGACCGACGATCTTCGACCTGGTCCCGGGACTCAACTCTTCGGATCCGGGAGATCTGGTCCAAGCCGGCCACCGAATCTTCTTCACCGCCATGGATCTGACCCACGGACACGAGCTCTGGTCGTTCGATCTCCCACTCTTCGACGACGGCTTCGAATCCGGCGACACCTCGGCATGGAGCCGAGTGGTCCCCGATCGAGGATCAGACTGAGTACCGCACCGAACCCTCGCATCCGTCGCCCTCTGCCTGCCCCTGTTGGCCTGCTATGAGGAGCCGGTGCGGGACCACCTCCACATCCTTTTCGCGCCGGGCCAGGCCATCGTCGTGACCGCGATCCGCGATATCGCCTCGACCGTCTTCGGCGGGCGACAACCCGGCCGTCGAGGAGCGGACGGACGAGGCCCGCACCGATCTCGCCTCGGGCTGGGACCGGTGGAGCCGGAGTTTTGCCGATCTCGGCGCCATCGCCGACCGCAGCACCATCGAACGCCACGACGGCAGCCCCGTCGTGGGATCCACAGCGCGCTGCTCGACTCGTTCCGCCCGATCGAACGGCTGCTCGGCAACGAGGGCCTCGGCGCGCTATATGACGAGACCGGCAGAGTTCGAGAACTCCAGCTCCATCCCGACCGGGGCCGGCCAGGCCACCCGGCAACAACGGGCCATGTTCGATGCGTCCCTGACGGACATGGTCGAAGGAGGTCTCCGCCTACCTCGAGGCCGCAACCGCGCTCTACGCCTATCTCGACGAAGCCCCGGAACGCGCCGTCCCGTGCTATCTCCCACGTCTTCGACATCCATGCCGAGGAGTCCGGCCCACTGACCGATCGCGAGGACGATCTGGTCAGGGAGCTCAAACCGACCATGGAGAGGGTCGCCGAGGTCCTCCTCATCGACACCGGCCAGGCCTACTCGCTCAACGAGCTTTCGCGCCTGGTCTTCGACACGTTTCAGGGGCGACTGACCATCACCCTGGACGGACCGATCGATCGAGTTCGAGGGCTTTGTCGAGGGCGAGACCTTCATCGAACGTCCGCCGGTGAGCCTGTGGCGCCTCCTCGAGACCTTGGTCGGCCAGTGGCTCGAACCGGATCTGGTCACCGCTATGGTGAGACCCGGGCCCGATGAGTTCCAGCCCGATCCGGATCCGGTGGTATTTCGCGAGCCTGCAACGCCGGTGGGCGCCGGCTCCCGATCCCGCCACCGTGGAGACCGAACTCCGCAACCGTCTCAAGCCCGAGCCGGTCTACCTCGTTCGCTGGCAGACCCGGCCCGCGCCCGAGGACGAGGACGAGGTCTACGAATTGGCGCTCCAGCAGCTGGCGAACGCCGAACGGGATCTCCCCGAATAGAACCGCCAAGGCACAGGGATACGACCCGGAAATGGCGCGACGCCGACCCTGAGGTTCGATTGCCCTGTGACAGGTTCCTTCGTTCGCTTGATTCACAGGGAGCCCCATGACCGACTCCAGCCAGATCTATCCGCCCAAACCGCACATCGTCGAGAAGGCCCACATCAACTCCATGGCGGAGTACGAGCGGCTCTACCGGCTCTCCCTCGATGATCCGGAGACCTTCTGGGGCAAACAGGCGGAACGTATCGACTGGTTCCACCCGTACAACGAGGTCTTCGACCACGACTACGACAACGTCGACTTCGGCTGGTACCTCGGCGGCCGGCTCAACGCCTGCTACAACTGCGTCGATCGCCACCTTTCCAACCGCGGCGACCAGGACGCCATCATCTGGGTCAAGGACGAACCCGGCGAGTACGAGCACATCACCTACCGCAAGCTCAAACACGAGGTCAGCCGGGTGGCGAACGTCCTGCGTTACCACGGCGTGCGCCGCGGCGACCGGATCTGCCTCTACATGCCCATGATCCCCGAGCTCGCCTACACCATGCTGGCGTGCGCCCGGATCGGCGCGGTCCACTCCATCATCTTCGGCGGCTTCTCGGCCGAATCCATCCGCGACCGGATCCTCGACGCCGGCGCCAAGGTTGTCGTCACCGCCAACGAAGGCCTCCGCGGCGGCCGGCGGCTGCGCCTCAAGGAGACCGTCGACCGGGCCGTGGACGGCCTCGATGTCGTGGAGACCGTTCTCGTGGCGCGCCGCACCGACAAGGACGTGGCCATGAAATCCGGCCGCGATTTCTGGCTCGACGGGAGTGCCGGAAACAGCGCTCGACCTGCACCTTCGAGTGGATGGGATCGGAAGACCCGCTCTTCATCCTCTACACCTCGGGCTCCACCGGCAAACCCAAGGGCGTGCTCCACACCACCGGCGGCTACATGGTCTACGCGGCCATGACCCACGAACTCGTCTTCGACTACCACCCCGGCGACATCTACTTCTGCGCCGCCGACATCGGTTGGATCACCGGCCACAGCTACATCATCTACGGCCCGTTGGCCAACGGCGCGACGACGGTGATGTTCGAGTCGCTGCCCACCTATCCAGAACCCGATCGCTACTGGCAGGTCGTGGACGATCTCGGCGTCAACATCTTCTACACCGCGCCCACCGCGCTGCGCGCCATCGTCTGCTCGGGCAACGACTGGGTCACCAAACACTCGCGCGAGAGCCTGCGGGTGCTCGGCACCGTCGGCGAACCCATCAATCCCGACACCTGGCGCTGGTACCACGATGTCGTCGGCAACGGGAACGTGCGCCATCGTCGACACCTGGTGGCAGACCGAGACCGGGGGGATTCTCATGACCCCGCTGCCCGGGGTCACACCCGCTCAAACCCGGTTCGGCCACCCTCCCCTTCTTCGGCATCAAACCCGTGGTCGTCGATGACGAGGGGAACCCCAAGGAAGGCGACGAGGTCACCGGCAACCTCTGTCTCGAGCGCACCTGGCCGGGCCAGGCGCGGACCGTTTGGGGCGACCACGAGCGCTTCCACGAGACCTACTTCACCCGTTTCCCCGGGCTCTACTTCACCGGCGACGGGTGCCGTCGAGACTCAGACGGCTACTACTGGATCACCGGCCGGGTCGATGACGTCATCAACGTCGCCGGCCACCGCCTGGGCACCGCCGAGATCGAGAGCGCCCTGGTCGAACACGAGGCCGTCGCCGAGGCCGCGGTGGTGGGCTACCCGCACGAGATCAAGGGCCAGGGGATCTTCGCCTATGTCTTCCTCAACTACGATGTCGAGGTCACCAGACCGAAGGAGCTCCTCGGCGCGCTCAAGGAGCAGGTCCGCCACGTCATCGGCCCCATCGCCACCCCTGATCAGATCCTGGTTGTCCCAGGTCTGCCGAAAACCCGGTCGGGCAAGATCATGCGCCGGATCCTGCGCAACATCGCCGCCGGCGAATACGAGGACATGGGCAACGTCACCACCCTCGCCGACCCGGCGGTCGTGGAGACTCTGATCAAGGCGCACAAGGAGATGGTGGAGGCCAAGGGATGACGGCTGCGCTAGAGTTTTCCGAACCGAACGGTCATGCCGAAGAGCCCGAGGATGCTCCGCCGATCCTCCACGATGGGGCTCTCGTAGATCTCGTTGTCGAGCCGCTGGACCTCGACATACGCGAGGAACCGGATCCGGTGACTCACGAAGAGATACCCAAGCAACGAGGTCCGGAAGTTGACGGCCGAGTGACCGCTGAAAGGCGGGCGGCCCGGGAGCGCCTCCTCCGGGGTGACGCCGTAGTAGTAGTTGATGAAATTGCTGCTCTGCCAGACCACCCCGATCGACGGCATGATCCCCACGGCGCGACCGTGAAACTGCCACATTCTCGAGAATCGAACCGATGCCTGCTGCCCGTTCGATCGATTCATGAGATCGGTGTTCACCGCAGTCGTCAATCGGAACTTGCCGGGTTTCCAGGCAAAGACCAATCCACCCTGAATGGATGGCAGACGCTCGTCCATCCCTTCAAGAAAGGGCGAATCATCGGGGTCGAGACTTTCGAAGACGATTTCGGAACGAATGCCAAAATCGAGTTTCTTGTTGTCGATGAACCAGTACCCGGCCTGGATGCCCTGGACATAGAGCCCCTTGTAGGTGATGTCGACCAGTGGGATCGGCAGGATTGCGTTCTCGGCGCCCACGTACGGCCGCGGCGTTGAGGCCACTCCGAGACCGAGCGACCACTCGAGGGTGCGCTCCACGGGAGCATCGGGTTCCGCCTTCGCCTCCTGAGCGACAGCGGCGGAGGAGAGAATCACCGAAATTGCGATCACGGCCAGGCGGATGGTGATTTTCAGGGAAGCCCCACGTTGATTCATTCTACCCGAACCGGCAGGACCCTACGCGGAGGGATGTACACCGCTAGGGCGCCACTGCCGACCACCCACCGGTGTCGCCCGACTCGAAGCCATCGCGGAAGAACGGTGGCTGGACATCACCACCCCAGGCGATGATGGTCATGTCATCGAGGTACCAACCGCGGCGGATCCGGCTGCTATCAGTCCCGAGGGTCCATCGGATCTCCACCGTGTGTCCGGAAAAGGCGTCAGATCGACGACGATCTCGTGCCAGCCCGCGCTGCCGGTGAAACCCGGGGTATCGCCGAATGCCGTGATGGTCTGGTCGTTGTAGTTGGGGTCCGGGGTCACCAGGGCGAATGACCCGCCATCCACGGCAACCTTGATGTTGCCGCCGTCGTAGCTGTCTTCAATCTCATACCACTGCCAGAAGCGCAGCTCCGCGCCTGCGGCCGTGGGCAGGCTGATGGACTGCGTCGTCAGGGTCCACTGAACGCTGTTGGTGTAGTTTCCGTCTAGGGCGGTGCCCCAGACTTTTGTTGGGGAATGTGGCGCCGGCCGTGGTGTCGCTCCCCAGGCCCAGCCCTGCGACGGAGTCAGACCGCCGTCGCCGGTTTCGAAATCCGCCGCGTAGAAGGTGACCACCACCGTCAAGCCGAAGTCGTGGGTGTACTGCCGGGACCTACTGCGAGATCGGTCTCCAGGACGCCATAGCCCGGCGCCTCGACGCGGAAGGTGTAGGTCCCTTCCCAGACATCGGCGATGGTGTAGCCGCCGGTGGAACCGGTGATCGCGGGCGCGATCGTGGTTCCGACCAACGAAACGGTGGCTCCCGGAACGGCCGCCGCGGTCGCCGCATCGGTCACGATGCCGGTCACCGTGTAGCGCGGCAGCGGCGTGAGCGCGACATCCTGGATGGTGGCGTCGGAGCCCGCCGTACCACGACCCCGTTCACCGTCGCGGGCTCGTATCCGGGAGCGCTGACGAGCAGATCATAGGTCCCGGCCTCAATGAGCCGGTGGTAGTCGCCGACGTCCGGGTCGGTTCGACCCAGCTTCGCTGGCTCTCGATATCGTGGCCGACGACCCGGATCTCGGCCGCCACCGGCGCGCCGTGATTGCATCCGTGACGACGCCGCGAATCCCGGTTAAGGCGAGATCAAAATAATCGAGAAGAGACTGCCGGTTGTATTCGAAATGACCGTCGAGAAGGTGTGCATCGAGCAGTTTGTCCCCCGACAATTCGAGGGTGACCTCGCGACAACCGTGGTACCAGTTCATGAAGTCCTGCCGGTTGCCGTGGTCACATACCAGTTGGCGCCATTGGTGACACCAGGCATGTCGAACCCGCTTCCGTTGTCGGTGAAATAACCGGCAGGACTCGCACTCTGAGCCGAGGTTGCATAGGCGATTCCGGCATCGATCCACCAGCCGTCATCCGGGGTGCGCACGGTCCACATATCCCAGGGATAGTTGAAGAGTTCGGCGCCTCCGTGGCAGTTGGCCGCAAGGGTGAGGTGCTCGGCTGCAGCGAAGTCGATCATCACCTGAACCTCGGCCGGCCAACCGGCACTCGTCGGATCCTCGGGCACGCTCGGGTCGGGGAAACTCCGATTGGGATCGACACCGGATGCCGGCAGGTATCGGCCCGCGCCTGAGACGGTGCTGTCGCCTCCACCAAAGGTTCCGTCCGGGTTTGACAGGGGGTTGAACCAGAGCACCGTTTCGTCGACCAACCGGGTGATCTGGGGATCGCTGCCGTAGTTGGCCAGGATGTGATCGATCAGGTGGACGTTTGTGCCGTAGCAGACGAGTTCATCGCCGTGCATGGTCCCGGTGTAGAGCACCTCGGGTTCGTTCTCCTCGACGTCGGGGTTGTCCGAGATCTTGAGCGCCCAGAGTTCGTGATCTCCCTGACCCGACATCCCGAGGTTGACCATCCGCACGATGCCGGGATAGGTCGCCGCGTAGTAACTGAGCATGGTCTCGAACTGAGACCAGGTCGGATAGCAGTTAAAGGGGAACGGAGCCGCGAACGGCTCGCTGCACATGGTCAGGGCATCGGGGTCCCTGGGCTCGGGGGGCACCACCTCGACCACATAGCCGAGTTTCTCGACCGCCTCGATCTCTTTGACCGTTCCCCAGCCGTAGAGCGTAGTCCCGCGTGTCTTCTCGTCGAGGTTGAGGATCTCCCCCACCTCGCGCGCTTCGGCGCGGTCGCCGACCTCGACCCGAACCAGGATCGGGCGTTCGGCCGATGCCGCCGAAAAGGAGAACAGAATCGCGACGAGCACGAAACCAGCAACCAGAAAACGCATCGAGCCTCCAGACCCGGGAGATTATACGTGCGCAGCGATTCTGATCCCGAGTCCGCGTCCGTTTCCGTTCCCCGTCCCGCTCCCCCTCCGCTCCCGATCCCGATCCCGATCCCGATCCCGACGAACGATGCATCAGCGGCAGCGGCCGGGGCAGCGGCCGGGACAGCGGCAGGATTCAGCGTCAGGGGCAGAAGACAGCGACCGGGACCGCGGCAATATCCGACACCGTGACCGAAGCCGACAAGGGCAAGCGGAAAACCTCGCCCCAACGGGGTGCCGGGTACGTCATTGTGCTGGAGCCACCAACCGGCGCCGCGACGCGCTGCGCACAATGGCGCTACCGGGCTCCCTCGGGGAGCGCGATGCGGTCTGCTCTCCCGGCTACGAGGCAGGCCGCCGGCGTGCCATCGGCGTGGTCGCAGCCCTTCCAATCAACCCACGAGCGACCACGCCGATGGTGCGACGCTGGTCCGCCGGGACGCATTGGCGTCACAGCGGACCAGAAGGCCGGGGCTGACGGAGCACATCGTCCAAGACCGCGGTGACGACCGGGAATCCCGCCGGTCCCAACCTCCCCGCACTCTCTCGGAAACGCCCAACCGACTTCAACATCTCTGACGGGCAGGCTGGAAGCCCACCCCACAATGTCCGCCCAACCTGGTGTGGATCCGTGACCGAAGCCGACAAGGGCAAGCGGAAGACCGCGCCCCATCGGGGGTCCGGGTACGTCATTGTGCTGGAGCCACCAACCGGCGCCGCGACGCGCTGCGCACAATGGCGCTACCGGGCTCCCTCGGGGAGCGCGATGCGGTCTGCGCTCCCGGCGTACGAGGCAGGCCGCCGGCGTGCCATCGGCGTGGTCGCAGCCCTTCCAATCAACCCACGAGTGACCACGCCGATGGTGCGACGCTGGTCCGCCGGGACGCATTGGCGTCACAGCGGCCCAGAAGGCCGGTGCTGACGGAGCACATCGTCCAAGACCGCGGTGACTACCGGGAATCCGCGCTCCAACCTCTCGCACTCTCTCGGAAACGCCCAACCGACTTCGCATCTATGCGGCAGGCTGGAAGCCCACCCCACAATGTCCGCCCAACCTGGTGTGGATCCGTGACCGAAGCCGACAAGGGCTAGCGGAAAACCGCGCCCCATCGGGGTGCCGGGTACGTCATTGTGCTGAACCACCTTCCGGCGCCGCGACGCGCTGCGCACAATGGCGCTACCGGGCTCCCCCGGAAGCGCGATGCGATCTGCTGCTCCGGCTACGAGGCAGGCCGCCGGCGTGCCATCGGCGTGGTCGCAGCCCTCCCAATCAACTCACGAGGACCACGCCGATGGCGACGCTGGGCCGCCGGGACGCATTGGGTCACAGCGGCCCAGAAGGCCGGGGCCGACGGAGCACATCGTCCAAGACCGCGGTGACAGCCGGCAATCCCGCCGGTCCCAACCTCCCCGCACTCTCTCGGAAACGCCCAACCGACTTCAACATCTCTGACGGGCAGGCTGGAAGCCCACCCCACAATGCCCGCCCAACCTGGTGTGGATCCGCGACCGAAGCCGACAAGGGCAAGCGGAAAACCTCGCCCCAACGGGGTGCCGGGTACGTCATTGTGCTGGAGCCACCAACCGGCGCCGCGACGCGCTGCGCACAATGGCGCTACCGGGCTCCCTCGGGGAGCGCGATGCGGTCTGCTCCCGGCTACGAGGCAGGCCGCCGGCGTGCCATCGGCGTGGTCGCAGCCCTCCCAATCAACCCACGAGTGACCACGCCGATGGTGCGACGCTGGTCCGCCGGGACGCATTGGCGTCACAGCGGCCCAGAAGGCCGGGGCTGACGGAGCACATCGTCCAAGACCGCGGTGACTACCGGGAATCCCGCCGGTCCCAACCTCCCCGCACTCTCTCGGAAACGCCCAACCGACTTCAACATCTCTGACGGGCAGGCTGGAAGCCCACCCCGCAATGTCCGCCCAACCTGGTGTGGATCCGTGACCGAAGCCGACAAGGGCAAGCGGAAAACCGCGCCCAACGGGGTGCCGGGTACGTCATTGTGCCGGAACCACCATCCGGCGCCGCGACGCGCTGCGCACAATGGCGCTACCGGGCTCCCTCGGGGAGCGCGATGCGGTCTGCTCTCCCGGCTACGAGGCAGGCCGCCGGCGTGCCATCGGCGTGGTCGCAGCCCTTCCAATCAACCCACGAGCGACCACGCCGATGGTGCGAGCGCCTGGGCCGCCGGGACGCCATTGGCGTCACAGCGGCCCAGAAGGCCGGGGCCGACGGAGCACATCGTCCAAGACCGCGGTGACAGCCGGCAACCTGCTGGTCCCAACCTCCCCGCACTCTCTCGGAAACGCCCAACCGACTTCAACATCTCTGACGGGCAGGCTGGAAGCCCACCCCACAATGCCCGCCCAACCCTGGCGGTGGATCCGCGACCGAAGCCGACCAGAGCAACCCAAAACCCCGCTCCATCGGGGTGCCGGGTACGTCATTGTGCTGGAACCACCATCCGGAGCCGCGACGCGCTGCGCACAATGGCGCTACCGGGCTCCCTCGGGGAGCGCGATGCGGTCTGCTCTCCCGGGCTACCAGGCAGGCCGCCGGCGTGCCATCGGCGTGGTCGCAGCCCTTCCAATCAACCCACGAGCGACCACGCCGATGCCCCGACGCTGGGCCGCCGGGACGCATTGGCGTCACAGCGGCCCAGAAGGCCGGGGCCGACGGAGCACATCGTCCAAGACCGCGGTGACAGCCGGCAATCCCGCCGGTCCCCAACCTCCCCGCACTCTCTCGGAAACGCCCAACCGACTTCAACATCTCTGCACCCGGCAGGCTGGAAGCCCACCCCACAATGCCCGCCCAACCTGGTGTGGATCCGCGACCGAAGCCGACCAGAGCAACCGAAAACCCCGCTCCATCGGGGTGCCGGGTACGTCATTGTGCTGGAACCACCATCCGGAGCCGCGACGCGCTTCGCACAATGGCGCTACCGGGCTCCCTCGGGAAGCGCGATGTGGTCAGCTCTCCCGGCTACGAGGCAGGCCGCCGGCGTGCCATCGGCGTGGTCGCAGCCCTCCCAATCAACTCACGAGCGACCACGCCGATGGTGCGACGCTGGGCCGCCGGGACGCATTGGCGTCACAGCGGCCCAGAAGGCCGGTGCTGAGGGCAGGTTCCGGAGAGTGCCCAGAAGGCCGGTGCTGACGGAGCACATCGTCCAAGACCGCGGTGACAGCCGGCATCTCTGGCCGGTCCCAACCTCCCCGCACTCTCTCGGAAACGCCCAACCGACTTCAACATCTCTGACGGCCAGGCTGGAAGCCCACCCCACAATGCCCGCCCAACCTGGTGTGGATCCGCGACCGAAGCCGACCAGGGCAAGCGGAAAACCGCGCCCAACGGCGTGCCGGGCACGCGATTGTGCCGGAACGAACTCCCGGCACCGCGACGCGATGCGCACAATGGCGCTACCGGGCTCCCTCGGGGTGCGCGATGCGTCCTGCTCTCCCGGCTACGAGGCAGGCCGTCGGCGCGCCATCGGCGGGGTCGCAGCCCTTCCAGTCTACCCAGAGCGACCACGCCGATGGTCCGACGCTGGGGCCGACTGGGACGCCATGGCGCCACAGCGGACCAGAAGGCCGGGGCTGAGGGCAGTTCCGGAACAGAGGCCCAGAAGGCAGGGGCCGACGGAGAACATGGTCCGAGACCGCGGTGACAGCCGGAATCCCGCCGGTCCCAACCTCCATCGCACTCTCCCGTGACGCCCAGCCACCTTCAATCTCGGACGGGGAGGCAGGAAGCCCACCCGACAAGTCCGCCCAACCTGGTGTGGATCCGTGACCAAGCCGACAAGGGCAAGCGGAAACTCGCCCCAACGGGGTGCCGGGTACGCCATTGTGCCGGAACCACCATCCGGCGCCGGGCGCGCTGCGCACAATGGCGCTACCGGGCTCCCTCGGGGTGCGCGCTGCGGTCCTGGCTCTCCCGGCTCCGAAGCAGGCCGTCGGCGTACCATCGGCGGGGTCGCAGCCCTCCCATCACCAACGCGCGACCACGCCGATGGTGTGACGCTGGGACGCTGGGACGCCATGGCATCACAGCGGACCAGAAGGCCGGTACTGCGGGTGCCGCAGCCGAGGCCGTATCCGCAACCGAATCCGCTCGCTCAGCCAATAGGCAGGCACACCGAGCATAATCACCGCCAATGATGCCGCCGCCATGATCGGCCGGTAGTCCACCGCCGCCACGATCAGAAAGACGCAGACCAGACAGAAAACCACCGTGGTCACCGGGAACCCGGTGGCGCGATAGGGCCGTTCGGTCTGCGGGTCGCGGAACCGCAGCACCACCACCGCAGCACTGGTCGCGAGATAGAAGAGGTAGACCGCGGCGGCGGTGTACATGACGGTGTCGATGAATGACCCGAGGGCAAGAATCAACCCGACCGCGAGCACGCCCTGGAGCGCGAGGGCTCTGACTGGCGTGCCGGTTCGGTCCGACCAGCGACCGAGCGAGCCGAAGAGACGGTGGTCTCGGCCGACGGCGTAAGCGATCCGCGATCCGGCGAAGATCAATCCGTTGACGGCGCCGAGAGCGCAAATACAAATCAGACATCCGACAAAGCCGCCGGCCAGGGAGGGGAAGACCGACGCCACCGTTTCGGCGGCCACCGCTTCCGATGCCGCCAGACCTGGGTGGCCGAGAACATACAAGAAGGCGGTATTGACGGCGAGGTAGATCACAGTGACCACCGCCATCCCCAACAGCATGGCCCGAACGATGTTCCGCCGCGGGTCCCGGACCTCGGCCGCGACAAAGACCATCTCGTTCCACCCACCGTATGAGAAGAGCACCAAGATCAGGGCGACCGCGAGTGGCAATGGGGCTGCTGTCAACGCGGGCCCCTGCTCGACAACCGGACCTCCACGGGCAAATGCGGCCGACGGCGACGACCAACGTCACGCCGACGAGTTTCGTCACCGTCAACAGGTTTTGGGTCCGCACTCCGAGGCGCACCCCGGCCATGTCAGCAGCCGTGAGACCCGCGACCGCTATCGCAGCGAGCAACGGGTGACCTCCCCAGCCGGGACCCACCATGGGTTCGGCGTAGGTGGCGAAGACATACGCCATCACTGCGATGTCGCCGGGTCTCACAACCAGGGTTTGGAGCCAGCCGAAAGAGTCCGGCCCAGCGGCCGTACGCCCGGGTGAGATAGACATAAAAATCCGCCACCCGCGCTCGGGGTAGGCGGTGGCCAGTTCTGCATACCCCACCGCGCCGCACAGCGAAAGAAGACCCCCAGCCGCCCACAGCGCGAGCAGACTCCAACCCGATCCCACCCCGCGTGCGACCTCCGGGGCGGCGACACATCCCCCGCCCCAACGATGATACCGACGATCAGGTTGGTGGAATCGAAGAGGGAAAGGACCCGGCGCGGCTTACCTTCAGCCACCGGTCACTCCGCCACGCGGTAGACAACGAAGTACTGCTCGGGCAGAAAATCGAAGGACTCGACCACCGCGAAACCGGCGTCGATCATGTCCTTGTCCAGAGCCGCCCGCGGAACCTGTTGTTCGGGATGCGGCGCGAACTCGCGCTCGGCCTCGGCGTCGTACCGGAAGTCGATAACGACGATCCGGCCTCCCGGCGCCAAGGCCGGCCTGAGTTTGCTCGCGTAGCCGGCTCGATCCTTGACGTAGTGCATCACATCGACCATCAGCACGGTGTCGACCACCCCCGCGGGGAGACCTGGATCATCGGGTTTGACCTGGAGCAGTTCGACATTGGCAATGGCGCCCTGCTGCAATCGAACTTCGATGTGGTCGAGCATCTGCTGTCGGA